>NZ_LRHX01000017.1:0-9717 GCF_001758645.1 Janthinobacterium sp. MP5059B | reverse complement strand
GCCGGACAGTACGCCCGTGGCCCCGTTCAGCATCAAGGTCACCGACAGCAGCACGGGCGTGGGCGCGCCATTCAGCGCGAGCAACAGCTATACCCTGGCAGTGGCGGCACCGGTCCTGACACTGACGCCGGCACGGATTGGCGCCAGGCTGGCCGGCGGCATCGCGCCGTATGCGTACTCCGTGAGCGGCGGCGCCTGGTTCACTTGCAGGGTCAACGCTTGCTGCACCGTGAACTGGTGCGCGTCCTTCGCTTGCAAGGTGAAGTTGTAGCTCGCCCGCCACCGTTGGCGTGCCGCTGACGATGCCGGTCGCCGCATTGAGCACCAGGCCCGTTGGCAAGGCGCCGCCGCTCACGGAGTACGCATACGGCGCGATGCCGCCGGCCGCCGTGAATGTCTGGCTATACGCGTCGCCGGCACGGATTGGCCGCCAGGCTGGCCGGCGTCAGTGTCAGGACCGGTGCCGCCACTGCCAGGGTATAGCTGTTGCTCGCGCTGAATGGCGCGCCCACGCCCGTGCTGCTGTCGGTGACCTTGATGCTGAACGGGAAGCTGCCCGCCACATTCGTCGTGCCGGACAGTACGCCCGTGGCCCCGTTCAGGCTCAGGCCAGCGGGCAAGGTACCGCTGCTGACGCTGAAGGTGTACGGCGCCGTGCCGCCCGCTGCCGTCAGCGTCGTAGTGTAGGCCGCTTCCGCCGTCGGATTGGACAAGGCCGCTGGCGTCAGGCTGACCGTCGCCGAAGACACCACCAGGGTATAGCTTTGCGTGCCGGTGAACTGGTGCGCATCGGCCGCCTGCACGGTCAAGGTAAAACTGCCGGCTGCCGTTGGCGTGCCGCTCAGCAAGCCGCTGCTGCTCAAGGTGAGGCCAGCTGGCAGGCTGCCGCTCGACACCGTGTAGGCATAGGGAGCCACGCCGCCGCTGGCCGACAGTGGCTGGCTGTACGCCGTGGCCACTGTCGCCGCCGGCAAGGTGGCTGGCGTGAGCGTGATCGTCGGCGCGGAAACGGCCACCGTATAACTCTTGCTCGCGCTGAACGGCGCACCCGCGCCCGTGCTGCTGTCGCTGGCGCGCAGGCTGAAGGTAAAGCTGCCGGCCACATTCGTCGTGCCGGACAGCACACCCGTGGCAGTGTTCAGGCTCAAGCCGGCAGGCAGGCTGCCGCTGGTCACGCTGTAGGTGTACGGCGCCATCCCGCCCGTCGCCATGACGCTGACGCTGTAGGGGGTTTCCGCCACGGGATTGGGCAAGGTGGCCGGCGTCAAGCTGACCGTCGGCGCGCCCACGGTGACTGTCACGGTGGCCGGCGCCGAGGTACCGCTGGCATTCGTGGCCGTATAGGTAAAGCTGTCGCTGCCGCCGTAGCCGGTCGTCGGCGTATACGTGATGCCGGTACCGTTGGCCGTCGCCGTGCCGTGAGCGGGTAGCGATGCCACCGCCACGGAGGCCGCCGCGCCGCCGCCCAGGTTCAATGGAACCGGGTTGGCGCTGCTGCCGTAGGCCACCGTCGTGGTGACGGCGCCGGCCACGGGCACGGCGATCGCCACCGTGCCGGAATAAGCATGCACGCCTGTATACGGTCCGCTGCCGGTGCTGCTGTCCGTGGCGGTGATGCTGAAGCTGTAGGCGCCCGCCACCGTCGGCGTGCCGGACACGGTACCGTCCGCCGCCAGGCTCAAACCTGTCGGCAGGCTGCCAGCCGTCACGGCATAGCCATACGGCGCCGTGCCGCCCGTGGCGGTGACGCCCTGGCTGAAGGCGACGCCGGCCGTCATGGCCGGCAAGGCCGCCGGCGCGATGCTGATCGCCGGTACCGCCACCGTCAGCGAATAGGCGCGCGCGCCCGCATATGGACCGCTGCCCGTCGAACTGTCCGTGGCCCGCACGGTAAAGTTGAAGGTACCGCCCGCCGTTGGCGTGCCCGCCAGCAGACCGGCATTCGACAGGCTCACGCCGGCCGGCAAGGCACCGGCGCTGATCGCGTAGGCGTACGGTGCCAGGCCGTTCGCGGCCGTCAGGGTCTGGCTGTAGGCCGTGCCGACTGTTGCACCAGCTACGCTGGTTTGCACAATCGTCACGGTCGGCGTGCCCACCGTGATGCTCACGGTGGCCACCGCCGAGGTGCCGATGCCGTTGGTGGCCGTGTAGGTAAAGCTGTCTGGCCCGCCATAACCGGCCGTCGGCGTATATGTAATGCTGGTGCCGCTGGCCGTCGCCGTGCCATGCGAGGCGCCGGAGGACACGCTTACCGAGGTCGCCACACCGCCGCTCAGGCTCAAGGCGATCGGGTTGGCGCTGCTGCCGTAGGCCACCGTGGCGCTGACATTGCCGGCAATGGGCGCACCCGGTGCCACGCTGCCGGAATAGGCGCGTGAGCCCGAGAAGGGAGCGCCTGCGCCGGTGCTGCTGTCGGTGGCGGTGACGGTAAAGCTGTACGCGCCCGCTGCTGCCGGCGTGCCGGACAAGGTGCCGTCCGCCGCCAGGCTCAGACCCGTCGGCAAACTGCCCGTAGTGACGGCATAGTTATATGCTGCCGTCCCGCCGGTGGCGGTAATGGCCTGGCTGAAAGCAACGCCGGCCGTCATTGCAGGCAAGGCAGGCGGCGCTACCGAGATCGTTGGCGCCGCCACCGTCAGCGAGTAGGCCTGCGTGCCGGCATACGGGCCGCTGCCCGTCGAACTATCCTGGGCGCGCACGGTGAAGTTGAAAGTACCGGCAGCCGTTGGCGTGCCTGACAGTGTCCCGCCGCTGGACAGGCTGAGGCCTGCCGGCAAGGCGCCTGCGCTGATCGTGTAGGTGTAAGGCGACGTGCCGCCCGCGGCCGTCAGGGTCTGGCTGTATGCCGTGCCGACTGTTGCGCCCGATACGCTGGTTTCCACGACAGTTACCGTTGCCACGCCCACCGTAATGGTCACGGTGGCCGGCGCCGAAGTACCGACGATATTGGTGGCCGTGTAGGTGAAGCTGTCAGGGCCGCCATAGCCGGCCGTCGGCGTGTAGGTGATGCTGGTGCCGCTGGCCGTCGCCGTGCCGTGCGAAGCGCCGGAGGCGATGGCCACCGAGGTCGCCGTGCCGCCGCCAAGTGACAAGGTGATCGGGGTGGCGCTGCTGCCGTACGCCACCGTGGCGCTGGAACCACCTGCAACTGGCGCACCGAAATAGGTGAACTGGTCCGCCGCGCTGGTGGCGCTGGTACCACCCGCCGTGGTCACGCGCACATCCACCGTGCCCGTACCGCTTGGCGCCGTCGCCGTGATCTGCGTGGCGCTGTTGACGGTGAAGCCAGTGGCCGCCGTGGCGCCGAACGTCACGACAGTCGCACCGCCCAAATTCGAGCCCGTGATGGTGACCGTGGTGCCGCCGGTAGCAGGACCCGTGGCAGGCGAAATGCTGCTCACCGCCGGTGCGGCCACATACGTAAACTGGTCCGCTGCACTGATGGCGCTGGTGCCGCCAGCGGTGGTGATGCGCACGTCCACGGTACCCGTGCCTGCGGGCGCCGTCGCCGTGATCTGCGTGGCGCTGTTGACGGTAAAGCCGGTGGCCGCCGTGGCGCCGAAGGTCACGGCTGTCGCGCCGCTGAAATTCGAACCGCTGATGGTGACCGTGGTGCCGCCGGTAGCCGGACCGGCCGTCGGCGAAATGCTGCTGACCACCGGTGCCGCCACATAGGTATATTGATCGGCCGCGCTGATGGCGCTGGTGCCGCCCGTCGTGGTGACGCGCACGTCCACCGTGCCCGTGCCGCTTGGCGCCGTCGCCGTGATCTGCGTGGCGCTGTTGACCGTATAGCCGCTCGCCGCCGTGGCGCCAAACGTCACCGCCGTGGTGCCGCTGAAGCCCGTACCCGTGATGATGACGCTCGTGCCGCCGGTGGCCGGACCGGCTGTCGGCGAAATGCTGCTGACCGCAGGCAGCGTCACGTAGGTAAATTGATCGTTGGCACTGGTGGCGCTGGTGCCGCCCACCGAAGTGACGCTCACGTCCACCGTGCCAGCGCCGCCGACCGGCGCCGTGGCCGTGATCTGCGTGGCGCTGTTGACGGTGTAGCCGGTGGCCGCCGTGGCGCCGAACGTCACGGCTGTCGTGCCGCTAAAATTCGAGCCGGTGATGATGACCGTGGCGCCACCGGTCGTAGGTCCTGAAGTGGGCGAAATGCTGCTCACCACCGGCCGTGCCACATAGGTAAATTGATCGGCGGCGCTGGTGGCGCTGGTGCCGCCCGCCGTAGTGACGCGCACGTCGACCGTGCCAGCGCTGCCCGCTGGCGCCGTGGCCGTGATCTGCGTGGCGCTGTTGACCGTGTAGCCGGTGGCCGCCGTGGCGCCGAAGGTCACCGCCGTGGTGCTGCCAAAACCCGTGCCGGTGATGGTGACGGTGGTGCCGCCGGTGGCCGGGCCGGCCGTGGGCGAAATGCTCGTCACCGTCGGTACCGCCACAAAGGTGTACTGGTCCGCCCCGCTGGTGGCGCTGGTACCGCCCGTCGTGGTGACGCGCACGTCCACCGTACCGGTACCGGCAGGCGCCGTGGCCGTGATCTGCGTGGCGCTGTTGACCGTGAAGCCGGTGGCTGCCGTGGCGCCGAAGGTCACCGCTGTAGCGCCGGTAAACCCCGTGCCCGTAATGGTGACGCTCGTGCCGCCAGCGGCAGGACCTGCCGTGGGCGAAATGCTGGTGACCGTTGGCGCAGGAATATACGTGAACTGGTTGGCAGCGCCGGTGGCGCTGGTGCCGCCAGTCGCGGTGACGGTCACGTTCACGGTGCCAGCACTACCGGAAGGCGACGTGGCGGTTATGGTCGTGGCATTGACGACGGTGACGGAGACGCCATTATTGGCGCCAAACTTCAGCGCCGTAACGCCCGTAAAGCCGGTACCAGTAATGGTGACGGCCGTGCCGCCGGTCGCAGGGCCGGATGCAGGCGACACGCCGGTGATGGTCGGCGGCGGCTGGGCGTTGATCACCAGGGAATAGCTTCTGGACGTGTTGTACGGTCCATTGCCGCCCGTGACATCCGTCGACTTGATCACAAAGTTATAGGTGCCCAGGGCGCTCGGCGTACCCGATAACAAGCCGCTGGAGGACAGGCTCAGGCCAGGCGGCAAACTGCCCGACTCCACCACATAGGTAAAGGGCGCAGTACCATTCAAAGTGGACATCTGCTGGCTGTAGGGCGCCGACAGCCCGCCGGCCGCCAGGGTGGTGGGCGTGATGGACAATGTAGGGATGGCGACCGTCACGGAATAATTCTTGATGACTACCTGCGGTGTGCCTGCCGTCGAATCGGTGACCTTGACGCCAAATGCAAAGGAGCCGGTAGCCGTCACGGTGCCGGAAATCACGCCGCTCGACGACACGGTGATGCCAGGTGGCAAGGTGCCTGAATCAAACGCGTAGGCATAGGGGGCCACGCCGCCGCTCGCCGACATGCCCTGGCTGTACGGCACGCCAATCACGGGTGCCGTCAAACTGCCGGGCGCCACGGTGAAGGCAGCCGCCGCGGGCAAGACGGTCACCGTGAAAGTGATCTCTCCTTGCGACTCATCGAGCAGCACAAACGTATCGGACAGCGCGCCATCTCCATTATTGGTGTAGGTCGCCTTGTTGTCCTGATTGTTGGTGAGGCCGGTGATCGTGCCGTGCAATGCCGTGGCAGCATTATCGTTCAGGCCAAAAGTATTGCAGCTCGACAGGTCGATGATGTACGAGGCACCCGAGGCAACTGTAAAACTCTGATTCGGAGGGCAGATAAGGCTCGGGCCCGCCGCCTGCGCGGGCGTGGCGCCGAACGCCAGCATCAGCAGGCACAGCGAGGCAAGCCACTGCACGAAACGGCCGGATATTGGCGACCTTTCAGCGGCACTGTTTGGCATTCGCCCCTTATTTCCGGCAAAAAAGGAAAGCAGGAAAGAAAGTGCCGGACGGGCGCCGATATCGTTGCAAGTGCGCAACATAATTTCTCCAATACAGTGTTTTTTAAACAAAAAATGCACATGAATTCAGGCTGCAAGCGATGCCTATCCAGGCTCTTCTACAGTGCCAACAGATGTTGACGCTTGCCATATGACAACGTATGCTAACCCGAGATTTCAATAAAGTAACTATAACAAAAAGGGTTTTTTAAAACGCAATATTGGTTGCAAATGGAAAATATTTCCCATTTGAAATTTAATTGCATTCAACCGTGGGAGAACGATGATGGCTGATGTGTATCTAGGACAAATCATGATGGGCGGCTTCAATTTTGCGCCGCGTGGATTTGCGGCATGTAACGGCCAATTGCTGCCCGTTGCGCAAAATCAGGCGCTGTTTGCACTGCTGGGTACCTACTACGGCGGCAATGGCAGTACGACCTTTGCCTTGCCTAACTTGCAAGGCAGTACCCCTGTCGGTGCCGGTAGTTCTGTCGATGGCGCCTGGCAACCTTCCCCCTACCCGATCGGTACGCGGGCGGGGACCGAGGCTGTCACCTTGATATCGACACAGATGCCGCCGCACACGCATGCGGCCAATACGGTAACGACGCCCGGCACGTCGAAAAATCCCACCAATACCCTGTTTGGCGGCAGCGGCGCGGAATCCATCTATGGTTCGGCCGGACCGCAAGTTACCCTCTCCAACCAAACCCTGGCGTTGACCGGCGGCAACCAGTCGCATAACAATATGCAGCCGTTCTCGGTCATCAACTTCAATATCGCCTTGAGCGGTATCTTCCCGTCGCGCAACTAACGAATCAGCCATTTCTTACGGAGCATAGTCATGACCACACCCTATGTCGGCGAAATTCGCCTGTTTGCCTTTCCCCGCATTCCCAGCGGCTGGTTCGCCTGCGACGGCAGCCTGAAACCGATCGCCAATAATGAAGTACTGTACACCCTGCTGGGCACCACCTACGGCGGCGACGGCGTCAACACTTTCGCCGTGCCCGACCTGCGCGGCCAGGTTCCCCTGCATATGGGCACCGGTCCCGGCCTGACCAACCGGCCCATCGGGCAACGAAGCGGCAGCGAATCGGTGACCTTGCTGGCAACCCAGCTTCCTTCGCATACGCACCCGTTCAATGTGAACAGCACCCTGGCGACGGCGAATGTGCCAGCGGCCAACCTGCTGCTGACGGCCCCGTCGAATAACGACAAGATGTACACCAGCGATCTGACCGGTCTGACCGCCTATGCACTGGCAACCACCGCCACGGGCACAACAGGCGGCAACCTGGCGCACGAGAACACCATGCCAACCCTGACCGCCTCATTTTGCATCGCATGGGCAGGCATTTTCCCATCACAGCAATAACAGCCGGCACGCAAGCGCAGCCCCTAAAATCGATCAGGAGAACCTACCGTGACATCACCATACCTTGGCGAGATACAAGTCTTCGGCTTCAATTTCACACCCTACGGATGGGCCAGCTGCAATGGCGCCACCCTGCAAATCCGGCAATATACCGCCCTGTTTTCCTTGATCGGCACGCAGTATGGCGGCGATGGGGTTAACACCTTCCAGCTGCCCAACTTCACGGGACGCGCGCCCTGCAGCCAGGGCCAAGGCCCGGGCCTGACGCCGCGCGTGATGGGCGAGACGTTCGGCAGCAACAGTGTCACGTTGAACGTGACGGAGATCCCGAACCACACCCATCAACTCAATGTATATCGCCAGCCCACGGCCGCCCTGCAGCACAACACGCCGCTCGCTGGGGATGCCTTGATTGCGCTTGGCGGCACGTCCGCATTCGTGCCGACGACGCCACCCAATGTCACGCTGTCCCCGACCGCGATCGGTGCTGCCGGTGGCGGCCAGCCGCACGAAAACCGCCAGCCGATGCTGGCGGTGAATTTCTGCATCGCCCTGCAAGGGGAATTCCCGTCGTTTGATTAAGTTTGATGCATCCAGGCAGGCGGCGCCATCGCGGCGCCCGCCTTGCCCTTCTCCCCGTACCGGCCTCAGTTAAACACTGCCTGGTACAGGAAGCCGTGGCTGTCACGCGCCACCGGCACCAAAAAGATACCCACTTCGCCAAACGCATCATGCTGCATCTGGAAAATTTTCTGGCTGAACAGGATGGGAGAGCTATTGTGAAACAGCAGGCTGAACGGCTTGCGCATCAAGCCCTCCAGGGTTGCTGACGGCAACGGGCGCACTTCCTTCAGGACAAAGGCGGCATTTCCGTCACCGGCCGCAATAAACGTCTCGTTGACGCGCGTGGCAAAATGTTCGAGGGTCAGGACATTCATCATTCCAGGTATTCCATTCCGTAAACAGTGTGGTAAAGACGATGCCTGATTCTAATGGAATCATTGCCGCCCTGGCACGGCAATAACATGAAAAACCAGGCGTCATATGCACCGCGGGGCGGGAGCAAGCTGCTCCCGCCCCGCGGCGTCACCTCCTTGAACCGTAGCGCTACTTGAGCGGCATGGCAATGCCGAACATCACCGACTGGCTACGCCCGCTATCCATGTTCAGATTGCTGTTGTAGTCCAGCGTGATGGTCATGCCGTTCGACAGCAGCAGTTTCACGCCCAGCCCCGCCGTCCAGTTGCCCGTCTGCTGCGGCACCGTGCGGATCACGTACACGGGGCCGTCGGCCGCCAGGTCGGCATAGGCCAGGCGCGCATCGTCGGCGCCCTGGAACTGGTGCCGATACTCGAGCCGCGCCCGCGGGAACCACGTGCCCAGGCCACCCACATAGATGCCCTCGGCCCGCACGCCCAGCGCGCCGATGCGCGAACGCACCGTCTGCTTGAAGTAGCTCAGCGCGTTGATGCCCGCCGCCTTCTCCGTGTACGGATCGAGCTTGGCCGACATCAGTTCCACCCGGCCATATGGCGACCACATCCACGTTTCCTGGCGCATCTCGATGCCGCCCACCAGCGCGCCGAACACTTGCTTGCCGTCGCGCTCACCCGTGGCGAAACCGCTGCCATCGGTGAGGTAGCGCGACGCATCGTATTGCAGGGTACCGTAGCCGAGCACGCCGTCAAGGAAGACGCCCTTGCTCGGACGCAGGCTGCCATACACGGCCGCCACGGCGCTGTCGGCCGTGCTGCGGCTGCCGTTCTGGCCCACGTCGCTGCGGTCATGGCTGAAACCGGCGCCCACGCCCAGGGTCGCCAGGTCGCTGATGCGGTAATCGCCACCCACGCTCACGCCGTTGGTGCGGAAACGGAAGCCCGTGTCGCGGCCATTCACATAGTGCTGGCCGAAGTCCACCGCGCCGCCCAGCCACAATGCCAGGGCCTGCTTCTGCGTGTCCGGACGCTGCGGCATGTCCGGCAAGCCGTTCGTGGCGCCGCTGACATCCACCTGTTGCCGCTCGCTGCTGAAACCGGCATCGGGCTGGCGCAGGGACGCCTTGCGCATGAACGGTTTCACGGCCGTGCCAAACACGCGATCCGCTTCGTCCGCCTGCCAGCGCGCCAGCGCCGCCGTCGGGTTGCCGCTGTCGTTCGGCGGCGTCAGGCTCAGGCCAAAGCTGGAACGTCCCCAGCCGTCGCCATGCAGGCTTTCCAGGCGCTGCGTGAAGTTCGACAGCTGCGCGCTGGCGAAACGCCGCGCCGCATCGGCTTGCGCCGCCTGCAAACCGATCACTTCCGGATCGACCGACGGGTCGCGGCGCGCCGTCACCGTCACATTGACCACGCCCGGCTTCGAGGTGGCAAAGGCATTGCTCAGGGTGTAGCTGACCACGGCGGCGCAAGCCGATGCGGCGCGGCG
>NZ_LRHX01000016.1:0-1276538 GCF_001758645.1 Janthinobacterium sp. MP5059B | reverse complement strand
GAGACAGTTTGGTCCCTATCTGCCGTGGGCGTTGGAAATTTGAAGGGGGCTGCTCCTAGTACGAGAGGACCGGAGTGGACGAACCTCTGGTGTACCGGTTGTCACGCCAGTGGCATTGCCGGGTAGCTAAGTTCGGAAGAGATAACCGCTGAAAGCATCTAAGCGGGAAACTTGCCTTGAGATGAGATTTCCCAGAGCCTTGAGCTCTTTGAAGGGTCGTTCGAGACCAGGACGTTGATAGGCTGGGTGTGGAAGTGCAGTAATGCATTAAGCTAACCAGTACTAATTGCCCGTACGGCTTGTCCCTATAACCTTAGCAGGTACAGAGGATAAGACGGTACAACGTTGCGTGTGTGTTGATACTACCAGTCATTACCCCAATCTTTGCTTCTTCCAGATTCAGGCTTTGTCGTCCTACAGGAGACAAACGCCAGTACAAGTTATGCCTGATGACCATAGCAAGTTGGTCCCACCCCTTCCCATCCCGAACAGGACCGTGAAACAACTTTGCGCCGATGATAGTGCTGCAACCAGTGTGAAAGTAGGTTATCGTCAGGCTTGTTTTTCGCAGTAAGAGAAAAACCCCGCCAGCAATGGTGGGGTTTTTTTTCGTCTGGACATTGACGAGGCAACCCAACAGCAAAGGCTGGGGTCAGACCCCCTCGCGCGTTGGCGTCGAATCTGGCGTTGGCGGTGTGGAGGGTCTGACCCCGGTGGTTCGGTTCAGCAGGCGTAAAAAAAGGCAGCGCTACGCGCTGCCTTTGTCATGTATTACAACCATTAAAAATGGTAAGCGACTTTGACGTTCAGGTAATTGACGCCGCTATTTGGTTTCTTGTAGCCGCCGTTCGAGAAATGCTGGATCTTCGCAGCGACTTCCCATTTGTTATTGAAGACATAGCCGACGCCAATATGGTCGCCGAACTGGAAGTGGGTCGACAGGCGGTCATCATCGTTGTTGTACAGTTTCGACAGCATGTGCACGCCGATGCCGGCTTCCGCATAAAAACCCAGCTTATTCGTATTTTCAAAACGGAAAACGGGGGTAAAGCCCAGGTCCCACAGTTTTTGATGCTGGCCAGGGACATTCTGATAGCTCTTGGCATCCCAGCCGCCAATGCTGGCATCCCAGTAACCGCTCAGCTGCGTGCCATTCGATACGAACCAGGCCTTATCCCAGTTCGAGGTCACGCCGGCGCGTACCATTTGTACCTTCACGCCCTTGGCATATTCGCCGTAGACGGAGTCGATCAGTTTGCCGTCGGCGGCAAAGCCGGCATTGGCCGCCATCAGCGCGGTCACGGCGGCGATGGATTTGAGGAGATTCTTCTTGAAGAACATAGAGGCTTTCATCGTAAAATTGGCCGATAGGCTGTTGTCTTGTTTGCGCAGACGCAAGCTTGCTTTGCCTGCCGCTTTCGCCACTTGTTGATCTCAGGGGTTCAATTGACATTCTCTACAAAAATCGCATTTCTCGGTATCGGTCTGATGGGGGATCCGATGGTCCGGCGCCTGCTGCACGCTGGATATTCTGTCACAATTTGGAATCGCACGCACAGCAAGGCCCAAGTCCTGCGTGCGGCAGGCGCGCAGCCCGTTGTTTCCGTGGCTGAAGCGGTCAATGGCGCGGACGTGGTCATCTCGATGCTGGAAGCCGGTCCCATCGTGGCGCAGGTGCTGCAGGACGCGTTGCCGGCCCTGGCAACTGGGGCGCTATGGATAGACATGAGTTCCACCAAGCAATCAGAAGCCCAGCAATTTCATGCCATCTTGCACGCGGCAGACCATGCCTTCATCGATGCGCCCGTGTCGGGCGGCGTCGGTGGGGCCCAGGCAGGCAACCTGGCCATCATGGCTGGCGCCAGCGCCGGCGATTACGCGCGCGTGGAGCATATCTTGACGGCCATGGGGCGCCCGACGCTGGTGGGACCGGCCGGCAGTGGCCAGGTCGCCAAGTTGTGCAATCAGCTGATCGTCGGCGCCACCCTGAATATTGTGGCCGAGGCGCTGTTGCTGGCACAGGCGGCCGGCGCCGATGCGAGCGCCGTACGGGCGGCGATCCGTGGCGGTTTTGCCGAAAGCAAGATTTTAGAGGTGCATGGCCAGCGCATGCTGGAGCGCAATTTTGTTGCTGGCGGCCAAGTGAAGAGCCAGGTCAAGGATATGCACAATATCCTCGCGGCGGCCGAGGCTGCACACGTCACCTTGCCGGTAACGCAACTGGTGACGCAGCGTTATGAAAGCATCGCCGCCACCTACCCGACGGCGGACCATGCGGCAGCCTTGCTGGCCCTGGAAGCGTTGAATCCGGGGCGGCGCCTGGGCACCGGTCCGGATAAGCTGGGATATATCAAGCGACGGGCAGGCTCGCTTCGGCCAGCTTGACCCAGAAACTGGCACCGATGGGCAGCAGCTTGTCGTTGAAGTCGTAGCTGCCATTGTGCAAGACGCACGGACCCAGGCCATGGCCACCATCGCGGTGCTCGCCATCGCCATTGCCGATGAAGATATAGCAACCGGCCTTTTCTTGCAGGAAGAAAGCAAAATCTTCCGCGCCCATGGTCGGCTCGACATTCGCGTTGACCTTGTCCGCGCCCACCACGCTTTGCATGACTTCGACGGCAAACGCCGTTTCTTTCGCGTGGTTGACCAGCGGCGGATAGTTGCGCTTGAAGTGAAAGTCGACCTCCGCGCCAAAGGCGGCGGCCGTGTGCACGGCGATTTCGCGCATGCGCTCTTCGATCAAGTCCAGCACGGGCGTGGTGAAGGTGCGCACGGTGCCGACCAGGCTGGCGTCATCGGGAATCACATTGGTGGCGCTGCCCGCATGGATTTGCGTGATCGACAGCACGGCCGTGTCGAGCGGGCTCTTGTTGCGCGTGATGACGGTTTGCCAGCTTTGCGCGATTTGCACGGCCACCATGACGGGGTCGATACCCTTGTGGGGCTGGGCCGCATGGGCGCCCTTGCCTTTGACGGTGACGTGGAATTCATTGCTTGACGCCATCATTGGCCCCTCTACCACGCTCAGGGTACCCGTTTCGGCGCCCGGCCAGTTGTGCATGCCGTAGATGGCATCCATGGGAAAGCGGGTAAACAAGCCGTCTTCGATCATTTCGCGCGCGCCGGCGCCGCCTTCTTCCGCCGGCTGGAAGACCAGATACACGGTGCCGTCGAAATGGCGGTGTTGCGCCAGGTAATGGGCGGCACCCAGCAGCATGGCCGTGTGGCCGTCGTGGCCGCAGGCGTGCATCTTGCCCGGATGGCGTGAAGCATGCTCGAAGGTATTCATTTCCTGCATCGGCAAGGCATCCATATCGGCGCGCAAGCCGATGGCGCGTGTCGAAGTACCATTTTTGATGATACCGACCACGCCAGTGCGGCCCAGGCCGCGTACCACGGGAATGCCCCATTCCGTCAGTCTGGCGGCGACCACGTCCGAGGTGCGCTGTTCTTCGTAGCACAGCTCGGGATGCGCGTGCAGGTCGCGGCGGATACCTTGCAGCTCGGATTGAAACGCCAAGATCGGATCAACTAGTTTCATGGGACTCTCCTGTGGATGCTGGCACGCAGCAATGTATGGCGCGCCGGACCGCGCTTGTTTGATCAAAAACAGGCGCGGCTAATAGTGCATTGTAGCCCTTGTTTGCCGGGTAAATCCAGCGCACGGACGTGCTTGCCACGGCGCCAACAGCAAGCGCGCGGAATGGTTTACAGTATCGCCTTCCCCCAACGTTTCCGGATTGCCCCATGACCACCACCCAAGTGCGCGCCGCCTGCCCGCTCGATTGCCCCGATACCTGCGCCTTGCTGGTCACCGTGACCGATGGGGTGGCCACCGCCGTCAAGGGCGATCCCGACCATCCGACCACGGCTGGCGTGCTGTGCACGAAGGTGTCGCGCTTCACGGAGCGCACCTACCATGCGGACCGGCTGCTGCATCCGCTGCGCCGCGTGGGCAAGAAGGGGGAAGGCAAGTTCGAGCGCATCAGCTGGGAAGAGGCATTGCAGATCATCGCGGCGCGCTTGAAACCGATCGCCGCGCGCGATCCGCAGGCGATCTTGCCGTACAGCTACTGTGGCACCATGGGCCTGGTGCAGGGCGAATCGATGTCGTCGCGCTTCTTCAACCAGCTCGGCGCTTCCCTGCTGGACCGCACCATCTGCGCCTCGGCCGGTGCCACCGGTTACCGCTACACGGTGGGCGCCAGCATCGGCACGGACATGGAGCAGTTCCAGAACGCGAAATTGATCATTATCTGGGGCGGCAACCCGATCGCCTCGAATTTGCACTTCTGGATGCGTGCGCAAGAGGCCAAGCGCAATGGCGCCACCTTGATCGCAATCGACCCCTACCG
Organism: Janthinobacterium sp. MP5059B; assembly: GCF_001758645.1. Classification (NCBI taxonomy): domain Bacteria; kingdom Pseudomonadati; phylum Pseudomonadota; class Betaproteobacteria; order Burkholderiales; family Oxalobacteraceae; genus Janthinobacterium; species Janthinobacterium sp. MP5059B. The sequence goes on along the minus strand of NZ_LRHX01000016.1, from coordinate 1,272,180 downwards.
TTCGCTGACAGCCGAAAAGTGCCACCAGCATATCGCCTTGCTGCCGGGGACCGATGCGGCCCTGGCGCTGGGCTTGATGCATGTGCTGATCACCGAAGACCTGATCGACCATGACTATATCGCGCAGTACACGATCGGCTATGCTGAACTGAAACAGCGGGCCCTGGAATGGCCGCCCGAGCGCGTAGCCGAGGTGTGCGGCATCACGGCCACTGAAGTGCTGGAACTGGCGCGCCTGTACGGCCAGGCATGCCGCTCTGGCGAGGGCGCCGCCATCCGTGCCAACTACGGCGTGCAGCGCGTGCATGGCGGCGGCATGGCGGTGCGCAATATCGCCTGCCTGCCCGCGCTGACGGGCGCCTGGCGCCATCCGGCCGGCGGCATGCAGCTGTCGAGCTCGGGTTCCTTCCCCGTCAACCGCAAGGCCCTGCAGCGCCCGGATTTATTGAAAGGCACGCCGCGCACCATCAACATGAGCACCATCGGCGACGATTTATTGAAAGCAAGTTCCGCCGAGTTCGGTCCGCAAGTGGAAGCCGTGATCGTCTACAACTCGAACCCGCTGGCGGTGGCGCCCGATTCCTCGAAAGTGGCGCAGGGATTTGCCCGCGAGGATTTGTTTACGGTCGTGCTCGAACACTTCCAGACCGATACCGTCGATTACGCCGACATCGTGCTGCCTGCCACCACGCAGCTGGAACACGTCGATGCGCATTCCACCTACGGCCACCTGTACATGATGGCGAACAATGCGGCCGTCGCGCCGCTGGGCGAAGCGAAAGCGAATACGGAAATCTTCCGCTTGCTGGCACAGCACATGGGCTTTGATGACCCGTGCTTCCAGGAAAGCGACGATGCGCTGGCGGCCAAGGCGTTCGATGCGACGGATGCGCGCGCCGTGCATTTCGACTGGGAATCGCTGAAACGCACGGGCTGGCAAAAGCTGGCCATGACCGAGGCGCCATTTGCCGAGGGCGGTTTCCCCACGCCATCGGGCAAGTGCGAGTTCTATTCCAGCGCCATGGCGCAGGCGGGACTCGATCCCTTGCCGGCGTATATCGCACCGCACGAATCGCAAGCCAGCAATCCTGCACTGGCGGCCCGTTATCCACTGGCCATGATTTCCCCGCCGGCACGCAATTTCCTCAATTCCACGTTCGTCAACGTCAAAAGCCTGCGCGCGGCCGAAGGCGAGCCGCACCTCGATATCCACCCTGACGATTGCGCCGCACGCGGCATCGCGGCCGGCGACATGGTGCGCATCTTCAATGACCGCGGCAGTTTTATTGCCAAGGCCAGGGTGACGGACAAGGCGAGGCGGGGCCTGGTCGTGGGCTTGTCCGTGTGGTGGAAGAAACTCGCCAGCGACGGCAAGAACGCCAATGAAGTGACCAGCCAGCGCTTGACGGACATGGGCCGCGCGCCGACCTTCTACGATACGCTGGTCGAAGTGGAAAAGGCTGCCTGACCATGGCGCGCTGGCCGGCCCGCTTGCTTGTCGGCACGGTGTGCCTGCTGCTGGGCGGCTGCACGCAGCTGCGCTACTACACGCAAGCGGCGCAGGGGCAATATGCCTTGTGGTCGGGCGCGCGGCCCATCGGCGACTGGCTCGACGACCCGGCCACCGAGCCGCGCCTGAAAGTGCGTCTGGCCAAGGCGCAGCAAATTCGCCGCTTTGCCGTCAGCGAGCTGGACTTGCCCGACAATGGCAGCTACAAGAATTACGCCTCCCTGCGGCGCCCGTTCGTGCTGTGGAACGTGGTGGCCACGCCGGAACTGTCGCTGCAGCCGCTGCAATGGTGTTTTCCCATTGCCGGCTGCGTCAATTACCGCGGCTATTACAGCAAGGAGGAGGCGCTCGCGTATGCCGACGAACTGCGGGCCCAGCATTACGACGTGCAGGTGGGCGGCGTGCCTGCCTATTCCACCCTGGGCTGGTTCGACGATCCCCTGCTGTCGACCTTTATCAATTACAACGATGCGGAGCTGGCGCGCCTGATCTTCCATGAACTGGCGCACCAGGTGGTATACGTGCCCGGTGATTCGGCCTTCAACGAGTCGTTTGCCAGTGCCGTGGAAGAGGCGGGCGTGCAGCGCTGGCTGGCGCGCGAGGGCAACGACGCCATGCGTGCGGCGTACGCCCAGTACGCGGCGCGGCGCCAGGATTTCCTCGCCCTGCTGCTGAAATACCGGGGTGAACTGGAGTCGGTGTATGCAAGCGACGCCAGCGATGCGGACAAGCGGGCGCGCAAGGCGCAGGTGTTTGCGGCGTTGCAAGACGCGTATCAGGTCGTGAAGACAAACTGGGGTGGTTTTGCCGGTTACGACCGCTGGTTCGAGCAGCCATTGAGCAATGCGCACCTGGCATCCGTGTCTACCTACAATGAATTTTTGCCTGCCTTCAAAAAATTGCTGGAAGAAAAAAAGAACTTTCGTGCTTTTTATGCTGCAGTGCACACAATGGCCCAGATCAAGAAGCCTGAGCGCAGGCAGGCGCTGGAACAATTGTCCAGCCCCTGACCCGTAAAGATTGTCTCGCACGTCAGGGCAAACGATCCTGCAACAGTGTATTTGGCATGTTGCATTGCAGCATAAAATACCCCTAGAGTTGCCGCTCGAATACTGTTGAAAGCGCTTGCATGGAAGCCCGGCGCCCGATAGCATCGCATTAGTAGCATAGAGCAATTGCTCGTCAGAATGCTCAAACTGACTGCCGGACGACAGAATCCGCAGCAATGATCCGCGCCGGCAGGGTGCGCCGGCTCCCCCACGATTATTCGAGACAAGAGGCACAGGATGGACAAAATTTGGCTGAAGTCGTACCCTCCCGGCGTACCTGCCGACATCAATCCTGATCAATATCGTTCGCTGGTACATTTGCTGGAAGAAGCGTTTCAAAAATATGCGGATCGCAATGCCTATGTCTGCATGGACAAATTTCTCACCTATGCCGAACTCGACACCTATTCGCGCCAACTGGGTGCCTGGCTGCAAAGCCGTGGCCTGAAGAAGGGCGCGCGTGTCGCTCTGATGATGCCAAACGTGCTGCAGTATCCGGTGGCCATTGCCGCCGTCCTGCGCGCCGGCTACACGGTGGTCAACGTCAATCCGCTATATACGCCGCGCGAACTCGAGCATCAGCTCAACGATTCGGGCAGCGAAGCCATCATCGTGCTGGAAAACTTTGCCCATACGCTAGAGCAAGTGCTGGGCAAGACGGCCGTCAAGCACATCGTCGTCGCCAGCATGGGCGAAATGCTGGGCGGCTTGAAGGGCATGATCGTCAATTTTGTCGTGCGCAACGTCAAGAAGATGGTGCCCGCGTACTCCTTGCCGAACGCCATGCGTTTCAAGCAGGCGCTGGCGCTGGGCAGCCGCATGAAACTCACGCCTGTCGAGCTGAGCATCAATGACGCTGCCTTTCTGCAATACACAGGCGGCACGACGGGCGTGTCGAAAGGCGCGACCTTGAGCCACCGCAATGTGATCGCCAACGTGCTGCAGAGCGAAGCGTGGTCGGGCGCGGCGCTCGACCAGAACAGCAAGGAGCAGCTGATCATCGTCTGCGCCTTGCCGCTGTACCATATCTTTGCCCTGACGGCGTGCGCCATGTGGGGCACGCGCGTGGGCGCGCTGAATATCCTGATCCCGAATCCGCGCGATATCCCGGGCCTGATCAAGGAGCTGGGCAAGTACAAATTCAACCTGCTGCCAGCGGTCAATACGCTGTATAACGCGCTGGTGAACCACCCCGATTTCGCCAAGCTTGATTTCTCGGGCTTGAAGATCGCCAATGGCGGCGGCATGGCAGTGCAGCAAGCCGTCAACGACAAGTGGCTGCAAGTGACGGGCGTGTCCATCATCGAAGGCTATGGCCTGTCGGAAACGTCGCCTGTCGCTACCTGCAACCGCGCCGACAGCACGGCATTCTCCGGCACCATCGGCTTGCCGATTCCGTCGACCGATATCGCCATCCTCGACGATGACGGCAAGGAAGTGCCGCTGGGGCAGACGGGCGAAATCGCCATCCGCGGCCCGCAAGTGATGAGCGGCTACTGGAACCGTCCCGATGAAACGGCCAAGGTCATGACGCCCGATGGATACTTTAAATCCGGTGACGTGGGCATCATGGATGAGCGCGGCTACGTGAAGATCGTCGACCGCAAGAAAGACATGATCCTCGTCTCCGGCTTCAATGTGTATCCGAATGAAGTGGAAGCCGTCATCGCGGCCCATCCGGGCGTACTCGAGTGCGCCTGCGTGGGTGTGCCGGACGAACACTCGGGCGAGGCCGTGAAAGTATTTGTCGTGCGTAAGGATCCGAACCTGACCCAGGCAGTGCTGGCCGCGTATTGCAAGGAACAATTCACAGGCTACAAGCGGCCGAAATACATCGAGTTCCGCGATGAGCTGCCGAAGACCAACGTCGGCAAGATTTTGCGTCGCGCCCTGCGTGACGAAACGAAGATAGCAACATAAACAGTGTGGGATGCGCCAGGAGGCGCATCCCTTTTACAGATAAAGATGAGGCGAGATGGACAAGATTTGGTTGAAGTCGTACCCGGACAGCGTTCCCGCAGAGATTGATTGCACGCAATACCGTTCCGTCACGCATTTGCTGGAAGAGTCGTTCCAGAAATATGCGGACCGCAACGCCTTCGTGTGCATGGATAAATTCCTTACCTATCGCGAGCTCGACAAGCTGTCGCTGCAGATGGGAGCCTGGCTGCAAAGCAAGGGCCTGAAGACGGGCGCGCGCGTGGCGATCATGCTGCCGAACGTGCTGCAGTATCCGGTGGCGATGGCGGCGATCCTGCGCGCCGGCTATACGGTGGTCAATGTCAATCCGCTGTATACGCCCCGTGAATTGCAGCATCAGCTGGTCGATTCGGGCAGCGAAGCGATCATCGTGCTGGAAAACTTCGCCACCACGGTCGAGCAGGTGCTGCCGCATACCCAGGTCAAGCATGTGATCGTCGCCACCATGGGCGACATGCTCGGTGGACTCAAAGGCACGATTGTCAACTTCGTCGTGCGCAAGATCAAGAAAATGGTGCCCGCGTTTTCCTTGCCGGGCGCCATCAGCTTCAACAAGATGCTGGCCGAAGGCGCACGCCTGAGCCTGACGCCGGTGCAGCAGGGGCATGACGATATCGTCTTCCTGCAATACACGGGCGGCACGACGGGCGTGTCGAAAGGCGCGATGTTGTTGCACCGTAACGTGATCGCCAACGTGCTGCAAAACGAGGCGTGGATTTCTCCCGTGATGACCAAGGAAATGCGCGCCACCTCGATGGGATTCATGTGCGCCTTGCCCCTGTATCACATCTATTCGCTGACGGTCAGCGCCCTCATGGGCATGCGCGTGGGCGGCTTGAACGTATTGATTCCCAACCCGCGCGACATCCCCGGTTTCGTCAAGGAATTGTCCAAGCACAAGATCGTCGTCTTCCCGGCCGTCAATACCTTGTACAACGCGCTGCTGAATAATGCCGACTTCGCCAAGCTCGATTTCTCCAGCTATAAAGTGTGCAATGGCGGCGGCATGGCCTTGCAGCGCAACGTGGCCGAGCGCTGGCTGAAGCTGACGGGCTGCCCGCTGATCGAAGGTTATGGCATGTCGGAAACTTCACCCGTGGTGACGGGCAACCGCGTCGATATCACGGAATTTACGGGCACCATCGGCTTGCCTTTCCCTTCGACGGAAGTGGCGATCCTGAACGATGATGGCGTGGAAGTGCCGCTGGGCGAGCCGGGCGAGATCGCCGTGCGCGGCCCGCAAGTGATGGCGGGCTACTGGCAGCGTCCGGACGAGACGGCCAAGTCGATGACGGCCGACGGTTTCTTCAAGACGGGCGACGTGGGTGTCATGGATGAGCGTGGCTATGTGAAGATCGTGGACCGCAAGAAAGACATGATCATTGTGTCCGGCTTCAATGTGTATCCGAACGAGGTGGAAGACGTGGTCGCTTCGTGCCCGGGCGTGCTCGAGTGCGCATGCATCGGCGTGCCGGATGCCAACGCGGGCGAAGCCGTGAAAGTGTTTGTCGTGCGCAAGGATCCAAACCTGACGGTGGAACAGATCCGCGAGCATTGCAAGCATGAATTGACGGCCTACAAGAAACCGAAATACATCGAGTTCCGCGATGAGTTACCGAAGACCAATGTCGGCAAGATCTTGCGCCGTCAATTGCGCGATGAAAAGAAGGTTGCCTAGGCTTCAGCTTTGCAAGCCAGCCTTGCCGTCGCGCACGACAAAGCTGGCCAGTGTCGCGATGGCAGAGGTGCTGTCGCGCACGTTCTCCAGGCCCTGGAACAGGGTCGTGGTTTTCTCCGGCGTGATTTCCATCAACATATAGCCGCGCTTGTCACTGCGTCCGTAACGGATGTGCGGGTTCATCGCCACGTACTGCTGCGTCCGCGCCTGCGGGCGGGAACTCGAGGTGATGGAGGTGCCGCAAAACTCCGTGGCCAGGACGGGATTGGCCTTGCCGGTGGGCCGCATGGCATTGCGGCTCAGTTCCGTGGCATAAAAAGTGTGCACGTCGCCCGACAGCACCAGCGGGTTGCTGGCCTTGCTGCTGCGCAAGGCGTCGAGCAGGTGCTGGCGCGCCAGCGGATAGCCATCCCAGCCATCGGTCCAGATGCGTTCGTCGCCGGGCCGCAGGATGGGCACCTGGCTCGATTGCGCCATCAGGGTTTGCTGGGCCAGGATATTCCAGCGCGCGGGAGAATCATCGAGCCCGGCTTGCAGCCAGCGCTGCTGTTCCTCGCCCAGCATGGTGCGCTGCGGTTTCAGCAGGTCGGGACAGTTGCGCGTGGTAACGGAATTGGAGCCGCCGCGACCCGGCCTGGCGCACGCGTGATAGGCGCGGTATTGCCGGTCATCCAGCACGTGAAAGCGCGCCAGCCTGCCCCAGTCATAGCGCTGGTAGATGCGCATGTCGACGAAGCCCCGCCGTCCCAGCGGCAGCAGCCGTAGCGGCATATGTTCATAAAACGCCTGGTAGGCGGCCGCGCGGCGCTGCAAAAAGGTGGGCGTGAGCAACTCGTCGCGGTCATTGCCGTAATCGTTGGCCACTTCATGGTCGTCCCAGGTGACGATCCATGGCGCGGCCAGGTGCGCGCCCTGCAAATCGCGGTCGCTCTTGTATTGCGCGTAGCGGGCGCGGTAGTCGTCCAGGCTGAAACTTTCATGCGTGCGCACGGCCCGGCTCGGATGCTGCAACTGGTACGGACCCCATTCATAGATGTAATCGCCGAGGAAGGCCACCAGGTCGGGCGCGGCCGCGGCGATGTGCCGGTGCGCCGCATACGCGCCGAATTCCCAGTGCTGGCACGAGGCGACGGCCAGTTTCAGCGAGGCGGGCAGGGTATCGGCGGCGGGTGCCGTGCGCGTGCGGCCCACGGGGCTGACGGCGTCGCCCAGCATGAAGCGGTACCAATACCAGCGCCCGGGTGTCAAACCGCCCACGTCGACGTGCACGCTATGCGCGAGGGCGGGTGTGGCCGTGGCCTGGCCCTTGGCGGCGATGCGGCGAAAACCTTCATCGTCAGCCACTTCCCAGCGCACGTTCAGGGCGATGGCGGGCGTGGCGGCCGCGTGCAGCGGGTCGTAGCAGATGCGTGTCCACAGCACGACGGCGTCCGGCAAGGGCGAACCGGAAGCGACACCGAGCGCAAACGGGTAGCCGGCGCCATTCAGGCGCGTGGCGGCGCCCGCGCTGGAACCGGACAGCACGCTGCCAGCGGCGGCCAGCGCACCGATGCGCGCGGCGCTCTGCAGAAAGATGCGGCGCTGGCTATCCATGCGGTCTGAAAATAAAACGTGGGATTAATGTAACAGCGACAATCAAGGCGACAGCAAGGTCTCGATGGGCGGCACCTTGCGCGGCTTGCGGTCGGAGTCCGTCGCCACGTAGATCAGGGTTGCTTCCGTGACTTTCACGATGCATGCCTGCAGGCGGTTGCGCTCGGCATACACCTCGACATTGACGGTGATCGAGGTATTGCCAACCTTGACGATGTCGGCGTAGAAGGAGAGCAGATCGCCGACGAAGACGGGGTTTTTGAAGACGAAGGAATTGACGGCAATGGTGGCGACGCGGCCGTTGGCGCGCCGCGTGGCCGGCAGGGAACCGGCGATATCGACCTGCGCCATGATCCAGCCGCCGAACACGTCGCCGTACACATTGGCGTCGGACGGCGCGGGCATCATGCGCAATTCCGGCATTTTTCCGGCGGGCAGGCCGGAGGCGAGGCAGTTGTCGGGGCGGTCGGGGGAGGTGCTCATCTTTTATTCTCATGAAAGGCTACAATTGCCCCGATTGAACCATAAAAAGCCGACCTTCGCCATGCGCCGTTCCCAGACTCCCCCTCCTCCCCGCTCGCCAGCTTCCGCCAGCCACAGCGATTTCGCCACCATCAAGACCTTGTTGCCGTATCTGTGGGTCTACAAATGGCGGGTGCTGCTGGCGCTGCTATGTCTGGTGGGCGCCAAGCTGGCCAACGTGGGCGTGCCCCTGATCCTGAAAAAACTCGTCGACGCCATGACGATTACGGCGGCCCATCCGCAGGCGCTGCTGGTGCTGCCCGTCGGCTTGCTGGTGGCATATGGCTTGCTGCGCCTGTCGACCACCCTGTTTACGGAATTGCGAGAATTCCTGTTTGCGCGGGTCACGCAACGGGCCGTGCGCACCATCGCGCTGCAAGTATTCCGCCACCTGCATGCGCTGTCCCTGCGCTTTCACTTGAACCGCCAGACGGGCGGCATGACGCGCGACATCGAACGGGGCACGCGCAGCGTCGGCTCGCTCATTTCCTATACCTTGTTCAACATCTTGCCGACCCTGGTGGAAATCACCCTCGTGCTCGGCTATCTGGTCTTGCATTACGACATCTGGTTCACCGTCATCACGGCCGTGGCGCTGGTGTCCTATATCGCGTTTACCGTACTGGTGACGAACTGGCGCACGCATTTCCGCCGCACCATGAACGACCTCGATTCAAAAGCCAATACCAAGGCCATCGATTCGTTGATCAACTATGAAACCGTGAAATACTTCGGCAACGAGGATTACGAAGCGAAGCGCTACGACGAAGGCTTGCAGCGCTATGAATCGGCGGCCGTGAAATCGCAGACTTCCCTGTCCCTGCTCAATACGGGCCAGTCCTTGATCATCGCCACGGCCGTCACCTTGATTTTATGGCGCGCCACGGTCGGCGTGATCGCCGGCACGATGACCCTGGGTGACCTGGTGCTGGTGAATGCCTTCATGATCCAGCTGTATATTCCCCTCAATTTTTTAGGGGTCATCTACCGCGAAATCAAGCAAAGCCTGGCCGACATGGAACGCCTGTTTTCCTTGCTGAATGAAAACCGTGAAATCGCCGACACGCCGGAAGCCAAGCCGCTCGTCACGCGGGGCGCAGCCGTGCGTTTTGACCATGTGGATTTCAGCTACGAAGCCAAGCGGCAAATCCTGTTCGACGTGGATTTCCAGATCCCCGCCGGTACCACCACGGCCGTGGTGGGGCATAGCGGCTCTGGCAAGTCGACCCTGTCGCGCTTGCTGTTCCGCTTCTATGAAGTAGATGGCGGCGGCATCACCATCGATGGCCAGGACTTGCGCGGCATCACGCAGGATTCCCTGCGCGCGGCCATCGGCATCGTGCCGCAGGACACGGTGCTGTTCAACGACACCATCGAATACAACATCGCCTACGGCAAGCCGGGCGCCAGCAAGGATGCCATCGTGGCGGCCGCCAAAGCGGCATCGATCCATGATTTTATTGAAAGCTTGCCAGATGGCTATAACTCCATGGTGGGCGAGCGGGGCTTGAAACTGTCGGGCGGTGAAAAGCAGCGCGTGGCGATTGCCCGCACCTTGCTGAAAGACCCGGCTATTTTGATCTTCGATGAAGCCACCTCGGCGCTTGATTCGAAGGCCGAGCAGGCCATCCAGGCGCAGCTGAAGGACATCGCCAGGAACCGTACCACCCTGGTGATTGCGCACCGTTTGTCGACGGTGGCCGACGCCCAGCAGATTCTGGTGCTCGACCATGGCCGCATCGTCGAGCGGGGCACGCATCCGCAATTGCTGGCCGCGAATGGCTTGTATGCGCAGATGTGGCAACGCCAGCAGGCGAATATGGACGATGAGGCGCAAGAAGAGGAGTTGGCGGGGCTGGCGCCGGCAAAATAAATCGGGAAGGGGAAATCAGTAGGAAAAATGCTACAGCCGCGCTGATTCAGGCGCGCGTATAGCGCCTATTTGAGGGCAATCGCAGAAAACGGCTAGTCCGGCGCTGAAAATGAAATAAAATTAATTCCATTGGTGGCGTCTGCACCACAGTTGTTTCGTTCGGAGTCCATCCGGTTTGTCCGCCCAGGAGAATTTATGAAATTGACCAAAATCATCGCCACGCTGCTCAGCGTCGGTGTCATCAGCAGCATGTCGCCAGTCCAGGCTCAGGAATTGACCGGCACCTTGGCCAAGATCAAGAAAGCCGGTTCTGTCACCCTCGGTGTGCGCGACGGCTCCGTTCCCTTCTCCTATCTCGATGACAAACAGCAATACCAGGGTTATTCGATCGACCTGTGCATGAAAGTCGTCACGGCCCTGCAAAAGCACCTGGGCTTGAGCGAACTGAAAGTGGTGATGAGCCCCGTGACGTCGGCCAACCGCATCCCGCTGATGGCCAACGGCACCATCGACCTCGAATGCGGTTCGACGACGAACAATCTGGAGCGCCAGCAGCAGGTGGCATTCGCCCCTACCATGTTCGTCATCGGCAACCGCGTGCTGTCGAAAAAATCCTCAAACATCAAGACCCTGGAAGACTTGCGCGGCAAGACCCTGGTCGCCACGGCCGGCACGTCGACCATCAAGCAGATGACCATCCTGAACAAGGAAAAAAACCTGGGCATGACGATTGCCGTCGGCAAGGACCATCCTGAATCGTTCCTGATGCTGGAAACGGGCCGCGCGGTGGCAGAGGCCAACGACGATATCCTGCTGGCGTCGCAAGTGGCCAATTCGAAAAACCCGAACGACTACGAAATCACCAAGGAAGCGCTGTCGGTCGAGCCGTACGGCATCATGCTGCGCAAGGGCGATCCGGCCTTCAAGAAAGTGGTCGACGATGCGCTGATTCGCCTGTACAAGAGCGACGACATCAACCGCATTTACGCGAAATGGTTTACCTCGCCCATCCCGCCGAAAAACATCAACCTGAAATTCCCCATGCCGCCGCAATTGAAGGCCGTGTTTACCAATCCGACCGACTCCGGTGACCCGGCCGCCTATGCGGCCGTGCCCGAAGCGCAGAAGACTTCGGACAAACGGAAAAAGTAACAAGAGTGCGTAACAAATCGGGGGGCGCAAGCCTCCCGATTTATTTGCGGGACGGACGGCCGGCTGGCCGCTGTCCTCGGGCTGCATGCGAAGGATGATCATGAATTACAACTGGAATTGGCGCATTTTCTGGGAGATTTCTCCCGATGGCGTGGGCACGTATATGGACACCCTGTGGTCCGGCCTGATCTGGACCCTGGCCACGGCCGGTACGGCCTGGATCATGGCCCTGATCCTGGGCCTGGTGATCGGCACCGTCCGCACCCTGCCGAACAAATGGCTGGTGGGCGTGGCCAATGCCTACGTCGAATTGTTCCGCAACGTGCCGCTGCTGGTGCAGATGTTCCTCTGGTATTTCGTCATGCCGGAACTGCTGCCGCCCGACCTGGGCGCCTGGGTCAAGTCGCTGCCAAATGCGCCGTTCGTCACGGCCGTGCTGTGCCTGGGATTCTTTACTTCCTCGCGCGTGGCCGTGCAGGTAACAACGGGCATCGAGGCGCTGCCGCGCGGGCAGAAACTGGCCGGCACGGCGCTGGGCCTGACCCTGCCGCAAACCTACCGCTTCATTTTGCTGCCGATGGCCGCGCGCGTCATCATGCCACCGTTGACCAGCGAATTTTTGAACATCATCAAGAACAGTTCCGTGGCACTGACCATCGGCCTGATCGAACTGACGGCCAGCGCGCGCGCCATTCAGGAATTCTCGTTCCAGGTATTCGAAGCGTTTTCAGCCGCCACCATCATCTACGTCGTCGTCAACCTGCTGGTGGTGGTGCTGATGCACCTGATCGAAAAAAAGGTCGCCATCCCGGGCTTCATCGTCGCCGGCGCCAAGACGGGAGGACATTGATATGTTCGGTAACTTCGACTTCGATGTCATCTCCCGCTCGTGGGTCTACCTGTTCCAGACCGGCATGGTGTTTACCCTGAAACTGACGGCGCTGTCCATGGTGGGCGGCATCGTGCTGGGCACCCTGCTGGCGCTGATGCGCCTGTCCGGCAGTCGCCTCATTTCGGGCGTGGCGTCGACTTACGTCAACCTGATACGCTCGATCCCGCTGGTGCTGGTGATTTTCTGGTTCTATTTCCTGGTGCCGTACATCGCCGCCTGGGTCATCGGCGCGAATGAGCCCGTGAAAGTGGGCGCGTTTTCCTCCGCGCTGATCACCTTCATCATGTTCGAGGCGGCCTATTATTGCGAGATCATGCGCAGCGGCATACAGTCGATCCCGCGCGGCCAGGTATGGGCCGGCCAGGCACTGGGCATGAACTACTCGCAGACCATGGCCTTCATCGTGCTGCCGCAAGCCTTCCGCAACATGATTCCCGTGCTGCTGACGCAAACCATCGTGCTGTTCCAGGACGTGTCGCTCGTGTACGTGCTGTCGATCCCCGATTTCGTCGGCGCCGCCTCGAAGATCGCCCAGCGCGACGGCCGCCTGGTGGAGATGTATGTGTTTGTCGCCGTCGTGTACTTCGTGCTGTGCTATGCCTTGTCGTTCCTGGTAAAACGCCTGCAGAAACGCGTCGCCATCATTCGCTAACCGAAAAAGAAAGAACAAGATGATTGAACTCAATAACGTCAGCAAATGGTATGGCCAGTTCCAGGTACTGACCGACTGCACCACCAACGTCACCAAGGGCGACGTGATGGTCATTTGCGGCCCGTCCGGCTCCGGCAAGTCGACCCTGATCAAGACGGTCAATGGCCTCGAACCGATCCAGCAGGGGCAGATCATCGTCGATGGCATCACCGTCAACAATCCGAAAACGAATTTGTCGAAACTGCGCGCGCGCATCGGCATGGTGTTCCAGAATTTCGAGCTGTTCCCGCATTTGTCGATCCGCGAAAACCTCACCATCGGCCAGATCAAGGTGCTGGGCCGCAGCGCCGACGAAGCCAATGCCAAAGGCTTGCAATACCTGGACCGCGTGGGCCTGCTGTCGCAGCAGGACAAGTTCCCCGGCCAGTTGTCCGGTGGCCAGCAGCAGCGCGTGGCGATCGCCCGCGCGCTGTCGATGGACCCCATCGCCATGCTGTTCGACGAGCCGACTTCGGCGCTCGACCCGGAGATGATCAACGAAGTGCTCGACGTGATGGTGGGGCTGGCGCAGGAAGGCATGACGATGATGGTCGTCACCCATGAAATGGGCTTTGCAAAAAGAGTCGCCAACCGCATCGTCTTCATGGACCAGGGCAAGATCATCGAGGATTGCAGCAAGGATGACTTCTTCAACACGACGCGCTCGGACCGCGCGCGCGATTTCCTCGCCAAGATCATCCACTAATTTTCCATCACTTTGAAGTTGAGTACGAATGCCTGACATGAAACAAATAGCCGGCGCCATGCTGGCGCTGGGTCTGCTTGCCCATGCCCACGCGGCAGACAGGATCGCCGTCGACATCGCCCTGCGCGACGCCACCCTGATCGACGTTGCCGCCGGTAGCACCATCAGCGGCAAGACCGTGCTGCTCAAGGGCGACAGCATCGTCGCCGTCGTCGATGACGCGCAGCTGCGCAGCTACGCGCCGAAGCAGACCATCCGCCTGCCCGGCAAATACCTGATGCCGGGCCTGTGGGACACGCACGTGCATTTTGGCGGCGGCCCCGAGCTGATCGACGAGAACAAGCAGCTGCTGCCTTTGTACCTGGCGCATGGCATCACCACGGTGCGCGATTGCTCGGGCGACTTGCCCGACACGGTGCTGGCGTGGCGCCGGCAGATCAATGCGGGCCAGCTGCAAGGCCCGACGATTTTTACCTCTGGCGCGAAACTGGAAGGCATCAAGCCGCTGTGGAAGGGCACCATCGAAGTGGGCACGCCGCAGGAAGTCACGCGCGCGTTGGACGGCCTGCAGGCGCAGCAAGTGGACTTCGTGAAGATCACGGAAAATACCCTGAAACCGGAGCTGTACCTGGAAGCGCTGCGCCAGGCGCGTGAACGGGGCATGCGCACTTCGGGCCATATCCCCGTGCAGCTGACATTGGGGCAGATGGCCGATGCGGGCCTGGGCACGATCGAACATCAATCGTATTTGCTGCGCGCCACCACGCCGCGCGAGCAGGAGCTGACGGCCAAGGTGGCCGCCGGCGCGATGACGGGCAAGGAAGCCATGCGCGAGAGCTTGCAAAGCTACGACGAGCCGACGGCGCGCAAGGCCTTCAGCTACCTGGCTGCGCGCGGCACGGCCATCGTGCCGACCCTGTGGGGTTCGCGCGTGACGGCCTACCTGGACCGCGAAGACCACACGCACGATCCGGCCCTGCAATACATCGGCAAGGGCTTGCGCGCCACCTACGACTGGCGCGTGCAGCGCGCCGCCAAGGATGGCCCGGAAGCTATCGCCCAGCGCCATGCGCAGTTCGAGCAATCGGCCAAGCTGCTGCCGATTTTGCAGCAGCAGGGCATGAGCATCATCGCCGGCACCGATGCGGGATTCTTGAATTCCTTCGACTATCCTGGCCAGGCCCTGCACGATGAAATCGGCCTGTACGTGCAGTATGGACTGACGCCGCAGCAAGCCTTGCAATCGGCCGTCATCAACGGACCCCGCTTCCTGGGCAAGCTGAATCGCTACGGCAGCGTGGCGGCCGGCAAGGCGGCCGACCTGCTGGTGCTCGACGCGAACCCGCTGCAGGACATCGGCGCCACGCGCCAGATCCGCCTGGTGGTCAGCCGCGGCCACGTGTACGACCGCGCCGCGCTGGACCGGATGCTGGCCGATATTCGCGCCTGGGTGGCCAAACAGGAGACGGCGCCGGCCAAGTCCTGAAGTTCTTCGTTCTGATGTCGCAAGCGGCCGGGTGATACCGGCCGTTTTGTTGTCAGGCAGGCAGCAGGCGCAGGCGTCCATTGACTGCGAAGCCGCCCCGCGGCTGGTAAAATGGCGCTATCCGCAATGACCGCCTGAGAGCAGCCGCCATGTCCACACTCGATCACACCCCAGCCGCCGTTCCATCCTCCATCACCATCACCCGTCCTGACGACTGGCATTTGCACCTGCGCGACGGCGCCGTCATGGCCAGCGTGCTGCCGCACAGCGCGCGCCAGTTCGGCCGCGCCATCGTCATGCCGAACCTGAAACCGCCCGTCACCACCACGGCCGATGCTAGCGCCTACCGCGAGCGCATCCTGGCCGCCGTGCCGGAGGGCGTGAACTTCGATCCGCTGATGGTGCTGTACCTGACGAACAACACCTCGCCCGACGAAATCCGCCGCGCGCAAGATAGCGGCATCGTGCAGGCCGTCAAATTGTATCCGGCTGGCGCCACGACGAATTCAGACCTGGGCGTGACGGATTTGAAGAATTGCTACAAGGTGCTCGAAGTGATGCAGGAAGTGGGCATGCCCTTCCTCGTGCATGGCGAAGTGACGGACCCGGAAATCGACATTTTCGACCGCGAAGCCGTCTTCATCGAGCGCGTGATGCGTCCGCTGCGCAGCGCCTTCCCGGCCCTGTCCGTCGTGTTCGAGCACATCACCACCAAGGATGCGGCGCAGTACGTGGCCGAAGCGGAAGGCCCGATCGCCGCCACCATCACGGCGCACCATCTGCTGTACAACCGCAACGAGATTTTCAAGGGCGGCATCCGTCCCCATTACTACTGTCTGCCTATCCTCAAGCGCGAAGAGCACCGCCTGGCCCTGATGACGGCCGCCGCCAGCGGCGACGAGCGCTTCTTCCTCGGCACCGATTCGGCGCCGCACGCGCAAGGCGCCAAGGAAATGGCCTGCGGCTGCGCCGGCTGCTACACGGCCCTGCACGCAATGGAAATGTATGCGGAAGCGTTCGAGCGGGCCGGCGCGCTCGACAAGCTGGAAGCGTTTGCCAGCTTCCACGGCCCGGCTTTCTACGGCGTGCCGCGCAACACGGACACCATTACCCTGAAGCGCGAAAGCTGGACCTTGCCGGCGTCGCTGCCGCTGGGCGACAGCCACGTGATTCCGCTCAATGCGGGCGAGCAGATCAACTGGAAAATGGTGTAATCACTCCATGCTGCCATCGATAGACTGGACCCGCCCCTGGTTTGCCACGGTGCTGCCGGCGCGACGGCAGCTGGACCTGCAGCGCGACACGGTGATCGCCGCGCTGAACGGACGGGCGCGGGCGCTGGACTTGCGCAATCCCTCCGGCTTGCCGCTGGCCTTCGTGCCGCAAGCGGACCTGCCCGAAGGCGTGGCCTACGAGGAGTTCATCGGCGCGACGGGCGGCGTGCCCACGCGCGACAATCTGCACGATTTTTTCAACGCGCTCGTGTGGCTCACCTTCCCCCGCATCAAGCGGCAATTGAATGCGCTGCAGGCGGCGCAGATCGCCCTGTCCGGCGTCGGCAAATCGCGCGGTCCCGCGCGCGATGGCGCGACGATTTTTGACGAGAATTCCGCCTTGCTGGTGCTGCGCGACAGCGATGCGGGGCGCATGCTGGAAGCGGCGTTGCGCGGGCACGACTGGCGCAGCGCGTTTATCGCGCAGCGCGACAGGTTTGGCGCGGGCGGCGACGCCGATATCTGGCTGTTCGGCCACGCGCTGATGGAAAAACTGGTGGCGCCGCGCAAGGCCATCACGGCGCACACGCGCGTGATCTTCGCCGGCGACGCCTACTTTGCGCTCGACGATGCGGCACGGCGCGCCTGGCTCGACGAGCGGGTGGCGCAAGACCTGGCGCAACAAGGCCTCACCACGGCGGACTTCACGCCGCTGCCCGTGCTCGGTTTGCCCGGCTGGTGCGAAGGCCAGGACGACGACTTTTACAATGACGCGGCGGTGTTCCGCCCGAAGCGCAAGGTGGCTGGCGCAGAAAGAGATCAATAGCATGGAAAATACCGTCCGCTGGGGCATCCTCGGCACCGGAAAGATCGCCCGCGCGATGGCCAATGGCTTGCGCGATGCGCCCGGTGCGCAACTGGTGGCGGTCGCCTCGCGCAGCGAGGCTGGCGCACAGGCGTTTGGCGCCGAATTCGGCATCGCACACTGCCACGGCTCCTACCAGGCGCTGGCCGACGACGCGAGTGTGGACGTGATCTACATCGCCACGCCGCACACCCTGCATGCGGAAAATGCCCTGATGTGCCTGGCCGCCGGCAAGCACGTCGTGTGCGAAAAGCCATTCACCATGAACGCGCGCGAAGCGCAGGCCGTGGTCAACATGGCGCGCGACAAAAAACTGTTCTTGATGGAAGCCATGTGGAGCCGTTTCCTGCCCGCCGTGCAGGAAGCGCAGCGCATCATCGCCAGCGGCGAAATCGGCGTGCTGCAGCAGGTGCAGGCCGACATCGGCTTTGTCGCCAATTTCCCGCCCGAGCACCGTATGTTCAATCCTGCACTCGGCGGCGGTGCACTGCTCGACGTGGGTATCTACCCGCTGTCGATGGCAGCCTTCTTCCTCGGCCCCGTATCGCAGGTGCAGGCACTGGCCGAGCTGGGCGCCACCGGCGTCGATGAGCAGGTGGTGTTTTCGCTGCGCCACGCGGGCGGCGGCACCTCGTCCTGCGCCTGCAGCCTCCGCGCGCAAACGCCAACGGAAATGACCATTTCCGGAAGCTTGGGCCGCATCCGCCTGCCCAACCGTTTTTACAAGCCCGATCATCTGATCGTCGAAACGATGGATGGCGAACGCCGCGTCATCGCCGCGCCGCACCTGGGCAATGGCTACGCGCACGAGGCCATCGAAGCGATGCGCTGCATCCGCGCCGGCCTGCTGGAAAGCCCTGTCATGCCGCACGCCGACAGCGTGGCGCTGATGCACAACCTTGACACCATGCGCGGCCAGATCGGCCTCGTCTACAGCGCCGACCAGGCGTCATCAGGAACTCCATGACATTGCACTCATCCCGTCCCAGCCTGAAAACTGTCCTCATCGCCAGCGGCGTCGTCCTGACCCTGGCGATGGGCGTGCGCCACGGCCTGGGCTTCTGGATGCAGCCGATCTCGCAAGCCAATGGCTGGACGCGCGAAACGTATTCGCTGGCGCTGGCCATGCAAAACCTGATGTGGGGCGTCTTCGGCCCGTTCGCCGGCATGGCGGCCGACCGTTTCGGCACCATGCGCGTCGTCATCGTCGGCGCCATCAGCTACATGGCGGGCCTCGTGTGGATGGCGCTGGTGACGCAACCGACCCTGTTCATCGTCGGCTCGGGCATCTTCATCGGCCTGGCGCTGGCCTGCACGGCCTTTGGCGCCATCAGCGGCATCATCGGCCGCAGCGCGCCGCCCGAGCAGCGCTCATGGGCCTTCGGCATTTCGTCGGCGGCCGGCTCGTTCGGCCAGTTCCTCATGATGCCGGTCGAGCAGCAACTGATTTCCGCCGTGGGCTGGCAAAACGCCTTTTATGTGCTGGCCGCGCTGGTGCTGCTGGCGATGATCCCGATGGCCTTCTATCTGCGCGAGCCGCCCGTCTCGCACGCCAGCGGCCCGCAGCAAAGCGTTGGCGCCGCCTTCAGCGAAGCCATCGCCAGCCGCTCGTTCTGGCTGCTGCTGGCAGGGTATTTTGTCTGTGGTTTCCAGCTGGTCTTCATCGGCGTGCACTTGCCGGCTTACCTGAAGGATCAGGGCCTGATGAATCCGAACATCGCCGTCACGGCGCTGGCGCTGATCGGCCTGTTCAACATCGTCGGCTCCTACTACGCGGGTAAATTCGGCGGGAAAATCGCCAAGCGCTACCTGCTGTCGGCCATCTACGTGACGCGCGCCGTGGTCATCACCGTCTTCCTGCTGGCCCCATTGTCTGCGTGGTCCGTGTACCTGTTCGCCGCCGGCATGGGCGTGCTGTGGCTGTCGACCGTGCCGCTGACGAACGGCATCATCGCCGGGATCTTCGGCGTGAAGCACTTGTCGATGCTGGCCGGGATGGTGTTCTTCTCGCACCAGGTGGGCAGTTTCCTCGGTGCGTGGCTGGGAGGCTATCTGTACGAGCACCAGGGCAGTTACCACGTCGTGTGGATGATCACCATCGGCCTGGGCTTGCTGGCCGCGCTGATCAACCTGCCCATCGACGAGCGCGCCGTCAAGCGCGCGGCGGTGGCCGCATAATGGGCAGCTGGCGCACATGGCTGTGGCGCCTGTTGGGCGCCGCGCTGCTGGCCATCGTCTTCCTGGCCTATCTCCGGCCCGACTTCATGCTCGACCTGGCGAACCGCTTCTGGATGTGCATGTAGGCTGCGCGGGCGCAAGGTAGCTTGCGAAAAGCCGGATTATGCTGGAAGTCGGATTACGCTACGCTAATCCGACCTACCCGACCTGCCGCCGCATATGTGCGTAGGTCGGATTAGGCCGCAAGGCCGTAATCCGACAACACCCATGAAACTATGCGATACCGACGCGCATTCCAGCCAGGCGGCAGCTTTTTCTTCACGGTGGTGACGGCACACCGCCGGCCCGTCTTTGCTTCGGCAACTGCCGTGGATTTTCTGCGGGACGCTTTCCGCGCCGTACGCCATAAGCGGCCATTCGATATCGACGCCATCGTCATCCTGCCCGATCATCTGCACTGCATCTGGACCTTGCCAGATAGTGATGCTGATTTCATGACGCGCTGGAGGCTGATCAAGACATGGTTCAGCAAGCACAGCGATCTTGAAAATGTCTGGCAGCAGCGGTATTGGGAACACGTCTTGCGCGATGCGCGAGACTTTGCCAAGCATGTCGATTACATCCATTACAACCCTGTCAAGCATGGGCTTGTGAGCAAGGTCATGGATTGGCCGCATTCCAGTTTTCACCGGTACGTGGCGTTGGGATGGTGTGCCGCGGATTGGGGCGGGGATGGTGTGGACGTGGCCGGTGTTGGGCGGGAGTGAACGAAGCCAACAATGTTGTCGGATTACGGCCTGCGGCCTAATCCGACCTACCGTTTGCGTATGTGCGTAGGCGTAGGTCGGATTAGCGCGCAGCGCGTAATCCGACAACACCCGATTTACACCTTCAGGAACTCCTCTTTCCCACCCAGCCAGCGCGCCAAATGTGCTTCCACGGTGGTCGCGGCAGCCGCCGTGGTGGCATGCAGCAGGTCGTGCGCCACGTCGCGCGCCTGGTCTACCAGCCATTGATCCGTTTCCAGGTCGGCGAAACGCAGCATGGCCTGGCCGGACTGGCGCGCGCCAAGGAATTCGCCGGGGCCGCGGATTTCCAGGTCGCGGCGGGCGATTTCAAAACCGTCCGTCGTTTCGCGCATGGTCATCAAGCGCTGGCGCGCCACGCCGCCCAATGGACCTTGGTACAGCAGCAGGCAGACGCTGGCGGCCGTGCCGCGGCCCACGCGGCCGCGCAGCTGGTGCAGCTGCGACAGGCCAAAACGCTCGGCGTGCTCGATCACCATCAGCGAGGCATTCGGCACGTCGACGCCCACTTCGATGACGGTGGTGGCCACCAGCACGTGGATATGGCCGGCAATGAAGGCGTCCATCACCTCCTGCTTTTCCGCCGGTTTCAAACGTCCGTGCACGAGGCCCACCTGCAGCGCGGGCAAGGCTTCGGCCAGCATCATGCAGGTGTCGGTGGCTGTCTGCAGCTGCAGTGCTTCCGATTCTTCGATCAGGGGGCAGACCCAGTACACCTGCCGGCCCTCCAGCGCGGCCGCATACACGCGGGCGATGACTTCGTCGCGCCGGTTCTGGTCGATGGCGCGCGTGACGATGGGACTGCGTCCCGGCGGCAGTTCGTCGATCACCGACACTTCCAGGTCGGCGTAATAGGTCATGGCCAGGGTGCGCGGGATGGGCGTGGCCGACATCATCAACTGGTGCGGCACGGCCGCGCTGTCGCCCTTGTTGCGCAGGGTCAGGCGCTGGCCCACGCCGAAGCGGTGCTGCTCGTCGACGATGACCAGGCCAAGTTTGGCGAACAGCACGTTATCCTGGATCAGCGCATGCGTGCCGATCACCAGCTGCGCTTCGCCCGATTCGATCAGGGTCAGTGCCGCCGTCTTTTCCTTTTTCTTCAGGCTGCCCGTCAGCCAGGCAACCTTGACGCCTAGCGGCTCCATCCAGGCGGCGATCTTGCGGAAGTGCTGTTCGGCCAGAATCTCCGTGGGCGCCATCAGCGCCGCCTGGTAACCGCTGTCGATGGCTTGCGTGGCGGACAACGCCGCCACCACCGTCTTGCCGCTGCCGACGTCCCCTTGCAGCAGGCGCTGCATCGGATACGGCTGGCGCAGGTCGGCGCGGATTTCAGCGAGCACGCGCGCCTGCGCGCCCGTCAGCTTGAAGGGCAGGGCGGCGCCAAAGGCATCCGACAGCGTGCCGACGATGGGCAGGGAAGCGGCGCCTTTCGAGCGGCGCGCGCGCTGGGCGCGTTTCAGCGACAGCTGCTGCGCCAGCAGCTCATCGAACTTCATGCGCACCCAGGCCGGGTGCGAGCGGTCCATCAGCGCGCTTTCATCGATGTCCTGCGGCGGATAGTGCAGCAGGTGCACGGCGGCCCGGAAAGGCGATAGCTGCATGTCGCGCAGCAGATGATCGGGCAAGGTATCCTGCCAGTCGATGCGGCGCATGGCGTCGGCGATTTCGCGCCGCAAGACGTGTTGCGACAGGCCTTCGCCGGACGGATAGACGGGCGTCAGGGCCGTGGGCAGCGGCGCGCCCTCGTTGACCACCTTATACGTCGGGTGCACCATCTCGGCGCCGAAGAAGCCGTGTTTGAGTTCGGCGCGCGCGCGTACCCGCGTGCCTTCGGCCAGCTGCTTGACCTGGCTGCCGTAGAAATTCATGAAGCGCAGCAGCAAATTGCCCGTTTCGTCGGCGATCGTCACCAGCAATTGCTTGCGCGGCTTGAAATTGACTTCGCACTTGGTGACGACGCCTTCCACTTGCCACGACTCGCCGCCGCGCAGGCAGGCGTCGCGTATCGTGTAGACCTTGGTTTCATCCTCGTAGCGCATCGGCAGGTGCAGCACCAGGTCCATATCCGTGCGCAAGCCCAGTTTGGCCAGCCGGCTTTCCGTGCTGACCACTTTTTTGACGGCTTTCGGCTTCGCGGCCGGCTTGGCTGCGGGAGGAAGATCGGGCTTGGGTTCGGACATATCGGAGATTTTTGTGCCGCTAGCGTAAAATAGAGGGTTGTCCGGCACACCCTGTGCGTACCGCAGTTGTAAATTGTTGCGGCGGATTATTGTAATGCCTGTATAGGCGCACAGTATAGTGCCAGATGTTCCATTGCGCACTCCTAATCATTTTTGATGTACTTTTGAAGCAAAACGCATGTATTCGCTTTCCGATTTCGATTTTAATTTGCCGCAAGAAAACATTGCGCAAACTCCGTTGGCCGAGCGCAGCGCCTCGCGCCTGTTGCATCTGGACGGCGACGCCCTGGTCGACCGTCAATTCGCCGACATCGTCGGGCTGTTGCAAGCGGGCGACCTGCTGGTGATGAACGATACGCGCGTGCTCAAAGCGCGCTTCTTTGGCGTCAAGGAAAGCGGCGGCAAGATCGAGGCGCTCGTCGAGCGCGTGCTCGATGACCGCACCGTGCTGGCCCAGGTGCGCGCGTCGAAATCGCCGCCGCCCGGCTGCCGCATCCGCCTGGCCGATGCCTTCGATGTGACGGTGGGCCAGCGTGCCGGCGAATTCTTTACCCTGCATTTCGAGGCCGATGTGTTCGAGCTGATCGAGGCGCATGGCCGGCTGCCGCTGCCGCCGTATATCGAGCACGATGCGGACGAATTCGACGAGACGCGCTACCAGACCGTGTTCAACAAGGTGCCCGGCGCTGTCGCCGCGCCGACGGCCGGCCTGCATTTCGACCAGGCCCTGCTTGATCAATTGAAGGCCAAGGGCGTCAATTTTTCCTATGTGACCTTGCACGTGGGCGCGGGTACCTTCCAGCCCGTGCGCACGGAAGTGCTGGCCGAGCACAAGATGCATACCGAGTGGTACACCATGCCGCAGGAAACCGTCGACGCCGTGCGCGCCGCCCAACTTGCCGGGCGCGATGTGGTCGCCGTCGGCACGACCAGCCTGCGCGCGCTGGAGTCGGCCTCGCAAAGCGGCCAGCTGGTGGCTGGCAGCGCCGATACGGCCCTGTTCATCACGCCCGGTTATGCGTTCAAGACGGTGACACGTTTGATCACCAACTTCCATTTGCCGAAATCGACCCTGCTGATGCTGGTGTCGGCCTTTGCCGGCTATGAGCCGATCCGCAGCGCCTACGCGCATGCGATCGCGCAGAACTACCGTTTCTTCAGCTATGGCGACGCGATGCTGCTCACCACGCAATCGCGCGCTGCGCTGAACCTTGATACTCCCGTGAAAGACTGACATGCTGGAATTTACATTACTCAAGACCGACACGAGCGGCCTGACCAAGGCACGCCGCGGCACCTTGAAACTCAACCATGGCGTCGTGCAGACGCCGATCTTCATGCCAGTGGGCACTTACGGCTCCGTAAAAGCCATGTCGCCGCTGGAACTCAACGAGATCGACGCGCAGATCATCCTGGGCAACACGTTTCACCTGTGGTTGCGTCCTGGCAACACCGTCATGGAGAAATTCGGCGGCTTGCACGGTTTCATGGGCTGGAACAAGCCGATCCTGACGGATTCGGGCGGCTTCCAGGTGTTTTCGCTGGGCGCCATGCGCAAGATCACGGAAGAGGGCGTGCATTTCAATTCGCCCATCAACGGCGATAAACTGTTCCTCTCGCCGGAAGTGTCGATGCAGGTGCAGCGCGTCCTGAATTCCGACATCGTCATGCAGTTCGACGAATGCACGCCGTACGAAATCCAGGGCCGCCCGGCCACCATCGAGGAAGCGGCCAAGTCCATGCGCATGTCGCTGCGCTGGGCGCAGCGCTCGAAGGACGAGTTCCACCGCGGTGAAAACCCGAATGCGCTGTTCGGCATCGTGCAGGGCGGCATGTTCGAGATGCTGCGCGACGAGTCCCTGGCCAAGTTGGAAGAGATCGATTTCCCCGGCATCGCCATCGGCGGCCTGTCCGTCGGCGAACCGAAGGAAGACATGATGCGCATGCTGGCCCACGTGGGTCCGCGCCTGCCGGCCAACAAGCCGCATTACCTGATGGGCGTGGGCACGCCGGAAGACCTGGTGGCGGGCGTGTCGAACGGTATCGACATGTTCGATTGCGTCATGCCGACGCGTAACGCCCGCAATGGCTGGCTGTTCACCCGTTTTGGCGACATCAAGATCAAGAACGCCAAGTACAAGGAAGACCAGGCGCCGCTCGACGAGACCTGCAGCTGCTATGCCTGCCGCAATTTCTCGCGCGCGTATCTGCACCATTTGCACCGCTCCAAGGAAATCCTCGGCGCGCGCCTCAATACCATCCACAACCTGCATTATTATCTGGACTTGATGCGCCAGATGCGCGAGGCGCTGGACGAAGACCGTTTCCACGCGTTTACCCTGCAATTCCATGCGGAACGCGCACGCGGAACTTAAGAAAAGCTTAGCTTGATGGCTGGCGGCAGCATGGCCGGAAGTTTTGTGTATTGGTGCTTGGACTGGGGCGATAAAGCATTGCATAATGCTTTTTTAGCCCCATTTAAAGTTGCCATGGCTGCAATTCGGGTTATGACGTATAGCCAATGCTAGAATACAGCGCTATTTTTTCAAACTGATTAGAACTGGAGTCACCGTGTTTTTCATTTCCAACGCTTATGCGCAAGCCCCAACCGAAGCCCTGGGCCTCGGCGGCAACCTGACCAGCTTCCTGCCGCTGGTATTGATGTTCGTGGTCATGTATTTCCTGATGATCCGCCCACAGCAAAAACGCGCCAAAGAACAACGGGCGATGATGGACGCGCTGGCCAAGGGTGACGAAGTCGTCACCGCCGGCGGCATGCTGGGCCGTGTTGTCAAGGTAGTGGACGCTTACGTCACCATCGAAGTGGCGACCGGCACCGAAGTCACGGTGCAAAAGAGCTCCATTACCACCTTGCTGCCTAAAGGCACCCTGAAGGCACTGTAATTCCTCGCTGTCATTGCTTCGGCAATGATAGACCCGGGGCGGCTATCGGCCGCCCCTCGGGACGCCTCCGACGCTCAACACTGAACGCTGAATCACTATGAATCGCTATCCTGCCTGGAAATACATCATCATCGTCGTCGCCTTATTGCTGGGCGCACTCTATACGGCGCCCAATTATTTCGGTGAATCACCGGCGCTGCAAGTAACCAGCGGCAAGTCGACCGTCAAAGTGACGGGCGATCTGATGACGCAAGTCGAGCAAATATTGACGAAAGAGAACGTCAAGTCGGAAGGTGTCACCATGGATGGCACCGGCAACCTGGCCTCCGTGCGCGTGCGTTTTGCCGATCCCGATACCCAGTTCAAGGCAAAGCTGGTGCTGGAAAAGGATCTCAATCCTGATTCCACCGATCCCGCGTTCATCGTGACGGTCAACCTGCAAGCCAATACGCCGATGTGGATGCAGAAACTGCATGCCTTGCCCATGTTCCTGGGCCTGGACTTGCGCGGTGGCGTGCACTTCCTCATGCAGGTCGATGCGAAAGCCGTATTGAACAAGAAAGTCCAGGGCGTCCAGTCCGCCGCGCGTAGCGTGTTGCGCGACAAGAATATCCGCCACGCCGGCATCGAGCGCGTGGGCGACAGCGTGCAGATCAACTTCCGTGACGCGGAAACGCGCCTGAAGGCAAAGAATGTGTTGTCCGACCAGATGACGGAGCTGGCGTTCGCCGATGCGGGCGAAGGCAGCGACCTGAAACTGAACATCACCCTGAAGCCGGCCGCCCTGAAAGCGACCATCGACGAAGGCGTGAAACAGAATATCTCGACCCTGTCCAAGCGCGTCAACGAGCTGGGCGTGGCCGAGCCGCTGATCCAGCAGCAAGGTCCTGACCGCATCGTGGTGCAATTGCCTGGCGTGCAGGATGTGGCCCGCGCTAAAGCCATCATCGGCCGCACGGCGACCCTGGAAGTGCGCCTGGTCGATGAAACCATCGTGCCTGGCACCGAACTGTCGAGCGCTATTCCATTCAACTCGGAACTGTTTACGGTTGGCAAGGGTGTCCCTGTCGTGCTGGCGAAAGACGTGATCCTGACTGGCGACTATATCTCCAGCGCCACGGCCAGCTTCGACCAGAACCAGCAAGCGGCCGTGTCGATCGACCTGAACGGCGACGGCGGCCGCAAGATGCGCGAAGCGACGCGCGAACGCGTGGGCAAGCGCATGGCCATCGTGCTGTTTGAAAAGGGCAAGCCGGAAGTGCTGTCGGTCGCGACCATCCAGCAGGAACTCGGTTCGCGTTTCCAGATCACCGGCATGGGCGGCGCGGAAAACGCGAATGAACTGGCGCTGCTGCTGCGCTCGGGCGCCCTGTCCGCACCGATGACCGTCATCGAAGAACGCACGATCGGACCGCAGTTGGGCGCGGAAAACATCGCCAAGGGCTTCCACTCGACCTTGTACGGCTTCATCGCTATCGCCATCTTCATGATCGCCTACTACATGCTGTTCGGCGCCTTCAGCGTGCTGGCCCTGGCCGCCAACCTGCTGTTGCTGATCGGCTTGCTGTCGATGATCCAGGTGACCCTGACACTGCCAGGTATCGCCGCGATCGCGCTGGCGCTGGGTATGGCGATTGACGCCAACGTGCTGATCAATGAACGTATCCGCGAAGAGCTGCGCGCTGGCAATACGCCGCAAGCGGCGATCGCTGCCGGTTTCGACCGCGCGTGGGCCACGATTCTCGATTCGAACGTGACCACCCTGATCGTCGGCCTGGCACTGCTGGCCTTCGGCAGCGGTCCCGTGCGCGGCTTCGCTGTTGTGCATTGCCTGGGTATTCTGACCTCGATGTTCTCCTCCGTGTTCGTGTCGCGCGGCGTGGTCAACCTCTGGTATGGCCGCAAGAAAAAGCTGACGACCTTGTCGATCGGCACGGTGTGGGTGCCGGGCACCAGCAAATAAGCGACGGCCCAGCCTTACCCAATAGCGTCAACAGCGATAGCGTCCGGTGGCACAGCCGCCGGACGCACAGAATAGAACTCAGAGGATTTCATGGAATTTTTCCGGATCAAAAAAGATATTCCCTTCATGCGCCATGCGTTGATTTTCAACGTGATTTCGGCGGTGACCTTCCTTGCCGCCGTCTTCTTCCTGGTGCACAAGGGCTTGCACCTGTCCGTGGAATTCAAGGGCGGCACCCTGATGGAGGTGAAGTACCCGAAGGCGGCCAACCTTGAAGGCATACGCGGCACCCTGATCGGCATGGGCTACGAAGAGCCGGGCGTGACCAGCTTCGATACGGCGCGCGACGTGATGATCCGCCTGCCGGTGGAAAATGGCGTCAGCGCCGCGAACACCTCGCAGCGCGTGTTTGAAGCCTTGTGCAAGGCCGAGCAAGGCACGACCAAGGGTATCGATACCGTCACCGAAAAGGGTGAACACGTCATCAAGAGCGCCTGTATGGACGCGGCCGGCAGCGAAGCGGTCGTCTTGCAGAAAGTCGAATTCGTCGGCCCGCAAGTGGGCGAGGAACTGGCGCAGAATGGCTTGAACGCGCTGGTGATGGTGATTCTGGGCGTGATGATCTACCTGGCCATCCGCTTCGAGTGGAAATACGCTGTCTCGGCCATTATCGCCAACTTGCATGACGTGGTGATCATCCTGGGCTTCTTCGCCTTCTTCCAGTGGGAATTCTCGCTGACGGTACTGGCGGCGATCCTGGCGGTGCTCGGCTACTCGGTCAACGAATCGGTGGTGATCTTTGACCGTATCCGCGAAAACTTCCGCAAGCAGCGCAAGGCAACCGTGCATGAAGTGATCGACAGCGCGATCACCAGCACCATTTCGCGTACCATCATCACCCACGGCTCGACCCAGATGATGGTGCTGTCGATGCTGGTCTTCGGCGGCCAGACCCTGCACCATTTCGCACTGGCGCTGACCATCGGTATCTGCTTCGGTATTTACTCGTCCGTGTTCGTCGCGGCCTCGATCGCCATGTGGCTGGGCGTCAAGCGCGAAGACTTGATCAAGCCGGTCAAGGAAAAAGACGAAACCGACGGCGCCGTGGTGTAAGCGCAGGTTTTTTTGCAGGTCGAATGAAGAACGATCACCGTTTGCGGTGGTCGTTTTTTTTATGGCGGATGATGATGAAGCGTTTTTTATGGGCAGGTGTGATGGCGGGCGTGACGGCGTTGGCCGGCGCCGCCGATTTCAGCCGCGGTGGCAGTGACAGCATCGCCATGCGCGGCCCGATTGCCGAGGGCGACGTGGACAAGCTGCGGCTGCTGGCCGCGCCGGGTATGACGCTGTTGCGCGTGAATAGCGACGCCGGCGATCCGCTGGCGGCGATGCAGCTGGGTCGCCTGGTGAGCCAGCTGCGGCTCGATATCGCCATCGACACCGTGTGCGCCGGCAGCTGCGCGCTATATGTCTTCCCGGCCGCGCGCCGCAAGCACATTCCGGCCGATGCCGTGCTGGCGCTGCAGGAATCGGCCTTCCTGCGCGCGCAGGCGAACCGGGCGAGCATGCGGCGCAGCCTGGTTGAAGCGGGCGTGGCGGCCGAGGACCTGGACAGCGAAACGGCCGTGCTGGCTGCCCAGTTGGCGCAGACGGCGGCGCTGGAGGCGGCATTTTCCGCGGAGCTGGGCATTGTCCCCGCCTTTTACCGCGACTTCCGGCAAGTGGCAATGCAGGCCGATAGCGTGCGCCTGCGTTTTCCCGACCAGGAGGCGGCCGTCTACTGGTGGCCGGCCGCCGCCCGGCTGCAGCGCTGCTACGGCATCGCCGGCGTGGACGAGGGGACGCGCGCGGCGCGCCTGGCGCCCGACGGCTATCTGTACGTGCCGGCCCTGTCGGCCCTGGTCATGGGCGACCAGGGCTTGCAGGCCTGTCCATGAGCCGCAGCGGCCGTCTGTTCCTGTTGATGGACGCGATGCGCG
Source organism: Janthinobacterium sp. MP5059B (assembly GCF_001758645.1). Lineage (NCBI taxonomy): Bacteria > Pseudomonadati > Pseudomonadota > Betaproteobacteria > Burkholderiales > Oxalobacteraceae > Janthinobacterium > Janthinobacterium sp. MP5059B. The sequence goes on along the minus strand of NZ_LRHX01000016.1, from coordinate 1,242,959 downwards.
CCAGGCGCGTGCCCGTCACGGCGGCCCAGTTGGCGCAGCAGCTGGGTGTTTCCGAGCGCACGATCTACCGCGATATCCAGACACTGGCCGAACTGGGCGCGCCCTTGCAGGGCGAAGCCGGCATCGGCTACGTGCTGCGCCGCGGCGCCTTCCTGCCGCCGCTGATGTTCGGCGCCGATGAACTGGAAGCGCTGGTGCTGGGCGCGCGCTGGGTGCGCCGGCAGGGCGATGCGGGCCTGGCGCAGGCGGCCAGCAATGCCCTGGCCAAGATCGCGGCCGCCTCGCCACGCGATTTGCGCGACAACATGGCCGAGACCAGCTTGTGGGTGCCGCTGGGGCGTCCCGCCGACGGCACGCAGCCGGCTGACCGCTACGTGCAGCCCGTGCGCGAAGCGATCCGCTACGAACAGAAAATCACGCTTGCCTATCAGGATGAGCATGGCAGCGCCACCTCGCGCACGGTGTGGCCGTTTGCCCTGGCCTTTTTCGAAGGCAAGCGCCTGCTGGCTGCCTGGTGCGAACTGCGCGGCGACTACCGGCATTTCCGCATCGACCGCATCGCCAGCGTACAGCAGCATGAGGAGCGCTATCCCACGCGGCGCCATGTGCTGCTGGAGGCCTGGCGCAAGGCGCATGATATCGATCCTGAATCCTGATTTGCGCTCCTGACAAAAACTGTCAGTGCCTGGGCCTACGATGGTGGCTTCTTCACTCACCGGAGCCATCTATCATGCGCCTGTACCACCACCCCATGTCCTCGAATGCCCGCCGTGCCCTGATGACGGCGATCCACCTCGGCTTGCCTCTGGAACTGGCGGAAGTCGACCTGATGAATGCGGACGACCGCCGCCGCCTGGCCGAGCTGAACCCGAACGGCAAGGTGCCCGTGCTGGCCGATGGCGCTTTCCTGCTGTGGGAATCGTGCGCCATCATGCAATACCTGGCCGAGCAGGTGCCGGGCCAGACGATTTATCCGCAGGCGCCGCAAGCCCGTGCCGACGTCAACCGCTGGCTGTTCTGGGCCGCGCAGCACTTCGCGCCCGCCATCAGCGTGCTGGCCTGGGAACGGGCCTGGAAAGGCATGACGGGCAATGGTCCGGCGGACCCGCTGGAAGAGGCGCGCGGTGAGCGCGACCTGCATGAATGCGCCGTGGTGCTGGATGCGCATCTGGCGGAGCGCAGCTGGGTCAGCGGAGACGATGTGACCCTGGCCGATTTTGCCGTGGCCGCGCCGCTGATGTACAGCGAGGCCGTGCGGCTGCCGCTGGCGCAGTATCAGCACATCCAGGCGTGGTTTGCCCGCGTGCGGCAGCTGCGCGCCTGGCAGGAAACGGAGGTGGAGCTCTTGCCGGGCTAATGTGCGCGCTAAGTGTGCCAGCGCACGGAGCTGGTGCGGCACAGCGCATAAGATAGGGCTGTCTCTTTCAGGACATCCCTAGCTTTGGACTTTACCCGCTTTCGAGCGGGTTTTTTTTGTCCGGCGTTGGAAGGTGGCTTGATAATTTGATACTTGCTGCACATATGGGGCCTATCCCACTGCCAGCAGGTACGCCATGTTCATGCCACGCCATCCGCAACCCCTGTTGAGTACCAAGGCGGTTGCCACGCAAGTCGCCCAGCAAAAGCAGGGAACGCCGGCCATGGACAAGCATGTGCTGATCGTCGATACGCCCAAGCCGGCGGCACCTCCGCCAGCGAGCAAGAAGCCTGCAGCTTAGTGTACGAGCACCTTCAGCAGCGACTGCACTTCATCGTCCGATTCTTCCATGATGCTCGACAAGGTCGCATCGTCGCCGATCACGCAATCGATGCTGCCGGCAGCCCGGGCGGCGCGCACGGCGATGGCGGCCGGGCTTTCGTTGAGGGGCGAAGAAACGGGCGCCAAGTCATTCGCCAGCAGCAGGGTGTCGCCCAGCGATTCGGGCGGGATGGCGCGCAGACCTTCCCACAGCGCATCGATGGCCCCCATCACCGCTTCCGGCACCTTCAGTTTGGTCAGGACGCCATGGCCGATGGCCTGTTCGCCATGTTCGACCCAGTCTTCCGGTTCACCGTCGAGGATGCCGGGGAATTCGGCCGCGCGCGACAGCAGATAAAACCCGCCCACTTCATGCATGATGCCGGCAAACAAGGCCGTATCAGGGTCCACCCTGGTGACGCGGCGGGCCAGCACTTGCGACAGGGCCGCCACGTGGGCCGTATGTTCCCACAGCTGGTTGGCCTTCGCTTGCAGCACGGGATCGGTAATGGTGCTGCCCAGCTGGCGCACGATCAGCGATGCCACCACTGATTGCAGGGTGCGTACGCCGAGCCGCTGCACGGCGTTGCGCACGCTGGTGATTTCATTGCCGGAACGGTTGAACGCCACGGAATTGGCGATGGCCACCGTGCGCGCGGCCAGCAGCGGGTCGGCCTGCACCAGCTTGGCGGCGGCCTCGATATGGCAGTCGGGATCGGCCAGCGCCTCTTGCAGCTTGAGCGAAGCGTCCACATTGGCAGGAAAGGTCAGCTCGCCACGAGCGGCTTGTGCGGCGATGCTTTTAAAGGCGTCGAGTCTGTTCATTGAAAAAATTATACTCGCAATATTTCCGTGCGGAACTTTTTAACCGTGATCTTTTCGCAAACAGCCGAGCAAAAGGCAAGCAAAGCCCCGTAAACGCAAAATGGGCACGCGTACAGTCGAGGCGTGCCCATTTTGAACGACGAAATTCCGAACGCTTAACAAAACCATCGCGAGCGGATGGGATTTGTGGCCGAGAAGCGCAACCGTACTTTAGTACGGGGGCGCCGAGCCGGTGAGCATCGCAGGCCGCAAAGCGCACCGCGCAGCAGGTACTGTCAAGTGCTACTACAGAGATTCGCTGAAGATGGCGTCGCAGCCCTCAACGAGTTCATCGCTGTCTTCCAGCTCATCCGTCAAACCCAGGTCGAACAATTCCTCGACGGCGTTCATGAAGCTGTTGTGCTTGGTGGCGCCGATCAGGCGGTAGATTTCGCCGTCTTCGTTGCGCACGCCGATGATCAGTTTTTCCTGGCGCACCAGTTCCGGCGTGCTGGCGTTGAGCAGCAGGTTGCCGATGATGTGTTTATCGAAATGAGCGGGTTTTTTGCCTTCGAGCAGTGAGGTTTTCAACTTGGTTTCCTTTGTCTTGTTTGAATGTCTGTGCTTGGTGAATGGTCAGCCGTGGCCGTTGGCGATGGCGTGTTTCAAGCCCGCCAGGGTAGTTTCCAGCCGCATGAAATCGTCTTCGGTATAGCCGTCGAACAGGCGCTGGCCCTGCCTTGTCAGTTTGGGGAACACGTCATGGAACACCTGTTCACCCTCGCAGCTCAGGCGCACATAATAGGAGCGCTTGTCGCGTGGACAACGTTCGCGTATCACCAGCCCCTTCTGTTCCAGCCGGTCCACCACGCCCGTCAAGGTACCCTTGGTAATCAGGGTTTTCTGGCCCAGTTCCTTGTAGGACATGCCGCAGGTGTTGCCGAGCGTGGCAATGATGTCGAATTGCGCATGCGTCAAGCCGTACTGGCGCACGAAGTCGCTAGAAAACCGCTCGAAGCCTTGCATGCATTCGGCCAGCAGCCGGATACTTTTTAAATATCGTTCACCCATGGCAGTGATTATATCCTTCCGCCCCGCTTTTTTCCGCCGCGTCAGGATGCGTCCTTGCATGAGGGGCTGGAGGGGGCGGAAGTCCGGTATCATGTGGGCAACTCAGCCCTTGCCCCTGGCCCGCCTCGCCGATGTCCTTCGCTAATCTTTCCCGTATCGGCCTCGACAAACCGCTGCGTTTGCTGCTGGTCCATGCCGGCGATGCCGAGTCGATCACCTGGGCCGGCCTGGTGCAGCCGCTGCGCCTGTGCGCGCGGGCGCTGGGGCCGGACGCCCTGCAACTGGAGGTGCGCACGCCGGAGCAGGTGGCTGCGCAGGGCGGCAACTGGCATATCGCGCTGCTGGTGGCAGATGAAACGGAAGCGCCGCTGCGCGCCGAGCTGTGCCGGGCCGTGATCGAGCGCTGCCGCTCGGCGCCATTCTGGGGCGGCGTGGGCGCGGCCGTGCTGTGGCTGGCCGACGCGGGCGTCATGGATGGCGTGCGCATCGCCTTGCCGTGGGCCCTGTACGCGGACGCGGAAGCCAAGGCGGAACGGGCCATCCTGACGCCGCACCTGTTCGATATCGACGGCCCGCACATCACGTGTTGCGGCGGCGCTGCCAGCATCGACTTTTCGCTGACCCTGATCGAAACCATCTTTGGTGCCGACGTGCAGGCGCTCGTCAAGGAAGCGTTGTGCGTGGACAAGGTGCGCGGCAAGGAAGAGCGCCAGCGCGTGGCCCTGCAGGCGCGTTTCGGCGTGCTGCAGCCGAAATTGTCCGAAGCGGTGACCTTGATGGAGGCCAATATCGAGGAACCGCTGTCGACCGACGACATTGCCAGCCTGGTGGGCCTGTCACGGCGCCAGCTCGAGCGGCTGTTCAAGCAATACCTGGGCAGCCTGCCGTCGCGTTACTACCTGGAATTGCGCCTGCAGCGCTCACGGCAACTATTGCTTGATACACATTATTCCATCGTGCAAGTAGGCCTGATGTGCGGCTTTTCTTCCGGCTCGCACTTTTCCACGGCCTTTGGCACCCTGTTTGGCAATACCCCGCGCGAAGAGCGCCAAAGAAAGCTCATGCCTCCGGCTTGATTCAGGCAAGCCCGTCGGTGATGAATTGTGAAAATCCTTGTCGCAGATTCAAAAGAGTTTTAGCATCCCGCTTTTTATAATGCAGTACACACGTAGCTGTCGTAGCTGCGGAGTACCTAACATATTGATGGGGAAATGCTATGAATGCCAAGCTTGATTCGACCGTAACGGCTCGTCCAGTCACCCGGGAAACCTTTGACCAGGTCCTCGTTCCTACCTACGCTCCCGCTGCCATGGTACCCGTGCGCGGTTCCGGACTGGACCTGTGGGACCAGTCAGGCAAGCATTACCTCGATTTCACCTCCGGCATCGCCGTCAACAGCCTGGGCCACTGCCATCCGGCCCTGGTCGACGTGCTGACCAAGCAAATCAATAATTTGTGGCATTTGGGCAACGGCTATACCAACGAGCCTGTCCTGCGCCTGGCGCTGGCCCTGACGGAAGCGACCTTCGCCGACCGCGCCTTCTTCTGCAACTCGGGCGCGGAAGCCAACGAAGCGGCCCTGAAACTGGCGCGCAAGTACGCCCACACCAAGTTTGGCGCGCACAAGTCGCGCATCATCTCGTGCTTCAGCTCCTTCCACGGCCGTACCCTGTTTACGGTCTCCGTCGGCGGCCAGGCCAAGTACACGGAAGGCTTCGAGCCGCTGCCGCCATCGATCGACCATATCGCCTACAACGACATCGAAGCGGCGCGCGCCGCCATCGGCGATGACGTGTGCGCCGTGATCGTCGAGCCGGTACAAGGCGAAGGCGGCGTGGTGCCGGGCAATCCTGAATTCCTCAAGGAATTGCGCGCCCTGTGCGACAAGACGGGCGCCCTGTTGATTTTCGACGAAGTCCAGTGCGGCATGGGTCGCACTGGCGCGTTGTTCGCCTACATGGGCTACGGCGTCACGCCGGACATCCTGACGGCCGCCAAGGCGCTGGGCAACGGCTACCCGATCGGCGCGATGCTGACCACGAATGAACTGGCGCAGACCCTGGCCGTCGGCACCCACGGCACCACCTACGGCGGTAACCCGCTGGCCGCCACCGTGGCCTTGACCGTGCTGGAAACGATCAACACGCCGGCGTTCCTGGCCCGTGTGAAGGAGGCGAGCATCAACACCATCGCCATGCTGCAAGGCTTGATCACGGATTATCCGCAAGTGTTCTCCGCCGTGCGCGGCAGCGGTTTGCTGCTGGGCCTGGTAGTCACCGATGCCTACAAAGGCCGCGCGAAAGACATCCAGAAAGCGGCCGAAGCGCAAGGCTTGATGGTGCTGATCGCCGGCATGGACGTGGTGCGCCTGGCGCCGGCCCTGATCGTCTCGGACGAGCAGATTGCCGAAGCGGGCCGTCTGCTGCGCGTGGCCATCGACGGCATGCTGAAAGCCTGAGGCTAGCCTCGCTCCCTGTTTGATCACCGGCCCGCCGCTTTGCTGCGGGCCGGCTTGGTTCTACCCCAGCATCGTCAGCATTGAAGGAGTACCCATGTATGTTGTCCGTCCGGTAGAAATTGCGGATATTGCAGCCCTCGAAGCGCTGGCCGCGGTAACCATGCCGGGTGTCCATACCCTGCCGAAGACGCGCGAAAAAATCGCCGCCTCCGTCGAGCGCTCCATCGCCTCGTTTGCCGCCCATGTCGACATCCCCAGCGAAGAGTCGTATCTCTTCGTGCTTGAATCCCTGCTCGACAAGAGCATCGCCGGCACGGCCGCCATCTTTGCCTCGGCCGGCTCGAACGGCACCTATTTTTCCTTCCGCAACGACGTCATCCAGCAAGTCTCGCGCGACCTGAACATCAGCCACAGCGTGCATGCGCTGACCCTGTGTTCCGAGTTGACGGCGTACTCGCAGCTGTCCGGTTTCTACGTGCGCAACATGGAGCAGGCGGGCCTGGAAGCGGCCCTGCTGTCGCGCGCGCGGCTGCTGTTCGCCGTGCTGGCGCCGCACCGCTTCGGCGACCGCTTCTTCGTGCCGCTGGCCGGCATCACGGACGCCAACGGCCAGTCGCCGTTCTGGGATGCGCTGGGCCGCAAGTTCTTCCAGATGGATTTCCTCGATGCCGAAAAAGTCATCGGCGGTGCGCGCAACCGCACCCTGATCGTCGAACTGATGCCGCACTACCCTGTCTACGTGCCGTTGCTGCCTGGCGATGCGCAGGCGGCCATGGGCCAGATCCACCCGAGCGGCGAACTGGCTTTCAATTTGCTGACGGAAGAAGGTTTTGAAGCCGACGACTACATCGACATCTTCGATGGCGGCCCGATCCTGCAGGCGCACAAGCATGCGCTGCGTTCGTTTACGGGCTCGCTGACGCGCCGCGTCGTCGCTGGCGTCACGCCCAGCCGCACGGGCCTGAAAGTCAATTATGCGGTCGCTTCCGGCGCCGAGCGCAATTTCCGCGCCGTCACCTTTGCCTGCGATGCGCTCGAAGCGCAGGACAGCATCGGCTTGCCGGCCGATCTGCTCGAAGCGCTGGCCGTGGCCGAAGGCGACAGCGTCATTTGCGTGCGTATCTAAGGGAGTTAATTTTATGCTAGTAGTACGCGCCATCAACGCCAATGACCTCGATGCCCTGTATGGCCTGGCCAGCCAGGTCGGCACCGGCATGACCACCCTCAAGCCGGACATGAAAATGCTGGGCGACCGCCTGGCCATCGCCTGCGCCTCGTTCGCCGAAACCATTCCGCCCGAAAAACGCGACTACATGTTCGTCATGGAGGATACGGATACGGGCCGCCTGGCCGGCGTCTGCGCCATCAAGGGCGCCGTGGGCCTGGAAGAACCGTTCTATAACTACCGCATCGGCACGCTGGTCCATTCCAGCCGCGAGCTCGATGTATTTACGCGCATGGAGACGCTGTACCTGTCGAACGACCTGACGGGCAGCACGGAACTGTGCTCGCTGTTTTTGCACCCCGACTACCGCAGCGGCAACAACGGCAAGCTGCTGTCGAAAAGCCGTTTCCTGTTCATCGCCCAGTTCCCGCAGCTGTTCACGGAAAAGCTGATCGCGGAAATGCGCGGCTACCAGGCGCCGGACGGCAGTTCGCCGTTCTACGAAGGCCTGGGCCGCCACTTCTTCAAGATGGATTTCCACCACGTCGACGACTTGACGAGCCTCGGTAAAAAATCGTTCATCGCCGAACTGATGCCGCGCCAGCCCATGTACGTGGCCTACCTGCCAGACGAGGCGCAGGAAGTCATCGGCAAGGTGCATCTGAGCACGGCGCCCGCGCGCCGCCTGCTGGAACAGGAAGGCTTGCACTTCGAAGGCTATGTCGACATTTTCGACGCCGGTCCCGTGCTGCAGGCGCGCGTGTCCGAACTGCGCGCCATGCGCGACAGCATGCCGGCCGTGCTCGACGCCGAGGCTGCGCCTGAAGTGTGCGGCGACGTTGCCCAGGCCGAGCCTTACCTGGTGTCGAACACCGACCTGAAAGATTTCCGCATGATCGTCACCAGCGCCAATCCGCACAGCGGCAAGATCGCGCTCGATGACGATGAACTGCATCTGCTGCGCTGCCATCACGGCGACACCGTGCGCACCTTGTCACTCAACCCGAGGAAGCATCCCCATGTCTAAATCGTCGAACCTTAATTCATCTACCGCAGCATCGAACTTCATCAACGGCGCCTGGCTGCCAGGCACGGGCCGCGAACTGGTCACCATCGATCCGTCGAACGGCCAGCAAACCTGGGCCAGCCTGGAAGCGACGGAGCGGGAAGTCGAACAGGCTTGCCAGGCCGCCCGCGCCGCCTTTGACGCGTGGGCCGACACCCCCGTCGACGAACGCATCGCCATCTGCGTGCGTTTTCGCGAACTGCTGAAGGAACATGCGGAAGCGCTGGCGCTCTTGATCTCGGAAGAAGTGGGCAAGCCGTTGTGGGAGTCGCGCACGGAAGTGGCCACCATGGCCAACAAGATCGATATCTCGGTGCAGTCGTACAACGCGCGCACGGGCATCACGCAAAGCAAGATCGCCGATGGCGACGCCGTGCTGCGCCACCGTCCGCATGGCGTGTTCGGCGTCTTCGGCCCGTACAATTTCCCTGGCCACCTGCCGAATGGCCATATCGTGCCGGCCCTGATCGCCGGTAACACCATCGTCTTCAAGCCCAGCGAGTATGCGCCGCGCACGGCCGTCAAAACCGTGCAGCTGTGGCAGCAGGCCGGCTTGCCAAATGGCGTGGTCAACCTCGTCAACGGCGGGCGCGACACGGGCGTGGCGCTGGGCGCCAATCCACACCTCGACGGCGTGCTGTTTACGGGTTCCTGCCAGACGGGCATCAGCCTGCACCGCCAATTCGGCGGCCAGCCGGGCAAGATGCTGGCGCTGGAAATGGGCGGCAACAATGCCCTGGTCGTATGGGACGTGAAGGATGTCGACGCGGCCGTGCACCACGCGATCTTCTCCGCCTTTGTCTCGGCCGGCCAGCGCTGCACGTGCGCGCGCCGCCTGGTGGTGCAGGACAATGCTGCGGGGTCTGCCTTCGTCGCGCGCCTGGTGGAAGTAGCCGCGAAACTGGGTATCGGCGCCTCCGACGCCCAGCCGCAGCCGTTCATGGGTCCCGTGGTATCGAGTGCCGTGGCCGCGCGCCTGGTGCAGGCGCAGGCGGACATGGTCGCCAAGGGCGGCGCCACCTTGCTGCAGATGCGCCAGCTCAACCCGCAGGCGGGTTTTGTGACGGCAGGTATCGTCGACGTTACCGCTGCTACCGGCATCCCCGACGAAGAATGGTTCGGCCCTCTGCTGCAGGTGATCCGCGTGGCCGATTTCGATGCGGCCCTGAAGGTTGCCAATGCCACCGAATTCGGCCTGGCCGCGGCGCTCCTGTCGGACGATCCGGCCCTGTGGCAAACGTTCCAGACGCGTGCGCGCGCCGGCATCATCAACTGGAACCGTCCGACCACGGGCGCGGCCAGCACGGCGCCGTTCGGCGGCATCGGCAAGTCGGGCAACCACCGTCCGAGCGCCTATTACGCGGCAGATTACTGCGCCTACCCGGTCGCTTCGATCGAGAACAGCGCGCTGGAAATGCCGGCCAAGCTGTCGCCCGGCCTGAGTTTTTAAATTTTAAGGACATGCCCTCCATGCACAGCACGCGCGAATACAATTTTGACGGCCTGGTCGGGCCATCGCATAACTATGCCGGACTCTCGTTCGGCAACGTGGCCTCGTTCAGCAATGTGAAAAGCGCTTCGAATCCGAAGCAGGCCGCCTTGCAGGGCCTGGCCAAGATGCGCGCCCTGGCCGCGCGCGGCTTTGCGCAAGCCTTGCTGCCGCCGCAGGGCCGGCCGAATTTCCGCCTGCTGCGCGCTATCGGTTTCACGGGCACGGACGCCGAAGTGCTGGCGCGCGCCTACAAGGAGTCGCCCGTCATCCTGGCCTGCGCGTATTCCGCCTCGCCCATGTGGACGGCGAACGCCGCCACGGTCAGCCCGTCGGCGGACACGCAGGATGGCCGCGTGCATTTCACGGCCGCCAACCTGAATAACAAGCTGCACCGCGCCTTCGAGCACGCGCAGTCGGCGCGCAGCCTGCGCGCCATTTTCAGCGACGACAAGCACTTCGCCGTGCACGATGCGCTGCCGTCGACGCCGGCCTTTGGCGACGAGGGCGCGGCCAACCACACACGGTTGGGCGCAAGCCACGGCGCGCCATCCGTTGAATTGTTCGTGTATGGTCGGGTGGAGTTCGATCCTTCCGCGCCATCGCCGAAGCGCTATCCCGCGCGCCAGACCCTGGAAGCGTCGCAAGCCGTGGCGCGCCTGCATGGCCTCGATGCGAAACGCGCCGTGTACGTGCAGCAGAACCCGGACGTGATCGACCAGGGCGTGTTCCATAACGACGTCATCGCCGTCGGCAATGGCAATGTGCTGTTCTATCACGAGCAGGCGTTTGCCGATGAGGAGGCAAGCCTGTCGCAGCTGCGCCGCGCCGTCGCCGCCACGGGCGCGCAACTGGATGCGCTGCGCGTGGACACGGGCCAGGTGCCGATCCAGGATGCGGTGACCAGCTATCTGTTCAACAGCCAGCTGCTGACGAAAGAGGGCGGCAAGATGGCGCTGGTGATACCCCAGGAATGCCAGGAAAACCGCGCCGTGTCGCGCTACCTGGAAGGCCTGGTGGCCAGCGGTGGACCCATCGATGAACTGATACATTTCGACCTGCGCCAGAGCATGCGCAACGGCGGCGGGCCCGCCTGCCTGCGTTTGCGCGTGGCCCTGACGGAAACCGAGGCGCGCGCCATGCACCAGGGCGTGATCATGACGGAAACGCTGTACCATCGGCTGGTGCAGTGGGTGGAAAAACACTACCGCGACCATCTGGAGCCGGGCGACCTAGCCGAATCCGCAAAAACTGGCGACTGGAAAAGTGCAATGCGGCGCATTGAAAGAAATTGAACGATCATCCTCAACTTAACCGGGATTGTACGACTTGTAGGCGATAGAAAACACACAGAAAATCCGAGACAGACTATCCGCAACACAGAATTGGACGGGCGACCCCCGTCTCTTGACACCGCTGCCGCCCAGCCACAAGCCCGAACGACAGCGTTGGACATTCACATTACCGTAATGGAGATGCAAGATGAATCACACGCCACAAGATTTGCGTACACAAACGCTGGAGTTGATTAACGCGGCTGGCAATGCAGGCAAGGCGGCAGCGCCTGTCGTGCAGCTGGTGCAGGCATGGCTCGACTCGCTCGACGCCGAAGACCTGGCCGATATCGCGCCCGACAGCCTGGCACCTGTGCTGGTTGACGGCTTCACGCAAGCGGCCAAGCGCACCGGCAGCGGCTGCCAGATCGCCACCCTGCGTTATGCGGATGGCCGTGGCGGCATGGCGAGCGCCTTGCTGATCCTGAACGAAGACATGCCTTACCTGGTCGACTCCATCGTCATGGCCATGCGCCGCCAGCACCTGGCAGTGCGCGGCGTGATGAACACCGTGCTGCCCGTGCGCCGCGCCGCTGACGGCAGCGTCGAAGCGGTGCGCCAGCCGGGCGACCCGCTCGAATCGTATGTGCTGGTGCTGCTCGACGAAGAGCTGGCGCCGGAAGCCCTGGCTGCGCTGGTCGCCGCCCTGGAGACGGTCGCGCGTGACGCCGCGGTGGTGCGCCGCGATAGCGCCGCCATGAGCGAGCGCCTGGCCGCTGTCGCCACGACTGCCGCCCAGCATGGCGAAGAAGGCGCGGAAGTGGCCGCCTTCCTGGAATGGGCACGCAGCGGCGGCGCTTTGAAGTGTTCGGCTACGCCTACTACCGCGTCAAGCCGGGCGTGCGCGAACTCGAACGCGACATCCCGAGCCGCGTCGGCGTGCTGCAGGATACGGCGCACCCCGTCTACGGCACCTGCCTGGCGAATATCCCGGGCGACTTCGACACCCTGGCCAAGCGCGACTCGGCGCTGTCCATCGTCAAGGCTGACGTGGCAGGCACTTTGCACCGCGATCAGCAGCTGGACTTCATCGGCGTGCGCGACATGGATGCGCAAGGCGCGATCCTGGGCGAGCATTGTTTCGTCGGCCTGTTCACCCGCGCCGGCAACTCCACTCCGCTGGCGGCACTGCCGTTTGCGCGCGGCCGCGTGGCCAAGGTACTGAGCCTGGCAGGCGTGCGCCAGCAAGGCTTCCGTGCCGAGAAATTCCGCGAAATCCTCGAATCGCTGCCGCGCACGGAAGCGCTGGAAGCGGACCTCGACTGGCTGGCGCAAGTGTGCGGCGCCGTCGTTTCGCTGTACAAGCAGCCGCGCACCAAGGTCTTCGCGCGCCGCGACGTGTACGCGCGCCACCTGAACGTGCTGGTCTACCTGCCGCGCGAGCGCTACAGCGCCAGCGTCGCATCGAGCCTGGCAAAGGCCCTGCAAGCCAGTTCCGGCGCCACGCATGTGAGTACGCAGACCCTGGTGGCCGACGGCCCGCTGGCGCGCGTCTACCTGATCGCGCACGCCGCGCGCTACCCGCTGGACCTGGAAACGGACATCGAACAGCCGCTCCTGAGCGTGCTCGATGGCTGGCATAACGGCTTTGCCGCCGTGGCCGACGCCGTGCCCGACGTGGCCCTGCGCACCAGCCTGCGTAAACTCTGCGCTACCTTGCCGCTCGATTACGTGGCCGCCACCGCGCCGGCCGTCGCCTTCCGCGACCTCGACACCATCCTGCGCAACACCGATCCGGCGCACGTGGCCGTGCGCATCGAAACGGGCGCCGTTACGACGATCCGTTTGTACTCGGCCAACAAGGTACCGCCGCTGTCGACCATCCTGCCGGCCCTGCACAATGCGGGCGTGGCGATCGACCGCGAACAGGCGTATTCGGTTTCGCTGTCCGACGGCACGCGCTATTTCGTCACCAGCCTGACGGTCGATTCCGCCAGCGCGGCGAAACTGGCGCAGCCATCCGTCGTCGCCGTGGCGCAGGAGCTGTTTGCCGCCCTGTTCAACGACACGGCCGAAGATGGCCGCCTGAATGGCCTCGTCATCGAAGGCGGCTTGTCGACGCGCGAAGTGCAACTGGTGCGTGCCTACACCAGCTACTGGCGCCAGACGGGCAGCCGCTTCTCGGTGCGCTACATTGCCGAAAGCCTGCGCAAGCAGCCGGCCCAGGTCAAGGCCCTGGTCGAAGCCTTCCTGCAGCGCTTCGATCCAGCGCTGTCCGACGCGCAGCACGCGGCCGCCCTGGAAAGCATCGCCGCCATCAAGGCCGGCCTGCCCTCCGTGAACCATGCCGATACCGAGGAAATCCTCGGCGCGCTGGCCGACCTGATGGCCGCCACCCTGCGCACCAGCTACTTCCAGAACAATCAAGCCGGCGACAAGATCATCTTCAAGTTCGACACCAGCAGCCTGGCGCTGGTGCCGGAACCGCGTCCTTACCGCGAGATTTTCGTCTTCTCGCGCCGCTTTGAAGGCGTACACCTGCGCGGCGGCCCTGTCGCCCGTGGCGGCTTGCGCTGGTCCGACCGCATGGAAGACTACCGCACCGAAGTACTGGGCCTCGTCAAGGCCCAGATGGTCAAAAACGCCGTCATCGTGCCGGCCGGCGCGAAGGGTGGTTTTGTCTGCAAGATGATGCCGAAGGACGCCGTGCGCGAAACCATCGCGGCTGAAGGCGAAGCCGTCTACCGCCTGTTCATTTCCAGCCTGCTGGAAGTGACGGACAACCGCTCGCTGGGCAATATCGTCCCGCCAGTCGATACCGTGTGCTTCGATGAAGCCGATCCATACCTGGTGGTCGCTGCCGACAAGGGCACGGCCACGTTCTCGGACATCGCCAACGGCATCGCCGTGCAGCGCGGCTTCTGGCTTGGCGACGCGTTCGCCTCGGGCGGCTCGAACGGCTACGACCACAAGAAGCTGGGCATCACCGCCAAGGGCGCATTCGAAGCCGTGAAGCGCCACTTCTATGAAATGGACCACGACCTCAATACCACCCCGATCACCATGGTCGGCGTGGGCGACATGTCGGGCGACGTGTTCGGCAACGGCGTACTGCTGTCGCGCCAGCTGAAATTGGTGGCCGCATTCGACCATCGCCACATCTTCCTCGACCCGACACCGGACGTCGCCGTTTCGTTCGAAGAACGCGCGCGCCTGTTCGCCTTGCCGCGCTCCTCGTGGGACGACTACAACAAGGACTTGATCTCGGCAGGCGGCGGCGTGTATCCGCGTTCAAGCCGCACCATCGAGCTGTCGCCGCAGATCCGCGCCGCGCTCGATATTCAAGAGACCTCGCTGGCGCCGGAAGAACTGATGCACCGCATCCTGAAGTCGCCCGTGGACCTGTTCTACAACGGCGGCATCGGCACCTACATCAAGGCTTCGACGGAGACGCACGCACAGGTGAAGGACCGCGCGAATGACCATATCCGCGTCAGCGGCAATGAGCTGCGCGTGAAGGTCGTGGCCGAAGGGGGGAATTTGGGTGCGACGCAGGCCGGCCGCATCGAATTCGCGCTGGCGGGCGGACGCATCTTTACCGATGCGATCGACAACTCGGCCGGCGTGGATTGCTCGGACCATGAAGTGAACGTGAAAATCTGGCTGGACGTGGAAGTCAATGCGGGCAAGCTGACGGAAGCGGAACGCAATCGCGAGTTGTATGCGATGACGGACGACGTCGAACGCCTGGTCTTGCGCGACAACACGCAGCAGACGCATTTGCTGGTACGCGAGTTGCAGGCGCAAAGCGAAAGCGCCGTGCAGGATGGCTATGCCGCCCTGATCGCCAGCCTGGAAGAAGAGGGCGCCCTGTCGCGCGAGCTGGAGCAGCTGCCATCGGTGGCCGAACTGGCACGCCGCAAGCTCGATAACCGTGGCTTGACCACGCCGGAACTGGCGGTGGTGATCGCCAACGTGAAGAACCGCTTCAAGCGCATCCTGTCCGCGCTGCCGTTGACGGATGAAACGTGGGCCGAGCCGGTGCTCAAGCCTTACTTCCCATCCTTGCTGGTGGAAACCCGTTCGGCGCTCGACCACCCGCTGGCCAACGCCATCCTGGCGACCGTGCTGGCCAATGAAGTGATCAACCGCTGCGGCCCGCTGATGATCCGCAACCTGGCGGCGGAGCATGGCGTGGACGAATCGGCCGTGATCCTGGCCTGGGGCCAGGCCTGGGTGGCGCTGAACCTGGCGCCCGTGTTCGACGCGCTCGACGCCGATGCGCTGACGGTGCCGCGCGACGTGTCGATCAAGGTCGACGCACAAACGCGCGTGCTGCAGCAAACGATGATCGCCGGTGTCCTGTCCGTGCCGGCCGAGCAATTGCGCGGCGCCGGCCTGGCCGAACTCACGCGCCTGTTTGGTGCGGAATCGAAGCGCGAGCTGCTGAAAGCCGTCGGCATCAAGTCGGAAGCAGCGCTGGTGCCGGGCCTGACGCCGGCCTTCGTCCAGGCGTGGGATGCGGTCGATGCGCTGGAAGTCGTCGCCGGCTTCCTGTTCCCGGCCCTGTCCGTGCCGCGTCCTGCGGCGATGGACCTGGCAGCCTTCCTGCAAGTGGGCCTGGCCCTGCGCAGCCAGGCGGGTATCGGCACCCTGGAACGTGGCCTGAAGCTGGCCGCGCAAGGCAAGTCGCAGGAGCAGTTGCGCAACTACGCGCAGCAAGCCCTGCGCCGCACGCAACAGCGTCTGCTGACGCAGGTGCTGGCGCGCGCCGAGCAAGGTAATGCCGGCCAGGCCGTCGATGCCGTGACGGGGGCGCTGGGCTTGTCGGCCTATGTGGCGGCGACGGAACTGGAGCAAGCCATGCTGGACGTGTGGACCTTGTCGGAAGCCGTGAATAAAATCACGACGAAATCCACAGCGGAAGCGGCGGTGTAATGACGCAAGAAGTACGACAAGCTGGACAGGGCGCTGGCGGCTTGCCGCCGGCCGTGCAGGCGCTGGCGCAGGCCGATTTCAGCGGCGTGGCGCAGTTGTTCGCCAACGCCGGTTTTACGGTGGCCTTGCCGGCGCCCGGCATGCTGCAGGTCGTCAAGCCGGGAGAAGGGCGCGCCAGCGTGGCCGTCTCGGTGGGCGTGCATGGCGACGAAACGGGGCCGATCGAAGTGCTGGCGCATCTGCTCGATGCGCTGTCGCGCGATGCATCGACGCTGGCCGTCGATCTGCTCGTCTGCGTGGGCAATGTCGATGCGATCCGGGCCGGCAAGCGTTTCATCGACGCCGACCTGAATCGCATGTTCCGCCCCGTGCGGGGAAGCCTGGCGCAAGCGGCGGAAAGCGCGCGCGCCGATGAAATGATCGCCGCCACGGCAGCGTTCTTTGAAGCGGCCGGTCCCGTGCGCTGGCACCTGGATTTGCACACGGCCATCCGGCCTTCCGTGTACCCCACGTTTGCCATCGTGCCCGACCTGGTGGCCGACGACGCCAAGGCGCAGCTGATAGCCTGGCTGGGCCAGGCGGCCATCGGCGCCATCATCATGAATCCGCAATCGGCCGGCACCTACAGTTATTACTCGGCCGAGCATTTCGGCGCGGCCGCCAGCACGGTGGAACTGGGCCGCGTGGGCACCCTGGGGCAGAACGATCTGTCCCTGTTCGATGACGTGTCGCGGGCGCTGGACGGCTTGCTGCTCGGCTTGCCTGCGCAACCGGTCAAGACAGCCCCGCACGTGTTCAAGGTGGCGCAGGAAATCATCAAGCACAGCGATGAGTTCCGCATGGCGTTTGACCGCAGCACGCAAAATTTCACGTCCCTGCCGCTGCATGCCGTGATCGCCAGCGATGGCGAGCAGGTGTACACGGTGCAGCATGCGGAAGAACTGGTGGTGTTTCCGAACCCGGACGTGCGCGTGGGCTTGCGCGCGGGGCTGATGGTGGTGCGCGTCTCTTGATTGTCCAGTAATCGTCTAGCCTCACAGGCGCCAGCCGGGGAAACCCGCCTGGCGCTTTTTTCATGGGAAAAATGCCGCACGGAAATAATTATCCATTAGGCAATCAGTTGATTTAAAATATTTACCCTTTGCAATTTTTTGGACCGATCATGTTGAAACGCCTGCTGACAGCCCTGCTGTGCCTGACCCTTTCCAGCCTGACGGCTGCCGCCCCCGCCGAAGAGAAGGCAGCCGCACCGGAAATGACGGCCGAGCAATTCCTTGCCCAGTTGCACCTGCAGCGCGGCAAGATCACCTTGCCAGGCGGCATCGCCACCCTGGATTTGCCCGCCAGCTTCCGTTATTTGTCGCCGGCGGACGCCGAGCGCGTGCTGGTCGATGCCTGGGGTAATCCGCCGGGCATGGAATCGCTGGGCATGATCGTGCCTGCCAAGACCAGCGTGCTCGAGCGCGACAGCTGGGGCGTGGTGGTGACGTATGAAAAGGAAGGACATATCAAGGATGACGATGCGGACAGCATCAAGTACGACGAATTGCTCAAGGATATGCAGGCGTCCGTGCTGGAAAACAATGCGGAGCGCAAGAAGCAGGGGTATCCCGGCATCCATCTGATGGGCTGGGCGGAAAAACCCAGCTATGCCAAGGATACGCACAAGCTGTACTGGGCCAAGGATTTGATGGTCGATGGCGGCGAGCATTCGCTGAACTACAACGTGCGCGTGCTGGGCCGCGAAGGCGTGCTGAACCTGAACGCGATTGCCAGCATGCAGCAGATCGAGGCGATCAAGAAAGAGATGCAGCAAGTGACGGCGTTCACGGAATTTACCGACGGTAACCGCTACACGGATTTCGACAGCAAGACGGACAAGGTGGCTGAATATGGCCTGGCGGCGCTGGTGGCCGGCGGCGTGGCCAGCAAGCTGGGCTTGTTTGGCAAGCTGCTGGCGCTGCTGCTGGCCTTCAAGAAAGTGTTGCTGCTGGCGCTGGTGGGCGGCGGCGCGGCCATCGTCAAGTTTTTGGGCGGCAAGCGCAAGGAAAAGCAGGCGCCGCAGGCCGAACCTGCGGAACAGCCCGGCCATGCGCCGGATGGCAAGGTGAATCTGGAAAAGTAGAACGAACTGAGCTGATCCGTGCGTCGGCGCACATGCGCGCGCTGCCGGAAGACGACGCCTCGGGTACACTGGCTCATCGTTCACTATCAGGAGTTCGCCATGTCCGTGTCCATGTATCAGGCAACCATTCCCGTCTTCATCCGCGGCTTGCGGGTCGTCTCGGCCCTGCTGGAAAAAGCGCAAGCCCATGTGGAGGAAGATGGCATCGTGCCCGAGATTCTACTGGGCGCGCAGCTGGCGCCCGACATGCTGGACCTGACGGCGCAGGTGCAGCGCGCCAGCGATACGTCGAAGATGTCGGTCGAACGCCTGAGCGGCGTGCCGGCGCCGAAGTTCGAGGATAACGAGGCATCGTTCGAGCAGCTGCAAGAGCGCATCGCCAACACCATCGCCTATATCGACAGCGTGAATGCTGGCCAGATGGCGGGCAGCGCGCAGAAGGAAGTCGTGCTGAACTGGACGGACGAGGGAACGACATTCTCGGGCGACAATTACCTGCTCAGCTTTGCCTTGCCGAACTTCTATTTCCACGTTTCCATGGTCCACGCCATCCTGAGGAACAATGGCGTGGCCGTGGGCAAGCTTGACTATCTTGGCCCTTACGATTGACAGGCCTGAAAAACCGTCGCGAGTGGCGATGATTTGTGGCCGAGAAGCGCAACTGTGCTGAAGCACAGTGAGCATCGCAGGCCGCAAAGCGCGACGCGCAGCAGGTTTTTTATCGCTGTGGCTGCTGTTGGACCTGGTTCTGCACAGCATTGCCCAGCATGCCGCCGCCGATCACGCCGGCCACCGTCGCCAGCGCCTTGCCGCGGCCGCCTCCGACCTGATTGCCGATCAAGCCGCCGATGACGGCGCCCGTGCCGATGCCCACGTAGTTGGGTTGTGCCGGTGCTGGCGCAGGCACTGGCTGCGGCTGGCGTACGGGTTCGCGGTAGGCTGTCTCGCGGTAGCCATCGTCATTGTAGGCAGGACGCGATTGCGCCACTTGCGTATGGTGCACGACGCGCTTGCGCACGACAGGCGCCGGAGCTGGTGCTGGGGCCGCTTGCGCGACGACAGGCGCGGCTACCGGTGCAGTCACGGGAGCAGTCGCGGGCGCTGCCAGGGCTGCGGCGCTGGCTGGCGTCATGGCGGCCACGTCGGCAGGCACGTTCGCCCGCGAATTGGGCAGGATGCCGGCGATGGACGCTGCGCCCACCAGGCACAGGACCGTCACGGAAATGGCGGCGCCGGCCATCAAGGGGTGGATGCGGCTGGCGGTATTCGTCGTGTTCATGTGTTCTCCTGGAGTGGCACTGCGGGTGTTATTGATGTGTCCAGATTAACGGTCTCCTCGCCGCAAGGCTAGACGGTGCGCTGTATCAAACGTAAGCAGGTGTAAGGCCCCGATCGCCAAAGCGCAGTAGAATCGGTGCTTCCCCTTTTCCGGAGTCCGCCATGAGCCAGCTATTCACGCCATATGCACTGGGGCCGCTGCAGGTGGCCAACCGTATCGCCATCGCGCCCATGTGCCAGTACTCGGCCGACAACGGCAACGCCACCGACTGGCACATGATCCACCTGGGCCACCTGGCCCTGTCCGGTGCGGGCTTGCTGATGACGGAAGCGACGGCCGTCTCGCCCGAGGGACGCATTTCGGCCGAGGACCTGGGCCTGTGGTCGGACGCGAACCAGGCGGCGCTGGCCAAGGTGGTGCAGGCGATCCGCCGCCACTCTCCGATTCCGCTGGTGGTGCAACTGGGCCATGCGGGACGCAAGGCGTCGAGCCGCGCGCCATGGCAGGGCGGCGCCTGCGTGCATCTGGCCGAGGGCGGCTGGCAAACGGTGGCGCCGTCGGCGATCGCCCACGCACCCGGCGAAACCGTGCCGATCGCTCTGGACGAAATGGGTTTGCTGCAAATCAAGGGCGCCTTTGTCGCGGCCGCCCAGCGCGTGCATGCGCTGGGCATCGAGGGCATCGAATTGCATGCGGCACACGGTTATCTGCTGCACCAGTTCCTCTCGCCGCTGGCCAACCACCGCACGGATGCGTATGGCGGCAGCCTGGAAAACCGCATGCGTTTTCCGCTGGAAGTGTATGAAGCCGTGCGCGCCGCCGTGCCGGCCACGGTGGCCGTGGGCGTGCGCCTTTCCGCCACCGACTGGGTCGATGGCGGCTGGGAAATCGAACAAAGCGTGCGCTTCGCGCAGGAACTCAAGCAGCTGGGCGCCGACTTCATCCACGTCTCCAGCGGTGGCATTTCGCCCCAGCAGCAAATTCCCGTGAGTCCCGGCTACCAGGTGGCGTTTGCCGAACGCATCAAGCGCGACAGCGGCTTGCCCACCATCAGCGTGGGCTTGATCACGGAAGCGCAGCAGGCGGAAGACATCATCGCCAACGGCCAGTCCGACATGGTGGCGCTGGCGCGCGCCATCCTGTTCGATCCGCGCTGGCCCTGGCACGCGGCGGCCCAGCTGGGCGCGCAAGTGTCGGCGCCACCGCAGTACTGGCGCTCGCAGCCGCGCGAATTCAAGCACCTGTTCGGCGACACGACCCTGGGCCAGCGCTGACCCGGCTGTCTCTGCTACACTGACGCTTCTCCCCATTTCTCCAGGACGCTTCGACATGCGCCATTGATACTGCCGTGCTGTGCACGGCCTCGCCCATCCCGCCACAGCGCCTTGCGCCGCGCGGGTTCGCCAGCCCTGTCTGCACGTACAAGGAGTATCCATGCCCGCATTACTACAACTCGACCGTCTTTCCTTCGTGCTGCCCGATGGCCGCACCCTGTTTTCCGATTTGCAATTTTCCTTTGCCCCGCAACGTATCGGCCTCGTCGGCGATAACGGCGTGGGCAAGAGCGTGCTGGCGCGCCTGCTGGCGGGCCAGGCGCAGCCGTCTTCCGGCGCCGCGCGCTGTGACGGCAGCGTGCATTACGTGGCGCAGGAACTCGATCCGCAGCACTATCCCACCGTGGCGGCCCTCGCTGGCGTGACCAGCTTGCTGGCGGCGCTGGATCGCATCGCGCAAGGCAGCATCGACGAAGCCGATTACGCCCTCGTGGGCGAACGCTGGGATGCCCATGCCCGCCTGCGCCAGGCGCTCGATGCGCTCGATTTGCGCCATGTGGGTGCCGATACGCCAACGGCCAGCCTGAGCGGCGGCGAGCGCCAGCGCATCGCCTTGCAGGGCGCCTGGCTGTCGCAGGCGGACTGGCTGGTGCTCGATGAACCGAGCAACCATCTCGATGCGCAGCAGCGCGTCCGCCTGGTGGCGCAGATGGCGCGCTGGCCTGGCGGCTTGCTGCTGGTCAGCCATGACCGCGGCTTGCTCGAGCACGTCGATGAAATCGTCGAGCTGTCGCCGCAGGGCTTGCGCAGCTATGGCGGCAATTACGCGATGTATGCGCAGCAGCGCGCGCTGGAGCAGGCCGGTTTTGCGGCCGCCCTGCAGGCGGAAAAGGCTGGCGCCAAGCGTGAACAGCGCGAAGCACAGCAGCAGGCAGAACGGCAACAGAAACGGGTGGCGCGCGGTGAACGCGAGGGCCGCGAAGGCAATCAAAGCAAGCTCCTGCTCGACGCGCGCAAGGAGAAAAGCCAGGATAGCCAGGGCAAGCTGCGCTTGCGCGCGCAAGAGGCGCAGCAGGCGCGTCAGCAAAGGGTGATGGACGCCAGCGCCCGCTGCGCGCCCGAGACCGAACGGTTGCTGCTGGCACCCGACAGTGCCGTGCCGAACGGCAAGCTGCTGCTGGAGCTGCGCGAATTGGTCTTGCCGCATGGCCAGGCGCAAGCCATCAACCTGGTACTGAACGGGCCGCGCCGCCTGGCCGTGACGGGCGACAATGGCAGCGGCAAGTCGACCCTGCTGCGCGTGATCGCCGGACAGCTGGCGCCCGCCAGCGGCGAATTGCGCTGCCATGCCAGGGTAGCCTGGCTGGACCAGCATGCGGGACTGCAGGACGGCGAGTGGAGCGCCGTGCAGCGCTTGCAGGAACGCCATAGCAGCATGCCGGAAGGCGAGCTGCGCACGCGGCTGGCGCTGCTGGGCATTGCCGGCGCGCGCGCCACCATGCCCAGCCGTTTGCTCAGCGGCGGCGAGCGCATGAAGGTGGCGCTGGCGGCCGAGCTGTATGCGCAGGCGCCGCCGCAACTGTTGCTGCTTGACGAGCCTGACAACCATCTGGACCTGGCCAGCCTGCAGGCGCTGGAGCAGATGCTGCTGCAATATCAGGGCGCGTTACTTGTGGTTTCGCACGACCAGGCATTTCTGGATGCGATAAACCTTGACCCGGAGGGCTTGACATTGCACAAGTGACAATTTAATGAAAAAAGTCACGCTCGATGCCTGTAGAGCATGCTTCATGAACCGATGCTGAATTTTGTTTGATTGTCGGTATAATCCACTGAATAACCGGGCCTATTTGTGAACTAAAACTGCTGGTTCACCAATATGATGACGTTTAATCTGGCACTGTTGTCGGTCACAGCCGCGCTGCCAGGGCGTCATCCTCCGTGCCCTGCCGTGCATGAATTTTGGTTTCGCTTATATTGTTTTCTTGGAGAAATAGCATGTCGTTTTACGAAAAACTCAAAGCCCTCAACATCGAACTGCCAGTCGTTGCCGCACCAGCTGCCGCCTACGTGATGCATGCCCGCACGGGCAACACCGTCTTCCTGTCCGGCCACCTGGCCAAGAAGGATGGCAAGGTATGGGTGGGGCAGTTGGGCAAGGATGTCACGACGGAAGAAGGCAAGATCGCAGCGCGCGGCATCGCCATCGAACTGATCGCCACCTTGCAAGACGCCTGCGGCGGCGACTTGAACAAGGTCAAGCGCATCGTCAAGGTCATGAGCCTGGTCAATTCCACTTCCACATTCACGGAACAGCACCTGGTGACCAATGGCGCCTCGGAACTGTTCGTCGAAGTCTTCGGCGACAGCGGCAAGCACGCCCGCTCCGCCTTCGGCGTGGCGCAAATCCCGCTGGGCGCTTGCGTCGAGATCGAGCTGATCGCCGAACTGGCCTGATCATCTGAACATGCCGGCGCTTGCCGCCGGCGCGCCTTTTCCTCCTTTCCAGCAAGAGCGGAACCGCCATTGGGGTGGAGGGATCGGTGTATTCAAGAAAAAAACGGAGACACGTAATGAAAACGAGTGAACAAGGCTTGCACCGCGGCCTGGGCGAGCGGCAGATCCGCCTGATGGCGCTGGGTGCCGCGATTGGCGTGGGCCTGTTTTTGGGTTCCGGCAACGCCATCAAGATGGCTGGCCCCGGCATCATGCTGTCGTACATCATCGGTGGCGCGGTCATCTTCATGATCATGCGCGCGCTGGGCGAAATGGCCGTGCACAATCCCGTGGCCGGCTCCTTCAGCCGCTATGCCCAGGATTACCTGGGTCCCCTGCAAGGCTATCTGACGGGCTGGAACTACTGGTTCCTGTGGCTGGTCACCTGCGTGGCGGAAATTACCGCCGTTGCCATCTACATGGGCATCTGGTTCCCCGACGTGCCGCGCTGGATCTGGGCCCTGGCGGCCTTGGGCTCCATGGGCGCCATCAACCTGCTGGCCGTGAAAGCCTACGGCGAGTTCGAGTTCTGGTTCGCCCTGATCAAGGTGGTCACCATCATCCTGATGATCATCGGCGGCACGGGCATGATCATCTTCGGCCTCGGCAACGACGGCGTGGCCATCGGTATCTCGAACCTGTGGACGCATGGCGGCTTCTTCCCGAATGGCGCGCAGGGCGTGCTGATGTCGCTGCAGATGGTGATGTTTGCCTACCTGGGCGTGGAAATGATCGGCCTGACGGCTGGCGAAGCGGCGAACCCGAAGAAATCAATTCCCGACGCCATCAATTCCGTGTTCTGGCGCATCCTGATTTTCTATGTCGGCGCGCTGTTCGTCATCCTGTCGATCTATCCATGGAATGAAATCGGCACCACCGGCAGCCCCTTCGTGATGACGTTCGAACGCCTGGGCATCAAGACGGCCGCCGGCATCATCAACTTCGTCGTGCTGACGGCGGCCTTGTCGTCGTGCAATGGCGGCATCTTCAGCACGGGCCGCATGCTGTACAACCTGGCGCTGCAAGGCCAGGCGCCCAAGGCGTTTGCGGAAACCACGGCCAGCGGCGTGCCGCGCCGCGCCATCCTGGTGTCCGTCGTGGCGCTGCTGATCGGTGTGCTGCTGAACTACATGGTGCCGGAAAAAGTGTTTATCTGGGTCACCTCGATTTCCACCTTCGGCGCCGTCTGGACCTGGGGCGTGATCCTCGTCACGCAGATCCAGTTCCGCAAGACCTTGACGCCGCTGGAAATCAAGAACCTGGCCTTCCGCATGCCGTTCGCGCCTTACGGTTCCTGGATTTCGCTGGCTTTCCTGGCGCTCGTGATCGGTTTGATGGCGTATTTCCCCGATACGCGCATCGCCCTGATGGTCGGACCAGCCTGGCTGATCCTGCTGACGGTGCTGTACTACGTACTGGGCCTGGCGCCGAAAGAGCGGCGCGATGACGTGCCGCAAGGCTACGAGGCGGGCTGGCCGCCGGCCGATGCGCCGCAGGGCAAGAAGTAATCCGGCTCGGCTGAGCTGAACCGAAAGCGCGCCCCTGCTCCAGCAGTGGCGCGCTTTTTCTTTCATATTGGCAATTCCATGTTCCCCTGGCGCCAGTGCGCGTTTTGCGGCGCACGCCTGGCGTTGTTTCCTTGCATCAAACTTCTGTTTAGCTGAGCCGATGAAAGCCCTATAATCGCTTAGTTTTGAAAATGGACGCGATCTTTCCGGTTTTTTGCCAGGTAGGGCCGGAGCGCCGTTTTTAAGTGTTTTTACCCGTCATGTTTCGAACGACACCTGACAAAACCGTAGCGAGCGGATGCGAGTTGTGGCTAAGAAGCGCAGCTGTGCGAATGCACAGTGAGCATCGCAGGCCGCAAATCACGACGCGCAGTAGGTTTTGGCAGGTGTTCAAGTGCATGCCTCATAAAGGAATGCTAGTGAGCCAAACCCTGGTCCAGAAACTTTGCCGCACCAAGCCGATCGATACCACGGTCGAATATGGTGAAGGCCTCAGCAGCAGTGGCTTGAGCCGGTCCATCGGCCTGTTTTCCCTCACCATGATCGGCGTCGGCGCCACCATCGGCACGGGCATTTTCTTTACCATGGTCGAAGCCGTCCCCAAGGCGGGCCCATCGGTCGTCCTGTCTTTCCTGATCGCCGCCATCACGGCCGGCTTGACGGCCTTGTGCTATGCGGAATTGTCATTCCGCATACCCGCCTCCGGCTCCTCGTATTCGTTTGCCTATGCCACCGTGGGCGAGTTTCTTGCCTTCATCATGGCCGCCTGTCTGCTGCTCGAATACGGCTTGGCGGGCAGTGCCGTGGCCATCGGCTGGTCGTCCTACCTGAACAACTTCCTGGAAAACGCTTTCGGCTGGCACATCCCCGAGATGCTGCGCACGCCGATGATCGTTTCCGGCCCGCATGGCATGGAGTTTCATGCCGGCCACATCAACCTGCCGCCGATCTTTTTGATCTGCATGTGCGGCTTTTTGCTGCTACGCGGCGCCAAGGAATCGGCCCTGATGAATGCCATCATGGTCATCATCAAGCTGGCGATCCTCGTATTTTTCATCGTCATCGCGTTTTCCGGCTTTAACGCCGACAATTTCTTCCCCTTCTTCAATGCCGACAACAGCAAGGGCTTTGCCGGCATGACGGGCGTCACAGCTGCGGCCGGTACTGTCTTCTTCTCCTTCATTGGCCTCGATACGGTGGCGACGGCGGGGGATGAAGTGAAAAATCCCACGCGCAATGTGCCGCGCGGCATTCTCGGCGCCTTGCTCATCGTCACCGTGTTTTATTTGCTGGTGGCCGTGGCCGCCCTCGGCGCACAGCAGGCGAAATTGTTCGAAGGCCAGGAAGCGGGCCTGGCGGTGATCCTGCAAAACGTCACGGGCAAGACCTGGCCCGCGCTGGTGCTGTCGGCCGGCGCCGTCATTTCCGTCTTCAGCGTGACCCTGGTGACGATCTACGGCCAGACGCGCATCCTGTTTGCCGTCAGCCGCGACGGCCTGATCCCGAAATCGTTCCAGAAAATCCACCCGCGCACCCTGGTGCCGGTCAGCAATACCATCATCGTTTGCTTGGTGGTGGCCGTGGTAGCCGGTTCCGTCGATGCCACTTACTTGTGGGACATGGTCAGCATCGGTACCCTGACAGCCTTCATGGTGGTCTCGATCGCCGTGCCCGTGCTGCGCCACAAGCAGGGCGCCAACCGCATCGAAGGCTTCAGCGTGCCGTTCGGCCCGTACGTGATTCCTGGCCTGAGCATCCTGGCTTGCCTGTACATCATGCGCGATTTGCCGCATACGACGTTTGTCGTGTTCAGCGTGTGGATGGCGGTGACGGTGGCCATTTACTTCCTGTACAGCATGCGGCATTCGCATCTGGGCAAGAAGGCCCGCTAATGCAGTCTGTTCCATCCAAAACCGCCGCGCTTGCCGGCGGTTTTTTTTATTTCTAACCGGAATTTACATGATGAAAATAACTGATTTGGCCGTTTGGGGCTTGCTGGCAAGCAGTCTTCTGGGCAACACGGCACAGGCCGCCCCTGCAACGGAACCGGCATTGCGCGATTACCGCGCCGTGGCCCTGTCCGCGAATGGCCAGCGCATCGCCGCCATCGAATCGAGCAAGGCGGGCGAGCAGCCGCAGCGCCCGCATGCGGCCATCGTCGTGCGCGACGCCGCCAACGGCGCCATCGTGCAGCAATTCGATCCGTGTGCCGTGTGTTCCTATGACAAGCCCAGCTGGTCGCCCGATGGCCGGCAGCTGGCTTTCATTGGCTACGACGCCAAGGCGGGCACGGCGCAGCTGTACCTGGCCACCCTGTCGCAGGCGCAGGCGCGTGTGTTGACCACTATCAAGGGCGTGGCCAGCACGGTGCGCTGGTCGCCGGATGGCAAGCAGCTGGCCCTGCTCGCGACGGTGGGCGCGCGCAAGCTGGCCGGTGCCGTGGAGGCTGGCGTGCGCCAGGTGGGCGAAGTGGGCAGCGAAGACGATGCCCAGCGCATCGCCGTCGTGCCGGCCAGCGGCGGCGAGCCGCGTCTGCTGTCGCCAAGCGACACCTATGTGTATGAATACAGCTGGACGCCCGATGGCCGCGGCTTTGTTGCCACCAGCGCGCAAGGCAATGGCGACAGCAACTGGTGGGTCGCCAAGCTCAGCCATATTGATGCGGCCACGGGCGCCCTGCGCGTGATCGCGTCCCCGGCCATGCAGCTGAACCTGCCTTCCGTCTCGCCGGACGGCAAGACGGTGGTCTTCATCGGCGGCCTGATGAGCGATTTCGGCTCCATCGGCGGCGATCTCTACACCGTGCCGCTGGCCGGCGGCACGCCGCGCAATCTCACACCTGACTATCGCGGCACCTTCAATGGCGTCGTCTGGCGCGGCGCCGGTTTGCTGGCAACGGCCCTGATCGATTCGCAGCTGGCGTTGGTGCCCGTCGATGCGCAAAGCGGCCCGGCCCGACCGGTGATGCTTGGTGAACTGAGCAGCAGCGGCAGCGACGGCCGCTTGTCGTTCAGCGCCGACGGCCAGTACGCTGCCGCTGCCCAGGAAGACTTTACGCATGCTTCCTACCTGGTGGCGGGACCGGTGGGCCAGCTGAAAAAGATTACGCGCGACAATGACGGCTTTGCGCCGCAGTTGACGGTGCAGAACGTGGGCTGGAACAACGAGCAATACAAGGTGCAAGGCTGGCTGCTGGGGCCGTTGAAGACGGACACAGGCAAGCGCTACCCGATGATCGTCAACGTGCATGGCGGGCCCGGTGCAGCCGCCTCGCCCCGTTATGTGGGGGCGAGCACCCTGATCCATGAATTGACGCAAAAAGGCTATTTCGTTTTCCTGCCCAATCCGCGCGGCAGCTTTGGCCAGGGCCAGGCATTTACGCGCGCCAATATGGCCGACTTTGGCGGCGGCGACTGGCGCGACATCCTGGCTGGCATCGATGCGGTGCAAAAAGTGGCGCCCGTCGATGGCCAGCGCCTGGGCCTGATCGGCCATTCGTATGGCGGCTTCATGACCATGTGGGGCGTCACCCACAGCGACCGCTTCAAGGCGGCCGTGGCCGGTGCCGGCGTGTCGAACTGGATCAGCTATTACGGCCAGAACGGCATCAACCAGTGGATGATCCCGTTCTTTGGCGCCTCCGCCTATGACGATCCGGCCGTCTACCGCAAGGCTTCGCCCATCGAATCGATCAAGGCGGCGAAGACGCCGACCCTCATCTACGTGGGCGAGCGCGACGTGGAAACGCCGGCGGCCCAGTCGCTGGAATTCTGGCACGGCTTGCGCGCCATGGGCGTACCGTCCAGCCTGTTCATCTACGATGGCGAAGGGCACTCCTTCCGCAAGCCCGAGCACCAGCGTGACTTGCAGAAACGTACTATCGGCTGGTTTGAGCGCTATCTGAAATAGATCCCGGGGATTTGGCGCGGTGTGACAATATGTACGATCGCCGCGCTATGTATCACGATCTTGTCGGCATCTGCCTGCAACAGGCGGATACGCCGCTGCACCAGCGGCCAGCCTGACCAGGCCACGTCGCTGACGGGCGGCGCGGCAGGGGGAGCCAGCGGCGCGCTGATCGTCGCCTGGTTGTCGAGCTGCTCCAGCGCGCGCGACAGGGTCAAACACACTTGCGTATGGCTGTGGCTGAGCAAGGCGTTGACGGGCGCGACAGGCAGCTGGCTGGCGTGGCGTCCCAGGATGGAGCGCAGGGCCGCGACGTGGGCCACCAGCAAGTAATTTTGCACGATGAACAGGTTGATGTCTTCCACGGCCCGCTGCTTGCTGGCCGGTTCGTCGAGCATGCGCACCAGCGCCGAGCTGAGCGCGGCCAGGCTGTCCATCAAGCGCTTGCGCTCGATGCGGTAGGCGAAATCATCGAAACACTTTCCCTGCAACAGCGCGAAGCTGGCCTGCATATAGCTGAGGTTTACATTGAGCACCTGGCGCACCAGGCGTGGCAGGCTCTGGTATTCCCAATTGGCCAGCACAAAGCTGAACACTGTGGCCACGGCTGCGCCGATCAGGGTATCGATCAGGCGTTCGCTGACGAGGTTCGGGTTGCTGGGCGCCACCAGGTGCATTTGCAGCAAGATCATCAGGCTCACGGCGATGGCCGTGTAGCGGTAGCGCAAATAGATGAAGGTGGGCGTGGCCACGATGGAGAGGAACAAAATGGCCATCAGCACGATATTGCTGTGCACGAAGCGGATCACGATGGCCGTGATCACGCAGCCGATGATGGTGCCGATGATGCGGTCGGCGCGGCGCTGCCGCGTCATGCTGAACGTGGGGCGCAGGATGATGACGATGGTGAGCACAATCCAGTAGCTGTGGGCCGCATACGGCAGCCAGTGTCCGATCAGCAAGCCTACCGAGATCGCCATCGATACGCGCAGGGCGAAGCGGAACACGGGCGACTCCAGGCGCAGATTCGACAGCAGGGTTTTCAGTTCATATTTCTGCTGCGACAAGAATGGCGCCATGTCCGCGCCGCTCCAGAACGGTACGTTGTCGTAGACTTTCTGGCTGGCCAGGTGCAATTCCGCGATCATTTTCAGAATGGCGCGGATCTTGTTGCGCTGCGCGCGCAGGGTGGCCAGCGCTTCCTGCGCATTTTCTCCCTTTGCCTGCAGGCGGGCAATTTCTCCTTCGATGTCGGCCCATTCCTTGTCGTAACTGATCTGCGCATACGAGGCGCGCTTGCGCGTGACGGCGTAGGCCACGGCTTCGATGTCGCGCGCCGCCTTGTAGGCCAGGTCGTGCAAGGATTTCAGCACGTCGGAGTCGGCCAGGTGCTGGCGCAGCAACGCGTAATCCGTGTGCGTGGAAAGGATCAGTTCATATAAATCGAGCATGCATACGTGCACCTGCACGACGATGGCATCCTTGCTGTTCTTGTGGCTGCGCAAAATCAGGTCGCGCGATGCTTGCTGGCGGTCGGCCAAAATGCTTTGATGGCGCACCAGCTTGTTGAACTGCTCCGTCAGATTGAAACGCGTGTCGTAGAAATCGGCCTTGATATCGATGTAGGCGGCCAGTTCGAACAGGGCTTCGGCCAGCACTTGCTGCTTGATGCGGTGGCGCAAGACCCAGGCGATGGCCATGGCGTAAGCCAGATAGATGAGGCCGCCGAGCATGAACAGGCCCGCGTGGTGGAACGATTGCTGCCACGTCATCTGGTGCTCCATCGACATGGTCATGATGAACAGGGCGGCCAGTTGCAAGGGCATGGATTTCTTGCCATACACCACCATCATGCTGGCAAGGAAACTCACGAGCACGAGCACCGTCATCAACAGCCACTGCACGGGGCCGCACAGGCTGATTAACAAAGTGACGGCGCTGCACAGCAGCACGGAAGCGAGCATTTCATTGAACTTGTGGCGCAGCGGGCTGGGCATGTCCATCAGGGTCGTGCACAGGGCGCCGATGCATACCGTCATGGCGGTGGCGCTGTCGCTGATTTCCTGGGTCAGCAAGGCCAGGCCGATGAGACCGATGGCCACGCGCAAGCCCAGATAAAAATAATGGCTGTAAATAAAGGTGCGCAGGTTCAGTGCGTAGTGCATGGGATTACCTTGTGGGTAGGGCACAGAAAGAGGCGCCGCACCGGGGTCTCCGATGCGGCGCCAGGATGTTGCAGTTGCTACAGCCCGGATTTACATCAGGGCGATCACTGGGTAGCGCCGCCATTCTGGCTCGGCAAAGCGCTGGCAGTGTGCAAAGATGAAGTTCAGCACGGCTTCCTGATTGCTCCGCAAGGCGGGATTGGCAGCTTTCCAGTCGGCAAACTTGGCCGCCAGCGCCGGTTCATCGCGCAGCAGTTCGGATGCCATGTCTTCGAAAACGTAATCGGAAAACGCTTCTTTCTTCTCCAGCACGCTATTGAAGAAACCCCAGCGGAAGAAGCTGTCATGCGCCTGCGGCTCCAGCGTTTCCACGGCGTAGCGGGCGTTGTCCTGATCCAGGCTGACGACATAATCGCCCGCTTGCACGGTGAACTGGCCCGTGCGCGCTTCGAGTTCTACATGGTCGTGGAACATGTGGCCTTCGTAGGCCGTGGCGCGCGTGCCGACAGAGGCGATGTGGTAGTAGCGGGCCGTTAGCGTCTGTTCGGTGGTGATGCGGCTCATTTCGACGCCGTTCCAGCGCAGCCGTTCGATCACTTCGCGCCACGCTTGCGGCACGATATAGGCTTTCGGCGCGGCCACGGTGACGTCCGCATCGAAGCGGTTGTAGTAGGCGATATCGCGTTCCCACGGCTGCGAGCGGTCGTAGGACAGGCGCTGGTAGTCACCCAGCAGACTCGGCGTGTATTGCGCCGCATAGCCCTTGAAGGGGAAGGTCGACGGCTGCTCTTCATTCATGGCCCAGTGAATCGGCCATGCGGCTTGCGTGCGGCCGGCCGCCTTCGCTTGCGCGCGCAATTGCTTGATCTGTTCGCCATGTTTGACCGTGAACGCCATGGTGATGTCGAGCAGGGCGCGCATGGAAGCGTAGCGGTCGGCAAACGGTTTCAGCATGTGCGTTTCCGGCATGAAACCGATGACGTGATGCAAGGCCGCAAAGCCGGTCGAGAAACGGGGCACTTCGAGGAATTCGGCAATGCCGTGGTCGGGGCTATCCTTGACGGGGTTCACGTACGGGCAGGTGGGCCAGCCAGCGTTTTCCATCTGCGCAAAGATGTGCGGCAGCATGGTGTCTTGCAGGAAGGGGCCCAGGCCGTTGCCCAGCTTATCCGTCTGCGTGTGGATCAGGGTCATCGTGTACGGATAGTCGGCGCCGTTCGACGTATGCGTGTCGACCATCACGTCCGGGTCCCAGCTGGCCAGCAGGCGGTTGAACACTTGCGCGTTCAGGCTGTCGCACTTGATGAAGTCGCGGTTCAAGTCCAGGTGGCGGCTATTGCCGCGGAAACCGAATTGCTCCGGGCCATCCTGATTCACGCGCGATGTATTGGCGCGGTTCAGGCTGCCATCGACGTTGTAGATCGGAATGAACAGCAAGACGGTGCTGCCCAGCGCCGCCAGGCGTTCCGGCTGCGTGCAGAGGTCGCGCACGATGGCCATGCAGGCGTCGATGCCTTCCGGTTCGCCCGGGTGGATGCCGTTGTTGTTGAAGAACACCGTGCGGCCCACGCGTTTGATCTGTTCGCGGTCAAACACGCCGTCCGCGCTGACGACGCCAGCGTGGACGGGCACGCCCGAGTCGGACAGGCCGATCTGTTCGAAGTGCAGCACTTGCGGATAGCGTGCGGCAAGATCTTGATAGAAGGTGATGCATTCCAGCCAGGTCGTGGTCTGGTTGTGGTTACCGAGTTCGTAGGTCGTGCGCAAGTCTGGTGGCATAGCGGTCTGAGTCTGGGAGGGGGAAGGCGCGCTGGGTAAGTACGCCCGCTAGGGGCCAATTGTAGCACCGGCGCTCTTGCCTTGAGGCGCCGCAGGGGCTTGTTGCTGTACTTGTGTTATGAATACGTTTCACGCACGAGGGGAGGCGGCATGGGCAAGTCGGCGATGGCGGCGCTGGTGTGGTGGGTTTGCCTGGCGGCGCAGGCGGCGCCGTTGCGCTTGCCTGCGGGCAAGGAGCCTGTGGCGCAGGGCGGGTCTGTCACGGCTGCCGCGCAGGGCGCGCTGATACGCTACCGGGGCTGGCTGCTGGCCGTCGATGGGGCCGTGCCGGAAGAACGGCCTGACATCGTGCTGACGTCGGCGCAGGCGCGCCACGCGCCGCTGCTGCGGATCGGCGCCATGCAGCGCAGCCT
The DNA here is from genome assembly GCF_001758645.1 of Janthinobacterium sp. MP5059B. Classification (NCBI taxonomy): domain Bacteria; kingdom Pseudomonadati; phylum Pseudomonadota; class Betaproteobacteria; order Burkholderiales; family Oxalobacteraceae; genus Janthinobacterium; species Janthinobacterium sp. MP5059B. The sequence goes on along the minus strand of NZ_LRHX01000016.1, from coordinate 1,210,011 downwards.
GCCCCTGTGGTCCGCCTTCGAGCTCGTCAAGGGAAGCGCGCGCCTGCGCATCACGGCGCTGCCGGGGCCGGATGAGCTTTCCGCGCTGCTGCTGGACTTTGGCGATGGCGACTACCGCATCGTGGTTCCCGCCGCCGGCATCGCGCGCCATGCTTATCCTGCGCTGGCGCAGCGCTTTCCCGGCGCCGACCTGGCCTTGCTGCTGCAGGATGGTCGGCGGGTCATGCTGCCGCTGGGAAGTGGCAGGGCGCAAGTGTTTGGCGAAGAGCAAGCCGTACCTTACCGTTTTACCAAAGTAAAACGTTAGGCGAAAAAAAGCCACTCCCGCGGGAGTGGCTCAGGCTAAAGCGCCCGTTGCCGGGTTATTGCTTCTTGTTATTCAGCGCCCATTTCTTTCAGCAGGTTGTCTGCGTGGTCGATGTGTTTCATGTTCCACAGCATGTAGCGCAGGTCGACCTGGATCGAACGGGTGTTGGCCTTGTTGTAGTCCCAATCGGAAATGATCGAGTCCAAGGTGCCATCGAAGGCCAGGCCGATAAATTCGCCTTTGGCGTTCAGGGCAGCCGAACCGGAGTTACCGCCGGTGATGTCCAGGGTGGCCAGGTAGTCGACCGGCACGGTTTTCAGCTTGGGATCGACGAATTTACCGAAGTCCTTGGCTTTGATCGCGGCCAGTTGATTCGCCGGTGCATTGAACTCGCCCTGGCCCGTGGCTTTGGCAACGACGCCATTGACGGTGGTGAAGGCAGACCAGGTGGTGCCGTCGGCGCCGTGGTCACGGCCGGCTACTTTGCCGAACGTGACGCGCAGGGTGCTGTTGGCGTCAGGATAGACGGCTTGGCCTTTGCTCTTCATGAAGGCAATCTTTGCTTTCATGTAGTTGGCGTAGGCTTGCTGGATCTTGCCTGCCAGTTCTTCGTCTTCCGCTTCGTTTTTCAGCGAATCCGGATACATGGCGACGGCTGCCTGGATGAAGCTGTCCTTGCTGGCCTGGAATTCGGCTGGCGTGCGTTTCAGCCACGCTGCGCGTTCTTCCTTGTCGGCCAGCTTGCTGCCGGCATACAGTTTGTCCAGGGCGGCGGACAGGTCGGCTTGCGACATGCCGTCCTTGATGCCGATGGCGGCGTCAAAGCTGGCGCGGCGTTGTGCTGCCGGTTGCGCGGCGTACTTGGTCAGGCTGTTCAGTACCAGCGCCTTGTCGACTTTTTCATCGTAGGTGCGCTCGACCGACGTGATGCTCGACGACAGACGTGGCAAATCGCGCGTCTGGTAGCCGGACTTGCGTTCCGTGTCAGCCTTGGTGCCTTCGTTCGACAGGCGGTACAGGCTGCGTGCCGTGTTCAGCAGGCGTGGCTGTGCGTAGCTCAGGAAGAAATCGCGCTTGGTGTCGGCATCGCGCTCGGCGATCAGCTTTTCCACTTGCTCGATGTCGCCGGCAAATTCCGCCTTGCGGGCAGCATTCGCGTTGACCCAGGTTTTCAGGGCTTCGTGTTCCGTCGTCTTGCGCGCCAGGAAGTCGCTGCCGGCGTAGGAATCCAGCATGCCTTGGCGGTTCTTGTAGTAATTGTTCACGCCAGCAACCTGGCCCGCGTATTTCAGGGCAACATCCTTGTTGTCCTTGGTTTCGCGCGCGATGATGGCCAGGGTTTCGCCCGACGCTTTCACGAAGGCCGGGTAGTTCCAGTCAAACGTGTACGCCACTTCCGATGGCAGGCGGTGGCGGTTGGTGCGGCCAGGGTAGCCGAGGACCATCACGAAATCGCCTTCTTTCAAGCCATCCTTGGCCAGTTTCAGCACGTGCTTCGGCTGGTAAGGCACGTTGTCCTTGCTGAAGTCGGCAGCTTTGCCGTCTTTGCTGACATAGGCGCGGTAGAAACCGTAGTCGCCCGTGTGGCGTGGCCACATCCAGTTGTCGGTGTCGCCGCCGAACTTGCCGACGCCTGCTGGAGGCGCGTGCACCAGGCGCACGTCGCGGATTTCCAGTTGCTTGATCAGGTAGAACTCCAGGCCGCCGTAGTAGGCGGACACGGTGCAGCGGAAGCCCGCTTCTTTTTCGCATTCGGCCACCAGTTTCTTCTGGTTTTTCTCGATCGCGTCGATGCGTGCCTTGCCTTGCAGCTTGGCCACGTCGGCGGTGATGATCTTGTCGCTGACATTGGTCACGGCCGAGGTCACGAAGATGCGGCTGCCCGGGGCGGCTGGCAATTCTTCAGCGAACGTCTTGGCCAGGAAACCGTTGGCCAGCAAATCGCGCTCTTTGGTCGAATTGACCGCCACGCTGTTGTAGACGCAATGGTGGTTGGTGGCAACCAGGCCTTGCGGCGAGACGAACGAAGCCGAGCAACCGCCCAGGCTGACGATGGCGCCCATGGGGAATTCGGTCAGTTTGGTCAGGTTGGTCGGATCGAGTTTCAGTCCGGCCGCTTTCAGTTCCTTGGCCACTTGTGGCAGCTGTTGGGGCATCCACATGCCTTCGTCGGCGTGTGCGAAGTTGCTCAGGATGGCGAGCGCGATTAAAGATTTTTTCATTCGAGTTCTAGTCTTTTACATGAAGGGAAGTCGGAACCAACGTGTACCCAGTGTTTTTTCTCAGCGGGCGACCTAGAGTATCCGTATCGAACTCGCACTAGTCAATCACATTTTCCCGAGGGCATGTTTGTAGTTACTTGTAAAAATTGCACTATTTTCGGCATTGCAGGGGCAGGAGTGGGCTGCGAACGGGCATTTTCTCGTGCCGCGGCTGTGGTATTGTCCATACAATTGTCTTGCCGGCAATAAAAAATGGCCGGGCGCTTGCGCGGCCCGGCCACTTGCTGATGCGTTGCCATGTGTCTGCTTAGCGTATTTTGCCGCGGCGCAAGAGATTCACGATGCCCAGCAGGATCACGGCGCCCAGGAACGAGACCAGCAGAGAAGCCAGGCTGAAATTGTCGCTATTGATGGTGCCCGTGCCGAACAGGGGGGCCAGCAGCCAGCCGCCGAGGAAGGCGCCGACGATGCCGACGACGATATTGAGGAAGATGCCCTGTTGCGCATTCGTTTTCATGACCATGCTGGCCAGCCAGCCGATGACGCCGCCAATAACGATCCAGATAATGAAATTCATGTAGTCCTCCGCGCGGTGGATAAGTGGGTGTGCCATGTCAGAACAACATCATGCCAATGGATAGTGATGCCGCACGATAGAAAAGTCCAGCGGATTCGCGCAGTGCATGCAAAAGCCCGCCTGGCTGCGGGCAGCGAGGCGGGCTTGTCATGCGGCAAGGCCGTGTTTAGTCGGCCTTGATGGCTTCCACCTGGATGGCCAGCTTGACTTCCGGCGAGAACGCCGGCATGCCGTAGTTCAGGCCAAAGTCGCTGCGCTTGAATTCCGCCGTGGCATCGGCGCCGCACACTTCGCGCTTGTAGCGCGGATGCATGATGCACTTGAACTTGCTCACGTTCAGCTTGACGGGCTTGGTTACGCCCAGCAGCGTCAGTTCGCCATCGACTTCCACCAACTGGTCGCCGTCGAACTTGAGCGATTTGCTCTTGTAGGTGATTTGCGGGAATTTTTCGACGTTGAACATGTCCGCTTTTTTCGCGTGCGTGTTCATGGCGTCGAGGCCGAAATCGATCGAATCGGCGTCGATGACGAGGTCCAGGCTACCCGTCTTGGCGGCGCGGTCCAGGGTGACCGTACCCTTGGTCTTGTTGAACTTGCCGCGCCACACGGACATGCCCATGTGATCGGCTTCAAAGCTGGGGAAAGTGTGCGTCGGGTCGAGGTTGTAGGTGTCGGTAGCGGCCATGGCCGAACCGGCGCCGGCAGCTGCCAGCACGGCGATCATCAAGTGCTTCAATTTCATTGAATTCCTAACTAAGTTAAACAACAGATTTTTGGGCGGTGATCTGATATGTAACGCCTGAAAAACGTTCAGGGCCAGGCGCCTTGCCGAAGGCAGTACGAATAGTACGACGAGGCAAGAGCAACGCAGCCATGGACGTTTTCTCAGGCGTTACTGCGCGGCGACGTGGAATTTGATGGTGACTTCATCGGCAACCATGCTCGTGTCTTTCCACTCGCCTTCGCCGATGTTGTAGGTCAGGCGCTTGATCGGCAGGGCGCCGTCGAACGCATATTTGCCGCCGTCGGCTTTGACCGTCAGAGGGAAGGTCACGTCGGTGGTCTTGCCTTTGATGCTCAGCTTGCCGCTGACCGTCAGCTTGCCCGCGCCGGCGGCCTTGATGCTGCTTGAAACGAAGGTGGCTTTCGGGAACTGGGCCGCGTTAAACCATTCTTTCTTGGCCACTTCCTTGTTGTATTCCGGGTCGCCGATATCGATGCTGGCCGTTTCGATTTCCACCGAGGCTTTCGAGGCGTCCGGCGTAGCCGGGTTGTAATCGATGGCGATATTGAATTTCTTGAACTTCGCTTCCACGGGCACGTTCATTTGCTTGAACACGGCCGACACGCTGGTCTTGGCGGGATCGACTTTCAGCAGGGTGGCGGCGGTGGCGGCCACGGACAGGCCCAGCAGGGAAGCGAGGACGATGCGTTGGGTGGTTTTCATCTTATTTTTCCTGGAGTTTCAGTGAGCAAGGGTGAAGTCGGTGTTATGGCAGCATGCGTTTAAGTACGCCGTCTTTGTCGATAAATTGATGCTTCAGCGCCGCCAGCACATGGGCGGCCACGGCGGCGGCCATCGTCATGTTCAGAACATAATGAATCTCTTTTAAAAGTGGCTTAAGTTCCGGGTTCGGCGCCATGATGACGGGCAGCTGGAACAGGCCCAGATAGACCACGGGTACGCCGGCGGCCAGGGTGTACAGGTAGCCGGAAACGGGCACGGCGAAGATCAGGATGTACAACAGCACATGCATGGCGTCGGCCGCCTTCTTTTGCCAGGCAACCATGCTGGCAGGGTGCGGCGGCGGTACATTGGCCTTGCGCCACAGCAGGCGGATGGCGGCGATGGCCAGCACGGTCACGCCCAGCCATTTATGCCACGAGAAATATTTGAGCTTGGTGGGCGTCAGGCCGGGAATATCGACCATGACCAGGCCCATGATGAAGGCGCTGATGATCAGCAGGGCGGTCAGCCAGTGCAGGATGATGGCGGTGGTGGTGTAGCGTTGCATCGACGGCTTTCTTGAAAGTAGTACGTATTAGGACTAATTCGGCCTAATATACCAAAGAAAAGCAATTTACGCTGCGTGCTGGAGATTCTACAAGAAAGATTGCCGGAAAAACCGCGGGGCGGGCAGCATTTGTGTGCTGGCCGCCCCGCGGGAGTGGGATAGCATGATCCCCATGTGGAAACTGCTTAGATGGCTTTGGCCAATTGCGCCGCGATGCCGATGTAGTTACCCGGCGTCATGGTCAAGAGCACGTCCTTGGCATCCTGCGGAATGGCCAGGCCATTGACGAAGGTTTGCAGCGCTTCTTTCGAGATGCCCTTGCCGCGCGTCAGCTCTTTCAGCTGCTCGTACGGGTTTTCGATGCCATAGCGGCGCATCACGGTTTGTACGGGCTCGGCCAGCACTTCCCACGTCGCGTCCAGGTCTTGCGCCAGGCGCGCGTGGTTTACTTCCAGCTTGTTCAGGCCGCGCAGGCAGCTGTCATAGGCCAGCAGGGTGTAGCCCAGGCCCACGCCGATATTGCGCAGCACGGTCGAATCGGTCAGGTCGCGCTGCATGCGCGAGACGGGCAGTTTTTCCGACAGGTGTTTCAGGACGGCGTTGGCCAGGCCCAGGTTGCCTTCCGAGTTTTCGAAGTCGATCGGGTTGACCTTGTGCGGCATGGTCGACGAACCGATTTCGCCCGCTTTCAGTTTTTGCTTGAAGTAGCCCAGCGACACGTAGGTCCAGATGTCGCGGTTCAGGTCCAGCAGGATCGTGTTGGCGCGCGCGAAGGCGTCGAACAGTTCGGCCATGTAGTCGTGCGGCTCGATCTGGATGGTGTACGGATTGAAGACCAGGCCCAGGCGCTGCTCGATGACGGCCTTCGAGAATGCCGGCCAGTCGAAGCCAGGGTAGGCCGACAGGTGGGCATTGTAATTGCCGACGGCGCCATTCATCTTGCCGAGGATTTCCACTTGCTCGATGCGTTTCACGGCGCGCTGCAAGCGGGCCACGACGTTGGCAAATTCCTTGCCCAGGGTGGTCGGGCTGGCCGTCTGGCCGTGCGTGCGCGACAGCATCGGCACGTCGGCGTTGTCGTGCGCGATCTGCGTCAGCTTTGCCACCAGGCCGTTCAATGCCGGCAGCATCACGCCATCGCGGGCGGCTTTCAGCATCATGCCGTGCGAGGTGTTGTTGATGTCTTCCGAGGTGCAGGCGAAATGGATGAATTCCGACGCCGCCACCAGTTCCGGCACGTCCGCCACTTGTTCCTTCAGCCAGTATTCGACAGCCTTGACGTCATGGTTGGTGACCGCTTCGATGGCCTTGATGCGGGCCGCGTCGGCTTCCGAGAAATCGCTCGCCATCTTGTCGAGCAGGGCGCTCGCTTCTGCCGAGAACGGCTTGATTTCGGCGAAACCGGCTTGCGACAGCGCTTGCAGCCAGGAGATTTCCACTTTCACGCGGTGGTGCATGAAACCGGCTTCGGACAGGATCGGGCGCAGCAGATCGGTCTTGCTGGCGTAGCGGCCATCGAGCGGAGACAGGGCCGACAGCGTGGAATACGGAGTAGTAGAAGTCATGAGAGCGGACGCAAGTTAAAGAAACGGTTGGCGTGTGGCGCGCGGGGAGGGCAAGGCTATTGCAATACAGCAACACTGGCGGCGCCACAGTAAAGGGCGATTTTACCACCGCTGGCCGCTGGCCAGCCGTCCGTCGGCCGTCGGCGCACCGCAATTTGGCCGAATCCGGCCCCGATGCGGCGTGCCTGCCACACACTGGGGGGCGCCGGGCGCGTGCTGCCAAACACCGCTGCCGCCGATGCTATACTGCTTGCTGCTCCTTTACCTTAAAGTACCTATGAAACTGATCGGTTCCCTCGCCAGCCCGTATGTCCGCAAAGCCCGTATCGTGCTGGCGGAAAAAAAGCTCGACTATGTCTTCGAGCTGGAAAACGTGTGGGTGCCGGAAACCCGCATCGCCCAGGCCAATCCCCTGGGCAAAGTGCCTTGCCTGGTGATGGAGGATGGCAGCACGCTGATCGATTCGAAAGTCATCGTCGAATACCTCGACACGCTCACGCCCGTGTGCAAGCTGCTGCCGGCCGGCGGCAATGGCCGCGAGCGGGCCGATATCAAGAATTGGGAAGCGCTGGCCGACGGGATCCTCGACGCTGGCGTGCTGGTGCGCCTGGAGCGCACGCAGCGCCCGCCCGAGCAGCAAAGCGCGGCCTGGATCGCGCGCCAGCTGGAAAAAGTCACCCTGGGCCTGGCGGCGCTGGAAGCACGCCTGGGCGAGAGCGCGTATTGCGCCGGCAAGAACTACACCCTGGCCGACGTGGCCGTGGGCTGCACCCTGGGCTGGCTCAGCTTCCGCTTCCCGGAAATCGACTGGCGCGCGGACCATCCTGCGCTGGCCCGCCTGTTCGACAAACTGTCCGAGCGGCAGTCGTTCAAGGACACCGTGCCGCAGTGAGCGTCCGATGACCGGTACAGATTCGAAGGCGCAGCAGCGCCTGCAGATGGCCGATATCGCGCGCCTTGCCGGCGTGTCCACGTCCACCGTGTCGCGCGCCCTGAGCGGCAGTTCGCTGGTCAATGAAGAGACGCGCGCGCGCGTCATCGCGCTGGCCCGTTCGCTCAAGTACTCCATCAATATCGGCGCGCAAAACCTGCGCCTGAAACAGAACCGCACGGTGGGCGTGGTGGTGCCGTATGACGCGGCCACGCGCCAGCACCTGTCCGATCCTTTCTTTCTGAGCATGCTGGGCAGCCTGGCCGATGCGCTGACGGAGCAGGGCTTCGACATGCTCATTTCGCGCGTGGATGCGGAAACGCTCGATGCGGCCGCCCAGTCCTTCGATAGCGGCCGCGTGATCGGTATCATCCTGATCGGCCAGTGGCGCCACCATGAACAACTGAACCAGCTGGCCGCGCGCCAGGTGCCCATCGTCGTGTGGGGCGCGCAATTGCCGCAGCAGCTGTATTGCACCGTTGGCGGCGACAACGTCGCCGGCGGCAGGCTGGCCACGGAGCATTTGCTGGCGGCGGGGCGCCGGCGCATCGCCTTCTTTGGCGACGCCAAGCTGCCCGAAGTGGCGCAGCGCCACCAGGGCTATGCGCAGGCGCTGGCCGCGCACGGACTGGCGCCCGATCCGCAACTGTACGTGGCCGGCTCCTTCCTGCCGCAGGGCGGCGCGACGGACGTGCAGGAACTGCTGGATCGCCGGCTCCCGTTCGACGCCATCTTTGCCTGCAGCGACTTGCTGGCCATGAGCGCCATCAGCGCCTTGCGCGCGCGTGGCGTGGCCGTGCCGGAACAGGTGGCCGTGGTCGGCTACGACGATATCGAACTGGCCGCGTATTTCCACCCGCCGCTGACCACCGTGCGCCAGCCGATCCGCGCCGCCGGGCGCGCGCTGGTGGCCTCGCTGCTGGCGCTGGTCGATGGCGCACCTGCGCCATCCCGGCAATTGCCAACCGAGCTGATCGTACGCGCCTCGGGCCGGTAAAGCGTGATTGCAACCGATTGCAATAATTTCAAAATTCCCCACTACTTTTCATGCTGCATGGCAGCATGAAAAATCCTGATCTCGTATCAATCTCCGCCTGTTTTCCTATTTACTGCCCGTAGCGTTCCCTTAAAAACAACATAAATTCCATGTTGCAGCGCTCGATTGCAATCGATTGCAATAAATTCTTATTCGTTGAATAATGACGTACCGGCTCAGCCAGCGCGCCACGGCATGCGGCGGCCAGGACCCATAACAAGCGGATACCTCGATGTATCGGCATACAACACTGGAGACAAGATGAAGACACGTACTGCTCAACGCGGCTGCATGGCCGCAGCCGTCGCCCTGGCCCTGCTGCAATGGGGCGCCGCCCAGGCCCAATCGGCCGCCGCCCCCGCCAGCGCCGCCCCCGCCGATGGCCTGAACCTGGAACGCATCGTGGTCACCGGCACCACCGGCGGCACGTCCAAAATGAAATCGAGCAATTCCGTCAGCAGCATGGAACTCGACACCATCCTGCACAACGCGCCGACCAGCGCCGCCGAAGTCCTGCGCTCGGTGCCGGGCTTGCGGGCCGAGTCCTCGGGCGGCGAAGGCAATGCCAACATCACCGTGCGCGGCCTGCCCATTTCCGCCGGCGGCGCGCGCTATGTGCAGATACAGGAAGACGGCTTGCCGGTGCTGCAGTTCGGCGACTTCAACTTCACCACGCCCGACAGCTTCGTCAAGATCGATTCCACCCTCGACCACCTGGAAGTGGTGCGTGGCGGTTCGGCCTCCACCCTGGCCACCAACTCGCCGGGCGGCATCATCAATTTCATCAGCAAGAATGGCAAGGAGAAGGGCGGCAGCGTGGCGCTCAGCCGGGGCCTGGGCTACGACCAGACGCGCGTGGATTTCGATTACGGCGCACCGGTTTCCGAGCGCACGCGCTTCTTCATCGGCGGCTCCTGGCGCACGGGAGAAGGCATCCGCCACAGCGGCGTCAACAGCGAAAAGGGCGGCCAGATCCGCGGCAATGTCACGCATGAATTCGACAGCGGCTTCGTGCGCCTGTCGTTCAAGCACCTCGACGACCAGTCGCCCACGGCCTTGCCGGTGCCGGTCAGCGTGCGCAATGGCCGCATTACGGAAGTCGCCGGCATCGACCCGCGCAAGGCCAGTTTCTATTCGCCGTACTGGGTGCCCGACATGGTGCTGAACAAGGCTAATCAGCGCGTGGCCACCCGCGTCAACGACGGTCTGCACGTCAAGAGCGACACCGTGGGACTGGAAGCATCGTTCAAGCTGGGACAGGGCTGGAGCGTGAGCGAAAACTTCCGCTATGCCGACAATTCGGGCCGCTTCATTGGCGTCTTCCCGTCGAATAACGGCAGCGACGGCAGCTACGTGTTTGCCAGCGGCCCGAACCGGGGCCAGCCCTACACGGGGCGCGCGTTTTCCGCCGTGGTGTTCAACACCTCGATCGACGACGCCAGCAATACCCTGAGCGACACCAAGCTGGCCAGGACGTTTGTGCTCGACAGCGGCAAGCTGACCACCACTGCCGGCCTGTACCTGTCGCAGCAAAAGCTGGGTCTGACCTGGAATTTCAATGAATACCTGATGCAGGCCACGGGCGACCAGCCGGCGCTGCTGCAAACGGCGAGCAGCACGCCCGGCTACATCGGCCCGGCCTTCGGCGCCTGCTGTTCGCGCGCCGTCGACATGGAGTACCGCACGACGTCGCCCTACGTAAACCTGGCCTGGGAAAGCGGCGCGCTGAACCTCGACGGCGGCCTGCGGCGCGACCGCCAGCACGCCAGTGGCACGGCCAACCAGGCCACCGGCGCGCAAGCCTATCTGCCGTCGACGGTGCAGCAGGTCGACTACACCCTGGGCCATACTTCATACTCGCTGGGCGCGAACTACAAGCTGCAAGCCAACCTGGCCGTGTTTGCCCGCGTCAGCGAAGGCGTGGCCTTCAATGCCGACCGCATCCTGTTCGGCACGCCCCTGGATGGCAGCGTGCCGGTGGCGATCAACACCGTGCGCCAGCTAGAAGGCGGCGTGAAATGGCGGCGGGGCCCCCTGAGCACCTTCGTCACCGTGTTCCAGGCAAAGACGAAGGAAAGCAATTACGAGGCGACGACGCAGCTGCGCACGGCCAACAGCTATGAAGCGAAGGGCGTGGAACTGGAAGCGGCCTACAGCGCCGGCGACTTCCGCATCAATGGCGGATTGACGTTCACGGATGCCGAGATCACGGGCACGACCGCGGCCGACGTGGCGCTGATCGGCAATACGCCGCGGCGCCAGGCGCGTGTCGTGTACCAGCTCGCGCCCACCTATGAATGGGGACCTGCCACCCTGGGCGCCAGCCTGGTCGGTACGGGCAAGTCGTGGGGCGATGATGCGCACACGATCACCTTGCCCGCCTACCAGGTGCTCAACGCTTTCGTCAATTACCAGCTTACGCCGCAGATGCAGGTGGCGCTGACGGCGAACAATCTGCTCAACAAGATCGGCTATACGGAAGTCGAGGGCGATGGCCACGCGGCCCGCTCGATCACGGGGCGCGCCGTCAAGGTCAGCCTGAAATACGCATTTTAAGCAAGGATAGGATTCATGATGTCGATACGTAGCCCCCTGGCGCGCCTGCTGGCGCCGCTCCCCTCGCACTTGCGCGACGATGCGGCGCGCCGCTATGCGCGCCAGGAGGCGGTCCTGCTCGACCGCCTGGGCAGCCTGTATGGCCAGCGGCCTGACTTCCTGCCCTGGCTGGGCGACCTGATGGAAAGCGTGGGACGGCTGTACGCGGCGCGCGCACCTGCGCTGCTGCGGCAGGATGCGCAGCGCGAAGCGCAGCCGGACTGGTTTGCCAGCCAGTCCATGCTGGGCTACAGCGCCTACGTGCAGCGCTTCGGCGGCAGCCTGCAGGGCGTGGCGGCGCGCATTGCCCATCTGCGCGAGCTGGGCGTGACGTATCTGCATTTGCTGCCGTTTTTGCGGCCGCGTGCCGGCGAAAGCGATGGCGGCTTTGCCGTCGCCAGCTTTGAGGAAGTCGACCCTGCGCTGGGCAGCAATGCCGACTTGCTGGCGTTGACGGCGCAGCTGCGCGCGGCCGGCATCAGCCTGTGCTCGGACCTCATCCTCAACCATGTGGCCGACGACCATGCGTGGGCGCTGGGCGCCAAGGCGGGCGATCCGCTGCTGCGCGATTTTTTCCACACCTATCCCGACCGCGCGCAGCCGGACCGTTACGAGCGCACCGTTGGCCAGGTCTTCCCGCAGGCGGCACCGGGCAATTTCACCTTCGTGCCGGAGCTCCAGCGCTGGGTCTGGACCACGTTTTATCCCTATCAGTGGGACTTGAACTACGCCAATCCGGCCGTCTTCGCGGCCATGGCCGGCGCCATGCTGGGCCTGGCCAACAAGGGCATCGAGGTGTTCCGCCTCGACTCGACGGCCTTTCTGTGGAAGCGCGAAGGCACGGATTGCATGAACCAGCCCGAAGCCCACAGCCTGCTGCAAGCCTTGCGCGCCATCGCCGCCATCGTCGCGCCTGGCGTGCTGCTCAAGGCCGAAGCCATCGTGCCCACCCCCAAGCTGCCCGCCTACTTTGGCAGCGATAGCGCGCCCGAATGCCATATCGCTTATCACAGCAGCCTGATGGCCGCCGGCTGGGGCGCGCTGGCGGAGGAAAGCACGGACTTGCTGCGGCAGGTGATCGCCGCCACGCCGCCGCTGCCGCCGGCCGCAAGCTGGCTCAGTTATGTGCGCTGCCACGACGACATCGGCTGGAACGTGCTGCTCAATGAAGCGGGCGCGGACGGGCCGGCGCGCCTGGCGCGCATTGCGCAGTTCTTTGCCGGTGCTGCCGGCAGCTATGCGCGCGGCGCCGCCTTCCAGAGCAGCAGCGCCGACAAGGCGCATGGCAGCAACGGCATGGCCGCCTCGCTGGCCGGCCTGCAAAGCGCCACCACGGTGCAGGAGCAGGAATACGCGTTGCGGCGCCTGCTGCTGCTGCATGGCCTGGCATTGAGCTTTGGCGCCTTGCCGGTGCTGTACATGGGCGATGAACTGGGCATGACCAACGACGACAGCTACACGCAGCGCGCCGACCGGGCGATGGACAGCCGCTGGCTGCAGCGTCCCGCGTTCGACGACAGCTTGCTGGCATGGCGCCACGATGGCGTGAGCGCCAGCGGCCGGCTGTACCTGGCGCTGCGCCAGCTGATCGACGCGCGCGGGCGCTTGCCGGCATTGGCCGCCGCTGCGCCGCGCAGCGTGCTGCCCGCCGACACGCCGGCCGTGCTGGCGCTGCTGCGCGGCGACGCGTTTCTCAACCTGAGCAATTTCAGCGGCGCCAGCCAGCGTTTCACCTTGCCCGCGGGCGAATGGCGCAACAGCCTCGATGGCAGCGTGCTGGCCGGCACCGTGGGCCTGCAGCCATGGCATATGCTGTGGCTGGAAAGGGAACCAGCATGAGCGACGCCACCGCGCACCGTCCGCATCTGTCGTTCTGGCAGATCGTCAACATGAATGTCGGTTTTTTCGGCATCCAGTTCAGCTTTGGTCTGCAGCAAAGCAGCATGAGCCCCATCTACAAATACCTGGGCGCAGATGAAGCGAGCCTGCCGTACCTGTGGCTGGCCGGTCCCATGACGGGGCTGCTCGTGCAACCGCTGATCGGCGCCATGAGCGACCGCACGGTGACGCGCTGGGGCCGCCGCACGCCGTACTTCCTGATCGGCGCCATCCTGTGCAGCCTGGGCCTGCTGGCCATGCCGTTCAGTCCCGCCCTGTGGATGGCCGCAAGCCTGCTGTGGATACTCGACGCGGCCAACAATGTGACGATGGAGCCGTACCGCGCCTTTGTCAGCGACAAGCTCGACAAGAAGCAGCACTCGCTGGGTTTTCTCACGCAAAGCGCGTTTACGGGACTGGGGCAAACGCTGGCCTACCTGACGCCGTCGCTGCTGGTCATGCTGGGCATGAACAAGGATGCCGTCAATGGCAGCCATATCCCGCACATCGTCATCGCCGCCTTCCTGATCGGCGCCGTCTTTTCCCTCGCCTCGGTGCTGTGGACCCTGAAGACGACGCCGGAAAACCCCCTCACGGCGGCCGAGCTGGCGGCCATCCGCAGCCGCCCGCCGGGCTGGCGCCACACGCTGGCCGATATCGGCGCGGCCCTGCGCGACATGCCGCCGACGATGAAGCAGCTGGCCATCGTCAACCTGTTCCAGTGGTACGCCATGTTCTGCTACTGGCAGTACATTGCGCTGTCGCTGGCGGCGACGCTGTTTCACACGACGGATCCGGCGTCGCAAGGCTTTCGCGACGCGGGCCTGCTGAACGGGCAGGTGGGCGCCTTCTATAATTTCGTCGCCTTTGTCGCTGCCTTTGCGCTGGTGCCGTTCACGCGCCGCTTCGGCCCCAAGCGCATGCACAGCCTGTGCCTGTGCGCGGCCGGCGTGGGCATGCTGAGCATCCCGCTGATCCACAGCCCGGCGCTGCTGTTGCTGCCCATGCTGGGCGTGGGCCTGGCCTGGGCCAGCATCATGGGCAATCCCTACATCATGCTGGCCGGCTGCATTCCGCCCGAGCGCACGGGCGTCTACATGGGCATCTTCAACATGTTCATCGTCATCCCGATGATCATCCAGATCTTCACCCTGCCGCTGTATTACCGCAGCTGGCTGGGCGGCAATCCGGAGAACGTCATCCGGCTGGCCGGCGCCCTGTTGCTGTGCGCGGCGGTGGCGGTGCTGTTCGTCAAGCTGCGCCCGCCGCAGGCCACAAAGACTTGAGGGCACACGTAAAAAAACCGGCAGGTTGCCGGTTTTTTTTATGCATGCCGAAAAAATTATTCCTCAACAGCCATCTGACTTTGCAGGTAGTTCTGGATGCCGATCTTGGCGATCAGGTCGATCTGCGTTTCGAGCCAGTCGATATGCTCTTCCGTGTCTTCCAGGATCATCAGGAACAGGTCGCGCGAGACGTAGTCGCCCGCTTTTTCGCTGATGGCGATGCCTTCCTTGACGGTGGCGTGCGCGGCGCGTTCCAGCTTCAAGTCGCATTCCAGCATTTCCGGCGTGTTCTCGCCGATCAGCAGCTTGTGCAGCGCTTGCAGGTTCGGCAGGCCGTCGAGCATCAGGATGCGGTCGATCAGCTTGTCGGCGTGTTTCATTTCGCCGATCGATTCTTCGTATTCTTTCTTGCCCAGCTTTTCCAGGCCCCAGTGCTTGTACATGCGCGCATGCAGGAAGTACTGGTTGATGGCCGACAGTTCGTTGGTGAGCTGTGCGTTGAGCATGCGGATGACTTCTTTATCGCCCTTCATGGGATTTCCTTTGTTCTGTAGTGCGTTCGATGATGAAACCGGAGGCTGCTGGCGTTCACTGCCGGGTGGCTTTGGCTGCCTGGTGGCGCGCAGGTTGCCGGTTTCGCTATGCCCGCATGATAGCGCAAAATATGGGCGATTTCGGGCGGTAAACGGCATTTTTCCGTCTTTTTAACGTAAATATCGTGCGAATAAAACCCATTCTCAAATGGATTGCCACATTTTTCCGTTTTTTATTTGTTAAGGAAAATGAAGGCCATTCTCATTCGCGTTCCCGGTGCTGTTTTGCTGCCGCTGGCGCGCGCGCACGGCCGCGCTGAAAAGGCGGGAAATGTTGCTCCGTTCTTGCTTTTGTGTCTTCTTGGCCGCTGCCGGCGATGCGATAATCAGGCAGCGATGTTTACTGAAAAAGGATAGCAAGATGATGCTGCATATACCCGGCGTGCTGACGCCGGAACAGGTCACGCATTTTCGCCAGCGCCTGGCGCAGACGGACTGGGTCGACGGGCGCGCCAGCGTCGGGGCGCAAGGCGCGCAAGTCAAGCGCAACCGGCAGCTGGCCGAGGGTTCGCCGCTGGCGCTGGAACTGGGCGAGATCGTCAGCCGCGCGCTGATGGCCAATCCGCTGTTCTTTGCCGCCGTGCTGCCGCTGCGCATCCTGCCGCCATTCTTCAACAGCTATGCGGGTGGCGAGCACTATGGCCTGCATATCGACGGCGCCATCCGCACGCCGAAAAACGGCATGCAGTCGATGCGCGCCGACGTCTCGTCGACCGTCTTCCTGAGCGAGCCGGACGAGTACGAAGGCGGCGAGCTGGTGGTGGTCGATGCGTATGGCACGCACGAAGTGAAACTGCCGGCCGGCGACGTGATCGTGTATCCGTCGAGCAGCGTGCATCAGGTGCTGCCCGTCACCAGCGGCGAGCGCATCTGTTCCTTCCTGTGGACGCAAAGCATGGTGCGCGAAGACTGGAAACGCAGCATGCTGTTCGAGCTCGATCAGAACATCCAGAGCGTGCGCGCAGAGCACGGCGATTCACCGGCGACGGTGGGCTTGACGGGGCATTATCACAACCTGCTGCGGATGTGGGCGGAGATGTAAAAAGGGTCAGTCGCTGCGCGAGCGGAATGGGCCCCATTGGGGCCCATTCCCCCCTCGGGGCTGACCCCCAAAAAAAAGTCTGCCTGGCCCGGGGATGTAGGCTGGCAGACTGAAACAAGCAAATCGCTTGACTAAAAACAGGGCGCAAAAAAGCAAGCAGGGCACGTGGTGCGGTGCTTGCGGGCTGGCAGCGGCGCAAGGGCCGCCGGAAGGCTAGCTCAGTTGGAAGGTCAGCGGTACTAGAACGTAGACAGGTACGGGCTTGCCGTTTTCGATCATCGGCTTGAACAGCGCGCGCTGGGCGGCCTGGCGGCCTGCTTCATCGAGGTTGTTGTAGCCGGTCGATTTCTGGATCAGGATTTGCTCGGGCAAGCCCTTTTCATTGATCAGGATGCGCAGCACCACGGTGCCGCTTTCACCCAGGCGGCGCGACAGATTCGGGTAGATCAGTTGCGGTGCCTTGATGTATTCGACGCTGCTGACGGTGCGCGGCGTTGACGGCGCTGGGGGCGTCGGCGACGGTGTCGATGGCGCTGTCGGCGCGGCGGTGGCAACGGGTGCCGCTTCGGCGCGCGTCGGCTGCGGCGGCGTGATCGTCGGCTCGCTCGGTGCCACGGCGATCAGCGGCAGCGGCGGGATCACGGCGCGTGGCACGGGAGCGCTCAATTCCACGGTTTTCGGTACGGATGGCGCCGGCGGCTTGGGCGGCGCCGGCGGGGCGATGATGCTGATGGTGGTGATGGTCGGCATGGCCGCCGTGACGACTTTGCTCAGCAAGCCGCTCTGGATCGCGTAGAACCCGGCCAGATGCAGGACGACGATGGCCATCAGCGGCGCGAATTTGTTGCGCTTCTTGTCGAAGTCGGCAAATTGCTGCACGGCCTGCACCGTTACGGGCGGGGGCATCATCGTCATGGCGTTTATCGCTTTCTTTAGTTTGTCAGTACAGCTCGCATCAATACGGTTTCTTGCAGCGCCACCGTGGCGTTCAGGTGATCGTTCAGCACTTCCCGCGCGCAGGTGTGGCATTTGCCGCAGCAGGTGGCCACGCCCAGGTCGCGGCGCAGTTCGGCCATGCTGGACAGGCCAAGATCGACGGCTTGACGGATTTCACGATCAGATATGTTGTTGCAGACACATACAATCATTGATACACCTTCTGGCTGGAGGATGAACAGACACTAGTGCTGGGAAGCATTGTTGCTAGTGTTTTAATGAGAATCATTATCATTACGTTTCATTGTCGCGCAAAGTGGGGGACAATGCAAGCGATTTTGATCAAGTGTGCGGCACTTGGCAGCCTGGCGCCGCAGCTTGATATGCGATTCGCGCGCATGTCGCAGCCCTTGATGGGGGCGGCTCTCCGGGCTAAATAAAAACTATTCGCATTCATGTTTATAATGCTGGTATTGTCTCGGACGGTTGCCGTCTGGACAGATGGAATGGCCGCTTGTCGGTAATGCGCAACAGTGGCGTTTTACCTCACAAACCTGGAACCAGCGCAAGGCGCCCCGCGCCGCAGCCGGTATCAGGTGTTCTTAATTTGAACGGAATTTGCTCATGACTCTAGTTCCACCCATGATGACGCTCGATGCGCTGGCAGTCGGCCAGAGCGGCACGGTGTTGCATATCACGCCCCACACGGCAGGACAGACGGAGGACGGCGTCGACCTGCCCCGTCGCCTGATGGAGCTGGGATTCGTTCCCGGCGAACGCATCCGCATGCTCAAGCGCGGCATTCCCGGTGGCGATCCGCTGGCCATCAAGGTGGGCAATGCCACGTTCGCACTGCGCCGCTTCGAAGCGGCGCTGATTACGATTCAACCGCTGCTTCAACCGGAATGACCATGGGTGCTGTCGAAACTATCGTGGATGCGGGCGTGCACAAGCCGCCGCATCAGCCACAAATTGCCTTGCTGGGCAATCCGAACTGCGGCAAGACGGCCCTGTTCAACCGTTTGACGGGCGCGCGCCAGAAAGTGGCGAACTACGCCGGCGTGACCATCGAGCGCAAGGAAGGCCATTTCACCTCGCCAGCCGGCAAACCCGTGCGCGTGCTCGATCTGCCGGGCGCCTACAGCCTGTCCGCCACCACGCCCGATGAAGCCATCACGCGCGACGTGGTGGGCGGCCTGCGCCGCGGCGACCCGCGTCCGGATGCCATCATCTGCGTCGTCGACGCCACCAATCTGCGCCTGAACCTGCGCCTGGTGCTGGAAGTCAAGCGCCTGGGCCTGCCCATGCTGCTGGCGCTGAACATGACGGACGTGGCGCGCAAGCGCGGCATGCTGATCGACACGGCCAAACTGTCGCAGGAACTGGGCATGCCCGTGGTGGAAACCGTGGCGGTGCAGCACGATGGCGAAAAAGCCTTGCTGAACGCCATTGACGCCATGCTGCCGCTGCCGGTCGTGGAAGCGAAACCGCTGGCGGCCATCGATGCCGTCACCGTTGAAGAAACCCAGCGCGAAGTGCGCCGCATCCTGGCCGCCGTCAGCAATGACACGAGCGACAAGGGCAACCTGACGGAGAAAATCGACGACGTGGTGCTGCATCCCATCGTCGGCCCCATCATCCTGGCTGTGCTGATGTTCCTGATCTTCCAGGCCGTGTTTGCCTGGGCCGCCACGCCGATGGAAATGATCACCGATGGCGTGGGCCACCTGGGCGCCGTGCTGACGGCGAACATGCCAGACGGCCACCTGAAAAGCTTGCTGGTGGAAGGCATCATCGGCGGCGTCGGCAGCGTGCTGGTGTTCCTGCCGCAGATTCTGATCCTGTTCTTCTTCATCCTGGCGCTGGAAGACTGCGGCTATCTGCCGCGCGCGGCGTTCCTGCTGGACCGCCTGATGGGCGGCGTGGGCCTGTCCGGCCGCGCCTTCATTCCTCTGCTGTCGAGCTTTGCCTGCGCCATCCCCGGCGTGATGGCGGCGCGCACCATCCAGAACCCGCGCGACCGTCTGGTCACCATCATGATCGCGCCGCTGATGACGTGTTCGGCGCGCCTGCCCGTGTATGCGCTGATCATCGCCGCCTTCATCCCGGAACGCCAGGTGTGGGGCTATCTGAGCCTGCAAGGCCTGGTGCTGTTTGTCCTGTACTTCGCCGGCATCATCTCGGCCATGGCCGTGGCCTGGGTCATGAAGCGCGGCATGGGCGTGCGCGGCAACCAGCCGCTGATGCTGGAACTGCCGGCCTATCACTGGCCGCATTTGCGCAACCTGGCCGTCAGCCTGTGGGAGCGTGCGAAGATCTTCCTGACGCGCGTCGGTACCATCATCCTGAGCCTGATGATCATCCTGTGGTTCCTCAGTACCTTCCCCGGCCCGCCGGACAATGCGATCCACCCGCCGATCTACTACAGCCTGGCCGGCATCCTGGGCCGCGGCCTGGAAGTGATCTTCGCGCCCATCGGTTTCAACTGGCAGATCTGCATCGCGCTGGTGCCGGGCATGGCGGCGCGCGAAGTGGCCGTCGGCGCCCTTGGCACCGTGTACGCGCTGTCGCAAACGGGCGATGCGCTGGCGACCACCCTGGAACCGCTGATCGCCCATTCGTGGTCGATGGCCACCGCGCTTTCCTTGCTGGCCTGGTATGTGTTTGCGCCGCAGTGCCTGTCGACCCTCTCCGTGGTGAAACGCGAGACGGGCGGCTGGCGCTATCCGCTGCTGATGGCCGGCTACATGTTCGCCCTGGCGTATGCCGCCTCGTTCATCACGTACCGCGTCGCCCTGATGCTGGGCGCTTAGGAGAAAACCATGTGGCAAACCCTCATCGTCGCCCTGATCGTCGCAGCCGCGCTGCTGCATTTTTCGACCAAGTACCTGCCGGCGGGCGTGCGCCGCGCCATCGTGCGCGGCCTGGTGTGCTGCGGCCTCGATGAGGCGAAGCTGTCGACCTTCTTCAAGGTGGCGCCGGGCTGCGGCAGCGGCTGCGGTTCCTGCGGTTCCTGCGACAGCCCGCCGCCACCGTCAAACACGCCGCCGGCCGACGGCAGCAGCAAGCGCGTGATCCTGATGCAGGTGCAGCGCTAGGGCTTGTATTTCAGTGTAGCCATGGGCGCGCCCGTGGGCTACACTGGGCTTTCCGCATGGCAAGGAGTGGCAATGGCGATACTGTTGATCTTCATGTTTTTGTTTGCGGTCGCCACCTGGCTGCTGGCCAGCCGGCGCGGCCGCCACGGGGGACTCTGGTTCGGCATCGGCCTGTTCTTCGGACCGTTTGCTTTGCTGGCGGTGGCAGCCTTGCCGCCCGTGCCGGCGCGCTGACCTTGTACTATTAAAACCCGCAAGCGCGGGTTTTTTTACGCCTGCCCGCCCGCGTGGCGCAGCCGGTACTGGCGCGGCGAACAGGCCATGACGCGCTTGAAGGCGTGGCTGAAGGCGCTGTCGGAATCGTAGCCCAGTGCCTGTGCGATCAAGGTGATGGATGCGCTGCCGCCCTTCAGGCGCCGCGTGGCCAGGCGCATGCGCCAGCGCAGCAGATAGTCGAGCGGCGTCACGCCCACCCGCTTCCTGAAGTGCAAGGCAAAGGCGGAGCGCGACTGCCCCGCGACGGCGGCCAGCTGCGACAAGGTCCAGCGCCGCGCCGGTTGCGCGTGCATGGCCTCGATGGCGGCGCGCAGCCGTGGATCGGCCAGCGCGAACAGCCAGCCCACCGGGTGCGAGGCCTGCGCTTCAAGATACTGGCGCAGCATTTGCAACAGCATCATGTGACCAAGGTGGCGCGTCATCAGCGCCGCGCCGGGCGCCGTCGCCTGCAGTTCCTGTGCCAGCCGTTGCAAGGCCCAGTGCAGCACGCTGGCCTGGTCCGTATCGCCGCGCACGTGCAGCAGCGGCGGCAGGCAGTCGAGCAGGATGGCCGCTTCGTCGCCAAAGTGGAAGCGTCCGCCGATGAGGAAGAAATCGTGCTGCGGCGTGCCGTGGCGGGCCACGCCCTGTTGCGTGTGCCGGTACACTTCCAGCGCTGGCGCGGCCGGCAAGCCGGGCGTGCTGGCCAGGGTGAACGCGCGTCCCGGCGCCAGCAGGAAGCAGTCGCCCGTCTGCAGCGGCACGGGAGCGTCGATGCCCGCGACCGTCAGCCAGCAAGCGCCTTCGATCACGGCGTTGAACTTGATGCCGTCCGGCGGCGGAAAGTCGATGGCCCACTCGCCGCCCGCCTTCAGGCCGGCAAAGTAGGAGCTGCGCGTATCAAACAGCGAGAGTACATCGGAGAGCAAATCCATGGTGGCGGCAATTCTGGACGATGGCGATAGTAATGAAGATTTTACGCCATTCACCGTCCAGAACGGTTCGCGCAAAATAAGCATGTCGCCAGCCATCCCGCGCTGGCCACCCACATGCAGAGGCAGACATGACACACGGCGATCACAGGCAAATTCCCCTTCATTCCGGCTTCGGCGCGGCCACGACCGCCAGCGAGGTGCTGGCCGGCCGCGACCTGTCCGGCGTGCAGGCCATCGTCACGGGCGGCGCGTCGGGCCTGGGGCTGGAAACGGTGCGCGTACTGGCTGGCGCCGGCGCCAGGGTGCTGGTGCCGACGCGCGACCAGCATCAGGCGCAAGCGGCCTTGAATGGTATGGCTGGCGTGGAGGTCGCGGCGCTCGACCTGCTCGATCCGCAATCGATCGACGCATTCGCGGCCGCCTTCCTTGCCACCGGCCGCGCCCTGCATCTGCTGGTGAACGGCGCCGGCATCATGGCCACGCCCTTGCTGCGCGATGCGCGCGGCTACGAGGCACAGTTCGCGACGAATCACCTGGGGCATTTCCAGCTGACGGCGCGCCTGTGGCCCGTCTTGCGGCAGGCGCAGGGTGCGCGCGTGGTGTGCGTGTCGTCGCTGGGACACCGGCAGGCGGGCGTTGACCTGGATGACCCGCATTTTCTACGCCAGCCGTACGACAAATGGCGCGCGTATGCGCAGTCGAAAAGCGCCAATGCGCTGTTTTCCGTGGAACTGGACCGTCGCGGTGCGGCGTACGGCGTGCGCGCCTACTCGCTGCATCCGGGCGCCATCCTGACGCCGCTGGTGCGCCACCTGGACTTCGACGACTTGCGCCGCGTGGGTGCGCTCGATGAGGATGGCAAGGTGAATCCGCCGCCGCAGTCGGGTTTCAAGAATGTGGCGCAGGGAGCGGCCACCACCGTCTGGTGCGCCACCAGCGCGCAGCTTGAGGGCATCGGCGGCGTGTATTGCGAGGATGGCGATATCGCCCCCTTGGTGGAGGACGACAGCATGGGGCCGGGCGTGCGGCGCTGGGCCATCGATCCCGGGCAGGCGCGCCGGCTATGGACGCTGAGCGAACAGATGACGGGCGTGCGCTTCGATTGCGACGCGGCATATAAAACGCCGGGCAAGGCCCGGCATGTGCAGGAGGGGGCGTGGCGTTACGCCTTGCCCGCCAGCTTGTCCACCACGGGCACCAGCGCGGCCGGGCGGCAGCCGAAGGCGGCCAGGCGGCCTTGCGCGTGTGGCGCCAGGTCCAGGTCGTAGGGCAGGCGGCCCGCCACCAGCCACAGTTTATCCTGCGGCAGGGCCTCGACCAGGCGGCGCTGGCCGCCGACGAACATGGCGTTATACGTTTGCAGCACGATCTGCTGCGCGCCTTGCGCAAAGGCGATGGCCTCGTTCACCTCGTCGTCCAGCGCTTCGGCCGACAAGGCGTACTCGCGCACGTCCAGGCCCGCTTCGAGCAGCGCCGGCAGCATCGAGCTGCGCGCTTCCTTGTTGCGGCCCAGCGCCACTTCGTCGATTTCGCTGCGCGAGCGCACTTCCACCGTCAGCAGGGTCACGGGCAGGCTGGCGTCGAGCGGGCGGTAGTCGCCCTGCACGCGCAAGGCGGCTTTTTGCAGCAGCTGCGACAGGGCCATCGCGGCTGGCTGCATCAGCGCCGGCGGGGTGATTGGACGCGCGCGCCAGTCGCGCACGGCGCGGTTGCGCTTGAGTTCAGCCACGCGGGCAGAAGCGGCATCGATGCGGGAGAGCGAGATGTCACCGCGCTCCACGGCGGCGATGACGGCGTCGATGGCGGCCGTCTGCTGCGCTTCGCGGTGCGAGATGAGGACGATGTCGGCGCCTGCCTGCAGGGTGGCGATGGCGCCCTGGGCGATGCCGATGCCGTCGGCGATGGCCGCCATTTCCAGGCAATCGGTGATGACGACGCCCTTGTAGCCCATTTCACCGCGCAGCAGGTCCGTCAGCACGCCTTTCGACAGGGTGGCTGGTACGCTGGTGTCGGCCTCGAAGGCGGGGAAGACCACGTGCGCCGTCATGATGGCGTCGACGCCGCCGGCAATCGCGGCGCGGAAGGGCGCCAGCTCCACGGCGCGCAGGCGTTCCTTGTCGTGCGGGACCAGCGCCATGGCGTAGTGCGTATCGATGGCCGTGTCGCCGTGGCCGGGGAAGTGCTTGGCGGTGACGGCCACGCCGCTGGCGCGCTGGCCGCGCATGGCCGCCATGCCGTAGTCGATGACGGTGGCGGCATCCTCGCCATACGCGCGCACGCCGATGACGGGGTTGTTGCGGTTGTTGTTTACGTCCAGCACGGGGGCGAGCAGCATGTTGATGCCCACCTGGCGCATTTCATCGCCGCTGATCTGGTTCATGCGTTCGCAGTCGTCGATGGAGCCGGCCGCCTGGAAGGCCATCGCGGCGGGAATCGGCGTGACGCCCTGCTCGATGCGCATGACCATGCCGCCTTCCTGGTCGATGGAGATCAGCAGCGGAATGTCGGACACTTCCGCATTGATCTCCTGCAGCTCGCGGCACAGGGCGGACACTTGCGCGGGCGTGTGCACGTTGCGGCGGAACAGGATCACGCCGCCCACCTTCTTGCCGCGTATCAAGGTCTTGATATGCTCGTCCGCCTGCAGGGCGTCGAAACCCACCATGAACAACTGTCCTACTTTCTCGCGCAAACCCTGCTCCATGCTGCAACTCCTCCGGTATGTATTGTGACGACGGCATACGTATTCTGGCACCGTGGTGGCGCATCGTGGCGGTCACCGGACAAGCTGCCTTGGTTTTGTACTTGTTTTGGTATTGTATTGGATTTGGGTTTTTGCGCAAGTGGTTATTAAGTGGTATTGCTCCACTTGCGCAATGCCGGCTTCAATCCAGGCGCTGGAACGATGCCGATTGCGCCATGGGCCAGTACAGGCCGAATACGGGCGGCAGTTGCGGCAGCTGGCTCGGGTCGAGCAGCTGGCCCGCTTCCAGGAAGGGCAGCAGGGCCGACGCCAGTTTCACCTGGTTCGGCGAAATGCGGCGCACCAGGTGGTGCGGACGCAGTTCCTGCGGATGCGCGAGGCCTGCGGCGGCGATCAGTTCAGCCAGCGCCTTCATGGTGTTCTGGTGGAAGTGCGCCACGCGGGCGATCTTGTCGGACACCACCAGCGCGCGCTGGCGCTGCGGGTCTTGCGTGGCCACGCCCGTGGGACAGCGGTCCGTGTGGCAGCTTTGCGACTGGATGCAGCCCAGTGCGAACATGAAGCCGCGCGCCGAATTGCACCAGTCGGCACCCAGCGCCAGCAGGCGGGCGATGTCGAAGGCCGTGATGATCTTGCCCGAGCAGCCGATCTTGATCCGCTCGCGCAGGTTGGCGCCCACCAGGGTGTTATGCACGAGCACCAGCGCTTCCTGCAGCGGCGTGCCCACGTGGTCCGTGAATTCCAGGGGCGCCGCGCCCGTGCCCCCTTCGCTGCCATCGACGACGATGAAGTCGGGCGTGATGCCTGTTTCCAGCATGGCTTTGACGATGGCGAAAAATTCCCACGGGTGGCCGATGGCCAGCTTGAAGCCCGTCGGCTTGCCGCCGGAGAGCGTGCGCAGGCGGTCGATGAAGTGCAGCATTTCCAGCGGCGTGGAAAAGGCGCTGTGCGCGGCCGGCGAGACGCAATCCTCGCCCACCATCACGCCGCGCGTGGTGGCGATCTCGATGGTCACTTTCGGCCCGGGCAGCACGCCGCCGTGGCCCGGCTTGGCGCCCTGCGACATTTTCAGCTCGATCATTTTCACCTGCTCCGAGCTGGCGTTGGCGATGAAGCGCTCTTCCGAAAACGTGCCGTCCTGGTTGCGGCAGCCGAAGTAGCCGGAGCCGATTTCCCATACCAGGTCGCCGCCGTTTTCGCGGTGATAAGGACTGATGCTGCCTTCGCCCGTGTCGTGCATGAAGCCGCCGCTGCGCGCGCCGCCGTTCAGGGCCAGGATGGCATTGGCCGACAGGGCGCCAAAGCTCATCGCCGAGATATTGAAGACGCTGGCCGAATACGGCTTTTCGCGCGGGCAGTCGGGATGGTTGCCGATCTCGATGCGGAAATCGTGGCCCGTCACCTTGGCGGGGGCGATGGAATGGTTGATCCATTCATAGCCCGCTTCATACACGTCGAGCTGGGTGCCGAACGGGCGCTTGTCCGTCTGCTCCTTGGCGCGCTGGTAGACGATGCTGCGCTGGCTGCGCGAGAACGGTGTCGCTTCGCTGTCGCTTTCCAGGAAATACTGGCGGATTTCGGGGCGGATGCTCTCAAAAAAGAAGCGGAAATGGGCGAGGATGGGGTAGTTGCGGCGCAGGGCGCGCTTCGTTTGCAGCAGGTCGCTGATGCCGACCAGGGTCAGCGCACCGGCCAGCACGGGCAGCCAGTAATGATCGTAGTAAAACAGGGACAGGACAAAGATGGCTGCCGTCGCAATGAAGGTCAGGTAGCGAAATGGTACTAGGTGCATGGGCACTCCGGGGAAGTCAGACTGATAACTGATGAGTCTACCTTCGATTCACGGAACGTGCTGGCTGGAAAGAACGCGGCGCCCGGAGGCGCCGCGCTGGCTTAGCGCTGTGCGGCGCGGATGCGCTCGACCCGTTCGGCGCTGGCCGGATGGCTCGACAGGTACGGCGTGCCGTGGTCCAGCTTGCCCAGGGCGACAAATACTTGCGCCAGGTGTTCCAGCGGGATGCCGTTCTGGCGCAGCATGGCGATCGCGTAGTCGTCCGCGTCGCGTTCGACATCGCGCGAATACTTCAAGTCCAGCAGCAGCGGCGGCAGGGTGGCCACCACCGTCGAGACGTCGCCGAACAGCAGCGCCGCGCCGGCGCCCACGGCCGAGGTCTGGATGATGCGCCGCGTCAGGTGGCGCTGCTGCAGGTGCCCCAGCTCGTGCGCCAGCACGCCCATGATGGCCCGGTCGTCCGGCAGCAGTGCGATCATTTCGTCCGTCAGCACGATGTCGCCGGACGGCAGGGCAAACGCGTTCGGGCCGATCTTGCTCTTGCGAAACACGATGCGGTGCGCGGGCGTGCTGTCGCCGGGCGTGGCCAGGCGCGCGAACTGGGCGCGCAAGGCTTGCTGGCGCGCGCCATCGAGCTGGCTGGGCGCGAATACATGGCGGTCCAGCATGTCGAGCACGCCCTGGCCCAACTGCCGTTCGACCGACTGCGGCAGGGCATACGCGATGCCCTTGGCCGCCAGCGGCAGCAGGTATTGATAGCTGAGCCACAGGGCCACGATGGTCGCCACGGTGGCCAGCAGGGCGCCGCGCCAGCTTTGCTGCAGCCGCACCACCCAGCCGTCGCGGTGGCCCGTGTCGTGCAGCAGGCTGTTGAAGGCCGCCTGGTCGGCGATTTCCAGGTAGGCGCCATCGGCAAAACTGACCTTGCGCACGGCATGGCTGCTGCGTTCGGATACGTGCAGCTCGTCCAGCGGGCAGCTGCGCTCGATGTCGCCGGCCAGCACGGCCATGCCATCGCGCACGCTGAGCGTGACGTGGTACAGGCGCGAGGTCTGGCCGTCGAAATAGCGCGCGGGCACGGGGGCCGCGCCCGGCGCGTCGTGATCGAGCGTCATGCTACAGCGACAGGTCGAAGTCCAGCAGGTCGACCATGCCTTCGCCCGTGGCCGACACTTGCTGGCCCGTGGCGGCGACAAACTCGTCCAGGCTGCCATGCACCAGCATGGAGGTCGCTTCCAGGCGGTATTTCAGCCAGCGCACATGGGCGAATGGCGTAAACAGGCCCAGGGTGACGACGATGCCCAGCAGGTTGCTCAGCATGACGAAGGTGGTACGGCCCCATGTCAGCTGCGACTGGAACTGGTGCTGCTGCAAGCGCGTGTGGTTCCAGATCAGGTTCTGGATCATGGTCAGGAACAGCGGCAGCACGGTGAACGCCCACAGGTACAAGGCGCCGATGGCAAACAGCAGGCTGCCAACCTTGGTCTTGTCATTCGCATTGGCCGCAAACGAGGCGAACACGCTGCCGAAGACGACGAAAATCAGCACCAGCAAGCCGCCCAGCAGCAGCGCGAAGAACAGCAGGTAGGTTTTGTAGAAGCTGCCGACCGTGGCGTCAAAGCTGAAATGGGTGGCGCCGAAACGGCTTTGCGTGTGCTGGAAGCGCTTCAGGCGCTGGTGCAGGAAAGGCGTCATCAGGCCGCCCGTGAAGGTATTCAGGATGGGCAGCCACAGGAAGTACTTGTAGGCTTCCCT
Source organism: Janthinobacterium sp. MP5059B (assembly GCF_001758645.1). Lineage (NCBI taxonomy): Bacteria > Pseudomonadati > Pseudomonadota > Betaproteobacteria > Burkholderiales > Oxalobacteraceae > Janthinobacterium > Janthinobacterium sp. MP5059B. The sequence goes on along the minus strand of NZ_LRHX01000016.1, from coordinate 1,182,489 downwards.
GGCGCTGCCGCCAAAGCCGAAGCGGATGCCGCGGTAGCTGGTGTTGTACAGCTTGAATTGCAGGCTTTTCCAGACCAGCCAGGGCAGGATGGCGGCCAGCAGCACGAACATCAGCAAGCCGACGACGGGCGAGACCTGGAAGGCGATGTTGTAGCCGGCGATCAGCACCACAGCGGCGATGCGGCCTTTCAGGATGGCCACGGCATTGCCGTGGTATTCGAAGCTGCTGCCCGCCAGGTGGGTGCTGGAATAGAAATAGCGGTTGCGGCGCACCTTGGCCCAGGCGGAATAAATGCCCAGGGTGACGATGCTCAGCAGCAGGTTGACGATCCAGATACGGAAGTATTCGCTGCCGGTGGCGCTGAAGGTGATGGCTTCTTGTCGGGGAGGAGTGTTGTTTGCGTCGAAATCCACAGGGGTTTCCTTACTTATTGGAAACAAAACAAGATAAGGGAATATTGAAAAGTTATCAATTGAAAATACTGTTTTTCGCAATTTTTTCGCCGATCCGCTTGTGCCGACCCGATCCGGCCGTCCCGGCTATACTGGAACTCAACCATCGCGTAACGGGAAAACCATGATCGTCGTCCACCATCTGAACAACTCGCGCTCGCAGCGCGTGCTCTGGCTGCTCGAGGAACTGGGCCTCGACTATGAGGTCAAGCGCTACCAGCGCGACCCGAAGACCATGCTGGCGCCCGCCTCGCTGAAGGCCGTGCATCCGCTGGGCAAGTCGCCCGTGATCACGGACGGCGCCAACACCATCGCCGAATCGGGCGCCATCATCGACTACCTGGTAGAGCGCTATGGCAATGGCCGCTTGATCCCGGCGGCCGGCACGCCGGACAAGCTGCGCTGGACCTACTGGCTGCATTTCGCGGAAGGCTCGGCCATGCCGCCGCTGCTGATGAAGCTGGTGTTCGACAAGGTCGAATCGTCGCCGATGCCGTTTTTCGTCAAACCCATCGCGCGCGGCATCGCCGGCAGGGTCAAGAGCAGCTTCATCCTGCCCAATATCAACAGCCAGCTGGCCTACATGGAAGCGGAGCTGGAGAAAACCAAATGGTTTGCCGGCAATGAATTCACGGCGGCCGACATCCAGATGAGCTTTCCGCTGGAAGCGGCGGCCATGCGCGGCGGACTCGACGAGCGCCTGCCGAAGCTGACGGCCTTCCTGCAGCGCATCCATGCGCGCCCGGCCTACCAGCGTGCCCTGGAGCGTGGCGGACCCTACGATTTCGCCAAATAAGCGGCATTCAAGCCCGATGTGCGGGGAACCATACGGTAAAATGCCCGATTCAACCAGTATCCACTTACCGCATGGCCAGACTCCTCGCTATCGACGGCTTGAATATCGTACGCCGCGTCTACGAAGCCAGTCCTGAACCCGACTCCGACCTGAAGGCGGAGATCGCGCTGCGCCATGCGCTGTCGTCGTTCCGCACCCTCATCAACGACCACGAGCCGACGCATATCCTGCCGGCCTTCGACTTCGGCGGCCCGACCTGGCGCCATGCCCTGTATGCCGGCTACCGCGAAGGGCGCCAGCCCATGCCGCAGGTGCTGCGCGACGCCTTGCCCGGCTTTTACGCCACGCTGGCCAGCTTCGGCATGCACGTGGTCAGCATCCCCGAGGTCGAAGCCGACGACGTGATCGGCACGGCCGTCATGCGCTGGCTGCACGAGGGGCGCGGCGCGGCCGTCATCGCCACCACCGACAAGGATTTGCATGGCCTGATCGCCCACGGCGCGCTGGTATGGGATCACTTCAAGGGTGTCTGGCACGACCACGCCTGGGTCGAGAAAAAGTTCGGCGTGCCGCCGGAACTGCTGCCCGACCTGCTGGCGCTGATGGGCGACGTCACCGACAGCATCCCCGGCGTGTCGAAGATCGGCCTGAAGACGGGCGCGAAACTGTTGCGCGCCTACGGCAATATCGATGCCGTGATGGCCGGCGCGGGCATTTTGCCGGGCGCGCTGGGCGAAAGCCTGCGAAAAGAGCGGGAAATACTGTATCTTTCAAGAAAGTTAGTGGCGCTGAAAACGGATGTCACGTTAGGCGTGACCTGGAACAAGCTCGTGTGGGAAAAATAGAGCGCTTTTGGCCAGAACACGGAACAAATCAAGCAAGGGAAGTAATCATGATGTTAAAGACAGTCCTGATCGATAGCAGCGCCGTGGCGCGCGGCCTGCTGAACACGGTCCTGACCGATGGCGGCTACGATGTCTGCGGGCAGACGCATACCAGCGCGCTGGGGCTGGCGCTGCTGGTCAAGCACCACCCGCATTTCGTGTGCATCGCGCGCGAGCAGGTGGAAGACGGCAGCAATGTGGTGCAAACCATCCGCGCCCAGTATCCGAAGACGCTCATTTTCATGGTCTCGGGCGGCATCGATGCCGCTTCGCTGCAGGCGGCCCACGCCATGGGCGTGTCGGGCTTCATCGTGAAACCGTTCATGGCCGACACGGTCCTGAAAACCGTGCGCAACACGGTGATTGCCATGGTGCGCAAGCAGCAGGCACTCGCCGCCGCCGCGCAAGGCAATTCCTAGACGCCGCTCAGGCCCGTGGCGCTGGCGATGATGCCGCCACCGAGGCACACGTCGCCGTCATACAGCACAGCCGACTGGCCGGGCGTGACGGCCCATTGCGCCTGGTCAAACGCCAGGCTGAAGTGTTCATTCCCATCCGGCAGAAGCTGGCAAGCCACGTCGGCCTGGCGGTAGCGCGTCTTGGCGCTCAATGCGCCCGCTTGCGGCGCCACACCGGCAACCCAGCTGGCCTGGTCGGCCGTCAGGGATGGCGACAGCAGCCACGGGTGGTCATGGCCCTGCACCACCCACAGGGTGTTGTTGGCGATATCCTTGCGCGCCACATACCAGGCGTCGCTGCTGCCGTCCGCGTTCTGGTACGACTTCACGCCGCCGATGCCGATGCCCTTGCGCTGGCCCAGGGTATAAAAACTCAGTCCCACGTGTTCGCCCACGGTCTTGCCATCGGCTGTCTTCATCGGGCCCGGCTTGTAGGACAGGTAGCGGTTCAAAAATTCGCGGAACGGGCGTTCGCCAATAAAACAGATGCCCGTTGAATCCTTCTTCTGCGCGTTCGGCAGGGCCAGTTTCTCGGCGATCTGGCGCACTTGCGTCTTCGGGATTTCACCGAGAGGGAACAAGGTCTTCGACAACTGCGCCTGGTTCAAACGGTGCAGGAAGTAGCTTTGGTCCTTGCTGGCGTCGACGGCTTTCAGCAGCTCGTAGCGGCCCGCATCGGTGGGCGCCTGGCGCACGCGCGCGTAGTGGCCGGTGGCGATCAGGTCGGCGCCCAGGGTCATGGCATGGTCGAGGAATGCCTTGAACTTGATTTCGGCGTTGCACAGCACGTCCGGGTTGGGCGTGCGGCCGGCCTGGTATTCGCGCAGGAAATCGGCGAACACGCGGTCCTTGTATTCGGAGGCGAAATTGACGGCTTCGATATCGACGCCGATGACGTCGGCCACGCTGGCCGCGTCGATCCAGTCCTGGCGCGTGGAGCAGTATTCCGAATCGTCGTCATCTTCCCAGTTTTTCATGAACAGGCCGATGACTTCATAGCCTTGTTCCTTCAGCATCCATGCCGCGACCGAGGAATCGACCCCGCCCGACATGCCGATAACGACTTTCTTCTTGCTCATCTTGCTTTCCAGTTACTTTAATAATATTGCTATGCGCTATTGAAAACGGACGCATGCGTGTGCAGCAGGGCCAGCGGAGCGCGCCGGCCGGCCAGGTATTCGTCTACGCACTGCAGCACCAGCGGGCTGCGGTGGCGTTCCTGGCACGCCGCCAGCTCGTCGCGCGTCATCCACAGGGTGCGGATGATGCCTTCGTCCAGCGGGCGGTCATGCTCGGCGCCGGCCGTGCCGCAAAAGGTGAAGCGCAGATAGGTCACGTCCTCGCCCGTGCGCAGTGACTGATAGCGCGACATGTACATGCCGACCAGTGCCGTGGGGATGAAATCGTAGGCCGCTTCTTCCAGCGTTTCGCGGATCACCGCCTGCTCCAGCGACTCGAACGGATCGAGATGACCGGCCGGCTGGTTGAGCTTGATGCCTTCGCTGGTCTCTTCTTCAATCAGTAAAAACAGGCCGTCGCGCTCGACGATGGCGGCAACGGTGACAGAGGGTTTCCAGATTCTCGGCATGATTCCATCCTTGAAAGAGCCGACATTTTATCTTGTTCTGCGCGCGCGGTTTGAAGCCGGCCTTCTGTTGCGCGGACATATTGATAAATGACAACGTTTTAGCAAATAGCGGTGGGAGGTACTTACGTCTTTCCCGGGGAGCGCACTAGCATGGGGGCATTGGCGGCAAGATGGCAGGAAACGCCCGCTAATATAGGCTTTCCCTGTGGTCAAAACAAGCGCGCACACGTGCTCGACTGTGGTGAGATTGACACACCTTTCCCACAATATGGTCGCCGCGCCGCATGGTGAAACGAATCGTGGGATGCTGGTCAAATTAGTGTCGTACGACTAAAAGTTGCTGGTTCACAAACGTTTAACGCGCTGCTTTCCGTGTTAGATTCTAGTCAGTTTATCAATTAGCGGAGGCATCATGAGGATAGGCATACCGGCCGAAACACGGCCTGGTGAAACACGGGTGGCAGCAACGCCCGAGACAGTCAAGAAGCTGGCAGCCAAACATCAGATCGTCGTGCAGTCCGGAGCGGGCCTGCAAGCCTCGATTCCCGACGACGCGTATGCCGCCGCCGGCGCGCAGATCGGCACCGCCCAGGAAGCCTATGGCTGCGCCATCGTGCTCAAGGTGCGCGCGCCCGATGCCGCGGAACGGGCCCTGATGGCCAGCGGCACGGTGCTGATCGGCATGTTGAACCCGTTTGACGCGGACAATATCGCCGCCATGGCCACGGCCGGCCTGTCCGCCTTCGCGCTGGAAGCCGTGCCGCGCATCACGCGCGCGCAGTCGATGGACGTGCTGTCGTCGCAGGCGAACATCGCCGGCTACAAGGCCGTGCTGGTGGCCGCGAATACCTATCAGCGCTTCATGCCGATGCTGATGACGGCGGCCGGCACCGTCAAGGCGGCCCGCGTGCTGATCATGGGCGTGGGCGTGGCAGGTTTGCAGGCGATCGCCACGGCCAAGCGCCTGGGCGCCGTCATCGAGGCGTCCGACGTGCGCCCGCCCGTCAAGGAACAAGTGGAGTCGCTGGGCGCCAAGTTCCTCGACGTGCCTTTCCTCACCGATGAAGAAAAAGAGATCGCCAAGGGTTCGGGCGGCTATGCGCGGGCCATGCCGGCCGACTGGATGCGCCGCCAGGCCGAACTGGTGCACGAACGGGCGAAACTGGCCGACATCATCATCACCACGGCGCTGATCCCCGGCCGCGCCGCGCCCGTGCTCATTTCCGAAGAAACGGTAAAGGCCATGAAACCGGGCTCCGTCATCGTCGACCTGGCCGTGGAGCAGGGCGGCAACTGCCCCCTGTCCGAACTGGGCAAGACCGTGCTGAAACACGGCGTCTACATCGTGGGCGAACCGAACCTGGCGACCCTGGTGGCGGCCGATGCCTCGGCCCTGTATGCGCGCAACGTGCTGGACTTCTTAAAGCTCATCATCGACAAGGACGACCAATTGCTGATCGACCGCGAGGATGAAATCATCAAGGCCAGCCTGGTGTGTGCAGGCAGTGAAATCTTACGTAAATAACGCGGCGCCGGAGAGAACAACATCATGGAAATCAGTCACACCATCATTAACCTGATCATCTTCGTGCTGGCCATTTATGTCGGCTACCACGTCGTCTGGACCGTCACGCCGGCATTGCATACGCCGCTGATGGCCGTCACCAATGCCATTTCCGCCATCATCATCGTCGGCGCCATGCTGGCGGCCGGCCTGACGCAAGGCCCGCTGGCGCAGGCGGCCGGCACCCTGGCTGTGGCGCTGGCCGCCGTCAACGTGTTTGGCGGCTTCCTCGTCACGCAGCGCATGCTCGAGATGTTCCGTAAAAAAGAACCGAAAGCCAAGCAAGGAGCAAAAGAATGAGTCATGCCATGAGCTTCGTCACCATGAACCTGGTGACGATGATGTACCTGATCGCCTCGGTGTGCTTCATCCAGGCCCTGAAAGGACTGTCCTCGCCCTCGACGGCGCGCCGCGGCAATGCCTTCGGCATGAGCGGCATGGCCATTGCCGCCGTCACCACCGTGGCGCTGATCCTGAAACTGAAGGAACAGCAAGCGGGCGGCATGGGCCTGACCCTCGTCATCATCGGCATCGTCACGGGCGGCGCCATCGGCGCCTACCTGGCGAAAACCGTGGAAATGACGAAGATGCCGGAACTGGTGGCGGCCATGCATTCGCTGATCGGCCTGGCGGCCGTGTGCATCGCCGTGGCGGCCGTGTCCGAACCATGGGCCTTCAATATCGCCGAGCATGGACAGGCGCTGCCCATCGGGAACCGCTTCGAGCTGTTCATCGGCACCTTTGTCGGCGCCATCACGTTCTCCGGTTCGGTGATCGCCTTCGGCAAGCTGTCGGGCAAATACAAGTTCCGCCTGTTCCAGGGCGCGCCCGTCAGCTTCAAGGGCCAGCACATGCTCAATCTGGCGCTGGCGCTGGTGATGATCGGGCTGGGCCTGGTGTTCTGCTTCGCCGACGGGGTGGAGCCGGCCTGGACGCCGTTCATCGTCATGGCCGTCATCGCCTTTGCGCTGGGCGTGCTGATCATCATCCCCATCGGCGGCGCCGACATGCCGGTGGTGGTGTCGATGCTCAACAGCTACTCGGGCTGGGCCGCGGCCGGCATCGGTTTTTCGCTGAATAACTCGATGCTGATCATCGCCGGTTCGCTCGTGGGATCCTCGGGCGCGATCCTGTCGTACATCATGTGCAAGGCCATGAACCGCTCGTTCTTCAATGTCATCCTGGGCGGCTTCGGCGGCGATGCGCCAGCCGCTGGCGTGGCGGGCGCGCAGGAACAGCGTCCCGTGAAATCGGGTTCGGCCGACGATGCCGCCTTCATCATGGGCAATGCGGAAACCGTCATCATCGTGCCCGGCTACGGCCTGGCCGTGGCGCGCGCGCAGCACTCGCTGAAAGAACTGGTGGAGAAGCTCACGCACAAGGGCATCACCGTCAAGTATGCGATCCACCCGGTGGCGGGGCGCATGCCGGGCCACATGAACGTGCTGCTGGCCGAGGCGGAAGTGCCCTACGACCAGGTCTTCGAGATGGAAGACATCAATGGCGAATTCGGCCAGACGGACGTGGTGCTGGTGCTGGGTGCGAATGACGTGGTCAACCCGGCGGCGAAAGATCCGAAATCGCCGATCGCCGGCATGCCGATCCTGGAAGCGTATAAAGCCAAGAGCATCATCGTCAACAAGCGCTCGATGGCGTCCGGCTATGCGGGCCTGGACAACGACCTGTTCTATCAGCCGAACACGATGATGGTGTTTGGCGATGCGAAAAAGGTGATCGAGGATATGTTGAAAGCCATCGAATAAACGCCGCTTGCGGCGACCGTACGGCCCGCCTTGCGCGGGCCGTTTTTATTGGCTGGCCGCTGCCGCGACGACCTGGTTGCGTCCTTGGTGCTTGGCGACATACAGGGCCTTGTCGGCATCCGATATGGCCGCGTCCAGGCTGGCGCCCTGCACCAGCGGCGCCACGCCGATGCTGATGGTGACATGCAGCTCGCCGCCGTCGGGCAGCACGGTGACCGCCGCCGCCACGGCGGCGCGGATGCGCTCGGCCACTTGGTGTGCCTGCTGCAGGCTGGCGTCGGGGAAGAGCAGGCCGAACTCCTCGCCACCGAGGCGCGCCGCCACGTCGGTGATGCGCCCCGTGTCGCGCAGCGCCTGCGCCACCGTGCGCAGCACGGCGTCGCCCACGGCATGGCCATAGCGGTCGTTGATCTTCTTGAAGTGGTCGAGGTCGGCCACGCCGACGCTCAGGGCGGCGCCGCTGCGCGCCGCGCGCGCCATCGCCTGTTCGGCCTGCGCTTCATAGGCGCGCCGGTTGGGCAGCGACGTCAGCGCATCGTGCAGCGCCTGCTGTTCCAGCTGCGCCAGCAGGCTGGCGTTTTTCGCCGCCAGTTCGCGCCGTTCGCGCACGTCGAGCAAAAAGGCGCCGAAATAGCGCATGCCGTCGACCACGCCCAGGTCCAGCGCCTTCATTTCGATGGGGATCATTTGCGTGTCGCGGTGGCGGATGGCGAATTCGCGTATCTTGCCCAGCACGCTGGAAGTGCGCGAGCTGCGGATGTAGTTGATCACGTGGTTGTCGTGCTGCGCGCCGACGGCGTCGGGCAGCAGGCCGTTCAGGGTCTGGCCCAGCAATTCACCGCTGGCATAGCCCGACAGTGCCTGCATGGCGCCATTGATATAGCGGATGCGGCACTGCTCGTCGATGATGATGACGGCGTCGAGGGCGTCTTCCAGCAGGCGGGAAAAGAGGACTTCGGGAAGAGCGGCAGGCGGTGCTGCGGGCAAAGCATCTGTCATGGAACGGTCGCCAAAAGCCAGGTGACAGCCATTGTCGCATCCGCGGGCCGTTTACTCCATGCCGGATCGCCCGCCTGTTTCTTTTTCGCCCGTGCTCTTTCCTTATTGTCAAGACTCAGCGGCGGCCGTACATCATCAGCTCGGCCAGGCTCTTGCGCGCCGGGCTGAAGGCGTCCAGCAAGCCCAGCGACAGGCCCAGCAAGCCTTGCGTGGGCGCGCTGCCCGTGAAGATGCGCGCCATGGTGTCGGTGACGCGCACGGTCAGCCCCCGGTCGGCCTGGCGCAGGCTGGCGTAGCGTTCCAGTCCGGCCGGGCTGCTGTCCTGCCCCAGCACGCGGGCCAGCACGGCGGCGTCGCGCAAGCCCAGGTTCAGGCCTTGTCCCGCCACCGGGTGCAGGGTTTGCGCCGCATTGCCGATGGCGACCGTGCGCGCCGTGCCGCCTCCCTGCGCGTTCAGGCCCAGCGGATAGGCCAGGCGCGACGTCGTGTGGGTAAAGCGTCCCAGGCGGCTGCCGAAGGCGGCGCCCAGGCGGGCCAGGAAGGCAGCGTCGTCCAGCGCCAGCAATTGTTCGGCGCGCGTGGGCGGCACGCACCATACCAGCGCGTAGCCGTCGTCCTGCGGCAGCAGGGCCAGCGGGCCTTCGTCGGTGAAGCGCTCATACGCGCGGTGCGCGATGGGGGCACTTGTGCGCACATGGGCAATGATGGCGCTTTGGCCATAATCGCGGCTGACGGCGCGTTCCTGCTGCTGGCCGAACAGGCCACCTTCGGCTTGCACCAGCAGGCTGGCGCGCAAGCTCGACGCCGCGCCGTCCTGTTCGATCTGCACGGCCACGCCATCGGCATCCTCGGCACTGCCCGTCACCAGCGCCGGGCGCAGGCTGGCCACGCCCAGGCGTTCGCATACGTCGGCCAGCGCGCTGACGACGGCGCCGTAACGGGCCACATAGCCGAGCGCCTCGACGCCATGCTCGCTGCTGTCCATCAGGCTGCGCCCGAACTGGCCGCGGCGCGAGACGTGAATCTGGTGGATCGGTGTCGCCTCCACGGGCCAGGCGCCCGCTTCCTCGAGAATCTGGCGGCTGCCGTGCGACAGGGCGATGGTGCGCGGGTCGCGCCTGGCTTGCTCGATGGATTTGGCGTCGAGCAGGGCGATGCCGGCGGCGCGGCTGCCGCGCTGCACCAGCAGGGCGGCCAGCGCCATGCCGACGGGGCCGGCGCCGCAGATGGCGAGATCGAAAGTGGACGGTGTATGCATGCGGCGGCGTTAATCCTGTGACATCAGTTGTTCGATTTCAGCGACGCTCTTGGGCGCCGTGCTGAAGACTTCATGGCCTTGCGGCGTGACCAGCACATCGTCTTCGATGCGGATGCCGGTGTGCCAGAACTGTTCCGGCACGCCCGCACCGGGGCGCACATAGATGCCCGGTTCCACCGTCAGCACCATGCCCGGTGCCAAAGCGCGCCACGGCTTGCCCGGAGCACCCGTGTCGCGGTAGGCGCCCACGTCGTGCACGTCCATGCCCAGCCAGTGGCTGGTGCCGTGCATGTAGAAGGGCATATACGCCTTGTCGGCGATGACGTCCTGCGCGCTGCCGTTTTTCTGCCGGTCCAGCAAACCCAGGTCCAGCATGCCCTGCGCCAGCACTTGCACGGCCGCCTCGTGGATGGCGCTGTGCGGCAAGCCGGGGCGCACCATGTCCAGCGACGCCTGTTGCGCCGCCAGCACCAGTTCATACAGCGCCCGCTGCGGGCCGCTGAAACGGCCGTTGACGGGCCAGGTGCGCGTGATGTCGGAGGCATAGCCATCGAGTTCGCAGCCGGCGTCGATCAGTACCAGCTGGCCGTCCTGCAGCACGGCGTTGTTGGCGCTGTAATGCAGGATGCAGGCGTTGCCGCCGCCCGCCACGATGGAGGAATACGCGGGGAACTGCGCGCCGCTGCGGCGAAATTCGTACAGCAGCTCCGCTTCCAGCGCGTATTCGTGCATGCCGGGCTGCGTGGCGCGCATGGCGCGCACGTGGGCCGCGCTGGAAATGGCGGCCGCGCGGCGCATCAGGCCTTGTTCTTCCGGGTCTTTCAGCAGGCGCATGGCGTCGAGCATGCCATTGATGTCATGCGCGATGGCGGGCGCCGTGACGCCGCTGCGGGCCTTTTGCCGCACGTTGTGCCGCCAGACCTTGACTTGCGCATCGAGGCTGCCGCCCAGCGCGTAGTAAATGGCGGGGACGTCGGCCAGCAGGCGCGTCATTTCCACGTCGAGTTCCTCGATGGGGAAGGCGCTGTCAAAACCGAAGCTGGCGCGCGCCGCCTCGGGGCCGTGGCGGAAACCGTCCCAGATTTCGCGTTCGGTGTTTTTTGCCCGGCAAAACAGGATGGCGCGCGCCGGCGCCGTGGCGCTGGCGGCCACCAGGGCCACGGCGCTATCGGGTTCCGTAAAGCCGCTCAGGTAATAGAAATAGCTGTCGTGGCGATACGGATAGTCGCAATCGCTGTTGCGCGGCACTTCGGGCGCCGTGGCGAGGATGGCCACGCTGCCCGGCAGCATCTGCGCCAGCAGCGCCGCGCGCCGGGCCGCGTAGTTGGCCATCATGCCGCCGGCGCCTTCGCTGCAACGCCATTGAGCACGTCGAGCTGCGCCGGCGTGCCCACATTCGTCCACTCGCCCGGATAGACTTCGCCGCCCACGCGGCCCTGGTCCGCGTACCGGCGCAGCAAATCGCCCAGTTTGGCGTGGCTGCCGGGCGCGATGCCGTCGAACATCTCAGGGCGGTACACGCCGATATTGGCGAAGGTCCACTTGGTGTCGTCCGTATTGTTGATCGCGAACAAGGTCAAGCCGAAGTCGCCCTGTGGGTGGAATTCGGGATTGGGCACCAGGTAAGTCCAGGCGATGTCGCGCTGGTCGGCCGGATACGGCGTGCCCAGCACATCCTTGTCTGCCAGCACGTCGAGTACTTGCTTGAAATCAAAGTAGGGGCAATAGATGTCGCCTGAAATGGCGAGAAATGGCTCCTCGCCCAGCAAGTGGCGCGCCTGGGCGATGCCGCCCGCCGTTTCCAGCGGCGTGGTCTCGGGCGAATACGCGATGCGCGCGCCATACGCGCTGCCGTCGCCCAGGGTTTCCTCGATCAGGTGGCCCAGGTGAGAATGGTTGATGACGATGTCCGTGATGCCGGCGCGCACCAGGTTCAGCACATGCCAGACGATCAGCGGACGGCCGCGTACTTTCAGCAGCGGTTTGGGACAGGTATCGGTAAGCGGACGCATCCGTTCACCGCGGCCTGCGGCAAAGATCATGGCTTTCATGGGGATTCGTTTTCAGTATCGGTAAGTCGGCTGCGCGGGTATGCCGCGCAGCGGGAAAGTGCCTAAAACGTATAGCCGACCTGCGGCGTCTTGTTTTCGAGGGCGTCCAACAAACGCACCAGCGGCTTGAGTTCCGTATAGCGGTTGGCTGTCTTGCGCACGTAGTCGAGCACGGTTGGCAGGTCGCCCATGTACAGATCCTTGCCGTCGCGGTAATTCAGGCGCGCGAACAGGCCGAGGATTTTCAGGTGGCGCTGCAGGGCCGTGAATTCGAAATCGCGGTAGAAGGCGTCGATATCGGGATTGACTGGCAAGCCCAGCTGCTTGGCGCGCTGCCAGTAGCGGATCACCCAGTCGAGCACCAGTTCTTCATCCCACTGGATATACGCGTCGCGCAGCAGCGAGGCGATGTCGTAGGTGACAGGGCCGAAGACGGCATCCTGGAAGTCGAGGATGCCGGGATTGGGGATGGAACCATCGTTGATGTGCATCAAATTGCGCGAATGGTAGTCGCGGTGCATGAACACTTGCTGCTGCGACAAGATATTCGCCGTGATCGCTTCGAAAACCTTGTCCAGCTGGGTCTGTTGCACATCCGTCAAGGTGGCGCCCAGGTGTTTGCCGATAAACCATTCCGGGAACAGATTCATTTCGCGCAGGATGAAGGCGCGGTCGAATTCGGGCAAGACATCGGGCTGGCTGGCCAGCTGGATTTTCATCAGCGACTCGAGCGCTTCTGCGTACAGCACGCTGGCGTTATCGTGGTTCAGGGCGTCGAGATAGGTGGTCGTGCCCAGGTCGGAGAGCAGCAGGAAGCCATTCTCCAGGTCTTGCGCGATGATCTCGGGCACGGACACGCCGGCGCCTTTCAGCAAGCCGGCCACCTTGACAAAGGCGGGCACGTTTTCACGCTCGGGCGGCGCATCCATGGCAATCAGTGTGCTTCCTGGCAATGTTGCATTGCCTGGCAGCACATCGAGACGGTAGTAGCGGCGGAAGCTGGCATCGCTGGAAGCGGGACGGGCGGATTCGGGCGCGACGAGGTTAAGCGAGGTCAACCAGGCTTTCAACAGGGTCAGGCGAGCGTCGGCGAAGGCCGGCGCGGTGGAGGAATTGGGGGAGAATGACATTAAGCGGCCTGTGGAATCGGGTTGATGGTGCAGATTCCCATATAATAAGGGATTCAAATCAAAAAATCGCCTGTCATGGTGCTTGCCCCTTCCAATTCATGAGCTGGTTTTCGGCCTCCCCCCCTTCGCAGCGCTGGGCTTTCGCCATCAGCGCGCTCGTCGCCGCCACGACGGTGCCTGTCCACGCCCAGAAAGCGCCGCGCCCGGTTCATGTGGAAGATCCCGACGCGCCCACCGTCATGACGGCGAACAGCATGAACGGACGCCCCGAAAGGGAGATCAATCTCGATAAAAATGTCGTGATTGAACGCGGAAAAACCACAAAAATGACGGCAGATACAGCTTGTTACAAACAAGTTGAAGATCAGTTCGACGCCGAGGGCCATATCAAGATGTGGCGTTTCGGCGATTACTACACGGGCGACGTCTTGAAGCTGAACATGGAGACCGGCAAGGGTTTCCTGCTCAACCCGACGTACCGCTTCGAAGTGGGCGGCGGCCAGGGCAAGGCCGAGCGCGTCGACTTCATCAACCCCGACGAAGCCACTGTTATCGACGGTACTTACAGTACCTGCGAAGGGCCGAATCCGGACTGGTACCTGAAATCGAGCACCTTGAACCTCGATACGGGCCGCGACGTGGGCACCGGCAGCAAGACCATCATCTATTTCAAGGACGTGCCGATCCTGGGCACGCCTGGCATTTCGTTTTCGCTGTCGGGTGCGCGCCGCTCGGGCTGGCTGGCGCCCACGCCGGGCTTTGCCTCGAAGAACGGTTTCGAGCTGCTGATGCCGTATTACGTGAACATCGCGCCGAACCGCGACCTGACCCTGTTCCCGCGCTACATACAGCGGCGCGGCATCCAGCTCGGTGCGGCGGGCCGCTACATGGGCGAGACGGATGCAGGCCTGTACCAGGGCGAAACGTCGTTTGAGTTCTTGCCTAACGACAAGCAGACCAAGACCAACCGCTACATGATCAAGTCCAAGCATGAGCAGGCGCTGGCCAAGGGCTGGAGTTACAGCTGGGATCTGCGCGAGGCGTCCGACAATAATTACCCGAACGATTTTTCGAAAACCGTCGCCACCGCTACCGAGCGCCAGTTGCTGCGCGAATTGCGCACCGATTACCGCACCGAGGACTGGAGCCTGACGGCGCGCGTGCAGAATTACCAGGTGCTGCAGGATCCCGATGCGGTCAACAATCCCAGCCTGACCGTTACGCGCCCGTATGACCGCTTGCCGGCGGTGAATTTCCACGCTGGCAAATACGACGTCTGGGGCGGCTTCGACTGGACCTTCGACGCGGAAGCGACGCGCTTCGCCCACCCGACCCTGGTGCAGGGGTCGCGCCTCGTGGCCGTGCCGCAGGTAAGTTTCCCCATCGTGCGCCCTGGCTACTTCGTCACGCCCAAGCTGATGCTCAATGCCAGCGCGTATCAGCTCGATAACGACGCCAGGACCAAGGCGAAGTTTGCGGATACGTCGTTTACGCGCGCCGTGCCAACCTTCTCGGTCGACAGCGGCCTGGTGTTTGAACGCGACACGAATCTGTTTGGCGCCAAGGGCGGCACGCAAACCCTGGAGCCGCGCCTGTTCTACGTCTACACGCCGTACCGCGACCAGTCGAAGTTTCCGACGTTCGATACGGCCGCTGGCACGTTCAACCTGACGCAGATCTTCACGGAAAACCGTTTTGTCGGCAGCGACCGCATCGGCGATGCCAACCAGGTCACGGCCGCCCTGGTATCGCGTTTCCTGCAGTCCGATGGAACGGAACGCATGCGCCTGACTTTCGGCCAGCGTTTCTATTTTGCCGACCAGCGCGTGCAACTCGATTCGAGCACACCCGTCAACCAGTCGCGTTCGGATATCCTGCTGGCAGCAACGGGCCGCGTGTCCGAGACTTGGACCGCCGACAGCCTGGTGCAGTACAATCCCAGCGACCGCCAGCTGGTCAGCTACAACTACGCCTTGCAATATCAGCCCGGTGCCAAGAAGGTATTGAATTTTGGCAATCGTTTCCAGCGTGGAGATGCTGGTTGGCGCAATGTTGAAGTGTCGACCCAATGGCCGTTGACGGACCGCCTGTATGGCGTAGGCCGCATCAGTTACTCCGTGAAGGATCGCAGCATGCTGGAAAGCCTGGTCGGCCTGGAATACAAGGGCGACTGCTGGGTGTTCCGCATGGGCGCGCAGCGTTTCGTGACGACGAACAAGACTGTCTCGACGCCGATCTTCTTCCAGCTGGAATTGACGGGCTTGTCGAATGGCCTGGGTCTGGGCGCGAATGGCCTGGAAACTTTTACAAAAACCATCCCCGGTTACCAGACACTGAGCCAGCCACTCCGTTAAGATAGGCACCGTTGCCGCCGCCGGTGTTCCCGGCGCCGGCACAAACCGGTTTTTTTATTCACCTGAACTCATGAGCGCTCTACACATTATGCGTAATGCCAGTATGCACCAACTCAAAATTGCAACGGTCTTGTTGTGCGCCATTTCCGGCGCCACGACCAGTAGTGTCTGGGCGCAACAGGCTGCGCCAGCGCCTGCCGCCAAGCCCGCTGCCGCGGCGCCGGTCAAGGGGTTTACGCCACCGGCCTCGAGCAGTGGCCAGACCATCGATTCCATTGCCGTCGTCGTCAATGACGAGGTGATTACGCGCAATGAAGTGGCGGCCCGTATCAAGAGCGTGGAGCAGCGCATGAAGGCGCAGAACGTGCCCTTGCCCGATCCTGCCGACCTGCGTCGTCAATTGCTCGAGCGCATGATTGTTGAACGCGCACAAATGCAGCTGGCCAAGGAAATGGGCGTGCGCGTGGATGACCTGACCCTGGACCGCGCGATTGGCCGTATTGCTGAACAGCAAAAAATGACGGTGCAAGAGCTGCGCAACCAGATGGAAAAAGAAGGCACGCCGTTTGCGACCTTCCGCGAAGAAATCCGCGATGAAATCATCATGCAGCGCCTGCGCGAGCATGAAGTCGACGCCAAGATCCAGATTTCCGATTCCGAAGTGGATAACTTCCTGGAAGCGGAAAAAGCGGCCGCCAGCGAACAGGTGGAACTGAACCTGGCGCAGATTCTCGTGCGCATTCCGGAAAATTCCAGCCCCGAACAGATCGCCGCACGCCGCGCGCGCGCCGAAGAAGTCAGCCGCCAGCTGCGCACGGGCGCCGATTTCGCCAAGATGGCTGCCACCTATTCCGACGCCAGCGATGCGCTGAGCGGCGGCGATATCGGCTGGCGCCATAGCGACCGCGTGCCGCCCCTGTTCACGGAACAGTTGCTGAAATTGAAGCCGGGCCAGATCACGCCTATCATCAAGAGCAATACGGGCTTCCACATCCTCAAGCTGGTGGACCGCCGCAGTGCTGCCGAGGCACAAGCCGTCGCCGCCGTGCAGCAGACGCATGCCCGCCATATCTTGCTGAAAATAACGCCGACCTTGTCGGCGGCCGAAGCCAAGCGCAAATTGTCGGAATTGAAAGAGCGTCTCGATAACAAGGCCGCCAAGTTCGAAGACCTGGCCCGCTTGTTCTCGAACGACGGTTCGGCCGCCAAGGGCGGCGACCTGGGCTGGCTGTATCCAGGCGATACCGTACCGGAATTCGAAACGGCGATGAATGCGCTGAAACCGGGCGAAGTGAGCGAGCCGATCGAATCGAGCTTTGGCTTCCACCTGATCGAAGTGCTGGAACGCAAGAGTGATGACGTCTCGAAAGAGAAGCAGCGCGCCGCTGCGCGCAATGCCTTGCGCGAACGCAAGCTGGAAGAAGCGACGGAAAACTGGGCGCGCGAAGTGCGCGACCGTGCCTACGTCGAATTCCGCGCGGACGACCAGTAATGCGGCTGATTCATTGCGCATGAGTAACTTGCCCCTTGCACGCCGGCCTGCCATCGCCATTACCTGTGGCGAGCCGGCTGGTGTCGGCCCGGAAATCTCCATACGCGCGGCCTGGGCCATGCGCAATGAAGTCAACTGCATCCTGCTGGGCGACGCCGCCTTCCTGGCGCTGACGGCCAGCCTGATCGATCCGGACATCCGCCTGGCGGCGCTGTCGCTGCAAGCCGTGCGCAACAGCGGCCTGCCCCAGTTCGGGTCTGGCCGCCTGGCCGTGATCGATATTCCCACTGTTAACAATGTCATTCCTGGCGTACTCGACAAGGAAAACGGGCGTTCCGTGCTCGCGACCCTGGACGCGGCCGTGGAAGGTGTCCAGGCCGGCTGGTTTGGCGCCATGGTCACGGCGCCCTTGCAAAAAAGCACGATCAACGATGCCGGCGTGGCCTTTTCCGGCCATACGGAATACCTGGCAGAAAAAACCGGCACGCCGCAAGTGGTGATGATGCTGGCCGGCGAACCTGGCCATGGCGAACCGACCCTGCGCGTGGCGCTGGCCACCACGCATCTGCCATTGAAGGACGTGTCCGCTGCCATCACCATGGACAGCCTGGCCGTCACCCTGGATATCATCCAGGCGGACTTGCAACAGAAATTCGGCATCGCCGCGCCGCGCATCCTGGTCACCGGCCTGAACCCGCACGCGGGCGAGGGCGGGTATCTGGGACGCGAGGAAATCGATGTCATCGCCCCTGCGATTGCCGCGGCGCAAGCGCGCGGCATCGATGCGCGCGGGCCGTATCCGGCCGACACCTTGTTCCAGCACAAATACCTGGCCGATGCCGATTGCGTGCTGGCCATGTACCACGACCAGGGCTTGCCCGTGCTGAAATACGCGACCTTCGGGCGCGGCATCAATATCACCCTGGGCTTGCCGTTGATCCGCGCCTCGGTCGACCACGGCACGGCGCTGGACCTGGCCGCGCAAGGGCTGGGGCTGGCCGATTGCCACAGCATGGAGCAAGCCCTGCAAACGGCGCTCGACATGCTGCGCGCCAGCAGCCGCGCCTGATCGCCCACCGGTTTTACCTCGCTACACCGCCCCTAGAATAGAAAAACAGAATATGAAACACGTTGCCCGCAAACGCTTTGGCCAGAACTTCCTGCATGACCGCTTCGTCCTCGACGACATCACGGCCGCCATCGGGCCGCAGCCGGACGATGCCATGGTCGAGATCGGCCCCGGCCTGGGCGCCATGACGGAGCAGCTGCTGCGCCATTTGAAGCAGATGCACGTGGTGGAACTGGACCGCGACCTGATCGTGCGCCTGGAAAAGACGTTCAATCCGGCCAAGCTGACGATCCACTCGGGCGACGCGCTGAAATTCGATTTCGCGCAAATCCCCGTGCCGGCCGGCCAGAAGCTGCGCATCGTGGGTAACTTGCCGTACAACATTTCGAGCCCGCTGCTGTTCCACCTGGCGGACTTCGCACCGCTGGTACAGGACCAGCATTTCATGCTGCAAAAGGAAGTCGTCGAGCGCATGGTGGCCGAGCCGGGCAGCAAGGCATATGGCCGCCTGTCCGTGATGCTGCAATGGCGCTATGACATGTCGCTGCTGTTCATCGTGCCGCCGACGGCCTTCGATCCGCCGCCGAAAGTGGAATCGGCCATCGTGCGCATGATCCCCGTGGCCGAGCGTCTGGCGTGCGACCAGGCCACCCTGGAAGCGGTCGTCATGAAGGCGTTCTCGCAGCGCCGCAAGGTGATCCGCAACTGCCTGGCCGGGATGTTTACGGAAGAGCAGGTCAAGGCGGCCGGCATCGATCCGACCCTGCGTCCGGAAACCGTGGGCCTGGAGCAATATGTGGCTTTGGCGAATTTGCTGAAGGCGCCGGCCTAAGCCCCCGGTTTAACTCAAAACCACTGGTCGACCTGCTGCAGATCCTGCCGCAGGGCTGAGAAACAGTCGTCGACATGGTGGTTGCGGCTGATCTCATTGCGCCGCATCAAGGCGATCTTGCGCTTGCAGGTGGGCTGGCGCAGCGGTGCCACGTGCAGGTCCTCGTCGTTGAGGAAGGTTGTGTACAGGCTGGGCATGATGCCGACGGCGATGCCGGCGCGCACCACGCCATACAGCGACTCGCTGTGGATCATCTGGTACAGGCTCGACGGGCTCAAGCCATGCTGGCGCAGGGCGCTCGAAGCGAACTCCCAGATGCTGCCCTTGGTAAACACGACGATTTCCTGCCCCGCCAATTGCTCCCAGCGCACTTCCTTGAGCGGCGCCAGCGCATGGCGCCCCGCCGTCACCAGCACCAGCTCGTCTTCGAACAGGCCCACGCTTTCCAGCGACACGGAACCGGGCACCTCGATACCCACGCAAAAGTCCAGCTGGCCAGAATGCAGGGCGTGCAGCAAGCCGTCGTTGGGCATGTCCGACAGGACGATTTCCACTTCGTCGCCATGCTGCTCGCAGTAGCGTGCCACCACGACGGCTGTCATCGCCATGGCCGATGGGATGGCGCCGATGCGGATGCGGTGCCGGCCGCTGCCGATGGCGCGCTGGATATCGGCAAAAGTATTGCTCGCCGTATTTAATAAATGCGTGGCGTAATCGAGCGCCAGCTTGCCTTCGCGCGTCAGTTCCAGCTGGTGGGTTGTGCGGTTAAACAACTTTTTCCCCAGTTGATTTTCCAGCAGCTTGATCGACGCACTGAGGGCTGGCTGGGTCACGCACAATTCCTGTGCAGCCTTGCTGAAGCTGTTTACCCGGGCTAAGGTGGAAAACGCTTGTAAATGTCGTAAGGAAATCTTCTTGCTCAACTCATGCATGGGTTTGCTTATTAGAAAAAGTAATGGATTTATAAAAATAAACAAATTTTCTTATCCCGCAATTTACCATATTCTGGACTGGTCTTTACTTGTCTTGAAGGCAACAATCTTCAGAGAAGCGCTTGCCAGGCGGCGCCGGTACTCGCGCTAGCACGCCATGCAAGGGACGCATCAATAAAATAATTCCAAAAAAACTCAGGGTTTTTCTTTTTAGGGTGGCGGCGATGAACAAATGGATGACGGGAACGATGGTAGTGGGTGGCTTGCTGGCGGCGCAGGGTGTGGCGCAGGCGCAAAGCAGCGTGCAAGTGTATGGCTTGCTGTCGGCCGGTATCGGCTATGTGTCGGATGAGGGCAAGGGCAGCCGCACGCATGCGTTGAGCGGCACGAATCAGAATCCCCGCATCGGTTTTCGCGGCCAGGAAGACCTGGGCAACGGCACCAAGGCCATCTTCGTGCTGGAAAACGGTTTTAACGTCATGACGGGCACGGCGTCGCAAAGCGGCCGCCTGTTTGGCCGCCAGTCGTATGTGGGTTTGTCCAGCAATGACAAGGGTACCCTGACCCTGGGGCGCCAGTACGAAGCCGTCAAGGACCTGCTGGGCCCGGTCGTCATTGCCAGCAATGGCGTGCATATCGGCGACAACGATAATGGCTACAACAACCTGCGCGTGCAAAATGCCGTCAAGTATGTCAGCCCGAACATCAGCAACCTGTCGTTTACGGGCTTGTACGGCTTCAGCGAAAACCCGGAAGATTCCAACCGCAACCGCGTCTACAGCATGGGTGCCGGCTACAAGGTCGATGCCTTCAGCTGGGCCGTCGCCTACACCAAGATGGATCGCCCGAACAGCCCCGATGCGCCGAATGGCGCCATCGGCAATGACTATGGCAGCTCCCTGTTGATTTTCAACAAGAGCGCCGTCAAGGGCGCGGGCGTGGACAGCCAGGCCATCGCCGGCACGGGAGGCTTTTATAATGTGGGCAAGACCAAGTTTGGCGCGCTGTACACCAACGTGCGCTACCACTACCTGGATCAAAGCAATCTGACCTTGCAAAACGTGGACTTGAACGTGAATCACAAGCTGACGGAAGCGCTGAACCTGGGCGCGTCGTATTTCTTTACCACCGGTAAATATGACGTGATCAACAAGACGCCGAAATGGCATCAGGTCAACTTCCAGGCCGATTACTTCCTGTCCAAGCGCACCGATGTCGCCATCACCTGGAGCTACCAGAAAGCGGCCGGCGACGCGACGTTCGCCCGCGTGTTCGGCTTCGGCGCCTCGGGCGGCAAGACGCAAAGCGTGCTGATCGTTGGCATGCGACATTATTTCTGAGTCTGATTCATCTTTACAGGCGCTGTCCCCCAGCGCCGTCCCCTGAAAGGAAGCATCTTGAAAAAGCACCTCATGTTGGCGTTGAGCCTAGGCTTGCTGGCTAACGCCGCCCACGCGGAAAAACGCGAGCTGGTCATTTCGGCCTATCCGATTGCCCAGCCCTTGTTCATGAAGTATGTGTACGAGCCGTTCAAGGCCAAATGCGGTTGCGATATCAAGGTGGAAACGGGGAATAACGCGGACCGTATCGCCAAGCTGGTCGTGCACAGCAAGAACCCGGTGATCGACCTGGTGCTGCTGTCCGATTCCGGCATGCTGGAAGCGGCGCAAAAGGGCGTGATCCAGCCCATGGATTACTCCAAGCTGAGCAATTACAAAGCCCTGTACGACGTGGCGAAAAACCCCATCGGCGGCAATTTCGCCGTCGGCTACACGCTGTACTCGGTCGGCCTGGTGTACCGCAGCGACAAGATCGCCCCGCTGACGTCCTGGAAGGACCTGTGGCGCCCTGAACTAAAGGGCCGCGTGGCCTTCCCCGACGTGAGCACCACGCAGGGTCCCCTGATGCTGCGCATGGCCGATGCGGCCTGGGGCGGCAAGACGGACGACTACGCCACCGGCTTTGCCAAGATCGTCGGCATGAAGGGCAACGTCGTCACGTTCTCGAAAAACAGCGCGCAGCTGGCGGCCCTGTTCGCCCAGGATGAAATCTGGGCCGCGCCCGTGGCGCGCTTTACGTGGTCGCAAATGCTCAAGACGGGCCTGCCCCTGAAATGGAGCATCCCGGCCGAAGGCCAGGCGGCCGGCATGAACGTGATGGGCATCGTCGCCGGTTCGAAGAATGCGGACCTGGCCTACCAGCTGATGGATTTCTGGCTGTCCAAGGAAGTGCAGACGCAGCTGGCCACCAACCTGGTCGACTCGCCCGTCAACAAGGACGTGCGCCTGTCGGTGGCGGCCGCGCAATTCAATACCTATGGCGCCGATCAGATCAATTCGCTGAAATTCGTCAAGCCGGAAACCATCCTCAAGCAGCGCACGAACTGGATGACGCAGTGGAACAAGGCCATGAGCAAATAGTGGTGACGAGGAGAAAACACCATGTTTGCTGATCCAAAAAAGCGTCTGGGACTGCTGTTGGTCCTGCCGGCGCTGATCTTTATCGTCGTCTGCTTCCTGCTGCCCGTGCTGGCTTTGCTGGTCGACGCCTTCCGTGTCGGTGACGGCATGCAGTGGGGCTTCGACCGCTTCATCGAATTCTTCTCGCAGGAATTCAACCGCACCATCTTCTGGCGCACCCTGCGCATTGCCGCGCTGGTGACGCTGGCGTCGATCATCCTCGGCTACCCGGCCGCGCAAGCTGTGGCACGCGTGTCGCCGAAGTGGCGCGGGCTGGTGGTGGGCATGATGATTCTGCCGCTGATGGTCTCGCCGATCGCGCGTACCTATGCCTGGATCGTGCTGCTGGGCCGGAATGGCGCCGTCAACGCGGCACTCGTCAACATGGGCTTCACGGAAGAGCCGCTGCGTTTGCTGTTCAGCGAATTCGCCGTGTTTGTCGGCCTGCTGCAACTGCTGCTGCCATTGATGCTGATGTCGCTGGCGGGCGCGCTGGAAAACCTGCCGCGCGACGTGGAACCAGCTGCCGCCACCCTGGGCGCCAATCCATGGCAAGTGTTTTGCAAGGTCACCCTGCCGCTGACGCAGGAAGGCCTGGTCGTCGGTGGTACCCTGGT
Source organism: Janthinobacterium sp. MP5059B (assembly GCF_001758645.1). NCBI lineage: Bacteria > Pseudomonadati > Pseudomonadota > Betaproteobacteria > Burkholderiales > Oxalobacteraceae > Janthinobacterium > Janthinobacterium sp. MP5059B. The sequence goes on along the minus strand of NZ_LRHX01000016.1, from coordinate 1,159,790 downwards.
GTTTACGGGCTGCGTGACGGCCTATGTGACGCCGGCACTGCTGGGCGGCACCAAGGTGCTGATGCTGGAAACCCTGCTGTACCAGAAGGTCAGCGTGGAGAGCGATTTTGGCGCGGCGAATGTCATCGCCGTCATTCTCGTCTGCATGACTTTGCTGGTGAATGCCGGCCTTAAACGTATTTCCTCGAGCCGGAGTTCCGTATGAAAGAAAGCCTGTTTTCACGTGCCGTTTTATGGCTGGTATTCCTGTTCCTGCTGGGGCCATTCGCCATCGTCGTGCTGGCCGGCTTTAGCGGCGGCGAGACGCTGGCGTTCCCGCCCGAGTCGTACTCGTTGCGCTGGATCATCGAAGTGTGGTCGGCGCCCGAGTTCCGCCGCGCCTTCCAGACCAGCCTGGAAATCGGCCTGATCGCCACCGTCATCGCGCTGCTGCTGGGCATACCCGTCGCGTATGCGTTTTCGCGCATGCCGCCGCCGGGCATCGGCGCCATCCGGCAGATCCTGACGTCGCCGCTGATCATTCCCGCCATCCTTGTCGGCCTGGGCTTGCTGCACCACCTGGTGCTGACCATCAACGCGCCCGTTTACGTGGGCCTGCTGATCGGCCATATCGCGCTGCTGATTCCCTATTCGGTGCGCGTGGTGTACGCCAGCCTGGTGAATTTGCGCGTGGATATCGAGGATGCGGCCATCACGCTGGGCGCGTCGCGCCTGCGGGCGTTCTTCATGATCGTGCTGCCGAATATCCGCAACGCCGTGATCGCCGCCTTTTTCCTCGCCTTCGTCACCTCGTTCAACCAGGTGCCCGTCTCGCTGTTCCTGACGGGCCCTGGCATCAGCACCTTGCCGATCGAGATGCTGGGCCATATGGAAAACAGTTTCGATCCGTCGATCGCTGCCCTGTCGACCTTGCTGGTCTTGTTCACCATGGCCTTCGTGATGGTGACCGAGAAGGTGCTGGGCATTTCTAAATACATGTAAGAGGCAACACACCATGAGTTATCTGGAACTGCACAAGCTGAACCTCGGCTACGCCAAGAACACGACATCCGTGAAAGACCTGGACTTGCACGTCGAGCAGGGCGAACTGATTTCCCTGCTGGGCCCCAGCGGCTGCGGCAAGACCACCACCATGCGCGCCATCGCCGGCCTGATGCCGCTGCAGTCGGGCCGCATCGTGCTCGACGGCCGCGAAATCGGCAAGCTGGCGCCGAACAAGCGCAATATCGGCATGGTCTTCCAGTCGTATGCGCTGTTTCCGCACCTGAACGTGTATGACAATATCGCTTTTGGTTTGCGCCTGCGCAAGGTGGCGCCGGCCCTGCTGAAAACGAAGGTGGAAGCCGTGATCGCCGCCGTCGGCCTGACGGGCTTTGAAACGCGCTTGCCGGCGCAGATGTCCGGTGGCCAGCAGCAGCGCGTGGCGCTGGCGCGCGCCATCGTCGTCGAACCGGCCCTGCTGCTGCTGGACGAACCGCTGTCGAACCTGGACGCCAAGCTGCGCGTGCAGATGCGCGCCGAGTTGCGCCGCATCCAGCGCGAACTGGGCATCACCATGCTGTACGTGACGCATGACCAGGAAGAAGCGCTGGCCCTGTCCGACCGCATCGTCGTCATGAACGGCGGGCGCATCGAGCAGCTGGCCGCGCCGGAAGCCGTCTTCAATACGCCGTCGACGCGCTTCGTTGCCAACTTCATGGGCTTTGAAAACCTGTTCGACTACCGCGACGGCGCGCTGCACCACGCGGGCGCCAGCCTGCCGTACACGTCTCCTGTTGCTGCCGGCACCACGGTGCTGGGCTGGCGTCCGGACAAGGTGCGCGTGTGCGCGGCCGACGACGCGGCCGGTCAATACCCTGGCACCGTGCTGGCACGCGGCTTCCTCGGCGACACCGTCGAATACCTGCTGCAAACGCCGCTGGGTCAGGTCAAGGGCATTTGCGCGGCCGGCGGCGCCGCCTGGCGCGAGGGCACGGCCGTGTCCTTCGTGCTGCCGTCCGACAGCGCCCTGTGGCTGGGCGCCTGATTTCTGAATGGAAACCATCATGACCCAAGCCTTGAAAAAGATCTGGCTCGATACCGATCCCGGTTTCGACGACTGGCTGACGATGCTGCTCCTGGGCAGCAATCCCGGTATCGAGTGGCTGGGCGTAAGCGTGGTGGCGGGCAATGCGCCCGTCGACATCACCTACGACAACGCCTTGCGCATCAAGGCCCATGATGGCTTGACGGTGCCCATCTACCGCGGCTGCGAAGAGCCGCTGGCCGGCGTCATCGAAACGGCGCAGCGCATCCTGGGCGACAGCGGCATGCCCACCACTGGCGAGATCCTGCCGCCCGGCGCGGCCAGTGACGCTGCCGGCCACGCCGTCGACGCCCTGATCGCCGCCGTGCGCAAGCATCCCGGCCAGATCACCATCATGGCGATCGCGCCGATGACCAACCTGGCCACGGCCTTGAGCCGCGCGCCCGACATCGCGGAAAAAATCGTTGAAATCATCCTGATGGGCGGCTCGACCGACCAGGGCAACCACACGGCGGCGGCGGAATTCAATATCTATGCGGACCCGGAAGCGGCTGCCCAGGTCTTCCAGGCCGGCATCCCGCTGCGCATGTTCGGCCTGAATCTGTGCCGCCAGCTGCTGGTCACTAAACTGGAGGTGGCGCAGCTGCGCGCCATCGGCACGCCGCGCGCCCAGCGGCTGGCTGGCTACCTGGAAGCGTATGTGCGCATCCGCAGCAGCGATGGTTCCGTTCCCATGCCGATGTACGACCCGGTGGTGGCCCTGTACCTGGAAGCGCCGCAGCTGTTCCAGTTCCAGCCGGCCCACGTGGCCATCGAATTGACGGGCGAGCTGACGCGCGGCATGACGGTGTGCGAGTTCCGCGTGCCGCGCCGCGCCCCCATCAACACGCAGGTGGCGATGCTGGCCGATGGCCCGGCCGCCATTGAATTGCTGATGCAGCGCCTGGCCGGCATTCTCGCCTGATTCACTTCATTACGAAACGAGTTTCATGTCTAATTCACCCCTGAGCATTGAACAGTTTTTACGCGCCATGCCGAAAGTGGAGCTGCATTGCCACCTGTTTGGCACGGTGCGCCAGGCTACTTTCCGCGCGCTGGCCGCCAAGACGGGCAATGTCGTCACCCCCGAGGACATCGACGCGTTCTATACGCGCGGCGACAAGCCCGTCGGCGTGCTGCGCGTGCTGCGCGCGCTCGACGCGCACCTGATCGTCTCGCCGACCGACCTGTATTGCCTCGCCTACGAATACCTGGAAGACGTGCATGGCCATGGCGTGCGCTATGCGGAGTTCTTCTGGAACCCCACCGGCACCGTGCGCGTCTCGGGCATCCGCTATGACGCGGCGCAAGACGCCATCGTGGCCGCCATCCGCGACGCGCAGCGCGATTTTGGCGTGATCGGCCGTTTGATTCCCAGCATCGACCGCGAAGCCGCTCCCGCGGAAGCCGTGCAGATGGTGGAATGGATGAAGGCGCACCGCGCGCCGGAAGTCATCGGCATCGGCATCGACTACCGCGAAAACGACCGCCCGCCCGAGCTCTTCATCGAAGCCTACCGCGCCGCACGCGAGGCCGGCTTCAAATGCACGGCGCACGCGGGCGAATTCGGCATGCCGTGGATGAACGTGGCGACGGCCATCGACGAATTACAGGTGGACCGGGTCGACCATGGCTACACGATTGTCGACAATCCGGAACTGGCGCAGCGCTGCGTGGAGCGGGGCCTCGTGTTTACCGTGGTGCCGACCAATTCGTATTACCTGCGCACCCTGGCGCCCGAGCGCTGGGCATTGGACCACCCGATCCGCGCCATGGCCAAGCTGGGCTTGAAACTGCACCCAAACACGGACGACCCGACCCTGCACCACGTGACGCCGACGGGCGCCTGGATGATGATGCGCGAATTCGGCTTCGGCCTGGACGACATGCGCGGCTTCATGCTGAATGGCCTCGACGCGGCCTGGATCGATGAATCCACGCGGCGCGACTGGCGCGCGGAATTCACGCGCGAATTCGACGCGCTGCGCATGCGCGTCGTCGACGCTTCTTAAGCCGAGGCGGGTGGCGGCGCCAGCAGCAAGGATGGAAACGCCCGCTGCGGGCACGCCTGCCGCTCGCACACCTTGCAGCCCGTGCCGATCGGCGTGGCGCTGCTCGGGTCGTGCAAATCGAGTCCCTTCGAATAGATCAATCGGTGCGCCTGCGAGATGTCGCAGCCCAGCGCCACGGCAAAGGTCTTGCCCGGTGCCCGGAAGCCCGGCGACGCCGTGCTGACCTGGCGTGCTATCCATAGGTATGTGCAGCCGTCCGGCATGCTGGCCACCTGCGTCAGCACTTGCCCCGGATGGCTGAAGGCGTCGTACACGATCCATAGCGGACACGTGCCGCCCACTCTGGAAAAATGGAAGTCCGTGGCCGACTGGCGCTTCGAGACATTGCCGGCGCGGTCGACGCGCACGAAGAAGAATGGCAGTCCCGCCGCATCGGGGCGCTGCATGGTGCTCAGGCGGTGGCACACGGCTTCGAAGCCCACGCCGAACTGGTGCGCCAGACGCTCGATATCGTAGGCGCGCGCTTCCGCCGCCTGCAAGAAGCGCTGGTAGGGCATCAACAGGGCGCCGGCGAAATAGTTCGAGAACGCCAGGCGCGCGCTTGTTTGCGCGGCCGCACCGGAGAATCCTGCCGCCAGCACCAGGGCATCGATCAGGTCGCTGTGCTCGAGCAAGCTGATTTGCGCCGCCATCTGGAAGGCGCGCTGGCCGCCCGTCAGGGTGTCGGGTAGCCACAATATCTGTTGCTGGGCATCGTAGCGGTGCTTGCGCACCATGCCCGCGTCGCCATCGGACAGTTGCACCTTGACGCCGTGGCGCTCCAGCAAGCGGCCTTGCAGCGCATCGGGCGTGCGCAGGGCGGGATCGAATTCCCCGGCCACCAGCTCCGCCGCCCGGTCCAGTTCATCGATGTAGTTCTGCCGCCGGTTCAGGTATTCGCGCACTTCCTCGTCCGTGGATGGGGCCGCCGAACTGGCGCCGCGGCTGCCGTCGTCGAGACGCGCAGCCAGCGTGTCGGCCCGTTCCGCCATGACCCGGTAGCGCCGCTGCAAGAGCAAAATCGAGCGCGCCAGCTCCGGCATGTTTTCCACCAGCATCTTGAGTTCCGCCATCGACGTGGGCGGCGCATCGGGTAATTCGCCGAACACGTCGCGCACGTCGGCCACCAGGCTGGCGCTGTCGTGTTCGGAAAAGATTTGCGGATCGACGCCCAGCACGGTGCCGATGCGCAATAAAATCGGCACCGTCAGCGGACGCTGGTTGCGTTCCATCTGGTTCAGGTAGCTGGGTGAAATGCCCAGGGACTTGGCCAGCGCCACCTGCGTCATGCGCCGTTCCTCGCGCAGCCGCTGCAGGCGCACGCCCATGAAAACCTTTGCCATCGCGTTTCCTCTTCCCCGGTTTGTGGAATCTGCAAATTTACAACATTTGCAGATTAACAGATTCAGCTTTGCATTATCTCGCATTTTCACGCCTTGTTTGTGGCGGCTATTGTGCGAATAATGCAAACAGACCTATACCCACACCAGGAGACTTCGAGTGACCACGCAAAACGCTATTCCAACTGTTCCCCTCTTGATCAACGGCGAGTGGGTTGAATCCCAGACCACCGTCTGGCGCGACGTCGTCAATCCGGCCACGCAGGAAGTACTGGCCAAGGTGCCGTTCGCCACGCCGGAGGAAGTCAACGCGGCTATCGCCTCGGCCCAGCGGGCCTTCAAAACCTGGCGCAAGACGCCGATCGGCGCGCGTGCGCGCATCTTCCTCAAGCTTCAGCAGCTGATCCGCGAAAACATGGCCGACCTGGCCGCCACCTTGACGATGGAACAGGGCAAGACCCTGCTCGATGCGGAAGGCGACGTCTTCCGCGGCCTGGAAGTGGTGGAACATGCGGCCAATATCGGCACCCTGCAAATGGGCGAATACGCGCAAAACGTGGCTGGCGGCGTCGATACCTACAGCGTGATGCAGCCGCTGGGCGTGTGCGCCGGCATTACCCCGTTCAATTTCCCCGCCATGATCCCGCTGTGGATGTTCCCGATGGCGATTGCCTGCGGCAATACGTTTGTCTTGAAACCATCGGAGCAAGATCCGCTCGTGACGGAAAAGCTCGTGCGCCTGGCCTTGCAGGCGGGTATTCCGGCTGGCGTGCTGAACGTCATTCACGGCGGCGAAGACGTGGTCAACGCCCTGTGCGACCACCCGGACATCAAGGCGATTTCCTTCGTCGGTTCCAGCAAGGTGGGCACGCATGTGTACCAGCGCGCCAGCCTGAACGGCAAGCGCGCGCAATGCATGATGGGCGCCAAGAACCACGCCGTCGTCTTGCCGGATGCAAATAAAGAACAGACCCTGAACCAGCTGCTGGGTGCGGGTTTCGGCGCCGCCGGCCAGCGCTGCATGGCGGCATCGGTGGCCGTGCTGGTGGGCGAAGCGCGTGAATGGCTGCCGGAATTGTCGGCCAAGGCGCAAACCCTGACGGTCGGCGCGGGCAAGGACAATCCGGACCTGGGCCCGGTCATCTCGTGCGCGGCGAAAGAGCGCGTCTTCAGCCTGGTCGCCAAGGGTATCGAACAGGGCGCCGTGCTGACCCTCGATGGCCGCGACGTCAAGGTTGATGGCTATCCGAACGGTAACTTCGTCGGCCCGACGATTCTGTCCGGCGTGAAACCCGGCATGGTCGTGTATGACCAGGAAATCTTTGGCCCCGTATTGATCGTCGTCGAAGTCGATACCCTGGATGAAGCGATTGCCCTGGTGAACGCAAATCCGAACGGCAACGGCACGGCGCTGTTTACGCAAAGCGGCGCGGCCGCGCGCTACTTCCAGGAAGAAATCGACGTGGGGCAAGTTGGCATCAACGTGCCCATCCCCGTGCCCGTTCCCCTGTTCAGCTTTACGGGTTCGCGCGGCTCGAAACTGGGCGATTTGGGCCCGTTCGGCAAGCAGGTCGTGCTGTTCTACACGCAGACGCAAACGATCACCCAGCGCTGGTTCACGGACGCGGCCTCGGTGGGCAAGGTCAATACCACCATCAGCCTGAAATAAGGAGCTGGCATGGACTTTGAACTGAGCGACGAGCAGCGCGAGTTCCAGCAGGCGGCGCGCGCGTTTGCCGAAGGCGAACTGGCGCCGCACGCGGCCCATTGGGACGCGGAATCGATTTTTCCCGTGGAAACCATCGCCAAGGCGGGCGAGATGGGCTTTTGCGGCCTGTACACGCCGCAGCGCTGGGGCGGCCTTGGCCTCTCCCGCCAGGATGCGGCCATCGTGTTTGAAGAGCTGGCCGGTGGCTGCACCTCGACCACGGCCTATATCACCATCCACAACATGGCTACCTGGATGCTGTCGCGCTGGGGACAGGAAGCCCTGTGCGACGAATGGGTGCCGGCCCTGGCCGCCGGCCAGAAACTGGCCAGCTATTGCCTGACGGAACCGCAGTCGGGCTCCGACGCGGCCTCCCTGCGCACCAAGGCTCGCAGGGTGAACGACGAGGAGGGCGATTTTTATGTTCTCGACGGCACGAAAGCGTTTATCTCGGGTGCGGGCCAGACGGACATGCTGATCGTCATGGCGAGAACCGGCGGCGAGGGCGCGGCCGGTATTTCCGCCTTTGCCGTGCCGGCCAATCTGCCCGGCATCGTGTATGGCAAGAAGGAAGAAAAGATGGGCTGGAACAGCCAGCCCACGCGCATCATCAGCTTTGACCAGGTGAAAGTGCCGGCAGCGAACTTGCTGGGCGCGGAAGGCGAAGGCTTTGCCATTGCCATGAAGGGCATCGATGGCGGGCGCATCAATATCGCCGTGTGCTCGGTGGGCACGGCGCAGGCGGCCCTCACGCGGGCGCAGGCGTACATGAAGGAGCGCACGCAGTTCGGCCGCGAGCTGGCGCAATTCCAGGCCTTGCAATTCAAGCTGGCCGACATGCTGACGGAACTGGTGGCGGCGCGCCAGATGGTGCGTCTGGCGGCGTGGAAACTGGACCAGGAAAGTCCCGACGCCACGGCATATTGCGCCATGGCAAAACGTTTCGCCACGGATGTGGGTTTTAATGTTGCCAACGATGCGCTGCAATTGCATGGCGGCTATGGCTACATCCGCGAGTACCCGCTCGAGCGCCATGTGCGCGATACGCGGGTGCACCAGATCCTGGAAGGGACGAATGAAATCATGCGCCTGATCGTCGCGCGAGCGATTTTGAAAGACGGCGCCACGGAGAATCTGCGATGACCAAAGTGTATACAAATTTGCTGCTGGAACGCCATGGCCATACGGCCCTGGTGACGCTCGACAACCCGCCCGCCCATACGTGGACCCAGGCCAGCCTGAACGCGATGACGCAACTGGTGGCCGACCTGAATGCCGACCCGGACGTGTACGCTCTCGTGATCACGGGCGGCGGCGCCAAGTTCTTCTCTGCCGGTGCCGATCTGAAGGTGTTTGCCGATGGCAACAAGGACAAGGCGTTCGCCATGGCCGCCGTGTTTGGCGAAGCTTTTGAGGCGTTGTCCGCGTTTCGCGGCGTCAGCATCGCCGCCATCAATGGCTATGCCATGGGCGGCGGACTCGAATGTGCGCTGGCCTGCGACATCCGTATTGCTGAAGAACATGCGCAGATGGCTTTGCCGGAAGCCTCCGTCGGCTTGCTGCCGTGCGCGGGCGGCACGCAGCACTTGCCGTGGCTGGTAGGCGAAGGCTGGGCCAAGCGCATGATTTTATGTGGCGAACGGGTCGATGCGGCCAAGGCGCTGGCTATCGGCCTGGTCGAGGAAGTCGTGCCAACCGGCAAGGCTGCCGCCACAGCGCTGGCCCTGGCCGCCAAGGTGGCCCGTCAAAGCCCCAGCAGCGTGACGGCGTGCAAGACCCTGATCCAGGGCGCGCGCAGCCATCCGCTGGTCAACTCCCTGCCCGATGAACGCACCCTGTTCCTGGGCCTGTTCGATACGCAAGACCAGAAAGAAGGCGTGCAAGCGTTCCTGGAAAAACGTCCGGCGGAGTGGAAGAATGGCTGAAAGTACCCTGATTGAAACTGTGAAAATCGAGGAACGCGACTGTCCCGGCGGCATGAAGCTGGGCGTCATCACCCTCGATGCGCCAAAGTCCTTGCATGCATTGACCCTGGACATGATCCGCGCCATCGATGGCGCTCTCGTGCGCTGGGCCAGCGACGCTGCCATTGCCTGCGTGGTGCTGCAATCGTCGACCGACAAGGCTTTCTGCGCGGGCGGCGACGTGCGCAGCCTGCGCACGGCCATCGTCGAGCAGCCGGGCGTCGTGCCTAACCCGCAGGCGCTGGCCTTCTTTGCCGAGGAATACCGGCTCGACCACCGCATCCATACCTATGCAAAGCCGCTGATGGTGTGGGGCGGCGGCATCGTCATGGGGGGCGGCCTGGGCCTGATGGCCGGCGCCAGCCACCGCGTGGTGACGGAAAGCACGCGCATCGCCATGCCGGAAATCACCATTGGCCTGTTTCCCGACGTGGGCGGCAGCTGGTTCCTGGGCCGCATGCCGGGACGCAGCGGCCTGTTCCTGGGCTTGACGGGCGCGCCATTGAACGCGGCCGATGCCCTGTTTGCGGGTCTCGGCGACTATTTCCTGCGCCAGGAAGAGCGGGCCATGGTGCTCGACGCGCTGGCACTGGCGCAATGGCAAGCCAGCCCGCAGGAGAACAGCGAACAGCTGGACCGCTTGCTGCGCGGCTTTTCGGCGCCAACGACGGTGTTGCCCGTCTCGGAAGTGCGCGCCAACTTCGACGCCATCGCCGCGCTGACGCAAGCGCCCACCTTGCCTGAAGTGGTGGCCGCCATTGCCGCGTATGACGGCGATTCGGCGTGGCTGCAAAAGGCGGCCCACTCGCTGGACAAGGGCGCGCCCACTTCGGCCGCTTTGGTGTGGGCCATGCGCGAACGCACGCGGCATCTGAGCCTGGCGCAGGTGTTCCAGCTGGAATTGATCGTTGCCGTGCAATGCTGCGCCCATGCCGATTTCCGCGAAGGCGTGCGCGCCTTGCTGATCGACAAGGACAACGCGCCGCAGTGGCAGCCGGCAAGCCTGGCCGACATCAGCGCAGCGCATCTGGACGAGTATTTTGCGGCGCCGTGGACACAGCATCCATTGGCGGATCTACATTAAATAAAAGAATAACTGGAGACTTTCACCATGCAACATATCGCTTTTATCGGCCTGGGCAACATGGGCGCGCCGATGGCCCGCAATCTGGTGGCCGCCGGCTTCCACGTGTCCGTGTTCGACCTGGCGCCAGCCGCAGTGGCTTCGCTGGTCGAGGCGGGCGCCACGGCGGCGGCGTCCGCCAGCGCGGCCGTGCAGACGGCCGACGCCGTCATCACCATGCTGCCGGCCAACAAGCACGTGCAGGAGCTGTACCTGGCGGCCGGTGGCGTGCTGGACTCGGCCAAGCCGGGCGCCTTGTTCATCGATTGCAGCACCATCGCTGCCGACGTGGCGCGCCAGGTGGCGCAGGCGGCCAGCGAGCGGGGCTTTGCCATGATCGATGCGCCCGTCTCGGGCGGCACGGCGGGCGCGGCGGCCGGCACCCTGACCTTTATCGTCGGTGGCAGCGAAGCGGCCTTGCAGCAGGCGCGGCCTTTGCTGGAGAAGATGGGCAAGAATATCTTCCATGCGGGCGAGGCGGGTGCGGGCCAGGTGGCGAAGATTTGCAACAACATGCTGCTGGGTATTTTGATGGCCGGTACGGCCGAGGCCCTGAACCTGGGCGTGGCGCATGGCCTGGACCCGAAAGTGTTGTCCGACATCATGGCCAAGAGTTCGGGTCGCAACTGGACCCTGGAAGTGTACAACCCGTGGCCCGGTGTCATGGACGGCACGCCCGCTTCGCGCAATTACACGGGCGGCTTCGGCACGGCGCTGATGCTGAAAGACCTGGGCCTGGCGCAGCAGTCGGCCCTGTCGGCGAATGCGCCCACGCCCCTGGGCGGTCTGGTGCGCCAGCTGTATCAGATGCATGCGCAAGCCGGTTATGCGCAGCAGGATTTCTCCAGCATCGTGCAAATGCTGCAGCCGGGCTTGAACAAACCCGGCTGAGGAATTTTGGGCAAAAAAAAAGCCCGCTGGTAAAAGCGGGCTAAATCCAATTCTTGGAAGAGTTGGAGGAGACAGATGCATTATGCTGCATCGCCACATATAACTCCAATTTATATTTTGAATATCAAATATAGATTTTCATGATATCTCTTCCCGGTAGCCGCCTGGCGGCTACCGTTACTGCAACTTAGGCTGGATTGCAGGCGACCTTTACCGATGTCACATTCGCTTCGCCCATGGTGCCGCCGCCTGTGCCCGGCTGTACAACGCACAGCAGACCCTTCGGCTGCACGGAGACGCTGACGCCATAGGTATCGCCATAGGCGACGGAGCCGGCCATGGTAAAGGTCGTGGAGTCCTTGACCACTGTTGTTGTTGTACTACCGTTAATCAGCACCAGACCGTCCACCGTCAGGCCGGAAATCGTGCCACCCACGGTATATCTGTTTTGCGCGCAAGCAACAGCGGCGCTGATAGTGAGGTAATGACCAGCCGAACCGGAACCACCGCTGATGCTGCAAGTCATGTGCGCCGGTTGCTGCTGGATGGTGATGTTGTAGTCGGTACCATAGTCGATGCGCTTGGCAAAGGTAAACGCTGTTTTCCCCGCAGGAACCGGCAGGGAGTCGCCGCTATTGACCAGGATCAGTCCTTCATTGTTCAAGCCTGAGATCGTGCCGCTGACATCATACGAGGCCTTGCCGCCGCAAGCGGCCAGTCCCAAGGTCAGCAGCAGTGCGGCGATAGGGCGCAAGCAGGATAACTTCATGTATTTCTCCAAAAATAGGTGACGGATCGCAAGGATTACTGCGGCTTGCAGTCAAGTGTGGCTGCGGTCGTGGCGGCAGATCCCATCTTGCCGACCGTATCGCTGCCATCGGCACTGCTGGAACCCTGGAAGCGGCATGTCAGGCCCGTTGGCTGAGCCAGTATGGAAATGCCGTACGAGGCGCCGTCATCAACGCTTTTGAATTCGTAGGTTGTGGCGCCAGCCAGCAGGGTGGTGCCGTTGGGGCCCATCACCAGGCGCAAACCATCCGTGGTCAGGCCCGTGACCGTGCCGCTCAACGGGTAGGCGTTGGTCTGGCAGTTCACCTGGGCTGTAGTCACGGAGTAGCTCGATGCCTTGCCGACGCCATTGATAATGGTGCAAACGGCACCCTTGGGCTGTTGTGCGATAGTGATATTGTAGCGGTCATCGTTCTTGACCAGCTTGGTGAAAACAAAGCTGGCCTGGCCCGCAGGAATCGGCAAGCTTTCCCCGTCATTCAGGAGAATCAGGCCATCTTTGGCCAGGCCGACGACTTGGCCTTGCAGATACAGGTTGCCGCCGCTGCCACCGCAGGCTGCCAGTGTGACGGCGCAAGCCGCCGCCAGCATCGAGCGCAGGTACAAATTTTTCATACATTCTCCAAAACGAATTAGGTTGGGTAGCGCAACGCGGACGCTGGCGCCGCATTGGAATGGCGCCTATTTTAGTCTATCTGGCAAGCTGAATGATCTTGCCTTGTATCACCCTGTAACAATTTTTCGCCGGGAAGCGCTGGCCCGGCCCCATTTCATGGAGGCGCAGCCATGCCGGCGGCGGCGATCAATGCGACAATAGAGGCAGGCTGCGCACTGTGGCGTGGCATCCACCGTGAATCCCATGTCTCTTGCCCCTGTAAAACCTGCCGTGCCGCCCAAGGCCATCCTGTTCGACCTCGACGATACCTTGTGGCCCATCGCGCCCGTGATTGCCGCAGCGGAAACCCTGCTGCACGACTGGCTGGCCACGCATGCGCCCAAGGTGGCGCAGCAGTTTTCCATCGAGGTGCTGCGCCAGCACCGCCTGGCCATGCTCCATGAACAACCGCATTTCCATGGCAACCTGATCGAGTTGCGCCGCGCCGGCTTGCTGGCCGCCTTCGAGGCGGCCGGCGAGGATCCTGTCCTGGTCGATGGCGCCATCGCGCAGTTCCTGGCTGCGCGCCATCGCGTCCAGCCGTATGACGACGTCTTGCCTGGCCTTGCCTGGATGGGCCAGCGCATGCTGGTCGGCTCGATTTCGAATGGCAATGCGGACCTTGAAATTATCGGCCTGGCACAGCATTTTAAAGTCTCCATCGCCGCCAGCGATTTCGGCGTGGCCAAGCCTGACGCGAGCATCTTCCTGGCCGCTTGCGCCGCGCTGGGCGTGGCGCCGCATGAGGCCGTGTATGTGGGCGACGACCTGTATTTCGACGTCACGGGAGCGCAAGGAGCGGGCATGCGCGCCGTGTGGATGAACCGCAAGGGCAGCGACGCGCATCTGGCCGCCGGCGTGCAGCCCGACGCCATCTGCGCCAACTTCGATGAATTGCTGCTGTGGCTGCAGGGGCAACTGGAAGATTGATCGCCGCGGGGCGGGCGAACGTGCATAATAGGTGCTGTTGATGCACGTTCGGCCGCTTTCGTTGCCGCTTGCTTAACAACATACTTGCTTAAATAAAACACCATGCAACTCGATACACGTGCCCAAACACTGCTGAAAGCCCTGGTCGAGCGATATATCGCCGACGGCCTGCCGGTCGGTTCGCGCGCCTTGTCGAAAATTTCCGGCCTGGACCTGTCGCCGGCCACGATCCGCAACATCATGGCCGACCTGGAAGAACTCGGTTATGTGTCCAGCCCTCACACCTCGGCCGGACGCATCCCCACGCCGCGCGGCTACCGCATCTTTGTCGATACCTTGCTGACCGTCCGGCACCTGGACGAGCATCTGGTGGAGTCGCGCATGCGCCTGCAGACGCCGCAACCGCAAAAAACCATTGCCAACGCGGCGCAGATGCTGTCATCGCTGTCGCAGTTTGCCGGCGTCGTGCTCACTCCGCGCCGCGAATCCGTATTCCAGCAAATCGAATTCCTGCGCCTGTCCGAAAAACGCATCCTGCTCGTCATCGTCGCCCCCGGCGGCGACGTGCAGAACCGTTTATTGCTGACGGAGGCCGACTATACGCCGGCGCAACTGGTGCAATCGGCCAATTACATCAACCAGAATTATGGCGGCCTGTCATTCGATGCCGTGCGCGTGCGCCTGCAGGGTGAATTGCGCCAGTTGCGCGACGATATGGGCAGCCTGATGCAGGCGGCCGTGGAAGCGGGCAGCGAAGCGATGGCCGACCATAGCGATGACATGGTGATTTCCGGCGAGCGCAACTTGCTCAGCGTGAGCGATCTGTCATCGAATATGCATTCGCTGCGCCAGATGTTCGACATGTTCGAGCAAAAAACGGGTTTGATGCAGCTGCTCGACGTATCGAGCAAGGCGACGGGCGTGCAGATATTCATCGGCGGCGAATCGAACCTGGTGCCGATGGATGAGATGAGCGTGGTGACGGCGCCGTATGAAGTCAACGGCAAGATCGTGGGCACGCTGGGAGTGATCGGACCGACGCGCATGGCCTACGAGCGCGTCATCCCGATTGTCGATATCACGGCCAAGTTGCTGTCAAGCGCGCTCAGCCATCATTGATCGTACTGCCTGGCGCGCCAGCCGCCCCGTGGGAGCGGCCAGCTGTGGTCAGGCGGTTTTGTGCGGGCAAGCCGTCTTGATGCAGTTGCCATAGATGGCCAAGGCGTGTTCGGCGATCTTGAAGCCGCGCTCTTCGGCTACCTTTTGCTGGCGCACTTCGATGTCTTCGTCGAAGAATTCTTCGACCCGGCCACAGTCGAGGCACACCAGGTGGTCGTGGTGGGAACCTTCGTTGAGCTCGAAAATCGCCTTGCCGGTTTCAAAATGGTTGCGGTTGAGCAAGCCTGCCTGTTCGAATTGCGTCAGGACGCGGTAGACAGTTGCCAAGCCGACATCCATATTGTCGGCCAGCAGAATCTTGTAGACGTCTTCCGCGGTCAGGTGGCGTACCGGGCTACTCTGGAAGATATCGAGTATCTTCAGCCGTGGCAGGGTGGCTTTCAGGCCGCTTGCCTTGAGATCACTAGGATTGTTACTCATGTTTGTTGCTCGTATGTGGGTCAGGTGCTTTATCATATAGCGTTTTAGCGGGGAGTGCCAAAATATGCATTTTTTGGCAGGCCGGCCACTCCTGGCGTTTTGTTCATCAAATTGAGGTCATTTATGCGCGTAACACCGGCTGTATTGCCATCTCTCTGGCACCGTATTTCATTTCGAGCACCAGTCGTGGCAGGCATGGTCTGTGTCGCGCTGGCCATGTCCGGCTGCGCCAGCCGTGGCATCCTTGGCGAAAAGCCGGCAGCTGCTCAAAAAGAAGGCAAGGAACTGGTCCCCGAACAGGGCGCACAAACGACCACCATTACGCCACTGCAAAAATTCATGTGGTTTTTCTCGCCCTACCGTCCTGACATTCAACAAGGCAACTTTGTCTCCGAAGAGATGCTGGCTCAGTTGAAAGTGGGCATGACGCGCGACCAGGTGCGTTTCGTCCTCGGCACCTCGCTGCTGACCGATATCTTCCATGCCGACCGCTGGGATTATCCATTCCGCCTGGCCCGGGGCAGTGGCGAAACCACCAGCAGCCGCGTGGTCGTGTACTTCGGCAAGGATGGCAAGGTTGAACGTTTCGAAGGCGGCAACTTGCCGACGGAGAAAGAATACATCGACCGTATCGCCGGCCCGTCGCCGTTCGCCAAGGTTGCCAAGGCCGACGTGCCTGCCGCCGCCGTGCCATCGCCCGTGGCGCCAAGCGCCGTGCCCGTGCCGGCCGATGCCGCGCCCGCCATTCCTGTGAGTAAGCCGGAAGTGACGCCTGCGCCTGCCGCCGAGCCTGCACCTGCTGCCGAACCCACCAAATAAGTTGCTGTAAGAGAATAAAATGACTGAACTGAAAATTGCCATCGCTGGCGCCAGCGGCCGCATGGGCCATATCCTGATCGAAGCGGTCAGCAATGCGCCTGACGCCGTGCTGGCCGGCGCCCTCGACCGCGCTGGTTCGCCTTCCGTCGGCCAGGATGCGGCCGCCTTCCTGGGCAAGCCTGCCGGCGTGCTGATCGCATCCGATCTGGCCACCGGCCTGGCCGGCGCCGATTACCTGATCGACTTCACGCGTCCCGAAGGCACTTTGCAGCATCTGGCGTATTGCGCCGAGCATGGCATCAAGATGATCATCGGCACCACGGGTTTCGATGATGCGGGCAAGGCCGCCATTGCCGCCGCCGCCGAAAAGACGGCCATCATGTTCGCGCCGAACATGAGCGTGGGCGTGAATGTCACCATGAAGCTGCTGGAACTGGCCGCGAAAAGCCTGTCCGAAGGCTACGATATCGAGATCATCGAAGCGCATCACCGCTTCAAGGTCGATGCGCCATCGGGCACCGCCCTGCAAATGGGCGAAGTGGTGGCCGGCGCCCTGGGCCGCGACCTGAAGGAATGCGCCGTGTACGGCCGCGAAGGCGTGACGGGCGAACGCGACCCGTCGACCATCGGCTTTGCCACCATCCGCGGCGGCGATATCGTCGGCGATCATACGGTGCTGTTTGCCGGCATCGGCGAGCGCATCGAGATCAGCCACAAGTCGAGCAGCCGCGTCACCTACGCCCACGGCGCCCTGCGCGCCGCGCGTTTCCTGGCCGACAAGCCGACCGGCCTGTTCGACATGCAGGATGTGCTGTCGCTGAAGAACTGAGGAAGACCATGGCCACTGCAATACTGAACGGCAAAGAGATTACCGACGCAGCGAGCTTTCACGCGCAATGCGTGCAAGCCTTCGGCTTCCCCGAGTTCTACGGCAACAGCATGGACGCCTGGGTTGATTGCCTCAGCTATCTGCGCGATGACGAAAACATGACGCAGTTCCGTTTGAAGCCGAACGAAGTGCTCGACATTGTTGTGCAGGATGCGGAAGCAATGAAGGCGCAAGTGCCGGACTTGCTGGAAGAAATCACGTTCTGTATCGCCGGCATCAATGAGCGCTATGACGATTATGGCGAGAAGCCGGCGTTGAAGCTGGTATTGAAGTAGGTCGGATTAGCGCGCAAGCGCGTAATCCGACATACCCAACATTTACACGATCTTGCGTTCGCGCAAGCCGTCAATCTGGCCGCCATCGAGGCCCAGCCACTGCTGCAGCACCTCGTCCGTATGCTGCCCCAGCAATGGCGGCGGCAAGCGGTATTGCACCGGCGAAGCCGACAGGCGCACGGGATTGGCCACCAGCGCCACCGTGCCCGCCGTGGGATGCGGCATTTCCACTTTCAAGCCACGCGCCACCACTTGCGGGTCGGCAAAGACCTGGTCGATGCGGTTGACGGGACCGCACGGCACGGCTTGCGCCTCGAAGGCGCTGATCCACTCGGCCGTCGTGCGCATGACCGTGGTCTGGCGCATCAGGGGGATCAAGATCGCCCGGTGTGCCACGCGCTGCGGATTGGTGGCGAAACGTTCGTCCTGCGCCCATTCCGGGTGGCCGGCGACGGCGCAAAAGCGCGAAAATTGGCCATCGTTACCGATCGCCAAAATCATGTCGCCGTCGGCCGTGGGGAAGTCCTGGTAGGGCACAATGTTCGGATGGGCATTGCCCATGCGCTGCGGCACCTTGCCGCCGCACAGGTAATTGGCCGCCTGGTTGCCCAGCGCGGCCACTTGCACGTCGAGCAAGGCCAGGTCGATATGCTGGCCCAGGCCCGAGCGTTCGCGTTCGGCCAGCGCCGCCTGCACGGCGATGGTGGCGTACAGGCCCGTCAGGATGTCCGTCTGCGCCACGCCCACTTTTTGCGGACCCGCGCCCGGCTGGCCGTCGGGCACGCCCGTGATGCTCATCAAGCCGCCCATGCCCTGGATCAGGAAGTCATAGCCGGCGCGCGCCGCGTACGGCCCATCCTGGCCAAAGCCCGTGATGGAGCAGTAGACGAGGCGCGGGTTGAGTGCCAGCAAGCTGGCCGCATCGAGGCCGTATTGCTTCAAACCATCGAGCTTGAAATTTTCCAGCAGCACGTCCGCTTCGGCCGCCAGCTGGCGCACCAGGGCTTGCCCTTCGGGCGCGGCCAGGTCGATGCACAAGGAACGTTTGTTGCGGTTGGCGCACTGGAAATAGGCAGCCTCGGCGGTGTCGCGGCCATCTGCATCTTTCAGGTATGGTGGGCCCCAGGAGCGCGTGTCGTCGCCGCGGCCCGGCTGTTCAACCTTGACGACGTCGGCGCCCAGGTCGGCCAGCATTTGCCCGGCCCACGGGCCGGCCAGCACGCGCGACAGGTCCAGCACGCGCAAGCCGGTCAGCGGCGCGGGCCGCAGGGTGGAAGCCAAGGCGTCCATTAGTTGAACGCGGCGATGCCGGTGATGGCGCGGCCGATGATCAGCGCGTGCACATCGTGCGTGCCTTCATAGGTGTTGACCACTTCCAGGTTGACCAGGTGGCGGATGACGCCGAACTCGTCGGAAATACCGTTGCCACCCATCATGTCGCGCGCCATGCGGGCAATATCGAGCGCCTTGCCGCAGCTGTTGCGCTTCATGATCGAGGTGATTTCCACGGCGGGCGAGCCTTCATCCTTCATGCGGCCCAGGCGCAGGCAGCCTTGCAAGCCCATGGTGATTTCCGTCAACATGTCGGCCAGTTTCTTTTGCACCAGCTGGTTCGCTGCCAACGGGCGGCCGAATTGCTGGCGGTCCATCGTGTACTGGCGCGCCTTCAGGTAGCAGTCTTCTGCCGCGCCCAGCGCACCCCAGGCGATGCCGTAGCGGGCGCTGTTCAGGCAGGTGAACGGGCCTTTCAGGCCGCGCACGTCGGGGAAGGCATTTTCTTCCGGGCAAAACACTTCATCCATGACGATTTCACCGGTGATGCTGGTGCGCAAGCCGACCTTGCCGTGGATTTCCGGCGCCGACAGGCCTTTCCAGCCTTTTTCCAGCACGAAGCCGCGGATCGCGCCTTCATCGTCCTTGGCCCAGACGACGAACACGTCGGCGATGGGGCTGTTGGTGATCCACATCTTGGCGCCGGAGAGACTATAGCCGCCCGGTACCTTGCGCGCGCGCGTGACCATGCTGCCAGGATCGGAACCATGGTTCGGCTCCGTCAGGCCGAAGCAGCCGATGAATTCGCCCGTCGCCAGTTTCGGCAGGTACTTCTGCTTGGTTTCCTCGTTGCCGAAGGCATTGATCGGCACCATCACCAGCGACGATTGCACGCTCATCATCGAGCGGTAGCCCGAATCGACGCGCTCGACTTCGCGCGCGGCCAGGCCGTAGCAAACATAGTTCAGGCCGGCCCCGCCGTATTCTTCGGGAATGGTCGTGCCCAGCAAGCCCAGCTCTCCCATTTCGCGGAAGATGGCGGCATCCGTGCGGCCATGGCGGAACGATTCGAGGACCCTGGGCACCAGACTGCCCTGGCAATAATCGCGGGCCGCTTCCAGCACGGCGCGTTCGTCGCCCGTCAGTTGTTCTTCCAGCAGCAGGGGGGAATTCCAGTTGAATACGGTTTTGCTCATCACAGGCCTCGCAGGTGAGCGCCGGTGATCGGCGCAAGATTGAATATGGCTCATGGTAGGTTTTTGCCTAGCCTTGCGCAAACGATTTTTTCGCACCCAGACATGCGTGTTGCGCATATCTTGCGGCATACTAGGGACCTTTCACCGGCCGGATACCCCCATGTCACGCAAAATTCCCATGCTGCAAGCCCTGAACTGCTTCGAGGCGGCTGCGCGGCACCAGAGCTACACGCATGCGGCGCGCGAACTGTCGCTGACGCAAAGCGCCGTGTCGCGGCAGATTTCATCCTTGGAAACTTTTCTTGGCGTGCAATTGTTTCAGCGCACGCGCCATGGCGTGTTGCTGACCAGCGCCGGCGCCGCGTATGCGCGGCAGATCGCGGCCCGTCTCGACGGCCTGGAGCGCGACACGCTCGACACCATGGCGCGCCAGGGCGGCGGCGGCGCCTTGCAGCTGGCTTCGGTACCCACGTTTGCCACGCGCTGGCTGATGCCGCGGCTGTCTTCGCTGGCGCAACTGCACCCGGATATCGTCGTGCATATCGACGCGTATACAAAACCGTTCATGTTTGCCGATACGGAATACGACGGCGCCCTGTACGCGGGCACGCCCGAGCAGCTGGCGCGCTGGCCCGGGACGCGCGCCACCTTGCTCATGCATGAAGAAATCGTGCCCGTTGCCAGTCCGCGCCTTCTGGCGGCGCGCAGCGCCTGGCAGCCGCAGGATTTGCTGGAACTGACCTTGCTGCAACAAAGTACGCGCCCGGGCGCCTGGCGCCAGTGGTTTGACGCCATGCAGGTCGAGGGAGAGGGGCGCGATGGGGCGCACTATGGCGCCCGTTATGAACTGTTTTCCATGCTGGCCATGGCGGCCGTGCAGGGGCAGGGCGTGGTCTTGCTGCCACGCATGCTGGTTGAAGCGGAGCTGGCGCGTGGCGAATTGCGCATCGCATGCGAGCGCCCACTGCGCGGCCAGCGGGCGTATTACCTGATCACGCCTGAAACGGCGCATGAAAAGACGGCCCTGCAGCAATTGCGCGCATGGCTGCAGGGTGAAGCCGCCTAAACGACCTTGCCGGTATCGAAATGGGGATTGTCGATCAGGCCGATCTGGTTGCCGAACGGATCGAGCAATTCCACCGTGCGGATGCCGTCGCCCACGTCGGTGATCGGGTGGTGCAGGCTGCCGCCCAGTGCCACGATGCGCTCGACTTCCTGCTCGATGCCGTCCACGCCCCAGTACGTCACGCTGCCCTGGGTGCCAGGCTGGCCGTCTGGCAGCAAGCCCAGCTCGAAGCCGCCGATGGCAAAACCGACATAGAACGGCTGGTCGAAGTAGGGCGTGGTATTGAATACCTGGCTGTACCAGGCCTTGGCCTTGTCCAGGTCGGGGACGGGATAGGTGACGGTGCGCAAGCCCTTGATCATGTTCTGCTCCTGGTAAATGAAGAATAACGCCATCATGCCACCGGCGCGCGCGTGGCGATTGTAAAAATGGAAGGTTTCAATGGTGGCGGTGCATAAGCCACGCCTCGGGCGAGCTGCGGGCGAAATCCTGGAAATCGTGGATCAGGTGCGACTGGTCGAAATAGCCAAATTGCAAGGCGACTTGCGCCCAGTCCGGCTGTCCCGCCAGGCTTGTCAGTCCCTGGCTGGCGGCGCGAAAGCGGCAGATGCGGGCAAACAGCTTGGGGCTGATGCCCACTTGCTGGCGAAATTGCAGCGCCAGGTGCTGGCGCGACACGCCCAGTTGCCGCGCCAGGCCATCCACGCGCACCTGGCCGCATGCGCGCTCGATGGCCGCGATGGCATGTTCGGCCGCGCCGGGCTGACGCCGTGGCGGCGCGCTGCGCAGACGCAGCAGCAGATAGTCTTGCAAAATAGAAATTCTTTGCGCATTGGACAAGGGCTCGCTCCACAGGGCGTCAGCCAGGCGCGCCGCCAGTTCGCGGCCCCACAGCTGCTGCAATCCCGTGCGGCCATCGCTGAGTTCACACAAGGGCAGCTGGAAGAAGCGGGCCGCCGCGCCCGGCTTGAAGCGGGCCGCCACCGTTTGCACGAGGCCCTGGCTGACGACGGCGATCGGCGCCGTCATCATGCCGACGGCAAAGCTGGCATCCTGCTGGTCCTGGCACAGGATGTCGATGCAATTGTCGGGCAAGACCTGGTGCGTCAGGGGCGTGGCGCCCGTTCGCACGCGGCACGTCCAGACGCAGTCCAGCCAGGGCCGCAGGGCGGGGATGGGCGGATATTCCTGGTAGACGATCATGGCCGGACTTGAAGTAAAGAAGAATATTGTTGCATATGTATTGTTGCATACGACACAGCATAATTGTGCGCCCGTCAAAATATGCGAGACCGGGCCGCCAGCGCGCCGCGCTATCGGGCGGCGACAACCAGTATAATGCTCGGTTCATATCCACTATTGGCCGCACATCATGCAAGATAAATATAGTCCCGCCGACGTCGAACAAGCCGCCCAATCGCACTGGAAGGCGATCGACGCCTATAAAGCCGTCGAACACGACCCGCGTTTCCCAAAAGGCAAGTATTTTGCCTGCTCGATGCTGCCTTACCCTTCGGGCAAGCTGCACATGGGTCACGTGCGCAACTATACGATCAACGACGTGATGTACCGCTACCTGCGCATGAATGGCTACAACGTGCTCATGCCGATGGGCTGGGATGCCTTCGGCATGCCGGCGGAAAACGCGGCCATGGCCAACAACGTGCCGCCCGCGCAATGGACGTACTCGAATATCGCCCACATGAAGCAGCAGATGGAATCGATGGGCCTGGCCATCGACTGGTCGCGCGAAATGACCGCCTGCAAGCCCGAATACTACAAATGGAACCAGTGGATGTTCCTCAAGATGCTGGAAAAAGGCATCATCTACAAAAAGACCGGTACCGTGAACTGGGATCCGATCGACCAGACCGTGCTGGCCAACGAGCAAGTCGTCGACGGCCGCGGCTGGCGTTCGGGCGCGCTGATCGAAAAGCGCGAAATCCCCATGTACTACGCGCGCATCACCGATTACGCGGAAGAATTGCTGGCCTATGTGGATGACAAGCTGCCGGGCTGGCCCGAGCGCGTGCGCACCATGCAGACCAACTGGATCGGCAAGTCGACGGGCGTGCGCTTCGCCTTCCCGCATGAGATCAAGGACGCGAATGGCGCCCTGATCGGCGACGGCAAGCTGTATGTGTTTACCACGCGTCCGGACACCGTCATGGGCGTGACCTTCTGCGCCGTGGCCGCCGAGCACCCGCTGGCCATCCACGCCGCGCAAAGCAATCCTGCGCTGGCCGCCTTCAACGCCGAATGCAAGCTCGGTTCCGTGATCGAAGCGGATATGGCAACGATGGAGAAGAAGGGCATGCCGACCGGCCTGTTCGTCACCCATCCGCTGACGGGCGCACAGGTGGAAGTGTGGGTCGGCAACTACGTGCTGATCACCTACGGCGATGGCGCCGTGATGGGCGTGCCGGCGCACGACGAGCGCGATTTCGGCTTTGCCAAGAAATACGACCTGCCGATCAAGCAAGTCATCGAAGTCAAGGGCCAGGAATTTTCGACGGACGCGTGGCAGGAATCGTATGGCAGCAAGGATGGCGTCTGCGTCGCCTCCGGCAAATACGACGGCCTGCATTTCGCTTCCGCCGTCGATGCGGTGGCCGCCGACCTGGCCGAACTGGGCCTGGGCGAAAAGAAAACCACGTTCCGCCTGCGCGACTGGGGCATCTCGCGCCAGCGCTACTGGGGCACGCCGATCCCGATGATCCATTGCGCCGATTGCGGCGTGGTGCCGGTGCCGGAAAAAGACTTGCCGGTGGTGCTGCCGGAAGACTGCGTGCCGGACGGCACGGGCAATCCGCTGAACAAATACGAAGCTTTCCTCAAGTGCGACTGCCCGCAGTGCGGCAAGCCGGCGCGCCGCGAGACGGACACCATGGATACCTTCGTCGATTCGTCGTGGTACTACATGCGCTATACCTCGCCAGGCAGCAATGACGCCATGGTCGACGCGCGCAATGACTACTGGATGCCGATGGACCAGTACATCGGCGGCATCGAACATGCCGTCATGCATTTGCTGTACGCGCGCTTCTGGACCAAGATCATGCGCGACTTCGGCCTGGTCAAGTTCGACGAGCCGTTCGTCAACCTGCTGACGCAGGGCATGGTGCTCAACGAAACCTACTTCCGCAAGGACGCGGTGGGCAAGACTACCTGGTTCAACCCGGACGACGTGCGCCTGTCCCTCGATGACAAGGGCCGTCCGCAAAGCGCCGTCCTGGTGGCCGACGGCCAGCCGGTGGAAATCGGCGGCACGGAAAAAATGTCGAAGTCGAAGAACAACGGCATCGACCCGCAAGCGCAGATCGAGCAGTACGGCGCCGACACGGCCCGTCTGTTCACCATGTTCGCTTCGCCGCCGGAACAGACGCTGGAATGGTCGGGCAGCGGCGTCGAAGGCGCGAACCGCTTCCTGCGCCGCGTGTGGAACTTCGGCTACGCCCAGTCGGCCACGATCCAGGCCGCACTGGCTGGCGGCGCCGCACCTGCCACGGGCGACGCGCAGAAAAACCTGCGCCGCGAATTGCACAAGCTGCTGCAGCAAGCCGATTACGACTTGAAGCGCATCCAGTACAACACCGTGGTGTCGGCCTGCATGAAGATGCTCAACACCCTGGAATCGGCCAAGCTCGATGACAGCGCGCAGTCGAAAGCGCTGATCGCCGAAGGTTTCTCCATCTTCCTGCGCCTGCTGAACCCCGTCGCGCCGCACATCACCCACGTGCTGTGGCAGGAACTGGGCTACGCTGGCGTGCACGGCGACCTGTTGAACGTCGCCTGGCCGCAGGTCGACCCGCAAGCATTGGAACAGTCCGAGATCGAGATGATGATCCAGGTGAACGGCAAGCTGCGCGGCTCGATCACGGTGTCCAAGGA
Source organism: Janthinobacterium sp. MP5059B (assembly GCF_001758645.1). Lineage (NCBI taxonomy): Bacteria > Pseudomonadati > Pseudomonadota > Betaproteobacteria > Burkholderiales > Oxalobacteraceae > Janthinobacterium > Janthinobacterium sp. MP5059B. Next base: position 1,135,267 of record NZ_LRHX01000016.1, on the reverse strand, counting down.
TGCGGACAAGGCCAGCATCGAAGCGGCTGCGCTGGCCTGCGAAAGTGTGCAGAAGTACGTCGAGACCACGCCGAAGAAGATCATCGTCGTGCCAGGCAAGTTAATCAGCATCGTGGTGTAATCATGACGACTTCCTCTCAAGTATCGCTGTTGGGCCGCCGTGCCGTGCTGGCGCTGGGCCTGACTGTCCTGCTGTCGGCCTGCGGCTTTCACTTGCGCGGCTCGAACGGCAGTTTCATGCTGCCGTTCGCGACGATGTACATCGGCTTGCCCGACACGTCGCCGCTGGCGATCAGCCTGAAACGCTATATCCGCGCCATTGGCAGCACGGAGGTGGTGAACACCAAGGATGGCGCCGACGCCGTCCTTGAAGTGCTCAACGACCCGGAGAGGAATCGTACCAAGACCATTTTGTCGCTGAACCCTAACGGCCGCGTGCAAGAGTACCAACTCGGCTACTCGATCAATTTCCGCGTGGTGGACAAGGCCGGCAACCAGTTGCTGGCACCGACGACCATCAGCCTGGTGCGCCCGATTACCTTCGACGAATCGCAGGTACTGGCCAAGGAAACGGAAGAAGCGGCGCTGTACCGCGACATGCGCAACGACCTGGTGCAGCAGATCATGCGCCGCCTGGCAGCCATCAAGCCGGTGCTGCCGGCCATGTCGGTGGCGCCCGTGGCGCCCGTGACGCCGGTCGCGCCGCAGCAGTAACGGGGACGCCATGCAATTGCGGATAGACGCGCTCGATGGGCATGTGGCCAAGCCGCTGGCGCAGCTGTATGTGATCACCAGCGACGAACACTTGCTGGCGCTGGAAGCGGCCGACAAGATCCGCCGCGCGGCGCGTGCGCAGGGGTACTCCGAGCGCGACGTGCTGACGGTGGAGCGCAGCTTCAAGTGGGGAGAATTGCTGGCCGCGAACCAGGAGCTGTCGCTGTTCGGCGACAAGAAAATGATCGAGCTGCGCATCCCCACCGGCAAGCCGGGCAAGGATGGCGGAGCGGCGCTGCAAAGCTACGCGAAAAATCTCAGTCCAGACAACCTGACCCTGATCACCTTGCCCAAGCTGGATTGGGCGACGCAAAAGGCGGCCTGGGTCGCCAGCCTGCAGCAGGCGGCCGTGTATATCGACATTCCGAATGTGGAACGGGCGCAGTTGCCTGCCTGGATATCCCAGCGCCTGGCGGCGCAGGGGCAAAGCGCCGAACGTGCCAGCATCGACTTCATCGCCGAACGGGTGGAAGGCAATTTGCTGGCGGCGCACCAGGAAATCCAGAAACTGGGCTTGCTGCATGCCGCGGGCAAGCTGACGTACGAGCAAGTGCAGGACGCGGTGCTGAACGTGGCCCGCTACGATGTCTTCAAGCTGTCCGAAGCCATGCTGGCCGGCGACCCGGCGCGCCTGGTGCGCATGCTTGAAGGCTTGAAAGGCGAGGGCGAGGCGCTGCCGCTGGTCTTGTGGGCCGTCTCCGAAGAAATCCGCACGCTGTTAAAATTGAAGGCCGGCATGGCGCAAGGGCGTCCATTGGGCGCGCTGCTGAAGGAATACCGCATCTGGGGGCCGCGCGAGCGGATGATGGAACCGGCTCTGCGGCGCATTTCGCTACCCGTGCTGGAAGCGGCGCTGCAGCAGGCGGCGCAGGTGGACAAGATGATCAAGGGCTTGCGCGCCAAGGGCTACGCGGGCGATGCCTGGGATGCCATGCTGCAGCTGGGCCTGAAGATCGCCCGAGGCTAGTTTTTTACTATATGGATACGAGCATGGACATCACAGAATATATGCAGGACGTGGGCACGCGCGCGCGCGCCGCCTCGCGCGCCATGGCGCGTGCCGACAGCGCCACGCGCAACCGTGCCTTGAGCCTGATCGCCGCCGCCATCGTGCGCGATGCCGATCTGCTGCGCGCGGCCAACCAGCGCGACCTCGATGCGGCCGCCGCCGCCGGCCTGGCGCCGGCCATGCTCGACCGCCTGACCCTGTCCGACTCTGCCATTGCCACCATGGTCGAGGGCTTGACGCAGATCGTGTCGCTGGCCGACCCGATCGGCGAAATCTCGAACATGAAATTCCGCCCAACGGGCATCCAGGTGGGGCAGATGCGCGTGCCGCTGGGCGTCATCGGCATCATCTATGAAGCCCGTCCGAACGTGACGGTGGACGCGGCCGGCCTGTGCATCAAGAGCGGCAACGCGACGATCTTGCGCGGCGGCTCGGAAGCGATACACTGCAACCGCGCGCTGGCCAAGCTGGTGGCCGAGGGCTTGCAGGGAGCAGGCCTGCCGGCCGATGCCGTGCAAGTCATCGACACCACCGACCGCGCCGCCGTCGGCGCTCTCATCACCATGCCGCAGTACGTGGACGTCATCGTGCCGCGTGGCGGCAAGGGCCTGATCGCGCGGCTGATGAGCGAGGCTACCGTGCCGATGATCAAGCACCTCGATGGCATCTGCCACGTCTACATCGACGCCAAGGCCGATATCAGGAAGGCGATCGATATCGGCTTCAACGCGAAGTGCCACCGCTACGGCACCTGCAACACCATGGAAACCCTGCTGGTGTCGCGCGCCATCGCCGCTACCGTGCTGCCGCAGCTGGCCGAACTGTACCTGACCAAGCAGGTGGAACTGCGCGCCGATCCGGAAAGCCATGCGATCCTGGCTGCCGCCGCTTATCCGCACCTGGTGCCCGCCACCGAGGAAGACTGGTCCACCGAATACCTGGCGGCGATCCTGTCGGTGAAAGTGGTCGACGGCATCGACGAAGCGATGGACCACATCAACCAGTATTCGTCCAAGCATACGGAATCGATCATCACGGAAGACTACAGCGATGCGCTGCGCTTCCTGCGCGAAGTCGATTCCGCCTCGGTGATGGTGAACGCGTCGACGCGTTTCGCCGACGGCTTCGAATATGGCCTGGGCGCCGAGATCGGCATCTCGAACGACAAACTGCATGCGCGCGGCCCGGTGGGACTGGAAGGTTTGACCTCGCTCAAGTACGTGGTCTTTGGCCACGGCGAAGTACGTAAATAGTCTCTTTCGCGGGCTGCCCACAAGGCGGCCCGTGCTCTCGTTTCTCTCCACCTCCGACACTGGAAACCCCATGCTCTTTCTCTGGACCAAAGCCTTCCACATCATCTTCGTCATGTCCTGGTTTGCCGGCCTGTTTTACTTGCCGCGCATCTTCGTGAACCTGGCGATGGAGACGGAAACGGTGGCCACCGAGCGCCTGCTGCTGATGGCGCGCAAGCTGTACCGTTTCATGTCGCTGCTGGCGCTGCCGGCCATGGTGCTGGGGCTGGCGTTGATGTGGATGCTGTACGGCGGGGGCGAGGGCCGCATGAAGATGCCGGGCTGGATGCACGCCAAGCTGACGTTCGTGGTGCTGCTGCTCGGCTATCACCATGCCTGCGGTTCCATCCTGCGCAAGTTTGAAAAAGGTCTCAACAAGCGCAGCCACACCTGGTTCCGCTGGTTTAATGAAGTGCCGGTGGTGATGCTGCTGGCCGTCGTCGTGCTGGTCGTGGTCAAGCCTTTCTAAGGGAGTCGAGATGAGTGCAAGTCAGAGCAAAGTCGTGCAGTATTTCTTCGCCCCCCACTCGCCATGGACCTATCTGGGTCATGCGCGCCTGATGGCCATTGCCGCGAAGACTGGTGCCCAGATCGACGTGCGCCCTTTTGACCTGGGCAAGGTCTTCAGTGTCTCGGGCGGCCTGCCGCTGGCCAAGCGCGCACCGCAGCGCCAGGCGTACCGCCTGGCAGAATTGGCGCGCTGGTCGGCCTTTTTGCAGGTGCCATTGACCTTGCAGCCCAAGTTCTTCCCCGTGTCGCCGGAAGCTTCTGCCAAGCTGATCATCGCCACGCGCCTGGCGCACGGCGTGGAAGCATCGCTGAACCTGGCGCACGCCATCATGCGCGGCCTGTGGGCTGAAGAGCGCAACATCGGCGACGAGGAAACCCTGGTGCAGATCGCGCTGGATGCCGGTTTCGATGGCCGCCAGTTGCTGAAAACGTCGGAAACGGCCAGCGTGCAGGCCGAATACGATGCCAATACGGAAGCGGCCACCGCCGCCAGCGTCTTCGGTTCGCCGTGGTATATCGTCGATGGCGAAGGGTACTGGGGCCAGGACCGCCTCGATTTTGTCGAACGGGCGCTGGAGAAGTTGTAGATCGGATTAGCGCTGCGCGCGTAATCCGACAGGTTTTGAAATTTTTAGTTAATTGTTTTTCAACGGATAAAAGGTACACCATGGCTTCATATTTTTGCCCATGCCCGCGCGGCATGGAAGCGGCGCTGGCCGAGGAACTGGGCGAGATCGCCCAGGATAGTGCGACCATGAAGGTCCACAACCAGGTACCGGGCGGCGTACACTGCTCGGGCGACCTGCTGGACTCCTATCGCATCAACCTGCATTCGCGCATCGCCTCGCGCGTGCTGATGCGCATGGCCCATTCCGGCTACAAGACGGAAAACGATATCTATGACCTGACCCTGGCGCAATCCTGGGAAGACTGGTTCGGCGTGCACCACACGATCCGCGTCGACGTCACGGCCGTCAAATCGCCGCTGCGCAGCCTGGAATTCACGACCTTGAAAATCAAGGATGCGATTTGCGACCGCTTCCGCGACCAGTTCAACGAGCGCCCATCGGTCAACACCAAGACGCCGGACATGCGCATCGTCGGCTTCCTCGACGCACACACGTTTACCGTCTACCTCGACACCTCGGGCGAGGCCTTGTTCAAGCGCGGCTGGCGCGAAGAGACGGGCGACGCGCCGCTGCGCGAAAACCTGGCCGCCGGCCTGCTGCGCGTGTCGGGCTGGAAGCCCGGCATGGTGCTGTTCGACCCGATGTGCGGTTCCGGCACCATCCTGGCCGAAGCGGCGCAAATGCTGCAGGGGATTCCACCGGGCGCCTCGCGCCAGTTCGCGTTTGAAAACTTCCACGACTTCGATCCGGCGCCGTGGAATGCCATGAAAAACGCCATCAAGGTCAATCCGCTGCCAGCCGAACCGACCATTTTCGGCAGCGACATCTCGGGCGACATGGTCGCCATGACGCGGCATAACCTGCGCTGCGCCGGCGTGCGCTTCGACGTGCCCTTGAAACAGATCGAGGCGCAGGAAGTCAAGCCGCCAAGCGAGGTGCCGGGCATCATGCTGACCAACCCGCCGTACGGCGAGCGTATCGGCGTGCGTGGCGACAGCACCATCCCGGAAGATGAATTGTCGACTTCCTTCTATTCAGCCATGGGCACGACCCTGAAGCAGCGTTTCGCCGGCTGGACCGTGTTCCTGTTCACGGCCGACCTGGGCCTGCCCAAGCTGCTGCGTTTGAAGGAAGCGCGCAAGACGCCTTTCTTCAATGGCGCGCTGGAATGCCGTCTGTTCCGCTTTGACATGGTCGCAGGCTACAACCGCCGTGAAGAAGCCAAGCCCAAACCACAGCAGTAAGCGTTCACCGTAAGACACCCGCAGTAACCCCGCGCGCGGACTGAAATTGGTCCGCGCGCCACTTTGGACCCGCCATGTTTCCCACCCCTCCGGCCGATGTGCCGCCCGACCCGGTTACCCCCGTTCCGCCTCCCACGCCGAGCCACATGGCGCCGCTGAGCCGCGGTGCGCTGGCGATGATGCTGGCCGGGCTGTCGATGCTGGGGCCCCTGTCGATCGACACGTATCTGCCCGCGTTTGGGGCGATCCAGGGTTCGCTGCAGGCGTCGCCGCTGGAAGTGCAGCAGTCGCTGACGTTCTATATGCTGGCCTTTGCCGGCATGGTGCTGTGGCATGGCGCGATCTCGGATACCTTCGGCCGGCGCAACGTCATTCTCGTGTCCCTGCTGATGTTTGCGATCGGCTCGCTCGGCTGCGCCTCGGCGCACACGGTGCACTATCTGTGGTTCTTCCGCATCATGCAGGGCGTCTCGGCCGGCGCCGGCGTGGTGATCAGCCGCGCCATCATTCGCGACCTGTATGCCGATGCGGCGGCGGCGCGGCTGCTGTCGCTGGTGACGATGATCTTTTCCATCGCCCCGGCCGTGGCGCCGATTCTCGGCGGCTGGATCGTCATCTGGTTCGACTGGCGCTCGATCTTCCTGTTCCTCGCCTTTTACACGGTGGTGCTGCTGGCGTTCTGCTACTGGCGCCTGCCCGAAACCCTGCCTTTGGCCAAGCGCCAGCCGTTCAATCCCCGTTTCCTTGCATCGAGCTATGGCCAGATCCTGCGCTCGCCCCTGTTCCACATCAAGGCCGGCATCGTCGCCCTCAATTTCGCGGGCCTGTTCCTGTTCATCACGGCCGCGCCGGAAATGCTGCCCAGGCAGCTGGGCCTGGGGCCATCGCAATTCGGCTGGCTGTTCATTCCCTGCGTGAGCGGCATCTTCATGGGCGCTGCGGCGGCCAACCGCATCGCCGGCAAGGTCACGTTCGCGCGCCAGATCGGCATCGGCTTTGCCTTTCTGCTGTGCGCCGCCAGCGTCAATGTCGTGTATCACCTGTTCCTGCCGCCATCCTTGCCCTGGTCGGTGCTGCCCCTGTTCTTCTACACTTTCGGCATGTCGCTGGTGGGACCCGGCGCGACCCTGCTGGCGCTCGATCTGTTCCCGCATATCCGCGGCACGGTGGCCTCGTGCCAGTCGTTTGCCAGCACCATGCTCGGCGCCGTGGTGGCCGGCGTGATCTCGCCGCTGCTGTCCAGTTCCGTGCTGTGGCTGGCCTCGGGCCAACTGGCGTTTACGGGCCTGGCGCTGGCGCTGTGGCTGATATCGCGGCGCTTCCGCCACCGTTTGCTAGGTTCCTTCAAGGCATAAGTTTCCACTGTAGAACGCTGGATTTATTTCAACTTAATTTTCTATATTGCAAGTAATATCCGGCGCTTATGATAAGATGAGTTCTTTCCCGGCATCCTCTCAGGCAATAGATTTTTTGGTTACAGGAGTGGAGGATTCCTCTGAACGTGGCCGCGCTTCGCTGCTGAGCGCTCATCCTTTTCGAACCGGCAATGCCTGATACGATGCATCAATCTGATCAAGATATTCGCAATCGCCTGCTGATTGCCCGCCTGCCGGCCATGCCGCAGATCCTCCTCAAGCTGATCGCCCACCTGCAGGCCGACGATGCCGGCATGCCGGAGCTGGCCGCCCTGATTGCCAAGGATGCGGGCATGACCAGCAAGATCCTCGGCGTGGCCAACAGCTCGGCCTATCATCGCCAGAGCAAGGTCGTCAGCCTGGAACAATCGCTCGTCTCGCTGGGCACGGACATGATCAAGACGCTGGTCATCAGCGAATCCGTCTTCCAGACCTTCAACAGCTTCCCCCATTCCGGCAGCACGGATTTGCGCGCCTTCTGGAAAAGTTCGCTGTCGGCCGCCGTCATGGCGCGCGCGCTGGCCAAGGCCATGGCCTATCCGCATGTCGAGGAAGCGTATCTGGCAGGATTGCTGCACAATGTGGGCCGCCTTGCCTTGCTGGCCACGGCGCCGAAGGAATACGCCTTCAATTTCACGGCGCGCGACGATGCCGCCCTGTGTGCGGTGGAGCAGCGCACCTTGCAGATCACGCATGCCGAAGCGGGCGCCTGGCTGATCGAGCGCTGGCATCTCGATTCCTTCCTGGCCGACAGCGTGCTGTATCACCATGAACCGCTGGCGCGCCTGGAAGCGAGCCATCCCCTGATCCGCATCGTGCGCCTGGCACACCTGCTGTGCAGCCATGCCGACGATGCGGACGAGGCCGAGTCCATCACGCAGGCGGCAAGCCTGTGCGCGCTGGATGTCGAGGTACTGGAAGACCTGGCCGGCAGCGTCGCGCGCCAGGTGGAGCAGGCCGCGCAGCACCTGGGCATCGACCTGGCCGGCGCGGATGATATCGCCACGCCGCCCGCGTATGCGCCGCCGTCCGTCGATCCGGTGCAGCAGCGCCTGTCCGACGAAGTGCGCAACATGGTGCTGGTGTCCGAAGTGGGGCAGACTTTCGCCCGCCAACAGGGCGAGAGCAGCCTGCTGGAAGCCATCACGCGCTCGGCGCGCATCCTGTTCGATTTCGACACCGCCATCATCCTGCTGCAAAACCCCACCGGTCATGCGCTGGTGGGCGTGGCGGCGGGCGAGCATCAGCAGCGTCTGGCGGGGTTCTCGATCCCGCTGGCCAAGGGCGGCCCGCTGGCCGCCTCGGCGCTGGAGTGCCAGTTGGCGTTCCTGAAACGCGACATGCCGGCGCTGGGCATCGTCGAGGAGCAGCTGTTCCGCATTCTCGGTACCGACAGCCTGGTCTGCGTGCCTTTGGTGGCGGGCCAGCGCAGCCTGGGCGTGCTGATTGGCGGCGTGGCGGCGTGGCAGATTCCCGCTTGCCAGAAGCGCGAGGGTTTCCTGCGCGCGTATGCCAACCAGGCCGCCACGGCGCTGGAAACGGCCATCAGCGCGCGCGGTCTGGCGCGGCGCCAGCTCGATCACGTGGCCGAGGAATACCGCGCCGCGTCGCGCCGCGTCGTGCATGAAGTGAATAACCCGCTGTCCATCATCAAGAATTACCTGAGCGTGCTCGATCACAAGCTGGAGAAGCAGGAGCCGGTCACGGGCGAGATGTCGATCCTGAACGAGGAAATCGACCGGGTCGGCCAGTTGATCAGCGGCCTGGCCGATCTGCAGCCGGTGGCTGCCAGTGGCGTCACCGATTGCGCGCGCGTGGTCGACGACGTGCTGCGCCTGTTCCGCGCCACCGACTTCCTGCCGTCGAAGATCGAAGTGGTCACGCGCATGCAGGACGCGCCATGCGAGGTGGAGGCCGATGCCGACACGCTCAAGCAAATCCTGCTCAACCTGCTGAAAAATGCCGTCGAAGCCCTGCCCGATGGCGGGCGCATCGAAGTGTCTAACCGTGGCCACGTCAACCGCGACCGCCGCCTGTACCTGGAGCTGTGCGTCAGCGACAATGGCGCCGGCCTGTCTCCCGACGTGCTGGCCAATCTGTTTTCCCCTGTGCGCAGCAGCAAGGAAGGGGCGCATCACGGCCTGGGTTTGTCCATCGTGCATGACCTGGTCACGCGCCTGCATGGCATGATCGGCTGCCGCAGCAGCAAGTCCGGCACCTCGTTTGAAATCTTACTGCCCATTCCCTTGCCGACGAGCGCTGCAGCCGCGCTGCCCGCGCCGGGCAATACCGCCTTGTCTTCGTAACGTCCATGAACTCCTCCGCCATTCCGTTTGACCTGGAAAACAGCCCGCGCATCCTGCTGGTCGACGACGAGCCCCGTTTGCTCGCTTCCCTCCACGAACTGCTGAAGGACCGCGGCTACCAGCTGCACACGGCCACCTGCGGCAGCGAAGCGCTGGCGCAGTTGTCGAAACTGCGCTTCGACCTGATCCTGCTCGATCTGCGCCTGCCCGACATGAGCGGCCATGAAATCATGGACCATATCAACCGGCGCGGCATCGAGGGCGACGTGATCGTCATGAGCGGCGACGTCGGCATCGAGGCGGCCATCGGCGCCCTGAAGCGTGGCGCCTACGATTATCTGCGCAAGCCGTACAGCCGCGAGGAGCTGCTCAAGACGGTGGAGAATGCGCTGCAAAAGCGCAAGCTGGCGCTGGAGAACGAGCGCATCGCGCTGCAGCTGGAAAACTCGGAAAAGATGTACCGCTACCTGGTCGACAGCTCGCCCGACATCATCTATACCCTGAACCACGAAGGCCGCATCACCTTCATCAACGACAGGGTGCACCAGTTGCTGGGCTTTAGCCGCGAAGAGCTGATCGGCAGCCATTATTCCATCCTCGTGCACGATGAAGACCAGGAGCGGGCGCGCTATGCCTTCAATGAGCGCCGCCTCGACGAGCGGGCCTCGCGCAATGTGGAACTGCGCCTGAAGTGCCATAGCGGCAGCGGCAGCGACCGTACCTTCAACAACACGCTGATGACGATTCCGCTCAATTCGATCGGCATGCACAGCCACGATCAGGACGCGAAAAAGCAGGAGTACTTCGGCACCTACGGCGTGGCGCGCGACATCACCGACCGCAAGCGTGCCGAGGAAGTCATCTCCTACCAGGCCTACCACGACATCCTGACGGACCTGCCGAACCGCATGCTGTTCAAGGACCGCCTGGGCCTGGCCGTGATCCAGGCGCGGCGCAAGCTGACGGAATTGGCCGTGATGTTCATCGACCTTGATCGTTTTAAACTGGTCAACGATACCCTGGGCCATGTGAAGGGCGACGAACTGCTGCAGCAGGTGGCGCTGCGCCTGAAGGATTGTCTGCGCCGCGGCGATACCCTGGCGCGCCAAGGCGGCGATGAATTCACCATCGTGCTGCCGGAACTGCGCGACCGCCAGGATGCGCGCCTGATCGCCGACAAATTCCTCGAATGCCTGCACCAGCCGTTCGACCTCGATGGCAACCAGGTGCATATCTCGGCTTCGATCGGCATCGCCATCTATCCGGGCGATGGCGAGACCATCGACGAGCTGCTGCGCCACGCCGACATCGCCATGTACCAGGTCAAGGCGCTGGGCAAGAATGGCCACAGTTTTTATCACGAGTCCATGCTCGACGTGTCGCACCAGAAGATCGCCCTCGAGCAGAGCCTGCGCAAGGCGCTGGAGCTGAACCAGCTGGAGATGTATTACCAGCCGCAGGTGGACGTGATGACGGGCCGCATCGTTGGCGCCGAAGGCCTGATGCGCTGGAACCACCCGCAGCGGGGATTGCTGACGGCTGGCGAATTTTTGCCGTTCGCCGAGGAAAATGGCTTGATGCTGCCGATCTCGGACTGGATGCTGGGCGCCCTGTGCCGCGACCTGGTGCAGTGGAACGCGGCCGGCGGCGAAGCCGTGCGCCTGTCGCTCAATTTGTCGCCGCAATACCTGGACCGGGGCGACTTTTTCGAGAAGATGCGCGGCGCGCTGACGCGCTATGGCATCGCGCCTGAAAAGATCGAAGTGGAAATCACGGAAAACATCTGCATCCGCAACCCGCAGTATGCGATCGAGCAGTTGAACAAGCTGTGCCAGCTGGGCGTATCGGTCGCCATCGACGATTTCGGCACCGGCTATTCCTCGCTGTCGTACCTGCACCGCTTCCCCATCCACACCATCAAGATCGACCAGTCGTTTGTGAAGGAAATCCACGACGAGCACGGGCACTACCCCGTCATCCTGGCCATCATCTCGATCGCGCGCGGCCTGGGCCTGCACCTGATCGCCGAGGGCGTGGAAACGGAAGGACAGGCGCGCTACCTGCAGGACAAGGGTTGCACCACGATGCAGGGCTATCTGTACCACCGGCCCATTTCGCTGGGCAGTTTCATCGGCGTGCTGCAGGAACAGAACCGCCTGATCGCCAACGCCGGCCCCGCGTTGTCCCAGACGCTGGCCATCGAGGCTTGACCGTGCCGCTTGCCGACCCCCGCTACACGGCTGCTCATTACACGGCTGACTACCTGCGCCTGAAAGGACTGGCCGAGAAGGGCAATGCGAACGCCCAGCACAGCCTGGGTTTCATGCATTTCAATGGCCAGGGGATAGAACAAAGCTATGCGCTTGCCTTGCACTGGTATGGCCTGGCCGCCGCGCAGGGGCTCGAACACGCGCAATACAACCTGGGCGTGATGTGCCAGAAGGGGCAGGGCGTGCCGCAGGATTTTGCGCAGGCGGCGCACTGGTACCAGCAGGCGGCCGAGCAGGGCTACGCGGCGGCGCAATACAACCTGGGCTGGCTGTATGCCAAGGGCCAGGGGCTCGCGCAAGATAGCGCACTAGCCATGCTGTGGTTCAGCCGCGCGGCGGAACAGGGCGACGCGGGCGCGCAGAATAATCTGGGCATGATGTATGACAATGGCAAGGGCGTGCCGCAGGACTTCGTGCAAGCCATCGCCTGGTACCGCAAGGCGGCCGACCAGGGTTATGCGCGCGCGCAGTTCAACCTGGGCCTGCGCTACGACAATGGCCAGGGCGTGCGCCAGGACCGCCAGCAAGCGACGGCCTGGATGCGCAAGGCGGCCGAGCAAGGCTATGCGCCGGCCCAGTTCAACCTGGCGCTGCGCTATGAAAATGGCGACGTGCTGCCGCAGGACAGCAGGCAGGCGATCACCTGGTACCGGCGCGCGGCCGAGCAGGGCCACGCCAGTTCGCAGTTCAATCTGGGACTGATCTATGACAATGGCCAGGGCGTGCCCTGCGATAAGCAGGCGGCACTCGAGTGGTACGTGAAGGCGGCTGGCCAGGGGCACGCGGCGGCCCAGCACAACCTGGGCCTGCACCATGAGCATGGCGCGCAGGACTATACCCGGGCGCAGGTGTTCTACCGCCAGGCGGCAGGGCAGGGCTTTCCCGCCGCGCAGTACCAGCTGGGACTGTTGCATGAGCATGGACAGGGCATGCCTGCCGATGCGCAGGAAGCCATCTTCTGGTATCGCAAGGCGGCCGACCAGGGACATGTGCGGGCGCAGTTCGACCTGGGTTTGCGTTATGAACATGGCCAGGGCGTGCCGCAGGATCTGTCGCTGGCGCTGGAGTGGTACCGCCGCGCCGCCGAGCAGGATTACGCGCCGGCGCAATACATGCAGGGCGTGTTGCACGACCGCGATGATGGTCCTGCGCCCGACAGCCAGCTGGCCTGCGCCTGTTATTGCCGTGCCGCCGCGCAGGGCCACAGCCTGGCCCAGTTTGCGCTGGGGCTGCGGCATGACAATGGCCAGGACGTGCCGCAGGACTATGCCGCCGCCTGGGACTGGTATGCACTGGCCGCGCGCCAGGGCCATGCGCGGGCACAAATGAATCTGGGCCTGATGGCGGCCAGCGGCCAGGGTGGCCCGCTCGATTTGCAGCAGGCCTACATCTGGCTGTCGATGGCGGCGGCGGCCGGCGTGTCGGGCGCGGAAAAATCCTTGCGCCAGACGGCGGCGCGCATGCGCGAGACGGATCTGGCGCGGGTGCGCGAACAACTGGCGGCGATAGCAGGCTGAACGCCGGCGTTAGCGTGCGCGGATACAACAGCAGGTGCTGTATAGTCCTTTCCCTTCGCCATCTGTGGCGCCCCTTGTTTCCCCCTGGACGCTAAAATTGCTGCGGTATTTGCAGTTTTGATGTGCTAAGGTTCCAGAAGAAGGTGGTCTGTATATTCTTTAGAAAAGGAAAACCATGCGCCTGAACCCTTTCCCTGGCCGTCCGGCCGCCATCCTGTGTGCGCTGGCGTTGCTGTCGTCCGGCGCAGGCGCCGCCGGTCCCCTGGATGCCCTTAGCAACCAGGATGCCAGCAATGGCTTGAAAGCGGCACTGGAAGCCGGTTCGGCCGCTGCCGTTGCCAAGCTGGGCATCGAAAATGGCTTCCTGAACAATGACAAGGTCAAGATCAAGTTGCCCGGCATCCTGGAACAAGCCAAGCCTTTGCTGAAAATGACGGGCCGCGGCCAGCAGCTGGACGACCTGGTGGTGGCGATGAACCGTGCCGCCGAGTCGGCCGTGCCCATGGCCAAGCCCTTGCTGCTCGACGCGGTCAAATCGATGAGCGTGAGCGATGCGAAAAACATCCTGTCCGGTGGCGATACTTCCGTGACGGATTTCTTCCGCCAGAAGACTTCGGCACCGCTGGCCGTCAAATTCCTGCCCATCGTGAAATCCGTTACCGACCGTTCCGGCCTGGCCAGCAAGTACAACAGCACCATGAGCCAGATCGGAAAGACGGGACTGGTGCCGCAGCAGCAATCGACGGTGGAAGGTTATGTCACGGACCGCGCGCTTGACGGCCTGTACCTGATGATCGGCGAGGAAGAAAAAGCCATCCGCAGCAATCCGCTTGCGTATGGCAGCAAGATTATCGGTAAAGTGTTTGGCAGTTTGAAGTGATGGTTCCAGCGTGCCGCACGGCTCCAGGCGGCGTTTGCGCTGAATAGACAGGTGTGGCGCAAGGGAAACAAGTTAAGCATTTGCTACAAGAAAACAATGTTAAAATTCTGCGACATACATTCCTGAGGCATGCTTAAGCAACGATCTGCTGCCCGGGAGTGCCCAGTTTTAGTGGCGAACTGATGCGCGGCATTGCAACATGCCCGTCGGTTGGCCTTTTTTCGTTTCATTCACGTTTCCCCAAGCTCATTGATTTTCTGAATACATTCTCAGGAACTCCAGGTGCAGGATATTTTAGGTAGCCGGATTTGTTAAGCGTACTCAGAAAATCAATCAAATATACCTGGTGTGGCTGTCTGGTGCTTGGCGCGCCTTCGGTGATGGCAGCGACCCCGAATCATGGAGGCCAGTCCGGCTATATCAATATGCCCAGCGCCGTGGTGGAAACGGACGGCACTTTCAGCGTCGGCTACAGCTACGACAGCCCGTATGGCCAGTTATGGGCCACGGCAAATATCCTGCCTTTCCTGCAGATGACGGGACGTTATGTGTCGATCACGGGCATCCCTGGTTTTACCAACGTACCCGGTGAATATGGCAGTGGCTATGGTCGCTACAAGGATAAAGTCGTCGACAGTAAATTGCGCCTGTGGACGGAAACGGAGTGGATGCCATCCGTTGCCGTCGGCATGACGGATCTGTTCGGTACCGAGCTGTTCAAGGGGCAATATGTCGTTGCCACCAAGACATTTGGCGCCAGCAAGAATATCGAAGCGAGCCTGGGCTATGCCCATAAACGCCCGGACGGCGTGTTTGCTGGCGCGCGCTGGACGCCGACGGCGCTGCCGCGCTGGTCGGTGGTGGCCGAATACGATACAACCAATTATCTGCGCGATTTCCGTGCCAGTGAAACGGACGCCGGCAAGCGCCGCAAGGGCGCTTCCGTGGGCCTGGAGTACCGCTGGGGCTGGCTTGCCGTGCAAGCGGCACGCAGCCGCGACCAGTTCAGCGTGAACGCCTTTGTCAGCATTCCGTTTGGCGAGCGCGAGTTCGTCCCCAAGGTGTATGAACCGCCGTATTTCGTGGACGACAAGAATCCGCCACCGCTGCCGAGCAAGGAAGAGTGGCACCGCGACCCAGTGTATGGCGCCGACCTGGTCAATGCCCTGGTAAAACAGGACTACAAGAACATCCGTGTCGAGCAAGAAGGCAATGTCCTCAGCCTGAGCCTGACCAACAGCCGTATTTCAAATATGGGGCGGGCCGTTGGCCGCGCCGCACGCACGGCTGTCGCCTTCACACCGAAGGGCGTGACGACCCTGCGCATCACGTATACCAAGCTGGACCAGCCAATCGCCACCTACGAATTCTTTGACTTGCCAAAACTGAACGACTATCTGGCAGGCAGGATCGACCGCAAGGCCTTCCTCGACGTCGTACTGCTGCGCTATCCGGAGAAAAGCGATGTCATCCGGGACGATCAGCAAGGCTGGCTGCAGGAATTCCTCGATAAGCCGGCGCCCGTCGTTGCCGCCGCGCCCACACCTGCGCCCGCGCCGGCGCTTGCCGCGACTGCCGTTGCGCCAATTGCGTCTGCAGCACCTGCAACCGCCATTTCCGCGCCACCGTCCGCCAGGGCTGCGAATGTCGTTCAGGACGACGGCAAGCTGGCCGTGGGCGTTGGCGTCGATGGCGACGTGGTGCAAATCAAATCGCTGGACCGGGAGGCGAACCGTTTCAAGATCGCTCCCAAGGTGGGCTTCTTCTTCAATGACCCGAGCGGCGCCTTCCGCTATTCGATTTCGGCCGTGGCCAACTACGACCGCCGCCTGGGAGACGGCCTGTACCTGAATAGCGCCGCCAGCCTGCAGTTGCTGGAAACGGTATCGGGCGTCAAGCAGCCATCGAACAGCAATTTGCCGCACGTGCGTACCGATATCGCGGAATATTTGCGCGGCGGACGTTTCTCGCTGAGCCGCGTCTTGCTGAACAAATACAACAATCCCGCCGAGCGCGTGTATACCCGCATGTCGGCTGGCCTGTATGAAGACATGTTCCGCGGTGTGGGCGGTCAGGTGCTATATCTGCCGAAGGATAGCCGCTGGGCGGCCGACGTGGCCGTTGATGCCTTGCAGCAGCGTGGTTTCAAGGGCTTGCTCGATTCGCGCGACTACAAGACGGTGACGGCGATCGGCTCCCTGCATTACCGCTTGCCGCACGATATTACCGTGACGGCGCGCGCAGGCCGCTTCCTGGCCAAAGACACGGGTGTGCGCGTGGAATTCAAGCGCCGCTTCCAGTCCGGCATCGAAGTCGGCGCCTGGTACACGCATACGAATGGCAACGACATCACCAGCCCTGGCACGCCGTCGAAGCCGTACCAGGACCGCGGTATCTTCCTGTCCGTGCCGCTGAACAGCATGTTGCCGATGGATACGCAATCGACGGCCGGCTTTGCCATTGCGCCATGGACGCGCGACGTGGGGCAGATGGTGGCTTCGCCAGGCGACCTGTACGACATGTTCGAGCGCCCGCGCGCCGACATGCACAGCTACGATGGCCTGGGTAACTTTGCCGAGCGCCCGGATGAACAGCACCTGCCTGCCGTCAATCCGCCAGACCGGCCGTTTGTCAGCCCGTGGCCCGCCATGCGCGCGCGCCTGGAACAATCCGCATCCGCTACGCCTAGCGCCCCTGAATGGCTCAAGGCGACGGCGTTGGTCGGCGGCGTGGTGGTGGCTTCCGCGCTGGCCGACAAACCCGTCGACCGTTTCGTCAAGAAACATGAAGATTCCAAGGTCTACCGCAATTGGGACAAGCTGGGCAAAGCCATGCCCTACGCGGCAGTCGGTGCGGCCGCCGCGGCCTTCGCCCTGGGCGATGAGCGCATGCAAAATACGGGACTCATTTCCCTGCAATCGGTTGCCGCGGCAACGGGCGTGGCGGTGGCCGGCAAATATGCGTTTGGCCGCGCCCGTCCTGAGGAAGACCTCGGAACGTGGAGCCGCGTCGGCAGCGGCAATTCCCGCTCGAATTCCTCGTTTCCATCCGCGCATGCCGCGATCGGCTTTGCTGCCGTGACGCCGTTTGCCAAGGAATACGATGCGCCATGGCTGTACAGCGTGGCCGCCGTGGGTTCCGCCGGCCGCGTGTTTGGCCGCAAGCATTGGGTGTCCGACACGGTCGCCGGCGGCATTATCGGCTACGCCATGGGCAGCTGGCTGTGGCAAGCGCAGCGCGACCAGAGCAAATCGGGCCTGTCGATCAATCCCGGACCGAAAGAAATCAGCGTGACCTGGCAGGGCAAGTATTAAGCGGTACATGAAGCTAAAGGCGTGCATTCTGAATTTGAATCGCACACTGACACAACATTCTCTCCAGACAAAGACCAGCATGAAAAAGCAATTTCGAATTTCCCAGTCTAGCTTGAAACATCTAGTTCTCTCGGCTTGCCTGCTGGGGGCAAGCTCTTCGTTTGCTGCGGCACAAGATCTGAATATCGAAGACCTCGCCAAGGAAAAGACCTCCGAAACCACCACCGGCCAGCCATCGATCCGCAGCCGCGGCGAGCCACGCAGGGCTCCCGCTCCCCTCGCGACGCGTCCTGCCAAGCGTAGTACAGCAGAATTGGGTCCCTTCCAGGGTTATGTTGCCGGTGTCACGGGACAAAGCCTGGGCCTTTTCGGCAGGGATCTGTTCAGCGATGTGCCGTCCACGTTCGCACCATTCGACAGCGCCCAGGTTAATCAGGACTATGTCATCGGCACAGGTGACGAACTCCAGATCCGTGGCTGGGGTATGGTCGACATCGACGTCAGCGCCACGGTTGATCGCAGTGGCGCCATCTTTATCCCGCGCGTCGGCTCCGTCAAGGTCAGCGGCGTGCAATACAAGGATCTGCAGGGCTATCTGAAGAAAGCCATTGGCAAGATTTACACCAATTTTGATCTGACTGCCAGCATTGCGCAAACGCGCGCCGTGCAGGTGTACGTGGTCGGTCATGCAGTGCGTCCAGGAACTTACACGTTGAACGCCATGAGTACGCTGCTGAACGCCATCTTCACATCGGGCGGCCCTGATGCGACGGGTAGCATGCGCAATATCCAGCTCAAGCGTGGAGCGCAAACCATCAGCAACTTTGACTTGTACGACATGCTGGTCAAAGGAGACAAGAGCGGCGATGCAACTTTGCGCGACGGCGACGTCATCTACATTCCGGAAACGGGTCCGCTGGTCGCGTTGACCGGCAACGTGAAGGTACCCGCCATCTTCGAATTGAAGGGCAATACTACGCTCGCCGATGTGCTGACCTGGGCTGGCGGCTTCGATTCGGCGGCGGAAACCAAGCAAGTCATCGTTGAAAAGAATGTCGATAATCAGTATAAGACTATCGCCGAACTGGTTGCCGACCGCGCCATCAATAGCAGCCAACTGGCTGCTATTCCCGTCAAGCCAACTGATGTCCTGCGAGTATTCGCGCCAGGCGCCGTGCCGGTGCAGGCGCAAATCCAGAATGAATACGTGCGCGTTGGCGGTGAAGTCAGGCAAAGCGGAATTTTCTTGCTGAAGAAAGGCGAGACCCTGCGCGAACTCGTCTCACGCGTCGGTGGAGCAAGCGACAACGGCTATCTGTATGCGACCCAGTTGAACCGTGAATCGGTACGTCGCCAACAACAGATCAAGCTCAATGAGGCGGCCGATCGTTTTGAGCGCGATCTTGAGTCGAACGCGTCGCAGCGCATGGGTTCTTCGGCCGATGGTGCGAATGCCGCCAAGCTGGCTGCGGAAGTTACGCAGCAACGTCGCATTGTGGAGAGACTGCGTGAAATCAAGGCTGAGGGACGCATCGTTCTTGATTTGCCCGGCGTCGAAACACAGCTGAAAAATTTGCCGGATTTACCGCTGATGGATGGCGATAGTATCGTCATTCCACGTCGCCCGGGCACGGTCGATGTCATTGGATCGGTATTCCAGCAGAATGCCTTCGTTTATCGTCCACGGCGTACGGTCAATGATTACGTCAAACAGGCTGGCGGCCTCACCATGACTGCCGACAAGTCGGAAATGTATGTGATTCGCGCTGATGGCGTAGCGAAAAGTGGCGAGAGTTCCGGCTGGTTCAGTGGGATCGGCGGAACCGAGCTCAATCCTGGCGATACCGTGGTGGTGCCGGAAAAAATTGACCGCAGCACGTTCATGCAAAGCCTGAAGGAATGGTCATCGATTTTCTATCAATTCGGTCTGGGCGCGGCCGCTCTTAAAGTGTTGAAAGATTAAGCTGGCCAGCTGTTGAATATTGCGTTCCCCGTTATGGCGAATGCAATGGCAAATACGACCGTTGCTTGCCCATGATCTTCGTTTGACGGGTTACAGCCGATCGCAGGGCGCATTCATGTTATCTGATAATCAATATTAATTCAGCCTTAATCATTTAATGAAAAAAATGAATCAAAAAAATCGTATTCATAGTCACGCGATTGTCGAGCCAGGTGCTTCAATCGGTGAGGAAACCAATGTGTGGGCGTTTGCTCATGTATTGCCAGGTGCAAAAATTGGCAACCAATGCAATATTTGCGATAACGTTTTTGTCGAAAATGATGTATTGGTTGGCGACCGCGTGACGGTCAAATGTGGCGTCCAGCTCTGGGACGGCATCACGCTCGGTGACGATGTGTTTGTGGGGCCGAATGCAACATTCGCGAACGATAAATTTCCAAGAAATAAACAACATCCGGAAGAGTCCAGCCGTACCATCATACGTAACGGCGCCTCCATCGGCGCCGGCGCAGTGATACTGCATGGTATTACTATTGCGGAAAACGCCATGGTGGGTGCCGGTGCCGTGGTAACCCGCAACGTTCCGCCCCACGCCATCGTGGTGGGCAACCCCGCCCGCGTCGTTGGGTATACCAACTCGACAGACATGGCGCCGGAAACAGTGGCTGCCAGTCTTCCAACCGCGTCAGCCTTTACGAAAGACGGCGCGCTATGTCGTGTCGCTGGCGTGCGCCTGTATAAATTCCCTCTGATTAAAGATATTCGCGGCTCTCTGTCGGTCGGCGAGTTTCAGAAACAGATTCCATTCGATACCGAGCGCTATTTCCTGGTGTTTGATGTACCCAGCAAAGAGTTGCGTGGTGAGCACGCTCATCATGCCTGCCATCAATTTTTAATCTGCGTACATGGATCGTGTTCCGTTGTCGCCGATGATGGAAAAGTACGTCAGGAGTTCGTGCTCGATTCACCTGATCTAGGTATTTATCTGCCACCGAAAACCTGGGGTGTGCAATACAAGTACTCTGCAGATGCAGTACTGCTGGTATTTGCTTCACATTCTTACGATGCGAATGACTACATTCGTGATTACTCTGAATTTCTCAGTATCGTATCAGAATGATCTGAATGGAATGATGTATGCCTGACCTGGGTAATTGGTACGGAAATGGGAAAATAAATGATTGAGAAAACGTTAGTGAATGAGTCCGGTCAGTTGCCACGTGGCGGGGCTGCTACGGAAGTCGATACGAATGTAAATCTGCTGGATTTGCTGATTATTATTGTAAAAAATAAAAAGAAAATCTTGTTTTTTACCATAATTGTTATGGTGGTAACTGCAGGTATTACGCTATTGATACCGAATAAATTTACGGCGCGTGCCCAGGTATTGCCGCCGCAATCCCAATCGAGCGCCAATGCTTTGCTAGGGCAGCTTGGCAGTCTAGGGAGCCTCACTGGCGGTTCGCTGAAAAACCCGAACGATACCTATCTGGGTATTTTGAATAGCCGCACGATGGCCGACAGCCTGATTGAGCGGTTTAAACTGCAGCAGGTGTATGGGGTCAAGTTTGCTAGTGATGCCCGCCTGTACCTGCAAAGCGCAAGCAAAATCATGAGCAGCAAGGAAAACCTGATCTCCATCGAGTTTACCCATACTGATCCCAAGCTGGCCGCTGCGGTGACGAATGCATATATCGAAGAAATGCAAAAAATGACGTCGACACTGGCCATCACCGAGGCATCCAGGCGTCGTTTGTTCTTTGAGAAACAGCTGGAGAAGACCAAAGCTGACCTGGTTCAAGCAGAGACCGCATTACGCGCGATGCAAGAAAAAACCGGTGTGGTCAAACTCAATGAGCAGGCAGAAGGTGCGATCAAGGCTGCAGCCACGATCAAAGCCATGATCGCTGCGAAGGAAATTGAAATCGGTACCTTGCGTACTTTTGTTACCGATAAAAGCGCTGAATTTATTCGCGCGCAGCAGGAACTTGCCGGGTTGCGTATGCAATTGAGCAAGATCGAAAGCGGGGTCAATGCTGGTCAGGGCGACAGCTCGCTGGCAGTGCGCGCGGTGCCGGAACTGGGCCTGGAATATACAAGAATTGTTCGCGAGGTAAAGTATCAGGAGGCCCTGTTCGAAATGTTTGCCAAGCAGTTTGAATTTGCAAAAGTGGATGAAGCCAAGGAGGGCTCATTGATTCAAGTCCTGGACGCTGCGATTGTTCCTGAAAAAAAATCCAAGCCATCGCGCGCCGTGCTGGTGTTGATGGCGGGCGTCGCTGCCGCCATATTGGCTACCCTGTGGGCATTTCTGAACGAAGTTCGCTTGTACATGAAAGCTGATCCGGCTAACGCTGCCCGCTATCAGTCGCTGAGAGCGTATGCGAAGTGGCGATAGTTCTTGCCGAGCTTGCCTAGCTGCATACCTGCATGATGGTTATTTTAAAAAAATATAGAAATTCAATCGCCTTAACCCCGGTGCTGGTTGCGATACAGACAGGACAATTATGATTCCATTTTTAGATCTCAAATCCATTCAATTACAACAGGCCGAAGAGCTTAAGGCCGCTTTTTCCCGTGTTCTGGAATCCGGTTGGTATATCCTGGGTGAAGAAGTAAAGCAGTTTGAAAAGGAATATGCGGCGTATTGCGAGGCTGCGGAGTGCGTCGGCGTGGCGAACGGCCTGGATGCGCTGATCCTTGCATTGAGGGCGCTGGATATCGGCCCTGGTGATGAAGTGCTGGTGCCATCGAATACCTATATTGCTACCTGGCTCGCTGTTAGTCATGTCGGCGCTACGCCAGTCCCCGTTGAGCCGGTGACCGGAACCGCCAATATGGATCCTCAACTGCTGAAGGCGGCGCTGACAGAGCGTACCAAGGCCATCATGCCAGTGCATCTATATGGACAGCCTGCGGAAATGGGGCCGATCATCAGCTTTGCTCGAGCCCACAATCTGAAAGTGATCGAAGATGGCGCGCAATCGCATGGTGCACGATATGCTGGCAAGCGCTTGGGTTCACATGGTGACGCCGTGACCTGGAGTTTCTATCCAGGAAAAAACCTCGGTGCATTGGGCGATGGAGGCGCGGTTACCACCAATAGCAAAGAACTGGCGGAACGCATCCGCGTGCTGCGCAATTATGGCTCCAAGGTCAAGTACCACAATGAAATGATTGGCTACAACTCGCGCCTTGATGAACTGCAGGCTGCTCTGTTGCGTGTCAAGTTGCCTGTTCTCGATGCGGGCAATGCCCACCGCGCTGCGATCGCTGCCCGCTATATGGCTGGCTTGCGTGAACTGCCGGGCTTGACGTTGCCAGAAGTGGCCAATAACTGTACTTCGGTATGGCATTTGTTCGTCGTGCGCCACGCGCAGCGCGACAAATTGGCCCAGCACCTGTCGGCCCACGGTATCGGTACCGTGATTCACTATCCGATTGCACCGCATCTGCAGCCTGCTTATGCCCACCTCGGCTACACGGCTGGCGCGTTCCCGATTGCGGAAGCGATGCATGCCGAAGTACTGAGTTTGCCGCTGGGCCCGACCATGTCATTTGACGAGGTCGACCAGGTGGTGGAAGTCATTCGTAACTTCGTATTGCACCAGGCTGCTGAATGAGCTTGGTAAAAACCAGCCTGTTGAATGGTATTGCCGTGTGCGTGCGCATGGGGACTGGTTTGGTCTTGAATAAGATTTTTGCTATTTATTTGGGACCCGGAGGTTTTGCCGCAATTGGGCAACTCCAAAATTTTATCGCCATGGTGACGGCGTTTGCTGCAGGCGCCATTAATACAGGGGTGACCAAGTACGCCGCAGAGTACCATGACGCGCCGGAGAAGAAACTACGCTTGTTTCGTACGGCCGGGACACTGACCCTGATAGGGAGCATCCTGGGTGGCATCTTGTTAGTGATTTTTAACAAGCAGCTCAGTCAATGGCTGTTTGGTGGAAAAGATTACACGGAAGCTATGCTTTGGCTCGCCTTGTGTTTGTTGTTGATCAGCTTGAATGGGCTGCTACTGGCAGTGCTGGCCGGACAAAAAGAGGTGCGCAGGTATGTGGTGGCCAATATCGCCAGCTCGCTGGTTGGCCTGCTGGTGTCCGGTGGACTGGCCTGGTACATGGGCCTGCGTGGTGCCCTGATAGCATTAAGTTTGGGGCAGGCATTATCCCTAGTGACGACGCTGTTGGCCTGCGGAAAGTTGTCCTGGTTGCGTCCGTCAGTGTTTTTCGGGCGCATGGATGGCGAAACGGTCAGGCTGCTGAGCAAGTTTATCGTGATGGCTGTTGTGACGGCAGCTGTAACGCCGCTGGCGCAAATGCTGATCAGATCTCATTTGATCGACAGTTTCGATGTCGCCCATGCCGGATACTGGGATGCTACCAATAAGATCAGCGTGATCTATCTGGCCCTGGTCACCACTACTCTGTCACTCTATTACCTGCCGCGTATTTCAGAAGTCAAGGACGATAATGTTCTTCGCAAAGAAATCGGCGATGCATTCAAACTGATTGTGCCGGTCGTCTCCGTGATCGCGCTGACAATCTATTTGTTGCGCGACATCCTGATCAGGATTTTATTCTCGCCGGATTTTCAGGAAGTATCTACATTGATGGGCTGGCAACTGGTTGGCGATGTGATCAAGACCGCCAGTTGGCTGCTGGGCTATGTTCTTGTCGGTAAAGCCATGATGAAAATGGTGGTAGCGACAGAAATCATCTTTGCCGCCACGCTGTATTTTTTGACACTATTTTCGACGCATGAATACGGTTTCAAGGGAGCGGCAATCGCCTATGCCATCAACTATGTTCTGCATTTCATTACCATGTATTGCATCGTTATTGAATGGCGCCTGAAGAGGAAGTCGGCATGAAAGGCAAGAAAACCCTATATGTTCGTCTAAAACGGCGCCTGTACCATGAATTGATCGCCTTGATTCAGTGGCCGCGCATCAAGTTTTACCGCATGATCAGCACTGCAGTGGTTATCGATCATGGCGCCACGATTTTGCAGCCAGTTCTGTTTTCAGGAAAAGGCACGATTACGCTGGGCAAGTGCACATTGGGTTCGTTTCCCTCGCCACTGTTCTTCTCCGGTTACATGCATATCGAGGCAAGAGAAGATGGCTCGCACGTAGTGATCGACGACGGTGTGTACATCAATAATTCAGCATGCATCATCGCCGAACGCAGTTTGATTCATATCGGGGAAGGCACCTTGCTGGGCCCTGAAGTCTGTATTTTTGATTCCGATTTTCATGGTTTGAAGCCGGAAACCCGGCACACCGGCCAGCATACCGCCAAACCGGTAGTCATCGGACAGAATGTTTTTCTTGGGGCAAGAGTGACGGTGCTTAAAGGTGTACAGATTGGACGCAACAGCATCGTCGGCGCTTCGACGTTGATCAACAAGAATATTCCGGAGATGACGATTGCGACCGGCTGTACCTCGTATTCTGAAAGAAGATTGGAAAAGTAATAATATGCATGAAGTAGCGGGAAAAGAGATATTCCAAGACATGGAAACGTGCCCCCTGGTGTCCATTATTGTCTTGACTTTCAATAGTGAAGCAACCCTGCTGGAGACATTGAATAGCTTGTTAAAACAAGAGTATTCACCAATAGAGATTATTATCTGCGATGATGGATCGAAAGATCATACCGTCGAGGTGGCGACACAATGGATAGCTGAAAATGAACAGCATTTTCAGCGCGTGGTCATACTGGCCGCGGCAGCGAATCAGGGAATTTGCAGCAATGTCCACAAGGGCTATGCTGAAGCAAAAGGAGCATGGATCAAGCCGATCGCTGGTGATGATTTTATTTTCCCCGGTGCCATTGCCCGCTATGTCGAATTCGCGCAGAAAACCAATTGCGCCGTGGTCGTCTCGGCGGTCCTGCCGTTTGTTGATTCATCGAAGATAGATGTCTCCAAGGATAGGGTCATCCCTGGGCAGCAAGACATCGAGATCATTGCAGGGTCTTCAAGCGGGCTGCAGCAAGCCTTGTATGTAAGAAACCTGATCCCTGCCCCCGGGATATTGCTCAGACGCGCCGATTATAACGAGGTAGGTGGCATCGATCGGCGATTCTTTCACCTCGATGACTGGCCATTGTGGCTCAATTTGCTCGCCAAAAAAAAGACCTTTGCTTATCTTGCCGAGCCCCTGGTGGCATACCGGATCAGCGAGACCACAATCTCTGCTGCAAGAAATGCAACCGGCATGAACCAGCAGTTTTTGGAAGATCACGTTATTTTATATAAAAATTATCAGATAGATAATCTTGGCGGGCTGCAACGCTGGGATAGAATGCTGGAAATTTTTCGTTTCAAATTGGCCAAAGGCGCATTAAGGCCGTACCCCAGAATATACCAGATGACCGGCTTGCTGCGATTGAGCAGTCCATTGTATGTCGCGTTGAAACTCGGCATTTCAAAAAATTCGCGTGAAAAACTGGATTCCCAGTTTGTCGCAAGATAATGTAATTCGAGCCAGGCGACTTCCCGGATTGACGATATAAGAATGAAGCCCATATTCCTGTTTTTTGCCCTGATCCTGCACGACCTGTCCACGTATCTGCGTGCTGCCGGGCGTCGCGCTCACCTGCGCGCGCAAGGCGTACGGATTTCAAGAAGTACGATACTCGCTGTCGATCCCGGTTGCGTTTTCCGGATGGGGGCAGGCACATCGGTTGGCGTAGGGACGCTGTTAATCGTTGCTAAGGACAGCGTCACTGGTTCTCCAGCGGCCGCGTTGAAGGTCGGAAAAAACACGGCAATCAATGAGTATTGCAATATTCGTGCATCGGGCTGTCACATCGAGATCGGCGATAACTGCCTGTTCGGCCAGTTTGCTACCGTTATTGGCAGCAACCATGGCATTACGTCCTCATCGCTGATCCGTGAACAGGCATGGGATACCGAAAAATGTGGCGTGAGCATCGGTGATGATGTTTGGATCGGCTCGCATGCTGTGATACTGCCAGGTATCAACATCCACCAGGGGGCTATTATTGCTGCTGGCGCCGTCGTGGTTTCAGATGTGCCGGCCTATGAAATATGGGGTGGCATTCCGGCGAAAAAAATCAGCGTGCGGCCGCTAACCACAAGAAAATTGCCTTCAGAAAATATGCTAGATAGCAAAAATAAATGAAAATATTATTTATCAACACCCTGTATTCCCCGCATATTGGAGGAGGTGCAGAAGTTATTTTGAAGTCGCTGGTCGAAGGAGTTGCAGAGCGCGGTCATGAGGTCTGTGTCCTGACGACCTGTGCCGATGAGGGCATCCATACCGAGATGGTGGATGGCATCAAGGTAATACGGGTGGGTATCAAGAATATTTACTGGAATTACAAGGCTGATAAAAAACCGGCCCTGCATCGCCTGTTCTGGCATCTGCGCGATATTTATAACGCAGGCATGGCGGCAATGGTCGACAAGATCATGCGCGAATTCCAGCCAGATGTCGTCAATACGCACAATGTAGTCGGTTTCTCAGCGGCAATCTGGCCTGTCATCAGGAAGCACGGCGTACCGATTGTTCAGGTATTGCATGATCAATACGCGCTGTGTCCCAATTCAAACATGTTCAAGGCCGGCCAGCCTTGCGAGACACAATGTACTAAGTGTAAGATTTTCAGAATACCTCACAAGACGCTGTCGAACAATGTCGATTGCATCGTCGGCGTCAGCGATTTTGTACTAAAGCATCATTTACGCAATGGCCTGTTTACGCAAGCCAAGATCAAGACCGCCATCATCAATGCAAAGTCGTTCAAGTCCGTCTCCTTGCCTAAGCCCTTTGCTGGTCGGAAGAATGTTCGCTTTGGTTATATTGGCGGGCTGGTGCCGGCGAAAGGCGTGGAACTTTTATTGCGGACGTTTTCGCATCTGGCCGGGTTGACCGACATCAGCCTGGTGATTGCCGGATCGGGGTCATCGGACTATGTTCGCGAACTGGAACAATATAAAACTGACAATCTCCGCTTTTTGGGCTACAGCTCGCCGGAAGTTTTTTTCAGTAATATCGATGTGCTGGTAGTGCCATCGCTGTGGAATGACACGCTGCCGACCGTGGTATTCGAGTCGCTGGTCAATGGCGTACCTGTTATTGGCAGCTCGCGCGGCGGTATCCCTGAAATGATTGAGAATGGCAAGAATGGCTTCCTGTTTGACCCCGACCGGCCGGAGGAACTGGCTGATTTGATCAGGAAGATTGCGGCCCAGCCGGCATTACTCGATGCAATGCAACTGGCGGCATTGCAGTCTGCGCCACGGTTTATGGATGTAAAAGCATGGATTGATCAATATATCAACCTGTTTTTCGAAATACAAAGCAGGAATGATTGATTTTCATGAATTCACTGAAATTTGATGAGTCCGTAAAAAAATATTGAATGGCATAATAAAATGGTCAAGCGTTTTCTAGATTTGCAATATCCAGGCGTGTTTATCCTGGTATTGATGTGCCAATTAACCGATGTTGGTTTTTACGGCATCAAGGCCGGCGAAATGATTGTCCTGCTGGCATTTCCTTTTGTTTTACTGAATCTTGGCGCCATAAAAAACTCGAAAATCATGGTATTCATCTACCTGTTCATTTTCCTGTTTGTCTGCACATTGATAAAAAACCCAATAGTGGATTTTTATCCTCCGGCAGCAGTAGATAATTTCTTCAAAGAATCTTATGTGATTTCCTTGATTCGCTTCATTGAGCTGTTGTTATGCGCCGTTGCTTTTGTCTATGTTTATATTCTGTGCAGCAAGCTGAAGAATGCGCATGATATTTTGAATGTTTTTTTGAGGCAAAATGCCGCATTCGGCTTGTTTTTCATTGCCGCGCTGGTACTGGCTTATGCTGGTGCTGATCTTGGCCTCACTTATGGAAAAAGCCATCGTCTGAAAGGGTTTTTTGTGGAAGGTGGGCCGCTTGGTGTTTTCTATGCCTCGTTGCTATGCCTGGATCTGGTCGCGAATCGCAAAGTCACCATCTCGTCGATTATTTTCCTCATCGTCATCCTGGCTGCACAATCCAAGGCAGCTATTTTTCTGCTGGTGATATATTTCTTTATCTATGCTTTATTCAGCGAGCAAAGCATGAAGAAAAAGTTGATTCCGATCCTGTTTTCATTCCTGATCGCCGCTGTCGGCTATGTATTTTACGGTGATCTGGTCATGGGATATATCATGGATTCAATGAATATCCAGCAATCTCTGATCGGACGGGAAGACGATCCAAATATCGTGATGGGACGTATCAGCGGTGCTTTTATTGGCTATAATATCATTCTTGATAATCCAATTTTTGGCGTCGGACTGGGAAATTATTCATTGGTGCGAAATAATCCGGATTATCTGGGGTTGTTTCCGGTGGTCGATCAGTGGGACCTTACAGGGTTAGGCATGTATACAATTCAGGTGGAAAATGGCCTGCTCGGAATTTTGGCATTTGCCTTCTCCTTCAGGTATTTTTACAAAAGACTGATTTACTCTGTTCCCAAGTCGATTTCTCTTATTCCGATAATTTGCATATTTTTCGGAACTCAATTTTATTTCCTTTATATCTGGGTTATTCTTGGTTTTGCCATCGGAATTTCAAGATTTGGTGCCGAAGAAAAAGATACGGCGATTGGCTGATTTGTGTTCTTCAATGGGTTTGATAATAAAGGTAAGATATCTTGAGATTTTTTTATGATGCACGCTGGATTGGCGAACATGGTATCGGGCGTGTGGCGCGGGTATTGGACGAGGCATTACAACTCCCCCACCTTGATATCAAAGGCTCGCCTTCGTCGCCACTTGACACACTGTTTTTATGGTTCGCTTCGCTGAAGAACATTCCCGCCGGTGAAGGTTTGTTCACTCCTGGCTATAACGCGCCATTATTCATATCGCGTCCGTTCGTATTCACGATTCATGATCTGAACCATATCGACCGTCCAGAAAATTCCAGCTTCCTGAAAACGGTATATTATTCGCTGATCATGCGGCGTGCCTGCCGCAAGGCTGCAGCCGTACTGACCGTTTCCGAATTTTCTCGGCAACGCATCATTGATTGGGCCGGCATTGCGCCGTCCAAGGTCATCAATATCGATAATGGCGTCGATCCTGCTTACAACGTTCATGCCCTGGCGTATCAGCCGGGCTTTCGTTATTTGTTGAGTGTCAGTAATCGCAAACCGCACAAGAACGAACCACGTATCGTCAAGGCTTTTGCGGCTGCCGCTATCGATGTGGATGTTCGCCTGTTATTTACAGGCAAGCCGACCGACGAGTTGTTGCAACTGGCCCGCTCGCTGGGTGTCGAGTCACGCTTGGTATTTGTGGGCAGGGTGGCGGAAGAGGATCTGCCAGGGTTGTATCGTGGCGCAATGGGTCTTGTGTTTCCTTCTCTGTACGAAGGATTCGGCTTGCCTGTTATTGAGGCAATGTCGTGTGGCACACCGGTACTGACTGCCAATACGACATCGCTGCCTGAAGTTGCTGGCGATGCTGCCTTGCTGGTCAATCCGGATTCCATCGAAGAGATTGGGAAAGGTATTGAGGCACTTTGCAATGATCAAACCTTGCGTAAGGAACTGAGCGCAAAGGGACTGCTGCAAGCCGCCAGGTTTTCCTGGCCGGCGACCGTCGAAAAAGTCAGGTGCGCCTTGGCGAGTGTCTCTAGGTAGAAATATCGATGAGTGCCGGCCATGGTGCGTCGGTGTTTCTTGCGTATGCCTCCGAGCTGGCTGGAGAAGTACGATATTCAAATTTTCCCTGAGGGGATGTGGTATTGCAGGTAGGATTTTTTATATTGGCGCATGATCGCCGGTACCATCCCGCCTGACCTTGTTGAAAGATGAAATAAAAATGAAGGTGGCTCTGGTTCATTATTGGTTGTTAACCATGCGCGGTGGCGAGCGCGTCTTGCAGGCGCTGGCGGAAATGTATCCGGACGCCGATATTTATGCGCATGTAATTGATCGGGAAATGGCACAGAAAGAATTCCCTGGTCACAAATTATATGAGACGTTCATTTCTCGTCTGCCGTTTGCCAAGCGTCTGTATCAGAATTATCTGCCATTGATGCCGATGGCCTTGGAACAGATCGATTTCAGTGGCTATGATTTGGTTATATCGAGCGAAAGTGGCCCGGCCAAAGGTATCGTGGTGCCGCCAGGCGTGGTGCATATCTGCTATTGCCACTCTCCCATGCGGTATGCATGGGATATGTACCACGAGTATCGAAGAAATGCGGGCTTGTTAAAACGCTTGTTGATGCCGATATTGATGCACCGTATCCGTATGTGGGATGCGCTCAGTTCGATGCGAGTGGATAATTTTATTGCGAATTCAGGTTTTGTTGCAGAGCGTATTCGTAAGTACTATCGTCGTGAAACCGAGGTTATTCATCCACCGGTTTCCAGTGATGATTTTTATATCGCTTCCCAAATATCGGACTACTATCTGCTTCTGGGGCAACTGGTGCCGTATAAGCGTGCTGATTTGGCGGTCGAGGCATTCAATCAGAGCGGCAGGAAATTGATTATCGTTGGCGAAGGCGAAGAATTGAATCGACTGAAGAAACTGGCGGGTTCAAATGTGACCTTCCTTGGCCGTCAATCATTTGCCAATATTAAAAAGCTGTATGCGGAGTGTCAGGCCTTGATTTTTCCAGGCGTGGAAGACTTTGGTATCGTACCCCTGGAAGCGATGGCATCTGGCCGTCCGGTGATTGCGCTGGGTAAAGGCGGTGCGATGGAAACGGTAGTAGCTGGAAAAACCGGTGTGTTCTTTTTTGAAAGTACCGTTGCGTCCCTAAATGATGCTGTTCAATATTATGAACAAAACCGTGCGCAATTTGATTCTCAGGCGATACGTGCGCACGCAGAAACATTTTCTGTGACGATTTTCAAGGAAAATATGCGTGTCTTCATTGAAAAAGCACAAAAAAAATCATCAGTGCAAGAAACGATGCTGTGAATTGAATCGGTTTTCCCAGCTCCCTGAGTCATCAGGATGCTCTATGCCAGCAATTATATGATCAACAAGGTGGAGGAGATGATCTCCACCAGACGATTAACAGCCTGCCCTGGCTGAAATCACCCGGCGGCTGTAGTGCTGGGTCAGAAGCATCTTGGAGTATCTTGTCGTCAGACAGACGCAGCAGCTATTGACCATAAGCTTTCTTTTTCAGGGGCAGTAATAGGTTGACGTCGCTAATCTCCAGTAAGCGCGCGCTGCTTTGAGCAGGCTGAAGCGGCCGTTGACGTTGGTTGAATGATATGGATTGAAAGATCGACATGGTTCTCGGCGGCAAAATGCAGGATGGCGCGTGGCTGGTGTTCTGCCAGCAGACGGGAGATATGGGCGGTATCGTAAATATCGCCGCGTATACAGATATGTCGCGGGTCGTGCTTCAGGATTGCCAGATTGCTGAGATTGGCAGCGTAGGCCAGTTTGTCGACGCGTACAAAGTTGGAACTGATAAAGCCGGTGCCGCCAGTCACTAAAATCATGCTGCCATCTTTCTACTGGAGCATTGTCACAATGCCCCCTCGTCTGATTGGTTTGAGCGCGAGGGGGATAAGTATTTGTGAAATGTCACGATGTTGGATTAATGGTGCTATGTGTGATTAATACGCGCCATCTTTCTTGAAAATGACTTTAACCGTTTTCAGCAGAATGACAATGTCATTGAATAAAGACCAGTTCTTGACATACCATGCATCCAGATAAACGCGTGTATCGTAGCTAACGTCGTTCCTGCCGCTGACTTGCCATAGGCCCGTGACACCGGGTTTCGCTTCCAGGTAATAGTCTACTTGGAGGCCATAACGCTCCAGTTCCGCGTCAACAACGGGGCGTGGTCCGACCAGGCTCATTTCGCCTTTCAGTACGTTCCATAGTTGCGGCAATTCATCAAGGCTGGTCCGGCGCAGGAAATGGCCGATCGAGGTGATGCGTGGGTCGTTTTTCAGCTTGAAATCACGGTCCCATTCGGCACGGGCTTCAGGATCGCGCTCCAGTAGTTCCTTGAGCAAGACGTCGGCGTTCACGGCCATCGTGCGGAACTTGTAGCAGAGAAAATGCTTGCCATTTTGGCCCACGCGTTTGTGGCCGTAGAAGATGGGACGGCCCGATGCCATGACCTTGGCTGCGATCCACAGCAAGATGGGGGCGCCGATGATCAGCACGCCGATCGAGGCCGCCAGATCAAAGCAGCGCTTAATCAGTTGCAAGCCTGGCCGCGCCAGGTTGTTGCGCATGGTCAGCAGCAAGACTTCATGTGTAAAGAAATGGTTGACCTCCATGCCGTACAGGGGCAAGCCGCGTACGGCGGGTACAACTTGCATATTGGCAACGCAACGGCTGACTTGCTGGATCATGCCCTGATAGGCGTCAATGCCGCCTTGCTCCAGGGCGACAACCGTATGCGGATTGCCCAGCAGCTTGAGCGTTTGCTCAGGGTTCTCACCCAGCGAAATGGAGGGCACCGCTTGCTTGCTGCGGTTCACATAATGATGTTCCAGGCGGTCTTGGCCTTCCGGTATCAGAAACGCAATCAGGCGATAGCCCATCAACGCTTCTTCATCGAAGGCGCGTGCTGTTTGCAAGGCATTGTCACCCCATCCGATGATGACCATGGGGCGTATCCAGCCACCCGCTTTCGTCAGCAGGTATTTGACCATGCCGCGCAGCAGCAAGACACAGCACGGCACCAGCAGCCAGGTCGCCAACAGTGCCTCGCGCGAGGAGTCTCGCTTGTCGAGAAACACCAGGGCCGCGTCGATCAGACCCATGACCATGGCGATCTTCAGGAGTTCCTTGATTTCATTCGAGTATGGACGGCGTTTGGCATGATGGCCCTTCAGCTTGAAGATCGCCACAGTGACCACGGAGAGCAGGCTGTAACTGAGCAGGCGCGAACTATCCAGCCCGAAGCTGTTCAAGTCGCTGGCATCGAGCGTCCATTTGCCCGCGAGCCAGAAGGCCAGGAGCATGGCAAGTGCATCGGCAAAGGTGAGAAAATATTTTTCTGCCCTACTGCTGCAATACCATTTTACTTCTTGTAAAAAGATGCCTTCGATTGGTTTCATGATGACTTGCTAAACCTTATAAACTTCAGTGTGAATTCTTGCGGTGCTGCATGCGTGGTAATGACGTCTCTGCTCGGTCAAGCGCGGCCGTAGCGGTCTTCAAAGCGGACAATATCGTCTTCTCCAAGGTAGCTACCCGATTGAATTTCAATCAATTCCAGCGGTAGCTTGCCCGGGTTGGCCAGGGAATGGACGACGCCGAGGGGGATATAGGTAGACTGGTTTTCGGTCAGCAAATATTCCTTGTCGCCATTGGTGATCTGGGCGGTGCCGGAAACCACGATCCAGTGCTCGGCGCGGTGGTGATGCATTTGCAATGACAGCTTGGCGCCAGGCTTGACAGTGATCCGCTTGACTTGGAAACGGTCGCCAGTGCCGATGGAATCGTAGGAACCCCATGGACGGAAGACTTCACGGTGTATGGTGGCCTCGGGACGCTCCCTGGCGATCAACTGCGCGACCATGGTTTTTGTTTGTTGTGCCTGATCCGCATCCATGACCAGCACGGCATCGGCCGTTTCCACGATAACGGTATTGCGCATGCCGATGGCGGTGACCAGGCGGCTAGTGCTGTGCACCAGGCAATCGTTGCAATCCTGAATCAGCACATCGCCGTTGGCGCTATTGTTACTGGCATCTTTTTCCGCCACCTCGAGTACTGCTTTCCAGGAGCCGATATCATTCCAGCCTGCATCGAGGGCGATGGTAGAGGCATGGCTGGTGCGCTCCATGACGGCGTAGTCGACGGCGATATCGGGGCTGGCAGCGTAGGCATCCTTGTCCAGGCGAATGAAGTCAAGGTCGCTCTTTGCGGCAGTGATGGCAGCGCGGCACGCGGCCAGCACGGCAGGCTGGAAGCGCTCCAGTTCTGCCAGGTAGCGGCTGGCCCGGAACAGGAACATGCCGCTGTTCCAGAAGTAATCGCCGCTGGCGATATATTGTTCCGCAAGCGCCAGGGCCGGCTTTTCCACGAATTCAAGGATGCGCTGAACTTGCCCGCTTGCAGCGCCCTCGGCGCGAATATAGCCGTATCCTGTTTCGGGTCCCGTTGGCGTGATGCCGAAAGTTAACAAATTACCTGCCTCTGCAGCAGTACGCGCCAGTGCGATGGCACGATGGAAAGCTGGGGTATCCAGAATGACATGATCCGACGGCAGCACCAGCAGTAGCGGATCTTCGCCATTCTCCATCGCATGCAAGGCGGCTGAGGCGATCGCCGGTGCCGTATTGCGACGCATGGGTTCAAGTAACATACGGCTGTTTTCCAGGCCGATTTCACGCACTTGCTCCGCGACAATGAAACGCGAGGATTCGTTGCATACCAGTAGTGCTGGCGTCACAGCATCCATACCTGCCAGGCGCTGCAGCGTTTGTTGCAGCATGCTGCCCTTGGACGACAAGCGCAGAAACTGTTTTGGAAATGCCTCGCGCGAAAGTGGCCATAAGCGTGTGCCGGAACCACCACAAAGAATTACCGGTAGGAGGGGGATAGTCATTTATGCTTTAATGTAAATGTAATATTGGATAGCGCTGAATCATCAGTCATTCGGCAGGCATTAAAATTTGCCCCGCTTGCCCCGCTCGTATGCGGCGGCGCACGTACTGTCAAAAAAATCAATATTGCTAATGGGGACAATATTTTAATAAATTACAGGAATCTTTGTATTTTCTCCCGACCCTATGGAATCTGAGAAGCAGGTACTTTAGCTCGTCCTGTATTGTAGTTTGCTACCCCTGTGTTCTTATTGGCGCACAACGTTTTCAAGCAAAAAAGCAACAAACACGCACATGGCACTGATACTGAGAATGAACACGGCTCCTGCGG
The DNA here is from genome assembly GCF_001758645.1 of Janthinobacterium sp. MP5059B. NCBI lineage: Bacteria > Pseudomonadati > Pseudomonadota > Betaproteobacteria > Burkholderiales > Oxalobacteraceae > Janthinobacterium > Janthinobacterium sp. MP5059B. The sequence continues at coordinate 1,100,229 of NZ_LRHX01000016.1, read as the reverse complement.
CGCAATCCTTGACGATCTTGATGTTGGGATGGATGGCTGGGTGGAGGTGATCAATCAAATGTTCAAGTGCCGTGTTGAAGAGCTCCGCCGCGAGCACCATGCCACAGTTAAACAATAACAACGCCCACCAGATCATGGCCGGCCGGTTCCAGGCCAGTACGATCAATACCATGAGGGCAGCAAGGCATTGCAGCCGGAAGCTCGATTCCGTGCGGAAGGCGGCACTCAAGCCTTGCAGGGCAAATCCCATGCGTTTATGGAAGGGCAGGTTTTTCATTAACAATGCATGATTGGCCAGGAAGTTTCTTGTTCCTGACGGCCGGGACTCTTTCTGAAAACAGATGCGTATCGCTCGGACATCGAGAGGGTCAGGCATCAGGCATATGCAGGACTGGCGTTAACAGCGCGCGCATGATTGAAGAAAAATAAAAAGCCCATTTTCAAAAAATGAAAAGGGCTTTTATCGAGGAAGTGGCGCTTCGTATGACAAGGCCAGCTTCTCGTGGGACCAGGCCAGCGTCTCGCGGTTTGACGTCAATCCGCAGGCTTGGTCTTGTCTGTTTCAGCCGAAGGCATCGACAGATTACTTGGCGTGGCTTGGGGTCGTGTGCGCGGTGGTCGAATCCGAGCTCGCTGCGCCGGCCACAACGGCAACTGCTGCGCCGATTGCGATCAGGGCGCTCGTGCTCAGGCCGGCAATAGTGCCGCCGGCGGCAGCGCCGGTAGCGCCAGCTGCTGGTGCTGCTGCTGGTGGAACAGGTGCTCCACCAACTGGTGCCGTCGTTTGAGCCATGGCTTGTGCGGAAGCGAAGCACAGGATTGCCGAAGCGATCAGAATTTTCTTCATGGGATATCCTTTTAGGTTGAACAGCGGGAATGCTAAACTGTCACGCGATTGTAGCAACATTTCTCTTGCTAGTCTGCGCCACACCGTTCGCGGCGGCAATAATTTCTTTTTTTTAGCCGTATTCCAGTGCATTCACTGTGCCTGGCTACCCGCGATGTTGTTCTCTATCGACAAAAAACGCTGACGTACCGATGTGGCTGAATTGGTTTTTTATTAATTCCGCGAGAATTCCCGATGAATTCGACGCGCCGCACAAGTTTGCCAAGTCCTTGCCATACCGCGTAAAATGCAGGCTTCGCGGGTGTAGCTCAATGGTAGAGCAGAAGCTTCCCAAGCTTACGACGAGGGTTCGATTCCCTTCACCCGCTCCAATGAAAAACGGCGAAAAACCTGTTTTCGCCGCTCCACAAAGTCAAAATCGCTCCACAAAATTGCACTAAACGACAGCTCGGGCTTAATCTGACATCGACTGTCGGATGAGCTAAATTCCTATAGTTTCATTTTCGACCAGACACGGGGAGCTGTTCTTTCGTGACATTGTGTGTATTTTTCCGTCTGGCGACTTGCTATCCTTCGAAGCCGCTTTCTGTCCGGAACAGGTGTCGAGGATGAGCGTGACGAACATTCCACAATGCGATCAAGCAGACGAAAATTCTATGGCGACTTGGAAAAAAGACATAATTACGGCGCTCAAGAATTTGGGTGGATCAGCGCACTATGACGACCTCTATGCAGAGGTAAAGCGGATTCGAGCAACACCGCTCCCGGGAAGTTGGAAGCAAATCATTCAGCGCACAATTCAGGATCACGCCGCCGAATCTGACGGGTTTAAGAACAAGCCGCTGTTCTACTCTATTGACGGCATCGGTTCCGGTGAATGGGGCCTTCGCCTGGAGGTAGATAGGTCTGATAGTAGTGTCGGATCGCTCAAGGCAGATGAGGTCGAGACGCCATCCCATCGAAATATCGCTTGGTCTAGAGATGAGCTGATACTTGCGCTTGATCTTTACCTCCGATACCGCGCCTCGCCGCCTGGAAAAGATAGTCCGGAGATTGCTGAGCTTTCGGCATTTTTGAACCGGATGGGCATAGCGCTTAGCCGAACTACGACGGCGACGTTTCGAAACTCGAATGGCGTCTATATGAAGCTGATGAATTTTCGGCGTTTTGATCCGGATTACACGAGCGATGGCAAAGTTGGACTGACGCGTGGAAATAAAGACGAAGCACTGGTCTGGGCCGAATTTTCTGGTGATGCGCCACGTTTGCGCGATGTCGTGAGTGCAATCCGCGTAGCTGTGGAAATTTGTCAAACTGGTGAACTGAGCGGCGAGGATGAACTAGGTATTGTGGAAGCGGATGAAGGGCGCGTTCTTACCCGTATACACCGTATCCGGGAGCGAAGTCGAGCACTAGTCGAGCTATGCAAGAAGGCGGCTTTAAAAAAACATGGTCGGCTAGTGTGCGAAGCATGTGGTTTCGACTTTGCAATAAAGTACGGGGACATTGCCACAGGGATTATTGATGTTCATCACACTAAGCCTCTTCATACTCTATTAATGGACGGCGAGAAGACGAAAGCCAGTGACCTGGCACTACTTTGCGCTAATTGCCATAGAGTAGTGCATTCTTCCAAACGTTGGCTCACCGTTGATCAGGTAAGGGCAGCGATACAGCGTTGACCACGTTCTATTTCGTGGCTTATTGGTGCTCTTTTGCCATATTGTTGCTCTTGCAATAAACAACCAAATCGGAGACGTGGATAAGTGGAAAAAATGTCCGAGATCGCTAAGTTTCAGGCACTATTTCAGTTGGCTGTTTTGCGAAATATTGATTTAACCTGCGAGATACGCTTTCAGATCAACGTGTTGAACTCCATGGGGATTGACGTAAGTAGTGAAATTCATGACCGTGATCGACGAAAGTCCGTTTCAATAGCCCAAGCGGAATTGGCACTTGCTTCGGTGCGACAAGCAGCCGGTCTTACTGGCAGTTCGCTGAGAACGCAGCGTTCTGTGATCTATGAGGAACATCAGCAAACGCGTAAGGCGAAAGCCGAAGCCTATTTGCGCGCCAGCGGCAAATAGGCGACTGTTGCGGCGCGCCGTACGAGTCGACGAAAGCTTGTAAAACAGGGACATTTATTGGTACTTAAATTCCATACGATCTACCCGACCAAGTCTTAACTCTATTTCGTCGGGGCCACAATCTTGCCTCGTCGCAAGTAGTGCCGCTGGGTTGTTTTCACGCTGTCGTGTCCCAAAAGATCGCTGGCCGCCTGGTCGCCACGATCATCCGAAGTATCATCGGCCGCCTTCGCGCGCAGGTCGTAAAACCAAAATGCCATGATGTCCTGAGCCAGTTCCGGCACATGTTTCGCCGCCCGCTTTTTTGCCGCGTCAAAGTGGGTGCGAAGCGCTGGCGCGGTCAGGCGCTTGCCGTGGATATTGGTCAGTAGTGCACCTGTCACGATCTTGTGTGTTGCCTTGCGCGCTCGGATACGCTCCATGAGCTTGGCCAGCTCCCCAGTGATGGTGATGCGCAGCGGCTGCTTAGTTTTTTCCTGCGTAATGATCAGGTGCCCATCGATGATGTCTTGTTCAGTCATGCGCAGCGCATCCGCTGGTCGCTGACCGGTCAGGTAGGCCAGGTCCATCGCATCCCGTAGCGGTGCGCTGCCGTGCATGCGCACGGCGGAAAAAACGGCATCCGTAATGTAGACGGTACGCTTTGCCAGCGAGTGGCCCTGGATGCCCTCGCAAGGGTTTGGTAAGTCGGTGTAGCCCCAGCCGCGCGCATGGTTCCACATGGTTGAGAAAACTCGCTTGCAACGGTTAGCTGTGGTCGGCTTGTCGGCGTGGTCATCTAAGAACTGTCGAATGTGCATCGGTTTGATCTGCTCGAGCGGGGCCTCTGAAAATGCTGCCAACAGGTGCTTGATGTCTGACCGGTACATGCGCGCCGAACTGGCGGCGAGTTTGGGAACCGCCTCGACAAGGTAGCGTGTTTCCACATCGGAGAACGTCGCGTTGGCAATATGCTCCACCACGATGTTCAGCTCAGCATATTTTTTCAGAGCCAGGATGAAGTCGGGCCCAAGCGGGATTTCTTTACGTGGTTTATCTTTCGTGTACATGTAGTAATACACCCTACCGCTGCGCTGGGTGCGCGGGTGCATGTTTGGTGGCATGTTCAAATTACGCGTGTTTCGTCGGCCCATTTTTATTGATCCTTGGCATTACCCATGTTTTTTCCCTTGGCGCTTCCTTGCGCCCCTCTACTGCAGCAACCGTAACAACTGGCCGCCCAATGGCATTTACCCAAAAGGGGAGGCCCATCTTTCGCAGCGCCTCAATTTGCTTCGTTTTCATCTTCCGGCCGGTCAGGGCGTAAATATCGTCCATCGATAGGAAGGTGGAATTTGCGGTGGTGTGGTTTGCCATGCCGCATCCTTAAATCACTGCGGGAGCAATTGCCGCCAGTGGCACAGCTCGGAAAATACCCGGCCACTGGTGGTCCAGTTGTACCCAGGCGTGCAGTTCACCATTGCCTACGTCCCGGCGCAAATCGCTAACTGTGCCTGCCAGCTGCCCCTCATCGCTGTCGAACGTTACGCGGTCGCCACGAGCCACTTGCGGCGACGAGATGGTCAAGTTGTTTAGCATTGCAGGCTTCCTTTCAACTTTTGGGCGTACAGAATGTTTAAGGTGACGTCGATTTGATGGATGTCTGCATGTGCGGCAGAAACATCTGCCTGGCACACGCCTGTTTTCCGGATTCCACACATTTGGGTAAGCATTTTCTCTATGAGTCCCTCCTTGCACTCGAACGCCATACGCCGTTTTTCGTGCAAAACCCGCAGCTCGTTGGCGATCCGTGACTGGCGGTCCTCAGCGGTATCGAATGTCACGCGGTCGCCCAAGGCGATTTGCCGCGGCGAATTGGTCAGGGTGTTTAGCATTGCGGTGCTCCTTTCAGTTTGGCGGTAACGCCGCACACGCCGTAGCGGTCGATGGCAGCGTCGATCACGTCGCCGCTGGACGCGGCAACCTCAAAAAATTCAAAGCGTTCGGTTTGCGTGCGTACGATCACGGCAAAGGTGCTCATGTGCCACCTCCTTCAAGGGGCGGGGAGTCAGGGACGATCAGCCGGGGATACGGGCAGGCATTGACGGCCGCCCAGGCTGCAATCAGTGCTGTTTTTGCCTCGTCAGGCAGGTCAGGGATGGGCGCCGCCGGCGGCGTGGCCGGGGCAGGGCGGTCGGGGTGCGTACAGTTATTTACACGAGTCCGAGGAACGGCAACCCCAACAGCCACCGCGTGAGCACCTGTGGCCTGTACCGGCGTCCACGTATGGCGCACGGACTTGAAGACCACGCCGATGAGATCGCTGCATCGCACGCCGTAGGGCGTGATGCGTTGCGTTTCGCCATAGCGCCCGATGACGGTCTTTTCGTCCTTGGCCAAGGTGACGACCAGTTCCTTGCGCGGCACCAGGGCGCCGCCCTGGGCACGCAGGTACTCGGCCCAGCAGGCGCGCTTTTCGCCGTCGATCTTTTGCACGGCGTCCCAGGCGCGGCGCATGGCGGCCGGGGCTTCGTTGAGCATGCTTTCCTCGATGCGACGCAGTTCGCGCCAGACAGTGACGGGCGCGCCGCCCCATTGCTGGAATTGGCGGATGCCCCAGCACGCGGCCCAGGACTCGACGCGCGCCGATGGCGTCAGCTCGACATCGCCTTCGGTGTCGGCCGTGACGACATAGCCTTCCTTGGTTTTGTGCTCGGCCACGCCGTCGATGTTCTTGGCCACGTACTTGGCGATGTAGCCGGCAGCGCTACCCTTGGCCCAGTCGATGCGTTTCACGTCCAGGCGGCGCGCGAAGGCGCCCGGTTCGCCACGGTCTATGCGCCAGGCGTAGCGCTTCATGATGCGGATGGCGCGGCCCGCCACGTCCTGCAGGTGGGCCGTTTTGTATTTCGCGGTGGGGCGCACGAACAGCAGCAAGTGCCAGTGCGGACAGCCATCGTGGTGCGGCTCGGCGATGCGAAAGCCGTACAGACCGATGCCACGGCGCGCCAGTGCAGAGCGGCACAGCGAGGTCATCTTGCCTAAATATGCATTGGCCTCGCGCGGCGTGGAGCCGTCGAACTTGTCGTTTGGCTTGCCGCTGTGCTGCATGGCGTGAAAGCGCGATGGGCATGTCCAGGTGATGAAAATGCCTTGGTCGCCGCATTCGCGGGCGATCTGCTCAAAACCGTTGATGCGCAACATCAGCTCGCCGCGCCGGATGGCTTTATTCGCAGTCGTTTTCTCGGCCAGCTCGGCGATACTGAATTGCTGGCCGTTCTCGTTCTGCACCAGGGTGGCGGCCAGCGCTGCTGCGTTGCGGCGGTTCTGCGCCAGGCGAGACAGCACGGCATCGTTGCTTGCGTAGGGTTCGCCGCGATAGTTCACGTAGCCCAGGCGGATATTGCCGGCTTCAAAGGCGCGCTTGACGCGCTTGCGCAACTGGCGGCGCCACCAGCGGGCATCCACTAGACGGGCGATGGTGTCGGCCAGCGCGTCAAACTCGGGCAGCTCGATGCCATACGAGGCACATTCGTCTTCCATGATCTGCAAGGCGTGCGTGTCGGACACGGCCATCCACAGCATTTTGGTCACGCCGGCCGCCGCGCGCTCGGCGGTGGCCACGATGTCGGCGTCGCTTTGCGACAGATCGACGCCGGCCGGCACGTATTGCTCGGCGAACTCGCGCACAAAGCTGGTGGCGACGGACTCATAGACTTTGTACCAGGACGACCAGGCCATCTTGGCCATGGCCGCGTTGATGACGCGGTTGCGCCACTTGAACGGAATGCGGGCCAGCTCGGGCGCGAACTGGGCGGATCGCAAAAAGGCTTCGTGACGCTGTGGGGCAGGCAGCAGGATTTGTTTAGATTGCATTCAACAGTCTTTCGTACACGCGGATAGCGGCAGAGGTGGCGGCGCGCAGCTCGATGCGCTCTTCCTTGGTAAATGAATGGATGGGCGATTCCCAGCGGTCGGCGTCCATGCCGGCGGCGATCAGCACGGAGCGGCGCGCGCCACGCGGCGACAATCCCCAGGCCTGGGCCATGAAGGGCGCCAGGTTGCGCGGCTTGATGCTGCGTAGCTGGGCCTTGGCTTCGGCGATGGCGGCCAGCGCATGCCCTGCGCCTGGTGGCGTCGGCATGTCCTTGTCGCGCGCTGCCAAAATCTCGGCGGCAGGTTGGAAGGACAAGTGATTGTCGATAAGGGACGCCGGCATGGTTCAGTCCTTGATGGCGCCAATGGCCCGCAGCACGTCAGGGGTAATGACGATCAGGAGCGACAGCAACCAGATGCCGCAGGTTTTGGTCAGGCGCAGCATCAGCGTGCCCCTGCCTTGAGAAAGTGTTCTGCCCAGTACGGGAGCGTGTGCGATGCGCCGCAGCAGTGCCGGGAACCCGCCTCAGTGGCAAAAATGTAGTTCACCTCGATGGGCAGCTTGCCTACCAGGGCGCGTTGCTTGGCTGGCGCAAAAAAGCCGTCACGCTCCAGTGCCTGCGCATCGCTGACGATGAAGGTCAAATTGGCAGCGCCGTAGGCGTGATAGGTCTTGGCAATCTCATGGATGTGGGCGGTCAGCGCGGCGATGCCGATGCCCGCGCCGGCTTGCAGCAGAAAACATGTTGGTGCCACGGGGACAATACAATTTTGCAAGGTCGGGCGGATCGTGCTCGATGCCATGGATTTGTCGACATGACTGGTGACGTGCAGCGTGGTTTCCATCGGTTTTCCTTATTTCAGGTTGAACGAATCCCGCACGCTCAAAAAGGAGCGCAGCAGGGCACAGCAAAAGAGGGGGAGTTACGGTAGCCGGGCTACGGCGGCGCGAGGGTCGGGATAGTCATCAGCAGCCTGCAGTCAAGTCCAGGGCCAGCTGGCTGGTGGCCGCCGCGCGTGCATGCTGGGACATCGGGATGCGGATATCCGGCTTGGGCATAGCGGACAGCGAGAGGGTGCGCAGCACTTCCAGGCCTGCCACGAAAGAGTGCCCGCAGTCCGGGTTTTGGCACATGTAGGTGATTTCCTTGAACATGGCGGACATCGTGCGGCTTTTGACGGCGCGGACGGTGTTTTCGCAATGCGGGCAGGGCAGGCCGATGACTCTCATTTCAGCTTTCTTTCCACTTGGTACAGGGCGCGACCGCGACCTGTCATGTTTTTTGACTGCTTGCGTAAGCGCGACTTGACGAGCCATTCAGCCGCTTGCTCGATATTTGCCAGTCCTTGCCGTTGACGCACGACTTCCAGCGCTGCGAGTTCTTCGTCATTGATATGAATTTCGTGATCGGGCATGTTCGGCAGCTTTTCAGTTACTCAAAAGTTACTATTCAGGGACTCGGTTTAAGCGCTGCGACGCTGTACGCTGTCGATGTCGTCATTAGCAATGGCCGCAAGAGCTTCTCGCATGACGATCTGACGTACCAGAACGGCTAATTCTTCGCCCTGATAGTTGGCGATCGAGGAAACGAGTTGGTGCTCATAGTCGTCCAGGCGCAGCATGACTTTATGTTTACGGATACGTTTTGCATCGGGGTACATGGGCCTGCTCCTGTGCAGTTAAGCGTGATGGACAACGGACAATTGGACGAGTTCGGCTTCGTAAGAGTTCAGGCCACGCAGCAGCATCAAGCGCATGAAAGACGCTCTTGAACGAGAATCCTGTTGCGCAAACTTTTCTACGCGCTCAATCTCAGGAGGGAGCAAACGAATAGGAATGGGCTGCGAAAGCGGATTCTTTGGCTGCCGCGTCACTGGGGCGATAGTTGTCATAAGGTATGATTTGTATACGTCACATGGTAATGACGTAAATATAGTGCGAAAAATCGCACTTGTAAAGTAAAAGGTGAGAAATTGCGTGAAATTATTGGAGTGCGTCTTAAGGCTGAGCGTGAACGACTTGGCTATAACCAGGCTGATTTTGCGGCAGTAGGTGGCGCTTCAAAGCGTACGCAGATCGATTGGGAGCAAGGGAAGCAAGTACCAAACGCGGAGTTTTTAGCTGCTGTTTCGGCGATTGGGGTTGATGTGCTCTATGTTGTAACGGGCCAATTCACGCCAGGGAACTTGAGCGCGGATGAGAGTGAAGTTGTTGCTGGATACCGCAAGATGGATATTCGCGGAAGGGCTGGCGTGCTTGGCTTAATCGGCGGAATGAACCAGGCGCAAAACCTTGTGCAGCCAGTGCACCATGGTGATATTGGACAAAATATCTACGGCAATATCACTGGGCCAAATACAGTAAAAATGCCCAATAAGAGTAAAAAGAAACCCATTTGATGGGGTGTTTTTCCTCACCAATAGTCAGTGAGAGGGCTTCATTTTGTGAAAAATGTTGTTAAATTGAAATTATAAGTTGTAAAGATGTGGATTTCGGAATGGATAGACCAGAATTTAGCGGCGATGTTGGGCAGAATGTCTTTGGAAATATTGTTGAAGCTCCCCGGCTGAACAATGTAGTTACACTGCATTTGGGGGCAGAAAAAATTGACGTTGAATTAATTACCGATTTCCAACGACGTCGAATCAATGCACTGGTGAAAGACCTGTCCGCACTTACGGGCGACCATCCCTTGGACGTGTACAGAATCATCATTACAGACTTCGGTTTAAAGAAGATCAAGGAGCTACCACTTGAGAGGTACTCGGAAGTAAAAAATCTACTGGAGACCTGGATAAAAGATGCCAAGTCTGCCGATATCCCTGCAGACCAACGCAAGCCACCGTCAGAAATTCCTGTATTACCGCGACCTGTTGTGGGAGGCAATGCTGATAATGCCTGCCAAGTATGTGAGGAGCGGGCCGCTAACATCGGCAAACTTCAACGAACTGCAAGGGTACGTTTAATTTTGCTTAGCATGTCTTTAGCGGCGTGCGGCTGGCTCCTATACAAGTCTCCTGTAAGCGTGGAGTCAAGCACTTCTTCCTTAGATAGTAAGTGCTACATTGCCGGAAAATCCTACTCGATAGGGCATATTGAAAAATCTAGGGGAAGCGTCCCCGTTGAGTGCGTGGGCGCGACTGGCGATATGCCAGCAATGTGGCTTCCCGCTAATCGAGGGCATTAACGACGACAGATGCATTGTTTGCGGCGCAGCACTTCCTGATAGTTGAAATGCGTGAGCTGTGTACTTAGCGCAGTTGCAATGGTTTCGGGATTTGCTGTCGCCAGAATCCTAAGCCATATTTCCTTGGAACGCACCTGGTCAGATATTCCTAATATCTGCCGATGGATATGGTGCCGAATTTCGTTTTCTTCGTGGGAGGCTAGTTGTAACACCATCCTTAGAAATTTCCTTGTTTTCAAGAATTCTTGGTCGTGTTAATCTAGCTCATTTCTATTTACAACATCCGGCAGCATGCCTTGTTCTCTTCCATCTACCACTTATATGAAAATTAGCGACCAACTCTTGCGTCATCCTTTTAGATATGGAACAGCTGCAATTGCAGTTTTACTTGGGTTTTTTTTTCTGAGTTTCAGAAGGTCGGACATCTCTAGCACTGTTGCGGAATGGGGACAGTTCGGCGACTACATGGGGGGATTGCTCAACCCACTGTTTGGCTTGATCTCTGTCGTTCTGATTGCTGCTACCTTACGCAGCCAAACTCAGGCTGCGAAACTGCAGGCGTTTGAACACCAATTCTTTACCCTGCTTTCGATGCACGCATCGGTACTACAGTCTATTGATCGACAAACAAGCAATAAAAAAACAAACGTTACAACCATTAGATACGGTCGCGATTGCTTCTATCTTTTTTACCGGAATATTATTGCTATATCGCAGAGAGACCGAGTGCCTCTAACTACCGCGTATCAGCGCTTCCTTAAAATTAATGGCTGGGAGGTCGAGCATTATTTTAGGACCGTGTATCACTTGTTTAAACACGTGAAAGACCAAAGTCCAGAAATCGAGGCAACCGCAACTCAGCGTAAACGATATTACGATCTTATAAAATCCCAACTATCTCAGTACGAACTAGTTCTTCTTTGGCTAAACGTCGAGGGCCTAAATAGGGGAAACTGGGATGCTATCTTGAATGACCCCGAGGCTAAACCTTTTGAACATTTGAACAAAGCTAATCTTGTTGAGGATCCGCCTCAAGTTCCGTCGTCGGAAGCTGCCGATCTGAAAGTAATGTAAGTAAAGTAACTGGCACGAATTGAACTTACTGAGCTTAAGTGCTATATATACTATTCAGGAAACGAGTGACGGACTGCCTAAATCTGCCTTCATGCTAGTCAGCAGACCATCGATTTTTCCGCAGCTAGCCTTCGTAGTGGGGCGAATCCAGCCGTAGAGCGTCGCTAAACGCGATACATTCATGCAGGTTCTCAGCTGGCCACAGCTTGCGTAGGCTTCTAAGGTTCCTCGCTGTTCTCCCTGATGATGTCCCGCACCTCTTCGATATGCTGCCACGCATGCAGGGCCGCCCGCTTCGCGGCCTGCTTGCTCTTGTAGACGTGCTCCAGCGTCTTGACCTGGCCCGTGGCGCCGGCCTGCTCCTGCCCGGCCTTTTTCTTCTTCGCCGCCACATCCTTCCACTTGGCCACCACGCCCGTGATGCCTTCGTCCGGGTCTTTTTCTTCCTCGCGCTCGGCCTCCACCGCTTCCGTCTTTGTTTCAAACTCCACCCGCGTGGTAAAGCCGCTGCCGCCCAGGCTGTGCGTGACCTTGACCGATAGCCATTCGGTGGCGTCGATCTCGGGTTTGAACCCCTTCACGGTCACGGGCGATTGCGGGAACACGGCCGGGTTGCCCAGGGCCAGGCTCATTTCAAAGGCGGCCAGGCCGCGCAGGATGCGCTGCCATTCGGCCACGGCCGCCGCACGCGCGTCCGTTTCGTTGGCAAAGGTGGTGCGCAGGCGCTTGCTGTTGCCGGGCACGCCGGCCACGACGCTGCGGCGGCGCGCGTAGCGCTCGTCATGCCAGAAGGCGCGCACGCCTGTGTAGGCGTCGCTTTCGGCGCTGTGGTAGCGGTGGCCGTCGCCCAAGGCGCGCGTGATGGGAATGACGGGCAGCGCCTTGCCGCTGGCCGTGCGGCTCTGGTTGATGGGGATGAACAGCAAGGTGTCGTTCTTGACGGTAGCCACCGCATCGTATTTCCTGCCCAGTCGGCGCAGGAATGCAGCATCGCTTTCGTGGGTCTGGTCGATGTGCTCGATGGCGGTATCGCGTAGGCGCGCCGACACGCCCGACGCCAGCTCGTTGCGGAAGGCGATGGCCTCGATGATGGCGCCCAGGGTGGTCTTGTGAAAGCTGTGTTCCTGCTGCTGTTTAAAGGTGTCGATCAGGTTGGCAGACCTGGCGCGCAGGGTGATGGTATCGGGCGCGCCGCTGTGCTCCACCTCGTCCACGGTGAACTTGCCCATGTCTACCAGGCCTGTGGCTTGCCAGCCCAACGCGAGGGCGATCTGCGCGCCGCGCGGCGGCAGGGCCAGCTTGCCGTCGCTGTCATCCAGGGAAATGTCGAGCTGGTCGCTCTCGTCGCCACGGCACAGGGTCAAGGTCAGATTAATTAGCCGCGGCGAGACGATGGCTGTCAAATCCTTGTCCTCGATGCTGACCTTGAAGGCGGGGATATGCTCGCTCATTTGAACTTGTCCGCCGCGCTGCCGATGGCGCTGCTGATGCTGCCGCCGATCTTGTCCTTCATCTCGCTGACCACGCCGCCGTATTTCGAGGTGATGCCGCCGACCACATTGCCGACGACGCTGCCCACGGCGTTCTTGGCCGCGCCGGCAATGCTGCTGGTCATGCCGTCGATGCTGAGCATGTTTTTCAGGTCGCCGATGTCGCCCAGGCCGACCATGGCCAGCACGCCGTCGTCGTCGCGCTTGAGTGCAATCGAGAACTCGACGCGCCGCGCGCCGCCGCTGCCGTCCAGGAGGGTGCGCCCCTCCGTCATGCTGGTGATGCGGTAGGAGCCGAGAATGCGGCCGGTACCCTGGATCAGAATCCACGATTTGCCTGTGTCGGCCATCATGCGCAACGCATCGAGCGAATACAGGGAGCCGGTCAGTTCCGGCGCTACCCAGCCCGACAGTGTAATCGTGTCGTCGCCGGGCCCCACGTACTGGTGCGCGTCACGCAGGCCCACGCGCGCCGTGCTGGCGTGCTTCCACTCCGTTTGCCGCTGCAGCTCGTGATAGGCCAGGGTCGGCAGGCTGAACACGAACATTCCTAAAATCATCATCATGGTGTGCTTCTTTCTTTAATCGTGGTCGCGCAGGGACGAGCGGATGCGTGCCGCCTTTTCACGGTCGCGTTGATCGAGCGCGACGCTCACCGCGCGCGCAATGGCCTGCGGATCGGAACCGGCTTGCGCCTGGATGGTGATTTCGATCTTGTCGCCCTGAATCGTCATGCCGGCGCCGAACCCGCCCTGGGACAGCGGGGCGCGCGTGTCGAAGGCGCTGGCGGGTAACGCCGTGGCTGTGCCGATGGCGATGCCGGCGCCTAGTTGCGTCAGGCGCTGCGCCAGTCCGGAAACCTTGGCAATGGGCGCGCCCTCGCTGCGGTCCAGGCCTACGGCCAAGCCCTGCATGGTGTAGTCGCCCAGCTGGGCAAACACGCGGCTCGGGCTGTGGATGCCCAGCTTTTCCTTGAACCAGGCAATGGTGCTGGAACCGGCATTGCTGATGGCGTCCTTGACGGCGCCCATGGAACCGGTGATGCCGTTGACCAGGCCGCGCAGGATGTTGGCGCCGAACTCAGTAAATTTGGCCGGCAGCTCGATGCCGAACCAGCTCAACACACCTGCGAACGCCTGATAGAACACGCCGACCGGCGACCAGTTGATAATCAGGGCCGTGATGCCGGCCATGCCGCCGCTGAAGGTGGTTTTCAGCTGCGACCACAGGCTGGCAATGAAGCCTGTCAGCGGCGCCAGTCCCTCGACAATGCTGTGCCGGATAGTGGCGGCAAAATCGGTGAACCTGGCCGGCAGCGCAACACCGAACCAGCCCAGCACGCCCGCGAAGGCGCGATAGAACAGGCCCAGCGGCGACCAGTCGGCGATCAGGCTATTGATGCCGACGAAGCCGCCGGCAAACGCTTCCTTGACGCTGGACCACAGGCCGCCAAAGAAAGCCTTGATCGGCTCCCAGTATTTATAGATCAGGAAGGCGGCGCCGGCGATGACCGTGATGGCAATGCCAATCGGGTTCATCAGAAGGGCGCGCCCCAGCCACAGCACGGCACGGCCGGCCCACATGAAGGCGCCGCCCAGGCCGCGCAAGATGGGCGTGAGCACGCCGCCCTTCACACCCATCTTGGCGAACATGACGTGCAGCATGGCATACGGGCCGATCATGGCGGCGATACCCAGCATCAGCGGGCCGAGTACCAGCAGCAGGCCGGCCAGCACGGCGAAGGCGGTAATCATGACCTTGGCCAAGGTCGGGTTGCGTTCCATGAAACCGTTCAGGCGCTGCACGGCGCTGATGGCCATTTCCAGCCCCTGCGCGTACAGCGGCAAGATTTTCTCGCCCATGGTCAGTTTCAGGTTGGCCAGCTTGGACTGCGCTTCCAGTTCCTTGCCGGCGGCCGAGTCGCGGCCCAGTTTTTCCAGCTTGCCGATATCGGCGGCGCCACGGTTGAGTTTTTCATTTTTATGGATCTGCACGCGCTGCAAGTACATCTGCGAATACAGGTTCGACGCGGTGCGGTTGGAAAAAATGCTGCCGATGGCATCGAGCACGTGCTTTTTCTCCGTGATGCCCTTCTTGGCCAGTTGCGGCAACAGCACTTTTTCCATCCACTCGAACTGATTTTCGCGGAACAACTCGGAACCCAGCAGCGCACCGGGATCAAGGAAGGCAATTTGCCCCGCCTTGTCAGGCGTGACTTTGCTTTTGTCACCAATCAGGCCGAACTCATCCAGCTTTTTGACCGACCGTTTCGTCGTGCGGCCCTGGTATAAGTTCTGGTAGGCGCTCATCAGGGAAGTGCCGACGCGATTGCCGCTCATTTCCTGCACCAGCGGCTCCATCTGGTAGTAAAAGGCGTCGTCTTTCAATCCCTTGGCGGCGATGCCGCCCGTCTTGATCATGTTCAGCCATTCATTCGGGCCGACGCGCCCGCCCGTGGCGGTGATGACCTGCTGCACGATATTGGCCTGGGCTTCGAACTTTTCCTTGCTCTCCAGGCCGCCGCGCAGCTCGATCACCTTGAGCATGTCCATGAACTTGCGTTCGTTGTCGGCGCCTTCGGCCTCGCCAAAGAAGGCGTGATTGGCGAACTTCATCTTGGCCAGGGTAGGGGCGACCATTTCCGCGTGGTGCACATCGGCAAAGGCACTCATGCCGTCACGCATCAACTGCAGGTTGTCGAGCTGGCTGGTGCCGTAGGTTTTCATGTTGCGCGCGAAGGCGACGGCTTCGGCTGACACCTTGTCGCCCAGGCCCAGGGCGTTGACGCGGCCCACTTCCGTTTGATAGTGCTTGGCCTCGTTCAATCCCTTGACGACGGGCGCGCCGATGACGGCACCCGTGGCGGTCGCGCCAGCGCCGGCCATGGCCAGGTTGCCCGCCTTGTTGCGCAGCTTGTCCGCGTGCTGGGTGGCATTGGTGACGCGCTGCTGTTTGGCGGCAGCGTTGGCCAGCTTCTGCTGCTGCAGCGTCATGGTTTTGTTGGTGGCCTCGATTTCTCGGCGCAAGGTGCGCTCGTGGTTGGCCAGGTCTTTGGTGCCGATGCCGGCGCCCGCCAGGCGCTCGCGCATGACCTGCAGTTGCTGCGCCTGCTGCTGGCCGGCAGTCTTGAGGGCGCTGGCCGCTTTGACGGCGGCGTTAAACTCGCGCGTCATGGCGCGCGTAGGCGCCTCCGCCTGTTTCATCTTGGTGGCGAGGCTGGCCACTTTCTGCTGCGCCGCTTCCAGTTTTGTGCGGGTGGCGTCCAGGCCGCCATGCAGCTCGCGGAATTTGCTGATGTTCTTTTGCTGTGCGTTCAAGTCGCGCAAGCGGTCGCTGGTCGCCTTCAATGCCTTGGCCGTGTCGCTGGAACCGGCCATGATTTTTTTCAGCGGGCCGGTAATCTTGTCCAGCGCTGCAAACACTACCTGTAATTTCAAATCCCGACCAGCCATCTATTCCGCTCCGCTTCGTTGCCTGGCGCGTTCGCGCCAGGCCATCAGTTCATCAATCGTAAAGCCGTCCATCGCTGCCGGCGTCCAGTGGAAGACGCCGGCAATGTCGGCCATGGCGTCTTCTACTTCGCCGGGGATACCGAAAGGCGATCGGCTTTGCTCGCCAAAAAACCGGCGACCTCGGCGCCCACGGCCAGCAGGTCGGCCGGGTCCATGTTGGCGATGTCGTGCGCCGTTAAGGTTGGCTCGGTGATGCGCGGCAGCACGATTTGCAGGGCCGACACGTTCAAGTTGGCCAGCTCGATCAGGGAAATGCCGCGCAGGGCGCCGGCCTTGGGTTTACGCACGGTGAGCGAGGTGATGACGCTGTCGCCGCGTTTGATCGGTTCGTCCAGTTCGATGACGGCTTGATTGTTGTTTTCGGTGTTCATGGTGTTGTCCTTGTGTGTGGGTGGTGACTAAAAAGGGGATTACAGGCCGATGGCCTTGCGGATGGCCGCATTGGTGTCGCCACCGCCGAAGTTCTCGGTGCCGCTCATGAAGTCCAGTTCGATGACAGTGGCGCCGTCGATCATCAGCTTGTAATAGCTGCAAGCCATGGTGTATTTGTGGGTGGTGTCGTCGCCCATCTTGGCCGCGCCCATGTCGATTTCCTTGTAACGGCCGCGCACGACAACCTCGACGGCAGCTACGTTGCCGTCTTCGTCGTTCTGGTAAGCGCCGGCAAAGCGCAGCATCACGGCACCGTGTGCATGCGCGCCGTACTGCTTCAGGGCGTCGGCGATCAGACCGCCTGCGCTCCATTCCAGCGACAGCGCCTCGTTGCCGAAGTCGACGGATACCGGGCCGCTCATGCCGCCGGCGCGGTACTCCTCCATCTTGCGGCTGAGCTTGGGCAAGGTGATTTCGGGCACCATGCCCATGAACAGCACGCCGTTTTGAAACACGTTGAATTGCTTGAGTTTGTGGGGCATGCCCATAATTTTCTCCAGTGGTGGTCAGGGGCGCCCGCGCGGGCGCGGGCAGGGTGGTGATTGGACGGTTACGCGGCGATGCGCGAGGCGAAGTCGGCCAGGTAGCGGTCGGTAATGCGTTGCTGGAATTTCAGGTTTTCCAGCGGCGGCACGGGCGTGTAGTCGTAATCGATGGCCAGCTTGCCGTCTTTCAGCGCCGTCTTGTCGTTGTATTGCTCGTCATACCAGGCGTGGCCGTCGATGATGTAGCCCTGCAATTTCAGGTCGCGGAACTTGGCGTTGATGCTTTCCAGCAGGTCGCGCACCAGGGACGGATGCAAGGGCACATCGACATAGGCGAAGTGCGCCTCGGCAATGGTGTCAGCCAGCACCTGGGCCGTGCGCGTGTAGCTTTCGAAATAGAAAAAGCCGCCCGGCGCCTCGCAGGTACGCGAACCCCAGAAGCGGTAGCCGCCCATGTTAATCAGGGTGGTCACTTCCTTGGCGTTGAGCACGCCTGCGTCGGTGGCCGGGTCTTGCAGGTCGAAAAACACGTCCTTGCTGATGCCGGTCGGGCCGTTGACGACGACGTTGGACAGCGTTTTGTGCCAGCCCGTTTCCTCGTCGATCTTGGCGCGCAGGCCCATGGCGTAGGCCACAGCGGAAATACTGGCCTCGGCATCGATGGCGGTATCCCAGTTGACAAAATCGGGCCAGATCACCATCACCTCGCGCTGGCCGAATTGGCCGCGATAGGTGGTGGCGGCCGCGACGGTGGCGCAGCCATAGGCCGAGGCATACACGAAGCCGCGCAGGCGCTGTGCCACGCTGGCCAGGGCGTTGGTGACGGCCTGAGTGTCCAGCCCCGGCGCGCCCAGGATGCGCGGTTTCACGCCCAGCTTGCTTTGCGCGGCCAGCAGCGCCTGGGCGCCCAGGTACTGGCCGTCCGGCGACACGCCGCCCACGGCGTTGGTGGTGGTCTCGGCCTCCGTCTCGCCCTCGGCCACGCGCACGACGACCGTCAGGGGTTTGGTCTGCGCGGCAATCGCTTTTAGCACGCGGTACAAGGTGCCGCTCTTGCCGGCCTTGCCCATGGCGGCCAGCACGTTGGTGACGAGCACGGGTTTATTCAGCGGGAAGGCGGCCGCGTCGGCATCGTCGGCCGTGGCGATCAGGCCCAGCACGGCTGTGGAGACGGTGCGGATCGGGCGCGAACCCTCGTTGATTTCAATGACGCGCACGCCATGGTGGTAGTCGGTGGCCATGTGGCTCTCCTGGTAGGTGGTGAATGGGCGTTACTGGGTGGATGCCATGCCGGCGGTATCATCGAAGGCACGCCGCCCGTCGCCGGTCAGCGTTGCAGCGATGCGCGCGAATTCGGCGTTGACGGCGGCTTGCAGCGCCTCGATGTCCTGCGCGGCGGCAACCGTCGGGCAGATGGTGATGTCGAGCAGCCAGGCGCGCGCCGCCGCGATGGCTTGCACGGTATCTGCGTCGCCGTCGACCATGGCGGCAAAGCCGATGCCAGCCAGGCGGTTGAGGATGGCGTCGCGTGTCTGGCGCACGCTGGCCAGAACTGGCGCGACCAGCACGGCAAACGGTGGCGGCGGGGCGGCGGTGATTTTCCACTTTCCGCCATTGGTCATGCGGATGGCTGCGCACGTGGCGATGGCGTCGCGCAGGCGCGCTTCGTCGTCGGGCGATACCTCAACGGCATCATCTGGCCAGGTGCCTGCGGCATCGTAGTCGGCACGCATTTGCTCTGGATAGAAGCCGCGCGTATTGCTTGAAAAGTACATGGTGGACTCGCTTTCGATAATGGATGTCATGCTCAGTTGCCAATCGCGCGCCAGCAGAGAACGTCGGGAACGGCAGTCACGCCGTTGGAGTTGGAAACCCACGCGCCGGTGCGTGAAAGTGTTTTATCTGTCGTTCGACCGCTGTAACCAGCCGACGACAGTTCATTCATGCACTGCACCGTGATGGCGCGGCAGGCATTCGGGAAGGCGATGGGAAACGTCAGGTTCGGCGTGAACGGCGCCATGCTGGCGGATCCCGCGACGGTTCCCCATTGTTCGATATCGCCATTCGGAAGGCGCCGCCAATTTCTTAGTACGCCAAGCTCGCCAGAAAAATCCAGGTTGCGAAACATATCGGCCGTGGAATGGAGGATTTGCCAGGCACTAGGCCCGTTGGCGGTCATAGCGATGGATTGCCCAGGCTTCAAGGTGAGCGATGGTACGGAGACCCCATTGAAGCCGAGAGTGACCCCAGCACCTGGCGTAATCGTTCCCGTGGCGACTGTTCCGAATAGATAAACACACTTTCCCGTGCCGCTAACAAGCCCTAAATCAGCAGGCTTTGGCAAGGTCAATGTCAAACCCTGAAAATTGAAAAACAGACTGCTTCCAATATCAGAAGCAATCAAATTTCGGGAGGTGGCGACGACGCCCATTGAACCAATGGCACCGGCCGCTTTCTGGACAAACTCGGTCGTGGCGATTTTGGTGCTGCTGTCGAACTGTGGTTGTGTCGGAGCCGTGTTGTTGAAGTAGTTTTCAAAGTCGGCGTTGCGCCACATTTCAGCAGTTGAGTCGATGACTTGCCATGTATCCGCCGTGACAGCTACCACCGATACGGACTGGCCGACCTTCACCAGCATGGATGCGATGCTTGCAACGTCATAGCGAAGAGAGGCATTGGCGGCCGGGGCGACGGTGCCGCTGATCTTGTTGAAACCAAAGAATGTGACCTTGCGGCCGATGATCTGGCCGTTGCCGAGACTGTCGGGGCGAGGCAGGGTCGCCAGCACGGAGCCGTTGGTAAAATAAAAAGCCTTGCCAAAATCGGCGGCGGCCAGCGCGCGCGAATTAGGAAAAGCCAAAATGCCGGCAAGGTTTCCCTGTTCCTGCTGCACAAAATCAGCACTGGCCAGCTTTTTCGACGCGTCAGCTTTCGGCAGTGTCTCCACCTCCTTCATGCTGTACTGTGGATGCGGATTCATTGCCGCCAGGTGCTTGGCCAGTTGCGCGTCGCTGTAGGCGCGCACGGTAATGTCCTGGTCATCGACATACTGGCGTGTTGCCAGGATGACGGACGGATCGATTTTCAGCTCGATGGCGGCCGTGCTGGCGACGATCAGCACGATGCGCACCACTTGCGTGCGCGCGCTGCCCTCGGCCATCACAGGTTTATAGCTGGGCGGGCAGTTTGCCACGGCGCACAGGTCGCCGGCCTCGTCGAAGATACCGATTTCGCGTATCCACCAGCCGCCCACATTCTCGGGCAAGACTTGCTCGACGATGATCTGGCTGGCGTTGGTCGGGTCGACCGTCAGTTGATTCAGGCCGGCACGGCGCACTTCATGCACCAGCACCTTTTGCTTGCGCTCGGGCATGGGCAGATTGCCGTTGCCGTCGCCCACGGCCATGGTTTTCAGTTTCAGGGTTTGACCCAGGGCGATGGCGTTGGCCAGCTTGGCCTCGCCCACTTCGGTGAGAATGGCGAAATATGTGCTCATGGACAGATGGTCAGGGTGTCGATGGTATGGGATGCGCCGGCCTGCAATAGCGTGCCGCGCACTTCGATGGTTTCCGCGATCCAGGGATACACGGTCATGGCGTCGCCGTGGTACGCACAAGCGCCCGCGTAGACGTTGCCGCGACTTTCCAGATAAATGGCGAGGCCTGTCATGTGGCGGCTGACGGGCTTGGCGTCGGCAATCAGGCGTTCCATTTCCTGAAACATGGCGTCCGTGATGCCGGTGTCCAGCACGCCCACGTCGAGGCGGAACGTACCCGGCACGCCCGGTGGCGTGGTTTGCCACCATTCGGTGATGCGGATCAGGTAGCCCAGCGACTCGACCACGCGGCGCACGGCGGCAATCGTGCCCTTGTGCTTGTGGATGAAATAGGACGCCTTGATGGTGCCGCGTTTGATCGACTCGGGCCAGGCGTCGTCCCAGCGGTCGACGGAACAGGCCCAGGCCAGAAACGGCAGCAGATTGACGGGGCAGCGGTCGGCATTCCACAGGTCGCGCAGCGGCACGGGCACGTTGACCAGCTCGGCGCAGGCCACAGCAATGGCGCGCTCGAGCGCCGTGGAGTTGGGCGGCAGTGTCGGCACGGTTCTATTCATCGAGCACTACCACGTTCAGTTTGATGGCCGTGCAGCGTGCGGCCTGGGTGGCATTCAGTTCGATATCCGCCGCCGGGCTGGTCAAGACGACCTTGCGCACGCCTTCGACGTGCACGGCAGCGCTGCAGGCGGATCGATAAATGCTGTGGCCCAGCGGGCGGCGCGGCTGCGACACGCGCACGGCGTTGGCGCGCGCTGCGTCCAGCAAAATGGGCACTTCCGGGCCGACGCCGATAAACAAGGTGGCCTCGATCTGATAGTCGATCACCTGGGCGGCCTGCACGCTCAAGCGGTCGCCCAGGGGGCGCACGTCCTCGGCGTTGAGCGCGCGCGCCACGGTGCCCAAGAGCGCGGCGTCGGCGATGCCGGTCGTGTTGTTGGCCAGCACGGTGACGGTGACGTATGCCGGCGCCGGGCTGGTGGCGCTCGCGTCCTTGACCTGGCCGTCAGCGCTGCGGGCGTGGAATTCATACGACGCTTTCGGACCGGCCACGGACAGGCCGTCCGGCGCTTCCTGGATGCGCAGGCGATAGGCGTCATTGTCTTCCATGACGGCGGCCACGGGCGGCAGGGCGTTGGGATTGGCCGGCGTGATGACCAGGCGCGCCACGTTGACGTTGGCGCCCAGTTGATCGAGGTCGCCATCGAGGGCAAACGCCAGCATGACGGCCTTGCCCGCCTCGTTGACGCGGTTGCGCAGGATGGTTTCCTGATACGCGTTCTCTTCCAGCAGCTTGGTGGCCGGCTCCGATTCCAGTTCAAGCAAGGCCGTGACGGCCGCGCGCTTGGCTTCCGGCAGCAGGCTGACCAGGTGCGTCTTGCGGCTGGCCAGGATGGTTTCGAAGTCCAGCACCTCCACCACGCTGGGCGCCGGCAATTGGGTCAGGTCGATGGGCGTGCTCATACGCCGCCGCCTTGCTTGACGGGCACGGACAGGGTGATGCCCTGGCCATTCGCCGTGCCATCGAGCAGCAGCGCGATGGCGCCGTCCGTGTCGCGTGTGAGCTGCACGCTGGCAAGTTGCAAACGCGGCTCCCAACGGCGCAGGGCAAAGGCGGTGGCGGCATAGATGCGCAACTGCGTGGCGCTGTTCAGGGGCTGGTCGATCAGCTCAGGCACTTCGGAGCCATAGCGGCGGCGCCGGATGCGCGAGCCGATGGGTGTGGTGAGAATGTCGGTGACCGACTGGCGCAGGTGGCCCAGGCCCGTCAGGCTGTGCCCGGTGGCGGAGTGCATGCCCATCATGCTTGCGGCCCGCCCGACTTGTCGCCGCCAGCCTTGACGCCGCCGTGCGAATGCTTGGCCAGGCTGATGGCGCCGGCCAGCACGTCCTCGGTCGCTTTGATCGTCCCTTGCACGGCCATGGCCACGCCGCCAGCGGCGCCGGCCTTGGCGTTCACGCCGCCATTCAGCGCGGTGGCGCCGTTGACGGTGGCCGCTTGCATGACGATCAGGTTTTTCATGACGGTCAGATCGCCCGTGCAGATGGTGCTGGGTGCGTTGGAGGTGACCTTGTCGGCGGTGATGGTGGCGGTACCGCTGGGCAGGGTGGCCGTCAGGGCGTGGGCCGCGTGGTCGTACTGCACCACGGCGCCGTCAGGATAGTGCGTGGTGTGGATGGTGTCGCTGGTTTCAGGCGCGTCAAATTCCTGCGAGTACAGCGCCGGCAGGATGATGCCGCGCGTCAGGTCGCCGCCGGGGGAAAAAACGATCACTTGTTCGCCCACGGTGGGCGCCGACCAGGTGCGCGTGCTGCCAGCGCGGGGCGTGGCCCATTTCAGCCATTCCGTGATGAGTGTCGGCCCGAGCCGCACGCGCGCCTTGGCCCCGTTGACCTCGGCAATGGTGCCCAGGCGGATCAGGTTTTGCAGCAAGCGGAGGAGGTCGGACAGGTCGGCGTTCATGCAGTGCATGTTGCCGAAGTCCGCGTGCGGATGCACGCGGGGGCGGGTTGATAAGTGGCTTAGTGACTATGAGTGCCCGTGAGATATAAGCATATATTTCACTTGAAGGGAACGATGTGGCGAGTGTGTCCACCTCGAAACGGAAGTTCGCATATTTTATGCTCTACTCTTTTTTCTTTTGGTGCATACTAGTTCAATCGGGCATTACTAATATATTTCTAGATTTAAGAGTAGCATCGACTTTTTCCTTTCCATATTTTTTTTCTAGAAGGACGAAAGAGGATTCGCCTAATACTCCCCAAGTCCTATCTACCTTATCAAGGAACGTATCCATATCATCATATATCATTGCATAACGAACAAAGCCCATTCCATTTATCCACTTATGACCCATGGCTTCCTTGTAAGCCTGTAAAAAACTTGGGTTGATTAATTTATCGAATTCTTCTAATGTGTTTACGCCATAAGATCGAAGTTCCTTGAAAATTATTTCTGGCCAAAGTTCTTGTTCGCCAGGGAAGTTAATTAGTTTGGTGATTTCTTCATTTGCCATTATTAATTCAGTTAGTCCAGCCGAGGTAAGTTCTACTCCTTTTAGATTGCCAGAGTGCGCAACAACTTTCGCCTGTTTCTCATGTAGATCGACTTCTTTCGCCAAGACATCGAATTCGCGGTCAACTAATTCTAAAGTCCCAGCGAGCAAATTTAAACGGCGCTTGATCGCGGAAGGAAGTTCGCCAGAGAACTTGTAATTTCTATCATGTTCAATCTCTGCCCATGCATGCTGCAAGACTGTTCTAACCTGAATTTCAAACATAATTTTTTTATATTGGTTCAATTCCGGTAGTGCGGTACGATCCTTGCCGAGTTCACAGACATAATGTACAGATCTATATCCTATTTGATCAATCTGCAAATTTTCTGCTTTATTTCCACTTTTTTCTTCATGAAATTCAAAAGTCGATTCTAATAGATCGCATACCTTTTTAACGTCTGCCTCCAAGTAAGTAATTATTCTTACTCCTACCATGTCAGTTATTTCTTCTTCTTTGCTATAGCCTTTTCTTTCTATTTTTTCGATAAGACTATCAAGATTTTTTACTCTCACTGTAACGCTTAAGTGAGAAATTTTTTGCGACTTTAGTAAGTTGGATATGGAAGCGTTCAATATCTCAGAAAATCCTTGAAATAAAGACAGGTTTTCTCGGTGCCAAACTGGGGCGGTAGAGTTGCTAATTTTACTCATATTTATATTATATTTTAAATTAAATTTCTTAAAATTTCATGCTAGGTATTTGGTGGGCAAAGAAATATCCTGCATGATTATTATAAATTCTTTCCAGGATTGTATTTGAAGGAGTCATGGCCACTACTGTAGGACGTTCATTTCCAATATGTTTATCAAATTCTACGCTATAGTCATGCATAATATGGCCAAGCTAGTAGCGGAAGTTATTGGCCGGAAGCGGTCGGTATCATGCGACTCTAACTCATTTGGCAACTAATGTCAGTTGAAGTTTTCCTTGAAAAATCTTAGGTCTTTTCTATGTGATGCAGCAGCGATTCGCGTATCAATGTCCGATCCGGCTCGCTCAAGCCCAGCAGCGGCCGCTCCGGGTACTTGAAAACGGGCCCTTTTTTGGTAACGCGATCTTGCTTGCCAAACTGATGCACATCCGCCACGCGCGCTACCCAGCCAAAGAAACCAACTTCGATCTGGTCGCCGGTCGCCTTTACTTTCAGGTGTTTGGCGGCACGAATCTTGGCGAACATGGCCGCCTTCTGCCGCTTGATCCGTCCATTCTTGCCCTTGAATTCCTTGCGCCGCTTGCGTGCCGGATAGGCCGCGCCATCCGGCCCCTGCTGGGCCTTAATGTGCTGCGCCTGGCTGCGGCGCAGGTCGATGGCCACCTTGTGATTGATGGCACGGCGCTGGCCTGGCTGCAGCTTGGCCAGCAGGGCGCCGGCCCAGGCTTCCAGCGTGTGCAGGTCGTCGCTCATGCCGTCGCCTCGGGCATGCGCCATTCGGCCAGAAGGGTCTCGCCGTCATACAGCTTCCAAAACTCGTCCGCGTAGGCCGGCATGTGCTGTATCTCGGCCAGGTGTTTGATGTCGAGGCGCCCGGCCTCGCCGGCCTTGACGGCCACGCGCTCGGTCAGGTCCAGCTTGATCGAAATATCGACCGTTTCGTGGTTGTTGAAGTCCACTTCGAAGGCGATGCCGTGCTTGCGGGTTTCCTCGTTGGCCATCAGGTCGAGCTGGTGGACTTTGAGCCAGGCGATCAGTGCCACCATGATGGCGTCGGCGTCGCCCGCGTAATCGGTGACGATCAGGTTGAGCTTGAAACGGTATTCGAAGGACAGCGAGGCGGTGGCACTCGCCACCACGTTGCCCTCGTCTGCGAAGACTAGCAGGCGGTCGGGGTCGCGCTGCAGGTCGGGGATGGCGGCGGCCAAGTGCTGGCGCAGGCTATTCGGTTTGTACATGGTAGGTGTCTCGTACTAGGTTGTAGGCGTCGATGCAGGCGTTTAGCTGGCGGGTGGCGTCGTCGCCGTCGCCGGCAATGGCATCAAGAGCTGCCGCAGTCGCTGGGTCAAGTTCGGCGCGCGTTTCACGCCGATGGCCTGCGGTAGCGGTGGAATCTGCAACTGCGGCGCACTGGCCGCCGGCGACGGGGATTGACAGGCGCACAGCGCCGCTGCGAACATCATCGTTAAAACGGTCACGCTCGGTTTTCGCATGGGTTTGCTCCTGGGTGAGGTGGTCGGCGCGCTGCGCCATGGCTGCGCCGGCCGCGCGCTCCAGCGTGAGCACGCGGGCGGTGGCCTGGGCCAGTGCGGTGGCGGCATTGGTTTTGCTGGTGGCGGCCGCCCGCTGCAGTTCGGCGATGCTGGCGTCCTTGCGCCAGCCCTGCGTCGTCCAGCCCGCGATGGCGCCGCACAGCAGGCACGCGGCCAGCGGGCGCCAGGTGGTTGTGGTCACATGGCCACCCGTTCCTTGATCCAGCCGAACAGAAAACGGCGCTGGGTCTTGTTGGCTTCGGTGATGTCCAGGTAACGCGCCGCCTGCAGGCCGTTCAGGGCGCGCAGCAGCACGGTGGCGCCGTCCTGGCCGCGCCATTTCAGGAAAGCGGCCAGCGCGCCCAGCGACTGCGCGCCCAGGCGGCCATCGACGAACAGGGCCGGGTAGCGCGCGCCCGTGTCATTGAAACCGTTCAGCCAGCGCTGCAGGAACTCGGCCGCGCGGTGCGGTCCCATGTTGACGCCCGTGTCGATCACTTCGGCGCCGATGCCGGCATGGATGGCCAGCACCTCGTCGAACTTGGGTTCCGTGATGTAGCGGGCCGTGTAGATGGCGCGCGCTACCGCCACGGGCAACTCGCGCATCGGCCCCGTGTAACCGCTGGCGCGCGCCACCGCGACGGTGATACCGAAGTTGGTTTCGCCGCCTTTGTCTTGCGGGTCGTTCACATAGCCGCCTTCGGCGCGCAGGATGGCGTCGATGACGCGTGCGATTAGGGGATTTTCCGGGGTGGCCATCAGTGTTCCTTCGCATCTTTGACCAGCTCGGCGATGTCCTTGTCGCTGCGGCGCTGGAACCACAGGGCCACGGCGCGCGATACCCACCAGCCGGGCGCGCCGACGATCAGATCAATGGCGGAAGCGTTGACCATGGCGCCGATGGCCGGAAGCTGGGCGCACAGCAGCTGGTAGACGGTGCCGCCCAGCAGGCACGAGAACACGCCGGCACAGGCCAGGCGGGCGACGAATTCGCCCTTGTTGAAGGTGCCGTCGCTGTTCAGCGGCGGCAGCACGATGTACAGCATGGCCGCGCCGACCATGCCCAGCGCCGCCTTGAAGCCGTACAGTTTGACCAGGGTGGCGAAACCACCAAACGATTCTGCGGACATTGCTTGATTCTCCGGTGAGAGGGGGGATAGATTTTTCATGATGGATAAAAGGTGGATTGCTGAGCTAATCCCATAGCTGCACAAGATCGGCTGCGGCCACCTGGCCCATGCTGGACGCCGGCTCGGGCAGGGTGACGACCAGCCCGGCCGGCAGCACGGCGCCGTGGCGCGCCAGCGCCGGGTTCAGTTCCAGCGTCTGCTCGACATAGCCCGCACCGTCGCCCAAGTAGCGCCACACCAGGGCGTCTACCGTGTCGTGCTGCTGCGTGCACACCTGCATCAGATCAATTCCACGGTCAGGTGCGTGCGCCCGACCATATCGGCGATTGCCCATTGCGCATTGCGCCGCTGCGCGCCGGGCGCCTCGTCGAGCCATTCCATGCTTTTCTTGTCGCTGACGGACGTGGCCGTGCTGTCGTAGTCACGGTAACGCTCGATCAGATCGGCCTTCGCCGTGCTGTAGACGGCGCGCCGGTACTGCGCCAGTAGGCGGGATTCGCGGTTGATGCGCGTGGCCGGCACGTCCACCAAGGCGGCGATACCGGTAGCAGCCTGCTTACCCTGCCAGTCGGCCAGTTCGCGGTTGACGTGCAGGATGGCATCGACCACGGCTTGCACCAGGCGCGCGTCGGTGACGGTGCCATCCAGGCGCATGGCGTCGCGCATATCGGTGAGCAGGATGTCGGGAAACCAGCCGTCGTTCTCGATGATGCCGGCGGCCGGCGCGGGCGGCGCCGGTGCAGTGCCGGGCGGGATGGACGGGGGCAGGGCCATGAAGGACATACGGGGCGCTTTCAAAAATGGGGCGGTGGACGGGGTTCATCAGGCCGAGATTGTTGCCAATGCGTTGGCCAGAATCCCCCCGTGCCGCCGTGCAGCGGGGGATGCTCTTTACGTGGAACCGGCCGCGCGCTTGATGCGCCGTTCCAGCCGTTCCATATCTTTCTTGACGCCGCACGACTCGGACAGGGCGCGGGCGCGTTTCAACTGGCCCATTGCGTTTTCCGCCTGCGCCACCAGCGCCGGGGCGATGTCGGTGTCGTCGGCCTGATCGAGCACGGCGATCATGGCCAGGCCAATGGCCTTGTGCAGCTTGGCGCGCGCCTGGTCGGGCGCGTCGCTGGTGGCCGTCAGCTCTTCGACGGTGCCCAAGACCTGGGCCGCATGCTGCGGATCGGCGGCCAGCTTGCCATGCAAGTAGCCTTCGGCAAACTCGTCCAGCATCAGGGTGGCGATGTCGCGGCTGTAGGTCTCGGGCAGGGTGAACTTGTGTTCCAAGGCGTAGGCGGCCATGACCAGGGCGCGCTCGTACTCACCCGTGTCGATGTGCCACACCAGCAGGGTGGCAAACACGTCATCCTGCGCGCCCTTGCCGCCGGCCAGCACGCCGTCGATCCATTGCGCGTAATCCGGCAGCAAGGTGGCCTTGACCTCGATCTTGCGTTCTACCGACTGGATGGCTTTCAGGCGCCGGCGGTCATCGGCCAGCTTGTAGAGCATCATTTCGTAGGCCGTGCCGGTGGTGACGCCCTGCGGCGCGGCGGCGCCGGCCGTGCGCTCGGCCAGCATGCGCGCGCGGTGGCGCAGGGCGGGGGACTGGTTCGCCATCACTTGTCTTTCAGCTCGATGTTTTCCACCAGTGCGGCCAGGCCCAGGTCTTCGATCACGTAGGCGTCGTTGGACGACTCGTAATTTTCGATGCGGTCGCGCTTGGGCACGTCTTCGACGCGGCGGCGGCGCGCGCCTTCCTGGAAGTAGATCGATAGATTGTCGAAACGCGTGATGAGGATGGCGTTGTCCGGGAAGAAGGGCACGCGCGCCGCAGGCAAGCCGCCGATGCGTTTCTGGCTGATGATGATGTCAGCCGCCAGGGTTTCCGTGGGCGCCTGTTTGGTGTTGACCAATGGAAAATACTTGTCGTTCAACAGCTTGCGCCCGACGATGGCCACCAGATTGGTGTCTTCCTGATACCACGGGTCCAGCAGGTTGACGGCATCGGTGACGGCCGCGTCCAGGTTGGCATAGTCGGCGCCGTCCACGTCACCGATGATGACCTTGCCAGGCATGCCGGCGGCCACCAGGCCCAGCACGCGCTCGGGCGCCAGCTCGCGCAGGTGCTGCAGCCAGCCCTTGTTCACGTCCTGCAGCAGCGGATTGGCGTCCAGATCGGTGTCGGCCATGGCTTTCACGCCATTGAAGCCGATGACGATGCGGTCGAGCGCCTGGCGCGTCAAGATGGCATTGGCCACGCGCGATTGAAAATCGGGGAACTTGGCCCAGGCGTCCAGTTTTGCATAGTTCAAATGCGTGTCGAAGTTGGTTTGCTCGCAGCGGTATTTGGTGCCGTCCAGGGTCGACAGGTCGCGCGTCTTGCGTTCCTTGTCCTTGGTGTTGGTGCGGCCGGCAATCGGGCCGGACACGCCCAGGCCCAGCTTTTCGCCTTCCTGCTCGGTCACGCCGATGATGTTCACTTTCGACAGGAATTCGCTCGATTCCTGCATTTTCGTTTCCAGCTTTTGCTGCACGCCGGGCGTGACGCTGAAGGTCTTGGCCACGTTGTCCGTGTCGTTCAGTTGGCCCAAGCGGGTTTCATACTGGCCAAATACCTGGCGCGTTTGCTTTTTCATAAATCAGTGCTCCGTTGTTGAATGGGGGGAAGAAAGGGCAGGGGCGCTTAAAACTCGGTCTGCACGGCGCCGTCGTTGCCGGTGGCGGCCGGGCGGCGCGGGCCGTTGCCGGGTGCTTCGTCCATCTGCGCCTTGAAGGCGGCCAGCTCGTCCTGCGTGGCCTTTAATGCCGTTTCGGTTTTTTCCAGGCGCGCCAGGGTGCCCGTGTAGTTGTCGTTGGCGGTGACGACGTGGCCGGCCAGCTCCTGCACGGCTTCGCTGATGTCGGCGAACTGCGCGGCGTCGGCGCCGGATTTATTGGAGAAGCGCGACAGCAGGTTTTTCACGGCGTCGGCCAGCTTGATGCCCTGCGGCTCGTCAAATTCCAGCGTGACCTCGACGGCGGAGGTAAACAGGTTGGTGCTCTGCTGCTTGCGGCTGGCGGAGAATTGCAGCGCTTCGGTGCCCAGGCTGGCCGGGCTGTCCGTGACGCCCAGGCCGACCAGATAGGGCTGCGACGAGTCGGCAAAGTCGGGCTGGATTTCCAGGCTGGTGTACAGCTTCTGTTTCGCCTTGTTAATGGCTACCAGTTCCGGCGTGGGTTCGATCTGCGCGAACAGGGCCAGTTTCTTGCCGCTGTCGGTATCCACTTCCTCGGCTTTCACCGCGATCACATCGCCGTAAGCCTTGAACTGGCTGTCGGGCAGGATGCCGCGAATGTGTTCCAGCCAGATGCGCGCGCCGTAGGTCTTCGGGTTGTAGGTGGCGGCGATCTGCTCGATGGTGGCGCGGTCGATGTTGCGGCCGTCCGTGGTGGCGCCTTCGGTGGCGACGCGGAAAAATTTCGATTTGGACATGGTGGGCGTTCTCGGTTGATCGGATAACGCCATGGTCAACGTCTTGGCGCCGCGATTCAATGCGGTGCGGGTTGCTATGGGCCATAGCGACCTTTGCCTTTCCCCGCTCCGCGCGCGCGCGGCCTACGCTGGCGGCATGCTGACAATCGAGAAAACAAGCGAACAAACCGTCGATGGAATCATCGGTGAACTGGCCATGCCCGAATCCGAGCCACGACGCGCCGCGCGCGCCCTGTACTGGAAGGGCTGGCGCATTTCGTCCATCGCCCGACACTTAGGGCTAAAGCGCAGCACCATCAATAGCTGGAAGCTGCGCGACGAATGGGACAAGGCGCAGGCCATCGAGCACGTCGAGGCATCGGCCGAGCTGCGCCTGGTGAAATTGATCGAAAAGGAGGTCAAGAGCGGCAGCGATTACAAGGAAATTGACTTGCTGGCGCGCACCATCGTGCAGATGGCGCGCGTGCGCCGCTATGAGCAGCCGGGCGGCAACGAGGTCGATCTCAACCCCAAGCTGGCGAACCGCAATGCCGGCCCGAAGAAGAAACCGACCCGCAACGATTTTAGCGAAGAACAGAAAATTCAGCTGCTCGACGCCTTCCAAGATTCGCTCTTCGACTACCAGAAGGTCTGGTATCGCAACGGCGACCAGCGCACGCGCGCCATCCTCAAAAGCCGCCAGATCGGCGCCACCTGGTACTTCGCCCGCGAGGCGCTGGCCGACGCCATGGCGACGGGCCGCAATCAAATCTTCCTGTCCGCCTCTAAAAGCCAGGCGCACGTTTTCAAGCAATACATCGTGCAATTCGCGCGCGAGGCGGCCGGCATTGAGTTGACGGGCGATCCCATCGTGTTGCCGAACGGCGCGCACCTGTATTTCCTGGGCACGAATGCGCGCACGGCGCAGGGCTACCACGGCAATTTCTACTTCGATGAATTCTTCTGGACACAGAACTTCCAGGAACTCAACAAGGTGGCCTCGGGCATGGCCATCCACAAGAAGTGGCGCAAGACCTACTTTTCCACGCCATCCTCGACCACGCACCAAGCCTACCCGTTCTGGACGGGGGAGCTGTTCAACAAGCGCCGGGCCAAGGCCGACCAGGTGAATATCGATGTGAGCCATGGCCGCCTGTCGTCGGGTTTTACGGGCGAGGACAAAATCTGGCGCCAGATCGTCACCATCCTGGACGCCGAGCGCGGCGGCTGCAACCTGTTCGACATCGACGAGCTGCGCAACTTCGAATACAGCCCCGACCAGTTCGACAACCTGCTGATGTGCAACTTTATCGACGACTCGGCCTCGGTCTTTCCCCTGGCCGAGCTGCAGCGCTGCATGGTCGATTCCTGGGTGGAATGGGACGACTACAAGCCCTTGCTGGGCCTGCGCCCGTTCGGCAACCGGCCCGTATGGATCGGCTATGACCCGGCCTTGAACGGCGACAGCGCCGGCTGCGTCGTGCTGGCGCCGCCCATGACGGCCGGCGGCAAGTTCCGCATCCTGGAGCGCCACCAGTGGCGCGGGCAGAGCTTTGAAGACCACGCCGACGCTATCCGCCAAATGACGCAGCGCTACAACGTCGAATACATCGGCATCGACACGACCGGCATGGGCATCGGCGTGCTGCCCATCGTGCGCGGCTTCTTCCCGGCCGTCACGCCGCTGAACTACTCGCCCGAAGTCAAAACCCGCATGGTCTTGAAGGCGAAAAACATCATCAGCAAGGGCCGGCTGGAGTTTGACGCCGGCTGGACCGACATCGCGCAATCCTTTATGGCCATCCACAAGACCCTCACCCCCAGCGGGCGGCACGTGACCTATGTCGCCGGCCGCAGCGATGAAACCGGCCACGCCGATCTGGCGTGGGCCTGCATGCACGCCCTCGATCACGAGCCCTTCGAAGGCACCACCGACAACCACCACTCTTTCATGGAGATTTATTCTTGAGCAAAGCACGACACTTGCGCGGCCGGCAGGCCCAGGGCGCGCCATCAACAGCGGCCACGGCGCCGGCCGCCGCCGGCATCGAGGCGTTTTCCTTCGGCGATCCGACGCCCGTGCTCGAGCACGCCGACATTCTCGACTGCTTCGAATGCTGGAAGAACGGCCACTGGTACGAGCCGCCCGTCAACCTGGCGGGCCTGGCCAAGTCCTTCAATGCCGGCGTGCACCACAGCAGCGCGATCCACTTCAAGGCCAATGTGCTGGCGTCTACGCTGATCCCCAGCAAGTATTTGTCGCGCGACGCCTTCAAGCGCATGGCGCTGGACTTCCTGACGTTCGGCAATGCCTACCTGGAGGACCGGCCCAGCCGCAGTGGCAAGGCGCTGGCGTACCAGCACGCGCTGGCCAAGTACATGCGGCGCGGCGTCGATCTGGATACCTATTTCTTCATCAATGGCTACCAGGCCGTACACCAGTTCGACAAGGGCAGCGTCTTCCACCTGATGGAACCGGACGTGAATCAGGAGCTGTACGGCGTGCCGCAGTACCTGAGCGCGCTGCAATCGGCCTGGCTCAACGAGGCGGCCACCTTGTTCCGCCGCAAGTACTACAAGAACGGCTCGCACGCCGGTTTCGTGTTCTACATGACGGACGCCGCCGCCAACACGCAGGATGTGGACAACCTGCGCCAGGCCATGCGCGACAGCAAGGGGCCGGGCAACTTCCGCAACCTGTTCATGTACGCGCCGAACGGTAAGAAGGATGGCATCCAGATTCTGCCGGTGTCGGACGTGGCAGCCAAGGACGAGTTTTTCAACATCAAGAGCGTCACGCGCGACGACCAGCTGGCCGCGCACCGCGTGCCGCCCCAGCTCATGGGCATCCTGCCGAACAATGCCGGCGGCTTCGGCGCCGTCGAGCCGGCCGCGCGCGTTTTCGCGCGCAATGAGCTGGTGCCGCTGCAGGCGCAGTTCGAAGCGATCAACGAGTGGGCCGGCGTGGAAGTGGTGCGTTTCGCCCCGTATGACCTGGCCAAGGGCGGGGAGGGCGCGCAATGAGCGACCATGTCGACAACACCGACAAGATCATCTTTGCCGAAGTGGCGCGTGGCCTGGCCGCCGTGCGCGGCCGGCCCGCCCTGGTGGCGCATGGCTGCTGCCATTACTGCGACGAGGCGCTGGCGCCCGCGCTGCTGTTCTGCGGCGTGGACTGCCGCGACGATTACGACAAGGAGCAGGCGGCCAAGGCGCGCGCCGGCCGGGCAGGATGAGCGCCACGCCGCGATAGCCGGTAGGGCAGGGCCGCGACAGTCTCGCCGCGCCAGCGCGCCCCAGCCACCGCACAAGCCGCCCACGAGGCGGCTTTTTCACGTCCCGACGATTGATGTTGCGCCAAAGGCAAGAAAAAAGCCCATTTCGGCGCGGCGCGCGCAGTTGTCCCCCCTCCACACCTGCCCGCTATATAGGGCTCTTTTGACTCAAATTTGCGCCATGGCCAAAGGCGCATGAGGACTGGCGCGTGCCCTCAAAGATGGCAGATGCGTTTTGACGCATTTTGACTCAGTAAACGTCATATTTTCCACCATCTTAGGGGATGCACAGGACATTCTTAGTTAGCGCCTCTTAATGCTATTTGGATCACGATATTTTATGAAGTGCCTCATTAGCAATTTATACCGACCTTCTAAGCTAGCCTGATCATTGGTTGTTCTAGACATCGTATAGTAGGAAACCAATTCCGGATCTGCTGCAGCCGGATCTATTTTTTGCACATTAAATGCTTCCTTAACTTCCTTAGTAAATTCTTCTATAAAATCTCTAAGTTCATTAACCTTTTTAGGCATTTCTCGTGCAACCCAGTAATAAATAGGAATGCTTCCTTGTGATGCTAGTAATGGATCTTTGTCGTTAAATTCCTTAGCTAAAAGATCTAAAACTTGTATTACTTTATCTCTTGCGCGTGCATAGGGATCAATTTCAGTATTAACCTTTCCCGGATTGTCTTCTTCCCATTTTGCCGCTGACTCAGCCAAATCATTTAGATTTTTTGATTTTGTGTCAACGAATCCTTCTCTCAACTCAATTAGTAACAACTTTGCAGCAAGGTTATGCTCCTGCATGCGTTGAGTTCCAAATTTAATTTTCCGCTGAAAAAATGGGTGTAAAACCAAGTCTCTTAAGATCGGTGGGATCGGGCCTTTCATCGCGTTTCGACGTTCGGAACCGTTTGCAGCTTCTCCACTATTTAAACGTACAAATAGTTCTTCAATTTTATGCGGTTCGTCAGTAAGTACGTTCATGACGGATGGCGTGAAATTCTGTATTTTTTCGACTAGCCAAGCAGCTTTAGTACTCACCTGAGAGTATTTGAGGCCAGCCATATTTAGATCTGGATGACCATCCAGAACAAATGAAGCATTTAAAGGAACTTCATCAGCAAAGAAATCAAAAATGGCTTGCATCCGTTGTTTGCCATCAATGATTGAAAGCGCTTTTGTCTGTTTTTTCATTCGTGCAGAATGATGCTCTACAGATGTAGCGACATAAAATTTTGGTACGTCAAAATCATTTAATATGGAATCGATGAGATGAGCACGTTTCCACTTGCTCCAAATCTCACTTTTTCGCTGATATGGCGGAGCCATGTCAATTCGACCGCTTAGGTATTGTTCATACCACCAGCGCAAATTTCTTTCTTCATAAGGTTCGACTTTAAACATATTAGACCCTGAATCCTCTAAAACGCTTAATTTCCATAGCTAGCCCGTGTAGATCTGGATATGAGACAGAATCGGTATATCCAATACGCAAAAGCAATGTTAAAAGTTCGGAAATTTTATCTTTATCAATCACAATTTTTGTGAGACTTCCAAGCGGGAACTTATTCGTATCAAACTGCTGCTCCATCGGTGTTGTATCTTTGCCAAAAATTGTAAAGACACCTCGTTGAGCAAACATCCTAGCATTATTTGAAGCGCCAAGTATGGCCGCAGGTCTCTCGTTCAGGGTGGCTAGCCCGGTTGGCTCAAGAACGTTGTTAATTACTTTACGTGGGCCGTAGTTCGTTGCTGCTGTACTTTCCGACAGAGGTCCACTGTCCCCGTGTGAAGAGTGCGCAAGGGCAATTCGATTCCAGGACACGGGGTCAAGAACCCATACTGCAGCATCTTCCGGAAACTTTCCTGTCTTTTCGTCAATGCGTGCGCTACTTAATGCGAAATATAGAGATATGAAAGGGTTGCTTGACCAATCAAGTAACCTAGTCGGTACTTGATAGTGCTGCATATAAAACAGTGTTCTTAGATCATTGTGTGATACAGCTGTTGCACTGGCTGCTGTATGAAGGACATTTTGGCGTTCGAAGTCCTCCATCATGCGCCGTTCCAAAATCAAGAGTTGAGTTATATCAACTGTTTTCGGATGTCGGTATAGAGTTGGACCTAGAGAATGTGAATTTGCAGCCCCAACACCTCTATACCAATTGCCATCGTAGGCACCTGCCCCATGTGCAAGACTTGCTTTGTTAAGTAAAGTTTCAATTTGTTTAGTGAAGGCCGTTAGCGAATCAACGTGCACTTCTTTTGGCTTACCCATTAAATCTTTCCTCCTGGCTCTTTTTCATCACGAATTTTCTTTAATTCTGGCCGAGATAGGAATTCTTGAATAGAATTTGCTACGACATGGCCTAAGATGGGCGGGACGGCGTTTCCAATCTGTCGAATATTTGTTGTTGCAGCGTGTGGAAAAACAAAGTTGTCGGGGAAAGTTTGTAATCGTGCGCACTCACGAATCGTCAAGCGACGTTTTAATTCGTAATGAAACTGAACTCTTGACTTTGCATTTGCGCGAACAGTATAACCAGGAGCATTGCGTGGACTTATTTCATCACCTTGCCCATTTCCAGATTTTGCCAATCCAGCTTTAAAATATTGGCTCTGATTGGCTACGCTTTCATCATCAATCGTCATAAGATCTCCTATTGCCCACTCTACAGAACGGTGCTTTCCTATATGAGTTGCCTTAGGTTGAATCGGATCAATTTTAATGTCTTTCCGGACAAAAACAAATATTATTCTATCCCGCGCTTGCGGTATTCCAAAATCAGGGGCAAACACTTTCCATAAAATATGCCTATACCCTGCCTGACTAAAGGAGCGATAAATTGTCTCTAAATCTTTTCCATTATTTATTCTTAAGATATGAGCCACATTTTCCGCAATGACTAACATTGGCTTATGCTGCTTAGCATACCGAGACATGGCTCGAAATAACGCGCCACGTTTGCTGTCAGATCCACCCTTTGGTCCGCATATTGAAAATTCTTGACAAGGAAATCCACCGATTAAAACGTCGCTTTTCGGCATTAATTTTACGTCTGCATTTGCCAAATCTGCAACTTCAAAATGATTTCCAATATTCAGGCTATATGTAGTATTGCAGGCTTCTTCTATGTCGTATGCTTTAACAATTTTAAAAGGTAATTTTTTAAAATTTTCTTTACCATACTTAAAGCCTCCTTGAAAACCCAGGTCAAGTCCTCCGCACCCGGCAAAAAAAGATACGACGTCGAAAGGCAAATTTTTTGCTGTCGAGGCTTCATTTTGTTGTATTTTATTTAATGGCAAGTCGCTATCCGGGAAAGTTCTCATTGCATACGCCAGTCATTGCACTGCTGAAATAGTAACACGAGTGCAAAGATCCTAATGGCAAAAAAACATCGCTCCATTGGCCTGAAAGGCATTCATAGGCAAAGTACTGGTTTTGCTGATTTGTGGCTTACTGCTGCACTATGAAAACTTGGGAGTCACCGGATTGATGAACTTCATATATGTCAAATTTCCCAATTCGAAATTTCACATTTTCCAGAGTAAGGCTCTCGTAATCACAAAAGTAAAAAAGCCACGAACCTGATGGCTGGCGGCTTAATGTAATACAAGTTTGATCGAGTATACAGTATCGGTAAGCTAATCGCGTGAGAAAAATGTGCTCCACAAACACAAAATTTGCCACATGGATGGCTGCTTGTGTGGCTGCTATAATGTCACCTTTGCGGAGCAGAAACGGGCCGCAAGCCCGCATGGTTGTTGAGTTCCTTGTCGAGCTTCCCAAGCTTACGACGAGGGTTCGATTCCCTTCACCCGCTCCATTTTTCGCTGGCGCCTGGCTTGATGCGGCGCGGCCACTTATTTCTCCATTCCCATGTCTTCTGATACCCCAGCAAACGGCCCGGCGCGGCCGATGATGTACGATCCGACCGAACACCGCATCCGCAGTTTCGTGACCCGCGCGGGACGGCTGTCTGTCGCGCAGGCGCGCGCGCTCGAGACCCTGGGGCCGCAGTTCCTCGTGCCTTTCGCCAAAGAACCGATGGATTTCGAGCAGGTGTTTGGCCGCCAGGCGCCCGTGATCCTGGAAATCGGTTTTGGCATGGGCGCGACGACCGCACATATCGCCAAAGCCATGCCGGAGAAGGATTTCATCGGTGTTGAAGTGCATACGCCCGGTGTCGGCAGCCTGTTGAAGCTGATCGGCGAAGAATCGCTGACGAATCTGCGCCTGCTGCAGCACGATGCGGTGGAAGTGCTGACGCACATGATTCCGGCCAATTCGCTGGCCGGTATCCACGTTTTCTTCCCCGATCCATGGCACAAGGCGCGCCACAACAAGCGCCGCCTGATCCAGTCGCCATTCGTCAAGCAATTGACCGATCGCCTGGCGCCGGGCGGCTATCTGCATTGCGCCACCGATTGGGAAGATTACGCAGTGCAAATGCTGGAAGTGCTGGGCGCCGAGCCCCAGTTGCACAATAGCGCCGACGGCTATGCGCCGCAACCGGCGTATCGTCCCCTGACCAAGTTTGAAAACCGTGGCTTGAAGCTGGGCCATGGCGTGTGGGATCTGGTGTTCATCAAGAAATAACCTGGCGGTTTGCCCAACTGTGCCGTTTGCACGAGAACAAGCCTGCCGCGGCGACGCCGCAGGCTTTTTTAATGCGCGCGCTATCGTGCGCTGGCTAGGCAAGGTGGGCGAATTACGGTAGTCTTATCTTTTTTGCATTGATTGATATTATGTCCAAGAAAATACTCGTGACCGGCGCATCCGGTTTCATCGGTTCGCATACCTGTGTCGAATTGCTGGCTGCCGGCTTTGATGTCGTTGCAGTGGATAATTTGTGCAATAGCGCGCGCGAAGCGATGGCGCGCGTGGAGCGCATCTCCGGCAAAAGCGTGCCCTTCTATGAAGCAGACGTGCGCGACCGCGCGGCCATGGCCGCCGTCCTGCGCGAACACGCCATCGATGCCGTGATCCATTTCGCGGGCTTGAAGGCGGTGGGCGAATCCGTGGCGCAGCCCCTGATGTATATGGACAACAATGTAACGGGCACCGTGGCCCTGCTGGAAGTGCTGGCGGCGGCGAATGTGAAGCGTTTTGTATTCAGCTCGTCGGCCACCGTGTATGGCGACCCGGAAGCCTTGCCGATCCTGGAAGCGTCGCGCCTGTCCGTGACCAACCCCTACGGCCGCTCGAAACTGATGGTCGAGCAGATCCTGGCCGATCTCGTGCATGCCGATGCACAATGGCAAGTCGGCGTGCTGCGCTATTTCAATCCGGTCGGCGCGCATGCCAGCGGCTTGATCGGCGAAGATCCAGCCGGTATTCCGAACAACCTGATGCCCTTCATCGCCCAGGTAGCCGTGGGCCGCCGGGAGCGCCTGGCCGTGTTCGGCAACGATTACGATACGCCGGATGGCACGGGTGTGCGCGACTACATCCACGTGGTCGACCTGGCGCTGGGCCATGTGGCCGCGCTGAACCGCCTGTTCTCCACCGAGGGCGGCTTTACCGTCAACCTGGGCACGGGCCACGGCTACAGCGTGCTCGACACCGTGCGCGCCTTCGAGGCGGCCAGCGGCCGCCAAGTCCCCTACGATATCGTGCCGCGCCGCCCCGGCGACATCGCCAGCTGCTACGCCTCGGCTGACAAGGCGAAGCAATTACTGGGCTGGCAAGCGCAGAAAAACATCGACGACATGTGCCGCGACCACTGGCGCTGGCAGCACCAGAACCCGCAAGGCTACGCGGCGTAAACAAGCCCGACAGATACAAAAAATCCCGCTCACACGCAAGTGTGGCGGGATTTTTTAAAAGTGCCAACAACCCAATGGCGCCTGAAAAATGTCTGGGGCTAGGCGCAAAGCCGAAGACAGTACGCTAGTACGGCGAGGCGAAGCAACAACGCCCCAGGCATTTTCTCAGGCAGCCATTATGGGTACAGGCCGCGCACTTCGCGAGCCTGCAGGACGCGCGTGCACGCCAGGATGAAGGTCGCGGTACGCATCGACACTTTCTTCTCTTGCGACACTTGCCATACCGCGTCGAACGCTTCGCGCATGATGCGGGTCAGGCGGCTGTTGATTTCTTCTTCCGTCCAGAAGAAGCTCGAGAAGTTCTGCGCCCACTCGAAGTAGCTGACGGTCACGCCGCCGGCGTTGGCCAGTACGTCCGGCACGATCAGCACGCCGCGGTCGGTCAGGATGTCGTCCGCTGCCGGCAGGGTCGGGCCGTTGGCGCCTTCCAGGATGATCTTGGCGCGGATGACTTGTGCGCGTTCGGCCGTGATCTGCTGTTCCAGCGCGGCCGGGATCAGGATGTCGCAATCGATGCCCCAGAAATCTTCGCGCGGCACGAATGCCTCGGCGCCCGGGAAGCCTTCGACGCTGCCTACTTCGGCCACGTGTGCCAGCAGTTGCGGGATGTTCAGGCCGCCGGCATGCACCACGGTGGTCTTGTGGTCTTGTACCGCGACCACTTTCGAGCCGGCTTCAGCGAACATGCGTGCAGCGACGCCGCCCACGTTGCCGAAACCTTGCACGATGACTTTCGCGCCTTCGAGCGACATGCCGACCTTGGCTGCCGCATCGCAACCGACGACGAAGACGCCGCGGCCCGTCGCATCGCGGCGGCCCAGGCTGCCGCCCAGCGAAATTGGCTTGCCCGTCACCACACCGGTCGACATATTGCCGCCGATCATGGCGTAGCTGTCCATCATCCACGCCATGACTTGTTCATTCGTGTTGACGTCCGGCGCCGGGATATCCTTGTTCGGTCCGATGATCATGCTGATCTCGCTCGTGTAGCGGCGGGTCAGGCGTTGCAGTTCGTTGCGCGACAGGGTCTTCGGATCGACACGGATACCGCCCTTGGCGCCGCCGTATGGCAC
Source organism: Janthinobacterium sp. MP5059B (assembly GCF_001758645.1). NCBI lineage: Bacteria > Pseudomonadati > Pseudomonadota > Betaproteobacteria > Burkholderiales > Oxalobacteraceae > Janthinobacterium > Janthinobacterium sp. MP5059B. Next base: position 1,059,704 of record NZ_LRHX01000016.1, on the reverse strand, counting down.
GTTGACCGCTGCATTCTTGACCGTCATCCAGGCCGACAGGGCCATCACTTCCGACAGGGTCACATCCTGGTGGAAGCGCACGCCGCCCTTGCCCGGACCGCGCGACAGATTGTGCTGCACGCGGTAGCCTTCGTAGTGGGCAATGGTGCCGTCATCGCGCTCGATAGGCACGTCGACCGTCAGGATGCGCTTTGGACGCTTCAGCGTTTCCACCCAGCGCGACAGGTTGCCCAGGTACGGCGTAACGCGGTCGATCTGCTCGAGGTAGACGCCCCATGGGCCAAGGTCTTCAGGATTCAGGTAGGAAGGAAGTGCGTGCTTGCTGGTCATGCTTGATAAGCTCCTGGACAATACGAATACGTTAGAGGCACAGCCGATATGCAGCTGCGCGCAGCGGAACCGCATCGTAGGCGATAGCCTCATGCCCCGGCCAATGCTTTGTGCGCATCCGGTTATGCATTTATTGCATAGTTGTGTTGCCAGGATTGCCAGTCAGGACCGGACGGCCTCGGTGGCGCGTTTGCGGCGCTTGCCCATGCGCGCCTTGCCGTCCTGCGCCTGCACCAGGTATTGCCACAGGCTTTCGACGATCTGCTTGCCGGGACGCAGGCTCGATGGGCGTTCGCGGTACAAACGGATTTCCAGCTCGATTTCCCAGCCTGGCGCGCCGCCATCGGCGCGCGCCAGGTGCTTGTACTTGACGTCGCGCATGACGGCCGACTCGGGCAGGAAGGCGATGCCGCGGCCTTCCAGCGCCATCATTTTCAAGCCTTCGGCCATGTCCGTTTCATAGCAGGTTTCCAGGAACAGGGGCGCCTTGGCGTCTGCCACCAGCAATTCCACCATGCGTCCCAGATAGGCGTTGCTGGTGTAGGAGAGGAAGGGCAGCGGCTCCTTGGCGCTGCCGGGCAGGACGAAGTCGGGCACCTTGTCCTGGCCGCAGCGCGCATACGCGCGCAGGGTTTCGCGGCCCATCACCAGCATGTCGTAGCGGCCCGGATCCAGCTGCACCGGCTGGCGCGGATGGTGATAGCACAGCAGCAGGTCGCAGCCGCCATCGACCAGCTGCAGCACGGCGTCGTGCACGTTCAGCGCCATCAGGCGGCTGTTGATCGGCGCAAAACCTTCTTCCAGTGCCGTCAGCCATTTCGGCATGAAGGTCAGCGACAAAGTATGCGGCACGGCGAAATCGACGCTCGTCTGCGTGGCCGCGCGCTTGCCGCGCAACAGGGCGCGCACGCCGTTGATTTGCCCCAGCATTTCCAGCGCCTGCTCGTAGAATACGGCGCCGGCCGGCGTCAGGCGCGTCGGGTAGGACGTGCGGTCGACCAGGTCGATGCCGAGCCAGTTTTCCAGCGACTGGATGCGCCGCGAGAATGCTGGCTGAGTGACGTGGCGCAGGGCCGCGGAACGGCTGAAGTTATGCGTTTCAGCGAGCGAGATGAAGTCTTCCAGCCATTTGGTTTCCATCGCGGCAGCATTCCGTTATCAAGGGCAGAGGCAAGGTAAAGTGGTCAGGGCGTATCGGGCGATGCCGCCGGCTGATAGAGGGCGGCGGGCAGGCCGAAGAAGGACGGCGGGCCCAGGGTCGTGCCTTCGAGCGAGCCGCCCGCATTCAACGCCTTGTTGATGGCCGACAGCAAGGAGCTGCGGCTGGCCAGGTTTTGTATCAGCGCGCGCGGGCCGTTGTGGAAGGTATGCTGGGCGATATCCGCGGCGACGACAAAGATCGGCTCGCGGCGCAGGGGGGAACTCCACCCACTCGCCGTCCTCGTCCTGCGCGCAGAAGGTATCGGGCAGGGTCATGTTGTCGGCGCCGGGCAGGTGCGACACCAGCACCAGGCCGAAGGCTTCCGGCACCACGTCGGCCAGGCGGCGCACGGTGAGATCGTCCTGCACCAGTAACCGTACTTGCGCTTCCACCTCGTCTTCGGCGTCGGGCTGGGCGCCGAGAATTTTCACGGCTTGATAGATCAGGTCTGACGAGAGTGCTTCCATCAAATCTTCCATTAAATCATCTCCAGGATCATGGCGACGATTTCGTCGCCGTACGAGGCCAGTTTTTTCTCGCCCACGCCGCTCACGCCGCGCATCTGCTCGAGCGAGGTGGGTTTGGCCTTGGCGATTTCGCGCAGGGTGGCATCGACAAAAATGACGTAGGCCGGCACGTTGTGCGTGCGCGCCGTCTCCACGCGCCACCAGCGCAGCTTGTCGAAGATGGCCTGCTCGCTGGTGGACAGATCCGTCTCGACATAACCCTTCGCCACACTGGTGCTGCGTTTGCTGGTTTTTACCGGTTTCTGGTACTGGCGCAGCTGCACCTTCTGGCCGCCCTTGAGCACGGGGCGCGAGGCGTCCGTCAGTTTCAGCGAGCTGTATTGCTCATGGTCGACCGAGACGAGGCCCAGCGCGATGGCCTGGCGCAGAATCGATTTCCATTCCGCTTCGCCCAGGTCCGAGCCGATGCCGAAGACGGACAGTGCATCGTGGTGCCAGGTCTTGATGCGTTCCGATTCCACGCCGCGCAGCACGTCGATCACGTGGCCGCCGGCGAAGCGCTGGTCGACGCGGTAGATGGCCGACAGCAGTTTTTGCACGGGTACCGTGCCGTCGAACGACACGGGCGGCACCAGGCAGGTATCGCAATTGCCGCACGGCGAAGCCGGTTCGCCGAAGTATTCGAGCAATCGCATGCGGCGGCAGCTTAGCGTTTCGCACAGGCCCAGCATGGCGTCGAGTTTGACGCCCAGCACGCGCTTGAAGGTGTCGTCCGCTTCCGATTCGTCGATCATGCGCCGCTGCAGCACCACGTCCTGCAAGCCGTACGCCATCCACGCGTTGGCGGCCATGCCATCGCGGCCCGCGCGCCCCGTTTCCTGGTAATAGCCCTCGATGCTTTTCGGCAGATCCAGGTGGGCGACGAAACGCACGTCGGGCTTGTCGATGCCCATGCCGAAGGCGATGGTGGCGACCATGACGATGTTTTCTTCGCGCAGGAAGCGCGCCTGGTTGGCGCTGCGCTTGGCGTACTCCATGCCCGCATGATAGGGCAGGGCGCGGATGCCGCTCTGGTTCAGGAATTCCGCCGTCTCTTCGACCTTTTTGCGCGACAGGCAGTAGACGATGCCGCAGTCGCCCGCGTGTTCCGTGTTGATGAAGTCGAGCAGCTGCTTGCGGCCATTCGCCTTTTCCACGATCTGGTAGCGGATGTTCGGACGGTCGAAGGACGAGACGAACTGGCGCGCGTCTTCCAGCTGCAAACGCAAGGCGATTTCGGCGCGCGTCTGCGGGTCGGCGGTGGCCGTGAGCGCGATGCGCGGCACGTCCGGGAACTGCTCGTGCAGCACCGACAGCTTGATGTACTCGGGGCGGAAGTCGTGGCCCCACTGGGCCACGCAATGCGCCTCGTCGATGGCGAACAGGGAGATCTTCGAGGCCTGGAACAGGTCCAGGCAGCGCTGCGTCATCAGGCGCTCGGGCGCCACGTAGACGACGTCGATGCCGCCCGTGCGCACCAGGCGCTCGATGCGGCTCGCTTCTTCGTAGGTCTGCGTGGAATTGAGGAAGGCGGCGCGCACGCCGACTTCTTCCAGCGCATCCACCTGGTCCTGCATCAGCGCGATCAGCGGCGAGACTACGACGCCGACGCCGTCGCGCAGCAGGGCGGGAATCTGGTAGCACAGCGACTTGCCGCCGCCGGTGGGCATCAGTACCAGCGCGTCGCCGCCGTGGCTGACGTGGTCGACGATGTCGGCTTGCTGGCCGCGAAAGGCCGGGTAGCCGAAAACCGTTTGCAGCAGGTGCAGCGCGCGCTGATTAAGATCTTGATTCATAGTGCCTTATTCTGCCCAAACAACCCAGCCGTAGTGGGCGCTGGCCAACACCAGCAAGCCGAACACAATGCGGTACCAGGCAAAAAACGTGAAGTCGTGCGAGCTGATATAGCGCAGCAGCCAGCGCACGCACAGGAAGGCGGAGATGAAGGCGGACACGGTGCCCAGGCCGAACAGGGGCACGTCGGTGGCCGACAGGATGTCGCGCGCTTTGTACAGCGAGTAAAAGGTGGCCGCCAGCAGGGTCGGGATGGCCAGGAAGAACGAGAATTCGGTGGCTGTCTTGCGCGACAGGCCCAGCAGCATGCCGCCGATGATGGTCGAGCCGGAACGGCTGGTGCCGGGGATCAGCGCGAACGCCTGTGCGCAGCCCACTTTCAAGGCGTCGAACGGCGTCATTTCATCGACCGAGTTGACGCGCACGGTGACGGGATTGGTGCGCGCGCGGCGCTCCACCAGCAAAATCACGATGCCGCCGATGATGAAGGCCATGGCGACCGGTACCGGCTTGAACAGCGCATGCTTGATCATCTTGCCGATGGCCAGGCCGATGATGGCCAGGGGCAGGAAGGCGATGGCCACGTTCAGCACGAACTTGCGCGACTTCGCTTCGCTGCCAAAGGTGGTCAGCACGCTGCCGATGCGCTGGCGGTATTCCCAGCACACGGCGAGGATGGCGCCGGCCTGGATGGCGATCTCGAAGACATCCATGACTTCTTTCGATACATCCTTGGTAAAGTCGAGCAGGCTGCCGGCCAGGATCAGATGTCCCGTGGACGAAATCGGCAAGAATTCGGTAAAACCTTCGACCAGCCCCATGATGATGGCTTTTAACGCAAGAATGAGATCCATAGATGTATAAACGGGTATAAGTGGCAGGATGGGGTGACCGCGTGGCGCCAGCAATGTGCGCGGGGTCGAAGCTTACCATGCCGGAGGCCCGTCGAGCCGATTTGGGCGCTGGCGGGCAGCGGTTTTTTGCCGCCGCCCGCCAGGCAAGGGGAGGGTTCAGGCAGCCTGTTTTGCCGGCGCCACCAGGCGCGCGCTGGCCGCCACCAGCAGCAGGGCGGCGCCCAGCATGGCGAAGGCGATATTCAGGCTGGTGGCGTGCGCCACAAAACCGATGACGGCCGGGCCGGCCAGGATGCCCGCGTAGCCGATGGTGGTGATGGCCGCCACCGCCAGGCTGGCCGGCATGGCGTGCTGCTGGCCTGCCGCCGTGAACAGGATGGGCACGATGTTCGCCGCGCCCAGGCCGATCAGCACGAAGCCGAGCATGGCCAGGCCGGCGTGCGGCGCCAGCACGGCCAGGAAGAAGCCTGCCGCTGCGCACAGGCCGCCCAAAGTAAGCACCCGCTTGCCGCCAAAGCGGCTGACCACCTTGTCGCCCGTAAACCGGCCTACCGTCATGGCGATGGCGAAGGCGGCGTAGCCGAGGCCGCCCTTGGCTTCTTCCACGCCGCGCGTGGTGGTGAGGAACAGGGCGCTCCAGTCGAGGATGGCGCCTTCGGCCAGGAAGACGATAAAGCACAGCAAGCCGATGAAAATGACGGCGCCATGCGGCATGACGAACAGCGGCGTCTTTTCGCCGGAGGCGGACGCCGTCGGCAGCAGATGGCCTTGCGCCGCGCCCAGCACGCCGCACAGCAGCAGCATCACGACTACGCAGGACCAGGCCGGCGTCAGGCCCAGCCACAGCAGCAAGGCCATGCAGGCCGCGCCGGCGAAGCCGCCTACGCTGAACAGGGCATGAAAGCCCGACATCATGGCGCCACCGTTGGCTTTTTCGATGATCACGGCCTGGATGTTGATGGCCACGTCAAACGTGCCCATGGCTGCGCCGAAGACCAGCAGCACCAGGCCCAGCTGCAGCGGCGTGGCCGCCAGCGCCAGGCCGGGCAGCACGGCGGTCAGCAGCAGGCCGGCGCCGACGATGACCTTGCGGCAGCCAAAGCGGCTGGCGAGCATGCCTGTAAACGGCATCGCGCACAGCGAGCCGGCGCCCAGGCACAGCAGCAAAATGCCGAGGGTGGCTTCATCGAGGCCCAGGCGCGACTTGGCGTAGGGAACCAGCGGGGCCCAGGCGGCCATGCCGAGGCCGGCGGCGAAGAAGACCAGGCGCGTGGCGCGTTGTTGCAGGGTGCCGGTGAGATGCATGATGGAACTTTTCAAAGGTCGGGGTGGATAAAATCAGGCGCGGGCGCGCAGCACTTGCACGCCCAGCCGTTCAAAGGCGGCCACGTGGGCAGCGTCGGCATCGGCTTCCAGCACCAGGTGCTGCAGCAAGCCTGTGGCCAGCACGCCGAAGGGCGCGGCGGTGCCCAGCTTGTCGCTGGTGACGGCCACCACCACCGCCTTGCTGGCGCCGGCAATGCTGCGCTTGAACTCGGCCTCGTCGTAGTTGAACGCCGTCACGCCCGCGTCCGCGTCGGCCCCGCAAGCGCCGAGGAAACACAGGTCGGGATGCATGCGCTCGACGGTGCGCAAGGCTTGTGGTCCCAGGCTGGCGCCGGCGCGGCGGTCGACCCTGCCGCCAGCCATGATGAGTTCGATTTCCGGGCGTTCCATCAGGGCCATGGCAATGGCTGGCGCATTGGTGACGACAGTGAGCGCCAACTCTGGCAACGCGCTGGCGATGGCCAGGTTGGTCGAGCCCGCATCGAGAAACAGCACCTGGCCCGCGCGCACGAGGGACACGGCGGCCTGCGCCAGGCGCGCCTTGCGCTCGGGCGCTTCCTGCTTGCGCTGGCTCAAGGTGCCGCCATCAGGCGCCAGCGGCAGGGCGCCGCCATACACGCGCTGGCACAGGCCGGCCGCCGCCATCTCGCGCAAGTCGCGGCGTATCGTATCTTCGGAAACGTCGAGCTGGCGGGCCAGGTCCAGCGCCAGTACCCTGCCGTCGGCGTGCAATTGTTGCTGGATCAGTGCGTGGCGTTGTTTGAGGAGCAGGGTGGCGGACATGGGGCATATTGAAACGTGCAGGAATGTGCATGAATATACGCAAACGTGCAATTGCGGTCAACAGTTATCTGTCAGCCGTCGTCGTGCCACTCAGGGAGCCGTCAGCCTTTCCAGCTCGGCCAGCCAGCGGATGGCATATTCGCGGCTGCTGCCGCACATGTCTGCCGATGGCTGCAAGCCGCCGCAAAAGGCGGGCCGCTCCGGCTGGCCAAAAATATTGCAACGGTTGTCGTCAGCCAGCTGGATGCAGCGCACGCCCGCCGGTTTTCCATCCGGCATGCCGGGAATCGGGCTGGTGATGGACGGTGCGGTGCAGCAGGCGCCGCAGGAGGGGCGGCATGCCAGGGTGGCAGATGGTGACATGGGAGTTCAGACGGGCGGGTGAGGAGCCGACAGTATAGCAAGCCGGCTCCCATGCGTTGCCGGGGACTCTTTTAACGCACGATGCTGACGCGCTTGCCCGACAGGGTGCGGCGGGCAGGATCGCCATGCACGGTGATGCGGCCGGAACCGCTGGCACGGGCATTGACTTCATGCTGGACGGTGACGTCGATGTCGCCGGACCCGTTGCTCGCCAGATAGGCAACGTCGCTGCGCAGAGACGCCAGGTTGATATCGCCCGAGCCATTCACGTTGGCATCGAGACGCTGCACGATGCCGCTGGCGCTGATGCTGCCCGAGCCATTGACGGCCACGTTGATGCGTTCGCCGCGCACGCTGCCCACCTGGATGCTGCCCGAAGCGTTCTGTACCGCGTCCGTATTGCCGCTGGTGAGGGCCGCCGCGTTGATGCTGCCGGAACCATTGTTGGCCACGTCGAAGCGTCCCACGCTACCCGACAGTTCGCTTTTCATCGAACCGCGCTGCTCCAGGCTGAAATCGTCGCCATTCAGGCCGCTGACCACCAGGCGGCCCGAGCCGGAGATGTTGATCTTCTTCAATTGTGGCGTCGTATAGATGACGTGGATACCATTGCTGCTGCGAATGTTCGTATCGCTCCAGATGCGCAGGGTATTGCCGTTCACGTCGCTGTGGATCAACGGTTGCAGATTGCTGTCCGCTTCGATCACCAGCGATGCCGCCGGGCCGACGCGCACGTCGATCTTGATATCGATGCGCTTCATGTTGTCGATGTCGAGCGCGGTGATGTTGCCGACCTGGCGCACGTCGCGGCTTGCTTGCCCGTTGCCCCGGATGGCATTGCCGCCCGATTCGGCATAGCGCACTTCGCCGTCGTTGGGGTTGATGACGATGGCGCAACCGCCGAGGACAACGGCACAGCACAGAGCCAGCAAGGTACGCATGGTGTTTCCTTTATGATTGTTTTAGTTCAGGACAAGAAAAAAGCCGGCTGCCGCGCCGCGGCTGCCGTGCTGTCGATGAGAAGATAGCAAGGCGGCACGGTGGTTTGAAGGGAAATGCGATGAACTGCGCAAAATGGGGGCTGAAACGCATTCTGGCTCACCCGTTACCGAAGGTCAGGGCGGCAAAGGGCGGTGCCGCCGACCCTGGCGCGGAGGGTACAATACGGGGAGTTGGCAGCCTGGCCAAGTGTCTTGCGTGGTGGTACGGCCAGCGCTTGACCTTGACGGTAGACCGGTCTACCATTAATGACTCAAAAGTAAGTTACTTGGAAAGACACATGCAAGCCCCGATTGATACCAAGCCCCGCTGGGAGCGGCGCAAGGATGCCCGCCCGCAGGAACTGCTCGCCGCCGCCCTCGACCTGTTTGTCGAACGGGGCTTCGCATCGACGCGCCTGGAGGATGTGGCCAAGCGGGCCGGCGTGTCGAAAGGCACGCTGTACCTGTACTTTGAGAACAAGCAAGAGCTGTTCAAGGCCGTGGTGCGCGACAATATTGTGCAGTCGATCGGCGAGGCGGAAGACAGCATGGCCGCCTCGGACAGCAGCAGTGCCGAGTTGTTGCGCAAGGTGATGATGCAGTGGTGGGAAGAGTTCGGCGCCACCAAGCTGGCCGGTTTGACCAAGCTGATGCTGGCCGAAGCGAACAATTTCCCGGAACTGGCGCAGTTTTACAACGAAGAAGTTGTTACGCGCGGCAATGGGCTGATCGTCAGCCTGCTGGAACGGGGCATGCAGCGGGGCGAATTCCGCCAGGTCGATCCCGTGCTGGTCAGTACCATCCTCAGCGCGCCCGTCACCATGCTGATGATGTGGACGCATTCCTTCCTGCCGTGCGAGGTCAAGAACATCGATCCGATCGCCTATATGGATGCCTTTATCGACATGAGCTTGCGCAGTCTGCAGGTGGAGGCGCCCGGGAAAAGTTGACATGCTGAGCTTGCCTCTACCGTTCAGTTGCCCCTTTTCCAAGGTTCGCCCCCTCAAATCTGCAGATCGTCGCAAATTTCCTCCATTCCCCGTCTTTATGGTTAACATGTGCTTTCAGCCAGTTCAACGATAAAATGGCGGATTATTACTTCACTTACCGAGTCCAAAGATGAATATCGAACAAGCCCGCTTCAATATGATCGAACAGCAGATCCGTCCATGGGACGTACTGGATATCGACGTATTGGAGCTGTTGAATGTGGTCAAGCGTGAAGATTTCGTGCCGGCCGCCTATAAAAACCTGGCCTTCGTCGATACCGAAATCCCACTGGGCGGCGGCGAATGCATGTTGACGCCGAAGCTGGAAGCGCGCATTTTGCAAGACGTAGCCGTCAAAAAGCATGAAAATGTACTGGAAATCGGCACCGGCAGCGGCTACATGGCGGCTTTGCTGGCGCACAAGGCGCGTCATGTGACGAGCGTGGAAATCGTTCCCCAATTGAAAATCCTGGCCGAACAGACCTTGGCCGCCAACGGCGTGACGAACGTCACCGTGGAACTGGGCGACGGCGCGCAAGGCTGGAGCAAGGGCGCACCGTATGACGTGATCGTCGTGTCCGGCGCCCTGGCCGTGTTGCCGGAAGCACTGTTGCAACAAGTGAAAGTCGGCGGCCGCATCCTGGCCATCATCGGCGAGGCGCCGATCATGTCGGCGCACCTGATCACGCGCAGCTCGGACAAGGCTTACGACACGCGCAAGCTGTTTGAAACCAATGTCACGCCGCTGCAAGCCGTGGCACCGTCGCATTTCCAGTTCTGAGGCGACCGATTCGATGGAGCATTTGAGTGCACCGCAGCTGGCCGCCTGGCTGGCTGACCCTTCCCGCCCGCGTCCGTTTTTGCTGGATGTGCGGGAACCGTGGGAGTTCGACCTGTGCCACCTCGACGGTGCCACCCTGATGCAGATGAACTCCATTCCTGCGCGCATCGATGACCTCGATGAAGACGCCGAGATCGTCTGCATTTGCCATCACGGCATGCGCAGCATGCAAGTGGCAGCCTTCCTGGAGCGCAATGGTTTTGGCAAGATCAGTAATTTGACGGGCGGCGTGCATGCCTGGGCGCTGCAAGTCGATAGCGCGATGCCTAAATACTAAGTTATTTTGCAGTAGATGCACCCAGGCATGTTTTCCTGCATGCCTGCGGAGGCCTGTACCCCGCTCACCCGGCGGGCGCAAGGCAAGCGGTAGCAGATTTTTGATTCCATCAACTTTTGACGACTCCAACGGAGAAATGCAATGCGGAAACCCCTTATCGCCGTGCTGATGACCAGCGCCTTTGTCTCGATGACATACTCGCTGCAAGCGCAGGCGGCCGATCTCATCCAGGTGTACCAGCAGGCGCTGGCCAATGACGCGCAGTATGCGAGCGCGCGGGCGGCCCTGTCGGCCGGGATGGAGCGGGTTCCGCAGGGGCTGGCAGGCTTGCTGCCGCAAATCTCTGCTTCAGGCAGCAATACGCGCGGCAATCAGGAACAGATCGTCCAGAACAATGGCGGCAACAAGATCACTTCGCCATCCGTGAACGTGCGCACGAACAGCTACAACCTGACCCTGGCGCAGCCGCTGTTCCGCTGGGACCGCTGGGAAACCTATCAGCAAAGCAAGCTGGCGCAAGCGATTGCTGAAGCGCAATTTGCGCAAGTCCAGCAAGACCTGATCACCCGCGTGGCGCAGGCGTATTTCGACGTGCTGAGCGCGCAGGACAACCTGGGCGCCACGCAGGCGCAAAAGGTCGCCACGACGGAGCAGCTGGCATCGGCCAAGCGCAACTTCGAAGTCGGCACGCAAACGATTACCGACACGCACGAGGCGCAGGCGGCCTACGACCTGGTGGTGGCGCAGGAGTTTGCCGCCATCAATGACCTGGCCAACAAGCGCAGCGCCTTGCAAACGATCATTGGCGAGGCGCCAACGAATCTGGCGCCGATGCGCACGGGCGTGGTCATCAGCGCGCCGGAACCGGCTGCCGTCGAGCCGTGGGTATCATCCGCTGAAGAGCAGAACTATGGCGTCGTCACGGCCCAGTTCAACGTGGAATCGGCCAAGCGCGACATCGGCCGCAACCGCGCCGGCCACTACCCGACCCTGGACCTGATCGCCAACACGGGCCATAGCTACACTTCCGGTGGCGGCAATGGCAGCGGAAATAACAACAATGCCATCGGCGTGCAGTGGAGCATCCCGATCTTCAGCGGCTTTGCCGTCACCAGCAAGGTGCGCGAATCGATCGCGCTGGAAAACAAGGCCCGCAACGACCTGGAAACGGCACGCCGCACGGCATCGCAAGGCGCGCGCCAGGCTTTCCTCGGCGTTAATAGCGGCCTGGCGCAAGTCAAGGCGCTGGAAGCGGCGGAAGTGTCGAGCAAGTCGGCGCTGGAGTCGAACCAGCTCGGCTATCAAGTGGGCGTGCGCATCAATATCGACGTCTTGAATGCGCAGAAACAATTGTTCTCGACACAAAAAGACCTGTCGAAAGCCCGCTACGACACCATCATGAACGGCTTGCGCCTGAAGGCAGCAGCCGGCACCCTGAAGGAAACGGACTTGATGCCGGTGAATGCCTTGCTCGACAAGTAAGCGCGGTCTTGCTGTCAACTTCAAATAAAACCAGCACCGGCAGCGGCGCTGGTTTTTTTTCGTCTTGACGTGTTTTCACACGGTGCGGGTATTGGCGACTTGCGTCACGATCACGCCGGCCACCACCAGCCCCGCGCCGGCCCAGTGCAGTGGAGAAATGTGCTTGACGGCAAAGCCCAGCAAGCCGTAGCGGTCGATGGCCAGCGCGGCCAGCATTTGCCCGCCGATGACGGCTGCCATGAAGGGGCCGGACCCCATGCGTGGCGCCAGCATCAGCGCAGCCGTAATATAGAACACGCCGGCCGCGCCTCCCAGCCAGGACCAGCCCGGTCCGCGCATGGCGAGGCTGACATCGGGCGCCGGCACCCGCCAGACCAGCATCACGAGCGAAGCGAGCACTGCGCTGACGGCCAGCGAGGCGAGGGTGGCCCACAGCGGGTGGCCCAGGTTGCGGCCCAGCGCGGCATTCGCGCCCGCCTGGAAGGGGACGACGGCGCCGGCCAGCATGGCCAGCGGGGCAAATACGGTAATCCATCCATGCATGTGCGACTCCCACAGTTGAGTTGATGGGGGCATCGTATTATGCTGTGGTGATTAAATCCAATTCGTAGTTTGTCATCTAACTATGCACCAAATGAATAATCTGCGCGCCGTCGATTTGAACTTGCTGGTGATCCTGGACGCGCTGCTGAGCGAGCGCCATTTGTCGCGCGCAGCCGAACGCTTGCACATGAGCCAGCCTGCCGTCAGCCATGCGCTGGCCCGCTTGCGCCACCTGCTCGGCGATCCGCTGCTGCTGCGCGGCAAGGGCGGCTTCCAGCCGACGGCGCGGGCTTTGGAATTGGCGCGGCCGCTGGCCGAAGCCTTGCAAAGCGTGCGCTCGGTGCTGGGCGGTGCCGTCTTCGAGGCGGCCACGGCGCAGCGCGTGTTTCGCCTGGCCATGTCGGATTACGGCGCGGCGTTGATCCTACCCCGCCTGTTGCGCCGCTTGCGCGTGGACGCGCCCGGCATCGACCTGGCCATCAGTTACGCCAGCCGTCCCGCCGTGATCGCTGGCGTGCAGGATGGCGAGATCGACCTGGCGCTCGGTGTGTTCCCGCAACTGCCCGAGCATCTCCATAGAGAAACCTTATTCGAGGAAACGTTCGTGTGCGCGCTCGATCCGGCCAGCCTGGCGGCCGGTGAAATGCTGAGCTTGGAAACCTATCTGGCGCGCCCGCACGTGCTGGTGGCGTCCAGCGAAGGCGGCATGGCGGCCGAAGTCGACGCGGCCCTGGCCCAGCTGGGACAGACGCGCCGCATCGCCGTGCGTGTGCCGTACTGGACGGTCGCACCGGACGTGGTGATGGGAACGGACTTGATCCTGACGGTGGCGCGGCGCGCCTTGCAGGGCAGTGCGGCGCAAGGGCTGGCGCAGTACGCTGCACCGTTTGCCATCGCGCCGTTTGCGTTTGAAGTGATACGGCACCGCCGCACGGACGGCGATGCGGGCATCGCCTGGCTGCGCGCGGCCATTGCACAGGCCGCTGAGCCAGGCTGAGGTATTACAGGCCGCCGCCCTGGCCGTCGAACTTGCGCTCGATCAATTCGATCTTGTAGCCGTCCGGGTCGGTGATGAAGGCGATGACCGTGTTGCCACCTTTCACGGGACCCGGTTCGCGCGTGACGTTGCCGCCATTTGCGCGTGCCGCGTCGCACGCGGCGACGATGTCGTCGGCCGAGATGGCGATGTGGCCGTACGCCGTGCCCAGCTCATAGCTGGTGGTGCCATAGTTATACGTCAGTTCCAGTTCCGCGTGGTCGGGATTCGAGCCATAGCCGACGAAGGCCAGCGTGTACTGGTATTCCGGGTTGTCGCTGGTGCGCAGCAATGTCATGCCCAGGACCTTGGTGTAAAAATCGATGGAGCGCTGCAGGTCGCCGACCCGTAACATGGTGTGCAAAATACGCATCGTAAATCCTTGATGATGATAGGGGAATGGCAGGATTTTATGCGTTTTACGGCTTTCTTGCCGAGACCGCCCCAGCTGTCCTGGTGCAGGACAGCAGCGGACGGTGACGTTAGTGCCGCTGGATTTACTCCAGATGGGCATCCAGCGTGATTTCCGTGGCCAGCAACTTGGACACGGGGCAGCCGAGCTTGGCGCGCAGGGCCGCATCCTGGAACGCTTCTTCCGTGGCGCCGGGAATGCTGGCTACCAGGGTCAGGTGCACGGCCGTGATGGCATAGCTGCCATCGATTTTTTCCAGGCTGACATCGGCCGTGGTTTTCAGTGCTGTGGCACGCAAGCCCGCTTCGCCCAGTTGGCCGGACAGGGCCATGGTGAAGCAGGCCGCATGGGCAGCGCCGATCAGTTCTTCCGGATTGCTGCCGGGACCGTCTTCGAAGCGTGTGTTGAAGCCATAGGCCACATTGTCGAGCGCGCCGCTTTGGGTGGAAATAAACCCTTTGCCATCTTTAAGGCCGCCACTCCAGACGGCTGATCCTGTTTTTTTCATGATGTACTCCTTGCGTGGTTCGAGCGTCCATCATGCGCGCCAGGGCTTGGCGCTTCCGTTCGTTGCGTCACACTGTGGGAGCATGCGCGGCACGGGGCACGGCCGCTCACGGCGCCGGCGTCACGCGCCAGATGACATTGCCCACGTCGTCCGCCACCAGCAGCGCGCCCGCCTTGTCGACCGCCACGCCGACGGGGCGCCCCTGCGCCTTGCCATTGCTGTCGAGGAAACCGGCGATGACGTCCTGCGGCGGGCCGCTGGGCACGCCGTTGGCGAATGGTACATAAATGACTTTATAGCCGCTGAAGGGCTTGCGGTTCCACGAGCCGTGCTGGCCGATGAAGGCACCGCCCCGGTAGCGTTCGGGCAGCAAGGCGCCGTCATAGAACGCCAGTCCCAGCGAAGCCGTGTGTGCGCCCAGCGCGTAGTCGGGCGCGATGGCGGTGGCCACCAGTTCGGGGCGCGGCGGCTTGACCCGCGCATCGACGTGCTGGCCGAAATAACTGTAGGGCCAGCCATAGAAGCCGCCGTCCTTGACGGATGTCATGTAATCGGGCACCAGATCGTTGCCCAGCTCGTCGCGCTCATTGACGGCCGTCCAGAGGGCGCCCGTTTTGGGTTGCCAGGCCATGCCGTTCGGATTGCGTAAACCCGTCGCATACACGCGCGCCTTGCCCGTGGCGCGCGTGACTTGCCAGATCGCGGCGCGGCCATCTTCGGCCGCCATGCCGTTCTCGCCCACATTGCTGTTCGAACCGACGGATACATAGAGAAATTTGCCGTCGGCGCTGGCGACGATGTTCTTGGTCCAGTGGTGATTGATGGGGCCACCTGGCAAATCCATCACCTTGACGCCTGGCGCCGTGATGGCTGTCTGGCCTTCCTTATAAGGAAAACGCATCAAGGCATCGGCATTCGCGACATACAGATCGTTGCCCACCAGGGCCATGCCGAATGGCGAATGCAAGCCTTGCAGGAACACGCTGCGCGTCTGCGCCACGCCGTTGCCATCCGTGCCGCGCAGCAGGGTGATGCGGTTGGCGCTGGGCGTGGCCGCGCCCGCTTTTTTCATCTGCATCTGCATGATGGCGCCCTTGATGCCCTTGCTGTCGTCCGGTTTCGGCGGCGCATTCGTTTCCGCCACCAGCACGTCGCCATTCGGCAGCACGTACAGCCAGCGCGGATGGTCGAGGTCGCGCGCATATGCATGGATGACCAGGCCGGCCGCGACCACGGGGCGCTGTGCGGCCGTCCAGCGCTGCACGGGCGCTACGTTGACGGTGGGAATCAGTTGCTTGTCAGGCGCAGGCAGGGCGGGTTGCGGGCCAAAGCCCACGGGCATGGCGGGCGCCTGGGCGTGGGCGACCGTGGTGCCGCAGGCAGCGGCCACCAGGAATGAACAGACATAACGGTGCATGGCGTACTCCATAACACTAGCAATGCGGGCAGCGGCGCGTGACAGTTGGAGTCAGCGCGCCTTCTTTGGTTCCAGTTGCGCGTCGGGACGGGCCTGTTTCGGTTCGGCCGGCTTGACCTTTTCCACGCCGGGCTGGGCGCGCCGATCCGTATCGACCAGGCCCTGTTCCAGGTCGCTGGCCGCCTGCTGCATGATTTTGCGCGGGCGTGCGTTTTGCGCATCGGGGGACTCGTCGCGCTCGTGCGGCAGGCGGTCGACGCCGTCATTCTTGACCTTTTCATCGGTATTGATCTTGCGTTCGCTTGGTGGGGTATGCATATGGCCTCCTGGCAGTAAAGTGAAACCAGTGTCCCGCCGCGCCAGGCCGCCTGCAAGCGGATTTGTCCATGCAGGGAGCGCTGGCGCACGCATGGACGAATCTTTTTCTGCGCTACACTGCGTGCAACACCAAGAACGCCCCTTGCGGGCACACGGCAGCCGCACTATACTGTTCATATATACAGTATCATGCGATGCAGGCGTGCGACGCGACAGCCTGGGGCGGTTTGCCACCGAATTTACTACCGAGACTCTTATGCCCGTCGATACACCCGCCGAACAGCCAGCCGCGCCCTCGCCAGCCCCGGGCGAACGCTTCAACCTGGGCGCCAAGACCATCGCCCTGGTCGTGCGCCAGAATACGGATGGCATTGCCGAACCCGTGAAAAGCATCGTCGATTTCCTGCAAGTGCTGGGCCACACGGTGGTCTTTGAGGCGGAGACGGCGGCGCATCTGAACCTGGCGTTTCCCGGCGTGCGCGCCATGTCACCTGCCGAGATCGGCGCCGCCGCCGATTGCGCCATCGTCATGGGTGGCGACGGCACCATGCTGGGCATTGCGCGCCAGCTGGCGCCATTCGACGTACCCTTGATCGGCATCAATCAAGGACGTTTGGGTTTCATGACCGATATCCCGCTCGAGCGCATGCTGCCCGTGCTGGCGCAAATTCTCGGTGGCCGCTTCAAGGCCGAACGCCGTACCTTGCTTGAAGGCAGCGTGCTGCGCGACGGCGAGTCGATTCACGTGGGCATGGCCGTCAACGATGTCGTCGTCTCGCGCGGCGCCGGTGCCGGCATGGCCGAATTGCGCGTCGAGGTCGATGGCCACTTCATGTACAACCAGCGTTCGGATGGCTTGATCATTTCCACGCCCACGGGCTCGACCGCGTATTCGCTGTCGGCCGGCGGCCCATTGCTGCACCCGACCTTGGGCGGCATCGTGCTCGTGCCGATCGCCCCGCATGCGTTGTCGAACCGTCCCATCGTCCTGCCCGACTCCAGCCAGATCGTCGTGGAAATCGTGCGCGGGCGCGATATCAGCGTCAATTTCGACATGCAGACCTTTGCCAGCCTGGTGCAGCAAGACCGCATCCTCATCCGCCGTTCGCCGCATACGATTACCTTCCTGCATCCGGAAGGGTGGAGTTACTACAACACCCTGCGTGAAAAGTTGCACTGGAATGAGTACCCGTCGGGCGAGGGCAAGCTCAGCTAACTAGTTTTCTCTACGTCAACCCGCGGTGCGCCGCCTAACCACAGAAGCCATGCTCCATACACTGTCCATCCGCGATTTTGTCATTGTCGATACCATTGAACTGGAATTTTCCGCCGGCTTCAGCGTGCTGACGGGCGAGACGGGCGCCGGCAAGTCCATCCTTATCGATGCGCTGACCCTGGCGCTGGGCGGGCGCGGCGACGCCAGCGTGGTGCGCGAAGGTGCGGCCAAGGCCGACATCACGGCCGATTTCTCCGTCAGCGAAGTGGCGCAGGCCTGGCTGGTGGCGCATGAATTCGCCAACGACGATGGCGGCGCCCTGTTGCGCCGCGTGATCGACAATGCGGGCCGCTCGAAGGCGTATATCAACGGCATCCCTGCCACGGCCGCGCAGCTGCGCGAACTGGGCGACATGCTGGTCGATATCCACGGCCAGCACGCGCACCAGTCCCTGCTGAAAAGCGAAGCGCAGCGCGCCTTGCTCGATGGCCAGGCGACGGCACGCGAAGCGGGCGCGGAACAGGATGCGCGGCAAGTGGCGGCCCTGCACAAGCGCTGGCGCGCCCTCGTGCGCCAGCGCGAAGAATTCGAAACCAACGCCGCCAACGTGCTGTACGAGCGCGAACGCCTGGAATGGCAAGTGGGGGAACTGGAAAAGCTGGCCGCCAAGCCCGGTGAATGGACGGACATCACGAACGAGCACAGCCGCCTGTCGCATGCGGCCAGCCTGCTGGAAGGGGCGCAGGAAGCCCTGTCGACTATTTCCGAGTCGGAAGACCACCCGATCGTGTCGCAACTGTCGGCCCTGAACCAGAAGCTGGGCAAGCTCGTGTCCGTCGACGCGGAATTGCAGCCGATTGTCGACCTGATCGAATCGTCGCGCATCCAGTTGCAGGAATCCGTGTACGCGCTGAACAATTACCTGGACCGGGTCGAGCTGGATCCGGAGCGCCTGCACCAGCTCGACGCTCGCATGGAAGCCATGCACAGCACGGCCCGCAAATTCCGCGTCACGCCCGAAGAATTACCCGAGGAACACGCGAAGCTGTCGGAAAAGCTGCAGCACCTGGCCGACGCTTCCGACATCGAAGGCTTGCTGCGCCAGGAAGCGAAGATCGAGGCCGAGTACCGCGGCGTTGCCGAGCGCTTGTCCGACACGCGCCGCGCCGCGGCCCTGGAACTGGGGCACGCCGTCACGCGTGCCATGCAGGAACTGAGCATGACGGGCGGCAGCTTTGAAATCGCCCTGCACCCGTGCGAGCCGGCCGCCCACGGGCTCGAGCAGGTCGAGTTTCTCGTCGCCGGTCATGCGGGCACGGCGCCCCGCTCGCTGGCGAAAGTCGCGTCCGGCGGCGAACTGGCGCGCATCGCGCTGGCCATCTCCGTCATCACCTCGCACGCCACCACCACGCCGACCCTGATCTTCGACGAGGTCGACAGCGGCATCGGCGGCGCCGTCGCCGAAGTGGTGGGCCGCCTGTTGAAACGCCTGGGGCAGGGACGCCAAGTGCTGTGCGTGACCCACTTGCCGCAAGTGGCCAGCCAGGCGAATCAGCATTTTCAGGTGGCAAAAAGCACCCTGGACAATGGCAAGACGGCGTCGCGCATCGACATGCTCGACGCCAAGGCCAGGGTGGAAGAAGTGGCGCGCATGCTGGGCGGCCTGGAAATCACGGCCACCACGCGCAAGCATGCGCGCGAGTTGCTGGCTATCTAGTACACCTAACCAAACCTACTGCGCGTCGTGGGTCGCGGCCTGTGATGCTCACTGCCTCGGCGGCCCCATGCTTCGCACAGCTCCGCTTCTCGGGCCAACGGGGGCGCCGAGCCTCGCTGCCGCTCGCTACGGTTTTGTTAGGCGTTGTTAGCGTAAACCGGTCTGGCGAGAATAGCAGTTAACCTTATGCCGTTCCTTTCCATCTTTCCCGATGTTGACGCAATGTAACTATAATGGTCGGCTAATCCATCCAACGCCTTCGAAGAGCCTTCATGTCATTTCAAACAGAACCTCCGTACACGCATGGCAGTATCGACCGCAGCGCCGTGGTGCTGGTCAACCTGGGCACGCCCGATGCGCCGACGTCGTCGGCCGTGCGGCGCTACCTGAAGCAATTTTTGTCGGATCCGCGCGTGGTGGAGATTCCCCGCATCGTCTGGTGGTTCATCCTGAACCTGATCATTTTGCCCTTTCGTTCCGGCCAGTCGGCCAAGAAATACGCGTCGATCTGGACGCGCGAAGGTTCGCCCCTGAAAGTGCACACGCAAAAGCAAGCCAAGTTGCTGGCCGGCGCCCTGGCCGAGCGGGGTCACGACGGCGTGACGGTGGCCATGGCCATGCGCTATGGTTCGCCTTCCTTGCCCGAGGTGCTGGCCAGGCTGAAAAGCGAAGGCTGCGAGCGCATCGCCATCCTGCCTGCCTATCCGCAATACTCGGGTACGACGACGGGTTCCATCTACGACGCCGTGTTTGCCCATTACGCCAACGTGCGCAATGTGCCGGAATTGCGCTTTATCAAGCAGTATCACGAGCACGACACGTATATCGACGCCTTGCGCGACTCCGTGCTGAACCACTGGGAAGCGCATGGCCGTCCGGAAAAACTGGTGATGAGTTTTCATGGCGTGCCCAAGCGCACCCTGCTGCTGGGCGATCCCTACCACTGCCAATGCCTGAAAACGGCGCGTCTGCTGGCGGAAAAGTTAAAATTAAGTAAAGAGCAATATGTGGTGACTTTCCAGTCGCGCTTTGGCAAAGCCGAATGGCTGCAGCCGTACACGGCGCCCACCCTCGTGGCGCTGGCGCAACAGGGCGTCAAGCGCGTCGACCTGCTGTGTCCCGGCTTTACCAGCGATTGCCTGGAAACGCTGGAAGAGATCGCCATGGAAGCCAAGCATGATTTTGAAACGGCCGGCGGCCAGCAGTTTCATTACATCGCTTGCTTGAACGAAACACCCGCCTGGATCGCAGGCATGGCGGAAATTGCGGAACAGCACATGATTGGCTGGCCGACGATGAAGACGGTACCGCAGCGCGAAGCGGACAGGAAAGCGGGCGAGCAGGCGCGCACGGCGGCACTGGCGCTGGGCGCGACCAACTGACAACTGCATTTTTCGCCATCTAAAAGCCGCGCTTGCGCGGCTTTGTCATGTCTGGCGCGGCCAAGGGGCTTTCCAAATAGCAACACCGCCAGTGGCGATGGCCGCGGCGGGGCTGGTAGAATGCCCGCTTTGCCATGGGAAGCCTGGAAAATCAAGGGGGCGCGCGCACGGATCGCTGGCCGAAATGGGTAGCGTTTTGTAATAAGCTGTAACATGGATCGCTGTAATCCTGGTTTTGCCACGGATACCCCTTGAAACAATAGGATATAGCCCCATCTGCCCGTTAGTGTTGTAAAGATAGTTAGACTAACTCATTTAAGTCATTGATTGTAGGAGCTTTTCAGATGCAAGATCAGGAAAACCAAGCTGTACCTAATCCGCAAGCGGACGCCGCGGCGACTGCCCCATCGACTCCCGCAGAGCCTACTTTGGAAGAGCAGCTGGCGAGTACCGAAGCGCGTCTTGCAGAGATGCACGATGCCTTCATGCGCGCCAAGGCCGATGGTGAAAATATCCGCCGCCGCGCGCAGGAAGATGTTGCTAAAGCGCATAAATTCGCAGTGGAAAGCTTTGCCGAAGCCATGGTGCCGGTGAAAGACAGCCTGGAAACGGCGCTGACGGTGGAAGCACCGACCATCGAATCGCTGAAAGAAGGCGTCGAGATGACCCTGAAGCAACTGAACGCCGCGTTCGAGCGCAACCGCCTGGTGGAAGTGTTGCCAGTGCAGGGCGAGAAGCTCGATCCGATGAAACACCAGGCTGTTGCCGTGGTGCCAGCAGAGCAGGAAGCCAATACCATCGTGTCAGTCCTGCAAAAGGGCTATATGATTGCGGACCGCCTGCTGCGTCCAGCCATTGTAACGACCGCGCAAGCAAAATAATCAGAGGGCGGCATCAAGCAAGCCTTGAAACCATGCCGCTTTGCCACATATAAGAACCATCTGAAATCTAGCAAATAAAAGGAAATAAATCATGGGTAGAATTATCGGTATCGATCTGGGAACCACGAATTCCTGCGTTTCCATCATGGAAAACGGTCAACCAAAGGTAATCGAAAACGCTGAAGGCGCACGCACGACGCCGTCGATTATTGCTTATCAAGAAGATGGCGAAATTCTCGTCGGCGCGCCAGCGAAACGCCAGGCCGTGACCAATCCGAAAAACACGCTGTACGCAGTCAAGCGTTTGATCGGTCGCAAGTTCGACGAAAAAGAAGTTCAAAAAGACATCGCGCTGATGCCGTATCAAATCATGAAAGCCGACAACGGCGATGCATGGATCGGCGTACGCGACAAAAAACTGGCGCCGCCGCAAATTTCGGCTGAAGTTCTGCGCAAGATGAAGAAAACGGCAGAAGACTACCTCGGTGAAGAAGTCACCGAAGCCGTCATCACCGTGCCTGCGTACTTCAACGATTCGCAGCGTCAAGCCACCAAGGATGCCGGCCGTATCGCTGGCCTGGACGTCAAGCGCATCATCAACGAGCCAACCGCGGCAGCGCTGGCGTTCGGCCTGGACAAGACCGAAAAAGGCGACCGTAAAATCGCCGTGTATGACTTGGGTGGCGGTACGTTCGACGTGTCGATCATCGAAATCGCAGATGTTGATGGCGAGAAACAATTTGAAGTGCTGTCGACCAACGGCGACACCTTCCTGGGCGGCGAAGACTTCGACCAGCGCGTCATCGATTACATCATCGACGAGTTCAAGAAGATCAACGGCATCGACCTGAAAAAAGATCCGATCGCCCTGCAGCGCATCAAGGCTTCGGCCGAGCGCGCGAAGATCGAATTGTCGTCGTCGCAGCAAACCGAGATCAACGAGCCGTACATCGCCATGGCGAACGGCGCACCGGTCCACTTGAACCTGAAGATGACCCGCGCCAAGCTGGAATCGCTGGTGGAAGAGCTGATCACGGCTACGATGGAGCCATGCCGCATCGCTATCAAAGATGCTGGCGTGAAAGTGTCGGACATCGATGACATCATCCTGGTCGGCGGTATGACGCGTATGCCGAAGGTGCAGGAAAAAGTGAAGGAATTCTTCGGCAAGGATCCACGCAAGGACGTGAACCCGGACGAAGCCGTCGCCGTGGGCGCAGCGATTCAAGGTTCGGTCCTGTCGGGCGAACGCAAGGACTTGCTGTTGCTGGACGTTACTCCTCTGTCCCTGGGTATCGAAACCCTGGGCGGCGTGATGACCAAGATGATCCACAAAAACACGACGATTCCGACTAAGTTCAGCCAGGTCTTCTCGACGGCCGACGACAACCAGCCTGCGGTGACCATCAAGGTCTTCCAGGGTGAGCGTGAAATCGCCGCCGGCAACAAGGGTCTGGGCGAATTCAATCTGGAAGGCATCCCGCCAGCATCGCGCGGCACGCCACAGATCGAAGTGACCTTCGACATCGACGCCAACGGCATCTTGCATGTCGGCGCGAAAGACAAGGCTACCGGCAAGGAAAACAAGATCACGATCAAGGCCAATTCCGGCTTGACCGAGGCTGAAATCCAGAAGATGGTGAAAGACGCCGAGTTGAACGCGGAAGAAGACAAGAAGGTCAAAGAATTGGCCGAGTCGCGCAACCAGGCCGATGCTCTGGTACACTCGACCCGGAAATCCTTGACCGAATACGGCGACAAGCTGGATGCGGGCGAGAAAGAGAAGATCGAAGCGGCGATCACCGACCTGGAAGCAAGCATCAAGGCGGGCGACAAGGCTGAGATCGACGCCAAGGTGGAAGCACTGTCGAGCGCATCGCAGAAACTGGGCGAAAAAATGTATGCCGACATGCAAGCGCAGCAAGCTGCCGGCGGCGCGGAAGGTGCACAGCAAGCTGCTGGCGCATCGGACGCAGGCGCCAAGCAAGACGACGTTGTTGACGCTGACTTCAAAGAAGTCAAAGACAGCAAGTAATTGTCTTGCGCTCCCATGAACTGGGGGCAGCCGGGCTGAACGCTACATCGCGGGATTAGCCGCGAAGACCGGCCGAGCCGAGTCGTTGCCCAGTGCAGCACTCGACTCGGCTTTTTCGTGTAATTTTTACATCAGTAGATAGACTGCAAGGTGCCGACAACATGGCAAAGCGTGATTTTTACGAGACACTCGGTGTCGCAAAAAATGCTTCGGAAGAAGAGATCAAAAAGTCTTACCGTAAACTGGCGATGAAATACCATCCGGACCGCAATCCGGATAGCAAGGAATCGGAAGAAAAGTTTAAGGAAGTCAAAGAAGCCTACGAGATGCTGACCAATCCGGAAAAGCGCGATGCGTATGACCGCTATGGTCACGCTGGCGTGGACCCGAACATGGGCGGCGGTGGCGGCTTCGGCGGCGGTGCTGGCGGCTTTGCCGACAGCTTCGGCGATATCTTCGGCGACATCTTTGGCGGTGGCGGTGGACGCAGCCGCAATGCGGGGCCACAGGTGTACCGTGGCGCCGACTTGCGCTACAACCTGGAAATTACACTGGAGCAAGCTGCTCACGGCTTCGACACGACCATCCGCGTGCCGAGCTGGGACAAGTGCGACACTTGCCACGGCAGCGGCGCCAAGCCGGGCACCTCGCCAACCACCTGCGGTACCTGCGGTGGCCACGGCCAGGTGCGCATGCAGCAAGGTTTCTTCAGCATCCAGCAAACCTGCCCGAAATGCCATGGCAGCGGCAAGGTCATCACCGACCCGTGCACGCCATGCGGCGGCGCCGGTCGCATCAAGCGCAACAAGACCCTGGAAGTGAAAATTCCAGTCGGTATCGACAACGGCATGCGTATCCGTTCGTCCGGCAACGGCGAACCGGGCACGAATGGCGGTCCGTCGGGCGACCTGTATGTGGAAATCCACATCAAGCCGCACGCCGTGTTCCAGCGCGAAGGCGACGACCTGCATTGCGAAATGCCGATCTCGTTCACCAAGGCGGCACTGGGCGGCGAAATCGAAGTGCCTACCCTGAACGGCAAAGTGTCGTTCACGATCCCGGAAGGCACCCAGTCGGGCAAGACCTTCCGCCTGAAAGGCAAGGGCATCAAGGGCGTGCGCTCCGGTTACGCGGGCGACCTGTTCTGCCACGTGGCCATCGAAACGCCGGTGAAACTGACGGAAAAACAGAAAGACCTGCTGCGCGACTTTGAAAAGTCGACGACCGAGGGCGGTGCCAAGCACAGTCCGCAAAGCAAGACCTGGAAAGACAAGGTCAAGGATTTTTTTGAGTAAGCACACGTAATACCATGCGCCGGGATGCTCACACATCCCGGCGTTTTTTTCACCACGACTGAAAATGTGCGCGCATCGCCGGCCTATGGGCGCGATCTGCCGCCAATTCAGTCGTATGCACACAATGGGAGCGATATGACCGAACAGAAAAATGGCCCGGCCCTGGCGGAACTGCTGCAGCGTAACCGCCGCTGGGCCGACTCGATGGTGGCGAAAGACCCGAACTTCTTCAAGAACCTGGAAGCGCAAACGTCGCCTGAATACCTGTGGATCGGCTGTTCCGACAGCCGCGTGCCCGCCAACGAACTGCTGGGCATGGCGCCTGGCGACGTGTTTGTGCACCGTAATATCGCCAATGTGGTCGTGCATTCCGACCTCAATTGCCTGTCCGTCCTGCAATTTGCCGTGGACGTGCTGAAAGTCAAACATATCATCATCGTCGGCCATTACGGCTGCAAGGGCGTGCATGCGGCCATGACGGGCACGCGTATTGGCCTGGTTGACAACTGGCTGCGCCACGTCCAGGACGTGGGCCAGAAACACGAGCGCTACCTGGGCGACGTGCTGACGAGCCGCCAGCGTGGTGACCGCCTGTGCGAACTGAACGTGGTCGAACAAGTCTTGAACGTGTGCCAGACCACCGTCGTGCAAGATGCGTGGGAACGGGGCCAGGAACTCAGCGTCCATGGCTGGGTCTATGGCTTGAAGGATGGCTTGCTGAACGACCTGGAAGTGACCGTCACGGCCGGCCACGAGCTGGCGCCGCGCATGGCGACCCGCCTGGCCCGCTACGAAGCAATAGCGTAAGCAAGCAATGCGGGCGCGGCGCTAAGGTGCCGCGCCTTCCAGGCGGCCCAAGTAGTCGGCCGCCTCCCGCACGCCCTCTTGCGCCGCCTGGCGCAGCCAGGTTCTGGCCTGGGGAATGTCCTGCGGCGTGCCCCGTCCTTCGGCCAGCGCCACGCCATAGTGGTAGCGCGCCAGCCGCGCATAGGCGGCGTCATCATTCGTATGCGCGCCGCGCCGCATCAGCGCCGTCGCCTGCGCCAGGTCCTTAGTCACGCCGATGCCCGTTTCATACAACTGGGCCAGCCAAATCATCGAGTACACATCGTTCCAGCGCCGGATGCAATCTTCAAAGATGGCGACGGCGGCCGCATGGTCGCCCGTCTTGTCGGCCGCATAGCCGTACAAACACTTGATGCGCTTGTCGCTGTGCACATAGGCTTTGTAGCTGAGATCACTTTCACCCTGGCTATCCTGGGCGTGGATGGAAGCAGGGAACAGCAAGGCGAGCAGCAGGGCGTAGGTGGGCATGGCTTTCCTGGACGATGGTTAAAGCTTGGTAGATAAGCAAGTTGCGTGCTAGCGCCATTACCGGGCAAAGCCGGTGCTGCTGTGCCATTGCGTGACAGCCTGTGTTGCAAGCTGGCGCAACGCGCCGCGCATATCCATATAGTAAATGCTTCGTTTGCAAGCAAGGCTGGCCGGCATACAGTGGACTTCCCCTGACTCTAGTCGAGTTCCCATGTCGGCCGTCCTGAAACCCGTGCAGTCCACCAGCCACTTCCGTATCGAGACTTTCGATGCGCCCTTGGGCGCGCAAGTGCTGGGGCTGGACCTGGCGCAGCCGCTGTCGCTGGGCGACTTCCAGCGCCTGCACCACGCCCATCTCGACCATCACGTGCTGGTGTTCCGCGACCAGCGCATCACGCCGCAGCAGCAAGTCGATTTCAGCCGCCGCTTCGGCCCTTTGCAAATCCACGTGCTGCGCCAGTTCCAGCTGCCCACGCAAGCGGAAGTGCTGATCATCTCGAACATCGTCGAAAACGGCCAGCCCATCGGCCTGGGCGACGCGGGCCATTTCTGGCATTCAGACTTGTCGTACAAGGAAGTGCCCAGCCTCGGCTCCATGCTGCATGCGCAAGAGTTGCCGGACGAGGGCGGCGATACCGTGTTTGCCAACATGCACCTGGCCTGGGAAAGCTTGCCGGCCGCGCTGCGCCACGCCGTGCGCGGCGCCCGTGCCGAGCACAGCTACCTTAGCCAGTATGAAGAATTGCGCCGCCGCAACCCATGGCGCCCCGCCCTGACGCAGGCGCAGATCGATGAAGTCAAACCCGTGACCCATCCCGTCGTGCGTGTGCATCCGGAAACGGGACGGCGCGCCCTGTTCGTCAGCGAACACTTCACCACGCGCATTGTCGGCTTGCCCGACGATGAAAGCCGCGCCCTGCTCGACGAACTGTTTGCCCACAGCGTGCGCCCGGAGCACCTGTATGTGCACCGCTGGCAGCCGCATGACCTGGTGTTCTGGGACAACCGTTCGCTGATGCACCTGGCGACGGGCTGTCCGCCCGACCAGCGCCGCAAGCTCTACCGAACCACCATCGAAGGCGATGCGCCGTACTGATTTTTTGACTGTTGATCTGACTCAAGGAGTGTCCATGTTGCCGATCTTTACCTTTTCCCGCCGCCTGCTCGCCACCATCGCCCTGCTGTGCATGGCCATGCCCATGGCCCGGGCCGAAGGTCAGATCCGCATTGCGGGCCAGCACGGCATCACCTTCTTGCTGCTCAATATTGCGCAGGAACAAAAGCTGATCGAAAAGCATGGCAAGCAGCAGGGCGTCGATGTGAAAGTCGAGTGGATCACCCTGTCTGGCGGCCCGGCCATCAATGACGCTTTGTTGTCGGGCAATATCGATATTGCAGGGGCTGGGCTGGGCCCGCTGTTGACCATCTGGGACCGGACGAAAGGCCGGCAGAACGTGCGCGGCGTGGCTTCGCTCGGCAATTTCCCCTACTACTTGGTCAGCAATAATCCCAAGGTGAAAACGCTGGCGGACTTGACGGACAAGGACCGCATCGCCTTGCCGGCCGTGTCAGTCTCCGTGCAGGCGCGCATCCTGCAGATGGCGGTGGCAAAGCAGTGGGGCGACAAGGAATTCGCCCGCCTGGATAAAATCACGCAAACCCTGCCGCACCCCGACGCTGCCGCCGCCATCATCGCCGGCGGTACGGAGCTGACCGGCCACTTCGGCAATTCACCGTTCCAGGAGCAGGAACTGGCGCAAAACCCGAACGCCCACATCATCCTGAACTCGTATGATGTGCAGGGCGGGCCCAGCTCGTCGACCCTGCTGTATGCGACGGAAAAGTACCGCAAGGACAATCCCAAGACTTACCGCGCCTTCATCGCCGCCCTGGCGGAAGCGGCGCAGTATGCGAGCAGCAACCCGCAAGGCGCGGCCGACATCTATATCAAGGTGAATAAAAGCAAAGTGGACCGCAATCTGCTGCTGAAAATCTTTGCCAACCCGCAAGTGCAATTCAAGATCGCGCCGCAAAACACCTATGGCCTGGCGCAATTCCTGCACCGCGTGAGCGCCATCCGCAACCTGCCCGACAGCTGGCGCGATTACTTTTTTGACGACCCCGCCATCACGCAGGGAGGCTGACATGAACGCGCCCGCTTTTCACCTGGTACGTCCTCCGGTCACCTTGCAGCCCTTGCTCAGTGTCAAGCATGTCAGCCTGGAATACCGCACCGAGCAGCGCACCGTGCGCGCCACGCATGACGTCAGTTTTGACGTGTTCCGCGGCGACCGTTTCGTGCTGCTGGGGCCATCCGGCTGCGGCAAGTCGTCACTGCTGAAAGCCGTGGCCGGCTTCATCGCGCCGCGCGCGGGCAGCATCGCCATGCAAGGCCAGCCCATCCATAAGCCGGGGCCAGACCGCGTCGTCGTGTTCCAGGAATTCGACCAGTTGCCGCCATGGAAAACGGTGCTGGAAAACGTCATGTTCCCCTTGCTGGCCAGCAGGCGGCTGGACAAGGTGGCGGCCCGCGAGCGCGCCCATCACTGGATCGTCAAGGTGGGTCTGGCCGGCTTTGAAGATGCCCATCCGCACACCTTGTCGGGCGGCATGAAGCAGCGCGTGGCCATCGCCCGCGCCCTGGCCATGCAGCCGGAAGTGCTGCTGATGGATGAGCCGTTTGCCGCCCTCGATGCCTTGACGCGGCGCAAGATGCAGGAAGAACTGAGCCGCTTGTGGGAAGAGCTGCGTTTTACGCTCGTGTTCGTCACGCATTCGATCGAGGAAGCCTTGGTCGTGGGCAACCGCATCCTGCTGCTGTCGCCCCATCCGGGCCGCGTGCGCGCCGAACTGAACAGTCACCAGTTCGGCCTGCACAGCGCCGGCAGCGCGGAATTCCAGGCTGCCAGCACCCGCATCCATGGTTTGCTGTTCGATGAGGACGTTGCTCCCGCCCAGCAAGCTGACGCGGCACGCAGGGAGGCCGTATGAGCGCGCTGCTGGAGCCGCCCATCCGCCAGGAATTCGTCTACGCGGCGCCGCCGCCGGCCGGCGTTACCGTCGAGCGGCCGCTGTCGCGCTGCCAGCGCCTGGGCCAGCATGCGTTATGGCGCAAGGCCTTGATTTTGCTCAGCCTGGCCCTGTTGTGGGAAGGCGCGGCGCGCTGGACGCAAAACGATTTATTGCTGCCCAGCTTTCTGCAGACGGCGCAGGCGTTTATCGGCGGCATCGCCAGTGGTGAATTGCTCACGCGCACAGCCGCGTCCCTCGTCGTCTTGCTGCAAGGCTATGCCGTGGGCGTGCTGGCCGCCTTCGTGCTGACCTTGCTGGCCGTGTCCAGCCGCATCGGACGCGACGTGCTGGAAACCCTGACGGCCATGCTCAATCCCTTGCCGGCCATCGCCCTGCTGCCGCTGGCCTTGTTGTGGTTCGGCCTGGGCCGCGCCAGCCTGATCTTTGTCATCGTCCATTCCGTGATGTGGCCGCTGGCCCTGAACACGTATGCGGGCTTCCAGGGCGTGCCCGAGACCCTGCGCATGGCGGGCCGCAATTATGGCTTGAACGGCTTGCGCCTGGTGCTGCACATCCTCGTGCCGGGCGCCTTGCCCTCCATCGTCTCGGGGCTGAAGATAGGCTGGGCGTTTGCCTGGCGCACCCTGATCGCGGCCGAGCTGGTGTTCGGCACCACCTCAGGGCAAGGTGGCCTGGGCTGGTACATCTTCCAGAACCGCAACGAGCTGTATACGGACAAGGTGTTCGCCGGCCTGGCGGCCGTCATCGTCATTGGCTTGCTGGTGGAAAACATCGGCTTTCGCACTTTGGAGCGCGTCACCTTGAAACGCTGGGGCATGCAACGATAGTTATTTCAGCATGCTGCGCGCCGCCGCGATGATTTGCCGCGACAGTTGCTCCATGCGCGGCGACTGCACTTTCCACGTGTGCCAGTACAGGGCCACGTCGGCCGGGGTCTTGGGCGTGAGCATTTCCACCAGCTCGCCATCCGTGTTCGCCTTCAATAACAGCTCGGGCACCATGCCGTAGCCGAGGCCATAGCGGATGGCGTTGAAGTGCGAGGTGGCGCCCGGCACGTAATGGCAGGGGTAGGCGCCTTCGGGCAGCCCCAGCGCTTCTTGCAGGAACGACGATTGCAAGGTGTCCTTGCGCGTGTAGGCGACGACGGGCGCCGTGCGCGCCGCCTTGCGCGTCAGGCCGTGCGCGAACCACTGCTGGCGAAACGCGGGCGTGGCCACCAGCCAGTAGCGCATCACGCCCAGCGGCTCGGCCGTGCAGCCGCGCATGGGTTTGGCTTCCGTGCTGATGCAGCCGATCGCCATGCCCGTTTCCAGCAAGGTATACGTGTGGTCCTGGTCTTCCACGGTCAGGTCCAGCAGCACACGCTCGCGTATCAGCACCTCGGACAGGGCGGGGAAGAACCAGGTGCCCATCGAATCCGCATTCAGCGCCAGCACCAGGGTCAGCGGGGCATCCTGCTGCACCGCCAGTTCCGCCTGCAAGTCCGCTTCCAGCAGCTTGGCGCGCTTCAGATACTGCATCAGGCGTTGGCCCATGCGCGTGGCGCGCGCGGGACGGCTGCGCACGATCAAGGCATTGCCCAGCTGGCTTTCCAGCGCCCGCACCCTTTGCGAAATGGCGGGCGACGTCAGATGCAGCCGCAGCGCCGCCTGCTCGAAGCTGCCCGTTTCGACGACGGCGCGAAACGCTTCCGTGTGCTTGGGATTGAGATCCATGGTCACTGCCTTACATAAGAAAAATTTATCAATACTAAATAATACTTACTTTTGATAAGGATGGGTGTGTTGCAGTGCACAATACCTCTTTGATGGAGTGCCACGCGCCAGCGTGCGGCCTCCTGGCAGCAAGGGAATACCACCATGGAAGCACAAGCGAACGGCAGCACCCCCCGCAAGCCCCAGTCTAAGCTGGCGCGCAATCTGAAATTCGGCCTGGGATTGACCCTGGGCTTGGGCATGGCCGCCGCCCTGGCGGGCGGCTGGTGGCTGCGCCAGGCGTGGCAGGATTTGCCCGCCGTCGAGCACCTGGCCCAGTACAAGCCCGCCCTGCCGCTGCGCATTTTCTCCAGCGAAGGCGAGCTGCTGGCCGAGTACGGTGAAGAGCGCCGTGAATTCCTGCCATTGAAAGACATCCCGCTGCGCATGCGCCAGGCCTTGCTGGCCATCGAGGATGCGCGTTTCTACGAGCATGGCGCCGTCGATTTCTATGGTCTGACGCGCGCCACGCTCGCCAACGTCGTCACGGGCCACCACGCGCAGGGCGCCAGCACCATCACCATGCAGGTGGCGCGCGACTTCTTCCTGTCGCGTGAAAAAACCGTGCAGCGCAAGCTGACGGAGATGCTGCTGGCCTACAAGCTGGAACAGCACTACGGCAAGGACAAGCTGCTGGAACTGTATATGAACCAGATTTACCTGGGCGAGCGCTCCTATGGCTTTTCCGCCGCCTCGAATATCTATTTCGACAAGCCTCTGGCCGAGGTCAGCATCGCGGAAGCGGCCATGCTGGCCGGCTTGCCGAAGGCGCCATCGGCCTACAACCCCGTCGCCAATCCGCAGCGCGCCACCGTGCGCCAGCATTACATCCTGCAGCGCATGCGCGAACTCGGTTACATCACGCCAGCCGAATACGATGCGGCGGTGGCGGAAAAACTGGCCCTGAACAAGGATCGCAACAGCTCCGTGCACGCGGCCGCGTATGCGGTCGAGGAAGCGCGTCAGCTGATCCTGCAAAGCTATCCCGAAGGCGCCTACAGCATGGGCCTGGACGTGACGACCACCATCCGCATGGCGCCGCAGCGGGCGGCCGACAAGTCGCTGCGCGACGGGCTATTGAATGCGCAGGCGCGGCGCGGCTACCGTGGCCCGGAAGCGCGCCTGGCCGCTTCCGAAGACAGCGTGGCGCGCCAGCTGGCCGCCTACCCGGACAGCGGAGAATTGCGCGCCGCCCTCGTGCGCAAGGTGGAAACCGCCGGCAAGCGCCAGGTGACGGCGCAGCTGCGCAATGGCGACGAGATCGTGCTGGCGGCATCGGATGCGCGCCTGGGTGGCAAGCTGCAGTGGGATGGCAAGCGCGCCATCGTCGAGGGCAGCGTGATCCGCGTGATGCACGACGCGGCAAAGAAGCGCTGGCTGGTGAGCCAGTTGCCCGAGATGGAAGGCGCGCTCATTTCCGTCGAGGCGCACAGCGGCGAAATCGTCGCCATGGCGGGCGGCTTCGATTTCTACCGCAACCACTACAACCACGCCATGCAAGCCTACCGCCAGCCCGGTTCCAGCTTCAAGCCTTTCGTGTATTCGGCGGCGCTGGAAAAGGGATATTTCCCCGGCACGGCCGTGGACGATACGCAGCGCCTGCTGCTGCCGCAGGAAACGGGCGCGCGGCCCTGGCGTCCGCGCAATTACGGCAACAACTATGAAGGCTTCATCAGCGTGCGGCGCGGCCTCGTGCGCTCGAAGAACCTCGTCGCCGTCAGCCTGATGCAGGCGGCCGGCCCCGGCTACGTGCAGCATTACGCCACGCGCTTCGGTTTCGAGGGCGCGCGCAATCCCGTCTCCCTGCCGCTGGCGCTGGGCGCGGGCGCCGTCACGCCGCTGCAGCTGGCGCAGTCGTATGCCGTCTTCTCCAATGGCGGCGTGCAGATGCCGCCGAAATTGATCAAGGAAGTGCGCAGCCGCAGCGGCGAAGTGCTGTTCAGCGATGCGGCGCCACGCGCCAAGGGCGAGCCGGCGCCGGGCACGCAAGTGATCTCCACGCGCAACGCCTACGTCATGGACAGCATGCTGCGCGACGTCGTCAAGAGCGGCACGGGACGCGGCGCGCTGGCGCTGGGACGCGGCGACGCGGCCGGCAAGACGGGCACGTCGAACAACGCGTATGACGCCTGGTTCGCCGGCTATTCCTCGGGCCTGGTCTCCGTCGTCTGGCTCGGCTACGACCAGCCGAAAAGCCTGGGCAACGCCACCGGGGGGACTTTGGCGCTGCCCGTCTGGCGCGACTACATGCAGGTGGCCGTGCAGGGCCGCCGCGAACAGGTGCTGGCGGAACCGTCTGGCCTGTCCCTGCTCGATGGCGATTACGTGTATGCGGAATACCTGGCCGGCGACTGCCTGAAGGATAACCATGCCTTTATCCACAGCAGCGTCAGCTGCGGCGGTGGCAGCCTGGGCGCCGATACGCGCCTGGCCAACGGCGAAGAGCGCGGCACCAGCGGCACGGGCCACGAAGCGCGCACCCTGAGCGAAGCGCGCGAACGCGAACAAATTCTCAAATCATTTTCGGAAGAGTAAGAGCATGCTGTTATATACGATTTACCTGGTGGCGATTGTTGCCGAAGCGATGTCCGGCGCCATCATGGGCATGCGGCGCGGCATGGATTTGTTCGGCATCTGCATGATCGGCACCGTCACGGCGCTCGGTGGCGGCACCGTGCGCGACGTGCTGCTGGGGCACTATCCGCTGGGCTGGATCGCGCATCCCGAATACCTGTTGTTTACCATCGGCGCGGCTGTCGTCACGGCCTTTGTCGCGCGCTACCTGCACCACCTGCGTGCCATCTTCCTGCTGGTCGACGGACTGGGCCTGGTGGCGTTTTGCGTGATCGGCTGCGACATCGCCATGTCGGCCAAGATGCACCCGGCCATCGTCGTGCTGGCGGGGATGATCACGGGCGTCTTCGGCGGCCTGCTGCGCGATATCCTGTGCAACCAGATCCCCCTCGTGCTGCAGCGCGAAGTGTATGCCACCGTGGCCCTGTTCACGGGCAGCCTGTATGTGGGCCTGCTGTACTTCAAGGTCGACAGCTCCGTGGCGCAGCTGGCGTCCATCGGCGCCGGTTTCCTGTTCCGCTTCCTGGCCTTGCACTTCGAATGGCGCCTGCCGAATTTCAATGGCGACCGCATACGCGGTTTCGAGTAACGGCAGCGGCGTGAATATTTTCACGCGCCTTTAACCCCTTTTTCTCCGTCGCTGCGTTTCATGTTGGACACCCCAGCCAACCGGAGAAGAAGCGATGTCCAGCGCCCTCAAGATCACATTGATACTATCCCTGCTGCTGTCGACAGGCAGCCACGCCGCCGGCACGGCGCCGCGCAAGACCCTGGCGCCGTTTGCCAGCGAGCAGGCCTTGAGCAGCTATCTGCAGCAGTTGCAATCGCGCCAGGCGGCACTGCAAAGGGAGCAGCAGAAACTGCAGCGCGCCACGGCGCAGTCCATGGCGGTATCAGCGCCGGCCCCTCCCGCGCCGATGGCGGCGAAAGCCGCGCCGGCAGCATCGGCAGAAGCGGCGGAATCGGTCACCAATGTGCAGACGGCAGGCGTGGACGAAGGCGGCATCGTCAAGCTGCATGGCAAGCACCTGGTGATGCTCAGGCGCGGCAAGCTGTTCACCGTGCAGGTGGGCGGCAAGGCCTTGCAGCCTGTGTCTTCGCTCGACGCGTTCGCGCCGGGCAGCGACCCGTCGGGCAGCTGGTATGACGAGATGCTGATCGACGGCGATACGGTGGTGGTGATCGGCTACAGCTACAGCCGTGGCGGCACGGAGATCGGCCTGTTCGACGTCAACGCGGACGGCAAGCTGGCCTACCGCTCCACCTATCACTTGCGCTCCAACGATTATTATTCCTCGCGCAATTACGCGAGCCGCCTGGTCGGCAGCAAACTGGTGTTCTATTCGCCCCTGTCGCTGAACTTGCGCCGTGGCGACCCGTTCAGCGGTTTTCCCGCGCTGCGCCGCTGGCGCCCCGACGCCGTGCCGTCCGACTTCAAGCGCATCGCTCCGGCCACGCGCATCTACCGCACCGATGAAGAGCCCGAGATGGGCGCCGGCCTGACCCTGCATACGGTCACCGTGTGCGACCTGGCGCAGCGCGACATGCGCTGCGAGGCGACCGCCGTGATGGGACCGCAGGGCCGCGTGTTTTATGTGTCGGGCGAATCCGTATTCGTGTGGACCACCCGCCGCGGCAGCGATTCGGGCGTGTTCCGCATTCCCCTCGATGGCAGCGCGCCCAGCGCCCTGAAAGTGGCCGGTGCCCCCGTCGACCAGTTCTCATTCCTGGAAAGCGTTGACGGCCATCTGAACGTCCTGCTGCGTGCCGAAGGCCAGGGCGATGGCATGTGGGATGGCGCAAAAGGGCGGGGCGACATGGCCTTGCTGCGCGTGCCATTGGCGTCGTTTTCCGATGGCCGCGACAGCGCGCCCGCCAGCAGCTACAAGGCGCTGCCCGGTGGCGGTGGCTATGGACTGCAGAACCGCTATGTGGGATCCTATCTGTTGTACGGCAATCCGGGAAATTCCGGGCGCCGGCAGGCGGATCAGGCCTGGCCGCGCCAGCCCCTGTATGCCGTGCGCTGGGCCGATGCGGGCAGCGTGCAAGCCTTGTCGCTGCCGCACGGCGTGGAGCGCATCGAGGCGCTGGGCGATGACGCCGTGGTGATCGGCGCGCAGGGACGGGATCTGCACTTCAGTAGCATCCGCCTGGGAGCGCAGGCGGCGGTTGCCGCGCGCTATATCCGCGTTGATGCGGCGCAGGGCGAGTCGCGCAGCCACGGCTTTTTCTACAAGCCGCAAGCGGCCGGCGAGGGCATGATCGGCCTGCCCATCCTGGGCGCGGACGAGCGGCCAGGCCTCAACAAGTCAGCCGCATCCGTTCTCTATCTGCGCAACAGCGGCTTGCAATTGACGGAACTGGGCGCGCTGGCGGCGCGGTCCGGCCAAACGCCGGACGATGGCTGCCGCGCGTCCTGCGTGGACTGGTACGGCAATGCGCGCCCCTTGTTCCTGCAGGGCAGGGTCTTCGCTTTGCTCGGCTATGAATTGGTGGAAGGGGCGTTCAAGGATGGACAGATCCGCGAAGTGCGCCGCATCAGCTATGCACCCATTGCGCCCGCTGCACGCTGACGGCGTAGCGAAATTGTCGCCGCCGCGTAGTTCGGCTACACTGGTTCTTATGCCCGATACCCTGATCACTGCGACGGATGAAGACCTGATGCTGCGCTACAGCGCTGGCGACCTGCCGTCGTTTCGCGAACTGTACCGGCGCCATAGCCAGGGCCTGTACCGCTTCGTGGCCTGGCGTTCGCCGCGCCGCGCGTGGGTGGACGAGATCGCGCAGGACGCGTGGGCCAGCCTGCATGCGGCGCGCGCCGGCTACCAGCCGCAGGCGGCGTTCCGCACCTATCTGTACCAGATCGCGCGCAACCGTCTGATCGACATCCTGCGCCAGCGGGAAGGACAGGAACACGACGACGTGGGCGAACTGGCGGACGAGGGCACATCGCCGCCGCAATCGCTGGAGCAGAAACAGCAGCACGCGCTGCTGCATGCCGCCATCGCCGCGCTGCCGGTGGAGCAAAAGGAAGCGCTGGTGCTGCAGCAGTTCAGCGGCATGAGCATCCTCGAGATCGCCGTGGTGACGGGGGCGGAGGCGGAAACCGTCAAGAGCCGGCTGCGCTACGCCATGCAGAAATTGCGCGCGGGCTTGGACAGCGCCGCTGGCGCGGGAGGACAGGCATGAATACGCACGATACGGACCCTCAAGATCCTCAAGATCATCACGACGAAGAATTGAACGCGCTGCTGGCCAGCCTGCCGCAGCCCGCGCCTTCCAGCGCGCTCGATGCGGCCATTCTGGCGGACGCGGAAAAAGCCCTGCACAAGCCGGCAGCGGCGAACGACAGCGCCGATGGCGTGCTGCGCACCTTGCCTGCCAAGAAATCATCGGACTCTCTGCAGCGCTGGCGCGTCCCGCTGGGGCTGGCCGCGGCCGTGCTGTTGACGGTGAACCTGATCGGCGTGGACTGGTTCGGCTCGAAGCCGGCGCAATTTCCCGTGGTCGGGGAGCCGGTCACGCAGGAGGTGATGTCCGAACCGGCCGCTGCGCCCGCGACGGTGTCTGCGCCACCGCCGTCGGCACCGCGTGCCATGGCCAAGGCGGCAGCCAGGATGCCAGCGCAGGCCGAGCCAGTGCCGGCACCCGTGTCAGTACCAATACCCGTGCCAGCGCCAGCGCCACCGGCCCCGCCGCCCCCTGCCACGGCAATGCCTCAGGCGATGGAGCAGCAAGCGGCCATGCAGGCCGAGGCCAGCATGCAGCGCCCGGCACCGGTGCAGCGGGCGCTGGCCAAGCCCGCGCCCGTTGCGGCCCGCTCCGCGCCGATGCCGCCGCCCGCAAAGCTCGACGCTTCCGTATGGCTGGTGAAGATTGACGCCCTCTTGAAGGCGGGCGAAGGTGCGCTGGCGCAGGAGGAATGGGCGGCGTTCCGGCAAGCCTATCCCGACTACCCTGTGGCCGAGGAGTTGCGGCAGCGGCTGGAGAATAAGTAAAAAACGCTAGACGATTCCCTTCCTGCGCTCCCACACGGCGCTGCCCACGAAAATGGCGGCGCATACCCACATCACGGCCGGCAGGGCGTTCACGCCCACCGATTGCATCAGGACCCCCGTCAGCAGGGGCCCGCCGCCGCTGGTCACGCCCCAGGTGGCGTTGACGATGGCGCTGGCGCTGGTCAGCGACAGTCCCGTGAAACGCTCGCCGCAAGCCACCAGCGCCAGCATGTAGATGCCGCCCGCCGCCGCGCCCAGCAACAGCAGCAATGTCCACCACAGCCACGGCGTGCCGACGGCAAACGGCAGCAGCGGCAGCAGCAGGCAGACAGCCACGCCGCAGCCGGCATGGACTTTGGCGCGGCCGAAGCGGTCGGCCATCCAGCCCAGCGCGAATTGCAGGCCCGTGTCGCCCACCAGCACTACGGTGGCCGACAGCAGTGCCAGGTCCGTGCCGATGCCGTGCTCCATCGCGTACAGCGGCAGCAAGCTCAATGCCAGGGTATCGAACAGGGCGAAGAAGGCGGCGCCCAGCACGATCATCGGCATGCGCGGCAGGATCAGGGTCCACTTCACGCCGTGTTCTTCCGGTTCGCGTTCCGGGCCGCTGTTCGAGATCAGCATCAAGCCCGGCACGGCCAGCAAGAACAGCAGGCCGCAGGCGGCGAAGCTCCAGCTGATCTTGTCGTTGAACAGCGCCACGAGGGCGGGGCCGATCAGCTGGAAAAAGGTAAAGCTGGTGGTGTACATGGCGACCACGCGGCCGCGCGAATTATCGGGCGCCAGGCGATTCACCCACGCTTCGCCGATGGTAAACAGCACGCCCATGGCGCCGCCGAAGAGGAAACGCAGCAGGCTCCACGCCAGCAGGTGGTCGGTAAACTGCATGGCGATCGTCGCCAGCGACGCCACCCACACGGCGCCCAGCATGGTGGCGCGCGCGCCGAAACGCCCCACCCAGCGCGAGACGAACGGCGAGGCGGCCAGGATGCCGAGGGCGCTGATGGCCGTGATCATGCCGATGATGTCCGTGCCCACGCCGCGCTGGTGCAGGGTCAGGGCGGTGAGCGGCATGGTGGCGCCCAGGCCCAGGCCGACCACGCCGATGCTCACCACGAGGGCGAAGAAGTCGCGCCACGGCATGTGCTTCATGGCTGCCCCCGCAGGGTGGAAAAGGTGTTCGGTATGGCTGGAAAACGGTGTGGATGCATGGGAAAGTAAGGGACTTTGCCTGCGGCGCTGGTGTTTGGCGCCGGACGGGCATATGATGATTTTAATAAGGACAATACTGCAAAGCCGTAGTGTAGGCGATGTGAGCCGCCGCTGGCCACGTCCATCCGTGTGGCCGCCACTGCCGGCTCTGCTGTACAGTGAAGCGAGCGGCAGCGCCGTCACGGCGCTGTCATTGGATCGTCACGCCAGCGAGGAAGCTCTATGCGCCGTCCCATCGTTCTCGTTCCCGCCTGCCAGCGCCAGCTTGGCAGCCACGTCTGGCACATGGCACAGGACAAATACCTGCACGCCGTGCTGCGCGGCGCCGGCTGCATGCCGCTGCTGCTGCCCGCCCTGGGCGCGGATGCGGACCTGGAAGCGGCGCTGCAGATCGCCGATGGCGTGATGTTGACCGGCTCGGCCTCGAACGTCGACGCGCGCCTGTATGGCGAAGATATCCTCCATCCCGATCTGCCGCAAGACCCCGCGCGCGACGCCACCACCTTGCCCCTGATCCGCGCCGCGCTGGCACGCCAGCTGCCCCTGCTCGCCATCTGCCGCGGCTTCCAGGAAGTCAACGTGGCCCTGGGCGGTGGCCTGCACCAGGCCGTGCATGCGGTGCCGGGCATGCAGGACCATCGCGAGAACGTGCTCGATCCCCTGGCGCGCCAGTACGCGCCAGCGCACCGCATCAAGTTGATGCCCGACGGCCTGCTGTCACGCCTGCTGGGCGGCGAGAGCGAAATGATGGTCAACTCCCTGCATGGCCAGGGCATCGCCCGGCTGGCCGATGGCTTGCTGGTGGAAGCCCTGGCCGACGACGGCCTGGTGGAGGCGTATACGGTGGCCAGCGCCGCCGGTTTTACGCTGGCCGTGCAATGGCACCCGGAATGGCAGGTGGTAGACAATCCGCATTCCATGCGCCTGTTCGGCGCCTTCGGCCAGGCTTGCCGCGATTACCAGGAACAGCAGCATAGAAAGACAGGATGACAGGCGCGCCGCACGCAGTACGCGGTGTTCGATCAAGACCAACGAGAGGGAAACATGGCAATACGTGAAAATTTCACCTATACGGATATGGATTTGTGGCTCAATGAAAAGCGCGTCACGGAAATCGAATGCCTGGTACCCGACCTGACGGGCGTGGCGCGCGGTAAGATCCTGCCGCGCGGGAAATTCACCCAGGAGCGCGGCATGCGCATCCCGGAAGCGGTACTCGGCATGACGGTGACGGGCAATTACCCGATCGACGATGGCGGCTACGACCGCGCCATTTCCAGCACCGACCGCGACATGATCTTGAAGGCCGATCCCACCACCATCACCATGGTGCCGTGGGCAACCGATCCCACCGCGCAAGTCATCCACGACTGCTATTTCGCCGACGGCGCGCTGGTCGATTTCGCTCCAAGATCCGTGCTGCGGCGCGTGCTGAAACTGTATGCGGACAAGGGCTGGAAACCCGTGGTGGCGCCGGAACTGGAGTTCTACCTGACGGCGAAAAACACGGACCCGGACTTGCCCTTGAAGCCGCCCATCGGCCGCAGCGGCAGGGCCGAGACGAGCCGCCAGGTGTACAGCATCGACGCCGTCAACGAGTTCGATCCCCTGTTCGAGGATATCTACGATTACTGCGAATTGATGAACCTTGACGTCGACACGCTGATCCACGAGATCGGCGCGGGACAAATGGAAATCAACTTCCTGCACGGCGATCCGCTGGGCCTGGCCGACAAGGTGTTTTTCTTCAAGCGCACCCTGCGTGAAGCGGCCCTGAAACACGATATGTACGCCACCTTCATGGCCAAGCCGATGGCCGGCGAGCCAGGTTCCGCCATGCACGTGCACCAGAGCGTCGTCGATGCGAAGACGGGCCTGAACATCTTCAGCAACGAGGACGGTTCGGCCGCGCCCATCTTCAAGCATTACATCGCGGGCCTGCAGCGCTACATGCCGTCGGCCATGGCCATCGTCGCACCCTACGTGAATTCCTACCGCCGCATCGTGCGCCATACGGCCGCGCCGATCAATATCCAGTGGGGACTGGACAACCGCACGGTGGGCTTCCGCGTGCCCGAATCGGGCGTGCAGGACCGGCGCGTGGAAAACCGCATCATCGGCGCCGACGCGAATCCCTACCTGGCCCTGGCCGTCACGCTGGCCTGCGGCTATCTCGGCATGACGGAGCAGCTGGAAGCGACGCCGATGATGGTGGGCAGCGCCTATGACATGAAGTTCGAACTGCCGCAAGGCTTGCCCGAAGCCCTGCAGCTGCTGCGCGCGGAAGACAAGCTGCGCACGGTGCTGGGCGAGCGCTTCATCGACGTGTATGCGGCCATCAAGGACCTGGAACACCAGGAGTTCATGACCGTCATCAGCCCGTGGGAGCGCGAGCATCTTCTGCTCCACGTTTAAGAAAGGATCGCAATGAGTACAACAAACAATCCGCTGGCGCCGAGCGCTGCCCTGGTCGCCTCCGTGGCGCAGAAAAACGCGGCGCCGCAGGTGTATGACACGGCCGCCATCCAGAAAATGGACTCGGCCCACTACCTGCATCCATTCACTGATTTCCAGGACCTGGCAAGCAAGGGCGCCAGGGTGATGGTGCGCGGCGACGGCGTCTACCTGTGGGATAGCCAGGGCAAGAAGATCGTCGACGGCATGTCGGGCCTGTGGTGCGTGAACGTGGGCTACGGCCGCACGTCGATCTCGCAAGCCGTGTACCGGCAGATGGAGACGCTGCCGTTCTATAACAGCTTCTTTGGCACGACCA
Organism: Janthinobacterium sp. MP5059B; assembly: GCF_001758645.1. Classification (NCBI taxonomy): domain Bacteria; kingdom Pseudomonadati; phylum Pseudomonadota; class Betaproteobacteria; order Burkholderiales; family Oxalobacteraceae; genus Janthinobacterium; species Janthinobacterium sp. MP5059B. Next base: position 1,018,560 of record NZ_LRHX01000016.1, on the reverse strand, counting down.
ACGTGCCGGCCGCGCAGTTGGCCGCCAAGCTGGCGCAAATCTCGCCGCCGCAGTTCCAGCACGTGTTCTTCACCAGTTCCGGCTCCGAAGGCAACGACACGAATTTGCGCATGGTGCGCCGCTACTGGGATATCCTCGGCTACAAGGAGAGACATACCATCATCAGCCGCCACAATGCCTATCACGGCAGCACGGTGGCGGGAGCGTCGCTGGGCGGCATGGATGGCATGCATGCGCAGGGCGGCATGCCCATCCCCGGCATCGCGCATATCGGCCAGCCCAATTACCTGGAGTCGGGCCACGGCTTGAGCCCCGAGGAATTCGGTGTAAAGGCGGCTGGCTGGCTGGAAGACAAGATCCTGGAAATCGGCGCCGACAAGGTGGCCGCCTTCATCGGCGAGCCGGTGCAGGGCGCCGGCGGCGTCATCATTCCCCCATCGACGTACTGGCCGGAGATCCAGCGCATCTGCGACAAGTACGGCATTTTGCTCATCGCCGATGAAGTCATCTGCGGCTTCGGCCGCCTGGGGCGCTGGTTCGGCTCCGAACTGTTCGGCATCCAGCCCGACCTGATCACCTTTGCCAAGGGCGTCACCTCCGGCTATGTGCCGCTGGGCGGCGTGCTGGTGGGAGACAGGGTAGCCAAGGTGCTGATCGAGCAGGGCGGCGAATTCACGCACGGTTTCACGTATTCCGGCCACCCCGTTGCCTGCGCGGCGGCGCTGGAAAACATCCGCATCATCGAGGAAGAGCAGCTGGTGGCGAAGGTGGCCGACGATACGGGACCGTACCTGAAGCAGTGCTTCGCCAGCCTGGGCGAACATCCGCTGGTCGGCTATGCGGACAGCTGCGGCCTGGTCGCGGGCCTGAACCTCGTGCGCAAGAAGGGCGCCACCGTGCATGACAACGAGCTGTTCGACGAGGACCAGGGCGTGGGCATGATCTGCCGCGGCCACATGTTCGACAACGGCGTCATCATGCGCGCCGTGGGCGAACGCATGATCGTCGCCCCCCCACTGGTGATGACGCGCGCGCAGATCGATGAAATGGTGGGCTTGATACGCGTGTGCCTCGACAAGACGCATGCGGACGTGAAAGCGAAGGGCTGGGTGTAGGTTTTTGCCCCATTTTGCCGCCATCTGCGCATTTTTTGGACCAGAATCGCGGCAGTTCCGCTAAACTTCCATCCTGGCCGCTCTTTGTAGCGGCCAGTTTTTCATTTTGACACCCTCTTACCCAGAAGCTACCCACAATGACGATAGCAACACCCGCCGCGTCGGCCAGCGACGCCCCAGCGCCTTTCTTGCTGATTGATCAACTGGTCAAGGAATTCGATGGCGTGCGCGCCGTCAATGATATTTCCGTGACGATCAACAAGGGCGAGATATTTGCTCTGCTCGGCAGTTCAGGCTGCGGCAAGTCGACCCTGCTGCGCATGCTGGCCGGTTTCGAGACGCCGACGTCGGGGCGCATCGCTTTGGCGGGCAACAGCATCGTCGATGTGCCGCCGCACCAGCGCCCCATCAACATGATGTTCCAGTCGTACGCGCTGTTCCCCCATTTGTCCGTGTGGGACAACATCGCCTTCGGCCTGCGCCGCGATGGCTTGCCAAAGGCGGAAGTGGCGTCAAGGGTCGAGCAGATGCTGGCGCTGGTGCAGCTGGGGCAGTATGCGAAGCGCAAGCCGCACCAGTTGTCGGGCGGGCAGCAGCAGCGCGTGGCGCTGGCGCGCAGCCTGGCCAAGCGGCCGCAATTGCTGCTGCTCGACGAGCCGCTGGGCGCGCTGGATAAAAAACTGCGCGAACGCACGCAGATGGAACTGGTCAATATCATCGAGCAGGTGGGCGTCACGTGCGTGATGGTCACGCACGACCAGGACGAGGCCATGAGCATGGCCACGCGCATCGCCGTCATGAGCGAAGGGCGCATCCTGCAGGTGGGGGCTCCCGGCGAAATCTACGAGACGCCGAACTGCCGTTTCGTGGCCGACTTCATCGGCAGCGTCAACCTGTTCGATGGCCGCATCACGGAAGATGAACCCGACCACGTGGTCATCGCCACCGCCGATGGCGAGCACTATGTTTCGCACGGCATCACGGGCAACCTGGGCATGGATGTCTCGGTGGCCGTGCGCCCCGAAAAAATCGGCATCCAGATCGAGCCACCCGCCTTGCACGAGCGCGCGTCGCCGGCGGAACACGGCTACAACTGCGCCCAGGGCGTGATCGTCGCCATGGCATATTTTGGCAATGAAACCAGCTACCACGTGCGCCTCGACAGCGGCACGGTGGTGAAAGTCTCGCGCACCAACGCGGCCCGCCACGAGGCCGCGCGCCTCGAGCGCGAACAGCGCGTGTGGGTGTGGTGGGATGGCGCCGACATCGTCGTGCTGACCAGCTGAGGCCATCATGACGTCCATTTTGCAAATGCTGCGCGGTCTGGTCACCTTGCGCTGGATAACGGGAAGAAATGCGGGCCGCGGCGCCGTCATCGCCGTGCCCTCGCTGTTCCTGGCGGCAGCCTTCCTCGTGCCTTTCCTGATCGTGCTGCGTATCAGCCTGTCCGACATGGACACGGCGGGCAGCCCCTTCGGCGGCCTGCTGTCGTATGTCGACGGCATCGTCGTGCTGAAGGTCAAAATCGCCAACTACCTGTTCATCGCCGCCGATGAACTGTATCTGCTCACCTATCTCAGTTCATTGAAATACGCGGCCATCACGACCGCCATCTGCCTCTTCATCGGCTACCCGTTCGCCTACTTCATGGCGCGCGCCAGGCCATCGATCCGGCCCGTGCTGATGATGCTGGTGATGCTGCCGTTCTGGACCTCTTTCCTGCTGCGCGTGTATGCGTGGAAGGGCATCCTGGCCAACCACGGTTTGCTCAACGACCTGCTGATCGCGCTGGGCGTGGTAAGCGAACCGCTGCACATGATGAACACCTCGTTTTCGCTGGTGGTGGGCATGGTGTACGCCTATCTGCCCTTCATGATCCTGCCCCTGTACGCGAACCTGGTGAAAATGGATATGCGCTTCCTGGAAGCGGCGGCCGACCTGGGCGCCACGCCCTTGCAGGCGTTCTGGCGCATCACCGTGCCCCTGTCGAAATCGGGCATCATCGCCGGCGCCATGCTGGTGTTCATCCCGTCCGTGGGCGAATACGTGATTCCCGAGCTGCTGGGCGGCCCGGAAACTCTGATGATCGGCCGCGTGCTGTGGGATGAATATTTCACGAACAACGACTGGGCCATGGCTTCGTCGGTGACGGTGCTGGTGGTCTTGCTGATCCTCGTGCCGATGGCCATTTTTAACAAATACAAGACGGACCAGAACGCGGAGGAACGCACATGAACGGACGTAATTTCCTGCAGCGCTGGTTCGGCCGCGGCTGGCTCTCGCTCGGCTATCTGTTCCTCTACCTGCCCATCATCGTGCTGATCGTCTTTTCGTTCAACAGCTCGCGCCAGGACATGGTGTGGAGCGGCTTTTCGCTGCGCTGGTACAGCGAGTTGATGAGCGACACGGAAATCATCTCGGGCTTCGGTTTGTCCCTGAAGATCGCCTTCATGTCGGCCACCTCGTCTGTCATCCTCGGCACGTTTGCCGCCTTCGCCTTGAGCAGCTACCAGCGCTTCCGTGGCCGCACGGTGTTTTCCGCCATGGTCAGCGCGCCTTTGGTGATGCCGGAAGTGATCATCGGCCTGTCCCTGCTGCTGATGCTGGTGTCCATGCAAAAGGTCTTCGGTTTCCCCGAACGTGGCGTGCTGACCATCTGGCTCGGCCACACCCTGCTGGGCATGGCGTATGCGGCCGTGGTGGTGCAGTCGCGCCTGCAGGAGATGAGTAAATCCCTGGCCGAAGCGGCCATGGACCTGGGCTGCCGCGCGCACCAGGTATTCTTCCTCGTGACCCTGCCGAACATCACGCAGGCGCTGGCGTCGGCCTGGCTGCTGACATTTACCCTGTCGCTGGACGACGTGGTGCTGTCGGCCTTTTTGTCCGGTCCCGGTTCGACGACGATGCCGCTGGTGATCTTCTCGCGCGCGCGCCTGGGGCTCGATCCGCGCGTCAATGCCATTGCCGCGCTGACCATCCTGGTGGTGACGCTTGCCGTGATCGCGTATGCCGTGATGCTGGCGCGCGCCGACCGGAGACGGCGCAAGCAGATGTCTGCGGCTTATTTGGCAGACTAGGAGTAAGCTGGCGTTTTCACCTTGCAGGAGACGACCATGACGGAAAACACCAGCTGGCATGCACGGGCCGCAGAGATCAAAATCGATGGCCGCGCCTTCATCGATGGCGAACGGATGGCGGCGAAGTCCGGCCAGACGTTCGACAATCTGTCGCCCATCGATGGGCGTCTCCTGGGGCAAGTGGCCCGTTGCGATGGGGCGGACGTGGATGCGGCCGTGCAGGCCGCGCGCGCCGCCTTCGAGGACCGCCGCTGGGCAGGGAAATCGCCCGCGCAGCGCAAGCGCGTGCTGATCAAGTTCGCCGACCTGGTGCAGAAGTACGGCCCCGAGCTGGCCTTGCTGGAAACCCTGGACATGGGCAAACCGATCAAGTACAGCCAGAGCGTGGACGTGGGCGCCACGGCCAACTGCCTGCGCTGGTATGGCGAGGCGATCGACAAGGTCTACGATGAAATCGCGCCCACGCCCGCCAATAGCCTGGCCCTGATCACGCGCGAACCGGTGGGCGTCGTCGCCGCCATCGTGCCGTGGAACTACCCGATGATCATGGCTGCCTGGAAGATCGCGCCGGCCCTCGCGGCAGGCAATAGCGTGATCCTCAAACCCTCCGAAAAATCCCCATTGACGGCCTTGCGCCTGGCCGACATCGCGCTGGAAGCGGGCGTGCCGGCCGGCGTTTTCAACGTGCTGCCCGGCTACGGCAACGAGGCCGGCGCCGCGCTGGCGCTGCACATGGATGTCGATTGCATCGGTTTTACGGGTTCCACGCGCACGGGAAAATTGATTGTGCAGATGGCGGGCCAGTCAAACCTGAAACGGGCGTGGACGGAATTGGGCGGCAAGTCCGCCAACATCGTTTGCGCCGATTGCCCTGACCTGGACAAGGCCGTGGCGGCCGCCGTCTGCTCCATCTTCTTCAACCAGGGCGAAAGCTGCAATGCGCCATCGCGTCTGTTCGTGGAAGAATCGATCAAGGAAGAATTCCTGGCCAAGGCATTGGCCATGCTGCCGCGCTTCCAGCCCGGCGACCCGCTCGACGAAGCCACCGTCATGGGCGCCATCGTCGACGCCACGCAGATGCAAACCGTGATGGGCTATATCGCGGCCGGCAAGAGCGAAGGCGCGCAGCTGCTGGGCGGTGGCGAGGCCGTGCGCCTTGATACGGGGGGCTACTATGTGCAGCCCACCGTCTTTGGCGTGGACGCGGGCATGACGATCGCGCGCGAAGAGATCTTCGGCCCCGTGCTGTCCGTGCTGGGCTTTACGGATATTGCCGAGGCGGTGAAACAGGCCAATGCCACGCCGTACGGCTTGCAGGCGGCCGTATGGACGTCGGACATCAGCAAAGCCATCCAGACGGCGCGCGCCCTGCGTGCGGGCACCGTGCACGTCAACCAGTATGATGGCGATGATATCACCGTGCCGTTTGGCGGCTACAAGCAGTCGGGCAATGGGCGTGACAAGTCGCTGCACGCGCTGGACAAGTACACGGAGCTGAAGACGACTTGGATACAGGTGGGGTAGGTCCGGGGTCAGACCCGTCGGGTCTGACCCCGATCAGAAGTCTCGTAGGTCGGCTTAGCGCGCAGCGCGTAAGCCGACTTAAAACAAACGACGTCAGAAGCAGTGTTCCAGCGCCGGGAAGCTGCCATCCTTGACGGCTTTGACATAGCCGATGACGGCGTCGTCGATGCTGGTCGCGCCTTCCATGAAGTTGCGCACGAAGCGTGCCTTGCGGCCTGGGAAGACACCCAGCATGTCGTGCATGACGAGGACCTGGCCCGAGCAGTCGGGACCGGCGCCGATGCCGATCGTCGGAATCGTCAGCATGTCCGTCACTTCCTTGCCCAGCTGCGACGGCATCGCTTCCATCAGCACGATGGCGGCGCCCGCGTTTTGCAGCGTCAGCGCGTCGTTCTTCAGCTCCGTGGCGCTTTCCGTGCTCTTGCCCTGCACTTTATAGCCGCCCAGCTGGTGCACGAATTGCGGTGTCAGGCCGATGTGGGCGCAGATGGGGATGCCGCGTTCGGTGAGGAAACGGACGATCTCGGCCAGCCAGGCGCCGCCCTCGATCTTGATCATGTGCGCGCCAGCCTGCATCAGGATGACGGCGTTGGCATAGGCTGTTTCAGGCGTGCCGTAGGCGCCGAACGGCAGGTCGGCAACGATCATGGCGGACTTGCTGCCGCGCGCCACGGATGCCGTGTGGTAGGCCAGTTCGGCCACGGTGACGGGCAGGGTGGAGTTGTGGCCATTGCAGACCATGCCGAGCGAATCGCCGATCAGCAGGATCTCCACGCCGCAGCGGTCCATCAGGGACGCAAAGCTGGCGTCATAGCAGGTCAGCATGGTGATCTTTTCGCCGGCGGCGCGCAGCGTGGCCAGGGTGTGGATGGTCACGGCCTTGTTGGCGACAGGCTTGGATGGCGCCGGCGCCGGTGTGGCGGCCTTGTCTTTTGCGGCCAGATCTGTTCCTTGCAAATAAGCGGACATAGGTATTCTCTAGAGTGAAAGGGGTGCAACGCCGCTAGTGTAGTACTTTATGCGGTCTGCTGCAGGAGCGGCATTGTAGAGGATGGGAGCGAAACGGGTTGGAGCTGGGGTCAGAGCTGACTGATGGCCTGATCGGCCACGGCCGCCAGGTAGTCCTGCGCCGGACCGAGTCCGGACACGATGACGGCGGGCGCCAGTTGGAGCAGCGGCACCAGCACGAAGGCGCGCTCGGTGATGCGCGGATGGGGCACCGTCAGCGTGGCGCTGGCGATCCGTTCATCGCCGTACAGCAGCAAGTCCAGGTCCAGGGTGCGCGGGGCGTTGCGGTAAGGCCGCTCGCGTCCATGCGCCGCCTCGATGGCGTGCAGGGCGAGCAGCAGTTCCTCTGCCGGCAGGGTGGTCGTGATGCGCGCCACGGCGTTGACGTAGTCGTCACCGCTCGAATCGATGGGCGCCGTGCGGTAGCTGGCCGAGGCGTCCAGCAAGCTGGCGCCTGGCAGGCGCGCCAGGCGCGCGATCGCGTCCTGCACATTCGCGCGCGCGTCGCCCAGGTTGGCACCGATGCCGATGTAAGCGGTGACCAGCACAGGTGCGTCCATCATTCGTCGCTGCTGCCGCCGGTGGCCGAGCCGCCGCCGGTCTTGCTGCGCGTACTGCGGCGTGGCGGGCGCTTTTTCTTGACGGTGCCCGGTGCGGCATTGGCGCTGACGAGCAGCGCTTCGCGCGTTTCCTCGTCGCCTTCATAAAAGGCCGTCCACCATTCGCCGATGTCCATGTCGATCTCGCCAGAGGCGCAGCGCAGCAGCAGGAAGTCGTAGCCGGCACGGAAGCGCAGGTGCTCCAGCAACTTGTACGGCGCCTTGCCGACCCGGCGCTCGAAGCGCGGCTGCATCGACCAGATGTCGCGCATGTCGGAACCGATCTTGCGCTGCAAGGCCAGCTTTTCCGTCTGCGAATCGAGCACGTCGTCGGCCGCCAGGTGCAGCGCGGGAATGGTCGATTCGCCGGCGGCGCGGTAGGCCGTCCATTTTTCCAGTACCTGGTGCCACAGCAGCGAAGCGAACAGGAAGCCCGGCGAGACGGTCTTGCCGGCGGCGATGCGGGCGTCCGTGGCGTCCAGCGCCAGGGTGACGAATTTTGCGCCCAGCGGCTGTTCCAGCACCACGTCGAGCAGCGGCAGCAGGCCGTGATGCAAGCCTTCCTTGCGCAGCTGCTGCAGGCAGGCCAGCGCGTGGCCGCTCATCAGCAGTTTCAGCATTTCATCGAACACGCGCGGCGCGGGCACGTTGTTGATCAGCGGTGCCATGATGGGGATCGGCGCGGCCGTGTGCGGCTCGATGGTGAATTTCAGCTTGGCGGCAAAGCGCACCACGCGCAGCATGCGCACGGGATCTTCGCGGTAGCGCTCTTCCGGCTTGCCGATCATGCGCAAGGTCTTGGCGCGGATGTCTTCCACGCCGCCGTGGTAGTCCAGCACTTCCTGCGTGGCCGGGTTGTAGTACATGGCGTTGATGGTGAAGTCGCGGCGCAGCGCATCTTCGTGCTGCAAGCCGAAGGTATTGTCGCGCAGGACACGGCCATGTTCATCCTTGGGCGCGGAGTCGGCGCCGGCGCCGCGGAAGGTCGTCACTTCCAGCAAATCCTGGCCGAACATCACGTGCACGATCTGGAAGCGCTTGCCGATGATGAAGGCGCGGCGGAACAAGCGCTTGACCTGTTCCGGCGTGGCGTTGGTGGCGATGTCGAAGTCTTTCGGTTTCACGCCCAGCAGCAGGTCGCGCACGGCGCCGCCGACGACAAAGGCCTCGAAGCCCGCTTCCTGCAGGCTGCTGGTGACGCGGATGGCATTCGACGACACCAGTTTCGGGTCGATTCCGTGTTGCGCAGGACCGAGCACGATGGGTGCCGTGGTGTCGCGCGCTGCCTCTTTTTTAACGCCGAGGATCTTGCGGATGAATTTTTTAATCATTGAATAAGTGAAGTGATGGCCAGCCGTGGAGGGATGCGTGTGCGCTCAATGCGGTATTGGGGTTGGTCGCGACAGGGTGGGTCACGACCGACAGCAGGGGAATGTCGTTGTGCGAATCGCTGTAAAAATAGCTGCGCTCGAACTGCCCCAGTTCCTTGCCCATCTTTTCCAGCCAGGCGTAGGTGTGGGTCAGCTTGCCCGCGCCCAGGGTCGGCGTGCCTACCAGCTTGCCCGTGACATTGCCTTGCGTGTCATATTCGGGCATGGCGGCCAGCAGGTGCTCGACGCCCAGCGCATCGGCGATGGGCTTGGTGATGAAATGGTTGGTGGCCGTGACGATGGCCAGCAGGTCGCCTGCGTCCTGGTGCTGTTTCAGCAGGGCCACGACTTCCGGGCGGATGGCCGGCATGACCACTTCAGCCATGAATTGCTTGTGCAGCGCTTCCAGGCGTTCGCGCGGGAATTGCGCCAGGGTGCCGAGGGAAAATTCCAGGTATTCCACCGGATCGAGCGTGCCGGCCTGGTATTGCGCGAAAAATTCGTCGTTACGGCGGGTGAATTCGGCGGCGTCCACGGCACCGATGCGTACCAGGAATTCGCCCCACTCGTGATCCGAGTCGATGGGCAGCAGGGTGTGGTCGAGGTCAAACAGGGCCAGATTCATCATTCTTTCGCTTCCGCCTGCAGCAACTCGCGCAACAATGGCAAGGTGATCGGGCGTTGGGTTTCAAGGGAGTAGAGGTCGAGAGAGTCCAGCATCGTCGACAGCGAACGCATGTCGCGCCGGAAATGGGACAGCAGATAGGGTAACACGCCGGGCGACAAGGTCAAGCCGCGGGTGGTGGCCGCCTGGGTCAGGGCGGCGATTTTTTCATCGTCCGTCAAGCCGTGGATTTGATAGATCAGGCCCCAGCCCATGCGTGTGCGCAAGTCTTCGCGCACGGGCAGCACGGCCGGCGGCACGGCGCCGCTGCACACCATGAAGGCCTTGTTGGCGCGGATTTCATTGAACAGGGCAAAGGCATCGATCTGCGCCAGCGGCGACAGTTTTTCGCAGTCGTCGAGCAGGTACAAATCCACATCAGGCGAATACACGAATTCGGACTCGATCGAGAATGGCGAAATGTAGCGCGCGCGCTCGGTGCTGGCCAGGGCCTTGAGCAGGTGGCTCTTGCCGGCGGCCAGTTCGCCCCACAGGTAGGCAAAATGTTCGCGCGAAGTGCGCGCGGCGAACTGGCGCATCAGCTGCGCCACTTCGGCATTCTGTCCCACCTCGAAGGTATCGAGGCTGTGCGCCTGGTCTGTGCCTAAATCGAGCACCAGTTGTTTCATGGCGTACGCCTTGTCCTGTTTTTCATTACTGCTTGTGCGTCGTCATCGCGTTTGTTGTTGGATTTTTATTAATTTAACATTGTAGTCGTATCGAGTGCCTGGCAGAAGCGTAGCGAGCGGCAGCGATTTGTGGCCGAGAAGCGCAACCGTACTGTAGTACGGTGAGCATCGCCGGCCGCAAAGTGCGACGCGCAGTAGCTTATGTCAGTCACCTTGTCACGCATTATAGAAGGTGCTGGACAGGTAGTGGCGTCTTAGATGCTTAAAAGCGACCATCAGGACGGCAGAAGCGGGTAAAGCGAGCAAAACGCCGACGAAACCGAACAATTGTCCGAAAGCCAATAAGGCAAAGATCACTGCCAGCGGGTTCAGGCCGATGCGCTCGCCCACCAGGCGCGGCGTGAGGAAAAAGCCTTCGATGACCTGGCCGCAGCCATAGATGACGGCCACGGCGATGACGCCGCTCCAGTCGGCAAACTGAAGTAGGGCGGCGATCAGCGCCAGCATCAGGCCCAGGCCGAAGCCCAGATAGGGAATGAACACCAGCAAGCCCGTGATGATGCCCACAGGCAATGCGACTTCAAAACCGGCGATGGCCAGCGCCACCGAGTAATACATGGCCAGCACCAGCATGACGAGCAGCTGGCCGCGCAGATATTGGGCCAGCAGGGTATCGACTTCCTGCGCCATGCCCACCGTGCGGCCGACCCAGCGGCGCGGCACGGCGCCGGCGATGCGCGCCAGCATCGGATGCCAATCCAGCAACAGATAGAACAGCACCACGGGAATCAGCACCACGGTGGCCAGCCAGCCCAGCACGGCCGTGCCGCCGATACGGGCCGAGGCAAGTACCGTGCTCCAGATTTCATCGCCGCTGGTGGCCATCTGCTGGCTCAGCATGCGTTTGATGCCGGTGCCATCGAGGCGCACGCGGATGCCCAGGTCGCGCAGCTTTGGCGCCAGGAAATCGTTCGCCTTGTTCAGGAATTGCGGGATTTGCGCCTGCAGCAGCGGGATTTCCTTTTGCAGCACGGGTACGACGATCAGCACCAGCGCCGTAATGGCGAGGAAAAACAACACTACGACGACCAGCACGGCCAGCGGACGGGGCACGTAAAAATGCTTGTAATGCAGGCGCTGCAACCGGTCGACGCCGGGATTGAGCACGTAGGCGAGGATGGCGGCGGCCAGGAAGGGCGTCAGGATGGGACCGAGGCTGACGAGCAGCAGCAAAAATGCCAGCCAGACCGCGATCCAAAATGCTGTTTGCTTCTGTTCGGCGGTGATGGCGAATGGCATGTAGTTTGTGCTGTTGCGTTAAAAAAAGGCAGTTAATTACGAAATGGCGGGGCAGTTTGATAAAATAGCGACTTGATCGACCGAATTCACCCGCTGGCGTCCTGCCGCACGATGTTGAAAAACATGCTTGCGCGCGCGTGCCGGCGGGTATCCGCCTTCTATTTTACCGCCTCCGCTGCCACCACACCATGAACCAGACTTCTAATGTTTCCCTTTCCTACCGTGACGCTGGCGTCGATATCGACGCAGGCGACGCTTTAGTCGAAGCAATCAAGCCGTTTGCCAAGCGCACCCTGCGCGAAGGCGTGATGGGCGGCCTGGGCGGTTTTGGCGCCATGTTTGAAATCAGCAAGAAGTACAAGGAACCTGTGCTCGTCTCGGGCACCGACGGCGTGGGCACCAAATTGCGCCTGGCGTTCGAACTGAACCGCCATGACACGGTCGGCATCGACCTGGTCGCCATGAGCGTCAACGACATCCTGGTGCAAGGCGCCGAACCGCTGTTCTTCCTCGACTACTTCGCATGCGGCAAGCTGGACGTGGCGATCGCCACCGACGTCATCAAGGGCATCGCCCAGGGTTGCGAACAGGCAGGCTGCGCGCTGATCGGCGGCGAAACGGCGGAAATGCCGAGCATGTACCCGGCCGGCGAATACGACTTGGCAGGTTTTGCCGTCGGCGCCGTGGAAAAATCGAAAATCATCGACGGCACCAAGATCGCTCCGGGCGACGTGGTGCTGGGTCTGGCCTCGTCGGGCGTGCACTCGAACGGGTACTCGCTGGTGCGCAAGATCATCGAAGTGGCGAAACCTGACCTGGAAGGCGACTTCCACGGCCGCAAGCTGGCCGACGTGCTGATGCAGCCGACGCGCATCTACGTCAAGCCGCTGCTGGCGCTGATGGATGCCATGGAAGTCAAGGGCATGGTGCACATCACCGGCGGCGGCCTGGTGGAAAACATCCCGCGCGTGCTGCAACCTGGCCTGGTGGCCGAGCTGGACTCGAAGGCATGGACCATGCCGCCGCTGTTCACGTGGCTGCAGCAGCACGGCGGCGTGGCTGACGCCGAAATGCACCGCGTCTTCAACTGCGGCATCGGCATGACCGTCATCGTCTCGCAGGAAAACGCGGACGCCGCCATCGCGCAATTGCAAGCGGCCGGCGAAACCGTCTCGCGCATCGGCACCATCCGCGCCCGCGTGGGTGACGAGCATCAAACGATTGTCATCTAAGTCTTAATCGACATAAAAAAGGCAGGCACTCGCGAGAGGCCTGCCTTTTTTTACGTGCCTGCGCTTACCGCGCGTGCGCCGGCTTCATGCGGCCATCCGGTTGCGAGCCGCCCCTGCCGATCATGGCCACGCTGACGGCCGAGACGAGGGAGGCGAACAGGATGTAGCCGACGATGTGCCACGGTTCGCCATTGCCCGTTTTCAGCAAATAGGTGGCGATGATGGGCGTCAGGCCGCTGGCGAAGATGCCGGAGAACTGGTATACGAAGGAGATGCCCGTGTAGCGCACCTTGGCGTCGAACAGGTCGCAGAACAGGGCCGCTTCCGGGCCGTACACGGCCGAATACAGCACGCCCAGCGGGATGATCACGGAACACCACAGCAGCAGCGGATTGTCGGCGTGATGGAGCATGATCCAGAAGGCGGGGATGGCCGACACGCCCGTGATCAATGAACCCCAGAAAAACACCTTGGTGCGGCCGATGCGGTCCGACAGGCGGCCGAAGAAAGGAATGCAGAAGCACATCACGACGGCCGACGCCATCACGCCCATCAGCGCTTCCGTGCGGTCGATCTTGATGGTGTTGGTCAGATAGGTGATGGAAAACACGCCGAAGATATTGAAGAACACGCCATCGATATAGCGCGCACCCATGCCTTTCAAGACGTTGCCTGGATAGCGTTTCAACAGGTCGAAAAACGGAATCTGCGTCTCCGCGTTCTTCTCCTTGACGGCCTGGAATTCCGGCGTTTCCATCACGTTCAGGCGTATCCACATGCCGATGAAGACGAGAGCCGCCGACAGGATGAAGGCCACGCGCCAGCCCCAGGACAGGAACTGCGCGTCCGTCAGGCTGTAGGACAGGATCGCCACCACGCCGGAAGCGAGGCACAGGCCGATGGCCAGGCCGATCTGCGGCAGGCTGGCGTAGAAGCCGCGCTCCTTGGGCGGTGCATATTCATACGCCATCAGCACGGCGCCGCCCCATTCGCCACCGAGGCCGATACCCTGCAGCACGCGCAGGAACAGCAGCAGGCCGGGCGCCCAGTAGCCGATGTGGTCATATGTGGGCAGCACGCCGATCAGGAAAGTGGAGATGCCCATGATCATCAGGGTCATCACCAGCATGCTCTTACGGCCGATCTTGTCGCCGAAGTGGCCGAAGATCACGCCGCCGATGGGGCGCGACAGAAAGCCCACGGCAAAGGTACCGTAGGCCAGCATGGTCGAGACGAGCGGATCGCCGCCCGGGAAATACAGCTTGCTGAACACGATGCCGGCGACGACGCCGTATAAAAAGAAGTCGTACCACTCGATGGTGGCGCCGATCACGCTGGCCATCACGACTTTCCGTAGCTCTTTGGCCTTTTTCGGATTGTTCGTATTGTTATCCATAATATCTAGTCTCCAATCGATATCGATTATGTGTGTTTTTTTGATGCCTGGCTGATTGCCAAGTCATTGAGGGGCGGGGCCGTCTGCCCGCCGCTGGCATCCTCCCGGGTGAGGTGGCGTGGGGCGCGGACTAGGCAGCCTTGGGCAGCCGCACGGCGTCCGCCAGGATCATGTCGGCCGCTTTTTCGGCGATCATGATGGTGGGCGCGTTCGTATTGCCCGAGACGATTTCCGGCATGATCGACGCGTCGACCACGCGCAGGTTCTGCATGCCGTGCACGCGCAGGCGGTCATCGACGACGGCCATGGCGTCATGTCCCATCTTGCAGGTGCCGCTCGGGTGGTAGATCGACTGGCTGAAGCGCCGCGCCGCGTCCAGCAATTCCGCATCCGTCTCGAACTGCGGGCCGGGCACGAACTCGGAAATGATGTGCGGCGCCAGCGACGGTGCAGCGGCGATTTTTCGCGCCACGCGCAGGGCGGCAATTGCCGTCTGCTGGTCGCGCGGGTCGGACAGATAATTCGGATAGATGCCCGGATAGGCGAGGGGATCGGCGGATTTGATCGACACGTGGCCACGGCTGTGCGGGCGCAGCTGGCACACGGACGACGTAAAGGCGGAAAACGGATGCGCGCCTTCGCCCGGCTTGTCGGCGCTCAGTGGCTGCATGTGGAACTGGATGTCGGGCCGCTCCACCTCGGGCGACGACCTGGTAAACACCGTCACCTGGCTGGCCGCCAAGGTCAAGGGCCCCGAGCGGGAAAACACATACTGCATGCCCACCCACAGCTTGCCCCACAGGCTGTTGACTTCATCGTTCAGGGTTTTCAGCCGCGTCTTGAAGACCAGGCGGATTTGCAGATGGTCTTGCAGGTTCTGTCCCACGCCGGGCAAGTCGTGCACCAGCGGCACGCCCACTTCCTCGAGCAGGGCGCGTGGGCCCACGCCCGAGCATTGCAGGATTTGCGGCGAGCCGATGGCGCCCGCGCATAAAATCACTTCGCCGCTGGCGCGCGCCTGGCGCAGCTGGCCATCCTGGCGGAATTCGATGCCGACGGCGCGCTTGCCCTCGAACAGCACGCGCGTGATTTGCGCGCGCACTTCCACGCGCAGGTTGGCACGCTTGCGGGCCGGCCGCAAAAAGGCTTTGGCCGTGCTCCAGCGCAAACCCTTGCTGGCCGTTTGCTGGAAATAGCCGACGCCTTCCTGCGTGGCGCCGTTGTAGTCGGCATTGAAGGGAATGCCGCTTTCCGTGGCGCCGGCAATAAAGTGTTCCGCGATGGGACGGCGCAGGCGCAAGTCCGACACTTTCAAGGGGCCACCCACGCCGTGGTAATCGCTGGCGCCCCGTTCCTGGTCTTCCGATTTCTTGAAATAGGGCAAGATGTCGGCATAGCTCCAGCCTGCATTGCCCAGTTCGGCCCAGCGGTCGTAATCTTCCTTCTGCCCCCGCACGTACAGCAAGCCGTTGAGCGAACTGGAGCCGCCCAAGACCTTGCCGCGCGGCCATTGCAGCTGGCGCCCGGCGATGCCGGCGTCCGCTTCCGTGCGGTAGCACCAGTCCAGCCTGGGGTCGTGCATGGTCTTGAAATAGCCGACCGGCACGTGTATCCACGGATTGTTGTCCTTGCCGCCTGCTTCCAGCAGCAATACCTGATTGTTGCTGTCGTGCGACAGGCGGTTGGCCAGCACGCAGCCGGCGGAACCGGCGCCGACCACGATGTAATCGTAGTGTGTTTGCAACATTGCTCTTGTCTCCTGCGTTGCGGTATCTAGCCGCCTCGATGGGCGTTTTTTGCGATACACTGGTCTTTATTGATTATTTTTGGAACGTCTGGTTCCATTTATAAAAGACGTGCAGCACCGGGACAAGCGGAAACAGCCGCATACGCGAGAGGTGAAACAGAACATGCATGATGCGTTTCAAAAACGGCAGGCCGAGGCCGAAGAAGACAGCTCGGCGGGTGGCGCGGTAGTTGCCAGTGCGGCGGCCAGCCATGGCGACGAGGCGCGGGGATTGCGCGTGCTGCGCCTGATCGAGCACCTGGCCAGCGCCAGCCAGCCATTGACCTTGTCGCAGCTGGCCGCGCGCATGCAAGTGCCCAAGGCCAGCATGATGCGGCTGCTCGATACCCTGGAACAACATGGTTATGTGCTGCGCACGCCCGTGGGACGCGGCTACGTGCCCGGTGCCGCTTCCACCAACCTGGCGCTGGCCACCCTGCGCAACAATGCCCTGATCCGCGTGAGCCGCAGCATCCTGGGCAGTCTGGTGGCGGTCACGGGCGAGACGTGCAACCTGGCCATTCCCGAGGGTAATGCGATCGTCTATGTGGACCGCGTGGAAACGCAGGAACCGCTGCGCCTGCATCTGGTGCTGGGCAGCCGGGCGCCCATGCATTGCACGGCGAGTGGGAAACTATTCCTGGCGCATATGAATTTGCTGGAAAGGCGCGAGTTGCTGGCCATGCTGACCCTGCAGGCGCGCACGCCGAAAAGCATCACGGATCCCGTGCTGCTGGAACGCGAGATCGTGCGCATCGCCCGCCTGGGCATCGGCATCGACGACGAGGAATTCGTGCACGGTATGGTAGCCGTGGCCGTGCCCATCTGCGCGGCCGACGGGCGCATCGTGGCGGCCGTCGCCTGCCACGCGCCCGTGGCGAGAAAGTCCGTGGAGCAGCTGATGCAGCATGTGCCCCAGCTCAAGGAGGCGGCCGTCAAGTTGCGGCCGCTGTTGCTGGCGGAAAACAGCTAGGGTTTCAAGACCTTGGCCACTTTCGCCGCGCGCAGGCGGAACGCATCGGGCATGCCCGAGCCCAGCAGCGGGCGCAGATACAGGCGGAACGCATCCGTCACGTCCGTGCCGCTGGCGCTGATGAATTCGTCTTCCATGGTGCGCGTCTTGCCTGCTACCTCGGTGAGCGGCAGCAATTCATAATCAACGGAATAAAAGCCCGTGCGCTTGATGGCGACGGAACCATCGCGGTCGCCCCACATGGCGAACTGCACCGCCTTCTCGCCCACTTCGCGGGCTTCGCGTTGATCTACATCAGAGACGCAGCCGATGAAGGAGCGCTGCAGATAGCCGAAGGTATCGCCGCGCACGCGCTTGATGCCCAGTTTCGCCTTGATCTCGTCGCACAGCAGGTCGGCCAGCGCGCCCGTGCCGGACAATTGCACGTTGCCGTGCGCATCGCGCTCCACTTCATTGCCCACCTGTTTGGCCAGCAAGCTGGCGATCGGTTCGCCCGACGCGTCGTGGATGCCTTCCGAGACGGCGATCACGCAGCGGCCATGTTTTTCATAGGTCGCCTTCACGTCGGCAAGAAATTGTTCCAGCACGAAGACGCGCTCGGGCAGATAGATCAGGTGCGGGCCATCGTCGGGAAACTTCTTGCCCAATGCCGAGGCGGCCGTCAGAAATCCCGCGTGGCGGCCCATCACGACGCCCACGTACACGCCGGGCAGGGCCGCGTTATCGAGGTTGGCGCCGGCGAACGCCTGCGCGACGAAACGCGCGGCAGACGGAAAGCCTGGCGTGTGGTCGCTGCCCACCAGGTCGTTGTCGATGGTTTTCGGAATGTGGATGCAGCGCAGCGGATAGCCGGCCTTGTGCGCTTCCTCGCTGACGATGCGCACCGTGTCGGACGAGTCGTTGCCGCCGATGTAAAAAAAATGTTCGATCTCGTGCGCGCGCAGCACTTCGAAGATTTGCTGGCAGTAGGCAATGTCCGGCTTGTCGCGCGTGGAGCCGAGGGCCGACGAGGGCGTGGCGGCCACCAGTTCCAGGTTATGGCTGGTTTCCTGCGTCAGATCGACGAACTCTTCATTGACGATGCCACGCACCCCATGCAGCGCGCCATACACGCGCGTGACATGTTGAAAGCGCCGCGATTCGAGCACCACGCCCACCAGCGACTGGTTGATGACGGCAGTGGGGCCGCCTCCCTGGGCAACAAGAATTTTTCCAGACGGCATGGGATTTCCTCGTAAGTGGAACGGCCCTCCAGCCTACTCCTTTTTTACCGGGGCGCTGTCTTTTCCGATGGTTCTGTCACGGAATTTTTCCACGCCACCCCAGGCCTTGATCGGCTTTTACTCCGGTGCCCGGATATGCTCGACCAGCCCCGTGCTGCGGCGTCCAGGCGCCGGTGTCAGCCAGCTGACCAGCACGGCGGCGGCCAGGCCGGCCGGCACGCCGAAGATGCCGGCGGAGATGGGGGCGATATGAAACCATTGACCGCTGGCATTACCGCCCAACATGGTGCTGGTGTGCAGCATGTAATACAGGCATACGCCAAAGCCCGTCAGCATGCCGGCCAGCGCACCCTGGTAGTTGGCGCGTTTCCAGAACACGCCCAGTACCAGCGGCGGGAACAGGGTCGAGGCGGCCAGGGAAAACGCCACGCCCACCAGCGACAAAATGTCCGCCGGCTTTTGCGAGGCCGCATAGGCGGCGATGAAGGCCACGGCCAGCAGCAGCAATTTTGAAATCGTCACGCGCTTTTGCGTCGAAGCGCTGGGATCGACCACCTTGTAATAGATGTCGTGCGACAGGGCATTTGAAATGGCCAGCAGCAAGCCATCGGCCGTCGACAGGGCCGCAGCCAGGCCGCCGGCCGCCACCAGGCCGGAAATGACGTAAGGCAGGCCGGCGATCTCGGGCGTGGCCAGCACCAGCACGTCGGCATCGATGGATATTTCCGCCAGTTGCACGATGCCGTCGCGGTTGACATCGACGATGCTGATCAGGGGACTGAGCTTGTCCACGTTGGCCCAGTACGACACCCAGGTGGGCAGGTTCGCGTATTGCGTGCCCACAAGAGCCGAGTAAATATCGTACTTGACCAGCACGGCCAGCGCGGGAATCGTGAGGTAGATCAACAAGATGAAGAACAGGGTCCAGAAGACGGAGACGCGCGTCTCGTGCACGGAGGGCGTGGTGTAGGATCGCATGAGGATATGCGGCAGGGCAGCCGTGCCCAGCATCATGCAAAACACGAGGGCCAGGAAATTGTTGCGCTTGATGTCGGACTGCTCCCGGTCGGCGGCGGGAAATGGCTGTGCGTGCGGAATGATCGGCTCGGCGCGCTTCTGGTTGTGCGCCTGCGCGGCCTGCCACAGCGCGCGTGCTTCATCAGGACTTTTTGGATAGGCGATCAGGTAGCGCTCCGCATTGCGGATGTCGAACAACGAGGCATTGCGCTGGCGCAAACTGTCGAGCTGGCGCTGGGCCGTCAGACGGCCTTGTTCCCAGGAGGCGGGCAAGCCGTCGATGCGCGCCTGGTAGCTGATGGCGCGCTGGCGGAAGATGGCACGCACCTCGTTTTCTTTCGGGTCCGTTTCCAGCACGTGTTCGCGCGCGCTCAGTTGCGGCAGCACCTTGCCGTAGGCGATCTGCGGCACGGGATTGTCCGCATGCTTGACCGACAGCCACATGGCGGGAATCAGGAAGGCGACGAGGATGATGATGTATTGCGCCACCTGCGTCCAGGTGATGGCGCGCATGCCGCCAAGAAAGGAGCAGACGAGGATGCTGGCCAGGCCCAGGAAGATCCCGACGGAAAAATCCACCCCCGTGAAGCGCGAGGCGATCAGGCCGACGGCGTAGATCTGCGCCACCACATACGTAAATGAGACGATGATGGTGGCTGCCACGGCCACTACGCGCACGCTGGCACCCCGTTTGTCGGTACCGCTGCCATAGCGGGCGGCGAGGAAATCGGGAATCGTGTACTGGCTGAACTTGCGCAGGTAGGGGGCGATCAATAGCGCTACCAGGCAATAGCCGCCCGTCCAGCCCATGATGAAGGCCAGGCCGTCAAAGCCGTTCAGGTACAGGCCGCCGGCCAGGCTGATGAAGCTGGCCGCCGAAATCCAGTCGGCAGCCGTGGCCATGCCGTTGAACATGGCTGGTACCCTGCGTCCCGCCACATAGTATTCGGTGACGTTCGAGGTGCGGCTGATGACGCCGATGGTGGCGTACAGGGTGATGGTGACGAGCATGAACAGGTAGCCGATCCATGCGCGCGGCATGCCTTCCTGTTCCAGCACCGACAGGGCCAGCAGGAAGGCGGCAAAACCGGCCGTAAACAGCAAATAGTAGCGGCACAGGCGCGCAAAGAAGCTGCGCTGGTCGCTCATGCGTGCTCCTCTGCATGAAAAGCCCGGTCGAGGCGCTGCATGCGCCAGGCATACAAGGCGATGATGGCCAGGTACACCAGCGAGGCGCCCTGGGCCGCCATATAGAAGGGCAGCGGCCAGCCGAACAGATTTAAATGCAACAGTTCGCGCGCATAAAACACGGTCAGGAAGCCCGTCAGCAGCCAGACCAGCAGCAGGATGGCCGTCAGGCGCCGCGTCTTGCGCCAGTGGATATCGCGGCGCGCCTGCAGTTCGGGGTTGGGCGTGCGCAACGGCACTGCGGGAAGGCTGGGCTTATCCATACGTGACCTCATCCTCTTCTGGCGCGTCCGGCAACAGCAGGGCGATGCTCAGGCGCAGCAGGGTGCCCGGCAGCTTCGGCGAGTGCGCGCGCGGATTGTTAAAAATATCGACTTCGGCGCCATGCTGCTGGGCAATTTCGCGCACGATGGCCAGGCCCAGGCCGCTACCGTCGACATTGCTGCCGAGAATGCGATAAAAGCGTTCGAAGACGTGGGCCCGCTCGGCTTGCGGTATGCCGGGGCCCGTATCTTCCACTTCCAGGATGGCCAGTTCCAGGGTGCTGCGCACGCGCACCGTGACGCTGCCGCCCGACGGCGTGTAGCGCAGGGCATTGTCGATCAGGTTGCTCAGCAGCTCGCGCAGCATCATGGCATTGCCGGAAATCATGATCGCATAGGCGGGCTGCTCGAAGCCCAAGTCGATATGCTGGGCAAACGAGGCTTGCACCCAGTCCTGCACCACGCCGCGCGCCAGTTCGCTCAGCTCGATCGGTTCGAACGCCGTGCCCGCCTGAGGCTGGTTTTCCGCGCGCGCCAGGGCCAGCAGCTGGTTGACCAGGCGCGTGGCCGCTTCCGAACTTTTCGCCAGTTGCAGCAGCGAGCGGTGGATCTCGTCGTGGTCGGTCTGGCGCAGCGCCAGCTCGGATTGCATGCGCATGCCGGCCAGCGGCGTTTTCATCTGGTGCGCGGCATCGGCGATGAAGCGCTTCTGCATGTCGATCGACAACGACAGGCGCGCCAGCATCTCGTTGAGCGAACCGACCAGCGGCGTGATTTCCTCGGGTACCTGGCCCGATTCGATGGGCGATAAATCGTCAGGCGGCCGGGCGCGTATGCGTTCCTGCAATTGCGCCAGCGGCGACAGGCCGCGCGCCAGGGCAAACCAGACCAGGGCCAGGATCACGGGCAGGATGATGAACTGCGGCAAGATCACGCCCTTGATGATTTCATTGGCCAGCTGGGCGCGTTTTTCCAGGGTTTCCGCCACCTGCACCAGCGCGCGCTGCGGCTCGTCGTTGTTGCTGGACGGAATGTCGAGATAGCTGAACGCCACGCGCACGGGCGTGCCATGGATGGTGTCGTTGCGAAACAGCACCATGCCGCTGCGGTATTTGTCGGGGTCCTGCGGCGGCGGCAAATCGCGGTCGCCGTCGAGGTATTCGCCGCGCGGACCCACCACCAGGTAATACAGGGTGTCGATATCGTCGCCGCGCAGGAAGTCGCGCCCCTTGTTGTTACTGTTCTTTTCCGGCACGCGGCGCAGCATGGCGCCGTCGGCCTGCTTGACCTGCTGCGTGAGCACGGTCACGCTGTCTTCCAGCGCATGGTCGAACGGCTGATTGGCGATGCCCTTGGCCACCAGATAGGTGATGGCGATGCTCATCGGCCACAGCAGCAGCAAGGGCGCCAGCATCCAGTCGAGGATTTCGCCAAACAGCGAATGCTCGATGGTGTCGTCCTGCTCCGTGGTCGGCGGCTCGAACCAGTCGTCGTCGTCCGCTTCGTCTGCTGGCGCCTCGCGCACCTTCACTTGCTGGCGGGTCCGCTGGCCGGGCTTGCCGATTCGCCCGCTTCGGCGTTCAGGCGCGCCGCTTCCGAGTATTTTTCCAGGCAATAGCCGAGGCCACGCACGGTGGCGATGCGCACGCCGCCCACCTCGATCTTCTTGCGCAGGCGGTGCACATACACTTCGATGGCGTTGTTCGACACTTCTTCGCCCCATTCGCACAGGTGGTCGACCAGTTGTTCTTTCGAGACGAGGCGGCCGGTGCGGCCCAGCAGGATTTCCAGCAAGCCCAGTTCGCGCGCCGACAGGTCGAGCATCTGGTCGTTGATGTAGGCGCTGCGCCCCACCTGGTCGTAGCTGAGGGGGCCGTGCTTGATGATGGTGGCGCCGCCGCCGGCGCCGCGGCGCGTCAGGGCGCGCACTCTTGCCTCCAGTTCCGACAAGGCGAACGGCTTGGCCATATAATCATCGGCACCGAGGTCGAGGCCATTCACGCGCTGCTCGATGGAATCGGCGGCCGTCAGGATCAGCACCGGCAGCAGCGAGGCGCGCGCGCGCAGGCGGCGCAGCACTTCCAGGCCGGACATCTTGGGCAGGCCCAGGTCGAGGATCAGCAAGTCGAATTCCTGGGTGGACAGGGCCGTATCGGCCTCCTGGCCCGTCTTGACGTAGTCGATCGCATAACCGGACTGGCGCAGCGAGCGGGTCAGGCCATCGGCCAGCACGCTGTCATCTTCGGCAAGTAAAATACGCATGGTGCACTTCCTATGCTTGCGGCGGTAGAAGTTTGTATTGTGTTTCATTTTCCGCAAGGTGGCGAGTTTTTGTGAGAAACCAGGCTTGTATTGATCTGTTTCAAAACAAATCCACGTTCCGCTTGCATTGATCACTGTTTTTTTATACAGTACTGTCTGTGTAAAGAATTTAACCCACTGGCGCTATCGCAGGCTGCGGGATTCACGTGAATCCGCAACTGTAGAACGGCTGAAAGAACATATGGACGATAAAAAAGCTGTAGTACCCGCATCGGAAAAAGCCAAGGCGCTCGCCGCCGCACTGGCGCAGATCGAGAAGCAGTTTGGCAAAGGTTCGGTCATGCGCATGGATGCCAGCGCAGCGATCGAAGAAGTGCAAGTCGTGTCGACCGGTTCGCTCGGCCTCGATATCGCGCTGGGCGTGGGCGGTTTGCCGCGTGGCCGCGTGGTGGAAATCTACGGTCCGGAATCGTCGGGTAAAACCACCCTGACCCTGCAAACCATCGCTGAGATGCAAAAACTGGGCGGCACCTGCGCCTTTATCGATGCCGAGCACGCGCTGGATGTCGGTTACGCGCAAAAGCTGGGCGTGAACCTGCATGAATTGCTGATCTCGCAACCGGATACGGGCGAGCAGGCACTGGAAATCTGCGACGCCCTCGTGCGTTCGGGCAGCGTCGACCTCGTCGTCATCGACTCCGTGGCCGCACTGACGCCACGCGCCGAGATCGAAGGCGACATGGGCGATTCCCTGCCAGGCTTGCAAGCGCGCCTGATGTCGCAAGCCCTGCGCAAGCTGACCGGTTCCATCAACCGCACGAATACCCTGGTCATTTTCATCAACCAGATCCGCATGAAGATCGGCGTGATGTTCGGCAGCCCGGAAACGACCACCGGCGGCAATGCGCTGAAATTCTACGCCTCCGTGCGCCTGGATATCCGCCGCACCGGCTCGATCAAGTCCGGCGATGAAGTGATCGGCAACGAAACCAAGGTCAAGGTCGTCAAGAACAAGATCGCGCCACCGTTCAAGGAAGCGCACTTCGACATCCTGTACGGCGCCGGCACCTCGCGCGAAGGCGAAATCCTGGACCTGGGCTCGGATGCCAAGATCGTGGAAAAATCCGGTTCGTGGTACAGCTACAACGGCGAACGCATCGGCCAGGGCAAGGACAACGCCCGTGCCTTCCTGCAAGAGCGTCCGGCGCTGGCCCGCGAAATCGAAAACAAGGTCCGTGCTTCGCTGGGCGTGCGCGAACTGCCGCCGCTGGCCGCTGAAAAGCCGGAAAAAGCGGATAAAGCCGCCGACAAGGCCGCCAAGGCTGCGGAAGCCAAGGCAGAGTAGGTCGGATTAGCGCGGCAAAGCCGCGCGTAATCCGACAACACCACAGACGTCAACAATGTTGTCGGAGCAGACGCCAACAATGTTGTCGGATTACGGCCCAAGGGGCCTAATCCGACCTACGCGCGGCTCGCCGCATAGTATGACCACGATCGCCGTCCCGCGCTGTTGCGCCGGGCGGCGATTGTGTTTGGATGGCTTGATTGTGGAATGAAAGACAAGGTGGGTGTATGGCCGCAGTACAACTAAGCCTGAAAGGCAGGGCGCTACGCTTTCTGTCGATGCGCGAACATAGTCGCATGGAATTGCGGCGCAAGCTGCAGCGCCATGCGCAGGAGGGCGATGATGTGGAAGCCTTGCTCGACAGCCTGGAGCAAGCGAACTGGCTGTCGCAGGAGCGTTTTTCCGAGTCGCTGATCCACCGCCGCTCGGCCCGTTTCGGCAATAGCCGCATCATGGCGGAATTGCAAAGCCACGGCATCGGGGGCGAGGCCTTGCAGGAACTCAAGGCGGGCCTGGCCGAAGGGGAGGTTGCGCGCGCCTGCGAGGTGTGGCGCCGCAAATTTGGCGAGGTGGCGCAGGATGCCGAGCAGCGCAACAAGCAGATGCGCTTCCTGATGCAGCGCGGTTTTTCCCAGCGTGCCGTGCAGGTGGCCTTGAAGGGACTGGAGCCCGAGGACGACTAGGTGCGCGCCGCTGACCGTCCAGCTGGCCCTGGTCTCGCTGTGTTCCATCTGCAACAGTTCAGGGCTGCCCTGTACCTTGCTTGTCAGGCAAGCTCGCTCCAGATCATTGTTTTACTGGTAAGTTCACTTTCCTTGCCATCCGCCTGGCAATCGGATGGCATATTGTTGCGCTGCATGGGGCCGGGCTTGGCCGCGCTGCTGTCGGCTGGGCCGGCGCGGCAATCTGAGGTATTTCGCGGCATCCATCGGCCATATCTATCATCACCATCCGTGATAACGGTGTGAATTTCCATGTGTATTCTTTATGCTTTGAAATGTTTTTATCGAAGCAATGAAAAATTATGTTGCGGCGCAACCAGCGCCCAGTGTGCTACACTTTTAGGGTTTTTGCGGCGCCGCAGGTGCGGTTGCTGTTCGTAGAAGCTGCGAACAGAGTGCTTTAGGCACATGGCTGCTTACTAAATTATGGCCGCGCAAGCGGCATCGGTCTTATGCCCCTGTCAACTCCCGTATCCCGGCGCGCCCTACGGCACTCCCGTGTTATCGACGTCCAAGCGTATGTGCGCGACGACGGCCTGTGGGATATTGACGCCCATATCACCGATATCAAAAGCTATGACGCGACCCTGGCCTCCGGCCCCCGTCCCGCCGGCGCCCCTCTGCATGACCTCCATTTACGCATTACCGTCGATCGCGAACTGAACATTGTCGAGGCCGAGGCTGCCTCCGATGCCGTACCCTATCCCGGTTTTTGCGATACCATCGGCCCCGCTTACAGGGCGCTGATCGGTCTGAATTTATTGAAGAATTTCCGCCGCGACTTGAAACAGCGCCTGGCGGGAATCGCCGGCTGTACCCATTTGACCGAACTGGCGCAAGTCTTGCCGACTGCGACGGTTCAGGCATTTGCCGGCGATGTCTGGTCGACCCGCGACGGTGCGAATGCTGACTTATCGCATGAAAAGCCGTTTCAACTCGACAAATGCCACGCCCTGCGCACGGATGGCGGGGCAGTTGCACAGTATTACCCGCGCTGGGTAGCCAAGCCGTGACCCCGGCGCTTTCCTGTTTTTTTTGCACCACTAACCGTATTTTTACACATCAGTATCAGAAGGGAAGCCAGCATGAAAATCCATGAGTATCAAGCCAAAGAAATCCTCCGGCAATTCGGAGTGACGGTACCACGCGGTATTCCGTGCATGTCCGTCGAAGAAGCCGTCAAGGCTGCGGAAACCCTGGGCGGCCCGGTGTGGGTTGTCAAGGCGCAGATCCACGCAGGTGGCCGCGGCAAGGGCGGCGGCGTGAAAGTGGCAAAATCGATGGAACAGGTCAAGGAATACGCTGACCAGATCATGGGCATGCAGCTGATCACGCATCAGACCAGCGCCGAAGGCCAGAAAGTCAACCGCCTGCTGGTGGAAGAAGGCGCCGACATCAAACAGGAACTGTACGTTTCGCTGGTCACCGACCGCGTTACCCAGAAAATCGTCCTGATGGCATCGTCCGAAGGCGGCATGGACATCGAAGAAGTGGCCGAGAGCCACCCAGAGAAGATCCACCACGTCACCATCGAGCCGAGCGTTGGCCTGACCGATGCCCAGGCAGACGACATCGCGACCAAAATCGGCGTGCCTGCCGGTTCCATCGTCGACGCCCGCGTCAACCTGCAAGGCCTGTACAAGGCATACTGGGAAACCGATTGCTCGCTGGCCGAAATCAATCCGCTGATCGTCACCGGCAGCGGCAAGGTCATCGCCCTGGACGCCAAGTTCAACTTTGACCCGAACGCCCTGTTCCGTCATCCGGAAATCATCGCCCTGCGCGATCTGGACGAAGAAGATCCAGCTGAAATCGAAGCGTCGAAATTCGACCTGGCCTACATCTCGCTCGACGGCAACATCGGTTGCCTGGTGAACGGCGCCGGCCTGGCCATGGCCACCATGGACACGATCAAACTGTTCGGCGGCGAGCCAGCCAACTTCCTGGACGTCGGCGGCGGCGCCACGGCAGAAAAAGTGACCGAAGCGTTCAAGATCATGCTGAAAAACCCAGGCCTGAAAGCTATCCTGGTGAACATTTTCGGCGGCATCATGCGTTGCGACGTGATCGCTGAAGGCGTTATCGCCGCAGTGAAAGCCGTCTCGCTGAACGTACCGCTGGTCGTGCGCATGAAGGGCACCAACGAAGACCTGGGCAAAAAGATGCTGGCCGATTCCGGTCTGCCTATCATCGCAGCCGACACCATGGAAGATGCAGCCAAGAGCGTCGTTGCCGCTGCTGCCGGTCAAGCTTAATTAAGGAATCAACATGTCCATTCTGATCAATAAAGATACCAAAGTCGTTACCCAAGGGATCACCGGCAAGACCGGCCAGTTCCACACCCGCGGTTGCCGCGACTACGCGAACGGCAAAGCTGCCTTCGTGGCAGGCGTGAACCCGAAGAAAGCCGGCGAAGATTTCGAAGGCATTCCTATTTTCGCTAACGTTACCGAAGCGAAAAAAGAAACCGGCGCCAACGTTTCCGTCATCTACGTACCGCCAGCAGGCGCGGCAGCGGCGATCTGGGAAGCTGTCGAAGCTGAAATGGATCTGGCCATTTGCATCACCGAAGGCATTCCTGTCCGCGACATGATGGCTTTGAAAGACCGCATGGCCAAAGCCAACAGCAAAACCTTGCTGCTGGGCCCTAACTGCCCAGGCTTGATCACGCCAGACGAAATCAAGATCGGCATCATGCCAGGTCACATCCACAAGAAGGGCCGTATCGGCGTGGTGTCGCGTTCGGGCACCCTGACCTATGAAGCAGTGGGTCAGCTGACCGCACTGGGCCTGGGCCAATCGTCGGCAGTCGGCATCGGCGGCGACCCGATCAACGGTCTGAAGCACATCGACATCATGAAGATGTTCAATGATGATCCAGATACCGACGCGGTCATCATGATCGGCGAAATCGGCGGTCCGGACGAAGCCAACGCGGCTTATTGGATCAAAGACAACATGAAAAAACCGGTCGTCGGCTTCATCGCTGGCGTAACCGCTCCTCCAGGCAAGCGCATGGGCCACGCCGGCGCGCTGATCTCGGGCGGTGCCGATACGGCACAAGCCAAGCTGGAAATCATGGAAGCTTGCGGCATCACCGTGACCAAAAACCCGTCGGAAATGGCGCGTCTGCTGAAAGCCATGCTGTAATTCCAGCCCGGCCACCGCAGTACAAAAAAGGAGCTTCGGCTCCTTTTTTTTTGTCCGCAAGACAGGCCGCATCCCGGCCCGGGACGACGTCGCTGGTCCGAATCGGCCCAAATGCGTCGCTTTTCTTTCCACGTGCGCCGCCGCTGCCCGGGCGCGCCGCTGGCATGGCGCTTGCACCATGCACGGCGTGAGCAATGCACAATGGGAGGATACGATGCGCGCGCAAAGCGGATTTACCCTGATAGAGCTGATGATCGTGGTGGCCATCGCCGGCATCCTGGCGGCCGTGGCCATTCCCCAATATGGCGACTACACGATGCGGGCCAAGGTCAGCAATGTGCTGGCGGCCGCTGCCCCCTTGAAAACGGCCGTGGCCCTGTGCGTGCAGGAAAACGGCGGGCTGGCCACCGCCTGCAGCACCCCCACCCAGGCCGTGCCCAGCGCCATCCCCGTGTTCAGCGCCACGCGCGAAGTGGCCAGCGCCACAGTGGACAAGGGCGATATCGTGCTGACCCTGGCGTCCGACCTGGGCACGGGTATCGGTGGACAAACCGTGACGATGACCATGAAGCCGGGCACGAGCAGCCTGACCTGGTTCAATAGCACCACCGTGACGAATGCGGCAGCGAAGGAAGCGATTACCAAAAACAACATTCCCGAGGTGACGCCGACGCTGTAAGTGGCGCCTGCCGCGCCAGCGTCAGACGATTTTTTGCCGGTCCGCAATCAGCGCTTCATAGGTGAGGTTTTGCAGCAGGGTGTAGTGGGTCGGTTCCAGGTCGATGAATTGCACGCCATACGTATAGATTTCCGCCACGCCGGCGGCATGGCCATTCGACGGCTTGCCCACGCTGACGTTCTGGATGCGGGCGCGCGTGTTGACGCGCATCTGGTGCTTGTTCGGCTGCACCAGCAGGGTAAAGCTCAGTGCCACGCCCTCGTCATCGGGCGTGAGCATGCTGGGCGCCTCGATCAGCGCGCCCGAGACGCTGAGGTTGACGATGAACACGGGCACGGCCGCCACGTCGCGATAGCTGAGCTGCGCCGGAATTTCCACTTTCACGCGCATGGCCGTGCGCAGGCTGGTGCCCTGGATGGCGTCGGGAAAACTCAGGTGGACGTAATTGAGGGGGCGGCCAAAGATGCGCAGCACGCTGCAGGAAAACGAACAGACGGTGACGCCGGAAAATACGCGGATGGTCAGCTTGTCGCCCTCGTTGAGGACGATGGACGCGCCGTTTTCCATGGGAATCTTGACGATCAGGTACTCGTCTTTCACATAGCCGATCACGGTCGAGAAATGCTGGATGGGTTTGATGGTGCGGTGCGTGATGAACTGGATGCGTCCCCCCACCTGCAGATTCATGGCCTCGAATTCGAAGTCCTGGAGCTTGGTTTCTGCGGTGGGTTTGTTGCTTGTCATGCGATGCTCATCTGGATATGGACGACTCGCAGTATGCATGATTTCTTGATGAAAAAGCATTTATATCAATGAAATTCATATTGGCATCGAAAAATGCCATGCGCAGGTGCAGGTGCGCGGTTCAGGCTTTACAATTGCGTCAATATTGACGAACGTAAACCTTATGCAACGCAGCTACTTCTGGACCATGTTGTTCCTGATCTTGCATCAAATCGACGCGGCCTACTGGAAAGAGTGGGAGATGTTTCATGTGCCGGGCGGCGTGCAGGGTTTCCTGGTGTTTAACCTGGCGGCGATTGCCCTGGTGCTGGCCGGTTACCGGCATGTGTTGCTGAACACCAGACACGCGTCCCGCTATGCGGCAGTATGCGCCGCGCTGGGAGTGGGAACGTGTCTGATCCATGCCGGCTTTGCGCTGGCGGGGATGGAACAGTTCCACTTGCCCCTGTCCGTGGCCGTCATCGCGCTATGCCTAGCGTGTGCCGTGTGGCTGCTGCGCGACCTGCGCCGCGTCAAGCTCCATCTTGCGCGCCAGGCAGCGTGATTACACCTCGGCGTGCCAGTCGCCCGACTTGCCGCCATGCTTTTCCAGCACGCGCACATTCGTCATGACCATGCCCCGGTCGACGGCCTTGCACATGTCGTAGATCGTCAATAAACCGATCTGCACGGAAGTGAGCGCTTCCATTTCCACGCCCGTCTTGCCCGTCGTGTCGACTTGGGCGCGGCAGTGCACGCTGTTGGCCGCTTCGTCCACTTCAAAATCGACGGTGACGCGCGTCAGGGCCAGCGGGTGGCACAGGGGAATCAGGTCGCTGGTGCGCTTGGCGCCCATGATGGCGGCGATGCGGGCGATGCCCAGCACGTCGCCTTTCTTGGCGGTGCCGGAAATAATCAATGCCAGGGTGGCGGGCTGCATGCGGATGGTACCGGCGGCCACGGCGCTGCGGCGCGTGTCTTCCTTGCTGCCCACGTCCACCATATGGGCCTGGCCCGTGGCGTCGAAATGGGTCAGTTCCCCGGCGGGGGCTTGCTTGTCTGCTGTTGTCATGGCGTCAAAATAGGTGAGGGGTGGGGGCGCGGCACGCCGGACCACGACTTCATGCCACTGGCATGGCGCATGCTTGGTGCGTGGGAATGGGTGCCGCGAACAAGGTATGATAGCACCCGTGAATTCAAAAACTTCCCTTCCGATCGTCCTTGAAAACGCCGCTGCGGCATGGCTGCGCGGCTCACGGCGCGCATCGGTGCTGGCCATCCTCTGCTGCGCTGCGCCCTGTACGCTGGCGCAAACCTATACCTCCGCGCCAGCGGCGCCGGCTGCCAGCGTGTCCGCCAAGCCGGCCAGCAGCTGGACGCCGCTGGCCGTGCCGCCGGCGCCGAACTTGCCGAATCTGGGCGACACGTCGCGCGAAGACCTGTCGCCGGCGATGGAGCGCAAGATCGGCGAGGAAATCATGCGGGGCATCCGCGGCGACCGCGACTACCTCGACGACGCGCCCTTGCTGGAATACCTGAATACCTTCGGCAACGCGCTCGTGGCGGCGCGCCCCAGCGTGCGCGGCGAAACGAATTACGACTATTTCTTCTTTGCCGTGCGCGACCCTCAGCTGAACGCGTTTGCCTTGCCGGGCGGCTTCATCGGCGTGCACTCGGCCCTGGTGCTGGCGGCGCAAACGGAGGCGGAACTGGCGTCCGTGCTGTCGCACGAGATCGGCCATGTGGCGCAGCGCCATATCGCGCGCATGCTGGGCCAGCAGCGCCAGGATGCCCTGATGCCGCTGGCGGCCATGTTGCTGGCGGCGCTCGCTTCACGGGCAGGCGGCGACGTGGCGATGGGCGTGTTTGCCGCCGGCCAGGGCCTGGCCATCCAGCGCCAGCTCAATTTTGGCCGCGACGCCGAACGCGAGGCGGACCGCATCGGCTTCCAGATCATGGGCGAGGCCGGTTTCGATACCACCGGCATGGTGGCCTTCTTCGGCCGCATGCAGGCGGCCAGCCGTTCGTACAGCGACCTGATGCCCGCCTACCTGCAGACCCACCCGCTGACGACGGAGCGCATCGCCGACATCCAGGCGCGCATCCGCGAGCAGCCCTACAAGCAACGCGCGGACAGCCTGAGTTTTCACCTGGCCCGGGCCCGCGCCCGCGTGCTGCAGGATGAAAGCGTGCAAGGCCTGTTGAACGCCAAGGCCGTCTTCAAGACGCAGCTGGAACAGCAAAGCCGCTTCCAGGTGACGGCCGCCCACTATGGCTTGTCCTTTGTTGCCGTCAAGCAGGGCAAGCCGGCGGAGGCGCAAAAGGAACTCGATGCGGCCAATGCCGCCCTGCACCAGCCGGCCGGGCCGAACGTGTTTACCTCGGGCGGCACGCAGGATCCCAATTCCCTGCTGGCGGCGATGGCGCTGGAAGTGCTGTTGATGCCGGCGCAAAAGAAGGAAGTGGCGCAACAGGCCCTGAAGGCGGCGGACGCTGCGCGCCAGCAGTTCCCCCTCTCGCGCGGCATTGCCCACCAGTATGCGGAAGCGCTGATGGCTGCCGGCAAGCTGGAGCAATCCACCCTGTATCTGCGCGAGCAGGTGCAGCTCTACAAGGAAGAGCCGGAACTCTACGATTTATTGGCGAAAGCCTATGCGGACCAGGGCAAGATGACCTTGCAGCACATGGCGCTGGCCGAATCCTACGTGCTGCAGGGCGCCACCATGGCCGCGCTGGACCAGCTGACGATCGCCCGCAAGTCGACGGACGCGACTTTTTATGACCAGGCCGTGATCGATGCGCGCGAGCGGGAATTGCAGGCAAAGCGCCGCGAACAGATCAAGGACCAGAAGGGCTGACTCTTATTCGGCTTGCGGCGCCTGCTGGAAGCCGAAGGTCTGCGGTACGCTGGCATAGGCCAGCGGCTGCACGGCAATCTCCTTGCCGTTATGCAATAACATCAAATTGCCTTGCGCATCTTCCAGCCAGGCCAGCAGCGCTTCGTCGCCCACCGCTTGCCCGTCGAGGCGCAGCGTAGGCAGCACCTGGGCCATGTCGCGGTCATCGACCTGCGCGACGATGTCGCCGTGGCGCAGGATCAGCGCGCCGTTATCGCACCAATACACTTGCTCGATCTGTTCCAGCGGCGCACCCGTCTGCAAGACAAAACCGTGCTGCGGGTCGCTGCGGGCGATATACGGCGTCGCTTCCAGATTCAGATACACGCGCTGCGGGCCGTTCTGGAAAAACCAGCAACCGCGTTCGTCATGATCGTAATTGCGGTTGATAAATCCCAGCAGGGCCACGTGGGCGATCTTGTCGCCTGGCAGTTGTTGCTGTTGCGCATGCTGGTCGCGCATGCGCCAGTGGCCGCGCGCGTCCAGGCCCAGCCATCCGTAGCAGTGGGGCACGTTCGGCCATTTGGCCAGGGCCTGCTTGACGAGTTCATCCATGTGTAGCGTTTTCCGTGTGAGTGCGCGTGCCGTCAGCGTGACAGGTTTGCGGCGCCGATGGCGCCGTGTTGCCGCCTTCAAAAAAATGGATCAGGCGTTGCGGCAGCCAGCGTGTGCTTCCCGGCAACTTGCCAGCGGCAAATCCGACGTGGCCGCCGTGGCGCGGATATTCGAGCGTGACCTGCGGCGCGGCGCTGCGCGGCAAGAAGCGCCCGGGCAGGAAGGGGTCATTTTGCGCATTCAGTACCAGGGTCGGCACGGTGATGTCGTGCAAGACGTGCTTGGCGCTGGCGCGGTGCCAGTAATCGTCGGCGTCGCGGTAGCCGTGCAGGGGCGCCGTGACGACATTGTCGAAGGCGTGCAAGTCGCGCGCGGCCAGCATGGCGTCGCGCGCGAACAGGCCGGGAAACTGTTCCAGCTTAGCCAGGCATTTCGGCTTGAGCGTGTTCAGGAACATGCGCGTGTAGAGCCGGTTGGCGCCGGAGGACAGGGCCTTGCCCCCTTGCGCCAGGTCCAGCGGGGCGGACACGGCCGCCGCCGCATCGATGAAATCGGCCTGGTGCTGCGACTGGCCCAGCCAGCACAGCAGAGCATTGCCGCCCAGCGACACGCCGGCCGCGTAAAATTTTCCCGTGGCGCGCGGGCGCAGCGTGCGCACGACCCAGTCCACTTCCTGCGCGTCGCCCGAATGGTAGAAGCGTGGCGCCAGGTTCGCTTCGCCTGAGCAGCCGCGAAAATGCGGCACGGCGCCCGACCAGCCGCGCGCCGCCACCTCGGCCATCAGAGCGCGCGCGTAATGGCTGTTCGACGAGCCTTCCAGGCCGTGGAACAGCACCACGAAGGGCTGGCCCGGCTGGCCATCGACCAGGTCGACGTCGACGAAGTCGCCATCGGGCGCTTGCCAGCGTTCACGGCGGAAGGCCACGGCCGGCTTGGCGAGGCACACGGCAGGATAAATCGTCTGCGCGTGGCCGCCAGGCAGCCAGAGCGGGGCGGTGTAGGGGGCGTTGTAGATAAGAGGCAAAGACATCAGTGCAGGATCTGCGTCCCCGCGGCGTCGGCCGGTGCGCCGCCGGGGGCGATGGAGGCGTGATGCAGCACGATGCGCCAGCCGCGCGGCGTTTTTACATACACATTCGTGGCCAGCAGATGCGCCGGACCGCCTTCTTCCTGGGTGACGCCTTCGATCACCGTGTGCACTGAACTCATCAGATTGTGCGTTTCATGCAGCTGCGCCGGCACGATGTGCAGGCCGCCGCCGGCCAAAATGGTTTCCCAAGAGGCGCGGATGGCGGCGTGGCCGATCAGGCGCGCGCCGCCCGGGTGGATGCAGACGATCTCTTCATCGTCGGCCCATAGCGCCATCAGCGCTTCGAGGTCGGCGCGGTGCAAGGCATCGTAGAACGCTGCTTCGACTTCGGCGGCGCTGCCATTGAGTTCTTTCAGACGTTTCATGACGACTCCGGCTTGATCGGTACAGCTAGCTGTGTAAATGAAAACGGCGCGCTGGGGGCGCGCCGCTGGGCAGTTTAATGATGGCCGGCGCTGGCGCCTTCCTTCAGAGTGTAGGCCGTGCCGCAGTAAGGGCACTTGGCGATACCGTCCTTGTTGAATTCCAGGAACACACGCGGATGCGACGACCACAGCGGCATGGCCGGGTTAGGGCAGTGGGCTGGCAGGTCTTTACTGTCGAGTTCGACCGCTGGCTGGGTGGTTTTTGTCATCTTGTCATGCTCCGTGAGGCTGTATGGAAGGAAGTCGGCTGCTGCCAAAACCACGATTTTAACGGATTCAGGCAGACAGCAAAAATCATGGCTAAAATGGCGGCTCGATCATCTTCGGCTGCGGCGCGGGTTTTTACGGAAATATGGCAGCTGCAGCGCCACACTGACTGGATTTGCCTTGCCGGTATCGCCGTTGCGGAGTCTTTCTCCGCGCACCATTGTTGTGCAGTTACCACAATACGCCTGCAGGAGCATCGCGTGAACGCCGTCCCGGCCGCCAGCGACGATGCCCTGCTGAAAGACGCCTGGCGCGCCGGGCTGAACCTGGGTGCGCCCACCCTGTTGGGCATCGCCGCCTGGGGCATGGTGGTGGGCGTGGCCATGGTGAAAAGCGGCCTGACTGTCGCGCAGGCGGGGGCCATGACCCTGTTTGTCTTTGCCGGTTCGGCCCAGCTCGCATCCTTGCCGCTGCTGGCCGCGCAGGCGCCCGTGTGGGTGATCTTTGCCACGGCCCTCGTCGTCAATTTGCGTTTTGTCATCTTTTCCGTGCTGCTGGCGCCCCATTTTTCGCATCTGCCGTGGCGCCAGCGCTTTGCGCTCGGCTATGTGGCGGGCGACATCACCGTGGGCCTGTTCCTGCAGCGCTACCCCCATGAAACGCCGGACCCGGCCAAGCTGCCTTTCCTGAAAGGCTTGATCTATCCCAACTGGCTGGCCTGGCAAATCGGTTCCTTCATCGGCATCGTGCTGGGCGCCGTCGTGCCGGCCGAATGGGGGCTGGGCTTTGCCGGCACCCTGGCGATCCTGTGCGTGACGGTGCCGCTGATCCTCAGCCGCGCCGCCCTGTGCGGCGTGCTGGTGGCGGGCACGGTCGCCGTGCTGGCCTTCAGTCTGCCGTATAAGCTGGGCTTGCTGGTGGCCGTGGTGGTGGGCATGGTCAGCGCCATGGCCGTGGAAGAGTTGACGGAAAAATGGACAAAACGCCATGTTTGACGGCATAGACTGGGGCAGGGCCGACGTGTGGATCGCCATCGCCGTGCTGGTAGTGGCGACAGCCGCCACGCGCAGCACCTTTTGGCTGATCGGCCATCACATCACCATTCCGCGCCGCGTGGGCGAGATGCTGCGCTATGCGCCGGCCTGCGCGCTGGCGGCCATCATCGCGCCCGACATGCTGATGGAGGGTCAGCAAGTGCACCTTGAATTGTCCAATTTGAAACTGTTATCCGGTATTGCCGCCACGCTCTTTTTTGTGATCCGCCGCAATATGCTGCAAACCATCGTGTTTGGCATGCTGGTTTTCACGGGCTTGCGACTGTTGCACGTTTTTCAGTAAAGCAGGACAAATCGGGGATTTGCGCTGGGCATTGCGGTAAAATAGCGCACTTCCTTCCACTCGTCATCTGGATCGCCATGTCAGCTGTTCTCAACTTCATTCGTCTGCAAGATTTGATCGCCCAAAATGCACTGCAAGGCAAGCGCGTGTTTATCCGCGCCGACCTGAACGTCCCGCAAGATGACAGTGGCAAGATCACCGAAGATACGCGCATCCGCGCCTCGGTGCCGGCCATCCGCGCCGCGCTGGACGCTGGCGCCGCCGTCATGGTGACGTCGCACCTGGGCCGTCCGACGGAAGGCGAGTTCAAGCCGGCCGACAGCCTGGCGCCCGTGGCCGCCCGCTTGTCCGAGCTGCTGGGCCAGGAAGTTGCATTGAAGCAAAATTGGGTCGACGGTGCCGGCCTGGAATCCCTGGCTGCCGGCCAGGTCGTCCTGCTGGAAAACGTGCGCGTCAACAAGGGCGAAAAGAAAAACAGCGATGAGCTGGCGCAAAAAATGGCGACATTGTGCGATATCTACGTCAACGATGCGTTCGGCACGGCCCACCGCGCGGAAGCGTCCACGCACGGCATCGCCAAGTTCGCGCCCGTCGCTTGCGCCGGCCCGCTGCTGGCCGCCGAGCTGGATGCGTTGGGGAAAGCTTTGCACGCGCCCGCCCGCCCGCTGCTGGCCATTGTTGCTGGTTCGAAAGTATCGAGCAAGCTGACCATCTTGAAAGCCCTGTCCGACAAGGTCGATAACCTGATCGTCGGCGGCGGCATCGCCAACACCTTCATGAAAGCCGTCGGCTTGAACGTCGGCAAGTCGCTGGTGGAAGCGGAACTCGTCGAGGAAGCCAAGGCCATCATCGAGATCATGGCCAAGCGCGGCGCGCAAGTGCCGATTCCTGTCGATGTCGTGTGCGCCAAGGAATTCTCGCCTGTGGCCGTTGCCACCGTCAAGGACGTGGCCGACGTGGCGGACGACGACATGATCCTCGATATCGGCCCGAAAACGGCGGCCCTGCTGGCACAGCAGATCGCCGCCGCCGGCACCATCGTCTGGAACGGCCCGGTCGGCGTGTTCGAATTCGACCAGTTCGGCAACGGCACCAAGACCCTGGCCCTGGCCATTGCCGATTCGAAAGCATTCTCCATCGCTGGCGGTGGCGACACCCTGGCGGCGATTGCCAAATACGACATTACCGATAAAATCAGCTATATCTCGACGGGCGGCGGCGCTTTCCTGGAGTTCCTGGAAGGCAAGACTTTGCCCGCAGTAGAAATTCTCATGCAACGTGCTGGTTGATAAAGCCTGACTGTAGTGCAATACCAAGCGCAGCCTGACCGCTGCGCTTTTACCTTGCCGGATGCAGCATCGAGCCGGCCTTGCTCACCTTCGCTCGCGCACAAGGACTCCTATGCCACGCGGTACAAAAATCGTAGCAACAATCGGCCCTGCCTCCACCGACTTCGATATCCTGGTGAAGATGATACGTGCGGGTGTCGACGTGGTGCGCTTGAATTTTTCCCATGGCAAGGCGCAAGACCATATCGACCGCGCGGCGCTGGTGCGTCTGGCGGCGGCCGAGTGCGGGCGCGAAGTGGCCATCATGGCCGACATGCAAGGGCCGAAGATTCGCGTCGGCAAGTTTGAAAACACGCGCATCCAGCTCGAAGCGGGCGAGCGCTTCATCCTCGACGCCAAGTGGGGCGAAAACGGCGAACTGGGCAACCAGGAGCGCGTCGGCCTCGACTACAAGGCCCTGCCGCGCGATTTGCACAAGGGCGACGTGCTGCTGCTGAACGACGGCCTCATCGTGCTGATCGTCGAGCGCATCCACGGCAGCGAAATCCACACCACCGTCAAGATCGGCGGCGAGTTGTCGAACAACAAGGGCATCAACCGCCAGGGCGGCGGCCTGTCCGCGCCCGCGCTGACGGCCAAGGATATGGAAGATATCAAGACGGCCATGAGTTTCCAGGCCGACTATCTGGCCATTTCCTTCCCGAAATGCGCGACCGACATGGAAATGGCGCGCCAGCTGGCCAATATCGCCGGCGAACCGTACCACCACAAGCCGATGATGATCGCCAAGATCGAGCGCGCGGAAGCCATTCCCGCGCTGCAAGAGATTCTCGATGCGTCCGACGGCATCATGGTGGCGCGGGGCGACCTGGCTGTGGAAGTGGGCAATGCGGCCGTGCCGGCCTTGCAGAAACGCATGATCAAGATGGCGCGCGCGTCGAACAAGCTGGCCATCACGGCCACGCAGATGATGGAATCGATGATCGTCAACGCCGTGCCGACGCGCGCGGAAGTGTCCGACGTGGCCAATGCCGTGCTCGACGGCACGGACGCCGTCATGACGTCGGCCGAGACGGCCTCGGGCAAGTACCCGATCGAGACGGTGGAAATGATGGCCGCCATCTGCGTGGAAGCGGAGCAGTCCGAATACAACAAGCTCGATGCCGATTTCCTCAACGTCACATTTACCCGCATCGACCAGTCGATCGCGTATGGCGCGCTGTTTACGGCCCACCATTTGCGCGTGAAAGCCATCGTGGCGCTGACGGAATCGGGTTCCACCGCCTTGTGGATGAGCCGCCACAGTATCGATACGCCGATCTATGCGCTCACGCCCAGCGTGACGACTTTGCGCAAAGCTGCGCTGTACCGCAATGTTCGGGCGTATCATCTGATGCAGAACGCCCCCAGCGCGCAAGTGCTGAAGCAGGCGGAAGAGCTGCTGGTGGCGCAGGGCATCGTCCGCAAGGGCGACATGATCGTCGTCACCTGGGGTGAGCCGATGGGCCAGGTGGGCGGCACGAATGCCTTGAAGATTGTAACAGTGGGCGAATTTGAATAAGACCCAAGAATTCAGGCGCCGGCGCGGTTATTGACCACCGCGAAGCGCCGCAACGGTTTCTATTGTTATCTGGAGTATTACCATGTCTCTCGTATCCATGCGTCAACTGCTGGACCATGCCGCCGAAAACGGTTATGGCATTCCTGCTTTCAACGTCAACAACCTGGAGCAAGTGCAAGCCATCATGGCTGCCGCCGATGCGCTCAACAGCCCGGTGATCATGCAGGCGTCCGCCGGCGCGCGCAAGTACGCCGGTGAAGCGTTCCTGCGCCACCTGATCGACGCCGCCGTCGAAGCGTATCCGCACATTCCCGTCGTCATGCACCAGGATCACGGCCAGTCGCCGGCCGTCTGCATGGCCGCCATCCGTTCGGGCTTCACGTCCGTCATGATGGACGGTTCGCTGGAAGCGGACGGAAAATCGGTCGCATCGTACGAATACAACGTGGAAGTGTCGCGTGAAGTGGTGAAATTCTCGCACGCCATCGGCGTGACGGTGGAAGCGGAACTGGGCGTGCTCGGTTCGCTGGAAACCATGAAGGGCGACAAGGAAGACGGCCACGGCGCCGACGGCACCATGACCCGCGAGCAACTTCTGACGGACGTGGCGCAAGCGGCCGACTTCGTGCAGCGCACCCAGTGCGACGCCCTGGCGATCGCCATCGGCACCTCGCATGGCGCCTACAAATTCACGCGCAAGCCAACGGGCGACATCCTGGCCATCGACCGCATCAAGGAAATCCACGCGCGCATCCCGAACACCCATCTGGTGATGCACGGCTCGTCGTCGGTGCCGCAGGAATTGCTGGCCATCATCCGCGAATTCGGCGGCGACATGAAGGAAACCTACGGCGTGCCAGTCGAGGAAATCCAGGAAGGCATCCGTCACGGCGTGCGCAAGATCAACATCGACACCGACATCCGCCTGGCGATGACGGCCGCGATCCGCAAGTACCTGTTCGAGAACCCGTCGAAATTCGACCCGCGCGACTTCCTGAAGCCAGCCCGCACCGCCGCCGAGCAAATCGTGCGCGCGCGCATGCAGGCTTTCGGCTGCGAAGGCCAGGCGTCGAAAATCAAGGTCATCACGATGGAAAAAATGGCCGAGCGCTACAAGGCCGGCGAGCTGTCGCAAATTGTGAAGTAAAATTCTGTCTGGAACGGGCCGGATGCAATGCTCCGTGCCCGATTTTCTCGACCGGCGGGCACCCCCTGCCTGCCGGTTTCGTTTCATCCAACTATTCCCCCGCTATGAACAGCCTCTATCAGACTTCCATCCACTCCCTGCCATTGCTGGGCCACGGCAAGGTCCGCGACAACTACGCCGTTGGCGACGACAAGATCTTGATCGTCACCACGGACCGCCTGTCGGCCTTCGATGTCGTCATGAACGAGCCTATCCCCGGCAAGGGCAAGGTTCTCAACCAGATGAGCGACTTCTGGTTCGAGAAACTGGGCCATATCGTGCCGAACCACCTGACCGGCGTGGCGCCGGAATCCGTGGTGGCGCCCGAGGAAGTGGAGCAAGTCAAGGGCCGCGCCGTGGTGGCCAAGCGCTTGAAACCGATCATGGTCGAGGCAGTCGTGCGCGGCTACATCATCGGTTCGGGCTGGAAAGATTACCAGGACACGGGCAGCATCTGCGGCATCGCCTTGCCAGCCGGACTGCAGCAAGCGGAAAAACTGCCGGAACCGATCTTCACCCCGGCGGCGAAGGCCGAACTGGGCGAGCATGATGAAAACATCAGCTTTGCTGAAATGGAAGAGCGCATCGGCGCCGACCTGGCCGCCAAGATGCGCGACGTCGCCATTGCCCTGTACAAGACGGCCGCTGAATACGCTGCCACGCGCGGCATCATCATCGCCGACACCAAGTTTGAATTCGGCCTGGACGACAATGGCGTCATGCATCTGATGGATGAAGTGCTGACGGCCGATTCGTCGCGCTTCTGGCCTGCCGATTCGTATCAGCCTGGCATTTCGCCACCGTCGTTCGACAAGCAATTCGTGCGCGACTACCTGGAAACCCTGACCTGGGGCAAGACCGCACCGGCGCCAGCCCTGCCGGCCGACGTCATCGAAAAAACCCAGGCCAAGTATTTCGAAGCCATCGAACGCCTGACGGGCGAGAAGCTGAAGGCCTGAGATGAGCGAGCAAAATAAGCCGCTGGTCGGCGTCATCATGGGTTCGTCCTCGGACTGGGACGTGATGCAGAACGCGGTTGCCATGCTGAAACAGTTTGGCGTGCCGTACGAAGCGCAAGTCATTTCCGCGCACCGCATGCCCGACGAAATGTATGCGTACGCGAAAAGCGCGCGCGCGCGCGGCTTGCGCGCCATCATCGCCGGCGCCGGCGGCGCGGCCCACCTGCCTGGCATGGTGGCCGCGATGACCATCGTCCCGGTACTGGGCGTGCCCGTGCCATCGAAATACTTGCGTGGCGAAGATTCCATGCTGTCCATCCTGCAAATGCCCAAGGGCGTGCCGGTCGCCACCTTCGCCATCGGCGAAGCTGGCGCGGCAAATGCGGCGCTGACGGCGGTGGCGATGCTTGCGGCCAATGACGACGCCCTGGCCGAGCGCCTGGAAGCCTTCCGCACCACGCAAACGGCCGCCGCCAAGGCCATGGTCTTGCCTGAATAATGTGTTTGAAAAATAATGAATAGTAAATCGACTTCCCCATTGCTGCCCGCCGCTCATCCACCGGCGTGGCTGGGCGTGATGGGCGGCGGCCAGCTCGGCCGCATGTTTGCCCAGGCCGCCCAGAGCATGGGCTACCAGGTAGCTGTGCTGGAACCGTCCGATGCCTGCCCTGCGGGGCAGGTGGCGCAGCGCCTCGTCAATGCCGGTTATGACGATGTGGCGGGTCTCGACGCCCTGGCGGCACAATGCCTGGCCGTCACCACGGAATTCGAAAACGTGCCGGCCGACAGCCTGTCGCGCCTGGCCAACCACGTCTTCGTGGCGCCGGATGCCCACGGCGTGTCGGTGGCGCAGGACCGCATCGCGGAAAAACGTTTCTTTGTCGACTGTGCGGGCAAGTCGGGCGTGCTGCCGGCGCCGCACATGGTCATCGCCACGCAGGACGACATCGATGCCATCGACGACGACTTGCTGCCGGGCATCTTGAAAACCGTGCGCATGGGCTATGACGGCAAGGGCCAGTTCCGTGTGCGCACGCGCGACGATGTGCGCGCCGCCTTCGCGGAAATGGGACAAGTAACTTGCCTGCTGGAAAAGATGCTGCCGCTGGCATATGAAGTGTCCGTGCTGACGGCGCGCGGCGTGGACGGCGAATCGGTCGTGTATCCGATCGCCGAAAACGTGCACCGCGACGGCGTGCTGTTTACCACCACCGTGCCGGGTCCGAACGTGTCGGACGACTGCGCCGCCAAGGCGCAGCGGGCGGCACAAGCCATGGTTGCCGAACTCGGTTATGTCGGCGTGCTGTGCATCGAATTTTTCGTGCTGGAAGATGGCAGCCTGGTAGTCAATGAAATGGCGCCGCGTCCCCACAACAGCGGACACTACACGATGGACGCTTGCGTCACCAGCCAGTTCGCGCAGCAGGTGCGGGCCATGGCGCGTCTGCCGCTGGGCGACGTGCGCCAGCATTCGCCGGCCGTGATGCTCAACATCCTCGGCGACGCCTGGTTTGCCGACGGCAGCGATGTCGCCTGCGAGCCGGCGTGGGACCAGGTGCTGGCGCTGCCGGGCGCCTGTTTGCACCTGTATGGCAAGGATGACCCGCGCCGTGGCCGCAAGATGGGCCATCTGACCCTGATCGCCGCCACCTTGCCGCAAGCGCAGCAGCGCCTGCATGACGCTTGCCTGATCCTGGGAATCGCGCCGTGAGCGTGCCCGCACAAGACCTGGCAGCGGCTTCTGCCGTGCTGGAGGCGGGCGGCCTCGTCGCTTTCCCGACGGAAACGGTGTATGGCCTGGGCGCCGATGCGGAAAACCCGGCCGCCGTGGCGCGCATCTATGAAGCCAAGGGCCGTCCATCGGACCACCCCGTGATCGTGCACGTGGCGCCCGGCGCCGACCTGGCGCACTGGTCCGACGACATTCCCGTGGAAGCGCAGCAACTGGTGGCTGCCTTCTGGCCTGGTCCGCTGACCCTGATCGTCAAGCGCGCCGCGCATATTCCCGACGCCGTTTCCGGCGGCCAGGATACGGTGGGCTTGCGCTGCCCGTCGCATCCGGTGGCTATCGCATTGCTACGCACCTTCAAGGGCGGCAACGGCGGCCTGGCGGCACCGTCGGCGAACAAGTTCGGCAATGTCAGCCCGACCACGGCGCAGCATGTGCGCGATGAATTCGCGGCGGAACTCGATAGCGGCTTGCTGGGCCTGGTCCTCGATGGCGGGCAGAGCGACGTGGGCATCGAGTCGACCATCGTCGACCTGTCGCGCCTGGCCACGCACGGTCCCGTGCTGTTGCGTCCCGGCCATATCAGCAGCGAGCAGATCGCTGCCGTCATTGGCCGCGCACCGGCCGTGGCGGACGCAGCCGCGCCGCGCGCCTCGGGCACCCTGGAATCGCACTA
This sequence comes from Janthinobacterium sp. MP5059B, assembly GCF_001758645.1. Taxonomy (NCBI): domain Bacteria; kingdom Pseudomonadati; phylum Pseudomonadota; class Betaproteobacteria; order Burkholderiales; family Oxalobacteraceae; genus Janthinobacterium; species Janthinobacterium sp. MP5059B. Next base: position 975,404 of record NZ_LRHX01000016.1, on the reverse strand, counting down.
CGCGCCGCACACGCCTGTTGCGATGCAACACAGCGACGACGTGGGCGCCACCCTGAACCGCCTGCTCAATGACGGGCGCCGCGTGGCCCTGATCCACTACTCGGATCTGCCGCCAGCCAGCGCCAGCGTGCGCCTGGCGGCGACCCCGGAAAATTACGCACATGCGCTGTATGCCTCGCTGCGCACGATGGACCAGGTCGGCGCCGAGCTGATACTCGTTGAAGCACCGCCCACTGGCCCCGCGTGGCTGGGCGTGAATGACCGCTTGCGGCGTGCCGCGTTCGGCTCAAGTGGTATCTTGCAGCAATTCCTGTCCCCATCATAAAAAGCCCCGCAAGGGGCTTTTTCTTGATGCAGCGCAATAGAGATGCTTGCCACGAAACATAGTAAATCCTCCATAATTCAGCGGATCGCCCGGTTGTGACAGGGCACCGGCGGTGTTGTTATTCCGTTGATTTTTAAAACATATTTTCTATACAAGCCTGAGGAACGATGGCATATTAGTTGGGTAGCGAATAGCACGCCCGTTCGTTTAGAAACCAGAAAAAAGACCGAGGAGACAAAATGCATCAAACAAAATTCGCGCTGGCCGTGCTGGCTGCGGCTGTCCTGGCAGGTTGCGGCGGCGCCAGTGGCGGTGATCAAACCTTGAAAGTCAAATACACGGCGCAGGTGTCGTTCGGCGACAGCCTGTCCGATGTCGGCTCGTATGCCGTCGGTACCGTGGCCAAGCTCGGTGGTGGCAAGTTCACCATCAATGGCGACAATACCAAGATCAATCCTGAACTGACGGGCAAGAACTGGACCGAGCACCTGGCCGCGCAATTCGGCCTGGCCGCGCCATGTGCTGCCGAGACTGGGTTGGAAGGCAATGCGGCGCAGGGCTTGGCCGTTGCGCGCGTCAAGCATGCCGGCTGCTTCGGCTACGCCATGGGCGGTTCGCGCGTCACCAATCCGGTTGGCCCGAATAACAAGGCCACGGGCAGTCCGCTGGGCGCCCTGACCGTGCCCGTGGTGACGCAGATCGCGAACCACCTGGCAGTTTCCGGCGGCAAGTTCAGCGGCACGGAAGCCGTTTTCGTGATGGCAGGCGGCAATGACGTGCTGTATCAGCTGGGCGCATTGCAAACGGGCGCGACTGCCGCTGGCCAGGCTGCTGGCGCGGCCGCTGGCGCCCAGGCCTTCGCCACCAACCTGACCATGGCCCTGGCGGCCGGCGCCACCAACCCTGCCACGGCAGCGGCTGCCATCGGCGCCGCCGTCAAGACGGCCAGCGCGGCGCCTGGCGCCACGTCGGCGACCATCGTTGGTGCCGCCGTGCAAGCTGCTGTCATTGCCGGTAATACGGCCGTCGCTTCGCCTGCCGTATATGGTCCGCTGGTTGCCAAGGCGCAAGCCGATGCGACAGTGACGGGCAACGCCGCCGGCGCCAAGGCCGGTGCCGATTACGCTGCGGCTCAGGGGCCTTTGCTGGTTGCCGCCATGAAACAAGCGGGTACCGAACTGGTGGCGCTGGTCAAGGACCAGGTCATCGCCAAGGGCGCCAACTATGTGGTGGTCAATAACCTGCCGGACGTGGCCGGTACGCCATCGGGCTTGAGCAAGGATGCCAACACCAAGGCGCTCATCAATGCCATGGTCAGCGCCTTCAATGGCGAGCTGAGCGCCGGCTTGAACGGCAATGCGAAAGTCTTGCTGGTCGACGTGTTTGCCGTCAGCCATGACCAGGGCGTCAATCCTGGCCCGTATGGCTTGACCAATGTCACGGAAACGGCGTGCGACCTGACGCCAGCGAAAAACATACTGGGCAGCTCGCTCGTGTGCAATGGCTCGAACCTGAAAGCGGGCGACGTCAGCCACTACTCGTATGCCGACGATGTGCATCCTACACCGTTCAATAACCTGTTGCTGGCCCGTTATGTGGCCAAGGACATGGTCGTGCGGGGCTGGCTGTAAGGGATGGCCGCACCGGCCGTGCCTGGGAGGCGCGGCCGGTGCCGGCAGCGACAAGACTCGAAAGCGGAACACTTCGCACATATTGAATCAGGAGACAAGATGAAGAATCGTTTGAATACCGCTGTACGCGTGCTGGCCGCGGCAGCCGCGATGGCCATGGCGACGGGCGCTTCGGCGCAAAGCGCAGGCACCTGGATGGCCAAGGCTGGCCTCAACAAGATCACGCCGCACGTGGACAGTGGCGACATTTCCGCGCCGGCACTGCCGGGCACCAAGGCCGACGTCAAGTCGGATACCAAGCCCATCCTGACCTTTGCCTACATGATCACGGACAATGTTTCCGCTGAAATGATCCTGGGCGTGCCGTACAAGCATGACTTGATCGGTGACGGTTCCATCAAGGGCACGGGCAAGCTGGGGACGGCGGAAGCCTTGCCGCCGACGGCTTTCATCCAGTACCGTTTCTTCCAGCCGAATGCGATGATCCGCCCTTACGTGGGCGCGGGCTTGACGTATGCATATTTCCAGAAGGAAAAAGGCTCGGGCCAGATGACGGCCTTGCTGGATCCGGGTGGAAAACCAGTGACCTACCGCATGGACAACAAGCTGGCTGGCAGTCTGGTGGTCGGCAGCACCTTGGCCATCAATGAGCGCTGGTTTGCCGACGTGGCCGTGGTCAAGACCTACCTGAAAACCAGGGCGAAATTCTCGACGGGGCAGACGCAGGATATCAAGCTCGACCCGGTTGCCGTGAGTGTCAGCATCGGGTATAACTTTACCCTGTAAAACAAAAAATCCGCCTCGGCGGATTTTTTTTTGTCCCGCTCAGGCTGGCGGTGTATTGAACTTTCCATTGTGGAAGATCAAGGGCGGCTGCGCGGCAAAAGCGCATTGTTCCACTTCGCCCACGAAAATGACGTGGTCGCCTTCCGGGTAGCGGCTGCGGTTGTGGCATTCGAACCAGGCCGATGCGCCTTTGAGGATGGGCTGGCCCGTGCGCGACAGTTCATATTCCACGTCGTCGAAGGGATTGGGCGTGCGGCGTGAAAAGCGCTGCGCCAGTTCCGCCTGGTCGGCGCCCAGCACATTGATGACGTAGTGCGAGTTGCCGCTGAAAATGGGCATGCTGTTCGCCACGGAACCGAGGCTCCATAGCACCAGGGGCGGCGACAGCGAGACGGAATTGAAGGAACTGGCCGTCAAGCCACGGAAACTGCCGTCGGCCAGGCGCGTCGTAATGACCGTCACGCCGGTGGCAAACTGCGACAGTGCCTGACGGAAATGTGTCGTATCGAATTCTTGCGCTGGCGCGCGGGGAGAGCGTGTGTTCATGGGTGACCTGTCTATTTGCTGACATTATGCCAAAAATCGGCCGCGCCAGCGCAATCGTGGCCAGCATGCCCCTATGTGCGGTGTTTCACGCGCCGTTTCAAGCGACGCTGCAGGCCATGGCGCTTTACGTTACAGTGGTGAAATGATACGTCGCAGAGGCGTTGCAGGAGGGCATCATGAATGAGCAGACGGATGTGGCGGTATTGGGCGGTGGCTGTTTTTGGTGCCTCGCTGCCGTGTATGCGGAAGTGCGCGGCGTGACGCGCGTCGAGTCCGGCTACACGGGCGGCAGCGTGCCCAACCCCACGTATGAACAGATATGCACGGGCGACACGGGCCACGCGGAAGTGGTGCGGCTGGAATTCGATCCTGCCGTCATCAGTTACCACGACTTGCTGGAGATCTTTTTTACGCTGCACGATCCCACCACCCTGAATCGGCAGGGCAACGATGTCGGTACGCAATACCGTTCCGTCATCCATTACCAATCGGCAGGGCAGGAAAGCGTGGCGCGCAAGGTACTGGCCGAAATGGCCGGCGTGTGGGATGCACCCATCGTCACGCAGCTGGCGCCGGCAGCCACCTTTTATACGGCTGAGGATTACCACCAGAATTATGTCGAGCAGCATCCCTTGCAGGGTTATTGCGCCCTGGTCGTCGTGCCCAAGGTGGAGAAATTCCGCGCCATGTACGCGGGGCGCCTGAAGTGATGCCCAGCGTGCCTGTCAGCTGGCGAGCACGGGCGCCGGCTTGGCGTCCTGCGCATACATATAGTTGCGCGACCAGGGCAGGGTGGAAGAGCGCCGGCCCGCCTTGACGCAGACGATCTGGTACAAGCTGATCAAATCTTGCTCGAAAGCATAGGCACAGCCAGCCAGGTAGACGTGCCAGATGCGGAAGCGCCGTTCGCCCGCCAGCGGGCGTATCTGCTCGGCGTGGGCTTCAAAATTCTCCGTCCACAGGGCGCAGGTGCGCGCATAGTGGCGCCGCAGGTTTTCCACGTCCAGCACTTCCAGTCCCCCTTGCTGCATGGTCTTGAGCACATTGCCGATGTGCGCCAGCTCGCCGTGCGGAAACACATATTTTTCGATGAATTCCCCGCCGCCATACGGCGTTTCGCCATTGTCAGGATCGGTCGAGGTGATGCCGTGGTTCATCGCCATGCCATCGGGTGCGAGCAGCTTGTTGATGATGGAAAAGTAGTCGGGTAAGTGTTTCAGGCCCACGTGCTCGAACATGCCCACGCTGGTGATGCGGTCGAACTGGCCCGTCACGTCGCGGTAATCCTGCAGGCGGATGTCGATCAGGTGGGCCAGGCCGGCCGCCGCCACGCGCTCGCGCGCCAGCGCGTACTGGTTTTCCGACAGGGTCACGCCCACGCAGCGGGTGCCATATTGTTGTGCGGCACGAATGACGAGGGCACCCCAACCGCAGCCGATGTCGAGCAGGGTCTGGCCCGGCTGCAACTGGATTTTTTTCAGGATATGGTCGATCTTCTTGACTTGCGCCTGCGCCAGGGTTTCATCGCCGTGTTCGAAATAGGCGCAGGAATACACGAGGGCGGGGTCGAGAAACTGTTCGTAGAACGCGTTCGACACGTCGTAGTGGTAGCGGATGGCTTCGGCATCCTTGCTCTTGTCGTGCGTAAAGCTGCGCACGATGCGCGCCAGCTTGCCTTCCGGCTTCAAGGTATTGCGGGCCAGGGCATTGCAGATGGAAATCATGTCCATCGCCGTGCCCTTGACCTCGATATTGCCTTCCACGTAGGCCGAGCCCAGGTTGGCCAGCGACGGGTTCAGCAGATAGCGGGCCGAGGCGACGGTCGGCAGGCGGATGGTGACTCTGGGCGCTTCGCTGGACAGGTCGACATGCTGGCCATTCCACAATTCTATGCGTAGCGGCAAGGCGGTCTTGCTGCGGATGCTGGCGATCCAGGACTTGAGTTGGTTTTGTACAAACAAAATGGCCTCCAATGCAGCAACCCCAGCTGGGGCCGCAAATTGAGAAACAATGTCATTTAGTAACTTCTACCCTCATAGCCTACACCTATATTGACCAGCTTGCTTTGCGCCGCCTTGCTTATCCTGCTCAGGGTTGCAAGCGCTGCATGCTCCATTGCCCATCAGCACCGCGCGTAAACACGATGCGGTCGTGGAAGCGCGAACGGCGTCCCTGCCAGAACTCGATGCGTTCCGGCTGCAAGCGGTAGCCTCCCCAATGGGCCGGACGCGGCGGCTGCGCGTCGCCGATGGCGGCGGCCACGGCCGCGTAATGGCTTTCCAGCTCGGCGCGGCTGGCGATCGGTGTACTTTGCTGTGAGGCAATCGCCGACAGCCGGCTTTGCACGGGACGTACATTGAAATACTCGTCGCTCTCGGCCGCCGTGGTCTTCACCACCGTGCCCTCGATGCGCACTTGCCGCTCCAGCTCGCGCCAGAAGAACAGCAGGGCGGCGTTTGGATTGTGCTCGAGCTGCTGGCCCTTGTCGCTGTGGTAATTCGTGTACCAGGTAAAGCCCCGTTCATCGAACTGCTTGATCAGTACGATGCGCGAGCTGGGCTTGCCATCAGGAGTGACGGTGGACAAGTCCATGGCGTTCGGCTCCATCACCTGCGCGTTGACAGCCTCGGCAAACCATTTCTGGAACTGGGCGATGGGATCGGCCAGTACATCCGTCTCGCTCAGACTGGACTGGACGTAATCGGTGCGCATGGCCGCCAGCACGGCAGCCGCGTCCGGCACTTCGGCGGCTTCTGGCGCATCGGGCGCGATGCCGCGGCGGCGCTGCATGGCCGTGCCCAGCTGTTCCATCTGTTGCGCGCTGAACAGGCGCTTGGCCATGGGCGCCAGTTGTCCCTCTTCCTTGGCCATGTGGGCCTGGTAGGCGGCGGCATAGTCGCGCACGCCATCATGCGACAACTGCGAGTCCGTGCCGGCCGCGATGGCGTCCAGTTCCGGGCGCAGGGTCAGCCAGGCCTGGTCCATGCGCTGGTGGTCGGCCAGGATTTCCGGCACCAGGGTCGCCAGCAAGGCGGCGTCCTCGCCCGTGGCCGTCGCCTGCAGCATGGGCATCAAGTCCTGCTCTTCATCGTCATGGTGCAGATGGGCGGCTTTATTAAAGTATTGCAACACGGCCTTGGCCGCCTGCTGCGCTTCCGGCGTGTTGCCATTCTGTCCCAGGTGGCCCAGCAGGTTTTGCAAGGTCGTCAACTGCTTGCGGATCTTGTCGTGGCAATGCTTGAGCACGGCGATGGGCTGGTCAAAGCCGGGAACGGAGTCGAACAGGGGAGAGGTCATGGCGTGTTCTCGTGGTGGGCGGTGTGGGGGAGCGGCGACAATGCAGCTTGTCGCTGTGTCAATTCGGCTATTTTAGAATATCCGCCAGCGCAGTGTCCGTTAAAATGGCGCCATGCATACCTCCACCAATGAACTAATTTCCATGGACTTGACCGAGATCGATTTTGAGCGGCGCTTCGGCGGCATTGCCCGCCTGTACGGCGCCCCCGCGTTGGCACGCTTCCGCGCCGCGCATGTGTGTGTGATCGGCGTGGGCGGCGTCGGTTCCTGGATCGTCGAAGCGCTGGCGCGCAGCGCCGTCGGCCGCCTGACCCTGATCGACCTGGACAATGTTGCCGAATCGAATATCAACCGCCAGATCCAGGCCATGAGCGACACCATCGGCAAGGCCAAGATCACGGCCCTGGCCGAACGCATCGAACTGATCAACCCGTTTTGCCAGGTCACGCAGGTCGAGGATTTTATTACCCCTGATAATCTGGACCAGTTGCTGGGCGGGTGCGATTTCGACTACCTCGTCGACGCCATCGACAATGCCAAGGCGAAAGCGGCCGTGATCGCGTATTGCCGCGCGCGCAACATTCCCATGCTGACCATCGGCAGCGCGGGCGGGCAGACGGACCCGACCTTGATTGCCGTGCGCGACCTGGCGAAAACGGAACAGGAACCGCTGCTCAAGCGTGTGCGAAAACTGTTGCGCACCGAATATGGTTTCCCCCGTGGCGTGAAAAACAAATTCAATGTCGACGCCGTGTTTTCCATGGAACCGTTGAGCACACCCGAGAGCGCGGAAGCGTGCGCCATCGATGGTGCGCCCGCCGGCGTCACGGGCCTGAACTGTGCCGGCTTCGGTTCCAGCGTGGTGGTGACGGCCAGCTTCGGCATGGTGGCGGCAGCCCATGCGCTGAAAAGCTTGCGCCAGGACAAAGTTGCTGAAGTGCCAGCGCCAATGCCAGTGCCGGACGCCGCCTAGGTTAATTTCCTGCTGGCCAGGATGCGGTAGTCACCGCTGCTTTTGAACGATTCCACCAGCACCAGCTCGTCCGCCTGCCAGGCGATGGGCGCGAAGTCCTGGCTGGCCGGTGGCGGCGCCTGGCGCGCCAGTGTCACGTGCGGCGTAAAGCGGTCGTGCTCGAAGCGCGGCGCCAGCCCCTGCTCCATCAGGCCGTGCATGCAGGCCGCGCGCACGTCCAGCAGGGCGGGCGAGGGCTGCGCCAGGGCGGCCCAGGCCAGCGCCAGCTTGGGGAAGTGGCTGGCGTGATCGAACAGCAAGGGCATGGGACGCGCCGGCAAGTGCGCCAGGATGTCCAGCAGGGCCGGCAGCTCGCTGGCCGGGCGCTGGCCCAGGAAAGCCAGGGTCAGGTGCAGCTTGTCCGGGCGCACGGGCTTGCCGTCCAGGCGCGCCTGCCAGGCAGCCAGCGCCGCGCGCGTGGCCGCATCGGGCCACAGGGCGTAAAACAGGCGGGGGCAATGGGTATCGGGCGACAAGTTTTTCCTATCGTTGCGGCGGTTTGCTATTATTGGCGTTCCCTGCCAGGTTCGTAGGTGCAGGGATCTCACCGAAACTCACTGAAAGAATACATCATGACGCGTAGCTCCGTTTTGTTTGCCCTGATCTGCTCCGTCGCCGCGTCGCTGGCGCAGGCACAGGCGCCAGCGCCTGTTCCCGCCTCCGCCGTCTCGCTGAGCCCCGGCCCTGTCGCCGATAAATTGATTCTGATCGACAACAAGGTCGGCACGGGCAAGGAAGCGTCCGCTGGCAGTAATGTCACCGTGCATTACACGGGCTGGCTGTACCGTCCCCTGGCGAAAGATTCGCGCGGCAAGAAGTTCGACAGTTCCGTGGGCCGTGGCCCGTTTGACTTCCCGCTCGGCAAGGGCATGGTCATCAAGGGCTGGGACCAGGGCGTGGCCGGCATGAAAGTGGGCGGCAAGCGCACCCTGATCATTCCAGGCGAACTGGCCTATGGTCCGCGCGGCGCGGGCAACGGCGACATCCCGCCGAACTCGGCACTGATCTTCGACGTGGAATTGCTGGACGTGAAGTAATTGTTCAGTTTCGGCAGCGCACCACGTGCGCTGCCGTGAAAAAGCGGTAGACTGGATTCTTCTGTAATTGCTGTGGAGACTCCCATGAACATCGCCAACGACGTCACTGAACTGATCGGCAACACCCCCCTGGTGCGCATCAACCGCATCGCCGCCGGCAGTGTGGCCACCATCCTGGCCAAACTCGAATTCTATAATCCCGCGCACAGCGTCAAGGACCGCATCGGCCTGTCCATGATCGTCGCCGCGGAAGCCGCAGGCAAGATTCATCCCGATACCGTCATCGTCGAGCCCACCAGCGGCAACACGGGCATCGCGCTGGCCATGGTCTGCGCCGCGCGCGGCTACCGCTGCACCCTCGTCATGCCCGACACCATGAGCCGCGAGCGGCGCATCCTGCTGCGCGCCTATGGCGCCGAGCTGGTGCTCACGCCCGGCAGCGAAGGCATGCTGGGCGCCATCCGCAAGGCCGAGGAACTGGTGGCAGCCGACCCGCGCTACCTGATGCTGCAGCAATTCAACAATCCCGCCAATCCCGCCATCCACCGCGCCACGACGGCCGAGGAAATCTGGCGCGATACGGATGGACAAGTGGACATCGTCATCGCCGGCGTGGGCACGGGCGGCACGATTACCGGCATCGGCGAAGTGCTGAAGGAACGCAAGCCTGGCCTGCAAATGATCGCCGTGGAACCGGAAGCGTCGCCGATGCTGTCGAAAGGCACGAAAGGGCCGCATCCGATCCAGGGCATCGGCGCCGGCTTCGTGCCGCAGATTTTGAACACGGCCATCTACGACGAAATCATTTGCGTCAAGAATGACGACGCGTTTGCCACGGCGCGCCTGGCCGCCAGCGACGAAGGCTTGCTGGTCGGCATCTCGTCGGGCGCCGCCCTGTGGGCTGCCCTGCAAGTGGCGCGCCGCCCGGAAAACGCGGGCAAGACCATCGTCACCATCATCCCGTCGTTCGGCGAGCGCTACTTGAGCACGGCTTTGTACGCGGGCCTCGGCGACTGATTCAATAGCAGCGGCAGGGCTATCCTTTCCGCCAGCGCCCTGTTGCCCGCGTCGCCCGGGTGCAGGTGGTCGCCCGAGTCGTAGGCGGGCAGCAGGCGCAGCGGATGCGCGGGATCGCGCGCCCAGGCATCGAAGTCGAGTATGGCGTCGAACGTGCCGCTGTTGCGTATCCACGCATTCAGTTGCTGGCGCAGCGCATCTTTTTCTGGCTGGTAATAGTCGCTCAGGGGCGTGCCGGGCAGGGCACCTGCGAACGGCGTCAGGGTGGCGCCGACCACGCGCACGCCGCGGCTGCGGGCCTGGGCCACCAGCTGGACGTAGCCGCTGCTCAGTTCCTCCAATGTCGGCCGTTTTTCCCGTGGCGCAAACGCCGTGCCGGGCCAGCTGATGTCATTGATCCCCAACAAGACGACCACCGAGCGCACGCCCGGTTGCGCCAGCACGTCGCGCTCGAAGCGCGCCAGGGCATTGACTCCCATTCCATCGGACAACAGCCGCGCACCGGAAATGCCCGCATTCATCACGGCCACGCCCTGCGGCGCCAGGCGAGCGGCCAGGAAATCGGGCCAGCGCGCATCCATCCCCAGGCTGGCGCTGGCGCCATCGGTAATCGAATCGCCAAGGATGGCCACGGCTTGCATCCCCGGCGCCGCTTGCACCTCGATGGCGCTGAGCAAGAGGCGCGCCGTGGTGGTCTGCACGCCGGCTTGTGCATCATCGATGCGCGCGGCCCGCGTCTGGTCATGCGGGGCGATCCACGCCGTCTCGCGTCCATCCCAGTGAAACGTGGAGACGGGACTGGCTTGCGGCAAATGGATGCTGACCGTCAACCGGGCCAGGTCCGGCACGGACAGGTCGACGGGGTCGCTGATGATCGGCGCGCCCGGCGCCACGCTGGCCGAGGGCTGGCCGGCAAACGTCAGCGTGCGCAGGCTGCCGGGCTTGATGGCTGAGCCGGATGCGGCCAGGGCCACGGTGGCCTCGCCGATGCGCAGCGGCACCTTGCCATATGCATTCGACAGCACGATGCGCACGCGCGGGCCGCCCACGCTGAGGCGCGCCACCTGACGCACGGTTTGCCCGTGCAGCACGGCGGGCACATTGCTGGGGAACAGGAAGTCGCTGCTCCACACGGCTTGCGGGCTGGCCGTCCAGCTGGCCAGCCAGGTGGTATCGGCGTTGGCGGCCTGGACAGGGCTCGTGCCGAGTGCCAGGCTCAGCAGAGCGGCGGGGAGGAGGGAGAATCGTTGCATGGCGGCTCGCTTCATCAAGGGGAATGTGCGCATGATGAAAGCAAAGCCATTTATGCACTAGACTATCTCATCGAAGAACATTTATGAGTTGAATTCACAATGGCCAGACTGGAAGTGAACCGTTCCGGCGAGCTGGAAGTGTTTGTGCGCGTGGTGGAACTGGGCGGCTTTTCCGCCGCCGCGCGCGCCTGCGGCATGACGCCTTCGGCCGTCAGCAAGCTCGTCTCGCGGCTGGAGGAGCGCCTGGGCGCGCGCCTGTTGAACCGCTCCACGCGCCAGCTGCAACTGACGGCCGAGGGCTGCGGCCTGTATGAACGGGGCCGGCACGTGCTGGCGGCCCTGGACGAGGCCGAGCGCTGCGCCGGTGTGCAGGATGTGCCGCGCGGCAAAATACGCGTGAATGCGAACGTGCCGTTCGGCCAGCATTTTTTGTTGCCGCTGGCGCCGCTGTTTCTGGAACGCTTTCCGGAGGTGACGCTCGACATCGAACTCACGGATGCAGTGGTCGATATCCTCGAGCAGCGCACGGATGTGGCCGTGCGGGCCGGTCCCCTGAAAAGTTCCAGCTTGCTGGCGCGCAAGCTGGGCCAGACGCGCATGGTGATCGTGGCGTCGCCAGCCTACCTGGCGCGGCGCGGCACGCCGTTGACGCCTGCCGAGCTGGCATCGCACAATCTGCTCGATGCCAACTACGCGCGCGCGCGCTCGGGCTGGCCGCTGCGCTTGCCTGAAGGCGACATCGTCGTGCCGGTCACGGGCAATGCGCAGGCGAGCGATGGCGAAGCCTTGCGGCAACTGGCGCTGGCGGGCTTGGGACTGGCGCGCCTGGCTGCCTTCCAGGTGCGAGCCGATATCGCGGCCGGCCGTCTGCTGGCGCTGCTGGAAGACTGCAACCCCGGCGACAGCGAGGAAGTGCATGCCGTGTTCGTGGGGCAAGGCGGGCATGTGCCGCTGCGCGTGCGCGTCTTGCTTGATTTCCTGGCGCAGAATGTCGACCTGGACTGAGCGTGTCCAGGCGCATTAGGCTACAGGCGGACACGGCCGCGCAGTACAATATCGGACGGGCCGCAATGGTTCGGCCCGTATTGTGCCTTTGAATGGAAATATGTTCCTGGTAAAACCTGAACGCCGCCGCCTGCTGCAGGTGGGCGCAACCGTGGCTGTTATCGCGCTGGGCCTGGCCTCGCGCGCCTATCCCCAATTCGTCCCCGCCGCGCTCGGCAAGTATCCGGGCGACGCCCTGTGGGCCATGATGATTGTCTTTGCGCTGGGCATCATCGCCACGCGCATGCGTACCTGGCAACTGGCATCGTGGTCCTTGCTGATCTGCTTTGCCGTGGAATTCGGCCAGCTGGTCCAGGCGCCGTGGCTTGTCGCGCTGCGCGCGCATCCGCTGGGGCACCTGGTACTGGGTTCCGCCTTCGGCTGGGGTGATTTGATCGCCTACACGGCCGGCGTGGCCGTGGCGGCGATCATCGACAAGCTGGCGCTGTTCAAGCGCCGCTAGCCTTATTTGACGTTACCCTCCGCGTCGCGCAGTTCCACCGGCGCCAGCTTCAGCTTGGACAATTGCGGAGCGATCTTCGCCTTGTCGCCCACGCCGATGACGATCAGCTTTTCCGGCTGCAGGTATTTTTTCGCCACCTGCTGCACCTGCTTGTCCGTCACGCTGGCAAAGCGCTGCGGCAGGGTCGTGTAATAGTCGAGGCCCAGGCCGTAGATATACGCGTTCGCCATGCTGGCGCTGATGCTGGCATTCGTGTCGAACTGGCCCGGCAAGGACAGCACCTGCGAGTTGCGCGCATTCGCCAGTTCCTTGCTGCTCAAGGGCTTGGCGATCATGGCGCGGATCTCCCTGACGGTTTCCGATACGGCCGGGCCCGTCACATCGGTGCGCACGCTGGCGGCAATCGAGAATGGTCCAGGCTGATTGCGGTACTGGAATTGCGAGCGCACGCCATAGGTATACCCCTTTTCTTCGCGCAAGTTGGTGTTCAGGCGGCTGGTAAACAAGCCGCCCAGGGCCGCGTTCATCACTTGCAGCGGCGCGTAATCGGGCGTGGCGCGCGGCACGGCGATGGCGGACAGGCGCACGGCCGTTTGCGGCGCGCCCGGCTTGTCGACCATAATCAATTTTGCCTGCGTCGTCTGCGGTGCTGCGGCCACGGACTGCGCCACCGTACCTGCCTTCCAGCTGCCGAACTTCGCTTCGGCCAGTGCCTTCAATTCCGCCTCGCCGATATCGCCCGAGACGATCAGGGCCGCATTGTTCGGCAGGTAATGCTGCTGCCAGAAACCTTGCAGGTCGGCGCGGCTGGCCGCCTTCAGCGCCGCTTCCGTGCCCAGCTGGATGTAGCCGTACGGATGCTGCGGGCCATACAGGGCCGCCGCTTCCACGCGGGCGGCCACGGCGCCCGCGTTTTCACGCTGCTGCGCCAGCTGTCCGATGCGGCTGGCGCGCTGGCGCTCGACTTCCGCTTGCGGGAATTGCGGGTGCAGCACCACGTCGGCCAGCACGTCCAGCGCTTGCGGGAACGTGGCCTTGAGCGATGTCAACTGGGCAAACGAGGCATCCGTGTCGGAACCAGTGCTCAGCAGGGCGCCCAGCTGCGCCACATCGTCGGCGATCTGCGGTGCGCTGCGCGTGGCCGTGCCTTCCTGCAGCAATTGCGCCGTAAAGCTCGACAAGCCCGGCTGCGCCAGCGGATTGGCGCCCGAGCCGCTTTTGATGACCAGCTGGCTGGAAACGAGCGGCACGGCCCCGTTGTAGTGGTGGATCACGGTCAAACCGTTCGCCAGGGTGAACGATTTTCCTTGCGGTAAAACAATCTTCGGTGCGGGACCGGCCTTCGGCACGGCATTGCGCCATGGCTCGTCCGCATTGATGGCCGTGCCTGGTGCAGGCTTGACCTTGCCCGGCGCCGGCGTCGGCACTTCCGCGCCCAGATCCGCCTTGCCGGGAACGCCGTAGACGACGACGCGCGACTGGTTTTTCAGGTACTGGTCGACGGCGCGCTGCACGCCGGCGGCCGTCACCTGGCGGTAGCGCTCGATATCCTTGGCCAGGTAGCCGGGGTCGCCCAGGTACTGGTTGTATTCGTTGAGCAAGTTGGCCACGCCGCGTCCGCCCATTTTTTCCACCTGGCTCAGCATGGTGGTTTCGATGCTGTTGCGCGCCCGCTCCAGTTCCTTCTCGGTGGGGCCCTTGGCGCGCAATTGCTCCAGCTCCGCTTGCAAGGCTTGTTCGATTTCCTCGGGCTGGTGGCCCGGGCGCGCCGTCGCGTCGATGGTGAAGATGGAGGTGAGGGCGTTCGAGCCCTGGCTGGCGCCCACATCCTGGGCGATCTGCTTGTCGTACACGAGGGATTTATATAAACGGCTGGACTTGCCGCCGGCCAGGATGTGCGCCGCCATCGACAGTTCCGCGTCATCCCTGGTGTAGGCGGACGGCGTCAGCCAGGCCATGAAGACGCGCGGCAATTCCACCCGGTCCTGCACCACGATGCGGCGTTCCTGCGTGATGGGCGGCGTCACGACGTTCGGTTTTGGCACGGCCGGGCCGCTCTTGAAGCTGCCAAAATACTTGTTGACCAGTTCCTTGGTCTTCGCCTTGTCGATGTCGCCGGCGATCACCAGGCTGGCGTTGTTGGGGCCATAGTATTTGGTGAAGAAATCCTTGATGTCGGCCAGTTTCGCGTTCTGGATATCCGCGTGCGAACCGATGACGCTGGCGTAATATGGGTGGGTCTTGGGAAACAGCTGGTGGTACAGGGCTTCCTGCACGATGCCGTAGGGCGCATTCTCCACGCTCTGGCGGCGCTCGTTGCGCACCACGTCCTGCTGGTTCGTCAGCGCCGTCTGGTCGAGCACGTCAAGCAGGTAGCCCATGCGGTCGGAGTGCGTCCACAGGGCCAGTTCCAGCTGGTTCGACGGTACCGTGTCGAAATAATTGGTGCGGTCGAAATCCGTGCTGCCGTTCGAGTCGGTGGCGCCCGCGCCTTCCAGCAACTGGTCGGCCATGCCGCGCGGCACGTGCTTGGTGGCGGCAAACATCATGTGCTCGAATAGGTGGGCAAAGCCCGTCAGCCCCGGCGCTTCATTCGCGGGACCCACGTGGTACCAGATATTGACGGCCGTGACGGGCAATTTATGGTCTTCCACGAGAATGACGTCCAGGCCGTTGGGCAAGGTGTATTTTTCATAGGCGATGTGCGGCACGGAAGTCGCACCCGTCGTGACGGCCGCATCGGCGGCGTGGGCGAGGGTCAGCGGGGCGCCGTACAGCGACAGCAGCAGAGCGGGGAGGGCCAGCAGTTTGATTGGTTTCATGCATGCTTCCAGGGATAGGTGGAGAAGACGCTGCTGCTCGCTCGTGGCTGGCGCAGCGCGACGGTGCTACAGTCTATAAAGCAGGGCCGCGCCGCCCAGCACCAGCAGCGCGCTGGCAATGGAGACGATGGCCGCCGCGCCCAGCAGGCGCCATTCGCGCGGCGTGAAGCCGACGGTTGGCGCCGTTGCATTATCGGCAGGGCTGGCCAGGGTGGCTGGCGGCAGCGCAGGCAAGCCGCCCGCCGCGCGCGCCTGCACCGCCAGCGCTTGCGTGGCGGCGTCCAGCAGGGCCAGCTGGCGCTCGACGGTTTCCGCCAGCACGGCTTCGTTCAGCGCCACGAGGGCGAATATCGGGTCATCGACGTCGATCTTGATGCCCGTCTTGTCGAATACGTGGCTGCGCAGTTTGTGCTGGTCCATCTACCACTGCACCTTGTCGAGCTGTTCGAAGATGTCGCGGTAGACGACCTTGATGCGCTGCTTTTCCATGATGTTGAACTTGTCGTTCTGCAGCACTTCCTGCATCGTCAGGCGCGCCGTGTTCATCTTCTTGACGTCCGCGCCGAAGGTGTCGGGATTGCGCTGGCTCAAGGTGATGCTGCCTTTCACGCGTACGCGGTTGTCGGCGTATGACTGCGATTCGATAAACTGCTTGCCGGACGCCGATTGCAGCAGGCCGAAGTGTTCGTTTTGCCACAGCACCAGCGGCACTTTCGTCGATTGGGCTGTCGCCACAAAACCCGTGGCCGTGTCGTGCAGGGTGTCGCCGCCGCCGACGATGGTGTGGATATAGACCTTGCGGCCCGATTCTTCCAGCAGCGAAAAACAGTCGTTTTCCAGCAGGTAGCCCATCAGCGGCGAAAACGTGTTCGCGCCATTGTCGATCACGCAGTTGCCGTCCGTTTCGAGAATGTCGATCATCAGCGCATCGAAGCGTTTCGGATCGATGTTGCGCGCATCCGTCATCACGGGCACATGCTTGACGTTCATCGCCTTGTAGCGCGAGAACGTGGCGTTTTCCTGATCGGTGTCATAACAGCGCAAAGGCGTGTCGTCCTTGCCGCCTATCCACTGGGCCAGCAGGGTAGAGACGAGGGTCTTGCCGATGCCGCCCTTGCCCTGCAGGATGAAATGTACCGTGTTTTGCATTGCGACTACTCCAAGTTGTTGCGTCAGTGACAATCAAAGATCCGTGACAGCGGCGCAAGCGCCCGGCCAGGCCACGACTGGCATTTTTACCACAATCCTTTGCAAATATGCCATGCGGAACAGCGAATCTGGTTATGATGTTAATCAGGATACCATTGATACAGAGCAAGTTTTGTGTGAAAAATGCACCCCAGAGTGTGAACGAGGACGCAGTGCCGATCTCCAGTCTCGATAAAGCCGACATTGACCGTCTGAATCAGCAAGCCCTGGCTTGCCTGGTCGGCAACCGCCGCCAGGCGCGCCGGCTGGCGCAGATGGCGCTGGCGGCGGCGCAACGACAACAGTATGCGCGCGGCGGCGCGTATGCGGAACTCAATCATTGCTGGCTGGCGTATTACGCGGGCGAGGCCGAACCGTCGTGCGAGCGTCTGGGCGCGTATTTCCAGCAAAGCGGCGACCTGGAAGGGGGCATGGAAGTGGCCGCCCTGCAGGGCGCATATGCGAGCCGGCGCGGCGATTTTGCCGATGCCGAGCAGCATTTCCTGCAGGCGCGCAGCCAGGCCGCGCAGATACCCGACTCCCTGCACAAGTTCATGCTGTACGCGCGCCTGGGCGTCGATGCCCTGAACCGTGGCGATACGCAGGACGGCCCGCGCAATTTCCTGCTGGCGCTCGACATCGCCGAGCGTTTCGGCAGCCCCGCGCACCGGGTCAACAGCCTGTCGAACCTGGCGTCGTCGCAGCATGACCTGGGCAACGATGAAGACGCCATCCCCCTGCTGGTCGAGGCGCTCGAGATCATCGGCACGCAAAAGCTCAAATACCAGCAAACCATCGTTTCGGCCAACCTGGCCATGTGCCTGCTGGCCACGGGCAAGCCGGCCGAGGCGCTGGCGCTGGTGGAACCGTTTTACGAGTGGCCGGAAGAAGACCTGGCCGTGCGCGCCTTTTTGTTCTGTATCGCCGCCCACGCTGCCATCCTGCTGCGCCAGCCCGACAGCGCGCTGCAATTGCTGTTGCGGGCCGAAGAATATGCGCGCCGGGGCCAGGACCTGGAAGAGCAGATGCATGCGTGGCTGGTGCGCGGCAAGCTGGACTTGCACGCGGGCCAGACGGCGCAGGCGCTGGCGTCCCTGACGCAGGCGCACAGCCTGCTGAGCTGGACGCGCAATCCGTTTCACCAGCAGCAGATCCTGCGCGGCTTGTCCGACATCAATGCCCAGCTGGGCGAATGGCAGGCGGCGTATGGTTTCCTGCAGCAATACCAGGCCGCCTACGAGGCCAGCAGCAAGTCGGCGCGCGCCTCGCGCAGCCTGATGCGCAACCTGGAAAAGGAAATGCACAGCCTGAAAGCCGAGCGCGACAAGGCGCTGGAGCTGCAGGCGGCGCGCGAATCGGAAAACGTCAAGCTCGAGCACCTGAACCGGGAACTGGCGCACCAGATCCTGCATGTCAATTCCCTGCAGGACAGCCTGAAGGAACAGGCCATGCGCGACCACCTGACGGGCCTGTACAACCGCCGCCATTTCGAAACTTGCCTCAACGCCATCCTGCACGAGGCCGATGCGGATGCGCCCGTGGCCATCGCCATCATCGACCTGGATTTTTTCAAGCGCGTCAACGATACCTACGGGCATAACTTTGGCGATGAAGTGCTGATCCAGTTCGCGCGCCTGGTGGAAAGCCAGCTGCGTGGCAGCGACATGGTGTGCCGTTATGGCGGCGAGGAATTCTGCCTGCTGTTGCGCGAAGCAGACAGCCTCATCGCGGCGCACAAGATCGACGATATCGCCGCGCGCTACCGCCAGCTGCTGATCCGGCAGGCGCCGCACAGCCTGTCCGGCTGCACCTTTTCGGCCGGCATCGCCGAATATCCGCGCCACGGCGCCGGCCGTCACGAATTGCTGATGCGCGCCGACAGCGCCCTGTACGCGGCCAAGCAGGCGGGCCGCGACCGCGCCTGCATCGCCGCCGCTACTGGATAAAGCGCAATAGTTCGCGCAAGGCGTGCGCCACGGCCTGCTCGCGCACGGCCTGGCGGTCGCCCGCGAATACCAACCGCTGTGTTTGCACGCGCCCGTCCATGGCCCAGCCGAAGCAGACGGTGCCGACGGGCTTGCCCGGCACGCCGCCCGTGGGGCCGGCGATGCCCGTGGTCGAGACGGCCACCTGGGCCTCGCTGTGGGCCAGGGTGCCCCGCGCCATGGCGGCGGCCACTTCCTCGCTGACGGCGCCGTGCGCGGCGATCAGCTCGGCGGGCACGCCCAGCATGCCGGTCTTGGCCCCGTTGGAATAGGTGACGAAGCCCCGTTCGAACCAGGCGCTCGAGCCTGAAATATCGGTGACGGCCTGCGCCACGCCGCCGCCCGTGCACGATTCGGCCGTGGCCAGCAGCAGGCCCTTCGCCTGCAAGGCCAGGCCGACCGCGGTGGAGAGGGGGACGAGTTCGTTGCTCATGGATGACTCCTGCATGCGGTGAAAATGGTGGCAAGACTGTAGCATGGCCAACGGTAAAAGAAACTTTCCCCGGTACCAGCGAAAATGCGTACACTCTTTTATACATTTGCTACCACTTCGGGCTGGCAGGCGCTCTGTCGCTGCGCCACCCTGGTGCGCATCGCTCGAACAGGCAAGCGGCATGGTGCCGCGCCTTCGTATAGCATTATCTTTACTCGGTTGTCATGGTAATTCTGAACTGGACCTGGTGGCGTCATCCTGGCCCCCTGCGCTGCTCCGCGCGCGGTGCTGGCCGCCGCCCTCTCCGCTGGGAGTGGCTATTGCTGCTCCTGGGCGTGCTGTGTATCGAGGCGCGGGCGCAGGTGCCGGGGGAGCTGGAACGCCAGGTCAAGGCCGGGTATCTGTACAAGTTTGCCGGCTATGTCGAATGGCCCGACGGCAGCTTTGCCCGGCCCGACTCTCCGCTGGTGATCGGCGTGGCGGGCGCCGATGCGCTGGCCGAGCAGCTCGAACAGAGCGTGGCCGGGCATAGCGTCAACGGCCGCGCCGTGCAAGTGAAAAAAGTGCGGCGCGGAGAAGCGCTGGCCGGGCTGCACGTGCTGTACCTGGGGGCGCTGGATAAAACGGCGCTGCAGGAGATGCTGGCCGCCAGCCGTGGCCTGGCGTTGCTGACGGTATCCGATTCGGATGAGGTCTACGCGATGGGCAGCATGATCAATTTTGTGATGGCCGAAGACAAGGTGCGCTTCGACGTGGCCCTGAAACCCGTGGCGCAGGCGCATATCCGCATCAGCGCGCGCATGCTGCTGGCCGCCTACCGCGTGCAGACGGGAGGCGCCTAGATGATACGACTGCGTTCCATCCGCCACAAGCTGATGTCGGTGGTCTTGCTGACCACCCTGGTGGCGCTCGTCATTTCGCTGGGCACCATCGTCGTCTACGACTTGCGCGCCTACCACCGCAACCTGGTGGCCGACATCAGTACCCAGGCCGAGCTGCTGGGGCACATGAGTTCGGCCGCGCTGGCCTTCGACGACGAACGCCTGGCGCTGGAAAACCTCAACCTGATGCGCATCCGCCCGCGCGTGACGGCCGGCGCCCTGTACAAGGCGGACGGCAGCCTGTTTGCCAGCTACCGCGCGAACCAGCATGTGGGCGAACTGCCGGCGAAGGCGGGCAAGGAAGGCGAAAGCATCCAGGGCAGTTCGGTGGAATTGTTCAAGCCCATCGTCGACAATGGCGAACTGCTGGGCACCGTGTATTTGCGCGCCGATTACGAGCTGGCCGGCCGCACGGCCGATTACCTGGCCATCGCCCTGAGCGTGACGGTGCTGGCGCTGCTGGTGGCCTTGCTGCTGCTGCGCCGCCTCGATTTCGTCATCACGCAACCCATCCTCGATATCGCCGACGTGGCGCGTGAAGTGATCGAGACGGGCGACTATTCGCGCCGCGCGCGCAAGCTCAGCGTCGACGAAGTGGCGCAGCTGGTCGATTCCTTCAACAAGATGCTGGCCGAGATCGAGCTGCGCACGCAGGCGCTGGAGCGCTCGAACGGCGAGCTGGCCAGCGAAGGCGAACAGCGCACCGAGGCGCAGCAGGAAGTCATGCGCCTGAACCAGGAACTGGAAGTGCGCGTGCACGAGCGCACGATGCAGCTGGAAATGACGAATGGCGAACTGGCCATGGCGATGGAAGAGGCGCGCAGCGCCAACTATGCCAAGTCGGCCTTCCTGTCGTCGATGAGCCATGAATTGCGCACGCCGCTCAACGCCATCCTGGGCTTTGCGCAAATCCTCAGTTCCGACCGCCTGCCGTCGACCCTGGAGCAAAAGAAGGAATTTGCCGGGCATATCCTGAAATCGGGGCGCCACCTGCTGACCTTGATCAATGAAATCCTCGACCTGGCCAAGGTGGAATCGGGCACGGTCAGCCTGTCGCTCGAACCCGTGGGCCTGGACGCCATCTTGCAGGAATGCCGCGACATGATCGCGCCGCTGGCCAGCCAGCGCGGCATCGGCATGGCCTTTCCCGACACCTGCCCCCTGAACGTGCTGGCCGACCGCACGCGCCTCAAGCAGATTCTGTTGAACCTGCTGTCGAATGCGCTCAAGTACAACCGCGAGCAGGGGCAGGTGGCCATCGATTGCGCGCCGCAGGCGGGCGGCCGGGTGCGCATCAGCGTGCGCGACACGGGCGTGGGCCTCGACGGCGAACAGGTGGCGCTGCTGTTCCAGCCCTTCAACCGGCTGGGACAGGAAGGCGGCACGGAAGAAGGCAGCGGCATCGGCCTGGTGGTCACCAAGCGCCTGGTGGAGCTGATGGATGGCAGCATCGGCGTGACCAGCGCTCCCGGCGAGGGCAGCACGTTCTGGATCGAACTGCGCGTGGTCGATGCCTTGCCCGCGCCCGCGCCCCCGGCCTTGCCGCGGCCGGACCTGGCCGGGGCGCTGCTCGAACACAGCGCCCCCGTGACCTTGCTGTACGTGGAAGACAATCCCGCCAACCTGACCCTGGTCGAGGAAATCGTGCGCTACTGCCCGCAATTGCAGCTGCTGACGGCAACGGATGGCCGCCTGGGCGTGGATATGGCGCGCACGCATTTGCCGCAGCTGATCCTGATGGACATCAACCTGCCGAACGTGAACGGCACGGATGCGCTGAAACTGCTGCGCGCCGATCCGCGCACGGCGCACATCCCCGTCATCGCCCTGACGGCCAACGCCATGCCGGGCGACGTGGAGCGCAGCATGGCGCTGGGCTTTTACCGCTATCTGACCAAGCCGATCAACCTCGATGAATTTACCGAGGCGATCAACAGCACCCTGGCCTACGTGGCGCAGCAGCGCCGGCAGAAGGGAACGGGCGCGCCATGATCAGCCAGGCCGATATCTATGCGGCGAAAATTCTCATCGTCGACGACCAGGAAGTCAATCTGCGCCTGCTCGAGCATCTGCTGCAAAGCGGCGGCTACACGGCCATCACCAGCACCCTCGACGCGCGCGCCGTGGCCGGCCTGCACCAGCGCCACCAGTTCGACCTGATCATCCTCGACCTGGTGATGCCCGGCATGAGCGGCTACGACGTGATGGATGCCTTGCGCCCGCTGGAACTGGAAGGCTATTTGCCCGTGCTGGTGATCGCCGCCGACCCGGACGCCAAGCTGGCGGCGCTGGAAGCGGGGGCGCGCGACTTCATCAGCAAGCCGTTTGACGCGCTCGAAGTGCTCACGCGCATCCGCAACATGCTCGAAGTGCGGCTGCTGCACCGCGCCGCGCGCCACTACAATACCCTGCTCGAACGCACGGTGGGCCAGCGCACGGCGGAACTGCAGCGCTTTCGCGGCGCCATGGACGCCACCACCGACGCCATCTTCCTCGTCGACGTGCTGGGCATGACCCTGGTCGACGTCAACGATGGTGCATGCCGCCTGCTCGGCTATGCGCGCAGCGAACTGCTGGCGCTGGCGCCCGGCACCTTGCTGCCGTCGCCGCCGGCCCCGCCGCTGGCCGCGCTGCCGGGCGGCCCGGCCCACCTGGCCACGGAAGTGACGGAATGCGAACTGGTGCGGCGCGACCTGAGCCTGGTGCCCGTGGAACTGGGCTGGCACTGGTATGCGCAGGCGCCCGTGGCGGGCGGGCAGGGTGCGGGCGGCCTGCTGCTGATCGCCGTGGCGCGCGACATCAGCGAACGGCGCCAGGCGCAGGAGCGCCTGAAGCACCTGGCCCATTACGATGGCTTGACGGGGCTGCCGAACCGCAGCCTGTTTTACCAGACCCTGGCCCAGGCCGTCGAACTGGCGCAGGAAAAAAGCTGGCGCATCGTGGTGCTGTTCATCGCGCTCGACCGCTTCAAAAGCATCAACGACACCCTGGGCGCGGCGCTGGGCGACGAACTGCTGCGCCAGTTCAGCAACCGCCTGGTCGAATGCGTGCGCCTGCGCGACACCGTGGGACGCCTGGGCAACGACGAATTCGCGCTGATACTCACCATGAGCCGCAACCAGCAGGAAGCCGTGGCCGTGGCGAACCAGGTGCGCGAAGCCTTGCGTGCGCCGTTCGACTTGCGCGGCCACGCGGCCACCCTGACGGCCAGCATCGGCATCGCCATGTACCCGGACGACGCCACCGACCCGGAAACCCTCATCAAATACGCGAATACGGCCATGGGCGGCGCCAAGCAGGCGGGCCGCGACGGCTACCGCTTTTTCACGGCCGGCATGAACGTGCAGGTGCTGGCGCGCCTGGACCTGGAACTGGCGCTGCGCCATGCGCTCGAACACGAGCAGTTCATCCTGTACTACCAGCCCAAGGTGGATTTGCGCACGGGCCGCATCAGCGGCGTGGAAGCGCTGCTGCGCTGGCGCCGTCCCGGCTACGGCCTGGTGGCGCCGGCCGAATTCGTGCCGGTGCTGGAAGACACGGGCCTGATCGTGCGCGTCGGCGCCTGGGTGATCCAGGCGGCCTGCCGCCAGATCGCCGAGTGGCGCGACAGCGAAGTGGGGCCCGTGCACGTGGCCGTGAATGTGTCGAGCCGCCAGTTTGCCGAAGGCGACCTGGAAGGCGAAGTGACGCGCGCGCTGGCGCAGCATGGCGTGGCGCCGGAATTGCTGGAACTGGAACTGACGGAAACGGCGCTGATGTCGAACGCCGAGCGCACCATCGTCGTGCTGGGCAAGCTGAAGAAAATCGGCGTGAAGGTGGCCATCGACGATTTCGGCACCGGTTACTCGAGCCTCGCGTATCTGCAGCGCTTCCCCATCGACAAGCTGAAAATTGACATCGCCTTCGTGCGCAACATCACCAGCAATCCGAACGACGCGGCCATCGCGCTGGCCATCGTCAGCATGGCGCACAGCCTGAAACTGAGCGTGGTGGCCGAGGGCGTGGAATCGCGCCCGCAGCTGGAATACCTGCGGCGCAACCGCTGCGATGAAATCCAGGGCTTTTATTTCAGCCGCGCCCTGCCGGCGCTGGAACTGGGGCAGATGATCGTTGCCGGCGCCGGCCTGCCGCCCGGCCACGACCCGGCCGCGCAGCCCGCGCAAACCCTGCTCATCGTCGACGACGACGTCAACGTGCTGTCGTCCCTGCACCGTTTGTTCCGTCCCGAAGGCTACCAGATTCTCACGGCCAGCACGCCGGCCGAAGGGTTTGAAATGCTGGCCCTGCACAGGGTGCACGTGATCGTCTGCGACCAGCGCATGCCCAGCATGAGCGGCACGGAATTCCTCAGTAAAGTAAAAGAGCTGTACCCGGAAACCATCCGCATCATCCTGTCCGGCTACACGGGCCTCGAAGCCGTGCTCGACTCGATCAACCGGGGCGCCATCTACCGTTTCTATACGAAACCGTGGGACGACACCCAGTTGCGCGACAACATCCGCCTGGCCTTCCAGCACTACTGGATGGTGAACCAGCCGGGGCTGGCGCGGATGGCGGTGCGCTGATTCGGCGGATTCCTTATTTTTATTCGCTGAAGTGGTCGAAAGAATTCAGCGCCAAATCGAGCGGCTGCCCGGCCGCATCCACCAGCCGCAAGCCCGCCTGCGCCTCGATGCTGCCCACGCGCGTGACGGGCGTGCCGCAGCTTGCCGCCAGGGTGGCGATGGCGTCGCGCGAGGAAGCCGGCGCCGTGAAGCACAGTTCATAGTCGTCGCCGCCGGCGGCCGTGTAGCGGCGGCGCACGATGGTCGCCTGTTGCGCCAGCACGGGGCCGGCCGGCAAGGCGTCGACGTCGAGGGTGGCGCCCACCTGCGACGCTTTCAAGATGTGGCCGAGGTCGCCCACCAGGCCGTCCGAGATGTCGATGGCCGCATGCGCGAGGCCCGCTTCGGCCAGGGCGCAACCGAGCGCCACGCGCGGCGTCGGCGTGTGCATGCGCGCGCTTGCTGTCAGCAGGTCGGATGGCGCCAGTTCCTGCTCCATGCGGTAGCCGGCCAGCGCCAGGCGCGCATCGCCCAGGGTGCCGCTGACCCAGATATCGTCGCCCGCCACGGCCGCGCCGCGGCGCAGGGCCTGGCCCGGCACCAGTTCGCCAAACACGGTGATGCAGATATTCAAAGGGCCCTTGGTGGTGTCGCCGCCGATCAATTCGCAGCCGAATGCGTCTGCCAGCGCAAACAAGCCTTCGGCAAAGCCGGCCAGCCAGGCGCGCTCGGCTTGCGGCAGGGCCAGGGCCAGGGTAAAGGCTACGGGACGCGCGCCCATGGCGGCCAGGTCGGACAGGTTCACGGCCAGGCTTTTGTGGCCGAGCATGCGTGCGTCGGCGCCGGCAAAGAAGTGCCGGTCCTCGACCAGCATGTCCGACGAGATGGCGATCTGCTTGCCGGCGCCGGGCGTAATCAGCGCGCAATCGTCGCCGATGCCCAGGGTGGCGCGGCCGGGACGCTGGCGCACGAAATATTGTTTGATCAGGTCGAATTCGGAAAGCGCGTCGTGTGGGGCCATGGCGTGGTCTGTTCGTTGAATGATGGTGTGGCCCGGCTATTATAGGCTGGCCTACAATACAGGCCTTTGCCACCGCCGATCTTGCCCCTATGCCCTTCCACGATATCCACGCCCTGATGCAATCCTATCTTGACGATGGCTGGCTGCGCGAGCCGCAGGCCGTCGGCCTGGCCACGTTCACGGCGCCGGAACTGCTGGCGCGCGGATTTTACGAGCTGTGCGATGGCGGCCAGCTGTGCCTGTATGAGGATGAGCGCTGGTTCCGCCGCGCCAACCGGGCCGTGCAAACATCGTTCAAGGTGTATCTGCAAGGCGGCCGCTTGCATGCGAATGGATTGGAACTCGGTTATCAAGTACGCCTGGCCAGCGTGCTGCGCGCGATACGGCGGCCCTTGCCGCCGTATCGCCTGCTGCTGGAGACAGGGGCGTGCAGCGGTGCGCTGCTGTTCGACAGCGGCCTGGTGCTGCAGTTCGCGACCAACCTGCATGGCGCGCCCCGCCATTATTTCCTGACCCTTGTCGAGGGGCAGTTGCCCAATCCCGGTGCGGGCGAACTCGACCTGCGCGCCGCCAGCGAGGGCCACGTCCAGGCCATGTATGGACACTGTGCGCCGGAAGAATTGCAGCGCAAAGCCCGGCGCGGCCATGCGGCGCTGCGCGAGCTGGCGCGCCTGCTTTCCTAAACTTAAACTTTCTTCGCCTGCGCCATGCCGTGCAGCAGCTTGGCCAGCAACTGGTCGAGCTGGCGCTGCTCGTCCGAATTCAAAGCCGAGAGCATGGCGCGCTCGTTCTCCACGTGCAGCAGCACCAGCTTTTCAATCAGGTCCAATCCCCTTTGTGTCAGGGCCACCAGCACGCCGCGCCGGTCCGTCGGATGCTTCTGGCGTTCGATCAGGCCGGCCGCTTCCAGCCGGTCGATGCGGTTGGTCATGCCGCCCGAGGACAGCATGGCCGCTTCGTACAGGGCCGTCGGCATCAGGCTGTAGGGCGCTCCCGAGCGGCGCAAGGTCGCCAGCACGTCGAATTCGCCCGGTTGCAAGCCGTGTTCGGCGAACAGCGGATTGAGCCAGTCGCGCGCCATCAGCTGCGCCACCGTGCCCAGCTGGCCCACCAGTTGCATGGCACTGGTATCCATCTGCGGCAGTTCGCGCTGCCATTGTGCTGCGGCAAATTGCGCGCGCGTGTGTTCTTGCGGGGTAGTTGTCATGGGTATTCATTTATCTCGACATCAAGATAGATTTCTATCTTTATGCTAAGATACTTTTCATCGAGTCATATTCTGATGACGCATTAAACCATGTGCCTCCCAGCGAGGCAAGGACTATCCCATGCCCTCCGCACGACCTGCCGCTCCCCTTTCTTCTTCAATGTCTTCGGCCCTGCTGGTGGCCGCCATCATCTTGCTGGGTCTGAATCTGCGGCCCATCCTGGCGGCCATCGGCCCCTTGCTTGACAGTATCCAGGCCAGCACGGGCATCAGCAATGCCGACGCGGGCTTGCTGACCACCGTGCCCGTGTTCGCCATGGGCGTGTGCGCGCTGGCGGGCGCGCAGCTGCAGCGCCGGCTGGGCGTGGCGCTCGGCATCAGTCTCGGCATCGCCATCATCGCTGCCGCCTGCGCGCTGCGCTGGCCCTTGCATGGCAGCGGCGGCCTGATCGCCACGGCGGCCCTGGGCGGCCTGGGCATCGCGCTGGTGCAGGCGCTGCTGCCAGCCTTCATCAAGCGCCATTTCCCCGAGCGGGCAGGCCAGCTGATGGGCTTTTATACGACGGGCATCATGGGCGGCGCGGCCATTGCCGCCGCGTCCGCTTCACCGTTGGCGCAAAGCTGGGGCTGGAGTGCGCTGCTGGCCCTGTGGGCGCTGCCTGCCGTGGCCGCCGCGCTGCTGTGGCGCCGCGCATCGGCCGCGCGCGTGGAGGTGTCCGGCGGCGCGGGCGCCAGCCTGCCCGTGGGCAGTGGCCGTGCCTGGCTGCTGATGGTGTTCTTTGGCATCGGCACGGGTGCGTACACCCTGGTGCTGGCCTGGCTGCCGCCGTTTTATACGGAACTGGGCTGGAGCGCGGCTGACAGCGGCTTGCTGCTCGGCGGCCTGACCCTGGTGGAAGTGCTGGCGGGGCTGGTGATTTCCAGCATCATCCACCGCTTCCCGGACCGCCGCATCCTGTTGCTGGCCGTATTGTTGTCAGTGCTGGCCGGCCTGGCTTGCCTGATCGTGGCGCCCGCGCAACTGGCGCTGCCCGCCGTGATATTACTGGGCTGCGGCATCGGTTCCCTGTTTCCCCTGTCGCTGATCGTCAGCATGGACCACGTGCGTGACCCGGCCGGCGCTGGCGCGTTGCTGGGCTTTGTGCAGGGCGGCGGCTACATCATCGCCAGCAGCATGCCGTTCATCGCCGGCCTGATCCGCCAGCACTCGTCCAGCCTGGCCCAGGCGTGGATGGTGATGGCCGGCGGCGTCGTGCTCCTGCTGCTGATCGCGGTGCGCTTCGCGCCGGGCGGGACACTGGTCCAGCCGTGCGCCGGCCGCGTATCCTGAGCTGCTATATTGCGCCCACCCGTCAAATCAGGAACCAGCCACGTATGGATATCGTCGACCGCTACCTCGAAGGCGTGCTCAATGCATTGCCACCAGAACCGTTCGTGGACCTGGCGATGGCCAGCGGCGCCAGCGCGGCACAACTGGCCAGCTTGCGCCAGACGTATCCGCTGTGCCCGGACAGCCTGCTGCGCTTGCTGGGCACGTACAACGGCACCTATTATCAGGAGTATGCCGGCGGCACGGTGCTGGTGTACATGCTGGGCTCGGACGTGTTCGAGTATCCGTATTACCTGAGTTCCGTCGAACAGATCCTGCAGGACGGGCTAGCGAACCAGCGCAGCATCGCCGATATCTATGGCCATTACCTGGAACAGGATCCCGGCATCGTCGACGTCCGCATCGACGCCGGCATCAAGCAGGGCCAGCGCCTGTGTTTTTCGCATTGCATGAACAATGGCGGTTCTTCGCGGCTGTATGTCGATTTCACGCCCACGGCGTCCGGCAAGGTTGGACAGATCGTGCGCTTCCTGCACGACCCCGACAACTACAAGGTCATCGCCGACAGCTTCGACACTTATCTGCAAATGCTGATCGATGACGACTATGCATTCCTGATCGAAGAAAATTTTGAATAGTCCAGCCACGCCGCCCTCCCTGCTGCCCGCCAACCGCCGCATCGTGCTGTCCGGCGAGGATGCGCTGCGCATCCTGCGCGAGATCGAATTCCTGCTGCAGTCGCTGCATCACATCGGCCGCCATTATTATCCCGACGGCGACGATGATGGCGCCGATGCCCAGCGCCGCGCGCAGTATTGCGCGGAGACGACGCGTTTCATCGACGCGCAGCAGGCGACGACGCGCCTGGCGCTGATGCGCAGCATTTTGTCCGCGCCGTTCGACAGCAGCCTGGGCGCGGATGACATGGGCGATATCGAGCGCGCCGTCGCCGCGCTGCCGCTGTGGCGCGCCGCCGATGTTCCATCGTAAAAACTAATTGAAATCTAAAGTTTGATAGTTTTTCCTGTTCAGGACGTTTGTGCCGCCGGACGGCCTTACAATGCTAGGTTATGCGTTTTCGTGATATCAGACTGTGGCTAGCGGAAAATACCTAGCTAATTGAAAGAATCGGTCTGATAAAATCCGGAACACCCGATCGACCAAACAGGAAGGCAGCACAGCATGGATTCGTCATCTGATAAAAAAGAAGAATTGCGTCAACAATTGCGCTTGGCCGCACTCGAGTATCACGAGTGCCCGCGCCCCGGCAAAATCAGCGTGACGCCCACCAAACAACTGACCAATCAGCGCGACCTGGCACTGGCCTACTCGCCAGGCGTGGCGGCACCGTGCGAAGAAATCGTCATCGATCCGGCGAATGCCTATAAATATACGGCGCGCGGCAACCTGGTGGCCGTCATCACCAACGGCACGGCCGTGCTGGGACTGGGCAATATCGGCCCGCTGGCCGCCAAGCCGGTGATGGAAGGCAAGGGCGTGCTGTTCAAGAAATTCGCCGGCATCGACGTCTTCGACATCGAAATCAACGAGATGGACCCGGACAAGCTGGTCGACATCATCGCTTCGCTGGAACCGACCTTCGGCGGCGTGAACCTGGAAGACATCAAGGCCCCCGAGTGCTTCTACATCGAACGCCAGCTGCGCGACCGCATGAAGATTCCCGTCTTCCATGACGATCAGCACGGCACGGCCATCATCGTCGGCGCGGCCATCCTGAACGGCTTGAAAGCCGTCGGCAAGAAAATCGAAGATTGCAAGCTGGTCGTGTCGGGCGCTGGCGCCGCGGCGCTGGCCTGCCTGGACCTGATCGTCGATCTGGGCTTCCCGCTGAAAAATATCTACGTCACCGACCTGGCCGGCGTCGTCTACAAGGGCCGCACGGAACTGATGGACCCGGACAAGGAACGCTTCGCGCAAGATACGCCGCTGCGCACCCTGGGCGAGATCATCCCGGATGCCGACATTTTCCTCGGCGTCTCCGCCGGCGGCGTGCTGAAACAGGACATGGTGCGCAAGATGGCGCCGAATCCATTGATCCTGGCGCTGGCCAACCCGAACCCGGAAATCCTGCCGGAAGAAGTCAAGGCCGTGCGCAGCGACGCCATCATCGCCACGGGCCGTTCGGACTATCCTAACCAGGTCAACAACGTGCTGTGCTTCCCGTACATCTTCCGCGGCGCCCTCGATTGCGGCGCGACGACGATCACGCGCGAAATGGAAATCGCCGTCGTGCACGCGATCGCCGACCTGGCGCATGCCGAGCAGTCGGACATCGTCGCTACCACCTACGGCATCAGCAACCTGTCGTTCGGTCCTGAATACCTGATCCCGATGCCGTTCGATCCGCGTTTGCTGATCAAGATCGCGCCAGCGGTCGCCAAGGCGGCCGAGGATTCCGGCGTCGCCACGCGTCCGATCAAGGACTTGCAAGCGTACGCGGACAGCCTGCAGCAATTCGTCTACCGCAGCGGCACCTTCATGAAGCCGCTGTTCCTGATGGCCAAATCCACGCCGGCCGAACTCAAACGCATCGTCTACGCCGAAGGCGAAGAAGAGCGCGTGCTGCGCGCCGTGCAAGTGGTGGTCGATGAAAAACTGGCGCGTCCTATCCTGGTCGGCCGTCCGCCCGTGCTCGAAGCGCGCATCCAGAAGTTTGGCCTGCGCCTGAAGCAGGGCGTCGACTTCGACGTCATCAACCCGGACTTCGACGAGCGCTATCGCGATTACTGGAACACGTATTACGCGATGACGAGCCGCAAGGGCGTCACCGAGGAATACGCGAAGCTGGAAATGCGCCGCCGCCACACCCTGATCGGTTCGATGATGATCCACAAGGGCGACGCCGACGGCATGATCTGCGGCACCTTCGGCACCACCCAGCTGCATCTGAAATACATCGACCAGGTGCTGGGCAAGCGCGCCGGCAGCAACGTGTATGCCGCCATGAACGTCTTGATCATGCCGGAACGCCAGTTGGTGATGGTCGACACGCACGTCAATGAAAACCCGGACGCCGAGCAGCTGGCCGAGATCACCATCATGGCCGCCGAAGAGATGACCCGTTTCGGTCTGTCGCCGCGCGCGGCCCTGCTGTCGCACTCGAACTTCGGTTCCAGCGACAGCGCTTCGGCGCAAAAGATGCGCGCCGCCCTGGCCATCATCAAGGAGCGCGCGCCGGACCTGGAAATCGACGGCGAAATGCACGGCGATACGGCCCTGGACAGCAAGCTGCGTCAAAAAATCATGCCCAATTCGGCACTGAAGAACGACGCCAACCTGCTCGTCATGCCGAACATCGAATCGGCCAACATCGCCTACAACCTGGTGAAGACGGCGGCCGGCAACGGCATCGCCGTCGGTCCGATCCTGCTCGGTTGCGCCAAGCCCGTGCACATCCTGACGCCATCGGCCACCGTGCGCCGTATCGTCAACATGACGGCGCTGTGCGTCGTTGACGCGGTAGCGCAACGCAAAGCCTAAGCTTTTAGCTGCCGCCTGAAAGCCGCGCCATCCGCAAGGAGGCGCGGCTTTTTTTACATGGGCGGCACGGGCAGGGCGGCGGCGGGCGGATGGCGGCGCAGGTAGTAATGGCGGTACAGCATGATCTCGCCCCATACCAGCAGCAGCGCCGCCAGCGCGAACAGGCCCAGCGTGATCTTGAGCGAATTGAAATAGGCGCCGGCTTGCCGTTTGATGGCGTCGATGAAAATCATCGGCACTGACTTGTCGAGTTTGCTGAAGTCGGCATGGCGCGCCACATCGGTGGTCAGGCGCACGGCCAGATCGGTGCCCAGCGCGGCCAGTTCGCCCGTCGCCTGGCCACGGAAGTTGGCGCCCTTGAGCGCTTCGCCGAGCAGGCCGACCCTGGCGATCAGCTGTTCCTGCAGCACCTGCGTCAGCAGCACGCTGCCGCGGCGCAGAATGAATTCATTGATCCAGCGCGCCTTGCTGCGTTCCCAGTAGCTGCTGGACGTGGGCTGGTAATACATGCCTTGCACGAATGGTTCGAGCAGGCTGCGCACGCTGATGGGCTGGCCCGGGGCGATCAGCTTGACCTGCTGTTCCAGGTAGACGCGCAGCGCCGGCATCTGTGCTTCGACCACGGGCTGCAAGTCGCGCTCGAGGGCCTGGTTGACCACGCGGTGCACGCTGTGCACGGCGCCAAAGCCGGCACCGAGGAGCGGCAGCGCGAGCAGGATCAGCACATAGCTGAGCTTGGCGGCCACATGCCAGGCGCGGGGACGGCGCACCAGCAGGCATTTTCTGGCCAGCTGGTAGCAGATGCCGAGCGCCAGCACGAAGCCGGCCGCGCTGCACAGCAGCATCCACGGCAGGGCGGTCCACAGCAGTTCGCCGCCGAATGGCGCCAGGCTATTGCCCCAATTGACGAGTTGTTGGTTCATGTACATTGCTTTGATATGGATAAACAGGCAAGTATACCCATCGTGCAACGACATGGAGCGCGCTTGGTTTCAGTGCGCCATCAGCACCGGCAAGGTCATCTGGCGCAAGATCGTTTCCGTCACGCCGCCGAGTAAAATTTCGCGGAAGCGCGCGTGGCCGTAGCCGCCCATCACCAGCAGGTCCGCATGCACTTCGGCGGCCATGGCCAGCAGCGCCGCGCCGATGTCGCCCGTGGCGATGGCCGGACGCACTTCGACGGGCACGCCATGGCGGCTCAGGTAGGCGGCGATGTCGGCGCCCGGATGGCGGGCCGGCTGTGCATGGCCGGCCGGCGGGTGCAGCAGGGCCAGCACCACCAGGCGCGCCGCGCGCAAGAGGGGCAGGGCGTGGCCGATGGCGCGCGTGGCTTCCATGCTGCCATCCCAGGCCACCACGACGGTGTTGTCGATCTGCGTGAACTTGCCGCTGCGCGGCACGATCAGTACGGGACGGGCCGCGTTCAGCATCACGTAGGGCACCAGGTCGCTCATGGCGCCGGGCAGCGCTTCGCTGTCGTCGTGCTGGCTCAGCACCGTCAAGTCGCTGTAGCGGGCGCTGACGGCCATGCCGCCATCCTCATCGTCTTCGATCAGGCGCCGTTCCAGCGAGACGGTGCCGGCCTGGCGCGCCAGCGTTTCAAACTGGTCGAGGGCCTGTTCCGCCTGCCCATGCAGGGCGTTGATCTGCGCCGCCACGGCGCTGCCGCGCATGCCGCGGTTGTTTTCCACGTAAAAGCGCGACAGGCCCGTCATGGCGGCGCCGATCAGGTGCGCCTGGTGCGCGTGCGCCAGCCGTGCCGCGATGGCGATGCGCTGCGGCGCATGGCGCGACAGGTCGGCGTGGACGAGGATGGATTTATAGGCCATGTTGTCATTCGCTAGTCAGGATGGCAACAAGGCTAGAACGGCAACACGGGCAAGTCCAGCATTGCCTTGCCGGCGGGCGGTTTTCTTATGCTGGGCTTGATGTGGG
Source organism: Janthinobacterium sp. MP5059B (assembly GCF_001758645.1). Classification (NCBI taxonomy): domain Bacteria; kingdom Pseudomonadati; phylum Pseudomonadota; class Betaproteobacteria; order Burkholderiales; family Oxalobacteraceae; genus Janthinobacterium; species Janthinobacterium sp. MP5059B. The sequence goes on along the minus strand of NZ_LRHX01000016.1, from coordinate 942,146 downwards.
TCAAAAAAACACGGGCCATGGCCATCCGCAAGTCCACAGCCAGGAAATGCTGATCCATTTGATGTGCATCAAAATGTTTGGCCCGTCGCCAGCCATAATGACATTGAACTCCTTGCCTTTCCAGTGGTCTGCATCGGCGCCGGCGCCATCTGTCCGGCACTTCCCTGTGTGACGCAACAACGCTGGGCGTGGCGGGAGTTCATTCTTCAAGCGGGCGTGTGGTGTTCCTCTTTCTCCGCCCAGCGCAGCCGGATGGCGTCGATGGCGGGCAGTTCCTGCACAAACAGCCCGACCAGCCGCGCATCGAAATGGCTGCCTTGTTGCGCTTGCAGATAGCCCACGGCGTCCAGTACCGACCACGCGCGCTTGTACGGGCGCACCGAGGTCAGCGCGTCGAAGACGTCGGCCACGGCGACGATGCGCCCCGCCAGGGGAATCGCTTCGCCCGCCAAGCCGTTCGGGTAGCCGCTGCCATCCCATTTTTCATGGTGCGACAGGGCGATCTGGCGCGCCAGCGCCAGCATGCCGCCTTCGGCATGTTCGCCGATGATGTCGCCGCCGATGCGCGCGTGCGTCTGCATGATGGCCCATTCATCCGCGTCGAGCTTGCCCGGCTTTTGCAGGATGCGGTCGGGTATGCCGATCTTGCCCACGTCGTGCATGGGCGCCGCGTGCAGCAGGTCGTCAGCGGCGGTCTCGTCCATGCCGGCGGCCACGCCCAGCAGGCGCGCGTAATGGCTCATGCGGATCACGTGCAGGCCCGTTTCATTGTCCTTGTATTCGGCCGCGAGGCCCAGGCGCTGGACGATCTGCAGCCGCGTTTCCTTCAGCTCGTCGATGCGCACCAGCGACAGGTGCGTGCGCACGCGGGCGCGCACGATGGCGGGACTGAGCGGCTTGGTGATGTAATCGACGGCGCCCGCTTCAAAACCACTGAGTTCGTCGCGCATGTCGTTCAGGGCCGTGACGAAAATGACGGGAATGGCGGCCGTCAGTGGCGCGGCTTTCAGCTGGCGGCAGGCGTCGTGGCCGCTCATGCCCGGCATCATCACGTCGAGCAGGATCAGGGCCGGGCGTTCCTGCTGCGCCAATTCCAGTGCCCGCGCGCCATCCTTGGCGAATAGCAGCGCGTAGTCGTTCTGCAATATCTGGCGCAGCAATTGCAAATTGGCCGCCTCATCGTCGACGACGAGAATCACGGGCCTGGCTGGTGCATTCATGGGGACTCCGGTGCGAAGGCGTGCAGCAAGTCGTGCAAGAGCGACTGCGCGAGGGGGAAATCGAAATCGTCGATGGCATGCCGCAGCGGCGCCAGCGCGTCCGCTTGCGCGCCCATGGCGTGCTGCAACTGTGCTTGCGCCGCGTCATCGAGTTCGCCGCGCCGCAAGGCGTGCAGCAGGGAGCTGGCCGCTTGCCGGGCGGCGGGCGCGTCGAAGGCAGCCGCCGTTGCCGCCGGCAATGCAGTCGGCGCCAGCCGGGCGATGGCGGCCACGGCCGCCGGCCATTGCGTCAGCAGCTTGCCCAGCATCTCGTCGAGCTGCTGGGCCGTGGCGGAGCCGGGGCTGGCGCAGCACTGCTCCAGCGCCGCCAGGCTGGCGGCCAGCTGTTCCAGGCCGAGATTGGCTGCCACGCCGCGCAGCTGGTGACTCTGCGGCAAGAGCGCCGCGTGATCGCGCGCCTCGATGGCGGCCAGCAGGGCAGGCGGCAAGCGGGGATGCTCGCGTGCGAAACGGGCCAGCGCCGCGTGGTAGGCACTGTCGTTGCCGGCCCAGCGCTGCAGGGCGCCCGTATGGTGCAGCACCCGTCCGCCAGCGGGCGCCGCCGGTTCGCCGCCATCGTCGCCCGCTTCTGCCGCCAGGCCCAGCACGCGGGCGATTTCCTGCGACAGCGCCTGCCAATCGACAGGCTTGGTGGCGAAACCGTCCATGCCGGCCGCCCGCGCCGCCTTGCGGTGCGCATCGAGCACGCTGGCCGTCATGGCGATCACGGGCACGCGCGGGCGGCCATCGCGCAGGGCGGCGGCACGGATGGCTTGTGTGGCGGCCAGGCCATCCATGCGCGGCATCTGCAAGTCCAGCAGCAGAATGTCGAAGTCGTCCTGCTGCGCCAGCTGCAAGGCTTGCGCGCCATCGCCGGCCGTCACCACCGTATGGCCGCGCTTGCCCAATAGTAAGCTCAGCAGTTCCAGGTTTTGCGGCACGTCGTCGGCGGCCAGCACGCGCAGGGGCGGCAGGCGCACGCTGCGGCGTTCGCTGGCGGGCAGCGCCGCCTGGCGTGCCGGCAGCAAGGGCAGCATGACGTGGAACACGCTGCCGTGCGGCAAGGCGGCATCGGCCCAGATGCGCCCCTGCATCAGGGTCACCAGTTGCCGGCTGATGGTGGTGCCCAGGCCCGTGCCGCCAAAGCGCCGCGTGGTCGAGGCGTCCGCTTGCACGAACGGTTCAAAGATGGCGTCGCGCCGTTCCGCGGGGATGCCGATGCCGCTGTCCTGCACCAGCAGGTGCAGCTGGCCATCCTCGAAGCGGGCCGCCAGGCTGACGGCGCCGCCGGGCGTGAACTTGATGGCGTTGTCGAGCAGGTTGCCCAGCACTTGCCGCATGCGTAATTCGTCGCCATGCAGCACGGCCGGCAGTTGCGGGTCGTACTGCACCTCCATGCGCAAGCCCTTGGCGCGTGCATGGATGCCATACGAGGATGCCAGTTCATCGACCAGCGCCAGCAGGCTGTAGTCGCGCAATTCCAGCGCCATGGCACCCTTGTCCAGCTTGGCCGTATCGAGCACTTCGTTGAGCAGGCGCAATAGTGAGCGGCCGGACTGGCGCACGGTATCGAGGTGGCGCCGCTGCTCGGGTGCCAGTGGCGAGTCCAGCAGCACATCCGTGAAACCGAGGATGGAATTCATCGGCGTGCGGATTTCATGGCTCATGTTGGCGACAAAGCTGGCCCGCGTGGCGGCCGCCAGCTCCGCTTTTTCCTTGGCCATGCGCAAGTCTTCCTCCATTTGCCGCCGTTCGCTGATGTCGAGGATGACGCCGTCGACCCAGCGCACGGCGCCTGCCGCATCGTGCACCACGGTGCCCCGCTCCCACAGCCAGCGCGCCGTGCCGTCGGCATGCAGCAGCCGGTATTCAAGCAGGTAGGGCTCGCCGCTGGCGACGCTGTGGTTGAAGACATCGATGACGTAGGCGCGCTCTTCGCTGGCGATCAGGCCCGTGATGGTGCGGCGCGGCACGGCGCCGAGAAAGTCTGCGGGCGGATAGCCGGTGACGGCTTCCACGCCCTCGCTGATGAACAGCATGGGCTGGTTTTCCGCCGTGGTGCAGCGAAAGGCGATGCCGGGAATATTGCCGATCAGCGAGCGCAACTGCTGCTCGCTTTCGCGCAGGGCAGCCAGCATGGCGCGCCGTTCGCTGATGTCCGTAATGAACAGCACATATAAATCCTGGTCGGCCAGGCGCGCGCTGGCCATCGAGCGCTGCACGGCCACGGGGGCGCCATCCTTGCGCAGGTAGACGATTTCCTCGCTGGCGTGGGACGCATCGCCTTCGCCCGTGCGCAGGTAGTACAGCAGGCCGTTCTGTTCCGACTGGCGCACGTCGCTGACCAGCACGCTGACGTGGCGGCCGACGATTTCCGCCGAGCGCCAGCCGAGGATGCGCTCGGCGGCGCCGTTGAAGTCGACGATGCTGCCGTGGCGGTCGATGGTGATGACGCCGTCGACCGTGCTCATCAGCAGCGAACGTGTCCAGTGTTCGCTCTGGTTCAGGTGGCGAAACAGTTCGCGGTAGCGCAAGATGCCCACGGCCGAGGCGACCAGGATCGTCAGGGCGATGGTCAGCAGGGTCACGCTGATCACCAGCATGGGCCGGTTGGCATCGGCATCATTGCCTGGGGGAATCGTTCCCACGAAGCGGGCCGCCTGCATGCCCATGTAATGCATCCCGGTAATCGCGCAACCCATGACGCAGGCGCTGATCAGCGTGCGCTGCGCTGCGGCTATGCGGCTGCTCCAGCCGCGCAAGCCGAAGCGTATCCACAGGGCCAGGGTGGCCAGCGCCACGGCAACGACGAGCGAGAGCGCGAACAGCAGTGGTTCGTAGCGCAGCGACAAGCCCATGCGCATGGCGTGCATGCCCGTGTAATGCATGGCGCCGATGCCCAGGCCCACCAGCAAGCCGCTGCGCAGCAGCAGCGGCGCCGTGACGGTGCGCCGGCTGATGGTGGCCAGGGCGACGAACGAGGCCGCCACGCTGGGCACGATGGACAGCAAGGTCAGGCCCGGATCGTAGGCGACGCTGGTGCCCAGCTCGAAGGCCAGCATGCCGATGAAATGCATGGCCCACACGCCGCAGCCCAGGGCCAGGCTGCCGGCCAGCAGGCACAGCAGGTGCAAGCGGCGGCTGATGCTCGCCTGCGCGCGGCTGTACGCCGTCATCTGGAAAGCCATCCACGACGTGAAAATGGCGATCACCAGCGACAGCAGCACCAGTCCCGGCGCATGCACGCCGTGATGCAGCTGGGCCGGATCGGCGGGAACGTGGAACAGGTGCTGGACGCTGGCAGGTATCATCGTAGGCAAACAGGTGACGCGTTTGGCGCTGGCGTGTGCGCCTGCCGCCACTGCGGGTGATCGATGCGGATTACCTTACCAGATTTCAGGAAACAAATATCTTAATTGTAATTATTTTCCCTGTCGTGCAAGCCGTGCCCATGCGCGAAAGTAGGCCGCCCACCTTGCCGTGCCCGTGGAATGGTGGTGCTGGCGAGGAAGTTGCGCACAGGAATTATGTGGTTTTTTTGCAAAGTGCGACGTCGTGCCTGGTGTCATGCTACATTCGCGTCCTGCTTTTTTCTGAAAGGATGACGATGCCTTTAGGTAACAACTTCTTGCGGCATAATCAGCAAGCCTGGGATGCCCAGGCTGCACAGAACAGTCCATGGTCGCAGCCCGTCGACAGCGCCACCATCGCGGCGGCACGCGCCGGGCAGTGGCAAATCCACCTGACGCCCGGACCTCTGCCGGCCGGCTGGCTGGACGCCGTGCAAGGCAAGCGCATCCTGTGCCTGGCCGGCGCCGGCGGGCAACAGGCGCCCGTGCTGGCGGCTGCCGGCGCGCAGGTGACCGTCTTCGACCTGTCTGAGCAGCAACTGGCGAAAGATCGCATGGTGGCCGAACGCGACGGCTTGCAGCTGGCCACCGTGCAGGGCGACATGCGCGACCTGGCCTGCTTTGCCGATGCCAGTTTCGATGTCATCGTCCATCCCGTGTCGAACCAGTACGTGCCGGACATTGCCCCCGTGTGGCGCGAATGCGCGCGCGTGCTGGCGGACGGCGGCGTGCTCTTGAGCAGCTTTTTCAACCCGGCCGTGTTCATCGGCGACCGTGACCCGCAATGGGCAAAACAGGGCTTGATACGGCCCCGTTTCGTGCTGCCGTATTCGGATGTGGAGGATATGCCACCGGACGCGCTGGCGGCGCGCATGGAGAGGGGCGAGGCACTGATCTTCGGCCATGGCCTGGATAGCCAGATCGGCGGCCAGCTGGCGGCGGGCTTCGTGCTGGCGGGATACCACGAGGAAATGCATCCCCACCCGCGCTTTGAAATTGAAAAGTATCTGCCCAGCTTTATCGCCACGCGCGCCGTCAGGCAGGCGCGCACGGCATAGGTGTTAGTTGTAGGGCTGCAAGTCCAGCCAGACGGCGTACGACAAGCGCTTGCCATTCCACAGTCCGCCGCCGCGGATGACGGCGTCGCACGAGGTCAGCTGGCCCACCAGGTCCATGCGGCCCAGGTTGCGGCGCAGGCGCAGCGCGTCGTTGTGCGACAGGTAGCCGACCAGCTGGCCATCGATGAAGACGGCGATGGCCTTGTCCTGGAACGGATTGGCATCGTCGCAGACGAGCAGGGCCAGGCATTTTTCTTCCGCATTGCCGGGACCATGCTCGCCGGCCAGTTTGGCGATGGCGGGCTGGTACATCGATTCGTTTTCCACTTCCGACGCAAAGCGCCCCTCATCGGTCCAGTGATGCGCGGGTGCGCCCGCAGGAATCGCCGGCACGTACTGGCGCACCGACATGAGCGGCTTGTGCAGCGGTTTGGCGGGCGTGCGACCGCTGAAGACGTAGTACAGCAGGGCGATGACGATCACGATGGCAAGCAGGTAAAGCATGGTATCTCTCTGATTTCTGATGGGGGAGCCGGGAGCGCGGGCGCATTGCGCGGCGTTGCCGCTACTATAGCAAGTTCGCCGCCCGGTTCCGGGTAAATCTGGCCATCAGATGGCGCCGCCTGCGCAGCGCTAGCGGGTCGTTCAGCACGATGGGCGAGGCGCCCGTCAGTCCCGAATAATACTGGCCGTGCCGGCGCAGGACGAAGGCATAGTCGCGCAGCGCGTGGCCGTGCGCCAGCATGCGCGCGTCGCAATCGACTTCGATGGCAAAGCGCAGCCGGTGCAGCTGCCACCACAGGGGCAGGTTCCATGGCATGAGCACGATCAAGGCGTATGTCATGGCCAGCAGCAGCGGGTCGCGCGCGGCCAGCCGGCATTGTGCGTGCGCCAGCAGCAGCGTCTGCTGTGGCGGCGGAATCAGTTGCAGCCAGACGGGCATCACGATGCGGGGCTGCAGCAGCCCCGCCACGCAGGGACCGATGCCGCCGCTCAGGAAGACGGGCGTGCCCAGCAAGGTGGCTTTTTGCCAGCGCCGCTGGTGCGACAGCAGCCAGACGCTGCGCAGCGCCAACAGCAGCAGCATGCCGCTCGATAGCATGAACCAGCCCAGTTTCAGCTGCGCCTGTTCCGCCGGCATGGCCGCCAGCACGCCGGGCAGCCACGCCAAGGGCAGGAGGACGGACGCGGCGATGGCCGCCAGCCACAGCCAGCGCGTCGTGCGGCCGCGCCGCTGCAGCGTGCGCTCGGCCTGCCAGGCCGCAGCGCTCAACAGCAGCGCGAATGCCATGCTGCATACGAGCCAGGCCGGCATCGGGCGCCTAGCGCTTCAGCGCCATGCCGACCGAGGCGGGCGCCGTGTGCTTGAAACCGAATTGCGCGTACAGGTCTTGCGCCTGGCCATCGGCGATCAGGCTGACATACGCGCTTTCCGGCACGTCGCTATCGATGAACTGGCGGATTTCACGCATGATCAGCTTGCCCAAGCCCTTGCCCTGGTGGGCCGGCAGCACGGCGATATCGACCACCTGGAAGAAGCAGCCGCCATCGCCGATGATGCGGCCCATGCCCACCACCTCGTCGCCCAGCAGCACTTGCACGGCAAACAGGGAATTCGGCAAGCCCCTGGCGGCCGCCTCCGTGGTTTTCGCGCTCAGGCCGGCGGCGACGCGCAGGTGCTGGTAGGTGGCGCTGGCGGGAATGGCCAGGCGGATGGTGTAGGGCGATGCTGCGGTCAAGGCGGTCTCCTGTAGAAATAGTTTGGAGCGGTAATTATAGGCGGCGATGGATTTTCGTGACGGCAGGCTTTTTTCGCCGCGCGCTATGTTGCCCATGCCGCTTTTGCGCTATGGTGGCGGCATCCCTTGAATTGTTGAAAGCACGCCATGTCCGCAGGATTTACCGCCACCGAGTTGTCCGTCATCAATGAAGACGACGCCCTGATCACCACCCTGGCCGCGCCAGCCGGCAAAGGCGAGCCCGTCTACCTGATGCTGCAGCGCGCCGACGAGTATGACGAGCAGGACGTGGCCATGGGCATGGACGAACCGTATATCGAATACTGCGGCCAGGAATTTGCCTGGTATGGCCACATGCACGCCGTGATCCTGCATCCGAACCGCCTGTCCGTGCAGATGGATGCCGAGGCAGCCATGCAGATGGATGACGATGGCCAGATCGACGTGCGTTTCAATTTGACGCCGGAGCGCTATGCCCAGCTGCAGCAGGCGCTGCGCACTACGTTCGAGGGTTGCGACTACTATCGCGAAGAACGTTGATCTGCGCGGAAGGCAGCGGCCATGGCGCCGCGTATGCTGGATAGAGGATATGGACTGGGGAGTGGACGATGACGGTGCTGATACTCGGTTTGTTGCTGTTCCTGGGCTTGCATTCGGTGCGCATCGTGGCCGATGACTGGCGCAGCGCCCAGCTGGCGCGCCTCGGCGAAAAGCGCTGGAAGGGGCTGTATTCCCTCGTGGCGTTCGCCGGGCTGGGCCTGATCATCTGGGGCTATGGCCTGGCGCGCCAGCAACCGCAGGTGCTGTGGACGCCGCCCATGGGCTTGCGCCACATCAGTGCCCTGCTGATGCTGTTCTCGCTGATTTTACTGGCGGCGGCCAATGTGCCGCGCAACCATATCAAGACCTGGGTGCACCACCCCATGCTGCTGGGCACGCAACTGTGGGCCGTCGCGCATCTGCTGGCCAACGGCAACGTGGCCGACGTGCTGCTGTTCGGCGGCTTCCTCGTCTGGTCGTCAGTCGATCTGTATGCCGCCGTGCAGCGCGACCGCGCGGCCGGGGTGGCCTATCAGGGCGGCACCATGGCAGGCACCCTGATCGCCACCGGCGCGGGTTGCGTGCTGTGGCTGCTGCTGGCGTTCTGGCTGCATGGCGTGCTGTTTGGCGTGCGGCCGTTTGGATAGCCGGAAGGAGCAAGCGATGGAGATCGCCCTGCGCGGCCAACTGGTCGAGCTGCTGCCGCTGCAACCGGAGCACGGGCCACAGCTGCTGCAGGCGGCCGCCGATGGCGAACTGTGGAACATGACCGTGACCGTGGTGCCCGGCCCCGCCACCATGGCCGCCTACATCGCCACGGCCCTGGAAGGGCGGCGCGCCGGCACGGTCATGCCCTTCGTCATCGTGCAAAAGTCCACGGGTGCCATCGTCGGCAGCACGCGCTTCTGGAAGATCGACCGTATCAACCGCAAGATGGAAATCGGCCACACCTGGCTGGCCGCCTCCGTGCAGCGTTCGGGCGTGAACACGGAAGCAAAATTGCTGCTGCTGACGCATGCCTTCGAAGCCATGCAGGCCGTGCGTGTGCAATTCACGACCGACGAACTGAACGCCAAATCGCGCGCCGCCATTGTGCGCCTGGGCGCGCTACAGGAAGGCATCGTGCGCCACGAGCGCATCATGCCGGACGGGCGCAAGCGCAACTCCGTGCGTTTCAGCATGATTGATACGGAGTGGGATGGAGTGAAGGCGGGGCTGGAGCGCAGGCTGGGGCGCTGACATAAAAAAACCCGCAGCATCTGGCGATGGGCAGGTTTGATCAGCTACAACTAAAGTGTTCTGTGGTGCCGGGAGCCGGAATCGAACCGGCACGCTGTTTCCAGCGCGGGATTTTGAGTCCCGTGCGTCTACCTATTCCGCCATCCCGGCAACGCGAGACGCATTATCACTGATTTATCGCGATACGGCAAGTTTTTCGCTTGGCATACGGTTTAGCCCATTAATCGGATGCTGGCTTTGCATGAAAAACGCCGTCCGGGGCGCGGGCCCGGGACGGCGTTGTCGGACAGCGGCTGGGCCGGTATCAGTTATGCACGGAGTTCAGCTGGCGCGCGATGATGTCGTGGTTGAGCCAGACGACGGGCGCTTGCGGTTCCGACATGGCGTGGAACATCAGCGGGCCCGTGCCTTCCAGGACCAGCGAGCTCAGGTGGTCGGTGATCAGTTCCTTGCGGTCCTTGTGCAGCTTGGTGATGTCGTCCGAGGTGCCGATCATGACGTCGGCCAGCTCTGGCGTGTTGTCCATCGGCCAGGCAGCGAAGTTGCGGAACTGCACGCTGGTGGCGTCGCCATTGTAGGCGGCGATACGGTCGAGCAAGTCTTGCAGCGAGACGCCGTCTTCCAGCAAGCCCTGGCAGATTTTCCACTGCTCTTCGGCCCAGGCTGCGCCGCCTTCTTTTTTCAGCGCGTCGAGCAGGGGGAACAGGGACAGTTCCACGCCGACGAAAATATCGGACGAGTTCGTGCGGATTTCCGGGCAGTTGAAGACGGTGGCCTTGATGCCTTTGTCCCACGCGGCCTTGGCCACGTTTTCCAGGCGCATCTTGGCCAGGCCCTGGGTGTAGTTGCTGTAGGTTTGCCACTGGTACTTGCCGTCGATCAAGATCTCCGTGCCGTGGTAGCCGTAGGCGCTGTAGCGCACCTGGCCGCCCGTTTGCTCGATGCGGGCGCGGATGGCGGCGCTGCCGTCGATCAGGTGCTGCAGGGTGTTGGCCGTGACTTCGTCGAAGTTCATCAGGATCAATTTACCCAGGTCGCTGTCGAGCAGGGCGCGCGAGGACATGAAGCGCTCGCCGCGGCCTTTGTAGATGCGGTTGGCAATCGCCAGGAAGACTTTGACTTTCGGAATGCCGCCAGCCATGGTGTGGGCGAAATACACATTGCTGCCGTCAGGAATCAGGCTGTCCAGCTCGGCCATGGCTTTCGCCACGGAAGCGCTGAAGCGGGCGATGCCGGCTTCGCGGCAGCGTTCGATCTGCGCCCAGTCCAGCTTGTCTTCTTGCCAGCTTTTCAGGGTCATGTCGGCCAGCAGGGCTGTCGGGGTCGGCTCGCCCGCTGGCGCGTCGAGGTCGAAACCGGCCATCAGCGGCACATTGATGATGCGGCCGCCCAGATTGGCTTCGGCTTCCGCCAGCTCTTCCGCGTTCAACGGACGCAGCGCCATGTTTTCATCGCGGCGGCCGACCGTCATGCCGACGATATTCATGCCCGCCTTGCGCGCTTCGTCCAGCAAGCCATTTACATAGCCGCGGCCGAACAGCTCGCCGAACAGCACAAAGGTGTCGCCCTTGCGGAAGATATTTTTTTGCGGGATGTCTCTTAAGGACGTGATCTCGGTCATGGTATCAATTCATTCAAAAATTAGCCGGCGGACGATGGGCAGTCCGGCGTACTGGTTCAACATAGTGATAAATTATGCGCCCTTTCAGTGGCGACAATCTTCTTGCGAACGATTCTCGTCTGGAGCGGCATCTTCTTCTTGGGTACAGCTCTTATTCTTTCGCCATGGCGTATTTTACGCTGCCGCGGCGCACAGCGCCTGCAAACAGGGGCAGATAAGCCCGGCAGGCGCCGATATTACCTCAGCTTGGTCATGCCGGTCAGTAAAATTGATTTAAAACAAATCCTGCTGGCCCGATACAAGGCGCGAAAAATCGTCGCCCAGGAAGGGCAGGATCGCGTCGGCCACCGGCTGCAGCTGGCGCGTCAGGTAATGGTGGTAATCGATGGGCGAGCGCTGCGTTTCCAGCGGTTCCGGGCCGGCCACCGTGATGACATAGCTGATCCAGCCGCCGTTCTGATATTGCAGCGGCCGGCCCTGCGCCAGGTTGTAGGCGTCGGCCGTGCGTGCCGCGCGCACATGGGGCGGCACGTTGCGCTGGTAGTCGTCGAGCGGGCGGCGCAGACGCTTGCGGTAGACCAATAGAGCGTCGAATTCGCCGCGCACGGTGCGCGCCACGTAGTCGCGCACATAGTCCTGGTAGGCGGCGCGCTGGAAGATGCGCAGGTACAAGGCTTGCTGGAATTGCTGCGCCAGCGGCGTCCAGTCGCTGCGCACGGTTTCCAGGCCCTTGTAGACCATCTGTTCGCTGCCGTCGGGCTTGCCCACCAGGCCCGCATAGCGCTTCTTGCTACCTTCTTCCGAGCCCCTGATGGTGGGCATCAGGAAGCGCCGGTAATGCGTCTCGAATTCCAGTTCCAGCGCATTCTCCAGGCCGAACTCTGCGCGCAAGTGGGCATCCCACCACGTATTCACGTGCGCCACCAGGGCGCGGCCGATCTTGCCCGCTTCTTCATCCGTATGCGCCGTTTTCAGCCACACGAAGGTGGAATCCGTGTCGCCATAGATGACCTGATAACCCTGTTCCGTGATCAGCTCGCGCGTGCGGTGCATGATGTCGTGGCCGCGCAAGGTGATCGAGGAGGCCAGGCGCGGGTCGAAAAAGCGGCAGCCGCTCGAGCCCAATACGCCATAGAACGCGTTCATGATGATTTTTAATGCTTGCGATAATGGCGCGTTGCGCTCGCGCTTGGCCGTCTCGCGCCCTTGCCACACCTGTTGCACGATGGCGGGCAGGCAATGTTTGACCCTTGAAAACTGCGCGCCACGGTAGCCGGGCACGGTATCGGCCTCGTCGCCGCTGGTGCCCACCACCAGGCCCACGGGGTCGATCAGGAACGTGCGGATGATGGACGGGTACAGGCTTTTATAGTCGAGCACCAGCACGGAGTCGTACAGGCCTGATTGGGAATCCATGACGAAGCCGCCCGGACTGTTGTCGCCGGAGATATCGCCCAGGTTGGGCGCCACGTAACCTTGCCGGTGCATCAGCGGCAAGTACAGGTGTTCGAACGCGGCCACGGAGCCACCGCTGCGGTCGGCCGCCAGGCCCGTCACGCTGGCCCGTTCCAGCAGGAAGGTCAGCAGCTCGGTCTTGGCGAAGATGCGCGTGACCAGCTCGCAATCCTTGAGGTTGTAGCGGGCCAGCGCCGGTTTGTCTTCGCGGAAACGCCGGTCGATCTCGGCCATGCGCTGGTAGGGATTGTCGATGGACTTGCCTTCACCCAGCAGCGTCTGCGCCACGTTTTCCAGGCTGAACGAGGAAAAATTCCACGTCGCCGACTTCAGGGCTTCGATGCCGTCGATGATCAGCCGGCCCGCGGCGGCCGCAAAATAGTGCTCTTGCTTGCCGCCATGTTCGCGCCATTCCATCACGGCGCCGCCGCGTCCCAGTTTCAGGGGCACCTGATAGCGCTCGGCGTGCTGGCGCAGCACGCGCAAATCGAACTGCACCAGGTTCCAGCCGATGATGGCGTCCGGATCGTGGCGCTCCATCCATGTGTTCAGGCGCTCGAGTATCTGTGCGCGGCTGTCGCAGTATTCGAGGTCGAAGTCCATGGCGTCATCGCCGCCGTTTGGCGGCCCCAGCATGTACACCTGGCGCTGGCCGCAGCCTTCCAGGGCCAGCGAATACAGCTCGCCATGGGCCGTCGTCTCGATATCGAGCGACACCAGTTTTAATGCGGGGCGGTAGCCGGGCGCCGGTTTCAGCTGCACTTCCTGCAGTGTTTCTCCGCTGAACGTTACCGGCGCCGTGATGAAGCGTTCCATCAGATAGCGCTCGGGCGGGCGGATATCGGCTTCGTACACGTCGATGCCGTGCGCGCGCAGCTGCTTTTCCAGCTTCAGCAAATGCCGGTATTGCTTGCAGTACAGCCCCAGCACGGGACGGTGGTGGAAATCGCACAGCGACAGGGGACGCAGTTCCGCATGGCGCTCGCCACGCAACAGCTGTTGCGCCTGTTCCTGCTGCTCCATGGGAAGGAAGGCGACGGCCGTCTGCACGGGCAGGCGCACGTGGCGGGGCCCGGCATCTGTTGCCAGCCAGAAATCGACTTCCGTGCCGGCGCTGGTATCGCGCCAGTGGCGGGTCAGGATGAAGCCCTGTTCGGGCGGGTGCTGCGTATTGCCTGTCATGGTGCCGTGAGTGTCGGATGTGCTGGCCTGCACATTACAGCAAGCTGACGCAGGGCGGGGGCGGTTGCGGCTATAATTTTCTGCATCGAAGACGATAACAAGAGCGCGCCGCGCCACACACCCTGGAGACAGCATGCAAGCAATCAGTTATGTACACGGCGCCCACGAGACGCCGTTGATCGGCGAAACGATAGGCGCCTACCTGGACGGCATCGCCGCCCGCCATGGCCAGCAGGATGCCCTGATCGTGGCGCACCAGAACGTGCGCTGGACGTATCTGGAATTCCAGCAGCGCGTGCACCGCCTGGCCGCCGGCTTGCTGAAGCTGGGCTTGCAGCCGGGCGACCGGGTCGGCATCTGGTCGCAGAATTGCGCCGAATGGGTGCTGACCCAGTTTGCCACGGCGAAAGCCGGCTTGATCATGGTCAACATCAACCCCGCCTACCGGCGTTCGGAACTCGAATACGTGCTCGACAAGGTGCAATGCAGCGCGCTGATCCTGTCGCCCAGCTTCAAGTCCAGCGACTACCTGGCCATCGTGCAAGACGTGGTGCCGGAAATCGCCCGTTCGCGCGCCGGCGCCCTGGAGTCGCCGCGCCTGCCGCAATTGCGCCACGTGATCCGCCTGGGCACGGCCGCGACACCCGGAATGCACAACTTCGACGCCTTGATGGAGGGCATTGCCGACGCCGACCTGACGCACCTGGACGAAGTGAGCGCTACCTTGCAGTTTGACGATGCCGTGAACATTCAGTTCACGTCCGGCACCACGGGCGCGCCGAAGGGCGCCACCCTGACGCACCACAATATCCTCAACAACGGCTTTTTCATCGGCGAAGCCATGCGCCTGACGCAACAGGACCGCTTGTGCATTCCCGTGCCCCTGTACCACTGCTTCGGCATGGTGCTGGGCAACCTGGCCTGCGTCACGCATGGCGCGGCCATGGTGTTTCCCGGTGAAGGGTTCGATCCGAAAGCCGTGCTGGAAACCGTGCAGGCCGAGCGCTGCACGGGGCTGCATGGCGTGCCGACCATGTTCATCGCCATCCTCGACCATCCTGATTTCAAGCAATACGACCTGTCGAATTTGCGCACCGGCATCATGGCCGGTTCGCCGTGTCCGATGGAAGTCATGACGCGGGTCATCGAGCTGATGCACATGGCGGAAATCACGATTGCATATGGCATGACGGAAACGTCGCCCGTCAGTTTCCAGACGGCGATTGAGGACCCGCGCGAAATGCGCGTGTCGTCCATCGGCAGGGTTCACCCGCACCTGGAAGTGAAAATCATCGATGCGGAAGGGCGCATCGTGCCGCGCGGCGAAAAGGGCGAATTGCTCACGCGCGGCTATTCCGTGATGCAGGGCTACTGGGGCGACCCGGAAAAAACCAGTGAGGCCATCGATGCGGCGCGCTGGATGCACACGGGCGACCTGGCCGTGATCGACGACAACGGCTTTTGCAGCATCGTCGGCCGCTCGAAGGACATGGTCATCCGTGGCGGCGAAAACATCTATCCGCGCGAAGTCGAAGAATTCCTGTACCGCCACCCTAGCGTGCTCGACGTGCAATGCGTGGGCGTGCCGGACGCCAAGTATGGCGAAGAGTTGTGCGCCTGCATCATCCTGCGTCCGGGCACGCAGGCTACCAGCGAGGACATCCGCGCCTTTTGCGATGGGCAGATCGCCTATTACAAGATTCCCCGCTACGTGCGCTTCGTCGAGGAATTCCCCATGACGGTGACGGGCAAGATCCAGAAATACCTATTGCGCAAGCAGGTGGCGACGGATCTGGGGCTGAGCGCGGATTAAGTCTTTCGCCAGCCCATAAAAAAACACCGGGAAGCTCGCGCGGCCCGGTGTTTTTTATTGATTCAGCGTAAAGCTCAGGCCATCGCGGCTTGCGGTGCGCGCGCTGGCGTGCGGCGGCGTACAAAGGCGAGCAAGCCCAGGCCGGCCAGCAGCATGGCGTAGGTGCCTGGTTCCGGCACGGCCGACACGCTGACCGTGTTGAAGCCGGAGCCGTTCATCGACACGTGGCCGTAATTGATCGAGCTGACCGAATTGGCGACCAGGGTGCCGTTCATGCTGCCCGAACCGGAAAACGCGCTGTTCGGCGCCAGGATGCTGCCGTTGATGCCGACGTTGTTCAGGCTGGTGGTAGTGGCATTGGCGAAGTTCAGCAGCGTGCGGTCGGCGAAGCTGCCGAAATTGTCGAAGCCGCCGCTCAAGGTGATGTTGGTGGCCGTGCCGTTGATGATGATGCTGGCCGTGCTTTTCAGCGAGGACAGGTCCAGGGTCAGGTTATGCAGGTTCGACGCATCGATGTTGAAAATATTCACGTCGGCGTTGATGTCGCCCACCAGCTTGAAGCCATTGTTTTGCGAAAGCACGGTGCCGTTCGATTGCAGCTTGGCCACGTCGCCCGACAGGGTCGTCAGTTGTTGCTTGGTACCCGCGAAGTCCAGGGTGGAAGCGTTGCCTTTGCTGATGCTGCCGGTTGGGAACCATTGTGGCGCTGTCAAGGTGGCGTTGGGATTGCTGACGCCATACACGGCGGAACCACCGATGGTGCCCCAGCCCGTGTTCAGGTTGCCGCCAGCAACGATCGCGTTGGCCGCGCTGCCTGGCTTTTTGTTCGTGCCGACGTTGTAGTTGTCCAGATAGATATTGCCGCCGGCGGCGATGCTGCCACCGACGCTGGTGAAGCCGCTGGCGCCGCTGCTGCCGATGTTGCCGAAGATGAAGGCCGAGTAGCCATTGGCGACGCCGAGGTCAATCACGGTTGCCTGGGCCGAAGCGCTGAAAGAGAAGGCGAACAGGGCGGCGCTGATGAGCGGCAAGGTACGGGCAGTAAATAATTTCATGGACAATCTCATAGTGAATTGGGGGACGAATAGGGCGGGAAAGCAAGACACCGCCATCGCGCAGGCCATCATTATAATCTAAAAAACAATTCTAGTTCAATTTAGGTAATTAACTATATTTAAAAGCAACACTTTTCCTGGTGATAGTGATTGTTTTGCGGACATAAAAAAACCGGGGCTGGCCCGGTTTTTTGCTGCTTACCTGACGCGCTGGTACAGGCGGAAACGTTCAACGTCATCCGTGGGACGGCGCCCCTCCCACAGCTTGATCCAGTCCGCGCCATGGTGCTCGGGCAGTTGTTCCTTGCTGTCAGGCACCTTGATGCTGTCTTGCAACAGGAACACATCGCATTGCTGCTGCCCCACGCTGGCAAACGGCAAGTGGCCGAAGTAGGCGAACGAGGCGCGCTGTGCGGCGCCGACGTTGCTGTTGATGCACTTGCTGCCTGGCGGCAGGTGGACGGAAATCTGGTGCGCCACGCTGGCGTAGCTCTTGCTGTAGTTCAACGGCGGCAGGAACAAGGTCATGATCAGCACCCAGATCAGGATCAGGCCACCGGACGACAGGACCACGGCGCGCCACAGCACGGCCGGCTGGCGCGAGATGCGCCAGTGCACCAGCGCCACCCAGCCCGCGCTGGCGCAGGCGGCCACGAAAAAGGCCAGCAAGTCCAGTTCGGGCTTGAAGCCTGGCATGAGTTTCAGGGCATTATGCGACAGTTTCGGCGGCCAGCCCGTCAGGATGGCGAACCAGAACAGCCACAGCGCAAGGGCGCAAATGGTCAGCACCATCACGGAGAACCAGTCAATGGCGTTGATAGCGCCCCGTTTCATGGTCAGCAAGCCGAACGCGGCCATCACGGCCAGCGGCGGCAGCAGCGGCAGCAGCTGGCTCGGGTCGGGATCGGGATGGCACAGGCCCAGGATGGCCAGCATGGCGACAAAGGTCAGCGGCACGACGATGTGCAGCACGTGGTGCTGGCGGCGCCAGGCATACACGGCCCAGGCGGCGAACGGCCACGCAGGCCAGAAGAACCAGATGCCGACACGCAAGAAATACTGCAGGCTTTTCAGGCTCGGGGCGCTGAACTGGCGGCAATTCCATTCCATCCACGCGTGCAGCGGCGAGTGGCCATACGGTTGCAGCCATTCGCCCGGCAGCAGCCAGACGAGGGTCAGCGCGGCGCCGATCAGGATGGCCAGCGCCAGGTGGCGCACGCTGCGCAGCAGCGGCAGGCGCAGGAAGACGGTGCACAGCAGCAGGGCAATGCTCAGCGCTGCCGGCGTGATCCAGCCGCGCGCGAGGGTCAGGCCGCCCATCGCCAGGCCCAGCAGGGCCGCATTGCGCACGGATGGGCCTTCCATGTAGCGCACGGCGCGGTAGAGCAAATAGGCCATCAGGGACACGTACAGCGCTTCGGCCGTGATGTCGTGGCTGTGCTGCAGCAGTCCCAGGCAGCCCAGGTAGATGAGCACGGCCGCATCGGCCAGGGTGCGGCCGAAATCGTCCGGCTCGGGCTGGCCGCCGAAGGCCAGGCGCAGCGGCTGGGCATCGTTGCGGCGGCCCAGGTTGAAGGCGGTGTACCAGACGGACAGGGTGCTGACGACGAAGATGCCGATGGTCGACATGCGCGCGCCAAAGACGTCGCCGTCGATCCAGCCGAACAGCTTGATGAAGATGGCGCCCAGCCAGAAGGCCAGCGGGCCTTCGTCGGGCAGCGACAGGCCGGCCACGTTGGGCCACAGCCAGTCGTTCAGGCCGCCATGCGCCATGGTCCACATGATGCCGAAACTGGCGGCGTCATCGTTCTTCCACGGTTCGCGGCCGATCAGGCCAGGCAGGATGTACAGCAGGCCGAGCGCAAACAAGGCCCATCGTGGCAGCGCGAGTGTGGCAGCGGCGGGAAGGCGGACTGGCTTCATCGATAGTCGGTATCAGAAAAAAATGGCAAGACGCGACGAATGGCGTCGGGTATGCGCGAGTATAAAGTAAAGCGGCCAAAGACAAAAAAGGCAGCCGTGGCTGCCTTTTTCTTGGTAGCCGAAGCTGCCCTTTTTTGCCGCAGAGCGGCAAAAATTAGCCTGCTGCGACTGCGGTTTTCGAACCAACCGAACCGAACTTCTGACGGAACTTCTCGACGCGACCAGCGGTATCGACGATTTTGTGCTTGCCCGTGAAGAATGGGTGCGATTCAGCCGAAACCTCGATCTTCACCAGTGGGTATTCTTTACCGTCGTGGGTGATTTTTTCGCGGGTTTGGATGGTCGAGCGGGTAACGAATTTGAAATCGCACGACAGATCGTGGAAAACAACTTCGCGGTATTCTGGATGGGTATCGACTTTCATGGTCTTCTCTCTAGTTTGGTAGCCAAACAGCACTTCGTCGGTCGTCCAGCTTCTTGACCCGATTGCCGATCACTTGCCAGGGTTTAAAATAATGCAACCGTCGATTATATAGCGCTTTTCGGCCGCAGGCAATAAAAAAGCCGCTCAATGAGCGGCTTGCACCTAAGTGAGAGGCGAGATAAAACCGTAGCGAGCAGGTCACAGTTGCGATTGAGTAGCGGAACTGTACTTTAGTACAGTGAGCAACGGAGATCGAAAATGTGGCCGCGCAGTAGGTTTTAGCCGCCTCTACGCATCATGTCGAAGAACTCGGCGTTGTTCTTCGTGGCTTTCATCTTGTCGAGAATGAACTCCATCGCCTCGATCTCGTCCATCGAGTACAGCAACTTGCGCAAAATCCAGATTTTTTGCAGCTCGTTCGGCTTGATCAGCAGTTCTTCGCGGCGGGTACCCGATTTGTTCAGGTTGATTGCCGGGTAGACGCGTTTTTCGGCCAGACGGCGTTCCAGATGCACTTCCATGTTGCCGGTACCCTTGAATTCTTCAAAGATCACGTCATCCATGCGCGAGCCCGTTTCGATCAGCGCCGTGGCGATGATGGTCAGCGAGCCGCCTTCTTCGATATTGCGCGCGGCGCCGAAGAAGCGTTTTGGACGTTGCAGCGCATTCGCGTCGACACCACCGGTCAGCACCTTGCCCGAGGCAGGGATGACGGTGTTGTAGGCACGCGCCAGACGGGTGATCGAGTCGAGCAGGATGACCACGTCTTTTTTCATTTCGACCAGGCGCTTGGCTTTTTCCAGCACCATCTCGGCCACTTGCACGTGGCGCGTGGCTGGCTCGTCGAAGGTCGAGGCGACGACTTCGCCGCGGACCGAACGTTGCATTTCGGTAACTTCTTCCGGACGTTCGTCGATCAGCAGCACGATCAGGGTGATGTCCGGATGATTTGCCGTGATCGCATGGGCGATGTGCTGCAGAATCACGGATTTACCGGATTTCGGCGATGCCACCAGCAAGCCGCGCTGGCCTTTGCCGATCGGGGCGATCAGGTCGATGATGCGGCCGGTGATGTTTTCCTGGCCATTCATTTCACGTTCCAGGCGCAGCGGCTCGTTCGGGTGCAGCGGCGTCAGGTTTTCAAACAGGATGCGGTGTTTCGACATCTCCGGCGATTCGCCGTTGACCTTGTCGACTTTGACCAATGCGAAATAGCGTTCGCCATCTTTCGGGGTCCGTACCTCGCCTTCGATCGAATCGCCGGTGTGCAGATTGAAGCGGCGGATTTGCGAAGGGGAGATGTAAATGTCGTCGGTGGACGCCATGTAGCTGGCGTCGGGCGAGCGCAGGAAGCCGAAGCCGTCAGGCAGCACTTCCAGGGCGCCATCGCCAAAAATCTGTTCGCCGGACTTGGCGCGTTTTTTCAGGATAGCGAACATCAGCTCCTGTTTGCGCAAGCGGGCTGCGTTGTCAATGTCAAGACCGATCGCCATCTCAAGCAGGGCGGATACGTGTAGGGCCTTTAGTTCGGATAAATGCATATGTGTTGAGTGTCCCGAGACGGGATGTAAAGGTAGGGGAGGGGACTGCGTGGCGTTGATTAATTATTCGGGAAGGCTGTGCACGAATGAGGCAAAGCCGCTTCCCGGTGGTTCCAGTCAGGCGGCGCTGCGGGCGCAGCGCTGCCCATCATACATTAAATGTTGCTGTCGACGAAAGCGGTCAACTGGCCCTTGGCCATGGCGCCCACTTTTTGAGCAGCTGCAACACCATCCTTGAACAGGATCAGGGTCGGGATGCCGCGGATGCCGAATTTGGCAGGCACTGCCTGGTTGGCGTCCACGTCCATCTTGGCGATCTGGATGCGGCCGGCATATTCCTTGGCCACTTCTTCCAGGATAGGGGCGATGGCCTTGCAGGGACCGCACCATTCTGCCCAGAAGTCCACCAGTACTGGCAACTCGGATTTCAGGACGTCTGCTTCAAAAGATGCATCGCTAATGTGTTTGATATTTTCGCTCATATTTTCCTCAAATGAGGGTGGGATCAATAATGCCTGGAATTAACCATACGCTGGTTCGCCATCCATGCTTCCTGGAATGCAGTTAGAAGATGGGGACAATGGGCACGACTTCAATGTCTTGGAAGGTGCGACCAGAGGTATGCAGGCGGGGATGGCTGAAATAATAACCCATTTTTTCAAAGCGTGGCGATTATTGCAGAAAAACTTGAGGCATATCGCCAGCATATCCCTCCTGTGCGTGGCCGCAGGGCGGCAAAGCCGCATGCCTGCTGGCCTGCAGCGCCGTGCCTGCCCTCCCGGCCGGCCCCTCGATCAGGCTTGTACGTTGGCCAGACGCGCCGTGTGCTGCAGTTGCAAGTTCACCATGAGCTGCAATTCCGCGCTTTCCATCGGCTTGCGGAAGGTGCCCAGGATATGCAGGCCATTCGCCATGGCCAGGCGCTCGGCCGCCAGGCGTACGGCCGAATGCAGGCCCGACAGCAGGACCACGCCGCCGCGGAAGCCGTTTTCCGCCGCCATGCGCAAGAATTCGATGCCGTCGATGTCGGGCATGGACAGGTCGCAGATCAGCAGGTCGGGCTGGTGCTGCTTGAGGGTGGCCAGCGCCTGATCGCTGTGCGACTCGCAGCGGATGTCGAACTGGCCCATCTGCTCGAGCATGTCGCTGAGCACGTCGAGCATGAAAACGTCGTCGTCCAGCAGCAGCACGCGCAATGGCGCCAGGCCTGCTTCGTTGTGTTCCTGGCTTGTTTGGTTTGATACAGTGTTCATCGTCATGTCTTTCTGTTGATATGCATCGCTGTCGATGCCGATACCTTGCCGCAACCCAATTTGGCGATAGCTAATCTTCATTGGCAAAGCTGGTGTTATTCATGATTTGTTCGGTAATCTGTTCCAGCAGGGGCCACAGGCGCGTGACGATGCGCCGTGCCCGCTCTGCCTCGTCGGCCGGTTCGCCCGGCGCCAGGGTTTCCAGGTTGTGGCACAGTTCGGCCAGCCCCAGGGCGCCCACGGTGCGCGCCGACGACTTGATGCGGTGTCCCAGTTCGCGCACCTGCTGCACGTCGCCGCGCGCCAGGGCCGCATCGATGTCGCCAAAGCCATCCTGCGTGGTCTGCAGGAACTTGAAGGCGAACTTGCGCACCTTTTCCGGGTTGTAGCCCAGCAATTTGGCCAGGATGGACAGGTCGATCACTTGCGGGTCGCCGGCCAGGGTGGTCTTGAAGGCGGGCGCGGCGCGGCTGCGCGCCGGTGGCGGCGGCGTTTCGTGCGCCGGCAGCCAGCTGGCGATGGTCTGGTACATCATGGCCGGCTGGATGGGCTTGGAAATGAAATCGTCCATGCCCGCTTCCAGACAGCGCACGCGGTCTTCGCTGGTGGCCGTGGCCGTCATGGCCAGCACGCGCAGGTGCGCCAGCTGCGGGTCGGCGCGGATGTGGCGCGTTGCCTGCAAGCCATCCATCAGCGGCATCTGCACGTCCATCAGCACGCAGTCGAACTGCGTCTGGCGCAGCAGGTCGAGCGCCTCTTCGCCATTGTTGGCCAGGCAGACGGAGGCGCCCGCTTCCTCCAGCAATTCCAGCGCCACTTGCTGGTTGAACGTATTGTCTTCCACCAGCAGGATGCGCGCATGCTTGAGCGTGCGCATCACCAGGGCCGCGTCGGCGCTGGCGCGCATGGCGGCCGCCGTCTGCACCATGCTGTCAAGCATGGCGGGCGCGGCCTGATCGGAAATGCCCAGGTTGGCCGTGAACCAGAAGGTGCTGCCGGCGCCGGGACGGCTGTCGACGCCCACGTCGCCACCCATCAGCTGTGCCAGCTGCTTGCAGATGGCCAGGCCCAGGCCCGTGCCGCCATATTCGCGCGTGGTGGAGGTGTCGGCCTGCTGGAAGGACTGGAAGAGCTTGCTCATTTCATCCTGCGACAGGCCGATGCCGTGGTCGCACACTTCAAAGCGCACGAGGCAGTGTTTCGCGTCCGCCACCACCCTGCGCACTTTCACGGTAATGCTGCCCTGTTCGCTGAACTTGATGGCGTTATTGGCGTAGTTGATCAGCACCTGCCCCAGGCGCAGCGGGTCGCCCACCAGCACGGCGGGCAATTGCGGGTCGATCTCGAACAGCAGTTCCAGGTTCTTGCCAGCGGCGCGTGGCGCGACCACCGTCATCAGCGTTTGCACCACATGGTCGAAACTGAAGTTGACGCGCTCGATTTCCAGCTTGCCTGCCTCGATTTTCGAGATGTCGAGGATATCGTCGATGATGCCCAGCAAGTGTTCTCCGGCGAAGCGGATTTTTTCCAGGTAGTCGCGCTGGCGCGGTTCCAGGTCCGTCTTCAGGGCGAGATACGCCATGCCGATCACGCCATTCATCGGCGTGCGGATTTCATGGCTCATGTTGGCCAGGAATTGTCCCTTCGCCAGGCTCGCTTCTTCGGCCACCTGCTTGGCCTGGTCCAGCTGCTCCGTGCGCTGCGCCACGCGCTCTTCCAGATGTTCATTGAGTTCGCGCAAGGCGCTTTCGCTGCGCTTGTGATACGTGATGTCCGTCAGGCTGGCCACGACCATGCCCACCTTGCCGTATTCATCGCGGATTGCCTCGGTATTCACGGATAGCCACGACAGGCTGCCGTCGGGCTGCTGCACGCCCATCAGCACGTCGCGCATGGCCTCGCCTGTCGACAGGGTGATGTGCACGGGATGGCTGCGCTGGTCGAAGGCGGAACCGTCTTCGCGGATGGCTTGCCACAGGCTGTTGCCGGCCGGACTTGCCGCCAGCATGCGTTCGGCGGCGGCGTTGCTTTCCAATATGTGGCCGTGGCTGTCCTGCACCACCAGGCCATTTGTCACGGCGCCGAACACGGACGCCATGCGCTGGCTCGAGTTCGACAGCGCGATCGATGCCTGGCGCCGCTCCGTGATGTCGGTAATCATCGCCAGGGTGCCGCCCGGTTCGCCATTGTCCGACTGGATGCTGGTACTCGACAGCAAGCCCCACAGGCTGGACTGATCCTTGCGGAAGAAGCGGAAATCGACCTGGTCCGGCTGGCTGGCGAAGCTGCCGTGGCTGGCCAGGCGGCGCTGCATCAGCAACTGGCTGTCGCGGTCCATGAAGTCGAGCAGGGGACGGCCCAGCATTTCCTGCACCGTGTAGCCCAGCATGTGCGCCATCTTCGGGTTGACGAACGTGGTCTTGCCGTTCGCATCCGTCATCCAGATGCCTTCGGCGGCCGTCTGCACGATCAGGCGGTAGCGTTCCGAACTGGCGTGCAGCGCTTCCTCGGCGCGTTGCCGCTGCGTCATGTCGCGCAGCGAGACGATGGAAAACACTTGCCCGGCCATCCGCAGCGGCGACAGGCTGACCTTGGCGGGGAAGTGCGTGCCGTCGCGGCGGCGCGCCATCATCACCCGGCCCGGCAGGCTGTGCCTACCTTGCGGGTCGCCCACGGATTGGCTGGGCGTGCTTTCCGGTACCAATTGCTCCAGCGACATGCCCGTCAATTCGGCCAGCGGATAGCCGAAGCAGCGCGCGCCGATCTGGTTGGCATAGTGCACCTTGCCCTCGACGTCGGCCACCAGCATGGCTTCGGGCGCCGCTTCCAGCATCGAGCGCATGCGCGATTGCTCGTCCTGCTTGCGCTCGCTGATATCGCAGACGATGCCGCTGGCCTGCGTGGCGGCGCCATCCGAGGCGCGCGACAGGACGGCGCCGCGCGCCAGCAGCCAGCGCCAGTGGCCGTCGCTGTGACGCAAACGGAATTCGCAATTGAAGGTGCCGGGCGTCTGGCCGTCCAGATGCTGGCGAAAGGCCAGGCTCAGGCGCGCGCGGTCATCGCGGTGGACTTCGGCCAGCCAGTCGGCCAGTGCATGCTCGAGCTGGGCATGCTTGTCGCCCAGGACGTCCTGGTATTGGGGCGCGAATTGCAGACGGTCGGACTGGCGCCGCCAAGTCCAGCCTGCCATGGTGGCGCCGCGCAAGGCTTGCATGGCATCCTGTTCGGCCTGGGCATGCGCGGGCTGGGGCTGGCGGCGCAACTGCTGGCGCAAGCGCCAGGCTTGCCAGCAAGCCAGTCCCGCCAGGGCGGTGGCACTGGCGGCAGCATACGGCCACAGCAGTGCCGGCGCCATGCCGGGCGCCGCCGCCTGCACCGGCAGCGAAAGCGCCATGCCTGCCGCCAGCATCGTATGAGCGAGCCGGCGCAGCGCAGGGCGCCGAGGGCGTGGTGCGCTGAAACTCGTGTGGCTGCAATACGACAAATGCATCCCTTTCTGGGGCGTGATTGGACTAGGCTGGCAGTACATGAGGCGCGCTCAAATAAACGCCTGCGGCGCTTTCTGGCGGCAACTATAGCATCGAATATTTACTCGGAGTATTTAGTTTCAGAAACGGCCAAAACGGGATTTTTTTCACCCCGAAATGGCTGTTTTTTTCGCGATTTGGTGAGAATTCGTGAGAAAGTTGGCGCGAAATCGTGCTACTCAATCGAGGCGATAGCCTTAGCTAAAACTGCCGGCGAACTGATAGCGGTGTCCGGGATGCCACATGGTGGCGATCGAGGCGATCTTGCCGCCCGAGCGGGTCTGGCGGCGCAGCACCAGGCAAGGCTGTTTGGTGTCGATGGCCAGCATTTCGGCGATGTCGCGCGGCGCCGACAGCGCTTCGATGCTGTAGGTGGCGCCTTGCAGGGGTGCGGCGGCCATCAGGTATTCGTTCGGCGTGATGCTGGAAAAATCCTGCGTCATGTAGTCGGGCGCGCACTCGGGATTGACCCAGCGGTCTTCCACCTGGATCGGCACGCCGTTTTCAAAATGCACGATCAGCGAATGAAACAGCGGGTGTTCCGGCGGCAATCCAAATTGCTTGGCCAGCAGGTCGGACGCCTTGGTGCGTTCCAGCAATTGCAAGCTGCTGCGGTGGATATGTCCGCGCGCGCGCACTTCATCGGCGATACTCTTGATTTCCAACAAGGTCGCCTGGTACTTTTGCTGCGCCACATAGGTGCCGGATCCCTGGCGCCGCGTCAGCACCTGCTCGCTGGTCAGTTCGCGCACGGCGCGGTTGACCGTCATGCGCGAGACGCCGAATTGCTTCACCAGCGCTTGCTCGGAAGGAATCACGTCGCCTTCCTTCCAGCGTCCGGCGGCGATGCCGGCCAGCAGAAAATCCTTGATGCGCTGGAAAATGGGCGTATTTTCTTGTGTATTGTGGTCGTCCAATGCGGTTTCTCCGGGGCACGGGCAGGGCGCGCCGCCGGTTGGAGGCGCGATGGCCGATTTTAGCACCGAGCACGATGCCTGCCGCCAGCCTTTTTTTGAATTCAAAAGCAAGCGCCGGAGTGCGGCGCGCATGGGCGCTGGCTATGCTGGAGATTGACTATAGACTTGCACGGAGTTCGCCATGGAACACGCTTACCTGACTGACGATGAACGCTGGGATGCCCTGCAGCGGCGCGCGCCCGACGCCGATGGCGTCTTTTACTATTCGGTGCGCACGACGGGCGTGTATTGCCGGCCATCTTGCGCGGCGCGCCCTGCCTTGCGCCGCAACGTGGCTTTCCACGCCAGTTGCGAGCAGGCGGAGGCGGCCGGCTTTCGTCCCTGCCTGCGCTGCAAACCGAATCTGCCGCCGCTGGCCCAGCGCCAGGCGGCCATCGTGGCCGACATCTGCCGCCTGATCGACGCCAGCGACGAGCTGCCCGACCTGGACAGCCTTGCCAGGGCCGCCGGCATGAGCCGCTTTCACTTTCACCGCGTCTTCAAGGCGCACACGGGCATCACGCCGAAAGCATATGCGGCGGCGCGGCGCGGCGAGCGCCTGAAGGCCGGCTTGCAGGGCGCGGGCAATGTCACGGAAACGTTATACGCGGCCGGCTTCAATTCCAGCGGCCGCCTGTATGCCGCCACGCCAGGCTTGCTGGGCATGACGCCGGGCGCATTCCGCGCCGGCGGCAACGGCGCCGTGATCCGATTCGCCATCGGCGCCTGCTCGCTGGGCGCCATCCTCGTGGCCAGCACGGACAAGGGCATCTGCGCGATTTTGATCGATGACGACCCGGAAGTGCTGCTGCGCGACTTGCAGGACCGCTTTCCCCGCGCCGAGCTGCGCGGCGCCGAGCCCGAGTACGAGCTGACGGTGGCGCAAGTCGTCGGCCTGGTCGAAGCGCCGGGCCTGGGCCTGGACTTGCCGCTCGACGTGCGCGGCACGGTGTTCCAGCAGCGCGTGTGGCAAGCCTTGCGCGAAATTCCCGCCGGCAGCACGGTCAGCTATGCCGAGCTGGCGCGCCGCATCGGCGCCCCGCAAGGCGCGCGCGCCGTGGCCGGTGCCTGCGCCGCGAATGCCCTGGCCGTCGCCATCCCCTGCCACCGCGTGGTGCGCAACGATGGCGCGCTGTCCGGCTACCGCTGGGGCGTGGAGCGCAAGCAGGCGCTGCTCGAGCGCGAGGGTGAACGGTGAGGGCGCTGGACTGGCAGCAGATCGAGGATGAGCTGAATCAATACGGCTGTGCCGTCGTGCCGGCCCTGCTGGCCGCGGATGCCTGCGCGGCGCTGGCTGCCCAGTACGAAGAATCAGTGCATTTTCGCAGCAGGGTGGTGATGCAGCGCCATGGTTTTGGCCAGGGCGAGTACCAGTATTGGGCCTATCCGCTGCCGCAGCCGGTCGCCGAGCTGCGCGCTGCCTTGTATCCGCCGCTGGCGGCCATTGCCAACCGCTGGCACGCCAGCATGGGCATCGACAGCCGCTTTCCTGTGGCGCACGGAGATTTTCTCGCGCGCTGCCATGCGGCGGGACAAACCCGGCCTACGCCCTTGCTGCTGCGCTACCGCGAGGGCGATTACAATTGCCTGCACCAGGATCTGTATGGCGAGCACGTGTTTCCGCTGCAACTGGCCGTGCTGCTGTCGCGCCCGCACGAGGATTTCACGGGCGGCGAGTTCGTGCTGACGGAGCAGCGTCCGCGCATGCAGTCGCGTGCCGAAGTGGTGCCGTTGGCGCAGGGCGACGCCGTGCTCTTTCCTGTCGCGCAACGGCCCGTCAACGGCACGCGCGGCAGCTACCGCGTCAACATGCGCCACGGCGTGTCGCGCCTGCGTTCGGGCTTGCGCCACACCCTGGGCATCATTTTTCATGATGCGAGCTGAAGAGTAGCAGCGGCGCTTGAGTTTCCAGGATTACATGGCATGATGGCTGCTTCTTGTCACTCTTTCATTTCTGCCATGTCCGCGCTGCTCCGCCTGTTGTGCCTGTTGACCATTTTCCTGCTGCCCGCAGCCCATGCGGACGACGGCGTGCCGGCGCTCGTTGCGGAGGCCGCGTCCGTCGTGGCGCCGTCGCAGGCCGCGGCGGCCAGGACGGCGCCGCTGATGTTTGCCAACCGCAAGGTGTTTGTCTTCCGCGCCGCGCTGGCCGGCTATCCGCCCGATGAGCGGGCCATCGGCGCGCAGCGCCGGCTGGAAGGCGTGCTGGCCAAGAATGGCCCCTTGCAGACGAGCACGCGGATGATTCCCGAAGGCACGCAAGTGCTGCTCGATGGCGTGCAGCTGTTCGTCGTCGTGCCTGGCGACGTCAACCAGCTGGCCGGCGACACGACGGAAAGCGTGGCGAAAACGGCCGCCGGCGAGTTGAGCAAGGCCGTGCTCGATTACCGCGAACAGGGCAGCTGGCGCTACCTGTCGATCGCGGCCGCCGTGTGCGCGGCCGCCACCCTCGTGTTCTGGCTTGTGTGGATGGGCTTGACGCGCCTGTATCACTGGGCCAAGCGCCGCAGCGGCATCCTGCTCGCCTCGCGCCTGCGCGACGTGCGCCTGAAGAATGTGCGCGTGCTCGATGCCGAACACTACATCGCCTTCGCGTATCAGCTGCTGAGCGCCGTGCTGTGGGGCTTGCGCCTGATGGCCACGTATCTGTGGGCCGCCTTCGTGCTGGGCCGCCTGCCCTACACGCGTTCGTGGGGCGAAAGCCTGAGCGGCTATTTGTTCGACGTGGCCGCCGACGTCTTCCACGCCATCATCGGCGCCTTGCCGGGGCTGGTGCTGGTCTGCGTCATCTTCGCCATCGCGCGCCTGATCGCCGCCACGGCCGCCTCGCTGTTCAAGCGCGTGGAAAGCGGCGAATTGCAAATCGGCTGGCTGGACAAGGACACGGCCCTGCCGACGCGCCGCATCGCCAGCGTGGTGATCTGGCTGTTCGCGCTGGCCATGGCGTATCCGTATCTGCCCGGCTCGCACACGGCCGCCTTCCAGGGACTGTCCGTGCTGGTGGGCCTGATGGTGTCGATCGGCGCGTCGAGCATCGTGGGCCAGGGCGCCAGCGGCCTGATCCTGATGTACACGCGGGCCCTGCGCAAGGGAGAATATGTGCGCGTGGGCGACAGCGAAGGCACGGTGGTCGACGTGGGCATGTTCGAAACGCGGCTGCGCACGGGCCTCGGGGAAGAGGTGGCCTTGCCAAACGCCTGGGTGATGTCGCAAACGACAAAGAACTATTCGCGCGCCCAGCCAGGCGGCGGCTTCGTGCTCGACTCCACCGTCACCATCGGCTATGCCACGCCGTGGCGGCAAGTGCACGCCATGCTGGAACTGGCTGCCTCGCGCACGACGGAACTGTCGACCACGCCGAAACCGTACGTGATGCAGCTGGCCCTGCAAGATTACTACGTGCAATACCGCCTCGTCGCCTACGCCAGCGCCGAAGTCCCGCGCCAGCGCGCCGAAGTACTGAACCGCTTGCACCAGAACATCATCGACGTCTTCAACGAATTCGACGTGCAGATCACCTCGCCGCACTACATCGATGACCCGAAAGAGTCGCATGTGGTGCCGCCGGAGCAGTGGTTCAGGGCGCCGGCGCAAAAGCCGGAGGACGGGGCCAAATAAGGTCACGCGACATGCTGCCCGGCCATGGCGCGCTTCGCGTGAAAATGCCAGGGTATGCCCATGGCGCCCTGGTGGCATTGACCGGGCGCAAGGCCTGCGCGCTTGCGTTAAGATGCCGGGCGTTCAATGAGAAGAAAGAGTCACCATGTCCAGCCCGTCCAGAATCGCAGTTTCCCACGCCGAAGCTTCCCGCACCGCCCGCAGCCTGGCCGCCGCCCTGACCAGCGATCCGTTCTACCGCACCGTCACGGTAGCGTGCGGCGCCGATGAAACGGCGCGGCTGGCCATGCTGGAAGCCTACTTCGCGCTGGCGCTGGAAGAAGGCCGCCAGGCGGGGCGCGTCGATCTGGCGGATGACGCGGGCAATGGCGCCGCCATCTGGACGACGGATACGCCGGCAGCCCAGCGCCAGGCGGCGTATGCGCAGCGCGAAGCCGCCTTGCGCGCGCTGCTGGGGGAGCAGGGCTTCGCGCATTTCACGGCCATCGTCGCGAACATGGAGCACGCGCTGGCGCCGCACGGTTTGCAGGATGCCTGGTATCTGTCGATCGCCGGCATCGCCCCGGCCGCGCAAGGGCAGGGGCTGGGCGCGTCCGTGCTGGCGCCGGGACTGGCGGCCGTCGATGCTGCTGGCGCCGCGTGCTTCCTGGAGACCTACAACGAGCGCAGCCTGCCGTTCTATGCCCGCCTGGGCTTCGTGGCGGCGGGACGCTACGCGGAAGCCGTCACGGGCTGCGATTACTGGCTGATGGTACGAGCGCCCGCGCTGCCTGATTGACCATTTTGCCAATTTCTATACACTCGTCTTTTTGCTAACGACTAAACGACCTGGAGATGGAAATGCCGACCTTGCCACTGCGCCGCACCCTGCTCACGCTCGCCTGCCTGGGGGCCCTCGGCCACGCGCATGCCGATACCGTCATCGACAATGCCAACGGCTACACGCTCAACGCGAACGGCAAGGTGGTGCGTTTCACGGCGCTGGCGTTTGACGACGGGGGCAAGCTGCTCGCCGTCGGCAGCGCCGCGCAGGTGAAACGCAAGGCGGCCAAGGGCGCCATCCATGTCGACGTGCAGGGAAAAACCGTGCTGCCAGGCCTGATCGACGCGCATGGTCACGTGTTCGGCCTGGGGACGATCGCCAGCGGCGTGATGCTGTACGGTTCCTCCTCGCTGCCGGCCGCCGTGCAGGCCGTGGGCGACTTCGCCCGTGCACATCCGGAACGCAGCTGGGTCGTCGGCAATGGCTGGAATCAGGAAATCTGGAAGCTGGGGCGCTTTCCCACGGCAGCCGAACTCGATGCGGCGGAAAGCGCGCGGCCCGTTTGGCTGCGCAGGGTCGATGGCCACGCGGGCTGGGCCAACAGCCGCGCGCTGGCGCTGGCCGGCATCACGCGCGCCACACAAGATCCGGCGGGCGGCAAGATCGAGCGCGACGCGGACGGCAATGCCACCGGTGTGCTGGTCGACAGCGCCATGGACTTGATGGATGCCGTGCTGCCCAAGCCGGGCGACGTGGAAAACCGCGCCGCCCTCGATGGCGCGCTGGCGCAGCTGTCGCAAGCGGGCCTGACCAGCGTGCACGATGCGGGCATCGGCCAGATGCAGGACCGGCTGTTCCGCGATTACGCGGACCACGGCAAGCTGACGGTGCGCGTGTACGGCATGATCGCGGATACGACGGACGACTTCGACGCGCTGGCGAAAAACGGCCCCCTGAACAGCTATGCGCGCGACATGTACGCCTTGCGCGCCGTGAAACTGCTGTCCGACGGTGCCCTGGGCAGCCGCGGCGCGGCCTTGCTGGCGCCGTACAGCGACGATCCTGCTACCAGCGGCCTGCTGTTCTACCCTGACGCTGCCATGCGCGCGAAGATGGGAAAAGCCATGCGCGCCGGCTACCAGGTCAATGTGCACGCCATCGGCGACGCGGGTAATCACCAGATCCTCGACGGCTACCAGGCCTTGACCGCGCAATACCGCAGCGTGGGCCTGCGCCACCGCATGGAGCACGCGCAGGTGGTGCAGTTGTCCGACATCCCCCGTTTCAAGGCGCTGGGCATCGTGCCGTCGATGCAGCCGACGCACGCCACCTCGGACCAGAACATGGCGGAGCAGCGCGTGGGTCACGAGCGCATCAAGGGCGCGTATGCGTGGCGCACCTTCCTCAAGCAGGGCTCGCGCATCGCCTGCGGTTCCGATTTTCCCATCGAGTCGCCCAACCCGTTCGAGGGCATCCACGCTGCCGTGACGCGGCAGAATAGCGAAGGCTTCCCTGCCGGTGGCTGGTACCCGCAGCAAGCCATGACGGTGACGGAAGCGCTGCGCTGCTTCACCCTCGACGCGGCTTGGGCGGCGCACCAGGAAAAGGTCATCGGCACCCTGGAAGCGGGAAAGTGGGCGGACTTCGTCGTCGTCGACCAGGACCTGTTCAAGGTCGAACCCAAGGCCATCGGCAAGACGCAGGTGCTGCAAACGTGGGTGGCGGGCAAGCGCGTGTTCGAGAAAAAATAGCGACTTTGGGCCTGCAAAAATCTGTTGACTTGGTTGTATAGACAACCTATGCTGGTAGCACCAGAGCGGGCCAAGTACGCCCGCTCGCACCTTACGAGGAGACAGCATGAACAGCACAATGGACACCGATCCACGCTTTGATGCCAGCCGTACCATCCGCGCTCCGCGCGGCACGGTCATGGCTTGCAAGAGTTGGCAGGCCGAGGCGGCCTACCGCATGTTGCAAAACAACCTGGACCCGGAAGTGGCGGAAAATCCGCAGCACCTGGTCGTCTACGGCGGCATCGGCCGCGCGGCCCGCAACTGGGCCTGTTTCGACCAGATCCTCGCGTCCTTGCGCGAGCTGGAAGACGACCAGACCTTGCTGATCCAGTCCGGCAAGCCGGTGGGCGTGTTCCAGACCCACGCGGATGCGCCGCGCGTACTCATCGCCAATTCCAACCTGGTGCCGAAATGGGCCAACTGGGAACACTTCAACGAACTCGATCGCCAGGGCCTGTTCATGTACGGCCAGATGACGGCCGGCAGCTGGATCTATATCGGCACGCAGGGCATCGTGCAGGGTACGTATGAAACCTTCGCCGAAGCGGGCCGCCAGCATTTCGGCGGCGACTGGGGCGGGCGCTGGATCCTGACGGCGGGTCTGGGCGGCATGGGCGGCGCGCAGCCGCTGGCCGCCACCATGGCGGGCGCCGTGTCGCTCAATATCGAATGCCAGCAAAGCAGCATCGATTTCCGTTTGCGCACGCGCTACCTGGACAAGCAGGCGGCCAGCCTGGATGAAGCCCTGGAACTGGTGAAATATCACACGGAGCGCAAGGAAGCCATTTCCATTGGCCTCTTGGGCAACGCGGCCGAAGTGCTGCCCGAACTGGTGCGCCGCGCGAAAGCGGGCGGCCTGGTGCCGGACCTGGTGACGGACCAGACTTCCGCGCATGACCTGGTCAATGGTTACTTGCCGCGCGGCTGGAGCGTGTCGGACTGGAAGGCGGCGCAGCAGGACCCGCAGCGCCACGCGCGCCTGACGGTGGCCGCCGCCGATTCCTGCGCCGCCCACGTGCAAGCCATGCTCGATTTCCACGCCATGGGCGTGCACACCGTCGACTATGGCAACAACATCCGCCAGGTGGCCTTCGACCAGGGCGTGCAGAACGCGTTTGATTTCCCCGGCTTCGTGCCCGCGTATATCCGCCCGCAGTTCTGCGAGGGCCGCGGTCCATTCCGCTGGGTGGCCCTGTCGGGCGATCCGGAAGACATCTACAAAACGGATGCGAAGATCAAGGAGCTGTTCCCGCACCATAAACAGGTGCACCACTGGCTGGACATGGCGCGCGAGCGCATCGCCTTCCAGGGCCTGCCGGCGCGCATCTGCTGGCTGGGACTGGGCGAGCGCCACATCGCCGGCCTGGCCTTCAACGAGATGGTGCGCACGGGCGAGCTGAAGGCGCCCATCGTCATCGGCCGCGACCACCTGGATACGGGTTCCGTCGCCAGCCCGAACCGCGAGACGGAAAGCATGAAGGACGGCACGGACGCCGTTTCCGACTGGCCGCTGCTGAACGCCATGCTGAACACGGCCGGCGGCGCCACCTGGGTTTCGCTGCACCATGGCGGCGGCGTGGGAATGGGGTATTCTCAGCATGCGGGCATGGTCATCGTGGCCGACGGCAGCGAAGCGGCGGCGAAACGCCTGGCCAGGGTACTGGTCAACGACAGCGGCTCTGGCGTGATGCGCCATGCCGATGCCGGCTACGAAACAGCGGCCGCCTGCGCCAAGCGCAACGGCCTGATTCTTCCCATGCTTCCTTGAGACTTAGACGCGAATGACTATGACACAGCACTCCAAAAGTTGGACGTTAAAACCTGGCGCGATGACCCTGGCCGACCTGCGCGCCGTCTGGGCCGCACCGGCAAAATTGACCCTCGCCGCCGAGGCCTATCCCGTCATCGAAGCGTCGGCCGCCGCCGTGCAAGCCATCGTCGCCAAGGGCGATGCGGCGTATGGCATCAACACGGGTTTCGGCTTGCTCGCCAAGACGCGCATCCCCGATGAAAAGCTCGAGCAATTGCAGCGCAACCTGATCCTGTCGCACTCCGTCGGCACGGGAGAACTGCTGTCGGACGCCGTCGTGCGCCTGGTCATGCTGATGAAGATCGGCAGCTTGGCGCGCGGTTTTTCCGGCGTGCGCCCGCTGATCGTCGATACCCTGATCGCCCTGTACAACGCGGGCATCATTCCGGCCATTCCCGCCAAGGGTTCCGTCGGCGCCTCGGGCGACCTGGCGCCGCTGTCGCACATGACGCTGGCCATGCTGGGCGTGGGCGACGTGCGCGTCAACGGTGAATTGATGGCGGCTCCCGAAGCGCTGGCGCAGGCGGGCATCGCGCCCGTGGTGCTGGCGGCGAAAGAGGGCCTGGCGCTGATCAACGGCACGCAAGTGTCGAACGCGCTGGCGCTGCATGGCCTGTTCATGGCCGAACGCCTGCTGGAAGCGGCCATGGTCACGGGCGCGCTGTCGCTCGACGCGGCCAAGGGCAGTGATGCGCCGTTCGACGCGCGCGTGCACGCCGTGCGCGGGCAGCCGGGCCAGATCCTGGCCGCGCAGATGTACCGCCAGCTGGTGGCGCACAGCGCGATCCGCGCCTCGCACCTGGAAGGCGACGAGCGCGTGCAGGATCCGTACAGCCTGCGCTGCCAGCCGCAAGTCATGGGCGCCTGCCTCGATTTGATCGTCAACGTCGGCCGCACCCTGCTGATCGAAGCCAATGCCGTCACGGACAATCCGCTGATCTTCCAGGATGGTCCCAACGGACAGGCGGAAATCGTCTCGGGCGGGAACTTCCACGCCGAGCCGGTGGCCTTTGCCGCCGACACCCTGGCGCTGGCGATTTCCGAAATCGGTGCGCTGGCCGAGCGTCGCATCGCGCTGCTGATCGACGCCACCTTGTCCGGCCTGCCGCCCTTCCTCGTGCGCGACCCGGGCGTCAATTCCGGCTTCATGATCGCCCACGTGACGGCTGCCGCGCTGGCATCGGAAAACAAGTCGCTTGCCCATCCGGCCAGCGTCGACAGCCTGCCGACTTCCGCCAACCAGGAAGACCATGTGAGCATGGCCACGTTCGCCGGGCGCCGCCTGGACGACATGGCGCACAACACGGCCGTCATCGTCGGCATCGAGCTGCTGGCCGCCGCGCAGGGCATCGATTTCCACCGTCCGCTGAAAACCTCGCCGCACCTCGAGCATGTCCACCAGCAGCTGCGCCAGAAGGTGCCGTTCTTCGACGCCGACCGTTTCTTCGCGCCCGATATCGAAGCGGCCAAGCAGATGGTGCTGCAGGGTGAGTTGAGCAGCACGTGCAAGAATTTGTTCGCCCCGCTATATGCCTGAGCGGGAGCAAGGAGACAAGCATGGATTTTCGCTTCAACGAAGGCAGCATCCCGCTGCTCGTGTCGATGCCCCACGTGGGCACCGACATACCGGACGATATCGCCGCGCGCATGACGCCGCAGGCCTTGATCAAGGCCGACACGGACTGGCATCTGCGCGAGCTGTATGGCTTTTTGCAGGAGATGGATGCATCCGTGCTGTCGGCGCGCTGGTCGCGCTACACCATCGACTTGAACCGCCCGCAGGAAGACACGAATCTGTATCCGGGCCAGGATACGACGGGCTTGCTGCCCAACGATACCTTTCACCGCGAGCCGCTGTACCTGGCTGGCCGCGAACCCGATGCGCAGGATGTGCGGCAGCGCTTGCAGCGCTACTGGGCGCCGTATCATGCGCAGCTGCGCGCGGAACTGGACCGTCTGCTGCGCGTGCATGGCGCCGTGGTGCTGTGGGATGCCCATTCCATCGCCTCGCGCGTGCCGCGCTTCTTTGACGGCAAGCTGCCCGACCTGAACTTCGGCACGGCCGATGGCGCCAGCTGCGATGCGGGTCTGACCTCCGCCGTGGTCGATATCGCGCGCGCGCAGGAGGCATTTACCGTGGCGCTGAACGGCCGCTTCAAGGGCGGCCATATCACGCGCCATTACGGCCAGCCGGAAAGCCGCGTGCACGCGATCCAGCTGGAGATGTGCCAGTGCCTGTACATGGATGAGGCAGCGCCATTTGGCTACCGGCCCGACCTGGCGGCGCAAGTGCAGCCGCTGCTGCGCCAGATGATGGAAGCGGCCGTGGCATGGGTGGCGCGTTGAGCGGCTGGCTGTTCGCGCGCAACGCGCTGCTGCCGCAAGGCTGGCGCCGCGACGTGCTGCTGGAGTGGGACGCGGCCGGCGATTTGACGGCGGTGGCGGAAAACGCCGCACCGCCTGCCGGCGCCGAAGTGGCCGAATATGTCTTGCCCGGCATGGTCAACCTGCATTCGCATGCCTTCCAGCGGGCGCTGGGCGGCATGACGGAAGTCGCGGGGGATGGGCCGGACAGTTTCTGGACCTGGCGCGACCTGATGTACCGCTTCGCGCGCCACATCACGCCGGAGCAGATGGAAAGCATCGCCGCGCAGCTGTTTGCCGAATGCCTGCGCCATGGCTACACGGCGGTGTGCGAATTCCACTATCTGCAGCGCGATATGGCCGGTGTGCTGTATGCGCGTCCCGCCGAAACGGCAGAACGGGTGCTGGCCGCGGCACGCATCAGCGGCATCGGCATGACCATGTTGCCCGTGCTGTACAGCCATGCAGGCTTCGGCGAACAGGCGTTGAAAGCGGAGCAGGCGCGCTTCCGCACCGATGCGCAAGATGTGCTGCGCATCGTCGAGGCGCTGGCGCCGCAGCGCTGCGGGCAAGTGGAGGTGGGCTTTGCGCCGCACTCGCTGCGGGCCGCTGGCGTGGCGCAGATCCGCGAAGTGGCGCAAGCGCTGCCCGCGGATCGCCCCATCCACATCCACATCGCCGAACAGCAGGGCGAAGTGCGCCAGAGTCTCGATTACAGCGGCCGGCGTCCGGTGCAGTACTTGTACGACCAGGTCGACGTCGATGCGCGCTGGTGCCTCGTGCATGCCACGCATGTGCAGCCCGATGAAGTGGCGCTGATGGCTACGAGCGGCGCCGTGGCGGGCCTGTGCCCGACGACGGAGGCAAACCTGGGCGACGGCCTGTTCCCGCTGGCCGAATTCATCGCCGCCGGCGGGCGTTTCGGCGTTGGCAGCGACAGCCATGTATCGCAGTCGCCCGTCGAGGAATTGCGCTGGCTCGAATATGGCCAGCGCTTGCAGCGCCAGCAGCGCAATGTGGCCGCCACGCCGTACCAGCGCCATGTGGGCGACTACCTGTGGCAGGCGGCCTTGCAGGGCGGCGCGCAGGCGGCCGGGCGCAAGCTCGGTGCCCTGGCGCCGGACTGCCGCGCCGACTTGCTGGTGCTCGACGAGACGCATGTGAACCTGTGCGGCGTGGCCATCGAAAATGTGCTGGGCAGTGTGCTTTTCTGCGGCAACGACAACCTGGTGCGCGACGTGCTGTGCGGCGGCCAGTGGCAGGTGCGCGATGGGCGCCATGTGGCGCAGGACGCCATCGCGGCCGGCTACCAGCGCACCCTGGCGCAACTGAGGGCGCTCTGATGGCGACCTTCATCCCGCAGGAATGCCTGCGCGCCGCGCCGTGGAAAAACGGCGGCGGCAGCACGATGGAAATCGCCATTTCGCCGCCCGGTGCCGGCCTGATGGAATTTGACTGGCGTATCAGCCTGGCGACGATCACGGCCAGCGGGCCGTTTTCCAGCTTTCCCGGCATCGACCGCAGCCTGATGCTGGTCGATGGCGACAGCGTGCAGCTGACGCTCGATGGCACGCGCAAGGTGACCTTGAGCGCGGCGCAACCGATGCTGTGGTTTCCCGGCGAAGCGGCCGTGCTTGCGCAGGTCAAGGGGACGACGACGGATTTCAATGTGATGACGCGGCGCGACCGCTGCCGCCACCAGCTGGAAAAGATCACGGCGCCGGGCAAGCTGGCGCGGCGCAGCGCGGCGACTCTGCTGTTTGTCGCCGGCGAAGGCCACGTGCTGGCGCGCGGTGGCGAGCAGCAGTTCGCGCTGGCCCGCCATGACGCGCTGCTGCTGGACGCCGACGATGCGCAGGAATGGCGGCTCGACGCCTTGCAGCGTTCGGCCGTCTTGTGCGTCGACCTGTTTACCTAGGGAGGGAAAGCGATGCAAGACTGGGATCTGGTCATCCACAACGTCCACCTGGCCACCATGGAGCAGGGCTATGGCGAGCTGCTGGACGCAGCCATTGCCGTCAAGGATGGCCGCATCGCGTGGTTCGGCCCCGGCGACGAGCTGCCGGCCAGTAGCGCCGTGCTGCACGACGGCCAGGGCTGCTGGCTCACGCCCGGCCTGATCGACTGCCATACGCACATCGTCCACGCGGGCAACCGCAGCGACGAATTCGAGGCGCGCCTGAATGGCGCCAGCTATGAAGACATCAGCCGTGCCGGCGGCGGCATCATGTCCACCGTACGCGCCACGCGCGCGGCCAGCGACGATGAATTGCTGCGGCAAAGCCTGCCCCGCGTGCTGGCGCTGCTGGCCGAGGGCGTGACCACCCTGGAGATCAAGTCCGGCTACGGTCTCGACGCGGACAGCGAGGCGAAGATGCTGCGCGTGGCGCGCAGAATAGGGGAACAGCTGCCCGTGTCCGTGCGCACCACCTTCCTCGGCGCGCACGCGCTGCCGCCCGAGTATGCGGGCCAGGCCGACGCCTACATCGAGCTGCTGTGCGCGCAGATGCTGCCCCAGTTGGCTGGCGATGGACTGGTCGACGCCGTCGATGCGTTTTGCGAGCGCATCGGCTTTACGCCGGCGCAAACGCAGCGCATGTTTGACGCGGCAAGGGCGCTGGGCCTGCCCGTCAAGCTGCATGCGGAGCAGCTGTCGGACCTGGGCGGTGCGGCGCTGGTGGCGCGCTACGATGGCCTGTCGGCCGACCACCTGGAATTCCTGTCGGAAGAGGGCATCGCCGCCATGGCGCAACATGGCACGGTGGCCGTGCTGCTGCCTGGCGCGTACTACTTTTTGCGCGAGACGCAGCCGCCGCCTGTCGCGGCATTGCGCGCGGCTGGCGTGCCGATGGCCGTGTCCACCGATTGCAACCCGGGCACGTCGCCCATGACGTCCCTGCTGCTGGCGATGAACATGGCGTGCACCCTGTGGCGTCTCACGCCGCAGGAAGCGCTGGCTGGTGCTACCTGCCACGCGGCGCGCGCGCTGGGCTTGCAGGACCAGACGGGCAGCCTGGTGGTGGGCAAGCGTGCCGATTTCGCCCTGTGGCGCATCGCGCGCCCGGCCGACCTGGCGTATGCGCTGGGACTGAACCCGTGCGCGGGCGTGGTGCATGGCGGTGTCTGGCGCGCGCCGGTGGTAAGCTTGCCGGATTGATCATCCGTCCTGGAGCGCCGCGTGCGTGCTGCTTGTTTGCTGTTTTATCTGCTGTTGTTGCTTGTTTTTGCCGCCGCGCCTGCGCATGCCCTGGACGGGGGCACCCTGAAGGTGGGCTCGAAGCGCTTCACGGAATCGTATATTCTCGGCGAAATCCTCCAGCAGAGCGCCGCGCCGCACGTCAAGGCGCAGCACCGCCAAGGCCTGGGCAACACGGCCATCGTGCTCGCTGCGCTGCAGGCGGGCAGCATCGACGTATATGCCGAATACATGGGCACCATCGCCAGCGAAATCCTCAAGCACGACAAGGCCATCGATCTGGCGCAGATGCGGCGCGAACTGGCGGCGCTGGGGCTGGGCGTGGCCGTGCCGCTGGGCTTTAACAATACGTATGCGCTGGCCATGCGCGCTGATGAAAAATCCATCGCCAGCCTGGATCAGCTGGCGCAGCATCCGGCCCTGACATTCGGCCTGTCGCATGAATTCATCGGCCGGATCGATGGCTGGCCGGGCCTGGCCGCGCGCTATGGCTTGCCGCAGCGCCCGCGCGGCCTCGATCACGGCATTGCCTATGAAGCGCTGGCGCAGCGCCAGGTGGACGTGATCGACATTTATTCCACGGACGCGAAGATCCGCCAGTACGGCTTGCGCGTGCTGGCCGACACGCAGCAGTATTTTCCCCGCTACGACGCCATGCTCCTGTACCGGCTCGACGTGCCGCAGCGTTTTTTTTGCCCGCCGCTTGGCAGGCTTTTGCTGCGGTTGCAGGGACGCATCAGCGAGAGCGACATGATCGCCATGAATGCGGCCGTGGAAATCGATGGCAAGACTTTCTCTGACGTGGCGCGGCAGTGGCTGGCGTCCGGCACGCAGGCGAACAAACCGGCCGCCGCGCGCAGCAATCTGCTCGATAAAATCATCGGCGACGACTTGTGGAGCCTGACGCGCCAGCATCTGACCCTGGTACTGCTGTCGGTGGCATTGGCGTGCGTGATTGGCATTCCGCTGGGCGTGCTGGCGGCGTTTTCGGCGCCGCTGCGGCAAACGGTGCTGGCCTTCGTCGGCGTGCTGCAGACGGTGCCGTCGCTGGCCCTGCTGGCGATATTGATCCCCTTGCTGGGCATGATCGGCACCGTACCGGCGCTGGTGGCCCTATTCGTGTATGCCTTGCTGCCCATCGTGCGCAACACGTGCACGGGCATCCTGCAGGTGCCGCAAGGCTTGCGCATGGCGGCGCTGGCGCTGGGCTTGAACAAGCGCGACCGCCTGCTGCACGTGGACTTGCCGCTGGCCTTGCCCGTCATGCTGGCGGGCGTGAAAACGGCTGCCGTGATGAGCGTGGGTACGGCCACCATCGCCGCCTTCATCGGCGCGGGCGGTTATGGCGAGCGCATCACCATCGGCCTGGCGCTGAATGACAACGACATGCTGCTGGCCGGCGCGATCCCCGCAGCCGTGCTGGCCCTGCTGACGCAAGGCTTGTTCGAGCTGGTGGAGCGCTGGGCCGTGGCCGGCCGGCAGCACTGACGGCATCACGGTTACAGCGAGTGCAGTTTGGAGCGCACCGAGACGACGGCCTGGTGCAGGATGCGTTCAGCCTGGAAATCGTTCTCGCGCTGTTCGGCGATGGCTTGCAAGTCGCGCGTATAGCGTTCCAGGCGGGAGCGCAGGTAGGCGCGGTAGATTTTCATGACGAGCGGTTTGGCAGAGACATTCATGATGTGGCTCCCAGGTGCGTAATGATGCGTTCATTTTGTGTGAGCGGAATGCCGCCACTTTGCGCCATATCAAATGCCATGACCTCGTCAAATTGGCGCGTTTGACATTGCACAATGCCCCCCAGACCTAAGATGCCACACTGAATCTTCCCTGCTCGCCTGGCCATCATCAGTCGTCGCAGGCCCTGATTCCCTCAAGCATACTCAAGGAGCGTCGCATGGTCATTTTTGCCGTGGTTGCTGGCTGCATCGCCTGTTTGACAGTGTACCAAATCTATAAAAATGCGCAGGGTGGCAGTGGGGTTGCGCAACAACATATCGGTTTGCACGGCACATTGATTGAACCACGGAAATAATCAGTGTCTTTCAAGCGACACTCGGTGACACTTGGTTGGCAGATTTAAGTCAAATGTAAGGCCCGGTAAGCAAATGTAAAGGTCGGCGTGTTGGCAAGCGGCAGCGTTTATATTGATAACCGTTGATTGCATTCTCCCCCCTCCCACTTGACAATGGGTTCACCCCGCGGTGCCGCTAGCCCGCGGGGATTTTTTTGGAACTTACTGCGCGGCGCGCCTTGCGGCCTGCGATGCTCACTGTACCTCGC
The DNA here is from genome assembly GCF_001758645.1 of Janthinobacterium sp. MP5059B. Classification (NCBI taxonomy): domain Bacteria; kingdom Pseudomonadati; phylum Pseudomonadota; class Betaproteobacteria; order Burkholderiales; family Oxalobacteraceae; genus Janthinobacterium; species Janthinobacterium sp. MP5059B. Next base: position 900,384 of record NZ_LRHX01000016.1, on the reverse strand, counting down.
GTACAGTTCCGCTTCTCGGCCACAAATCGCATCCGCTCGCTACAGTTCCCCCTCCTTGCAGTTCCCCCTCCTTGCAATTCCCCTTCCTTGCAGTTCCCGCTCCAATCAGGCCGGCTTTGGCGTACCTGCCGACAATTGCGTCAAGGCATCGCCAGCGACCCGGCAGATGCGCCAGTCCGGCATCACGTCCGCACCCATGCCCTTGTAGAAGTTGATCGCGTTTTCATTCCAGTCCAGCACCGACCATTCGAAGCGGCCGCAATCGCGTTCGACGGCCAGTTGCGCCAGCGCCACCAGCATCTGCTTGCCATAGCCTTTGCCGCGCACCGATTGCTTCACATACAGGTCTTCCAGGTACAAACCCTTGCGGCACAGGAAGGTGGAAAAATTATGAAAGAACAGGGCGAAGGTCACCACTTCACCATTTTCTTCGCCGACCAGCGCTTCGCATGCGGGATGGGCGCCGAACAGGCTGTCGTGCAGCATGGATTCCCTGGCGATCATCATGTGTTCGAGTTTTTCAAACACGGCCAGTTCATGGATCATGCCAAAGATGGCAGCCACGTCGGATGCGGTCGCGGGACGAATGGCGAGGAAGGAAGAGGTGCTCATGTTGCCTTTGTTGGTGAAGTGGTGGAAAGGGAAGCAATGGTACTTGTCTTGCGCGCGCCAGACGTCAGGGCCCAGGCCACGCTGGACAGGCACAGCACCATGCCCGCCCATTCGATGGCGGCGGGCCGGTAGTGTTCGAACTGCACCGACAGCAGTACGGAAATGACGGGCGTGACGACGCCGATGTACACGGTCTTTTGCGTGCCGATGCGGGCGATTAACGTGAAATAGGCACTGAAGGCGATCACCGAGCCGAAGATGGCCAGGTACAACAATCCCATCCAGTAACTGGGGCGCGCGGGCAACTGCCAGGACTGCCCCGTGGCGATGGCCCAGACGGCCACCATCAAGGTGCCCCACAGCATGGTCCAGGCCATGGTCAGCATCACGTTGCCGGAATGTTCGCGCACTTTCATGACGAGGGCGTTGCCCACCGTACTCGACACGGTGGCCACCAGGGCCAGCATGAAACCGAGCAGGAAATGGCCATTCCCGCCACCGAGAATATCGTGCAGCGCCGCGCCGATGGACTGGTAAAACAGCAGCACGATGCCGCAGATGGCGACAAACGCCGCGCAGCAGGTGCTCCAGGTGATGGGCGTGCCGAAGGCGATGCGGTTGAGCAATGGCGTCCAGAAGACCATCAGCGCAAACAGCACGCTAACGAGGGCCGACACCAGGTATTGCTCCGAGCTGTACGTGCACACATAGCTGAGGGCAAACGAGGCCAGTCCCTGCAGCAGCATCCATTGCTGCGCGCGCCAGGGCAGGCGCAAGCGGTCGCCGCGCAAGGCGCACCAGGCAAACAGGGTGGCGGACGCGAGGCCGAAGCGGTAGACCACGGAAACGGCGGGGGCGACATCGCCCAGCTGCAAGGTGATGGCCCAGAAGGTGGAGCCCCAGATCAGGCAGGCAATGATGAACAGGAGAGGAGAGGACATCGCGCAAGTATACGGATATCGCGCGGGGATGGCGAGTCCCGGCCGAGCTTGCCCAATGTGCCGTCAGGAGACACGCGGGATTGAGCCAGCGCAGTGCTTCTGGAAAATATTGAATTTATGAAAATATTTACATTAATATCAAGTAAATATTTTCTGAATTGCATCTTTGAAGGGGAGACGCCATGCCAGCCTCACTGCAGATCAAAGTATGGAGCGTGCTTGTGTATGTCGTCGTGACGGCTGTGCTTGCCATCTGGCTGCACCCTTCCGCCTTGCTCGCTGCCGGCGCATTCGGCTGAGCGCATGCGCCGGCAAGCAGATCAATGCGTGACGCGGGTCTTGCGGCCATCGGACAGCAGGCGCACGCGCTCGCCCGGGCGGAACAGTTCGTCGGCATCTTGCACGATGGCGCGCATGTCGCCATTGTCCAGGCGCACGGTGATTTCCAGGCCGGGTTTGTTCGAGGCATTCGCTTCGATGCTCTTGCCGGCCATGCCGCCCGCGACGGCGCCGAGGATGCTGGCCGCGATGGCGCCCTTGCCGCCACCGACGGTCGAGCCAGCCACGCCGCCCAGCGCCGCGCCGGCCAGCACGCCCGTGCCCGTTTCACCCTTGTCGATGGTTACCTGGCGCACGGATTCAACCGTACCCATGCGAACCGATTGTTCATTCTGCGCCTGGCGCGCATTGTAGACATTTGCCGAGTTCGGTTGTACGGCGCAGCCGGCCAGGGTGGCGAGCAATGCCACTGCAATAATTGGTGCTTTCATATGGGACTCCCTTGGACAAAAGTTGGTTGCCGATTGCGTCGACCGGCAGATGATGACTTATCATAAGGACACTTGCCTCAGATAACTAGTTGCGAATAGTAAAAATCTGTTACCGGCCCAGCGTAACCACATGACTACGTGAGCACTTGCCGCTCAATACGCCAGCCGCAGGCGCCGGTACAAAAATCCCAGCACGAACAGCGGCCCCACCAGTAAAAAGCGCAAGTCGTCCAGAAACGACGGTTTCTTGCCTTCGATCTGGTGGCCGATGAACTGGCCTATCCAGGCCAGCACGAACAGCGCCAGCGACACGGGCAGGATGGTCAGCGCCGGCATGAGCAGCAGCAGGCCCAGCATGGCGGCCAGCATCGCCAGCATGCCCGCAGCAAACGGACGTGACAGCTTGTAATAATAGTATAAGGCCAGAATACTGCCGAGCAGCGCCACGCTGGGATGTATGCTCCACAGCAGCCCCAGCAGGCTGAAAACGATCAGCGGCACGCACACGATGTGCACCCATTCATTGACATGGTTGCGGTGGCTTTCGCCATACTGGGCCAGCAGGGTGTCGATGGTGCGCATGGGCGGTCTCTTGTATAGGGATGGTTGTCCGGGAATTCTACACCGTCGCGTGGCCGGGTAAAATGGCCCTTCATTTCCCCTTCCGGACCGCTCATTTGAATAGCCCAGCCTTCTTGCCAGACGTGGCCGCCGACCCGCGCAAGCGCTGTTTCGATCCCGTCGTCGACGCCGATACGCGCTTGCTGATACTGGGCAGCCTGCCCGGAGAAAAATCGCTGGCGCACAGCCAATACTATGCGCATCCGCAAAACAAATTCTGGATGCTGCTGGGCGAGGTGCTGGGCGTGGATCTGACCAGCCTGCCCTACGAGGCGCGGTTGAGTACCTTGCTGGCGCGCGGCGTGGGCCTGTGGGACGTGGTGGCGCAGGCGCAGCGCACGGGCAGCCTGGACAGCAATATCCGCGCCCGCGACGACAACGACCTGGTGGCCCTGGCCGCCAGCCTGCCGCAATTGGACACGATCGCCTTCAACGGCGGCACGGCAGCCAAGCTGGGCATCAAGGTGCTGGGCGAGCACGCGCAGCGCTACCGCATCGTCAGCTTGCCGTCGAGCAGCCCCGCCTACACCTTGGCGTATGCGCAGAAATTGCAGGCGTGGCTGGCTTTGCGCCGGTGAGATGGCGTGTCAGGCGGCAAGCCTGTGCATGAGGCGCTGCGCCTGTTCCTGCCGGTACTGGCGCCGCCAGAACCAGGCGATGCAGATCAAACCCAGCACGGATGGCGCCAGCTGCGTCCAGGGCTGGCCCATGCGCAGCAGGTTGCCCGCGGCGGCCGAAAGCATGGCGAACAGCGAGGCGAGCAGTTTGTAGATATGTTCATAGCGCCACAACATGCCATGCCAGCGGCGGGGAAAGAGCCAGCGCGCGCTGTCGTAGACGAGGATGGTGGCCAGGCCGCCCAGCGAGGACAGCACGACGATGGCTTGCTGTCCGGAAGCATCTTGCTGCAGGCGCAAGAGGATCATCCCGCCCGCCGCCAGCGCGGCTGCCGTCATCGCGCCATCGACGGCTTGCGGACCGGCATCGCGCGTGTACACGGCGCGCCAGCCGCTCAGCAGCTGGTACAGCACCAGCACCGTCAGCACGGCAAAGACGGGGCGATAGTCAAACAGCAGATTGCCGATGGCGGCCGTGGCGCAGACCAGCAAGGTCAGCCACGCGAACAGCCTGCCGCGGCGACGGTGCTGCGGCGTGCCCTTGGCCGTGGCCAGCAGGAACAGGCCCAGGCCGATGGCGGCGCTGCCGGCCAGCACATGGGTGACAATATTGATCAGTTGCGGCTGGGGCATGCGCATCTCCGGAAGGTGCGCCAGGCTGGCGCGCGCTCGCGGAGATAGTATCTTGATAATTGCCGCCTGCCAAGATGGCAGGCGACGGGGGAGGCGACGGGACTTATGCCGGCGCGTATGGCTGCGCTTCCAGCGGCTGTCCCTTGGCGTCGAATTTCAGCGCCACGGACAAGCGGGTCACGCCGATGGTGGCCAGCGCATCGCAGATGTCGTCGACTTCGTCCTGCAGGTCGGCGGCCAGGTCCAGCGGCTTGTCGGCGCTGTGCAGCAGCTCGCCGCCTGCCGTGCTGACATTGACGCGCAACAGCATTTCACCGTGTGCATCGGCCGGGCCGACGACCACCGAGACGTCGCCGGCATCGACGTTGTTTTCCGCCAAGGCATGGTTGATGCCGGACATCATCTGCAGCATCGCATACTCGCTCATGCCTTGTTCCTTGCCGCCATGGAACAGATCCTGGTAGAGGAAGCTCACTTCCAGGGCGTTGCCGGCCGGCGCCAGGCAGCGTTTCACCAGATCGCCCACTTCCGTCGTCCACTGCTGGTAGCGGGCCATGCGCGCATCGAACCAGGCGTCGAGCGCCGCTTCGTCCTTCGGTTCCGCATAGAACGGGTCGTCCACGCGTTTCAAGGCAAAGCCCAGCAGGAAGCGCAGTTCGACGGCCGTGTCCTGCGGGCCGAAGGCCGTCTCGCTCCAGCCGACGATGCTGCTTTCCAGGCCCGGCGTGGCGACGATCTTCTTGTCTGTCATCGACGCGTAGGCGTCGCGCACCATCTCGTGCAAATGGCTATAGGTGATGCGGTCGATTTCATCGAGGTCGTAGGCATGGCTCATCAGGACCACCTTGGCCTTGGCGCTTTCCAGTTCTGCCTGTTGGAAACTCTTCACCAGCGCTTCGAAAGCGTCCTGGTCCTGGAAGCTGTCCGCTTCCGTCAGGCCGCCCGTGCTTTGCACCAGCAGGGGCACGACAAAGGCGTTGATTTCCATGGCCGGGGCATTCTCGCGGCGGATCACGGAAATGGACGCCGCTTCCTCGATATGGCTGCGCAAATACTGGTAGGCGCCCACGTCTTCGTACTTGGCGCGCTCGATGGCGTCATACAGGATTTCATCCTTCTTTTGATTCAATGCCTTGCGGATCAGGCGGCCGAACTCGACGGCTTGCTCGGCCAGCACCGTGCCTTGCGATTCGCTGTCTTCCTGCTCCGCCAGGTTCAGGGCCATCGTGCACAGCATGCGCGTGACGGACTCGTCCTTGTCTTCAGGCGTGTTGGCGGATTTACGGGGGACAGGGCGCTTATTTTTGGGCATGGCGATCAACAGGTTAAGAAATACGGGTCAGGCAAACGGAAACGGGCGCCAGGGCTATGCCAGGCGCCGGGACGGATCATACAGGCGGCCGCAGCCGCCCGATACATCAATGGTCGGTATCGAACATCTCGTGCAGTTCGTCGAGCAGGTCGGCAGCTTCTTCCTGCGACAGGCCGAGATGCTGGCAGGCAAGTTCTCCGCCCTTGTCCCACTCCAGCGAGGTACTGTTGCCATGGTAGCGCTGAATGCCCTTTTCGGCCAGCAGCGACAGGGCGACGAGCGAGCGGATGGCGTCGTCCGTGGACGGGTCGGCCAGCACCGTGTAGTCGTGGTGGTGCAAAATGGCCCACGAGACGTCCGAGGACAAGCCCCAGTTGCGTGCCAGCAAGCAGCCGATGGCCGCGTGGTTGGTCTGGTGGCGCGCGTCTTCCAGTGCTGTAAAACAATTGTGCGCATCGTTGGCCGCCGCCGCGTAGGTGTTCACGTAGTCGGGGAAGCGGTTCATCAGCAAGGGCACGCCGATATCGCAGAACAGGCCGAAGGTGTGGGCGATGTCGGGCGGGGCGATGCGCAGCTTGCGCGAGGTAAATACCAAGGCGCGCGCGCGCTTGGCCGACACATCCCAGAAGTTGGTCAGTTCCACGCCTTCCGCTTCCAGCGCCTGGCGTGCCAGCAAGCCCGTCATCATGGCGCTGCACTGGTTGATGCCGAGAAAGTTGATACCTTGCTCGACGGACTTGGCCTTGCGCGCGGCGCCATAGAACGGCGAATTGGCCAGTTTCAGCAGGGCGCCGGACATGCCGACATCGTCGGCGATGATGCGCGCGATGCGGCGCGGCGAGGGGTCTTGCTCCGCCAGTTCGCGCTGCAGGTCGACCAGCAGGCTGGGACGCGGCGGGATGCGGATGGAACGCATCAAGGCGTCAACCGGATCTTCCTGCTCTACCTGCTTTTGCGCTGCCGCTCTCATCATCACGCTTTCATCATCATTTTTGTGCCCGGTGCTTATTCTGTCGCGCACTGCCGCTGCCCGCTTCATGAGCGTCTGGCGCAGTGCCCGACGATTATCGCTGTTTATGCATGGCAATAGTTCATATCTGCAATATATTGTCGCAAAAATTCCCGTTTTGGCCTGGACTCGCCGCCATTTTCGTCATTTTACGACGCTGCCCATCCTGATATTCATGATGAAAAGATCAAGTTGTATTTGTTTTCAAGGTGGGGCAAGGCGTGCGGCGGGATGTGCGGCAGTACAATTGCCGGATGAAAAAAATCCTTGCGGGTATCGATTTTGCGGACGATTCCAGCAGCGTGGCGCGCCAGCTGATCGGCGTGACCGTGCTGGTCGACGGCGTCGGCGGGCGTATCGTGGAAACGGAAGCGTATGACCGGCTGGACCCCGCTTCGCACACGTATGGCGGCATGACGCCGCGCAATGCGGCAATGTTCGGCCCGCCTGCGCACGCCTATGTCTACCGCTCGTACGGCATCCACTGGTGCCTGAATTTCGTGTGCCGCGAAGCGGGGCATGGGGCGGGCGTGCTGATACGCGCGATTGAACCCGTGGCGGGACTCGATGCCATGCGCGAGCGGCGCGGCGTCGAGGATGCGCGGCTGTTGTGCTCGGGGCCGGGCAAAGTGTGCCAGGCGCTCGGTGTCACGCATATGCATAACCGGCTGGCGCTCGATGCCCCGCCGTTCATGCTGCTGGCCCGCGAAGAAGAGGTGACGGTGCAGGCGGGCTCGCGCATCGGCATTTCCAAGGCGATGGAGACGCCGTGGCGTTTCGTGCTGGCCGGTTCGCCCTACCTGAGTAAGCCGATGCGCGCGCCTGCCATCTAGCTGCGCTGGCGCCGCGATGCATCCTTGGCGGCACGTAGGCCGGGCATGCCGCGTAGCGGGCTATGCAGTGCGCGCCGCTCCTGTTGCGAACTGGCCGGTTGCCGGAACGCTTCTTCTTCGGCATGGCCGCCCGGCGCGGCCGGGCGCTCGTCCAGGGTAAACACGGCCACGGCCGCCGACAATTTGACGGCCTGGTCCTGCAAACTGGCCGCCGCCGCTGCCGCCTGCTCCACCAGGGCCGCATTTTGCTGGGTGACGTCATCCATTTGCGCGACGGCCTGATTCACTTCCGTGATGCCAGAAGCCTGCTCGGCGCTGGCCTCCTTCACGCGCTGGATGATCTCGTTGACTTGCTGCACCGAGGCCACGATGGCGTCCATGCTGTCGCCCGCCTGCTGCACGGCTACGCTGCCGCCATCGATGGTGGTGACCGAGGTGGCGATCAGGGTCTTGATTTCCTTGGCCGCCTGGGCCGAGCGCTGCGCCAGGGTGCGCACTTCGGACGCCACCACGGCAAAGCCGCGGCCTTGCTCGCCCGCGCGCGCCGCCTCTACCGCCGCATTCAGCGCGAGGATATTGGTCTGGAAGGAAATACCATCGATCACGCCGATAATATCCACGATCTGGCGCGAATTGGCCCGTATTGTCGCCATCGTCGTCACGGCTTGCTGCATCGACGCGCCCCCTTGCACGGCCAGGGTCGATGCTTGCCCCGCCAGCTCGCAGGCCAGCTGGGCGTTGTCGGCGTTGTCATTCACGGCTTGCGTCAGCGTTTCCATGGCGCTCGACGTTTCTTCCAGCGAACTGGCCTGCATTTCCGTGCGCGCCGACAGATCCAGGTTGCCGGTGGCAATTTCGCGCGAGGCCGTGTCGATCGATTGCACGGCGCCCATGATGGTGCGCAAGGTCTGGTTCAGGTGGGCGATGGTCTGGTCCAGCACGCGCGACGTGGCGGCGATTTCGTCATTGCCTTGCTTGGGCGCGCCGGCCATCAGCTTGCCCGCCGCCAAGTCTTGCACGGCGTCGGCAATGCCGCGGATTTCCACCAGCATGGCGCGCCGCACCAGCATGGTCACCACGATGGAGACGAGGATCGACAGCAGCACCGTCAACAGCAGGCTCCAGCCCAAGGTGCGGAACTCGGCGCTGGCCGTCGCATGGGCCTGGCTGCTGAGCGTCGTTTCCAGGGCGGACAGTTGTGTCAGCTGCGTATTGAACTGGACGAATTGGGTTTCCGCCTTGAGCATGGAATTGGTGGCGATCGACTGGTCCATCTGCGCCATTTCCATGGTTTCCAGCACCGCCTTGCGATAGCCGGCCAGGGCCGTGATGGCCGCATCGACCAGGGTGCGTTCGGCGCCCGTGGCCGTGGCGCGCAGCGTGCCCAGCTGGGTGCCGATGGCCGCGTGGCGCGCCTTGATCTGTTGCTCCAGCGTATCGAGGCGGGCCTTGGCGAAGCTGCCATTCGTCCACGACAGCAACTGGTACATATTGCCGTGCACATGCCTGGCCTCGCCTAGTACGTCGGCCGCCGCCTTCAAATGCGTGATGCGCACCCGTACCATGTTTTCCAGCGAGGCATTTTGTCGCACCATGCCATACCAGGCGCCGGTCGAGCTGAGTATCAGCAGCAGCAGGATCAGGGTGGGCGCCAGCAATAATTTTGGTCCGATGCGTAATCGATTGAGCATGCTTGACTCCTGGCTATGGCTGTTTCAACCGCAGGCGGCGCGCGGCGTTCGTGCGCGCCGCCCTTGCCCTATTTCTTGTAGATCCCCGCTTCCAGCACCACGTCATTGACGCGCAGGATGTACGTGGTCTTCGGCTCGATCTTGCCGCTGGTAGGATTCTTGTACTGGTAATCGACCCAGCCCTTGCCCTGCTTTTGCGCCAGCTCGATGATTTCACGGCGATACTTCTTGCCATTCGCGTCAGGGACATCCGTCAAATCCTTGCCCACGATGGAAGGATTGATGGGGTGGGCCAGCACGATGCCCGTCTTGATGTCGCGCATGTCCACATACAGCGAGCCCTGCACGAAGTCCGGGTCTTTCGCCGTGATTTTCTTCATCATTTCTTCCTTGCCATGCGCCTTCATGAAGGCGGCGCCCCGTTCGGCCATGGCGATGGCGTCTTTTTCCGTTGGTTCAACCGCGGCGCTGACGCTGCCGCCGGCAAATGCCAGGCACAGCAGGCTACCCGTGAATAAGCGTTTCATGAAAGCTCCTTGTGGTATCGAGGGATGTGTTGCCAAGTCGTAATTTACGTCGCCGGCGGTCCCATCAAATTGCGATGGAACAAACTAAGGTGTTGCTTGTAGGCAGCATGCAACGTATCGACCGCATGTTGATATGTAGCAATTTGGTTCCAAGCAGCAAGAACTATGATGACTTTCACAGCATGCCGAGTTGGCCGGGCATGGGGGAGGAAGAAGCTGGAATTGGCCGATATGGGGCTGGTTTCATGAAAGTTATCGCTATTTACAGGCAAGGAGCAGATCGTGTCCGCACCCATTACCGAGCCGTTTTCACCCAAGTTCAAGCCGTACACGCGGCACACCATTCAACAGGCGCGGCAGTGGGAATGGCTGCCGGAAGAGCAGCGCGAAGCCGTGCAAGTGGTGTCGCATGTCTTGCCGTTTCGCACCAATGCCTATGTGCTCGACCAGTTGATCGACTGGAACAACATCCCGGACGACCCCATCTATCGCCTCGTCTTCCCCCACCGCGACATGCTGCCGCCCGAGCAGTACGCGCACTTGCGCGAGCTGGTACTGGTTCAGCGCGACAAGGCGGCCATCGACGCCTATGTGCATGGTTTGCGCCTGGGCATGAATCCCCATCCAGCCGGCCAGATGACGCACAACGTGCCCCGGGTCAACGATGCGCCCATGCGCGGTTTGCAGCATAAATATGCGCAAACGGTGCTGTTTTTTCCCAGCGCGGGACAGACCTGCCACGCGTATTGCACCTTCTGCTTCCGCTGGCCCCAGTTCGTCGGCATGGACGACATGAAGTTCGATGCGCGCGAGTCGCATGAGCTGGCCGCCTACCTGCAACTGCATCCGGAAGTGACGGACGTGCTGATCACGGGCGGCGATCCGATGATCATGAATGCGCGGCAACTGGCCGCCTACCTGGAGCCGCTGCTGGCGCCGGGCCTGGAACACATCCAGAACATTCGCATCGGCACCAAGGCGGTGGCGTATTGGCCGCAGCGCTTTGTCTCGGACCGCGATGCGGACGACTTGCTGCGCCTGTTCGAGCGCATCGTCAAGGCGGGCAAGAACCTGGCCGTGATGGGCCATTACAGCCATGCCGTCGAGTTGCGCCAGGACATCGCCCAGCAAGCCGTGAAACGCATCGTCTCCACGGGTGCCACCTTGCGCATGCAGGGGCCGCTGATCCGCCACATCAATGAAGATCCGGCAAGCTGGGCCGAGTTGTGGCAGACGGGCACGCGCCTGGGGGCGATTCCGTATTACATGTTTGTCGAACGGGACACGGGCCCGCGCGCCTATTTCGAGTTGCCGCTGGCGAAGGCGCACGAGATTTTCCAGGCCGCCTACCAGATGGTGTCCGGCCTGTCGCGCACGGTGCGCGGACCGTCCATGAGCGCCTTCCCCGGCAAGATCGTCATCGACGGCATCGTCACCATCCATGGCGAAAAACTGTTTGCCCTGCAATTTTTGCAGGCGCGCAACCCGGACTGGGTGCGCCGGCCGTTTTATGCCAAGTTTGATGCGGAAGCGACGTGGATGGACGATTTGAAGCCAGCCTTTGGCCAGGAGAAATTCTTCTTTGAAACGGATGAACCCGTGCCGCACGTGCCGCATAAAATCATCCGCCTGGCGCAGGCCGCCTGAGCATGCACGGCGCCGGCGGCTCTTCCCGTTCCGGCGTGGCCGTGTTTTGCCTCGTGTTCCTGCCGTTCGCGCTCGGGCACTACCTGTCGTGCCTGTTGCGCGGCGTGAATGCCGTGTTGACGGCCGAGTTGCTGGGCGCCATCGCCCTGACGCCAGCCCAGCTGGGCCTGCTGACCAGCGCCTTTTTTCTCGCCTTTGCGCTGGTGCAATTGCCAGTTGGCATGGCGCTCGACCGCTACGGCCCCCGCACGGTGCAATTGTGGCTGCTGGCGCTGGCCGCCCTGGGCGTGTGGCTGTTCAGCCGGGGCCACAGCTTTGCCGAACTGATATGGGCGCGCGCCCTGATGGGCGTGGGCCTGGGCGGCTGTTTCATGGCGGCCGTGAAGGCGATCTCGTGCGCCATCGCGCCATCGCGTCTGCCTTCCGTGCATGGCTACCTGATCGCCGTGGGTGGCCTGGGCGCGGCCACGGCTACCATGCCCGTCAAGCTGGCCCTGCACTACACGGACTGGCGCGGCGTGTTCCTGGGCCTGGCGCTGGCGGCGCTGGCCATCGGCTTGCTGATCCGCCTGCTGTCGCCGGCCCTGCCCGCGTCCGTCGCGGCCATGAGCAAGGTCAGTGTGTGGAGTGTCTACCGTGACCGGGCCTTTCGCCGCACCATCGCGCTGATCCTGTTGCCGCACACGGTGTTCTTTGGCGTGCAAGGCTTGTGGGTGGGGCGCTGGCTGGCCGACGTGGGCGGCATGTCCGATGACAGCGTGGCGTACTTGTTATACTTGGGCATGGCGGCCGTCATCTTCGGCGCCATCGGCATGGGCATGCTGACGGAGTGGGCGGGGCGGCGCGGTATTGCACCCATGCTGGTGGCGGGCGTGGGCATCGTCCTGTTTGTCGCCGTGCAAGTGGCGATGGCATGCAATGTGGTGCCCAGCCTGCCTTTGCTATCCGTGCTGTTTACCCTGCTGGGCACGGTGACGGGCCTCGAGTATGCGATCGTCGCGCAAAGCATGCCGGCCAGCTTGACGGGCAGGGCGGCCACTTGCCTCAATTTGCTCATTTTCACGGGCGCCTTCCTGGTGCAGGCGGGCTTTGGCTTGATCCTCGGCTGCTGGCCACTGAACAGCCAGCAGCAGTATCCGCCGCAGGCTTACCAGGCGGCGTTTGGCGTGCTGGCGGCCTTGCAACTGCCGGGACTTGCGATGTTTTTCATTCACCGCCACAGGCGTGTCGGACCATCCGGTAAAATGGCAGCCTGCACAGCGGCAATGATCAACTCCAAGGAAGACTATGAAACTCGTTCGTTATGGACGTCCAGGCAAGGAAAAACCGGGCCTGATCGATGAAGAAGGCAAACTGCGCGACCTGTCCGGCGTGATTGCCGATATTGACGGCGCGCAACTGTCCGACAAGGCACTGCGCAAGCTGGCCAAGCTGGACGAAAAGACGCTGCCCCTGGTGCGCGGCAATCCACGCTTCGGCGTGCCGCTGGCGAAAGTCGGCAAGTTCATCGGCATCGGCCTCAATTACGCGGATCACGCGGCCGAGTCCGGCATGGCTATCCCGGCCGAGCCCATCGTCTTCATGAAGGCCATTACTTGCCTGAATGGCCCGGATGACAATGTCGTGCTGCCAAAAGGCTCGAAAAAGACGGACTGGGAAGTGGAGCTGGGCGTGATCATCGGCACGCGCGCGCAATACGTGAGCGAAGAGGATGCCCTGAAATACGTGGCCGGTTACTGCGTCGTCAACGACATTTCCGAGCGCTCGTTCCAGCTGGAGCGGGGCGGCCAGTGGGACAAGGGCAAGGGTTGCGACACTTTCGGCCCCGTCGGCCCGTGGCTGGTGACGCGCGATGAAGTCATCGACGAGCAAGATCTGGACCTGTACCTGGAAGTCAATGGCAAGCGCATGCAGACCGGTAATACGCAAACCATGATCTTCACGGTGGCGCAGATCGTCAGCTACCTGTCGCAATTCATGACCCTGGAACCGGGCGACGTCATCGCCACGGGCACGCCACCGGGCGTGGGCCAGGGCCGCAAGCCGCAGCGCTTCCTGAAGAAGGGCGACAGCATGCGCCTGGGTATCGCCGGCCTCGGCGAACAGCAACAGGACGTGGTCGCCTGGACTGCCTGATGGCCGGTAGCGATATCGACCGTTTGCCGCCGCTGCCGCTGAACCAGCTCGACGCCCAGCAGCGCGCGGCCGCGCAAGCCATCATCGATGGTCCGCGCGGCGCCCTGTACGGTCCCTTCGTGCCGCTGATCCGCAGTCCCGAACTGATGGAAACGGCGCAGCGCATGGGCGAATATTTGCGCTACCGCAGCGCCATCGGCACGCGGCTGTCGGAACTGGCGATCCTGGTGACGGCGCGCCAGTGGGACCAGCAAGTCGAGTGGGCCATCCACTCGCCGCTGGCCGTGCAGAACGGCATCGCGCAAGCGGCCGTGGACGCCATTGCCACGCGGCGCATGCCGCTTGCCCTGAAAGAAGATGAGCAAGCCGTGCACGACTTTTGCGTCGAGTTGCAGCAGAACAAGCGCGTCAGCGATGCCACATATGCGCGGGCGCTGGCGCTGTTTGGCGAGCATGGCGTGGTCGACTTGATGGGCATCAATGGCTACTACACCTTCCTGGCCATGGTGATGAATGGCGCGCAGACGGCCGTGCCGGCATTGGGCGTGCCGCCCATGCCCGTCTGATGAGAGGAGTTTTTCTGGCAAAGATGGACAAAGTGTAATGAAGTTGCAATTATTCAATATATAATTTTACTTCCCTTCCATTGCCAACAAGCTCAATGAAAACTCGTCCGTGCTTCACCCTGATGGGCCGCGCCTTCCTGGCGCTGGCCCTTTCTTTTTGTCCCTTGATGACGGTGCGTGCGCTTGCCGCCGAGACGGCCGCCAGCGCCAGCGCTTCCGCCCTGGAAAATTCCGTCGTCAAGGTGTTTTCCACCCTGCGCGGGCCCGATCCGTATAAACCGTGGAGCAAGGCGGCGCCGCAAGAAGTGACGGGCTCCGGCGTCGTCATCGAAGGCCGCCGCATCCTCACCAATGCGCATGTGGTCGGCTATGCCAGCCAGGTGCAGATCCAGGCGAATGGCGCGGGCGACAAGATACCGGCGACCGTGCTGGCCATCTCGCGCGGCATGGACCTGGCCTTGCTGAAAATCGATGACGACAGTTTTTTCGCCAGCCACAAAGCGGTGCCGCGCGCCAATGTCTTGCCGGACGTGCGCGATGCCGTGCTGGCGTATGGCTATCCGACGGGCGGCACCTCGCTGTCGATCACCAAGGGCATCGTCTCGCGCATCGAATTCGTGCGCTACAACTTTCCTGTCTCCGGCCTGCGCATCCAGATCGATGCGGCCATCAACCCGGGCAATAGCGGCGGCCCCGTGATTGCCGGCGACAAGATGATCGGCCTGGCCTTTGCCGGCATGCTCAATGCGCAAAACATCGGCTACATCATCCCCAACGAGGAAATAGAGCTGTTCCTGCGCGACCAGGACAGTGGCGCGCCCAAGGGCAAGCCAGCCATGCGTGACGTGACGCAAACGCTGGAAAATCCGGCGCTGCGCAGCTACCTGAAACTGGCCAAGGGCGTCGAGGGCGCCGTCGTGATGTCGCCGGCCAGCAAGGATGCCGCCTATCCGCTCAAGGAGTGGGATGTCATCACGCATATCGGCGATTTTCCCATCGATAACCAGGGCATGGTCAAGCTGAATGCCAACAGCCGCGTGCGTTTCCAGTACCGGGTGCAGCAGCTGGCGAAAGATGGCGAACTGCCGTTGACGGTGGTGCGCCAGGGCGCGCCCCTGAAAATCAAGGTGCCCGTCTCTGCCGCGCACCCGATGCTCATTGCCGGCCTGCAGGGCAATTACCCATCCTATTTCATCTTCGGCCCCATGGTGTTTTCGCGCGCCACCACGGAATTCATGGCGGCGCCGAATGGCAACCCAACGATTTTGGGCGGCATGGCGTTTGCCGGCAATCCGCTGGCCACGCGGCGCGGCGATGCGCCCGACAGCGAGCGCGAAGAGCTGGTGGTGATCGCCGCGCCGTTCTTCCCGCACAAGCTGATGAATGGCTACAGCACCCGTTTCTTCTCGGTCGTCGATTCCGTCAATGGCGTGCGGGTGCGCAGCCTGGCGCACCTGGTGGCCTTGCTGCGCGACCAGACGGATGAGTTGCTGACGTTCCGTTTCCAGCAGCGCGATGCGGAATTGGTCGTCGTGCCCCGCAAGGACATGCTGGCAGCGACGGAATCGATACTGACGGACAACGGCATCCGCTCGGAAGCATCGCCCGACATGCTGAAAATCTGGAATGAAAAAACGCCGGCGAACTGATCGTTCCCGGCGTTTGGCAAGACAACAGGCGCGGCGCATACCGCGCCTGTTTTGTTTTATGCCAGCACTTTTTTCAGCCACGCCCCGATGGCGTCGATCTCTTCCTGGCACAGCGAGTGCTGCATCATGTACTCGTGCCATTCCACCTTGTAACCCATGTCGGTGAGCAAGCCGCGCGACTGCTGCGCGCGCGCGATCGGGACTACGGGGTCGGCCGTGCCGTGCGCCATGAAGATCGGCGTCTGCAGGCTTGCCGGCGTGCGTTCGGCCGCCGTCTTGTCGGCCAGCGGCAGGTAGCCGGACAGGCACATCAGGCCGGCCAGCGGTTCCGCATGGCGCAAGCCCGTTTGCAAGGTCATGGCGCAACCTTGCGAGAAGCCGGCCAGGATGATGCGGCTGGCGGGAATGCCGCGCGCCTTTTCGCGCGCGATCAGCGCTTCGACCTGTGCCTGCGAGGCGCGCAAGCCGCCTTCATCTTCGCGGCGCACGAGGTCGCTCACGAGGATGTCATACCAGGCGCGCATCACATAGCCGTTGTTGATGGTGACGGGCATGGTGCCGGCGCTGGGGAAGATGAAGCGGATGGCGGGGCAGCCTCGCAAATCGAGTTCCTTCACCAGGGGCACGAAGTCGTTGCCGTCCGCGCCCAGGCCGTGCATCCAGATGATGGAGACGGTGGGATTCGGTGCGCTGTCGAGTTCTATGGTTTCCAGCAAGGTGCTCATGTATTTTCCTCAGGTAAAGGTTGCGCCGGACGCAGCGCCGATTTGGGACGGAAGGCCTTGCAGATGGCCGGGTCGGTTTCCATGTAGGGGCCGCCGATGAGGTCGATGCAATACGGCACGGCGGCAAAGATGCCGTTCACCAATTGATTCCCGTCAGCGTCCTTCAATCCCTCCAGGGTTTCCTTGATGGCTTTCGGCTGGCCCGGCAAGTTCATGATCAGGGCGGCGCGCTCGGGCGTCTCGCGGATCACGGCCACCTGGCGCGAGAGGATCGCCGTCGGCACGAAGCGCAGGCTGATCTGGCGCATCTGTTCGCCGAAACCGGGCATTTCCTTGGTTCCGACGCTGAGCGTGGCGTCCGGCGTCACATCGCGCCGCGCCGGGCCCGTGCCACCCGTCGTCAGGATCAGATGGCAGTGGCTCAGGTCGACCATGTCGATCAGGGTGTTTTCAATCTGCGAGCGTTCGTCCGGGATCAGCCGTTTTTCCAGGCGGAATGGTGTGCGGATGGCGGCGGACAGCCAGCTTTCCAGGGCCGGGATGCCCAGGTCTTCATACACGCCGCCGCTGGCGCGGTCCGAGATCGACACGAGGCCGATAATCAATTCGTCTTCTATCGTGGTCATGGGGCACCTGTCTATGTCGTAAAAAAACCGGGCTGATCCCGGTTTTTGTCAACCCAAGCCCTGGAGCTGGGGTTTATTCGTCTTCTTCTTGCTCAACGTCATCTTCATCGGCATCTTTCTTGCCGCTGTTGTTCTTCTTGGCGATCTCTTTCAAGATCTGGAAGATTTCACGGTAAGCTTTTGGTGGCTTGTTCTCGGCCTGCTCCTTGCGGGCATTGCGGATCAGGGTGCGCAGGTGCTGCACGTCCAGTTCCGGGTTTTCCGACAGCAAGACGGTCAATGCCTTGTCATCCGTCAAGAGTTTGTCGCGGCGGCGCTCCATCGCGTGCATATTGGCCGTGTCGGCTTTCGACAAGCCTTTCCAGCTATCGATGGTGCGTTGGATGGCGGCAACTTCTTCCTCATCCAGGGTGCGCATCTTCTTGCCCACGTATTGCAGCTGGCGGCGGCGGCCTTCGTGGTCCTTGATTTGCTGGCATTCGAGAATGGCGTCGCGCACGTCTTCCGGCATCGGGACGCGCTTGACGCGGTCACGTGCCTCATTGACGAGTTCTTCGCCCAGCTTTTGCAGGACGGTCATCTGGCGCTTGAGTTCCGACTTCGAAGGACGTTCATATTCCTGTTCGAATTCGGTCGATTGGAAGCCGCAAGCTCCCCGGTTTGGATTTGGCATGATAAGGCGGGATTGGCCGCGTAGGCCGCACCTGTAAACTGTAAACGACTGCTATGATAACCTTTTTAGCGGCTTTCCGAAGAAAACAGCGCATGAACGACTCCGTATTTACCCATAGTCAAGAGCAATTGCAGCAACTAGCCCGTGATGTGTTGTCTTTTGCGCGGGAAGCGGGCGGCACCGACGCTGCCGTCGAAGTCAGCGAAGGCGGTGGCCTGTCCGTTTCTGTCCGAAAAGGCAAGATCGAAACGATCGAGCAAAACAAGGACAAGGGCATGGGCGTGACCGTGTTTGTCGGCAAGAAGCGCGGCAATGCCAGCACCTCCGATTTCTCTCCGTCCGCCCTGCGCGCCACGGTGGACGCCGCCTACAACATCGCCCGTTTCACGGCCGAGGACGATTGTGCGGGACTGGCCGACGCCGACATGCTGGAAATGTCTCCCCGCGATTTGCAACTGTTCTATCCCTGGCTCATTTCCGCCGAGGAAGCCGTCGTGCTGGCCCAGCGGGCCGAAGCGGCCGCGTTTGCCGTCGATCCGCGCATCACGAACAGCGAAGGCGCGGGTGTGCATGTGCAGCAATCGCACTTTGTGTCCGCCAATTCGCGCGGCTTCATCGGCGGCTACCCGTTTTCGCGCCACACCCTGTCCGTGGCGCCCATCGCCGGCAAGGGCGCCAAGATGCAGCGCGACGACTGGTATTCATCCGTGCGCGACGCCTCCAAAATGTCGAGCCCGGAAGCCATCGGCCGCTACGCCGCCGAACGGGCCCTGTCGCGCCTGAACGCGCGCAAGCTGGGCACGCGCACCTGTCCCGTGCTGTTCGAGGCGCCGCTGGCGGCCGGTTTGCTCGGTACCTACGTGCAAGCGACCTCGGGCGGCGCCCTGTACCGCAAGTCCACTTTCCTGAACGATTCCCTGGGCACGCAAGTGCTGCCGTCGCACGTGCAGATATTCGAAGACCCGCACGTGATCGGCGGCGTCGGTTCGGCCCCGTTCGATGAAGAGGGCGTGAAAACCGTCAGCCGCGACGTCGTCAAGGATGGCGTGGTGCAAGGCTATTTCCTGTCGACCTACACGGCCCGCAAGCTGGGCATGCAGACGACGGGCAACGCGGGCGGCTCGCACAATCTGTACCTGACCTCGAAGCAGACGGCCGCCAGCGACGATTTTAGTGCCATGCTGAAAAAGCTGGGCACGGGCTTGCTGGTGACGGAACTGATGGGACAAGGAACGAATTACGTGACGGGCGACTATTCGCGCGGCGCGTCCGGTTTCTGGGTGGAAAACGGCGTGATCCAGTATCCGGTGGAAGAAATCACCATCGCCGGCAATATGAAGGACATGCTGCGCAACATCGTGGCCGTGGGCGCCGACGCCTTGCGCCGCGGCACCAAGGAGACGGGTTCCATCCTCATCGAGAGCATGGTGGTGGCGGGCGGTTAAGCCCCGCCCTGACACACCCCGGCCAGCGGCATGGTTGCCGGCAGGCCGGGGGACTACCTTACCGTTCTACGTCGTTTTGACGTTGACGCACATCCACGCAATATTCGAGGCGTCCCAGGTGGCTTTCCAGTTAATTGCCGTCTGGTCCCTGCATGCTTGCTCGGATGCAAATTTGCTATCCTGGTAGCGCTGGTAGACATAGCCGTCTTGCGGACGCCATACGGCGCCGTACCAATAGTTGTTGGCATCGACGGCGGTTCCCAATTGTTCCACCGGTTTATTCAGGACCGTGTTCTTGTAGTCGATCGCGACACTGCCGTCCTCGTTGTAAAGTCGGACCCATGCGGAATTATTCTGCGTGCCGGCCGCATCGACTGGAACGCACATCCGCGTCTTGGTCTTGGACATGCTGCCAGGCATGGTCAGGCAGAAATAGGGATTTGGCGAACCTGCCGCAACCGACCATTCCACATTGGTGGTCGTGGTGGCGCTGGGGTCGCAGTAATTCGCGTACTTCCCGGCTTTGAAACCTTCGACATACGCCGACGTTTGCACGCCCGAAAAATACGTGCCGGATGCATTGCTGAGAGCGGGCAATGCTTCGTGGCCCGTGACGGACATGCACGCTTTGTAGCCGGCATCGGCATAGCCGAGTGCCATGCCGATGGGCTGCATGTTTGCGTCCAGATGCAGTTTCCAGGTGTTCCGGTATAGCAGCTTGCCGCTGGCATTGCTGCGCAGCAGTGAAATGACTTTGACGGACGCCGCTTGTTGCGATACGCCATTGGTAATGAATGGTGCAGGCTGTCCCAATTCCTGGCTGACGATTAACGTCGCCGACCCCAGATAGCCATCATTGGAGGCCAGATTCGAGATGGTCAGGTCGCTGCCCAGGAATTTCTTTAATGCATCTGCGGCATTGATGGATGCCAGCACCGGTGTCGGTGGCACCACCGGTTTAGGATCCGGATTGCTGCCATTCCCGCCGCTACCTCCGCTACCGCCGCCGCCGCAAGCGGAGAGGGTGAGCAGGCTGACGAGCGCGCACAGTATGGTTTGTTTCTTCATCTTCACAACCTAATATAGCGACAAGCATGCGTGTCGTTGCGCGGTCGCATTATAGGGAGTGTTGATTGTAGGAAATCTATCGAATTGTCTCGTTGTTGCCCCCATTTCCCCTCTCGCTGCCACCGCATGTTTCTCTCTGCGCGCGAATGCAAACTGGCGGTCAGGGGAATGCCAGTCGCCGCCGGCCGCCGGGGCAGTGTGCATGCGGCGGCTTGGTAGTACTGATCAGCTCGTCATACGGATGAAATATTGCCTTCGTATGATGTCGCCATCTGACGTTATCTGCGCTATTTAGATGCTTTTAATGTAAGTAAGCCGAACTTCGTGATATTTCATGCAAGATGCGAGTCTTGCCGTGACGCGTTGTTGTTGATTCAACCTGCATAGTGACCCTCTCCATGACCTACTCCCGTACCCGCATCGCCCGCGCGGTGGCCCTGTTGTGTGCCATGAACGCCCTGTTCGCCCATCCGGCCCAAGCCCATGGCGCCGCGCCCGCTGCACCAGCTTCCGCCAGCGACGCCAGTGACACCCCGCAAGCCGTGATCGTCACGGGCACGCGCGGCAGCAACCGCACGCAGTTCGACACCATGGCGCCCGTGGATGTGTTCAACCGCGAAGATATCGGCGCCGTTGAATCGTCGGACTTGAACGATGTGCTGGCGCAACTCGTGCCTTCATATGTGGTGCAGCGTCTGCCGATGGCTGACGGGCAAGTGTTCGTGCGTCCCGCCACCCTGCGCGGCCTGTCGCCGGACCAGACCCTGGTGCTGGTCAATGGCAAGCGTTTCCACCGCAGCGCCTTGCTCGGCGCGCGTGGCGCGCAGGCGCCGGACCTGGCGCAGATTCCCGTCTCCGCCATCAAGCGCATCGAGGTGCTGCGCGACGGCGCCTCTGCCCAGTACGGCTCCGACGCGATTGCCGGCGTGATCAACATCATTCTCGACGATACGCTCGGCACGGAGGTCTCCGTGCACCATTCGCAATATTCGGAAGGCGACGGCAAGGGCAATGAAGTGAACCTGAAGACGGGCTTTGCCTTTGGCGAGACGGGCAAGGCGACGATTTTCGGCGCGCTGGCCAAGTCCGACCCCACGTCGCGCACGCGCCAGCGGGCCGACGCGAT
The DNA here is from genome assembly GCF_001758645.1 of Janthinobacterium sp. MP5059B. Classification (NCBI taxonomy): domain Bacteria; kingdom Pseudomonadati; phylum Pseudomonadota; class Betaproteobacteria; order Burkholderiales; family Oxalobacteraceae; genus Janthinobacterium; species Janthinobacterium sp. MP5059B. The sequence goes on along the minus strand of NZ_LRHX01000016.1, from coordinate 879,157 downwards.
TGCTTTCCAGAATGCGCATCCGGAACTGAAGGTGCCGAATCCCGTGCAGCGCTGGGGCCAGCCTGAACTCGACAGCAAGCGCATCGGCTTCAACGCCAGCATGGCCCTGTCCGACACGACGGAACTGTACGGTTTTGGCCTGTTCAGCCGCAGTGACGGCACCTCGGATTTCAACTGGCGCAACCCGGACACGAGCACGGGCGCGTATAAAACCAGCAGCCTGTTCCCTGGCTGGGACTTGCGCAGCATCTATCCGCTCGGCTTCAGCCCCAGCTATTCGAACGAGCAGGATGATGTACAGGTGGTGGCCGGCGTGCGCGGCCATTTCAACGACCGCTTCGGCTGGGACGTGAGCGCGTCCTGGGGGCGCAACCGCATCGATTACAACCTGGCCAATTCCATCAACGCCTCGATGGGACCGGGCAGCCCGACATCGTTTTACCTGGGCCAGTTGTCGCAGGTGGAAAAGATTCTCAACGCCAACTTCAACTATGAATTGCCCGTACCGTCCCTGCCGCAACCGGTCAACATCGCCTTCGGCGCGGAGGCGCGCAATGAAACCTATGGCGTGAAGGCGGGCGACGTGGCGTCCTGGACGGTGGGGCCGGGCGCGGCCATCGGCCTCGACGCGAATGCAAATGGCGCGCCAGGCTTCAGCGACCGCCAGGCGGGCAGCTGGGGCCAGGACAGCTATGCGGCCTACCTGGACGTGGAAGTGCCCGTCACGAAGGCCCTGAGCCTGGGGGGCGCGGCCCGCTATGAACATTTCTCGGAATTCGGCAGCACCGTCAACGGCAAGTTGTCGGCCCGCTATGCCTTGAGCGAAGACATGGCCTTGCGCGGTTCCTACTCGACGGGTTTCCGTGCACCAACGCCGGGCCAGTCGAACACCAACAGCACGAATCAAGGCCTCGACACCAAGACCCTGCTGCTGTTTACCAGCGGCCGCCTGGCCAACAACGATCCGCTGGCCATCCTGCTGGGCGCCAAGGCATTGAAGCCGGAAAAATCGAAGAATCTGTCGCTGGGCTTTACGTGGAAGACGCCGGCGGGCTTCTCCGGTTCCGTCGACGTGTATGACATCAAGGTCAGCGACCGCTTCAGCACGTCCGCCGCGTTTGCCGTGCCGGCCGGCGTGGCCAATCCGCTGCGCTACACCTCGGTCAGCTATTTCACGAATGACTTCGACACCACCACGCGCGGCATCGATATCGTCGGCAGCCACCTGAGCCGTATCGGCGAAGGCAAGCTGAACCTGACCCTGGCCTACAACTACAACACGACGAAAGTCGACGACGGCAAGTCCAGCCTGGTGACGAATGCGGCCCAGCGCCAAGTCTTCGAGGAGCGCTTGCCGCGCCAGAAAGCCACCATCAGCGGCAACTATGACCTGGGCAACTGGAATACCCTGGCCCGCGTGCGCTATTACGGCGCGTGGACGGACAATTCCGGCAATGCCACGGGCGATATCTTCCAGCGTTTTGGCGCCATGCAATTCCTCGACCTGGCGGCCAGCTACAAGATTAGCGACAAGCAGTCCGTGCGCGTGGGTATCGACAACGTGCTGGACAAGTATCCTGACGAAGCAACCTTCCAGGCCAGCCGCGGTCTGATCTATTCGCGCAATGCGCCGTACGACACGGACGGGCGTAACCTGTACGTCGAGTACAAAGTGAAATTCTAAGGGAGATGACGATGAATCCACAACGCCGCGCCCTGTTGCGCGCCGGTTCGCTGGCGGCAGCGCTGCCCATGGCGGCGGGCGCAGGATCGGCTGCGGCAGCATCTGCCGCCCTGCCTCCGTCCTTGCCATCGGTGCCGGCCGGCACCACGCCGGATGCCCTGGCCAGCAACCAGGCTTACTGGCAGGCCGTGGCCGCGCAGTACGACACGACCGATGCCATCGTGCAACTCGACAATGCTTTCTGGGGTTCGATGGCCAGGCCCGTGCTGCGCCACTACGAGCAGCAGCTGGCCATGGTCAACCGCGACAACGCCTGGTATGCGCGCATGCGCTTTCCGGCCGATTTCGAGGCGGCGCGCGCGGCGGCGGCCAGGGCGCTGGGCGTGGCCATCGATGAAATCGTGCTGACGCGCGGTGCCACGGAAGCGCTGCAAGTCCTGATCGCCGGCTATAACCGCCTGCGGCCGGGCGACACGGTGCTGTACGCGGATATCGATTACGACAATATGATCACCGTCACGCGCTGGCTGCAGCAGCGGCGCGGCGCCCAGGTCGTGTCGATTGCCATGCCGGAACCGTTCACGCATGATGGCGTCATCGCCGCCTATGTTGCTGCCATGGAACGCCATCCGACCTTGAAACTGATGCTGCTCACGCACGTCAATCACCGCAACGGCATGGTCTTGCCCGTGGCCGAGATCAGCCGCCTGGCACGCGCACGGGGCATCGACGTGATCGTCGATACGGCGCACGGCTTCGGCCAGCTGGACATGACGATTCCTGACCTGCAGGCGGATTTTGCCGGCATCAACCTGCATAAATGGATAGGCGCGCCTGTTGGCGTGGGTGCTGCGTATATCAAGCGGGGCAGGGTGGTTGATATCGACGCATATATGGGGGAAAAGACGGGCGACGATATCCGCACGCGCGTGCACACGGGCACGGTCAATTTCGCTGCCTACCTGAGCTTGCCGGTGGCGCTGGACTTGCATGCGCAGATCGGCGTGGCCAACAAGCAGGCGCGGCTGCGACTGCTGCGCAACCGCTGGGTGGAAGCGGCGCGCGCCATCGAAGGTATCGAGGTGCTGGCGTCAGCCGATCCGCGCCTGACGAGCGCCATCGCTTCGTTCCGCCTGAAGGGCAAGACGAGCGTGGCCGACAGCTATGCGCTGTCGAAAAAGCTGGTACAGGAACACGGCATCTTTGCCGTGCCGCGCGACGGCCTTGCCAATGGCGCGTGCGTGCGCGTCACGCCGGGCATCTTTACGCCCGAGTCGCATCTGGACCGGCTGGTGGAAGCCTTGCGCAAGGTAGCCAAGGGCTGAGAGAAAAGCGCGGCCCGCCTGTGAGGTCGGGCCGCGTGACTGCGGGCGCTGCTGTGCTTAGGCGCGCAAGGTCGCCAGGATCGGTTGCAATACGGCAGCTCCCAGGGCAGCGCTGCGGGCGCCGCTCCAGCCCGTTTGCGGGTCGGGATCGTTGGCGTTGTCCTTGAACGGCAGTTCCAGGGTCAGCGACAGGCAGCCGAAGGCGTGGGTGATATGGGGCGAACCCATGGTCAGCACTTCCGGCGTGAACGGGCCGTCTTCATAGCCGTGTTCATCCTGGAAGTCGGGGCTGGCCACCTTGAAGTCGGCGATGAAGCGGTCTTGCTCGGCCTTTTGTGCCGGCGTGAAATTTTCCAGCGCATCGCTGCCAGCCACGAAGACGTAAGGCAAGCCTTCGTCGCCATGCACGTCGAGGAACAGGTCGCAGCCGATTTCATGCATTTTTTGTTTCACCAGGAACACTTCCGGGCTGCGTTCCATGGTCGGCGTCATCCATTCGCGGTTCAGGTTGGCGCCGGCCGCGTTGGTGCGCAGGTTGCCGTGCACGGAACCGTCCGGGTTCATGTTCGGCACCACATAGAAGACGGCGTCCTGCAGGCACTGGCGGGCAAACGGATTGGCCTGGTCCAGCAAGGCTTCGAGCATGCCTTCGACAAACCATTCGGCCATCGTTTCACCGGGATGCTGACGCGCGATGACCCAGACTTTCTTCTCTGCATCGGCGTCGCCGACCACCAGCAGGTTCATGTCGCGGCCTTCCACGGTGCTGCCCAGGTCGATCAGGCGCACCAGCGGCGACGCTTGCGCGCTGTCGATCAGGGCCAGGTGGCGGTCCCATGGATATGGCTCGAAGTAGGCGTAGTACACGCTTTCTTCCTCCGGCGTGTGTTCGATGGTCATCACGGTGCCATCAAAGCTGGTGGGCACGCGGAACCAGGTTTCGCGGTCGTAGCTGGCCACGGCCTGGTAATCTTTCCAGCCGTCCGGATAGGCCGATTTTCCGGCATTCATGAAGCGGATCGTGCACGCCTCGCCTTGCGCGCCTTGCAGGCGGAAGTAAAACCACTGCGTGATGTCGGCGTGGGAATCCTTGCGGATGTTCAGCTCGATGGATTGGGCATCGTCGGCGCGCAGCACCTCGATCGCGCCGGCGTCGAATTGCTGGCTGATTTTAATGGTCATGAGTGTTCCTGATAAAAACGTATGGGTTTTGCATCGTGTGCAATGGCGCGATGATACCTGTTTTGCAGCGGTCTTTGTGCTGGCGCAAACGACGACGGACGCGCTTTGCTAACGTGATAGCTCCAATACGGGGAGAGCATCATGGATGACAACGGCAAACACATACGCGAACTGGAAAAGAAAGTCAGCGCCCTCAGCGATGCCCTGGCGCACCTGGGCAAGGGTACGACCTTGCAGGAATTGCTGCGCATCATACGTTTCCCCGGCTATACCACGCCGGCCGAATTCACCTTCAATGCCGCCATCCTCGACACCATGCTGGTGCAGGCCAATGCGCTGGAAAAGCTGGGGCAGGATTTGCTGGCGGGGGCCAAGCAGGTCGTCGCCATGAACAAGCAGTGAACGCAGTAGTGAGCAAATCCTGAACGCCTGAAAAATGGCCAGGGCAAGGCGCAGGGCCGCAGGCAGTACGAACGTACGCCCAGGCCCTGCAACGCCGCCATGGACGTTTTGTCAGGTGTTCAGTCCGCCGAAACGTTCAAAAAACCATGGCTCGACAGATGCCGCCTGCTCATCCTCGCGGCGCAGGGTCGCCAGGATGTGTTCCTCTGCCGCCGCATACGTGATGCGATACAGGTCGCGGGCCAGCGCATACGCTTGCGTGCCGGGCCACGGCTCGGGCAGCAGTTCGACGGGCAATTGCGGGTCGTGCAACTGCACACGGCGGTAGGCGTGCGTCAGCAGTGAGCGGATGACGAACGCTTGCTTCGCATCGAACACGGGCGCTTCTTGCAGCAGGGTCAGCAGCGGCTGGAAGCTGGCGATGAATTTTTCGTAGCCAGCCATCACTTCCGACAAGTCCCAGCAGTCGCCCACCATGTCGCGCAGGGGACGCGTGCTGACGCCCGGCAACTCTGTTGTGTGGCAGACATACAACTTGCCCTGCACCTCATTGCGAACGAGAATATCTTCCAATGCTTCCGTATTGCTGGCAGGGTGGCCAAAGATACCTGGTGAAATCAGGCCATAGCCGGCCCACAATAATTCCTTGCGCAGCGCCCCCCGCTCGGCAGCGCCGATGCTGCCGGCCGGCCCGATCACCAGGGTCCAGCTGCCATCCCAGTGCACGACCAGCGGTGCATAGATGCGGCGATAGGCGCGTTCGAAGCGGGCCAGCGCCTCCGGGCGTATCGTATAGGCGCTGCGGCGGCCATCGCGCTGCGAGCTGAGCCAGCCTTCCTGCGCCAGGCGGAACACGCTGGTACGCAATAAACGGTCGTTGACGCCGAATGGCGCCAGCAGTTCGATCAGGCTGCCCAGCCAGATGGCGCCGCCGCGCGGCACGATGGCGTCGCCAAAGATGGTCATCACCAGGGACTTCGAGCGCGGTGGGTCGCTTTCCAGGAAATCGGCTATCCATGCCGTGCAGCGGGTGTTCTTCATGTGGTTCCGGTCTGGCCGTGTTGCGGTCGAATCAATAAAAGCAGCAGTTTACTTGGCTGCGCGGGTAGCGCGGCAATAATTTGCCGGAAGCGCTGGTGGCGCTCCGTGGTGTTTTCTCATCAGCAATATCATACGCACAAAAAAGCTGCACAAGATACGAATTTTTAAAATGATTCATATCAAGTGTATGCAAATCGTTTTTTGTATCGTATTATCTGTTCATCGCACCGCGTTGCTGCGCAAAATCAAAGACATGGGAGACAGATCATGTACGCACAAATGGTTGAAACCGGCCTCAAGAACGTCCGTTCCCTCGACGACATGGGCCAGGAAGAGCGCGCTTTCCAGGCACGCATCGACGAAGGCATCAAGATCGAGGCCAAGGACTGGATGCCGGACGCCTACCGCAAGACCCTGATCCGCCAGATTTCGCAGCACGCGCACTCGGAAATCGTCGGCCAATTGCCCGAAGGTAACTGGGTCACGCGCGCGCCGACCCTGAAACGCAAGTCCATCCTGCTGGCCAAGATCCAGGACGAAGCGGGCCACGGCCTGTACCTGTACAGCGCCGCGGAAACCCTGGGCGTGTCGCGCGACGACTTGCTGGCCGCCTTGCACTCGGGCAAAGCCAAGTATTCCAGTATCTTTAATTATCCGACCCTGTCGTGGGCCGACATGGGCGCCATCGGCTGGCTGGTCGACGGTTCCGCCATCATCAACCAGATTCCCCTGTGCCGCTGCTCGTATGGGCCGTATGCGCGCGCCATGATCCGCGTCTGCAAGGAAGAGTCGTTCCATGCGCGCCAGGGCTACGACATCATGATGTCGCTGTGCAAGGGTACGCCGGCGCAGAAAGCCATGGCGCAGGATGCGCTGAACCGCTGGTGGTGGCCATCGCTGATGATGTTCGGCCCGTCCGACGCCGCCTCCGTCAACAGCGCCCAATCGGCGCAATGGCGCATCAAGCTGTTCTCGAACGATGAATTGCGTCAGCGCATGGTCGACCAGACCGTGCCGCAAATCGAATACCTGGGCCTGACCGTGCCCGATCCTGACCTGAAATTCAATGCGGAAACGGGCCACTATGAATTCGGCGAGATCGACTGGTCCGAGTTCAACAATGTCCTGAAGGGCAATGGCCCATGCAACCGCGAACGCCTGCAAACGCGCGTGAAAGCGTATGAAGACGGTGCATGGTTCCGCGATGCCTTGGTCGCGTATGCAGACAAGCAAGCTGCTAACAAAGCGGTGGCGTAAATACATAAGACAGATAGGGGATAGCAACATGAGCAAAGAATGGCCTTTGTGGGAAGTTTTCATCCGCAGCCAGCACGGCCTGGCGCACAAGCATGTGGGCAGCCTGCACGCTTCCGACGCCACCATGGCGGTCAACCATGCGCGCGACGTCTACACGCGCCGCAATGAAGGCGTGAGCATCTGGGTGGTGCGCGCGGCCGACATCGTCGCCAGCAGCCCCGGCGACAAGGGCGCCCTGTTCGAGCCGTCGAACAGCAAGGTGTACCGCCATCCCACCTTCTTCCCGATGCCGGAAGAAGTCAAGAACCTGTGATGGGAGCACCGGCAATGGATGACAAAGTTAACTACTTGCTGCGCCTGGGCGACAACGCCCTGATCCTCAGCCAGCAGCTGTCTCAGCTGTGCGGCAAGGGGCCGGCACTGGAAGAAGACATGGCGCTGACCAATGTGGCGCTGGACTTGCTGGGCCAGACGCGCTTGTGGTTCAGCTACGCGGCCGAACTGGAAAACGCGGGCCGCGACGAGGACGACATCGCCTTCCTGCGCGACGCCCACGATTTCAAGAACTGCCTGCTGGTCGAACAGCCGAACGGCAATTACGCCGACACCATGATGCGCCAGTTCTTCTTCGACAGCTGGCACTACTTCCAGCTGCTCGAACTGACGAAATCGACGGATGCGCGCATCGTCGAAGTGGCGCAAAAGTCGATCAAGGAAGTGACCTATCACCTGCGCCGCAGCGGCGACCTGATCGTGCGCCTCGGCGACGGCACGGCCGACAGCCATGCCAAGACGCAGGCTGCCGCCGACAAGCTGTGGATGTACACGGGCGAGATGTTCAAGTACGACACAGTCGACCAGGCCATGGTTGCCGCCGGCATCGCGCCGCCATCGGACGTGCTGCGCCGGGCTTTCCTGGAACACGTGACCGAGATCTTCGCCGAAGCGACGCTTGTCATGCCGGCGCCCGACGCCTGGATGCAAAAGGGTGGCAAGCAGGGCACGCACACGGAGCATCTGGGTTTTATCCTGGCCGAGATGCAGTTCCTGCAGCGCGCCTATCCCGGGGCGGAGTGGTAATGAACACGGCCGCTGGCGCTGCGGCGCTGGACGCCGCCCAGGTCTGGGCCTGGCTCGGCGACGTCGCGGACCCGGAAATCCCCGTCATTTCGGTGGTGGACCTGGGCATCGTGCGCGCCGTCGAAGTCACGGATGGCGACGCATGCATCGTGACGATCACGCCCACGTATTCGGGCTGCCCGGCCATGCAGGTGATCGCCGACGCCGTCACGGATGCCTTGCGCAGCCATGGCGTGGCCAAGGTGACCCTGGTGAACCAGCTGGCGCCCGCATGGACGACGGACTGGATGAGCGAAGCGGGCAAGGCCAAGCTGAAAGGCTATGGCATCGCCCCGCCGCAGCAGCAGGTGATCGACATCAGCGGCTTGAAGGGTGGCGTCAAGCGCCAGGCCATGCCAAAGCTGGACGTGATCTGCCCGAACTGCGGCTCGACGCATACGCAGCTGACCAGCCAGTTCGGCTCCACGCCGTGCAAGGCCCTGTACAAGTGCCTGGCTTGCCGCGAACCGTTTGACTACTTCAAGTGCCACTAAAAAAATCAGGCACACGTTCCGAAGAAACTGGAGATGAAGCATGAGTAAATTTTATCCGCTGTGCGTAGCGAACGTGCGCAACGAAACGCGCGACACCATCGCCGTCACGTTCGACGTGCCAGCCGAGCTGCAGCAGCAGTTCCGCTTCCAGCAGGGCCAGCACCTGACCCTGCGCGCCAATATCAATGCGGAAGACGTGCGCCGCTCGTATTCCATCTGCTCGGCGGTGCAGGACGGCACCCTGCGCGTGGCCATCAAGCGCACGCCGGGCGGTGCCTTCTCCACCTGGGCGAACGATACCCTGAAAGCCGGTGCCACCATCGAGGTGATGCCGCCCATGGGCCACTTCAACGTGCCGCTCGACTGCGTCAACCGCAAGCACTATCTGGCGTTTGCGGCCGGCAGCGGCATCACGCCCATCCTCTCCATCATCAAGACCACCTTGCTGACGGAACCCCTGAGCCGCTTCACCCTGTTCTACGGTAACCGCGCCTCGTCGTCCGTCATCTTCAAGGAAGAATTGACGGACTTGAAGGACGTGTACCTGGAGCGTTTGAACCTGGTCTACGTGATGAGCCGCGAGCAGCAGGACATCGAATTGTTCAACGGCCGCATCACGCAGGAAAAATGCGAGCAATTCCTGCAGCACTGGATCAAAGTCGAAGACTACGACAACGCCTTCATCTGTGGCCCGGAAGACATGATGCTCGGTGTCTCCGCTGCCCTGCAGGCTGCCGGCATGCCCAAGCAGAATATCAAGATCGAACTGTTCGCCGCCAGCATCCCGAAAAACGCCCACAAGCCGCGCGCGCAGCTCGACGCGGGCGTGGTGCAGGAAACGGAAGTGACCGTCATCATGGATGGCAACCACACCACCTTCACCATGGACAAGGACAAGGAATCCATCCTCGACGCGGGCCTGCGCCAAGGCATCGACATGCGCTACTCGTGCAAGGGCGGCGTATGTTCGACCTGCCGCTGCAAGATCCTCGACGGCAAAGTCGAAATGGATGTCAACTACGCGCTGGAAGACTACGAAGTGGCGCGCGGCTTTGTCCTCAGTTGCCAGAGTTTCCCTCTCACAGACAAGGTCGTGGTCGACTTCGACCAGGCTGAATAAGCCGGTGCAGGGCACGGGCCCTGCCTTACCTATTAAACAAGCGAGACGCCATGACCTACCAAAACATCCTCTTTACCATCGAGCAGGGTATCGCCACGCTGACCCTGAACCGTCCCGACAAACTGAATAGTTTTACGCAAGCCATGCACGAAGAAGTGCGCGACGCGATTGCGAAAGTCAATGCCGACAGTACCGTGCGCGTCTTCGTGCTGACGGGCGCGGGCCGCGGCTTTTGCGCGGGCCAGGATCTGTCCGACCGCGCCGTGGAACCTGGCTCAAAGGGCGTGGACCTGGGCGAGTCGGTGGAAAAGAACTATGCGCCGCTGGTGCTGGCCCTGAAAGCGCTGCCGATGCCCGTGATCTGCGCCGTCAACGGCGTGGCTGCCGGCGCGGGCGCCAACCTGGCGCTGGCTTGCGACATCGTCATCGCCGGCAAGTCGGCCAGCTTCGTCGAAGTATTCTGCAAGCTGGGCCTGATCCCGGACACGGGCGGCACCTTTTTCCTGCCACGCCTGATCGGTTCCGCGCGCGCCATGGGCCTGGCCATGCTCGGTGAAAAACTGACGGCGGAAAAAGCGGAAGACTGGGGCTTGATCTGGAAATGCGTCGAGGATGCCCAACTGGCGGAAGAAACGCGCAAGCTGGCCGTGCACTTTTCCACGGCGCCGACCAAGGGCCTGGCCTACACCAAGCAGGCACTGGCCGCCAGCGGCGCCAATACCCTGCCGCAGCAGCTGGCGCTGGAAGCGCGCATGATGAGCGATCTCGGTAACAGCGACGATTACCGCGAAGGCGTTGCCGCCTTCATGGAAAAGCGCGCACCGCAATTCAAGGGACATTGATATGGCAGCTTTGGACAACAACAGTATCGTCGCCGTCATCGGCAGCGGCGCCATGGGTGCCGGCATCGCGCAGGTGGCTGCTGCCGCCGGTTACCGCGTAAAACTGTACGACACCCGAGCAGAAGCGGTCAGCAAGGCGCTGGCCGATATCGGCAAGATGTATGCGAAGCTGGCCGAAAAGGGCCGCATGACGGCCGACGATGTGGTAGCCGCCACGGCGCGCCTGCAGGCGGCTGGCAGCCTGGCCGATGTGAGCGATGCATCCCTGGTGGTGGAAGCCATCGTGGAAAATCTCGACGTCAAGCGCGGTCTGTTCGCGGAACTGGAAGCGCTGGTCGGCGACGACTGCATCCTGGCGACGAACACGTCGTCGATTTCCGTCACGGCCATCGCCGCCAAGCTGCGCCGCCCGGAACGCCTGGTCGGCATGCATTTCTTTAATCCCGTACCCCTGATGGCGCTGGTCGAAGTGATCAGTGGCCTGGCCACCAGCGAGCAAGTGGCCGCCACCGTGTATGACACGTCGATTGCCTGGGGCAAGAACCCCGTGCATGCAAAATCGACGCCCGGCTTCATCGTCAATCGTGTCGCCCGTCCCTTCTATGCGGAAGGCTGGCGCCTGCTGAACGAACAGGCGGGTGACGCCGCCACCATCGACGCCGTGCTGCGCGAAGCGGGCGGTTTCCGCATGGGGCCCTTCGAGCTGATGGACCTGATCGGCCACGACGTGAATTTCTCCGTCACGCAATCCGTGTTCGGCGCCTATTTCAACGATCCGCGCTTCACGCCGTCCGTGCTGCAGCAGGAAATGGTCAACGCCGGTTTCCTCGGCCGCAAATCGGGCCGCGGTTTTTACCTGTATGGCGAAGGCGCCGTTGCCCCCGTGGCGCAGGCGGAAGGCGCGCAGGCCAAGCCCGAATTCGTCGCCCTGTCGGCCGCCATCGGTGGCGATGGCCGTGGCCACAGCGGCATCATCCACAGCCTGGTGCAGCGCCTGGAGCAGGCGGGCATCACCGTCAGCCGCCGCGTGACGCAGGAAGGCCAGGCGCACGACGAGGCGCCGGCCCTGCATTGCCATGGCGCCGCGATTTACCTGACCGATGGCCGCAGCGCCACCCAGCGCGCGCACGACAACCAGCATCCGGACACGGTGCTGTTCGACCTGGCGCTCGATTACGCCGGTGCCAGGCGCATTGCCGTGGCCCGTGCCGACCAGTGCAGCGACGCCGCCTATGCGGCTGTCGTCGGCCTGTTCCAGGCGGCCGGTTTCATCGTCACGCGCCTGGACGACGTGCCTGGCCTGGCCGTCATGCGCACTGTCGCCATGCTGGCCAACGAGGCGGCCGACGCCGTCAACCAGGGCGTGTGCACGGTGGCCGCCGTCGATATCGCCATGCAGAAGGGCGTCAATTATCCGCGTGGACCGCTGGCCTGGGCCGATGCCGTCGGCGTGCAGCACATCGTGTCGGTGCTGCACCACCTGGCGCAAGGCTATGGCGAAGACCGCTACCGGGTCTCGCCGCTGCTGCGCCGCAAACTTGCCAATGGAGATCGCTTCCATGCCGAATGAAGACCACAACATGACCGCACAAGCCCTGGCGGAAGCGGCCGCTGCCTCCATGCTGTCGCGCGATAACGCCACCGCCGCCATGGGCATCGCCCTGGCCGAAGTGGGCCCCGGCCATGCGCGCATGACGATGACGGTGCGCCCGGACATGCTCAATGGCCACCAGACCTGCCATGGCGGATTTATCTTTGCCCTGGCCGACAGCGCCTTCGCCTTTGCCTGCAACAGCTACAACATGAACACCGTGGGAGCCGGCTGCACCATCGATTACCTGGCGCCGGGCCGCGAAGGCGACGTGCTGACGGCGCACGCCGTCGAGCAGGCGCTGGCCGGCAAGAGCGGCGTCTACGACGTCAAGGTCAGCAACCAGGAAGGGCGCGCCATCGCGCTCTTCCGTGGCAAGTCGATTCGCGTGGCGGGTGAAGTCATCAGCAATTGAAGGTACAAGAGCAGGCTTGAACTGCCGGAACGAATTACATAGTTATAGAACCGAATCAGGAGACAGAGATGGTCCAGAGAACCCCAGCACCGAATGACCTCGAGCCGATCGAGCGCGCCAGCAAGGATGAACTGCAGGCGCTGCAGCTCGAACGCATGAAATGGACGCTCAAGCACGCGTATGACAACGTGCCCCATTACCGCGCCGCTTTTGACGAAGCGGGCGTGCATCCGGACGACCTGAAATCCCTGTCCGACCTGGCCAAATTCCCGTTCACCGATAAAAAGGTCTTGCGCGACAATTATCCGTTCGGCCTGTTTGCCGTGCCGCGCGAGCAGGTGGTGCGCATCCACGCGTCCAGCGGGACCACGGGCAAGGCCACGGTGGTCGGCTACACGCAGAACGACATCGATACCTGGGCCAACGTGGTGGCGCGCTCGATCCGCGCCGGCGGCGGCCGCGCGGGCGACATGGTGCATATCTCCTACGGCTATGGCCTGTTCACGGGCGGCCTGGGCGCGCATTACGGCGCCGAGCGCCTGGGCTGTACGGTCATTCCCATGTCCGGCGGGCAGACGGAAAAGCAGGTGCAACTGATCCAGGATTTCAAGCCGTCGATCATCATGGTTACGCCTTCGTACATGCTCAACATCATCGAGGAATTCACGCGCCAGGGTCTGGACCCGGCCGAATCGTCGCTGAAGGTGGGCATCTTCGGCGCCGAGCCGTGGACGGACGCCATGCGCTCGGAAATCGAGGCGCGTGCCGGCATCGACGCCGTCGACATCTACGGCCTGTCCGAAGTGATGGGCCCTGGCGTGGCATCCGAATGCATCGAAAGCAAGGACGGTCCCGTCATCTGGGAAGACCATTTTTACCCGGAAATCATCGATCCGGAAACGGGCGAAGTGCTGCCGGACGGCGAAGAGGGCGAGCTGGTGTTTACCTCGCTGTCGAAGGAAGCGCTGCCCATCATCCGCTACCGCACGCGCGACCTGACCCGCTTGCTGCCGCCGACATCGCGCTCGATGCGCCGCATCGGCAAGATCACGGGCCGCTCGGACGACATGCTGATCATCCGCGGCGTGAACGTCTTCCCCACGCAGATCGAAGAGCTGATCCTCAAAATGCCGAAACTGGCACCACAGTATCAATTGGTGGTCACGCGGGACGGCCACCTCGACAAGCTGGAAGTGGTCGCCGAGCTGCGTATCGACCTCACTGCCACCATCTCGGCCAGTGAAACGGACGCGCTGGCGCGCGAGCTGGAACACCGCATCAAGACACACGTGGGCGTGAGCACGCGCGTGCGCCTCGTGGCCGCCGCCGGCATCGAACGCACCCTGACGGGCAAGGCCCGCCGCGTGGTTGACCAGCGCCCGAAGATTTTTTCCTGATAGCCCGCCCGAACAAGGAACCAGACATGAATGACGCTTTTATCTGTGACGCCGTACGCACCCCGTTTGGCCGCTATGGCGGCGCGCTGTCCAGCGTGCGCGCGGACGACCTGGGTGCGCTGCCGATTGCCGCGCTGATCGCCCGCAACCCGTCCGTCGACTGGGCCGCCATCGACGACGTGTTCTACGGCTGCGCGAATCAGGCGGGCGAGGACAACCGCAACGTGGGCCGCATGGCTGCGCTGCTGGCCGGCTTGCCGGCGGCAGTGCCCGCCAATACCATCAACCGCCTGTGCGGCTCCAGCCTGGATGCCGTCGGCATGGCTGCCCGTTCCATCAAGGCGGGCGAGGCGGAACTGATCATCGCCGGTGGCGTGGAAAGCATGACGCGCGCGCCTTTCGTGATGGGTAAGGCCGACAGCGCGTTTTCGCGCGCGGCGAAAATCGAAGACACGACCCTGGGCTGGCGTTTTGTGAACGGCAAGATGAAGGCGCAGTACGGCATCGACACCATGCCGGAAACGGCGGAAAACGTGGCCGTGGAATTTGGCATCAGCCGCGCCGACCAGGATGCGCTGGCCCTGCGCAGCCAGCAGCGCTGGGCGGCCGCCCACGCGGCAGGCGTGTTCGAGCGCGAAATCGTGCCCGTCGCCGTGCCGCAAAAAAAAGGCGAGCCGAAAATGGTCACCAGCGATGAACATCCGCGTCCCGATACCTCGCTGGACATGCTGGCAAAGCTCAAGGGCGTGGTCAAGCCGGACGGCACGGTCACGGCCGGCAATGCCTCGGGCTTGAACGATGGCGCCTGCGCCATCTTGCTGGCGTCCGCCGCCGCCGTCGACAAATACAAACTGACGCCGCGCGCAAAGGTACTGGGCATGGCCACGGCCGGCCTGGCGCCGCGCATCATGGGTTTTGGTCCATCGCCCGCGTCGCGCAAGGTGCTGGCGCAAACGGGATTGAGCATCGAGCAGATGGACGTGATCGAACTCAATGAAGCATTTGCGGCGCAGGCACTAGCGGTGACGCGCGACCTGGGGCTGGCGGACGATGCGGCCCACGTAAATTCGAATGGCGGTGCGATCGCCATCGGCCACCCGCTGGGCGCATCGGGCGCGCGCCTGGTGATGGCGGCCCTGAACCAGCTGGAACGCACGGGCGGGCGTTATGCGCTGTGCACCATGTGCATCGGCGTGGGGCAGGGTATTGCCGTCGTTATTGAACGCGTATAAAAGCAGTATATAAAACAAGGTGCAAGATAGCACCACCCAATTTGACCGTAGTGCCAACCTGGTGGAGACCACAATGATTGCCAATATCTTCAAGAAAACCCTGATCGCCGGCGTGCTGGCCATGTCCGCCGTGGGCGCGTATGCGGCCGATAACATCAAGATCGGTTCCGTGCTGTCCGTCACGGGGCCTGCCGCCTTCCTGGGCGACCCGGAACTGAAAACCCTGCAGCTGTATATCGAGAAGATCAACGCGGCCGGCGGCGTCCTGGGACGCAAGCTGGAACTCGTGCATTACGATGACGGCAGCGATGCCGCCAAGGCCAACGGTTTTACCAAGCGCCTGATCGAGTCCGACAAGGTCGATGTACTGATCGGCGGCACCACCACCGGCGCGACGATGGCGATGGCGCCGCTGGTGGAGCGCGCCAGCATGCCGTTCATCTCGCTGGCGGGCGCCGTGGTCATCATCGATCCGGTCAAGAAATGGGTGTTCAAGACGCCGCATACTGATCGCATGGCGGCAGAGAAGGTGTTCGAGGACATGAAGAAGCGCGGCATCAGCAAGGTGGGCCTGCTGTCGGAAACGAGCGGCTTTGGCGCTTCGGGCCGCAAGGAATCGCAAATCGTCGCCTCGAAATACGGTATCACCCTGGTGGCCGATGAAACCTACGGCCCGAAAGACACGGACATCACGGCGCAGCTCACGCGCATCAAGAATACCGCTGGCGTGCAAGCCGTCTTCGTCTTCGGCCTGGGCCAGGGCCCGGCGGTCGTGACCAAGAACTATGGCCAGCTGGGCATGGCCGCGCTGCCGCTGTACCAGTCGCATGGCGTGGCGTCCGACGAATACCTGAAACTGTCGGGCAAGGCCGCCGAAGGCGTGCGTCTGCCGACGCCAGCCCTCCTGATCGGCGCCATGCTGCCGGACAGCGATGCGCAAAAGGCGATCGTCGTCGGCTACGACAAGACGTATAAGGACCGCTACAAGATCGACCCATCGACCTTTGGCGGCTATGCGCTCGACGCCCTGAACCTGTCGGTCGACGCCATCAAGCGCGCCGGCGGCACGGACCGCGAAAAAGTGCGGGCGGCGCTGGAATCGACCAAGGGTTTTGTCGGCACCACGGGCGTCTTCAACATGTCGGCCAAAGACCACATGGGCCTGGATCTGTCGGCTTTCCGCATGGTCGAAGTGAAGAACGGCGAATGGCAATTGTCGAAATGATGTAAGCCAGAAGTACCTGCGCGGGCCACCCTCGAAGGCGGTCCGCGCATAGCCGAACATAATGGAGACACCATGGAAGTCGCACAATTTCTACAATTTCTGTATTCCGGGATGACGGTCGGTTCCGCCTACGCGCTGGCGGCGCTGGGCTTCACCATCATCTACAACACCAGCGGCGTGATCAATTTCGCCCAGGGCGAATTCATCATGCTGGGCGGGATGCTGGCTGCCGTGATGTCGGCCGCCGGCGTGCCGCTGCCGCTGGCCATCATCCTGGCCGTCATCGCCACCGGTATCGTTGGCCTGCTGATGGAAAAAACCGTGATCGAACCGGCGCAAAATGCACAGGTCATCACGCTCCTGATCATCACCATTGGCGCCTCGCTCGTGCTGCGCGGCCTGGTGCAAATCTGGCTGGGCAAGGACACGCATTCGCTGCCCGCGTTTTCCGGCGACGCGCCGATCGAATTCCTGGGCGCCAGCCTGCTGCCGCAAAGCCTGTGGGTGCTGGGCGTCACCGTCGTCATCGTGCTGGTGCTGGGCTGGTTCTTCGGCCGCACGCTGATGGGCAAGGCCATGCTGGCCACCTCCCACAACAAGCTGGCCGCGCAACTGGTGGGCATCAACACGCGCAAGGTGCTGCTGTTCTCGTTCGGCCTGTCGGCCCTGCTGGGCGCTGCCGGCGGCATCCTCGTTGCACCGATCACGTATACGTCTTACGACGCGGGCATCATGCTGGGCCTGAAAGGCTTTGTCGCCGCCGTCCTCGGTGGCCTGGGCGGTGGCGCGGGCGCGATTGCCGGTGGCCTGATCCTCGGCATCGCCGAAGCCATGACGGCCGGCTACATCTCGTCGGCTTATAAAGATGCCGTCCCCTTTGTGCTGATTTTATTGATCCTGTTCTTCCTGCCGCAAGGCTTGTTTGGCGCTAAAAATTCGGAGCGTGTATGAAGAGTTTCTTTGCCCGCTCACGCCACGGTGGCCTGTTGTTGCTGGCCCTGGTGCTGGCCATCCTGCCCCTGTTCCTCACCAATGCGTTCTATTATGACGTGGCGATTCGCATTGCCCTGAACGCCATCGTTGTCATCGGCCTGAACCTGCTGATGGGCTATACGGGCCAGATCAGCCTGGGCCACGCCGGTTTCTACGGCCTGGGCGCGTATGCGTCTGCCGTGCTGACCACCCACTACAGCTGGCCGCCGCTGGCCGCGCTGGCCGCAGGAGCGGTTGCCACGGGCTTGCTGGCCCTGCTGCTGGCGCGTCCCGTGCTGAAACTCAAGGGCCACACCCTGGCCATGGCGACCCTGGGCCTGGGCATCATCATTTCCATCGTCATCAACAACGAGACGCAGTGGACGGGCGGCCCTGACGGCATCGGCGTGTCCGCCTTCTCGGTCGCCGGGCTGGAAATTGCCGGCGAAAAATCGTGGTACATCCTGTGCGCCGTGCTGCTGTTGCTGGTGACGTGGCTGGCCCTGAACCTGATCGATTCGCCTGTCGGCCGCGCGCTGCAGGCCATCCATGGTTCGGAAGTGGCGGCCCGCGTGGTCGGCGTCGATACGACCCGCTTCAAGGTACGCGTGTTTGTGCTGTCGGCCGTCATCGCCAGCATCGCGGGCAGCATCAGCGCCCATTACATCGGTTTCATCACGCCCAACCTGGCCGGCTTCTTCCACTCGATCGAGCTGGTTACGATGGTGGTGGTGGGCGGCATGGCGTCGATCTTCGGTTCCATCATCGGCGCGGCCCTGCTGACGATCCTGCCGCAGCTGCTGTCCAGTTTTGAAGGCTGGGAAACGGTGGTGTTTGGCGTGATCCTGATGGCGACCATGATCTTCATGCCCAAGGGGCTGGTGCCCAGCCTGGCCAGCCGTTCGCGAAAGCGGGCCGCCACGCCCAAGGCGCCCGTCAAATCCGCGCAGGAGGTGTGAGATGCTGACGATTAACAATCTGAGCAAGAGCTTCGGCGGCGTGCACGCGGTGCAGGATGTGAGCTTTACCGTCAAGGAGGGTAATATCCACTCCGTCATCGGACCGAACGGCGCCGGCAAGACCACCCTGTTCAACCTGATCACGGGCGTCTACACGCCGAGCAAGGGCGAAATCCTGCTCAATGGCGAGAACGTGGCCGCCATGCCGCCCGATGCGCTGGCGCGGCGCGGCATGAGCCGCACCTTCCAGAACCTGCAAGTGTGCATGAACATGACGGCCATCGACAATGTGATGGTGGGCGCGCATTTGCGCCTGAATCAGAATCTGTTCGCTTCCATGCTGCGTTTGCCGTCCGTGCGCCGCGCGGATGCGGCTTGCCGCGACGAGGCGGCGGGCCTGATGGAATTCGTCGGTGTGGGCCGGCATATCGATGACGAAGCGGGACAGATGTCGTATGGCGCCTTGAAGCGCCTGGAAATTGCCCGAGCGCTGGCGGCCAAGCCGAAAGTGCTGCTGCTCGATGAACCGGCCGCGGGCCTGAACCACACGGAAACGGGCGAGATCGAAACCTTGATCCGCAAGGTGGCGCAATCGGGCGTGACGGTGGTGCTGGTCGAGCATGACATGAAACTGGTGATGAATCTGTCGGACCATATCCTGGTGCTCGACTATGGCAAGAAGCTGGCCGAAGGGACCGCCGCCGAAGTGCGCGCAAATCCCGACGTGGTGGCGGCGTATCTGGGGGTGGCGGCATGATGACAATGGAAAAACCTCAGACTCCGCTGGTGCTCGATATCAAAGGGCTGACCAGCCATTACGGCCGCATCCAGGCCTTGCACGGCATCGACCTGCAAGTGCGTCAGGGCCAGCTGGTGGCGCTGGTGGGCGCGAATGGCGCAGGCAAGACAACCCTGCTGCGGGCGATCTCCGGCGTGCAGCCGATCAGCGCCGGCAGCATCGCCTTCGCCGGCCAGGACGTCAGCCGCATGAGCGCCGACAAGCGCGTGCGCGCCGGCATCTGCCAGGTGCCGGAAGGGCGGCAAGTGTTCGGCCCCATGACGGTGGAAGACAATTTGCGCCTGGGGGCTTTTACACGCCCACCGCAGGACGTGGCCGGTGACATGGAGCGCATGTACGGCCTGTTCCCGATCCTGAAGGAAAAGCGCTTGCTGCTGGCCGGGACGTTATCGGGCGGACAGCAGCAGATGCTGGCCATGGCGCGCGCGCTGATGGGCCGCCCGCAACTGCTGCTGCTCGATGAGCCGAGCATGGGCCTGGCACCGCTCCTGATCGCGGAGATATTCCGCATCGTGGCCGAGCTGCGCGACCAGGGCATCACCATCTTCCTCGTCGAGCAGAATGCGCACGCCGCTCTGTCGATCGCCGACGTGGGCTATGTGATCGAGACGGGCGCCATCACGCTGTCCGGTCCGGGGCCTGAATTGCTGCATAACGAGCAGGTACAGAGCGCTTATCTGGGGATGTGAGGACAGCAGCGGAGGGCCGGGGTCTGACCCCAGTTTTCCGCTGCGTCTGGTAATAACGTGCTTGGCACGAAAGATGAATAGGAGCGCAACATGGTCAAAGTCTACGAAATCAACGGCGTCACCCCCGTCGTCCACCCCAGCGCCTATGTGCACCCATCGGCCGTGCTGATCGGTGACGTGATCATCGGTCCGCGCTGCTATATCGGTCCGCTGGCCTCGATCCGCGGCGACTTCGGCCGCCTGATCCTGGAAGAGGGCGCGAACCTGCAGGACACCTGCGTCATGCACGGCTTCCCCGGCTGCGACACGGTGGTCGAAGTCGACGGCCATGTCGGCCATGGTGCCGTGCTGCATGGCTGCCGCATCGGCCGCAATACGCTCGTCGGCATGAACGCCGTGGTGATGGATAACGCCGTCATCGGCGAGGAATCCATCGTCGCGGCCATGAGTTTTGTGAAGGCGGGCATGATCGTCGCGCCACGCAGCATGGTGGTGGGCACGCCGGCCAAGATCATCCGCGCGCTGACCGACGATGAAATCAAATGGAAAAGCTCGGGCACGGGCCAATATCACGAACTGGCCGTGCGTTCCATGCAGACGATGCGCGAAGTGGAGGCCCTGACGGAAGTCGAGGCCGGCCGCCAGCGCCTGAATTTCGAATCCGCCTTGCCGCTGCATTTGCACAAGAACGCAGCAGCGCAGTAAGCACGCAGTAAACCAACATAGGAGTAAACCACATGGCTCATATATCCACCCTGCAAAGCCTGATCGCCGACCGCTGGCTGGGCGAAAGCGCTGCCGTGCCCTTGCACAGCGCCTTGAACAACCGCGTCATCTATCACACGCATGCGGAAAAGATCGACTTCGACGAAGCCGTCACGTATGCCCGCAAGACGGGCGTGCCGGGCCTGATGGCGCTGGACTTCCAGCAGCGCGCCGCGCGCCTGAAGGCGCTGGCCCTGTACCTGGTCGAGCGCAAGGAAGAACTGTATGCGATTTCGCACCTGTCGGGCGCCACGCGTGCCGACAGCTGGGTCGATATTGAAGGCGGCACGGGTACCCTGTTCGCCTACGCCAGCATGGGCAGCCACGAGTTGCCGTCGTCGAACGTGCTGCACGAAGGCCCGGCCATAGCGCTCGGTAAAAAAGGCGGTTTCGCCGGCACGCACATCCTGGTGCCGCGCGGCGGCCTGGCCGTGCACATCAACGCCTTCAATTTCCCCATCTGGGGCTTGCTGGAAAAATTCGCGCCCAGCTTCCTGGCGGCCATGCCCTGCATCGCCAAGCCGGCCACGGCGACCAGTTACCTGACGCAGGCCGTCGTGCGCATGATGCATGAATCGGGCTTGCTGCCGGCCGGCAGTTTGCAGCTGGTGATCGGTTCCACGGGCGACTTGCTGGACCGCCTGAATGGCCAGGATTTTGTGACATTCACGGGATCGGCCGCCACGGCCGCCAAGCTGCGCACGAATCCGAACCTGATCGCCCAGTCCGTGCCCTTCAACGGCGAAGCCGATTCGCTCAATTGCGCCATCCTGGCGCCGGACGTCACGCCAGACGACGTGGAATTCGACTTGTTCGTCAAGGAAGTCGTGCGCGAGATGACGGGGAAATCGGGCCAGAAGTGCACGGCCATCCGCCGCATCATCGTGCCCGAGCACCTGATGGACGCCGTCGGCACGCGCTTGCGCGAACGCCTGGCCAAGGTGGTGGTGGGCGATCCGTCCATCGAGGGCGTGCGCATGGGCGCGCTGGCGTCGAAGGAACAGCAGAACGACGTGGCCGAACGGGTCGCCACCCTGTCGCAGGGTAATGAAGTGGTGTTCGGCGCGGCCGATGGTTTTAGTCCTTTGGGCGATGGTGCCCTTGACGGCAGCTTCTTCTCGCCGACCCTGCTGCTGTGCCGTGACGCCTTCGGCAACGATGCCGTGCATGACGTGGAAGCGTTCGGCCCCGTCAGCACCATGATGGGCTATAAGGATATCGATGAAGCGCTGGCCCTGGCAGCGCGCGGCAAGGGCAGCCTGGTGAGCACCCTGGTGACGCGCGATCCGAAGATCGCCGCGCGCGTGGTGCCGCAAGTGGCGGCCACGCATGGCCGCGTGCACGTGCTCGAGCGCGTGGCGTCCGTCGATTCGACGGGCCATGGCTCGCCGCTGCCGCAACTGAAGCACGGCGGCCCTGGCCGCGCGGGCGGCGGCGAAGAGCTGGGCGGCGTGCGCGCCGTGCGCCACTACCTGCAACGGGCGGCCGTGCAAGGCTCGCCGACCATGCTGGCGGCCATCACCGGTGAATACGTGCGCGGCGCGGACGTCAATGAAAGCCCGATCCACCCGTTCCGCAAGCACTTCGAGGACTTGAAGACGGGCGACTCGCTGCTCACGCACCGCCGCACCGTCAGCGAAGCGGACATCGTCGCCTTCGGCGGCATTTCGGGCGACTTCTTCTACATGCACTTCGATGAAATTGCGGCCAAGGAATCGCAGTTCGGCAAGCGCATCGCCCACGGCTACTTTGTGCTGTCGGCCGCCGCCGGCCTGTTCGTCTCGCCAGGCGTCGGTCCCGTGCTGGCCAACTATGGCCTGGACAACCTGCGCTTCGTCGCGCCGGTGGCGATTGGCGACACCATCCGCGCCCGCCTGACGTGCAAGCGCAAGGTCGACCGCAACCGCAAGGACGTGTTTGGCGTAGGCCAGGGTGTGGTCGCGTGGGACGTGCAGGTGACGAACCAGAACGAGGAACTGGTGGCCAGCTACGACATTCTGACCCTGGTGTCGAAGCGCGAGTAAGTCCGAGAGTAAGCGTCTCTGGCAGGACTGGTTTGAACGGCGCCGCCCGCGATCTTCGCGCGGGCGGCGCTTTTTTTATGCGGATTCTTTTCGTCTTGAATTATCCATAAGTGTATGAAAAATATAGCCTAAGTGTGGTTTTGCACGGCGTGCTATTTAGATAAACCCCTCTAGAACGCGTGCTTTTTTCATGGAAATGGGCGAATTCGCTCATTGCCTCAAGAAAACTTTCCAACGTAAAACCTTTTCTCTGTAGCATGGTTTTACTCACTGGTCACGCCGCCATGGACGCCCAAGGCGATGGCGGCGCGAAAAAAACGGACCCGGCCTTTTACGGCCGGTGAGCCATCGACCGCGAGTCCCATTCCACGATTAACGGTCACCGCTACGGGTATTTAATTACTATGAATAAACACGTCCTGATTTTCCTGCTGGCCATGCCCCTGGCCATCAGCCATGCCTATGCCGAAGAGGCCCCTGGTCCCGCGGTCAAGATCAGCGGTTACGGCACCGCCGCCATGACCATGGCCGATACCGACAGTGCGCAGTTCGCGCGCCCGAACCAGGCTGCCGGCGCAGGCCACACCGCCCGCACAGGCGTCGATTCCAACCTGGGTTTGCAGGCCAATGTCACCGTCAATCCCTGGCTGTCGGCCACCGTGCAAGGGCTGGCGCGCAAGGATGGCGAAGACGATTTTGGCGCCGAACTGGCGTGGGCCTTTGCCAAGGCCAAGGTATCGGACAGCTTCAGCGTGCGCGTCGGCCGCATGGGCCTGCCTGTCTTCATGATTTCCGATTACCGTAACGTCGGCTATGCCAACACCATGCTGCGTCCGCCCGGCGAAATGTATTCGCAGGTTCCCCTGAGCAGCATCGACGGCATCGATGGCACCTACCAGTTCAGCGCGGGCGACACCAGCATCACCACGCAGCTGGCGCTGGGCCGCACCAAGGCCACCCTGGCCACGGGGCCTGATTCGACCGTGCAGGTGGAAGGCAAGTCCATCGTCGCCCTTAACGTGGTGGCCGAACATGGTCCCGTCACCGTGCGTTTCGGTCGGGCCGAGACCAAGCTGACGATCAATGATTCGCCCAGCCTGAATACCTTGATGGGCAGCTTGCGCGCGGCCGGCAGCGGCTACAAGATCGCCCAGTTGGGCGCCCTGGCCGATGCGCTGGAAGTCAAGGACAAGAAGGCATCGTTTACGTCCGTGGGCCTGGGCCTGGACTGGAACAATGTGCTGGTGCAGTCCGAATATGCGAAGCGCAAGACGGACAGCTATGTCAGCGACAGCACCTCGTGGTACGTGATGGGCGGCTACCGCATCGGCGCCTTCCTGCCGTACTACAGCCACGCCAGCCTGAAGGCCGATGGCCGCGTGAACAACACCGTGCCCGCATCCTGTCCTGCCGGTTATCCAGCCGCCTGCACGCCGACCTTGCGCGCCCTGTCGGCCGGTGTCGACACCCTCGCATATATGCGCAATCAGCTGGAGCAATCGACGGACAGCATCGGCGTGCGCTGGGACTTTCACCGTTCGGCCGCGCTGAAAGTGCAGATCGACCGCATCAAGCCGAAGAATGGCCCTGGCCTGTTCGTGCAAGCCAAGCCGGGTTTCCATGGCCCCGTCACGGTGGCTGCCGCCGCCATCGATTTCGTTTTCTAAGGAGCGCCGCATGAAACCATTGATCTTGAATGTGGCTGCCTTGCTGGCGCTGTCGACCGCTGTTCCTGCCATGGCCGAAGTGGTCGTAGTGGTCAATCCGAAGAGCGCCGCCGGCGCCATGACGAACGAACAGGTGGCGCAATTCTTCCTCGGTAAATCGACGGCCATGACGCCGGTCGATCAGCCGGAAAGCGCCCCCGTGCGCGCGGAGTTCTACAAGAAGGTGACGGACAAGGAGCCGTCGCAGGCGAAGGCCCTGTGGTCCAAGCTGGTTTTCACGGGCAAGGCGACCTTGCCGAAGGAAGTGGCCAATAGCGCCGACGTGAAGAAGGCTGTGGCCGCCGATCCGAAAGCCATCGGCTATATCGAGAAGAGTGCCGTCGACGGCACCGTCAAAGTGGTGCTGACGACGCCATAAGGCCGCCATGACGGCATGCGGCGACGCATGCCGTCTTTTGCACGAGATAACATCAGGAGACAGCAATGAGCATCAAACGCAAGATATGGGCGCTGCCTGTCGTCTCGGCCGTGATTTTCGGGCTGGGGCTGGCCGTCAGCGCCTACCTGTCCACGGCCACGCTCAATTCCATCCACGCCACCGAAAGCGCCGACTATCCCGTGCTCGACATGGCCAAGTCGCTGACCCTGGACGTGGCCGCCGTCGGCGACGCCCTGCGCGATGCCGTCAGTGAAGGCGACAAGGAACGTATCGGGCAAGTCGGCGGCCAGGCAGTCAAGCTGCGCGCCAGGCTGGGCGACTTCGCGGCGATCCCTGGCCAGCGCGAGCAGGGCCTGCGCTTGGCCAGGGAATTCGATGCCTACTATGCGCCGGCCCTGAGTGCGGCGCGCATCATGCTGGAAATGGAAGAGGGCGACCCGCAAGCGACCGTGGCGCGCATGCAGGGGGCGCTGGCGGTGCTCAACACGGACCTGGCAAAAACCAACGAACAGGCGCAATTGCAATTCAAACAGGGCATCGAACGCAGTGCGGCCAATGTGCGCAATGCGCTCAATACCAGCATCGCCGTGGCGCTGGCCGTCATCGTCTGCCTGGTGGCCGTGTCGCATTTCGTCGTGCGCGCCATCTGGCAGCAGCTGGGCGGCGAACCCGAATATGCGCGCCAGATCGCGCGTGCCGTGGCCGATGGCGACCTTTCGATGGAGATCGCCACCGAGGCGGGCGACCAGGCCAGTCTGCTGGCGGCATTGAAGGAGATGCGCGGCCGGCTGGCCGGCATGGTGTCCGGTATCAAGGCGTCGGCCGAAACCATTCAGGTGGCCAGTGCCGAAATCGCCCAGGGCAATGCGGACCTGGCCGCGCGCACGGAATCGCAGGCGGGCAGCCTGGATCAGACGGCGCGCAGCATGGACAGCCTGACCTCCACCGTGCGCGACAACGCCGCCAACGCGGGCCAGGCGCATGAACTGGTGGTGTCGGCATCTTCGGTTGCCGTGAAGGGCGGGCAGGTGGTCAGCCAGGTAGTCACCACCATGGGAGAGATCAATGATTCATCCAGACGCATCGTCGACATCATCGGCGTCATCGACGGCATCGCCTTCCAGACGAATATCCTGGCCTTGAATGCGGCCGTGGAAGCGGCGCGCGCGGGCGAGCAGGGCAGGGGTTTTGCCGTGGTGGCGTCCGAAGTGCGCAACCTGGCGCAGCGCAGCGCGGCAGCGGCGCGCGAAATCAAGCAATTGATCGGCGATTCGGTGGCCAAGGTGAATGTCGGCTCGAAGCTGGTCGACGAGGCGGGTCTGACCATGGGCCAGATCGTCGACTCCGTGAAAAAGGTGGCCGACATCATGGCCGAGATCAGTACCGCCAGCCAGGCGCAAAGCGCCGGCATCGGCGATATCGGCGTGGCCATCGGCAGCATGGACCAGATGACGCAGCAAAATTCCGCGCTGGTGGAGGAAGCGTCGGCAGCCGCCGAATCGCTGCAGGAACAGGCCGTGCAACTGGGCACGGCGCTGGCCGTGTTCAAGCTGGCGCAGGGAGGCGCTGTGTCGGATTACGCGCAGGGCGCCAATCCGACCTGCCTGGCATTGCGGTGATACCAGCTTGACCTGCATGGCATGGCGCAGGTTGGATTAGCGCAGCGTCATCCAACACAAGGGCATCTGTTTACGCGTGCAAGCCGAACGGATCATCGATGCTGTGCGCCGGCTGCGTGAACCAGCGCGGACCGTCATCCGTCATGTAGAAATGGTCTTCATGGCGGATGCCGAATTCGCCGGGGATGCAGATCATCGGCTCGTTCGAGAAGCACATGCCCACGTCGAGCGGCGTCGTGTCATTGCCCACCAGGTAAGGCCACTCGTGGATATCGAGGCCGATGCCGTGGCCCGTGCGGTGCGGCAGGCCGGGCAGCTTGTAGCCGGGGCCGAAGCCATCCGCCTCCAGCGAGACGCGCGCGGCGCGATCCACGTCGCCGCAGGGCACGCCCAGCTGCGCGGCCGCGAATGCGGCGGCCTGCGCCGCCTTTTCGCTGTTCCACACGCTGCGCTGGCGCGCGCTGATCGTACCAAACACATAGGTGCGCGTGATGTCGGAGATGTAGTTCATTACCTGGCAGCCCGTATCGATCAGCACCGTGTCGCCCGCTTTCAAGGTTTGTACGTAGTTGACGCCATGCGGGTAGGCCGTCGCTTCGCCGAACAGCACGATGCAAAAATACGAGCGGGGCGCGCCCACCTTGCGGTGCGCGCGCTGGATGAATTCTTCCACTTCCACCGTCGTGATGCCTTCGTACAGCATGCTGGCCGTGGCCACGTGCACGGCCAGGGTCATGTCCATCACGCGCTGCATGAGGGCGATTTCCGCCGGTGACTTGCGGCTGCGGCAGTACGCCGTGACGGCGCGCGCGTTTTCCAGCGCGTAGCCGGGAGCCAGCGGCTTGATGCCGTCGTAGATGAAGAAGGCGGCGCTTTCGCAGATGCCCACGCGCGGCGGCGCAGCTTCATCCTGAGCTATCCCCATGCGCGCCAGCACGTCGACGAACAGCTGGTACGGGCTTTCATGCTCTTCCCAGCAATTGACCTTGCCTTCGATGAGCATGAAGCCTTGCAAGGTGCTTTCCTCGAAGGCGGGGGCGATGTATTCGATCTCTCCGCTGGCCGGCAGGATGGCGCCCACCATGCGTTCGCTGGCATACCATTTGGTGCCAGTGAAATAGGTGAGATTGGCGCCCGCGTTCAGGTAGACCGCGGCGATGCCCTGTTTGCGCATGAAGGCCTGCGCCCTGGCGATGCGTTGCGCATGTTCGTCCTTGCTGATGGCGACCATGCCGCCCGTCATGTCCGATAGCGATGCCAATGCCTGTTCGATGGAAGTGCCACCTATGCTCATGCCTGCTCCTTTGCTCGATGCTGAATATGGAATGCGGGCATGATATCAGTTTGCGCCTTTCGGCTTGAGCCCGGGCGCGCCGCCGGCGGCATCGGGCGGGGCCAGCACCAGGTCGTGCGGATACGTGAAGTGCCAATCCGCGTAGCGCTGCTTGCGGCGCAGGCTGGCGTCTTCGTCGAGAAAATTGTCCTGCTTGATGGGGAGCTGTGGCGACAGCGAATGGATGCCGACGATGCGTCCCTCCTGCCGCAGTAGCCCCCATTCCGCCTTGCCCGTGACAGGGTCCGCATACAGGCGGCGCAAGTGCCGCCGGGCGTTGGCAAAGCGCGGGTCGCGCAGCAGTTCCTGCAAGGTCAAGGGATAGCGGGGCCGCCCGTCGCCCGGCGTGCTGTCGTAGTAGCGGCCCAGCGCATTGCGGAATTCATGGCCGATGAACAGCAGCTCGCGCTCCTTGTCGCGCCGCGCGGTCGTGGCAAACAGTTCGCTGGCCAGCACCAGGCCCACGCCCATGAAGGCCACCAGCATCAGGGTCCAGATATACGCGAAGCCCCGTGCGCGGTGTTGAAAATCAGAGCTGTTCAAAGGGGATGCCCTCGCGCGTCTTGCCTTTGGCACCGCTGCGCACGTCCGCCACGCCGCCGATCTCGCCATTGGGCGAAGGGATCAGCTGCCAGGTGGAGGCGGACTCCGTGACGGGGTCCAGCGGCACGCTGCGGAAGTAATGGTGGGTCACCAGGTCGGCCAGCGCGGCCGGATACTCGCCCTTGTCGGCATAGTATTTATCCAGGCCGCTCCTGAGCACTTGCAGGTTTTCCTTCAGCGCGACTTCCTTCGATTTTTCCACGGAACCGAAATAGCGGGGAATGGCGATCGTCAGCAGCAGCGAGATGATCGCCAGCACCACCAGAAGTTCGACCAGGGTAAAACCGCGCCGCAGGGATGAATGGGGCATGGGGGTCACCATTGATTGAGCGGCACGCCGTTCAGGCCCACCTTGGTCGAGCGCGAGGCGACGTCGAACACGTCCTCGCCTTCGCTGGGATTGTCGGGCGGCGAGGCATAGGCGCGCTTGCTCCAGCTGTCGGCGGCGCTGCCTTCTTCCCTGGGCTGGAACGGGTCGCGTGGCAGGCGGCGCAAAAAATAGATGTTCTGCTTCGAGACGCTGCGCTGATCGGGCACCCCCTCGACCAGTTCCTCGAGTTTTTTCGGGTAGCCGGAAGCGCCCAGCGACAGCTTGATGCGGCCATTGTCCGAAGCGCGCTTGTAGGCATCGATGGCCTCGCGCATCTCTATCAGGGCGCTGCGCAATTGCTGTTCCTTCGCCCGTTGCAAGGCCACCTGCGCCATCGGCACGGCCACTGTGGCCAGGGTCGCCATGATGGCCAGGGTGATCATCAGCTCGATGAAGGTAAAGCCCCGCTCTTTCACTGGCCACCTCATTGGCCACCTCACTGGCCACCCTTGACCGTGGCCTTGTCGCCGGCGGCAGGTGCTTCGTCTCCACCCGTCATGGGCGAGCCGGTGCGCGGCGCGGCCTGTTCTGGCGCGGCGATAGCCTCGGGGGAGCCGCCCACGCTGGCGCGGCCGCCCACGGATGTCTCGGTGCCGGAATTGAATTCGGCCGTCGTCAGGTCCGGGCGGCGGATGCTGCGCAGCAGGCGCGGCGTGATCGACAGCACGATCTCGCTGCGCATGGCGTCGTCCTTCTGGCTGCCGAACAGGCGGTTCAGCACGGGCAGCTCGCCCACGCCCGGCACCTTGTTGGCCGTACCGCGGTCTTCGTCGCTGATCAGGCCGGCCAGCACCTGCGTTTCGCCATCCTTCAGGCGCAGCACCGTGGAAGCGCTGCGCGTGCCGATCTGGTAAGCCTGCGTGCCCGTCTTGCTGATCACTTCCTTGACGACGTTCGACACTTCCAGGTTGATCTTGATGGCCACTTCGTCGTCCAGGTAGACGTTGGGTTCGACGTCGAGCTTCAAACCCACGTCGATGTAGTTGACGCTGTCGGAACTGACGCCGTTATTCGTCGTGACGGTAATGACTGGCACGCGGTCGCCGATGAGGATCTTCGCCTTTTCCTTGTTGCGCACGCGGATGCGCGGATTGGCCAGGATATTGCTGTCGCTGTCTGTCTTGTTGGCGTTCAGGGTCACGCCGCCGATGCCCAGGTTGATATTGTCGCCATTGATGCGGTGCAGGTCCGCCACCTTCAGGCCGCCGAGTCCTCCCGTGCTGCCTGCGACGCCGGCCAGCGTCAGGCTGGCCTGGTCCGGCCAGCGCACGCCCAGTTCCATCAGGCGCGTGCGCTTGACTTCCAGCACTTCCACTTCCAGCATCACTTCCGGGTCGGCCAGGTCTTGCACGTTGATGATGCGTTCGGCCATGCGCACCATTTCCGGCGTATCGCGCAGCATGATGATGCCCAGTCGCTCGTCGGTGACGACGTCCTTGGCCTTGAGCAGGGTCTTGATGGAGAACGCCACCGTCTTGACGTCGGCATTGGCGAGGAAGAAGGTGCGTACCACGAGCTGCTGGTAATCCTTCACCTTTTGCGGCGTGTTCGGGTAGATCGTGATCGACTTGTCGCTGGTGACGCTTTGTTCCAGCTGGTTGGCGCCTAGCAGCATGGCAATCGCCTCTTCGATGCTGGTGTCGCGCACGGAAATGGTGGCGCGCAGGGCGGGATCGACTTCCTTGTCGAAGACGAAGTTCAGGCCCGACACCTTGCTGATGAAATCGAACACGGAACGCAGCGGCGCGTCGCGAAATTCCAGGGTGACTGGTTTCCTGTAGGCGGCCGCCAGCTTGCCGCCGGCCGGCAGACTTTTGGATTGCGCCTCGCCGATGCGGCTTTTCAGGGCCAGCGCCTCGCGCTGTGCGGGGCGCTCCTGCAGCACCTGGCGCAGGGCTTCCTGCGCCTGTGCGATATTCGCTTCGCCGCCGCGCTGGTAGCTGGCCTGCGCTTCCTGCACCAGCTTGTGATGCCGTTCATCCTGCACCACGCCGGCCAGACCCCGCTGCGCCACGTCGTTGCTGGCGTCCAGCGCGAGCGCCTGCTGGTACAACGCCTGCGCTTCGGGCAGCTTGCCCTGCTGGCGCAGCGCCTCCGCAGCGCCATTCAGCTTGTTCAGCGCGCGCATCCTGCCATTCGTGACGGCGATACGGTACTTGGCGTTGGTCGGCTCGGCCTGCGCCGCCTGTTCCAGCAGGGCCAGCCCCTGTTCCGTGCGGCCCGCGCCCAGCATGGCCTGGCCATCGTTATAAGCCTGGTTGCCGGCGCAGGCGGCCAGCAGGGACAGCACCGGCAGCAGGGTGAGGATAGTACGAGACATATGTGCGGCGCGTCGTTTCAATTGAGGTCCCCTACGGCGAGTGTCTGTTTCAGGTTGAGCGGCAGATAGGTAAATTGCAGAGAACCCTGCACCACGCCATCGAAGCGGTAGCGCTCTTCGAGCGTGTCTCCGGGGCGTGCCACCACGTTGCGTTCGCCCGCCTGCAGGAAGTAGGCGGCCTTGCCTTCGTCGACAAAGCGGCCCAGGAATTGAAATGGCAGCGGTGGCGGCGCGTTCGCATCCACGCGGGCTGCGGGTAGTGCCGCCTGGGCTGCCTGCTGGTCGAGCATGATCTTCTTCGGCGTCTCCGGCTGCCAGCTCTGCTTGGCGAACAGGGTCGCTGCTTCGTCGTCATCGAGTCCCCGGCGCGGTTCGATGGCCAGCGCACGATTGGTTTGCGCAACGGCGGCTGCGGCGAGGGGGGCTGGTGCCACCCGCTCCACCTGGCGCGTGGTGGCCGTGGCCGGTCCCACGATGCTGCCTTCATCCTCGGGCGCGAAGAGGGCGGCCAGCAAGGTCGCCACGGCGGCGCCTCCCAGTACGGCTTTTTTCATCGGTGCACCTCCGCCTTTTTCACCAGCAGGATGAACTGGATGCGCGCGTCGATCTCGCCCGCCTCGATCTGCTCGCGCTTGAAGAGCACGGAGTCGAGCGTCAGGGTGGGCAGCGCCTGCAGGGCATCGACGATAAAGGTCTGCAGCTGCGCGTATTCGGCTTTGACGGGCAGGGTGATCTGGTAGCGCAGGAAGGCCGTGTTGCCGTCTTCCTGCGGCTTGTAGTCGGCCTTGGCCAGGGTGACACCGCTCTTTTGCGCCACTTCCAGCAAGGCCTTCAATTGGTCGGGAATGCTGTCATGCGCGGGCAGGTAGGCGTGAAAGGCGGCCAGGCTGTCCGCATCGGCATCGAGCGTGATGGCGGCCGGCGGCAGCGCCGATTGTCTGGCAGCAGCGGCCAGTTGCGCCGCCAATTGCTGCTGGCGTGCGGCCAGCGCATCGCCCTGCTGCATGGCGAAAGCGGCCAGCGCCAGGCAGGCCGCGCCGAGGGCGCTGGGCCAGCCGAGGGTGCACCACAGCCGTTGCGCTTCCCACGCCAGGCGCGGCGGCATGCGCAGCTGCAGGCGCGCGCGGGCCACCGGCGTGCTGGCTTTGAATACGGGTTTTATTGCCGCCATTGCGCCTCCAGCTGAAAACGATAAGGGTGTTCGGGGGCGTTCGCGTTCATTTCATGCTTGAGCAGATACACGGAGCTGAACATGGGCTGCTGGTTCAGGAAAGCCAGGTAGTTGAGCATGTCCTGCGGCGTTTCCGCCTCGGCGGCGATCTTCAGGACGCTGGCGCCATCCTGTCCCTGCTGCGCGTTCAGGTCCAGCCCCAGCAAGGCCACGCGCACATCGCGCGGCGCCTGCACGGTCTTGACCAGGCGCGTGACGGGCAGGTTAAGCTGGCGCACGGCGGCGGCCACCTGTTTCAGTTCGATGTCGCGTTCGCGCTGCTGGCTGGCGGACAAGGGCGCGCGCACGGGACGCGCGGGCTGCAGCTGCGCCAGCTGCGCTTCCAGGCGCCGCGTTTCCTGTGCCTGCACCAGCCAGTACACGGCGGCCGGCAGCAGCAGCAAGCCGCCCGCCAGGCACAGGGCCAGGCGCCAGCCCTTGAACGTCTGCACTGCGCCGGGCGCCAGCAATTCCAGGCGGCTCAGGCCCATGCGGCCTCCCGCATCAGGTGGGCGGCGCCGGCCACGGGAAGGGACTGGAAGCGCGCCGGCAGCTCGTCCTGCGGCATGCCGCTCAAGTCGAGCAGCGCCACGTGTTCGATCGCGTCCAGCTGTGGTGCGCGCAAGTTCCAGCGCCGCCACGCCCGATCCAGTTCGTCGCCCCAGGCGGGGCCGCAGGACTGGCTATGCAGGCCCGTGATGCGCCCGCCGCCCGTCGTTGCCAGCAGCAGCCGTCCCGCTTCCACTAGGGCGAAGGCGGCAGGTTTGCCGCCAGCGATGCTGCGCCAGGCCGGCCCGACGATGGGTTCGAGGGACAGGCAGCGCCGTCCATGCGTGGCCGCCGCATCCTGCACGCCTTGCAGTAGGGCCGCATCGATGCCGCAGGCCAGGCGTGGCTTGCCATAGGGCGCATCGTCGGCAGCCAGGCGCCAGGCGCGCGCGCCATCGCCGTAGACGGCGGCAAACTGGCTATGCAGGAAGCGCTGTGCGCTGGTTCGGTCGAGCAGGGCGCCGCTCCACGGTACCATCAGCATGGCGCACCAGCGGCTGGCCAGGCTGACGGCCAACGGCAGTTTTTTTTCACTGTGCTGTTCGAGCCAGCCGCGCAGGGCGGCCAGCGCCACTTCCCAGCTGGCGTCGGGGTTCGCAATGGGCAGGTGGAAGGCGCTGTCGGGCACGGGACGGCCGGCGCGGCGCAGCACGCCGTCCAATCCGTGCGGCGCCAGGTGCAGGCACAGGGTGGCGCGGGTAAGGCGTTCAATAAGTGACACGATTGAGCTCCGCTAAAGTGGTTTCGCCGCGCCGCACCAGGTCCAGGCCCGCTTCGCGCGCCAGGCGAAAGCCGTTGCGCGCCGCTTCTTCCTTCATCTGGCTCAAGGGCGCCCGCGTGCAGATCATTTCGCGCATGGCGTCGCTGAGCATCAGCACTTCGGCGACGGCCTTGCGGCCCTTGTAGCCGGTGCCGCGGCAGTGGCCGCAACCCTTGCCGGCCATGAATTGCCAGTCCTGCACCTGGTGCAGGGCCAGGCCGCTGTCGCGCAGCTGCTGCGCATCGGCCAGCACCTCGGCGCTGGCATCGACGGCGCAATGGGCGCAATTGAGGCGCAGCAGGCGCTGCGCCACGATGCCGTTCAGGGCCGCCGCAAAGCTGTAGGCGTCGACGCCCATGTGCAGGAAACGCCCGACCACATCAAAGACGTTATTCGCGTGCACGGTGGTAAACACCAGGTGGCCCGTGAGCGCGGCTTGCACGGCGATCTGCGCCGTCTCGTCGTCGCGGATTTCGCCGATCATGATCTTGTCGGGATCGTGGCGCAGGATGGAGCGCAGGCCGCGCGCGAACGTCAGCCCCTTCTTTTCATTGACGGGGATCTGCAGCACGCGCGGCAAGCGGTATTCGACGGGGTCTTCGATGGTGACGATCTTGTCGCGGCCCGTATTGATTTCCGTGATGGCCGCATACAGGGTGGTGGTCTTGCCGGAACCCGTGGGCCCCGTCACCAGCAGCATGCCGTGCGGCTTGGCGGCCAAGCGGCGTATCTGCTCGATGGCGTCCTCGTTCAGGCCCAGGCTTTCCAGGCGCAGCGCCTGCGCCGCTTCCGTCAGCGCGCGTCGGTCCAGCAGGCGCAGCACGGCGTCCTCGCCAAAGATATTCGGCATGATGGAGACGCGAAAGTCGATTTCCGCCCCTTTTACGCGCACCTTGAAGCGGCCGTCCTGCGGGATGCGCCGCTCGGCGATGTCGAGATCGGCCATGACCTTGATGCGCGAGATGATCTGCTCGGCCATCGCCAGTCCCTGCACCTGGCCCGCCTGTACCAGCACGCCGTCGACGCGGTATTTGATGACCAGGCTGGCCACGTCGCATTCGAGGTGGATGTCGCTGGCCTGGAATTTCAGGGCATCGTAGATGGTGGAGTTCACCAGTTTCACCACCGGGCTGCTGTCCTCGCTGATGCGGATCAGCGAGATATCCTCGATACTCTGGTCGAGTCCCGGCACGTCATCTCCGTGCTGCATTTCCTGCATCGCCTGCTGCACGCTTTCCTGCTGCAGCAGATAGGCGGCCAGGTCGTCCGGGTGCGCCAGCGCCACCGTGAAGGGCGTGGACAGGGCGAATTCGGCCCACTGCAGCAGGTCTTCCGCAAACGGGTTGCCGATGACGAGCACGGGCGGCGCGCCGGGCACGCCCGGTTGCAGCAGCACGCAGTCGCGCTGGGCGCAATCCGTGTAGGGCAGCAGGGCAAAGGCGGGCAAGGCGGCTTGCAGCTCGGCCATCGTCCAGGCCGGGTAGCGGAACAGGGCGGCCAGCTGGCGCAAAAAGACTTCGGGCGGCAAGGCCGCCATTTCCTGCAGCACGGCCATCCGCGGGCGGCCCTGTTCCAGCGCGCTGGCGTGGGCCCGGCGCAGCATGGCAGCATCAAGCACGGCCCGTTCTTCGTCGCGCGCGTTCATGGCAGGCACCACATGGTAAAAACCGTCACGATAAGCTCCCGGCCAGTTCAAAGATCGGCATGTACATCAGCACCACGACGCCGCCGATGACGACGCCGATGATGGTCATCAAGAGCGGTTCGAGCAGGCGCGAGGCCCAGTCCACCCAGCGGGCGAATTCCTCGTCGTGGAATTTGGCCGAGCGTTCCAGCATGTCACCCAGGCGGCCCGTGTTCTCGCCCACTTTCAGCAGCGATTGCGCCACCGGCGTGGCCATGCCGGCGTGTTCCAGCGCGGTGGAAAACGGCATGCCTTCCTGCACCGCGCGGCGCGCCTGCGCCAGCTGCTCCTGCTGCGCCGGCAGCAGCATGGGCGCGACCATGGCCAGCGCCTTGTGCAGGGGGATGCCGGCGTGCAGCAGCAGGCTGAGAGCCCGATAGAAGCGGGCCAGGCGGAATTCGGCAGCCTTCTCCGCCAGCACGGGCAGGCGCAGCAGGCGCAAGACCAGGGCCTGGCGCGCGCCGGCATTGGCGATGCCGAAGACCACGGCGGCCACCACGGCGGCCAGCGCGCTGGCGCACAGCAGCGGATGCGCGGCCAGGGTCTGGCCAAAGCCGAGCAGCATTTGCGACATCCAGGGAATCTCGCGGCCCGAGCTTTCGTAGACGACGCTGAATTTGGGCACCACGTAGCCGAGCAGGAACAGGGTCACCAGGCCGCCGACGACGAGCAGCATGCACGGGTAGATGGCGGCGGAAATGAGTTTCTTGCGGATGGCGTCGAACTGCAGCTGGTAGCCGACGAAGCGCGCCAGCGCCTCGGGCAGGTTGCCCGAGCGTTCGGCCGCATGCACGGTGGCGATGTAAATGTCGGGGAAGATGTCGGGGAAACCGGCCAGGGTGTCGGAAAAGCTGAGGCCCTGTTGCAAGGTGAGCACGATGGCGGCCAGGGTGGCCTTTGCGCTTGGCCGCGTTTCCTTGTTATGCAGAGTGGCCATGGCCTCGCCCAGGTTCAGGCCCGCTTCGAGCAGGGCCAGCAGCTCCTGGCTGAATTGCAGCAGAGGCAGGCCCTGTTTGCCGGGACGCAGCGCGACGCCCGTCTCCTGCGCAGCGCCAGCGTCGACGGCCAGCACGCGCCAGCCGCCGCGCACGGCCGCGCGGATCGCTTCGGCCTCGCTGGCGGCGTCGATGGCCAGCGCCTGGCTGCCCGCCGGGCCCTGCACCTGAAGGTGGAACTGCATCGTCGGCTCAGGCGAGCATGGCGAGGGCCTGGGGCGTGAAAATGGGGTAAGCGGAAGAAGGGAATGCGCGTGCGGACAAGGTCGAAGTAGGCATCGGTCAGGAACAATCCAAAAAAAAGTTCAATTCGTCGCGGGTACCAGCAGCAGGCAAGATGCAATCACTGCCTCAGGGTAGACTGGAATTGCCAGGAAATCAATCGTGCCGTGCGGGCAAGCCTTGTCGCGATGGCTTGCCCGCATGTTCAGCCGCTTACTGGGTGACCAGGCTGACCTTGTCGATCACGAACGAGGTTTGCAGCGATGCGTCCTCGGTCGCGGCAAACGAGATCTGCACGGTCTGGCCCTTGTAGGCGATCAGGTCAAACGTGCGGATCTGGTAGCCGGCAGCCTTGTTCACGTTCGAGTACGAGGCCAGGGTGCCCAGCACCGTGCCGGCGCTGTTCTTCACGGTGACGACCAGCTTGTCGTACACGGTATTGCCCGTTTCCGCCGTGTCGATATGCAGCGCGAAGGTCAGGCTGGCCGAGGTGGCGGCGGCCGGAATGGCCACGCTTTGGGTCAGCGATTCGCTGGCCGTCGTGCCATTGCCGCCCAGCCAGGCGTACTTCGTGCCTTCGTACGCGGTTTGGCCCGTGAAGGTGCCGATGGCGCCCGTGGTGCCGCTCCAACCCGTTGCGCCGGACTCGAAGCCGCCGTTCGTCACGCGTTCGGTGGCGCTGCTCGTGCCCACCGTCAGCGTGGCGTTGTTCGACGTGGCCGTCACGGCAGGCGAGGACGAATCCGTCACCGTGGCCTTGAAGACGGCGCCGCTGTCGGCCGCTACGGTCGTGAAACTGTAGGCGGGCGACGTGGCGCCGCTGATCACGGCGCCGTTGCGGTACCACTTGTAGGTGTACGGTGCCGTGCCGCCGCCCGCGCCCACGGCGAACGAGGCGATGGCGCCCGGTGCGACGGTGATGCTGGCCGGCTGGCTGGTGATGGTCACCGCGCCGCCCGTCGTCGATTCATCGACGTCGGCGCCCACGTTGATGGCCGCATACGCGCGCTTGACGGCGATCGCCTCGGCGCTGCCCACGCCATACAGTTCCTCGGCTGCCAGCAGCACCTTGTTGCGCGCGTCGGCGTAGTTGGTCGACGAAGTGAACTTGGTGGTGGCGGCCTTGAACCAGATGCGGTAGGCCTTGTCGCTGCCGATACCGGTCATGGCCAGCGGGCTTTTGTTCAGGTAGGAGCTGTAGTAGTCGCTGCTGGACGTGGAGTTCGACCCTTGCGACAGGAAGTAGAACATGCGGTTGTTCGGGCCGCTGCTATAGTGGACGTCGAGGTTCTTGATGGTGCTGCTCCACGCATTCGGGCTGCTGCCATCCTTGCTTGGCTTGTACAGCCAACGCAGCGGCTGGCCATTCTTGGCGATTTCCTTGCCCGTCATCCAATCGTTGCCCGTGTTGGGGATCGTGGTGCCCGTGCCGCCGGCGCGCGCATACGCTTCCACCATTTCACCGGCGATGTCCGAGCTCGATTCGTTCAAGCCGCCCGACTCCTGCGAGTAGATCAGGCCCGAGGTGGCGTCCGTGATGCCGTGGCCCATTTCGTGGCCGATCACGTCGATGGAACCGAGGTTGTTGAACGAGCTGCCGCCGTCGCCGATATACATGCACTTGCAGCTGCTGTCGTAGTAGGCGTTGTCGTAGGCCGTGTTGACGTGGGCGGCGATGTGGGTAGCCGTGTTGTTGCCGTCCAGGCTGGACCAGCCCAGCACATTCTTGTGCGTGTCGTAGGTGTTCATCAGACCCCACATCGCGTTCACGGCCGCCGTCTGGCCATTGGCGTTGGTGGTGCTGCCGCCGTTGATGTATTGCTGGCCGTCGCCCCAGGTATTGCTGGTGCTGCTGTACACGCTGCCCGAGCTGGTGCCGTGATTGGCATTCGTGATGGCCATGCCGCCGAAGCTGCCGCCCGTGCCGCGGCTGGGGTCCTTCATGGTGTAGGTGCTGCCCGTGAGCGTGGTGTTGAGCGGTACCTGGCCGTTGTACTGGCTGTTGCCGATGCCGGCCACGGTTTTCAGGGCTTTCCATTGACGCAGGATGCGGCCATCCTTGGCGCTGACGACGGTGTCGTAGTAGACGGGCTTGTTACCGCTGATCATGCGCGTCTGCACCAGATAGGCCAGCTCGTAGTGGTCGACCACGTCCTGCACGTCGAGGGCGTTCAACGCGGCTTCCGATTTGTTCTCGGCGCCGGCCACGCGCACGGTTTTCATGACGGGGTAGATCAGCAGTTGCGCATGCGGCGGCACGTGGTCGACGGCGCGCACGCCGATGCTGTCCACGGCGGCGGCGATGGCTGCCGCCGCGCTGATGGCGGGCGTGGTGTCGATATCGGTGGTGGCGCTGCGGGTGACGGAATTGACACCGCCGCTACCGAGGCCGGAAGCGCGGTCCGACACGGATTCGCTGACGATGTCGCCGGCGCTGTTGCTGACCACGACCGTTTCGGAACCGAAGACGGGCAAACCCTTGTAGGTGTGCTGCACGCGGCTCACGCGTGTGCCGCTGACGCCAGGATGCTGGGCGCCGACGGCAAAGCCATGTTCGGTATTCAGGCCGCGGCTGCGCGCCTGCGCAGCCAGCTTGTTGACCAGGCTGGCGGTCTCTTGTGGAGAAGCCAGGGCGACCGGGGCGGCCATCAGGGTCTGTGGCAGCGGCGTGGCGGCGTCTGCCGTGGTAGCCATCAGCGGCAGGGCGGCGATGGATGCGGCAACTATCGTCAAACGTAAATTCATTTCTGCTCCATGGTATCGGTTAAGGAAATGGTGAATGAGCTGGCCGCGATGCCTGATGGCCACCCCGGCGTGCCTGACAGGCGGATAGCCTGCCGTTTTGTGGTGGCATGACGCCGGGTAGGGCGACACTAAACTTGTCGATATCGCCATGTCAAAAAATTCAAGAAATGGGTCACTACGCGAATTTTTGTTAAGAATTGAACATTTATCGGTGCTACATCAGCGCAAAGTTTGATCTACCACAAGCTGTAACTTTTGTTTTGGACTACTTCCCCTAATGGCGCGTTCTGTTGGAAAAACACTGTTGCATTTTCTAAATGTTGCGATCTACACTAGGTATTCGCGTGGCCCCAACGGACCAGGCGAAGACAAAAAAAGCGCACGCGGCAATGACCGCGTCCAGATACAGCGCATCGGGAAAAAAATTCGGGAGTTTCACATGACGTCAGTTCTGTTTTCTGCTGTTGGTTTCAGCCATTTCCCCTCTGGAGCGGCATTCATGCTGCATCCGCCTTCCTAGCCGCCGCCAGCCGGCTCTTCCCCCGCGAGGGGGTTCTTTTCCGCGAGTCCGACCACGCCGCCCGGCGCGGCCGCTGGCGCAGTGCATCCTTTTTTCAGGAAGGGTTGCCGGCTCCTGGTGCGTGCACCGGAATCACCGGCCCGACGAACTATGCTTTCGATAGCGACCAAAGTGGAACAG
Organism: Janthinobacterium sp. MP5059B; assembly: GCF_001758645.1. Lineage (NCBI taxonomy): Bacteria > Pseudomonadati > Pseudomonadota > Betaproteobacteria > Burkholderiales > Oxalobacteraceae > Janthinobacterium > Janthinobacterium sp. MP5059B. Next base: position 839,407 of record NZ_LRHX01000016.1, on the reverse strand, counting down.
ATCGTGATGGAATCGGCCTTTCTCAGCGAGGGATTGGGCCGCGGCTTGCTGAACCTGTCGGAACTGGCGCGCCAGCTGCAGCCGCAATTGCAGAGCGACTTATGGAAACCGGTGGGGCAGGCCGCCGTGGTGATGGCGCTGCGCCGCCTGGCCGAACGGATGCCGCAGCAGAAAAGCGGCGAAATCGTGCTGGCGCACCGCGCGGGAGAACTTTCCACGCGCAGTGAATTGATGATTTTTACCTACCGCTATTCCGACCAGACCTATGACTGCCAGCGCCAGTTGCTGGCGCTGGCCGCGCCCCAGCGCGGCACCTTCATCACGGTCACGCGCGGCGTCAACGAGGTGATGGTGATCTGCAGCCGCAGCCTGCACGCGCTGGTGGAAGAGGTCTTCGGCGGCGAGCAGGAACTGGCGCGCCTGGAGCGCGTGACGGCCGTGACCCTGCACCTGGCGCCCGAGACCTGCTATACGCCAGGCGTGTATCACGCCATCCTCAAGCGCCTGGCCTGGGAGCGCATCAATCTGATCAATATCATCTGCACCTACACGGAACTGACCTTGCTGCTGGAAGCGTCGCAGACGGGGGCCGCCTTTTCCGTGCTGTCGAAGATCGTCGCGCAATGAAAAACGCCCCGCTGCAGCGATGCAGCGGGGCGTTTGCGGGATGGACGCCGCTTATTTTTCCAGCTGCGTGCGCACGCGGGCAATCGCGGCGCGCACCTGGTTTGGCGCGGTGCCGCCCACGTGGTCGCGCGCGGCCACGGAGCCTTCCAGGGTCAGCACTTCAAACACGTCTTCGCCCGTCAGTGGCGAGAAGGCGCGCAACTGCTCCAGCGACAGGTCGGCCAGGTCGCAGCCCGCATCGACGCAGGCGCGCACGGCCAGGGCCACGGCTTCATGGGCGTCGCGGAACGGCAAGCCCTTCTTGACCAGGTAGTCGGCCAGGTCGGTCGCCGTGGCATAGCCCTGCAGGGCTGCCGCGCGCATCGCTTCCGGCTTCACCGTGATGCCGCCGGCCATGTCGGCGAAGATGCGCAGGGTGTCGATGACGGTGTCGACGGTGTCGAACAGCGGTTCCTTGTCTTCCTGGTTGTCCTTGTTGTAGGCCAGCGGCTGGCCTTTCATCAGGGTCAGCAGGCCGGTCAGGTGGCCGTACACGCGGCCCGTCTTGCCACGCGCCAGTTCCGGCACGTCCGGGTTTTTCTTTTGCGGCATGATCGACGAGCCGGTGCAGAAGCGGTCGGCGATGTCGATGAAACCGATGCGTGGGCTCATCCAGATCACCAGTTCTTCGGCCATGCGCGACACGTGCATCATCAGCACGGCGGAGGCGGCGCAAAATTCGATGGCGAAATCGCGGTCCGAGACGGCGTCGAGCGAGTTGTGGCACACGTCGTCAAAGCCCAGCGTTTTTGCCACGCGCAAGCGGTCGATGGGGAAGGTGGTGCCGGCCAGCGCGGCGGCGCCCAGCGGCAGGCGGTTGACGCGCTTGCGGCAGTCGGCCATGCGCTCGGCGTCGCGGCCGAACATTTCAACATACGCCAGCATGTGGTGGCCGAAGGTGATCGGCTGGGCCACCTGCATGTGGGTAAAGCCCGGCATGATGGTGTCGGCATGCTGCTCGGCCAGGTCCGTCAGCGCGCTGCGGAACGTCGCCAGCAGGGTGGTGATGTCGTCGATGGCGGAGCGCACGTACAGGCGGATGTCGGTCGCCACCTGGTCGTTGCGCGAACGGCCCGTGTGCAGGCGCTTGCCCGCGTCGCCTACCAGTTCGGTCAGGCGTTTTTCGATATTCAGGTGGACATCTTCCAGGTCCAGCAGCCATTCGAACTTGCCGGCGGCGATTTCCTGCGAGATTTGCGCCATGCCGCGCTGGATTTCCGCGTAATCGGCCGGGCTGATGATGGCTTGCGCATGCAGCATTTCCGCATGGGCCAGCGAACCTTCGATGTCGAACAGCGCCAGGCGCTTATCAAAAAATACAGAAGCTGTGTAGCGCTTGACGAGGTCCGAGACCGGTTCGGAAAACCGGGCCGACCAGGCTTCGCCCTTTTTGGAGAATTGATCAGTCATGAAAGAAGTCCTTTAGTGTACGGCGATTATAAACAAGGTTGGCCGGCGGTAGGGCTTTTAGGGCCTTGCAGGGCGCTGAAATGGCCAGGAATGGGGCTGGCAAGCCTCAAATGCCACGACGCGGGCACGTTGTGCGTTCCATCCGGGCTTTTTGTATTCTGTCCCGCGAATCGTGCGTTTGGTCGCAATCCGATGGCAGTTCAGGGGGGATCGGCCTACAGTTCAATCATCGCAGGACAAACAGCAACGCCCCTCAACCTCAAGGAAAATATCATGAACATCGCTAAAAACATGGAAGCCATCTTCGTCGCCATCATCGCCATCGCCGCTGCCACCAGCCTGGCCACCGCCGCCGTGCCGAAGTTCCGCGCCGCGCCAGCCGCTTCCGTGGCCTTCGTCGCCAGCGCCGATCAAGCCACCATGCACACCGTGTATGTCAGCGCCAAGCGCCTGAGCGCCGAAGAAAAAGCCGCCCTGTAAGCGCGGCCATGCCATGCACGCAGTATCGGTAACAGCAGTAGCAGCACCGTACCTCGCAGCACCTTGCAGTATCTCATCACGGGCAATTCGAACGGGCGGCGCCCCCGTTTCTCTCCCGCCCAGGTGACAGCAGCGCGCAAATCGCCGATGATCAGTTTTTTCCACGACAGGCGGACAGCGTGATGCCACACTTGAAGATCAGTAGCGACAAGGCGGAACTTGACGTTCCGGCCATTCACCATTTTCTCAGCACGCAATCGGCATGGGCCAGCGGCAGCGCACTGGCCACCGTACAGCGCGCGATCGACCATTCGCTATGCTTCGGCGGCACGCTGGACGGCCGTCAAGTGGCATTCGCCCGCGTGGTCAGCGACTACGCCACGTTTGCCTATCTGGTCGACGTGTATGTGCTGGAAGAGTGCCGCGGCCGCGGCTACAGCAAGCGCCTGATGGAGGCCGTGATGGCGCATCCCGACTTGCAGGGTCTGCGCCGTTTCATGCTGGCCACCAGCACGGCGCATGGCTTGTATGCGCGTCACGGCTTTACGGCGCCGCTCAGGCCGGAGACGCTGATGGAGCGGTATGTGCCGGACATTTACCGGCGCTGACTGGCTTACTGCCAGTGCATCAGGCAAGGGGGAATCAAGAGCAGCAGCGCCAGCACCAGGTAAATCAGCTGCAGCGGGATCATCCACTTGGCCCACGTAATCCAGGGCACGCGCGCCAGCGCCAGCACGCCGACAGTGATGCCGGACGTGGGGATCATCGGCGTGGTGAATTCGCCGAACTGGAAGGCCAGGATGGCCGTCTGGCGCGTCACGCCCACCAGGTCGGCCAGCGGTGCCATGATCGGCATGGTGAGAGCCGCCTGGCCGCTGCCCGAGTGGATGAAGAAGTTGATCACCGACTGCATGAAGAACATCTTTTGCGCGGCGAAGACGGGACTCGACGACGCCACCAGGGGCGTCAATGCGTGCAGCATGGTGTCGATGATCTGCGCGTCGCGTGCCAGGATCATGGTGCCGCGCGCCAGCGCGATGACCAGCGCCACGCTGACCATGTCGCGCGCGCCCTGCACGAACGACGCCACCAGGCTGTCCATGTCGAGCCGGCCGACCAGGCCGACGACGATGGCCATCACCAGGAACAGGGCGGCGATTTCATCGATGAACCAGTCGTACTTGACGACGCCGACGACCATCGTCAGCAGGGTTGCCATGAAAATCCACAGTACCGCGCGGTGCGTGCGCGTCATGCCGGCAAAGCTGTTCAGGTCCAATGTGTGCTCGCTGCGCTTTTCGATATCGAGCAGGTAGGTCGGGCTTTTTTCCGGATGGCGCTTGATGCGCGCCGCGTACCACATCAAGAACACGATGCTGACCGCCGTGGCGATGGCCCACACGATCAGGCGGTAGCCGATGCCGGAAAAGATCGGCACCCCGGCGATGCCCTGCGCGATGCCGACGTTGAACGGGTTCAGGAAGGCGGCGGAAAAGCCCACTTGCGAGCCGATGAAGGGAATCGACACTCCCGTGATGGTGTCATAGCCCAGGGCCAGGGCCAGCGGCACGAAGATCAGGATGAAGGGAATCGCTTCCTCGTTCATGCCGAAGGTGGCGCCGCCCAGCGAGAACATCGTGAAGAAGACGGGGATGATGGCGGCGCGCACGAAGCGCGAACTGGTATGTGCCTTGGCGATGGCCTTGATCAGCGAATCGAAGGCTTCCGTTTTTTGCAGCACGGCGAAGGCGCCGCCGACGATCAGCACGAAGCCGATGATCAGGCTGGCGTCGACGAAGCCCTTGATGGGCGCCATCATCAGCGCGGCGAGTCCCTGCGGCTTGTTGTCGACATAATGAAACGTGCCGGGGATGATCAGCTGCTTGCCGTTCACCAGCTGGGTATCGAATTTCCCGCCCGGCACCAGCCATGTCGCCAGGGCGATCATGGCCAGGATGCCGCACAGCAGGACGAAGGTATTGGGGAGCTTGAATTTTCTCATGGCGCTTTTTTGTGACATTTATTGGCTCAGCAGGCTGCCGCCGCGGAAGGCGACGGCGCCGGCGACCTTGCCGACGTTCATGCCCCGCAGGACGTGGCGGTGGGCGCTGCGCGCAAAAAAGACGCCGGCCACGGTGCAGCGCAAGGTTGTCGTCTCGCCGCTGACGGGGTCGATCAGGTCGGCCACGGCGTCGCCGGCGGCCAGCACGTCGCCCATTTCGCGCAGATACACCAGCACGCCATGATGCGGCGCAAGGATCGGTTCCACGCCGGCCAGCGGCGTCGGTTCGCATTGCGGCGCGGGCAGGTCGTCGCCGGCGCCGGCTATCTCCAGCACGCCCTCGATGGCGAGAAAGCGCAGCAGGGCGGTGGCGTCGCGCTCTGCCAGGGCGTAGCTCACTTCCACTTCGCCGCGCAACTCGACCGTGGTCGACAGGCAGGCGGCGGGAATCGGATAGCGCCCGCCGAAGTGCGCGCCGAGATCCCACCACAACCGGCTGCACGCTTCGTCGAATGGCTCTTCGCCAGCCGCCAGTTCCAGCAGCACGGCGCGCGCGCCCAAGAGAGCGGACAGGGGCGCGATCTGCGCCGCCAGCGGCGTGCCCGTGTAAAGGTGCAGGGCCGCCTCGTTATCGCAATGCAGGTCGAGCACGATGTCGGCGTCGATGGCCATGCCCAGCAGGGTTTTCTTCAAGGTCTCCGCATCCGTGCCCGGCCGCCAGGCGGCGACGGCCGCGCGCGCATGCTCGCGTATCAGCGCCACGTTGGCTTGCGCATCCTGTCCCAGCTGGCCATCGAGCGTGGTTTTCAATTCATCGGCCACGTGGCGGTAGGCGCGGTTGAAGTTGATGCCGGTGGTCAGGTCGAAGCGGCCGAACGGCGCGCCATGGATGGCTTGCGCCAGGCCGATCGGATTGGCGGCCGGCACCAGGATGATTTCTCCATGCACCTTGCCCGCCGCCTCCAGCGCCAGCAGTTCGCGGCGCAGGAATTGCGACACCAGCATGCCCGGCACTTCATCCGCATGCAGCGCCGCCTGGATGTAGACCTTCTTGCCGCTGCGGCTGGTGGCTGCCGCGGTGCCGAAGTGAAAGCTGCTCAATTGGCACGCTACGCTGGCGTGCGCGGTGGAGATGGGGTGCTGTTGTACTTGCATGGTGACTTCGCCCCAAAACGGGGCGCGGTTGATGGATTTCGGTCGATTATGTAGCAATATTTTCACGAAGTAAATCAATGAAAATCCTTTTACAAATATTTGTTGAGTTTTCTTTTTGATATGAGTACAGTAAGTTCCAGCGACCCGATTTCGCCTTCCGTCAGTGATCCGCAGTGCCCCAGAATACAGGCCGCCAGTGATATGAGAGCATCCGCCAATCCTGCACGCAGCAGTCCCCACACGCCACGGGCTGGCACGCTGGCGTCGCCCGATGCCGCGTTCGCGCAGTCTCCGCTGGGGCAGGCGCTGATGCACGTGCTGGCCGGCGGCTCGGCTTCGCAGCGGCAGATCGCCGACTACCTGCTGCGCAACCAGATGCGGGTGACGGCGCTGGGCATCGAGGAACTGGCCGACAGCTGCCAGGTATCGACGGCCACCATCAGCCGCTTCGCGCGCGACATCGGCCAGAAGAATTATTCGGCCATGCGCGGCGCCATGGCCGAAACCCTGCAATCGCTGTTGCAGCCAGTCGACAAATTGCGCCGCACGATAGAGCGCCGCGCGCGCACCACGTCGCCCATCACGGAAAGCCTGGAATATGCGGCCGCGAATATCGCCGCCACGTCCGCTGCCCTGTCGCCGCACGCCATGCAGGCCGTGGTGCGCCGCCTGACGCGCGCCAGGGTGGTGTATGTGATGGGTTTTGGCCTGTCGGCCAACCTGGCAGGCATGCTGGTGCAGCATCTGCAGCCATTTTGCCCGCATGTGGTGGAGGTGGTGGGCATCGGCGGCTCGGAAGTGGCGGCCGGCCATTTGGTCAACCTGACGGCGCACGACGTGCTGGTGGTGATCTCGTTTCCCCGCTACACGCTCGACTGCATCGGCCTGGCCAGCTTCGCGCGCGACCGCGGTGCCTGCATCGTGGCGCTTACCGATTCGCCCGCCTCACCCCTGGCCGAACTGGCCGATCACGCGCTGTATGCGCAAAGCACACACCCCGTCCTGCCCAGCAGCGCCAGCACGGCGCTGGCCATGATCGAGGCACTGGCCGTGGCGCTGATGGTGTCGAACAAGAAGAACGTTGAAAAAGCGGCCCGTCTGAGCGAAGTCATCGCCGCCTATCTGTACGGCGGCGAGCATGGCGTGCAGGGACCCCGGAAAACAGCTTCAAAGCAACGCAAGGCAGTCTCAAAGTCATTATAAAAATCAGGCATCATCATTGGGGAGAGTGGCAATGCACATGAAAAGACAGGATGGCGGCTCCTTGCCACGCGAGTCGGTGCTGGCGCAAGGCGTGCGACTGGCGCTGGGCGCCCTGAGCGTGTCGGCGGCGCTGGGCATGCTGGCCGGCGGCGCGCAGGCGCAGGAGCAGGTGCAGGACGGCGACGCCGCGCCGAAAAAAATGCAGCGCGTGGAAATCACGGGGTCGGCCATCAAGCGGCTGGAATCGGAGACGGCGCTGCCGGTGCAGATCATCACGCGCGCCGAGATCGAAAAGGCGGGCGTGACGACGGCGGCCGAGCTGATGGCGCGCGTGTCGGCCAACGTGGGAGGCCTGACGGACGGCGCCAGCATCAATATCGGCGGCGACCAGCGCGGCTTCAACAGCGCCAACCTGCGCGGCGTGGGCACGTCATCGACCCTGGTGCTGCTGAATGGCCGGCGCATGGCCAACTTTGCCTCGCCCGGCGACGATGCGGGCGTGGATCTGAATAATATTCCCGCTGCCGCCCTGCAGCGCGTGGAAGTGCTGCTCGATGGCGCTTCGGCCCTGTATGGCACGGACGCCATCGGCGGCGTGATCAATTTCATTACGCGCAAGGATTACCAGGGCGTGGAGCTGAACGTCTACGGCAGCCGCACCGATGAAGGCGGCGCCGGCAAGCGCACGGCCAGCATCACGGCCGGCACGGGCGACCTGGGCACGGATGGCTACAATATCTTCGCCGTGGTTGACCTGCAAAAAACCGACCGCCTCAGTTCCTCGCAACGCAAGTTCATTCCGAACCTGCAGGTTCCGCAGCGCCTGGGGCATTTGCTGTCGAGTTTTACCAGCCCGGCGAATATCCGCCTGTCGGGGGAGCAGCGCGACTATTTGCAGGAACAGGGCTTCCTGCTCAATGGCCAGCCGATCAGCGGCCGGCAGATCAATCCGTCGATCCCGAACTGTTCGCCGCCGGCCAATCTGTACCTGCCGGCGGGAACGGGCGGCGTCGATGCCTGTACCTACGATTACATGGGCGACACGGAGCTGTATCCGAAGACGGACAAGCAGAACCTGCTCACGCGCGGCGTACTGAAACTGAATAACGAGCACCAGCTGTACGCGGAAGTGGCGCTGAGCCGTTCGCGCAGCTATTACGTGGGCTCGTCGGCGCGCGTGATCGGCTATCTCGATTACAGCAAGGTGCCGCAGCTGGCCAATACCGGCCTCGATAGCATCGTCGACGAAGACGGCAATCCGACTGCGCGCGAACTGGAGCTGCGCATGCGGCTGAACGAGGCGGGCATGCGCACCAGCCAGTTGACCAGCGAGAGCCAGCGTGTCGTGGTGGGCGCCAGCGGCACGCTCGCCGGCTGGGATTACGACGTGGGCTTCAATCACAGCGTCAACGTCGTGAAGGACCGCGACACACATGGTTATGTCCTGTACGACAAGCTATTGGAAGGCATCGCCTCCGGCGACATCAATCCGTTTGGCCCATCGGGCGCGAAGGGCAAGGCGCTGCTCGACAGCATCCAGGTCAATGACGAAGTACGGCATGCGCGCGGCACCATGGATGCGCTCGACTTCAAGGCATCGCGCGCGCTGATGGCCCTGGGTGGCGGCGACATGGCGCTGGCCGTGGGCGGCGAAGTGCGCCGCGAGCGCACCGAGTTCCGTCCCTCGGCGTTGCTGATGAGCGACAACATCAACAACGACGCGGCGCCCGAAGGCGGCGTGGCCACCAGCGACAGCCGCATGGTGCAAGCCATCTACAGCGAATTGCTGCTGCCGTTTACCAAACAGTGGCAGGCGCAGTTGTCGGGGCGTTATGACCACTACCAGCAGGTGGGCGGCGCCCTCAGTCCGAAGATCGGGCTGACCTATATGCCCAGCAAGCAGGTGCTGCTGCGCGCTTCGGCAGGCAAGGGCTTCCGCGCGCCATCCATGTCCGACCTGCACCGGCCCACTGCCTACAGCAGTACGGCGACGCTGCCGGATCCAGTGTATTGCGCGAGCGAGAACAATGATTACTCCGTCTGCGCCGATAATTGGGATACGCGCCGCTACAGCAACGACAAGCTGAAACCGGAGCGCAGCCGCCAGTTCACGGCCGGCCTGGTGCTCGAGCCGAGCCGGCACTGGACCTTCAGTGCCGACTACTGGAACATCAAGCGCACGGACCTGATCAGCGAAATCGGCGACGACATCATCCTGGGCAACCTGGCCAAGTATGGCGACCTGGTGCACCGAGACGAAGACAATGAAATCGACTACATCGAGCTGCGCAAGGAAAACCGCGGCGCGCAAAAGGCGGCGGGTCTCGACATCACGGCCGACCTGCATGGCGTGCAAACGGCGTGGGGACGATTCGGCGCCCACCTGAGCGGCACCTACGTGCTCGATTCGAAAATCCAGACCAGCCCCGGCGACGTCTTTATCAGCAACCTCAATAAATTCGTCACGGAAGGCGTGGTACAGCGCTGGCGCCATACGATCACGCTCGACTGGGACAATGGCCCGTATTCGGCCAGCCTGTCGAACACGTATTCGAGCGGCTACGATGACCAGAACTCGGCCATCAACACGGATAACGGCAGTGTCGTCAAGCCGAATCGGGTGAAGGCGTACACGCTGTGGGACATGTCGGGCGCGTATGCCGTCAGCAAGCAGTTCAAGCTGCGCGCGGGCATACAGAATCTGTTCAATACCAGCCCGCCATATTCGAACCAGGCCTACTTTTTCCTGTCCGGCTATGACCCGACCTACACGGATCCGCGGGGCCGGCGCTTCTATGCGAGCGCCAATTACAGCTTCAAGTAAGCAGTTTTACATAGAAGCGTGGAGATACCGCAACAACGCCGTCATCTGCGGCGGGTAGCATCGTAGTGCGATGGCGCTGGGTTGCAAGCAGCAGTATTGCAAGCAGCAGTATTGGCAGCAAGGGCGCGTGCCTGCATCAACAGGCGTGCGCCACTTTTCTTGTATTTGAAAGGCACCATGAAATCATCCGCAAGCCTGTATCACACCTTCCGCGCCGCGCTGCTGTTCGCGCTGGCATTGTGCAGCGTCCATGCCGTGGCGGCGCCGGGTGGCAGTGCCATCGGCAGCGCGCCGCAGGGAACGCTCGTCATCATCGGCGGCGGCCTGCGCGCCGATAATGCCGAAGTCTGGCAGCGCATCGTCAAGTTGTCGGGCGGGCCAGGCGCGCGCATCGCCGTGCTGGCCTCGGCCGCGATGAACCCGGAAAAATCGGGCGAAAGCATCATCAAAAAGCTGAACCAATATGGCGCCGATGCCTTTTTCGTGCCGCTGGCCGTCAAGCTGCCGAACAGGGATTACCGCAAGGCCGCCGAGGACCCGGCCATCGTCACGCAGATCAAGTCGGCCAGCGGCATTTATTTTGCCGGCGGCGACCAGGGACGCATCACGCAAGCCTTGCTGCGCCCGGACGGCAGCCGCACTGCCGCGCTGGAAGCCATCTGGTCGGTCTACCGCAACGGCGGCGTGATCGCCGGTTCCAGCGCCGGCGCCGCCATCATGAGCACCACCATGTTCTACGACGCCAAGCCCGTGCTCGACATGCTCAAGATGGGCGTGACGGATGGCCGCGAGATCGCGCCTGGCCTGGGCTTCATCGGCAGCGATGTCTTCGTGGACCAGCATTTGCTGGTGCGCGGCCGTTTCGCCCGCATGATTCCCGTGATGCTGAAAAAAGGCTATCACCTGGGCCTGGGCATCGATGAAAACAGCGCCATGGTGGTCGACGCCATGCGCGACGTGGAAGTCATCGGCTACAGCGGCGCCTTGCTGATCGACCTGTCGGGCGCCATCAGCGACCGCGGCGTGAAAAATTTCAATATCAGCAATGCGGCCATCAGCTACCTGGACCGGGGCGACAAATTCAACCTCGTCACGCGCGTGTTTACGCCGTCGCCGGACAAGGCCGACAACAAGCTCGATCCGAACCAGCCCGACATGCGCGAACCCGTGTTCACCAACGATATCCTCGGCAATAACGCCGTGCTGGACCTGATGGGCAACCTGATCGACAACGCGCAGCAGGAAGCCATCGGCATCGCCTTCGGCAACCCGCGCGATCCGTATCCGGACCTGGGCTTTGAATTCCGCTTCAGTAAAACCGTCAACAGCGTCGGCTATAGCTCGACCGAGGCGGAAGCGTATTCGGTGCTGAAGCTGCGCCTCGATATCCGCCCCATCCAGTTGCGCCAGCCGCTGTACCGCTACAAGTAGGCGCCGCGCTACCGCCGCCAGCGCGGCCACGCGGCGATCGTCAAGGCCCTGAGCAGCCACTCGACGGGGCCATACGCGTGGCCGCGCAGCCACCAGCGGCTCAACGGCAACTGCACGCAAAAGATGATGAGCGCCAGCGCCAGGGCACCGAGCGGCGAGACGCTGCCCATCAGCCGCGCGCCATACGCGAGGAACAGCACGGCGCAGATGGCCGACTGCAGCAGGTAGTTCGACAGGGCCATGCGGCCCGTGTCGGCTAGCAGGGAAAACAGCGTGCCGTCGCGCAGGCGCTCGAACAGGGCCAGCGCCAGCGCCACATAAGCGCCAGCCAGCAGCGGCGCGCTTGCCAGGCCCACTGCCATTCCCGCCACCTGCCATGCCTGGCTTTGCGCATACACGGAGGTCCACGCATAGAAGGCGGCGCCGGGCAGTCCCGCCAGCGCGCCCGCCCACAGCAGGCGGCGGCACAGCGGCAGATAATCGCTGGCGTGCAGCAGCATCTCGCGCTTGCCGGCGGCCAGGCCGCACAGGAACATGGCCAGCGCGCACGGTGCCTGCACCAGCAGCAGGACGATCCAGATTTCACGCAGTTCGCGCAGGTGCTGCTTGACGACGGCGGCCGGCGTGGCGTGGTAGGCGGCCAGCGCGCTTGCCGCCTTTTGCGCCATCGCCACGGCGTTGTCCGCGACGTCGCCCGCCGGTTGCAGGCTTTGCAGCCACGCCATGCCTGCCCAGAATGCCACGCAGACGGTGACGAGGATGCCGGCCAGAGTGAGTGCCTGGCGTTCGCTGCAGCGGTGCAGCGCCAGCAGCACGATGCCCAGCGCGGCGTAGGTGGTGAGTATGTCGCCATGAAACAGGAACACGGCATGCAGGGCGCCGATCAGCCACAGGCCCGCTTGCCGGCGCAGCATGCGCGGCACGAACGGCGCATCGGCGTGCACCGCCGCCTGCATCTGCAAGGTGAAGCTGTAGCCGAACAGGAAGGAAAACAGCAGGTAGAACTTGGTCTCGAACAGCAAGGCGACGAGAAAGTGCGTGGCGCGGTCCACGCCGCCGTGAAAGGCTGGATCGGTCAAGCCCAGGCCGAACCAGGGCGTGGCGAAGGCGCCGATATTGACGACCAAAATACCGAACAGGGCGCAGCCGCGCAGGGCGTCGACGTCGGCGATGCGCGCGGACGGGGTTTTCATGGCGCCGCTCATGCCAGGGCAGGGCGCAGGAAGCGCGCCAATAACAGGTGCAGGCTGGCCCGCTGCGCCAGCGGGGCGTATTGGGGATCGACGGCTACCCGGTTGAAGATGCCGTCGATCAGCGCGGCGATCCAGCTGGCCGTCTGCGCGGCGTCCAGCGCGGCGTCGACCTGGCCCGCTGCGGCCGCCTCTTCCAGCAAGGTTTGCAGGCCGCGGCGCAGGGTAGCGTCGTTGCGCGCCACCCTGGCCGCGATATCCGTGTCGCGCATCGCCTCGGCGGAAATGTCCAGCGCCAGCCCCGCAAAGTCGCCATCGGCCGCCAGCGCCAGCACCAGGTCCATGAAATCGAGCAGGGCGCCGTAGGCATCGGCGCTGCCCTGCACGCCGGCGAAGTAGGCCGCCGTCTCGCTGCCTTCCTGGTCGACGATGGCGGCGATGATGGCTTGCTTGGTGGGGAAATAATGAAACAGGTTGCCGGGGCTCATGCCCGCTTGCGCGCAGATGGCGGCGGTGCTGGTCTGGTGAAAGCCCTTGCGCGCAAAGCAGCTGCGCGCGGCGGCGAGAATGGCGTCGCGGCGGGCCGCGTGTTTGCCGGGATCGATGGTGCGCATGGTTCTGTCCTTTTATAAATCGACTAGTCGATCTAATATAAGGCGATTGCATCGCCTGGTCAAGCGCATCGGCTGAAATGGGCGCTTTGCACGCTCTCTTCCTGTCGCTACAATGTGCCGCAGCGGTTTTTCCCGCGCCTGCCGGCAGGCCCGCCGATTGTTTGGAAAACCGATCCCTTCACCTGTTTTTCTACCGTTTTAGGAATGACATGCAGCAGACCCCGATTCGATCCTTCCTCTGCGCGCTGGCGCTGGCCGCCGGCATCGTCCCTGCCGCGCAGGCGGACAACGCGCCGCTGCCGGCCACCATGCGCCTCGATTATCAGCACAGCGGCAATGCCCTGGGCGAGCATTATGCGGTCGAGCGCGTGCTGGTCGAGCCCCTGCCATGGCCGGGCAACCTGGCGCGTCCCATCGATGACAGCAACCGCGGCAACAACCTGCTGGAAGTGGTCGACATCAAGTCGGGCAAGGTGCTGTACTCGCGCGGTTTTTCCACCATCTTCGGCGAATGGGCCAGCACGGATGAAGCGAAAACCACCACGCGCGCCTTCCAGGAATCCGTGCGCTTCCCGCAGCCCGAGCACCCCGTGCGCGTGCGCATCCTCAAGCGCGACGAGCGCGGCCTGTTTTCCATCGTGTGGAGCACCGATGTCGACCCGGCGGCGCAGGACGTGATCCGCAAGCAGCCGCCGGCGCCCGTCAAGCCTATCCCGATCCGCATCAGTGGCCCCTCGTCCGGCAAGGTTGACCTGCTGATCATGGGCGATGGCTATACGGCCGCCGAAATGGGCAAGTTCGAAGCGACGGCGCGCAAATTGGCCGAGCACCTGTTTACCGTCTCGCCATTTCGCGAGCGGGCCAATGACTTCAATGTGTGGGCCATGGCCGCGCCGACGCAGGAATCGGGCGTGTCGCGTCCATCGACGGGCGTGCATCACGCCTCGCCGCTGGGCACGCGCTACGACATCTTCGGTAGCGAGCGCTATGTGCTGACGACGGACAACCGCGCGCTGCGCGACCTGGCGCAATATGCGCCGTATGAATTCATCGAAATCCTCGTGAATAACGATACCTACGGCGGCGGCGGCATCTTCGGCCAGTTCAGCACGGCGGCAGCGAACAGCGACTGGGCCAATTACCTGTTCGTGCATGAATTCGGCCACCATTTCGCCGGCCTGGCCGACGAGTACTACACCTCGCCCGTGGCCTACCAATCGAATGGCGAGCGCCAGGAGCCGTGGGAGCCGAACGCCACCGCGCTGCGCGATCCGGCCAGGCTGAAATGGAAGAACCACGTCAAGGCCGGCACGCCGCTGCCGACGCCCTGGCCGAAGGAAGCATACGACAGCCATGCGCGCGAATACCAGAAGCAGCGCGCGGCCCTGCGCGCGGCCAACCGTCCTGAAAGCGAGATGAGCGACCTGTTCAAGGCCGACCTGGCGTACACGCAGCAGTTGTTCTCGAAAGCGCCGCAGCGCCATGCGGTGGGCGCCTTCGAGGGCGCGAACTACGAGTCGTCCGGCTACTACCGACCGGAGATGCAGTGCATCATGTTCGACCGCAGCGAGACGTTCTGCTCCGTATGCCAGGATGGCATCAGCACCATCATCGACCTGTATTCGCGTCCCGCACCGGCGCCGGAAAAATAAGACCGTTCAAGTCTGTCCTGTAATGCATGGCGGGCCATGTTGCAACGCAATAGCATGGCCCCCTTTCTGCCTCGTCCCGCCGCCTGCCTTCCACCACTGCCCAGATCCGCTTGTTTTTCAGGCAATATGCATCTGTGCCCGCATGCCGTCTTTTCTTCCCGTCAGCCCGGTAGTATTATCAAATACATACGCTCGCACGCTTGCCTGAAAAATATTTCATTTAGATAATATTGCGGTAAAATTTGATTTACATCAATGTTGCATTGCCGCAATCGCACTTATAGTTGACCTAGCTCAAAACGATAAGCATGTGGACCGGACTCATCGCGAATCACGTATCTAAATGCTGTAGAGTAATTTTCGCCCTGTACCAGTTCCCCGAGAATGCACTGGTGCCGGCCTCGAATTTCAGTGACGGAAGCCGATTCATGAAGATGCAGACCCCCGCGCCTGGCGCGTGCAGTACCTTACACCCCCACACTCCGATAGCCTTGCCGTATGCGCGCGCCGGTGGCGTCACCCTGGCCATGTGCGCCGCCGCCATGCGTGCCGGCGCGGTGCGCTGCGTGCATGCGGCCACGCCGTGGCCCGCCCTGCGTCCAGTCCAGGCATGACGGCCGCCTTGCCGCAGCACTTGCCTTTGCAGGGCAAGCGGGGCCTGGTGGTGGGCATCGCCAATGGGCAAAGCATCGCCTGGGGTTGCGCCAGCGCACTGCGCGCGGCCGGCGCCGAACTGGCCGTCACCTGGCTCAATGACAAGGCCAGGCCGCACGTGGAGCCGCTGGCGCAGCAAGTGCAGGCGGCCATCATGGCGCCGCTCGACGTGGCCGTGCCGGGCCAGCTCGAAGCGCTGTTCGCGCAGATCGAACGGCAGTGGGGGCGGCTCGATTTCGTCGTCCATTCCATCGCCTACGCGCCGAAGCAGGACTTGCATGGCCGCGTGACAGACAGTTCCGCCGACGGCTTTGCGCAGGCGATGGATGTCTCCTGCCACTCCTTCATGCGCATGGCGAAACTGGCCGAACCGCTGATGCCGGACGGCGGCAGCCTGATGACCATGAGCTATTTGGGCGCCGAAGAAGTCATCGCCGACTATGGCCTGATGGGTCCCGTGAAGGCGGCGCTGGAAGCGTCGGTGCGCTACCTGGCCGCCGAACTGGGGCCGCAAGGCATCCGCGTCAACGCCATTTCGCCCGGCCCCCTGGAGACGCGGGCCGCTTCCGGCATTGCCCATTTCGACCGCCTGATGGCTGACGCCATCGAACGCTCACCCATGCGCCGCCTGGCCACCATCGAGGACGTGGGCGCGCTGTGCGCCTTCCTCGCCGGCGACGGCGCGCGCGCCATCACGGGCGGCACCCTGTATGTCGATGGCGGCTACAACATTCTGAATTGACTGGAAGATGATGACCATGGCTGTTTCTACTTTGCCCAACCGCGCCAGGATGGCCGCGCTGGCCACCATGCTGGCCCTGGCCGGCTGCGCCTCGATGGCGCCGCCGTACGCGCCACCGCCTCTGCCGGTGGCGGCGCAATATCCGGAAACCGATCCGGCCGGCGCGCACGCCCCCGACGTCGCCTGGCAAGCCTACTTTGCCGACCCCCGCCTGCAGGCGCTGATTGCGCAGGCGCTGGCCAGCAACCGTGACATCCGCATCGCCGCCCTGCGCGTGGAAGAGGCGCGCGCCGCATATGGCATCCAGCGTGCCGAACAATTTCCCACCATTGCGCTGGGCGCCTCCGGCAGCCGCGCGCGCGTGCCAGGTGACCTGAGCGTGACGGGCCGCCCCATGACGAGCGCGCAGTACCAGGCGGGCTTGAACGTGAGTGCCTGGGAGCTCGATTTCTGGGGCCGCGTGCGCAGCCTGAAGGACAGCGCGCTGCAAACCTTGCTGGCCAGCGACGAGGCGCGCCGCGCCGTCGGCGTGGCCCTGGTGGCGCAGGTGGCGAATGGCTACCTGGGCTTGCGTGAACTCGATGAACGGGTGGAACTGGCGCGCGCCACGGTCGACAGCCGCGCCGAATCGCTGCGCATCTTCACGCGCCGCTTCGAGGTGGGGTCGATTTCCAAGCTGGACCTGACGCAGGTGGAAACCCTGCTCAGTCAGGCCTTGTCGCTATCGGCCCAGCTGGAACAGGCGCGCGCCGTGCAGGCGCACGCGCTGGCCCAACTGGTGGGCGGCCCCGTCGAGCTGACGCCGGTGGCTGGCGAGGTGCGCCGCTTCGACGACGCCAGCGTGCTGCAGCCGCTGCATGCGGGCCTGTCCTCGGCTTTGCTCACGCAGCGTCCCGACCTGATGGCGGCGGAACACCAGCTGCGCGCCGCGCAGGCCAATATCGGTGCCGCGCGCGCCGCCTTCTTCCCGACGATTTCGCTGACGGCGGCTTACGGCACGGCCAGCGCGGAATTGAGCGGCTTGTTCGATTCGGGCAGCGGCGCGTGGAATTTCGCGCCGCGCCTGGTGTTGCCGATCTTTGACGCGGGCCGCATCCGCGCCAATATGGACCTGGCCGAAGTGCGCCGCGACGTGGCCGTGGCCAATTATGAAAAGAGCGTGCAGGGCGCCTTCCGCGAAGTGGCCGACGCGCTGTCGAACCGGCGCTGGCTGGCGCTGCAGGTCGACATCGGCAAGACGACTTTGGCCGCGCAGAGCGAACGGGCGCGCCTGGCCAAGCTGCGCTACGACAATGGCGCAGCCCCCTACCTGGAAGTGCTCGATGCACAGCGCGACTTGCTGACGGTCGAGCAGCAACTGGTGCAGACGCGCCGCGCGCTGCTGTCCAGTCAAGTCAGCCTGTATGCGGCGCTGGGCGGTGGCGCGCCAGCCACTTCCGCCGCCGCTTCCACCCACTAATTTGATCGCCCCGATACCATGACTCCACAACTGAAGAAAAAACTCATCCCCGCGGCGCTGGTCGTGGCCGTTCTCGTGCTGGGCTATGTGGCCTGGCAAAAAATGCGTCCCACGGGCCCTGGCGAAGGCTTTGTCAGCGGCAATGGCCGCATCGAAGCGACGGAAATCGACGTCGCCACCAAGCTGGCGGGAAGGGTCAAGGAGATCCTCGTGCGCGAGGGCGACTTCGTCAAGGCGGGCCAGTCGCTGGCCACCATGCAGGTCGATTCGCTGACGGCCCAGCGCGACGAGGCGCGCGCGCGCCAGCAGCAGGCGTCCGACGCCGTGGTCGGCGCGCAGGCGCAAGTGGCCGTGCGCGAGAGCGACAAGGCCGCCGCGCTGGCCATCGTGGCGCAGCGCGAAAGCGAACTCGATGCGGCGCGCCGCCGTCTGGCCCGTTCCGAAACCCTGTCGAAAGAGGGCGCTTCCTCGGTGCAGGAACTCGACGACGACCGCGCCCGCGTGCGCAGCGTGGCCGCCGCCCTGAATGCGGCCAAGGCGCAGGTGACGGCGGCGCAGGCGGCCATCGACGCGGCCAGGGCGCAGGTGGTCGGTTCGCGCTCCGCCGTCGTCGCCGCCGAGGCGACCACGGCGCGCATCGATTCCGACCTGGCCGATGGCCAGCTGACGGCGCCGCGCGACGGCCGCGTGCAATACCTGGTGGCGCAGCAGGGCGAAGTGCTGGCGGGTGGCGGCAAGGTGCTCAACCTGGTCGACCTGTCGGACGTCTACATGACCTTCTTCCTGCCCGAGACGGCGGCCGGCAAGGTGGCCATGGGCGGCGAAGTGCGCATCATCCTCGACGCGGCGCCCAACTACGTGATTCCGGCAACGATCTCGTTTGTCGCCGCCAGCGCGCAGTTCACGCCGAAGACGGTGGAAACGGCCAGCGAGCGCCAGAAACTGATGTTCCGCGTGAAAGCGCAGATCAGCCGCGAGCTGCTGCAAAAGCACCTGGCGCTGGTGAAAGTGGGCTTGCCCGGCGTGGCCTGGGTGCGTCTCGATGCGAAGCAGGCATGGCCCGCTGAACTGACGGCGAAGGTCCCGCAGTGACCATGGACGTGAACAATTTCGTCGTCAGCATCCGGGGCGTCAGCCAGCATTACGGCAAGACGGTGGCGCTCGACGGCATCGACCTCGATGTGCCGGCCGGCTGCATGGTGGGCCTGATCGGGCCCGATGGCGTGGGCAAATCGAGCCTGCTGTCGCTGGTGGCCGGCGCGCGTGCCGTGCAGCAGGGCAGCGTCATGGCGCTGGGCGGCGACATGCGCGATGCGCGCCACCGCGACGACGTCTGCCCGCGTATCGCCTACATGCCGCAAGGCCTGGGCAAGAATCTGTACCCGACCCTGTCGGTCGAGGAAAACCTGCAGTTTTTCGCGCGCCTGTTCGGCCACGACGCGGCGGAACGCCGCCGCCGCATCGACCAGCTGACCCGCAGCACGGGCTTGCAGCCCTTCCTGACGCGTCCGGCGGGCAAGCTGTCGGGCGGCATGAAGCAGAAGCTGGGCCTGTGCTGTGCGCTGATCCACGATCCCGACCTGCTCATTCTCGATGAGCCCACCACCGGCGTCGATCCACTGGCGCGGGCCCAGTTCTGGGACTTGATCGCCGGCATCCGCGTGCAGCGCCCGCAAATGAGCGTGATGGTGGCCACCGCCTACATGGACGAGGCGCAGCGCTTCGATTGGCTCGTCGCCATGGACGACGGCAAGGTGCTCGACACGGGCACGCCGGCCGAGCTGCTGGCGCGCACGGACAGCAGCAATCTGGAAGCGGCCTTCATCAAACTGCTGCCGGAAGCCAAGCGCGCGGGCCACCAGCCCGTGGTCATCACGCCTCTGGACGCTGCCAGCGCGCAGGACGTGGCCATCGAGGCGCAAGACCTGACCATGCGCTTTGGCGATTTTACGGCTGTCGACCATGTGAATTTCCGCATCGGCCGCGGCGAGATCTTTGGTTTTCTCGGCTCGAACGGCTGCGGCAAGTCGACCACCATGAAGATGCTCACGGGCCTGCTGCCGGCCACCGAAGGCAAGGCCTGGCTGTTCGGCAAGGAGGTCGACTCCAGCGATATCGACACGCGCCGCAGGGTCGGCTACATGTCGCAGGCATTCTCTCTGTACAGCGAGCTGACGGTGCGCCAGAATCTGGTGCTGCATGCGCGCCTGTTCCACGTGCCCGACGGCGAAATAGGGGCGCGCATCGACGAAATGGCGCAGCGCTTCGACTTGCGCGCGGTGATGGACGACTTGCCCGACAGCCTGCCGCTGGGCATACGCCAGCGCCTGTCGCTGGCCGTGGCCATGGTGCACAAGCCGGAAATGCTGATCCTCGACGAACCGACGTCCGGCGTCGATCCGATTGCGCGCGACAATTTCTGGCGCCTGATGATCGAGCTGGCGCGGCGCGACCGCGTCACCATTTTCATTTCCACCCACTTCATGAACGAGGCCGAGCGCTGCGACCGCATCTCGCTGATGCATGCCGGTAAAGTGCTGGTCAGCGATGCGCCGGCCGAACTGGTGCGCAAGAAGGGCGCGCCGTCGCTGGAAGCGGCTTTCATCGCTTACCTGGAAGAGGCGGGCGGCGGCACGGCGCCGGCGGAGCAGGAAAGCGAGGTGCCCGCGCAGAAGGCTGAAGTGGCCGCACCGCGGCAGGAACACCGGCGCAGCCGTTTCAGCCTGAGCCGCATGCTCAGCTACATGTGGCGCGAGACACTGGAACTGCGGCGCGACCCCGTGCGCCTGACCCTGGCGCTGGGCGGCTCCGTGTTGCTGCTGTTCGTCATCGGCTTCGGCATCAGCCTGGACGTCGAAGACCTCAGTTACGCCGTGCTTGACCACGACCAGACCACCCTGAGCCAGAATTACACGAACAACCTGGCCGGTTCGCGCTACTTCGTCGAACGTCCGCCTCTGCGCGACTATGCCGATATCGACAAGCGCATGCGCAGCGGCGAGTTGTCGCTGGCCATCGAGATTCCGCCCGGCTTCGCGCGCGACGTGCAGCGCGGCGCACCGGCACAGGTGGGCGCGTGGATCGACGGTGCCATGCCGATGCGCGCCGAAACCGTGCAGGGCTACGTGCAGGGCATGCACCAGCTGTGGCTGGCCGACCAGGCCTTGCACCGCTATGGCATCACGATGAACAATCCGGTTGCCATCCAGACGCGCTACCGCTACAACCCGGACGTGAAAAGCCTGCCGGCCATGGTGCCGGCCGTGATTCCCCTGCTGCTGCTGATGCTGCCGGCCATGCTGGCGGCGCTGTCCGTGGTGCGCGAAAAGGAACTGGGCTCCATCATCAACCTGTACGTGACGCCCGTGACGCGCCTGGAATTCTTGCTCGGCAAGCAAGTGCCGTACGTCGTGCTGGCCATGTTCAACTTCGTCCTCATGGCGCTGCTGGCCGTCACCGCCTTTGGCGTGCCGATCAAGGGCAGCTTGCCGACCCTGATCGGCGCCACCTTCATCTTCAATATCTGCGCCACCGGCATCGGCCTGTTCGCCTCGACGTTTACGCGCAGCCAGATCGCGGCCCTGTTCGTGACCATGATCGGCACCATGATCCCGGCCATCCAGTTTTCCGGCCTGCTCAATCCCGTCTCGTCGATGGAAGGCGTGGGCAAGGCCATCGGCCTGATGTACCCGGCCACTCACATGCTCAATATCAGCCGGGGCGTGTTCAACAAGGCGCTGGGCTTTGGCGACCTGCACGCCTCGTTCTGGCCCCTGATCGTCGCCATTCCCGTGATCCTCGGCGTGACGGTGGCGCTGCTGAAGAAACAGGAGAGCTGATATGCGGCATCTTGAAAATATCTACCGCCTGGGCGTGAAGGAAATCTGGAGCCTGATCCGCGACCCGATGATGCTGATCCTGATCCTCTACACGTTTACCTTGGCGATCTACGTGGCCGCCACGGCCAAGCCGGAAACCCTGCACATGGCGTCGATCGCCATCGTCGACGAGGATGGCTCGCCCCTGTCCGGGCGCATCGCCTCGGCCTTCTTCCCGCCGCAGTTCACGCCGCCGGCCATGATCAACCAGAGCCAGGTCGATGCGGGCCTGGACGCGGGCCAGTACACCTTCGTGCTGACGATACCGCCCAAGCTGCAGGCGGACGTGCTGGGCGGGCGCCAGGCGGAATTGCAGCTGAACGTGGATGCCACGCGCATGAGCCAGGCTTTCAGCGGCAGCGGCTACATCCAGCAGATCGTCGCCGGCGAGGTGTCCGAATTCGCCAAGCGCTATCGGGGCGCGACCGTCTCGCCCGTGGAGCTGGTGATGCGCGCGCGTTTCAATCCGTCGCTGAGCCAGGCCTGGTTTGGCTCGCTGATGGAGCTCATCAACCAGGTGACGATGCTGTCGATTATTCTCACGGGGGCGGCCCTGATCCGCGAGCGCGAACATGGCACCATCGAGCATTTGCTGGTGATGCCCGTGACGCCGGCCGAGATCATGCTGGGCAAGGTCTGGTCGATGGGCCTCGTGGTGCTGCTGGCTGCCGCCCTGTCGCTGAACCTGGTGGTGCGCGGCATGCTGCACGTGCCCATCGAGGGTTCCATCGCGCTGTTCCTGTGCGGCGCGGCCCTGCACCTGTTTGCCACCACCTCGATGGGCATCTTCCTCGCCACCGTGGCGCGCAGCATGCCGCAGTTCGGCATGCTCCTGATCCTCGTGTTGCTGCCGCTGCAGATGCTGTCGGGCGGCAGCACGCCGCGCGAAAGCATGCCCGAACTGGTGCAGAACATCATGCTGATCGCCCCGACCACGCATTTCGTCGAGTTGAGCCAGGCGATTCTGTACCGGGGTGCCGGCATCGACGTGGTGTGGAAACCGTTCCTGGCCTTGCTGGCCATCGGCACGGCCCTGTTTACCTTCGCGCTGGCGCGCTTTCGCAAGACCATCAGCCAGATGGCGTAGCCCCCGCGCCGGAATGGTCCGGCGTTTTTTGCATGAAAAGGATAGCCATGAAGATCGAAGCTGCACCATTTTTCTCCACCGGCGGCTTGCCGTCGCTGGGCGTGCTGGGCGACTATGCGCGCGACTCGTGGCAGCGCATCGTGCTGTATGCGGACGTGATGCGCCGGCGCGGCAACCAGTACCAGGAGCACATGGCCGAGGAAGTGCCGAACGTGCTGGACTTCCCCGCCGAACTGGTGATGTCGGGCCTGGAACTGGCGCGTCCCGTCAACTACGGCCTGGCGCGCATCTTGACGCCCGATGCGCCGGAACCTGATCCATCGAAGCGGCCATTCGTCGTCGTCGATCCGCGCGCCGGGCACGGTCCCGGCATCGGCGGCTTCAAGGCCGAGAGCGAGATCGGCGTGGCCCTGCGCGCCGGCCACCCGTGCTATTTCATCGGCTTCCTGCCCGATCCCGTGCCGGGACAGACGGTGGAAGACGTGATGCACGCCGAGGCGGCCTTCCTGGAAAAAGTCATCGCCCTGCATCCGCTCAGCGAAGGCAAGCCCGTCGTCATCGGCAATTGCCAGGCGGGCTGGCAAATCCTCATGACGGCGGCGATGCGCCCGGAATTGTTCGGCCCCATCATCGTGGCCGGCGCGCCCGTGTCCTACTGGGCCGGCTGGCATGGCCGCAACCCGATGCGCTACGCGGGTGGGCTGATGGGCGGAAGCTGGGCCACGGCGCTGGCGGGCGACCTGGGCAACGGCCGCTTCGACGGCGCCAGCCTGGTGCAGAATTTCGAAAAGCTCAACCCGGCCAATACCCTGTGGAGCAAGCAGTACAACCTGTATGCGAACATCGACACGGAAGCGCCCCGCTACCTGGAATTTGAAAAGTACTGGGGCGGCCATGTCTTCCTCAACGACGTCGAGATGCAGTACATCGTCGACAATCTGTTCATCGGCAACCGCCTGGCCACGGCGGAATTGATTACCTCCGACGGCGTGCGCCTGGACTTGCGCAATATCCGTTCGCCCATCGTCGTGTTCTGCTCGAACGGCGACAACATCACGCCGCCGCCGCAGGCGCTGGGCTGGATCACGGACCTGTACCGCGACGACAAGGATGTGCTGATGCACGACCAGACCATCGTGTATGCCGTGCATGACAGCATCGGCCACCTGGGCATTTTCGTCTCGGCCAAGGTGGGGCACAAGGAACACCAGAAATTCGCCAGCAATATCGACCTGATCAACCTGCTGCCAGCCGGCATCTACGAAGCGAGGATCGTCGACAAGACGCCCGATACGCCGAACGCTGACCTGGCCAGCGGCGACTATGTGCTGCAGGTCGAACACCGCGGCATCGACGACGTGCGCGCCATCGTGCAGCCAAGCGTGGAAAACGACCGCAAATTCGCCGCTGCCGCGCGCGTGTCCGAAGTGAACCTGGCCCTGTACCGCACGTTTGCGCAGCCGTGGGTGCGCGCCATGGTCACGCCGCAGACGGCGCGCTTCCTGCAGCTCGCGCATCCGCTGCGTGTGTCGTACGAGCGCTGGACGGACCATA
This sequence comes from Janthinobacterium sp. MP5059B, assembly GCF_001758645.1. NCBI lineage: Bacteria > Pseudomonadati > Pseudomonadota > Betaproteobacteria > Burkholderiales > Oxalobacteraceae > Janthinobacterium > Janthinobacterium sp. MP5059B. The sequence continues at coordinate 815,406 of NZ_LRHX01000016.1, read as the reverse complement.
ATCCGCTGGCCAGGCTGGTGGCCAAGGAGGCGGAAAAAGTGCGCGCCCACCGCCAGCCGGTATCGCCCGACAACCCGCTGCTGGCCATGCAGGAAGCCATCTCCGGCGCCATCACGGCCGGCTTGAACAGCTGGCGCGACTGGCGCGATACGCTGCAGGAAACCACCTTCGACCTGGTGTATGGCTCGCCGCTGGTGCAGGCGCTGACGGGACAAGCCATCGGCGATACGGCGCCGCCGCGCCCCCATCCCGGCATCTCGCCCGAGCATTGCGAATACGTGCGCTGCGAAACGCGCAAGATGGACGAGGACATGCAGCGGGGCGGCCTGGTGGAAGCGGCCGTGCGCGCGCTGTTCTACATCTACCGCTTCCGCATGATCGCCGACGAGCGCAGGGTCAACCTGGCCCTGAAATTGATCAAGCCGCAATACCGGCAGGATGTCGGCATGGAGGAATTCCGCGGTATCGTGCGCCAGCAGGCGCGCTTGATGCTGCATGATTTCGATGCGGCCATCGCGGCCTTGCCTGCCTTGCTGTCGCGCGCCGACCCGGACGACATCGGCGCGCTGGCCGAGTGGCTGCAGCAAGTTCTGCAAGTTCCCGAAGCGCCGACGCCGGACGAGGAGGCGAGTCTGCAGCAGATGCTGGACGTCTTCGACCGCGCGGTCAAGGCGCAAGCGAAGGCCTTGCCGTCGGACGCGGGCGCATCCCCTGCCGGGCCAAAAGCCAAGCCGGCCAAACACATTACCCCTGTATAGAAGACCACGATGACCACTACCCAAGACGATGATTTGCATATCGTGCGTAACCGCACCTTCGACCAGATCGCCATCGGCGACACAGCCAGCATCACCCGCACCCTGAGCATGGACGATATCGCCCTGTTCGCGGTGATGTCGGGCGATGACAACCCGCAGCACCTCGATACCGAATTTGCCGCCGCCACCCGCTACCAGGGCGTGATCGCGCACGGCATGTGGGGCGCGGCCCTCATTTCCGCCGTGCTGGGCACGCGACTGCCCGGCGCCGGCACCGTCTACACGGGCCAGACCCTGCGCTTTCTGCAACCCGTGCGCGTGGGCGATACGCTGGCCATCAGCGTCACCGTCACGGCGCGCGAGCCGCGCAACCGCCACGTGACCCTGGCTTGCCGCTGCGTCAACCAGCACGGCGCCGTGGTGCTCGATGGCGAGGCGCAGGTGATCGCGCCCGCCGAGCAGATCGAAAGGACGCGCGCCACCTTGCCCGAAGTGCGCCTGCATAACGGCGACGGCACGCGGCGCCTGCTGGAGCACGCGCGTACCCTGGGTCCGATCAGGGTGGCCGTGATCCACCCCTGCGATGAACTGAGCCTGTCGGGCGCGCTCGACGCCTACGCGGCAGGCTTGATCACGCCCGTGCTGGTGGCGCCGCGCGCGCGCCTGGAGGCGGTGGCGCTGGAGGCGGGCCTGAGCCTGGAAGGCATCGCCATCGAAGACGTCGAACATAGCCATGCGGCCGCCGCGCGCGGCGCCGAACTGGCGGGGAAAGGGGAAGTCGAGGCGCTGATGAAGGGCAGCCTGCACACGGATGAGCTGATGTCGGCCGTGCTGTCGGCCAGCGCCGGCCTGCGCACCAAGCGCCGCATCAGCCACTGCTTCCTGATGCAGACGCCCGCGTATCCGCGTCCCTTCATCATCACGGACGCAGCCATTAATATCGCGCCGAACCTGGCCATGAAGGCCGACATCGTGCGCAACGCCATCGACCTGGCGCACGTGATCGGCGTGGCCTGCCCGCGCGTGGCCATCCTGGCCGCCGTGGAAACGGTGAATGCGGACATGCCGGCCACCCTGGACGCCGCCGCCCTTTGCAAGATGGCCGACCGCGGCCAGATCACGGGGGCGATCCTCGACGGCCCGCTGGCCTTCGACAACGCCGTCTCGATCGCCGCCGCCACCGTCAAGGGCATCGTCTCCGAGGTGGCGGGCCGCGCCGACATCTTGCTGGTGCCCGACCTGGAAAGCGGCAACATGCTGGCCAAGCAGCTCGAATACATGGGCGACGCGGACAGCGCCGGCATCGTGCTGGGCGCGAAGATCCCCGTCATTCTGACCAGCCGCGCCGACTCGCGCGCCAGCCGCATCGCCTCGTGCGCCATCGCCGTGATGCTGGCCAACCATTACCGGAGCACGCCGCCATGAACGCAGCAGTCCAACATGCCGACGGCACCCTGATCCTGGTGCTCAATTGCGGCTCGTCGAGCATCAAGTTCGCCCTGTTCGAGCAAGCGGGCGGCGTGCTGCCGCAGCAGGCGCAATGGAGCGGCAAGGTAGAAGGCATCGGCCGCGAAAACGCCACGTACCGCGCCGGCGGCCTGCCGGCAATCGCCTTGCAGCTCGATGCAGAGCAGCCGCATCACGCGGCCCTCGAATACATCCGCGCGCAAGTGGTGGCGCAGCTGGACGGGCGTGAGCTGCGCGCCGTGGCGCACCGCGTGGTGCATGGCGGCAGCAAGTATTTCGCCCCCGTGCGCATCGATTTCAAAGTGCTGGCCGACCTGAAAAGTTTTGTGCCGCTGGCGCCCCTGCACCAGCCGTTCGCGCTGGAGGCGATCGAGGTGCTGCTCGAATCGCGGCCCGATATCGCCCAGGTGGCCTGCTTCGACACGGCCTTCCACCACACGGTGCCGCAGGTCGAGCAGATGCTGGCACTGCCGTACGATGCGTGGGAGCGGGGCTTGCGCCGCTACGGCTTCCACGGCCTGTCGTATGAATACCAGTCGCTGGTGCTGGAGCAGCGCTTCGGTGCCGTCGCGCGCGGCAAGGTCATCGTGGCCCACCTGGGCAGCGGCGCCAGCCTGTGCGCCATGGATAATTTGCACAGCGTGGCCACCACCATGGGCTTTTCCGCGCTCGACGGCTTGATGATGGGCACGCGCTGCGGTTCGCTCGACCCGGGCGCCGTCATCTACCTGATGGAGATCGAAAAGCTGTCGCTGGAAAAAGTGGCGCATGTGCTGTACCACGAGTCGGGCTTGCTGGGCGTGTCCGGCGTGTCGGCCGACCCGCCGGTCTTGCTGGCGCAGCAGGACCGGCAGGATGCCACGGGCGAGCGTATCCGCGCCGCGCTGGCCTTGTATATCCGCCGTATCGTGCGCGAGATCGGCGCCCTGACGGCCGTGCTGGGCGGACTGGACATGCTGGTGTTTACGGCAGGTATCGGCGAACACAGCGCCGAGCTGCGCCAGCGCATCTGCGCCGAGCTGGGCTTTATTGGCCCCGTGCTCGATGCGGATGCCAATGCGCGCAACGCCAGCCGTATTTCCAGCGATGCCAGCCGCATCGTGGTGGGCGTGGAGCCGGCCAACGAGGAGTGGGTGGCGGCGCGCCACGCGGCACTGGCCGTACGGGCATGAGGTCCTGAAGCGTACAGCCGCGCTCGATGGGAAATTTGCCGAATTGCACATATTTTCCGTTGAGTGCGCTAACGCACTGTGTGGTTTGCCAGTTATCTTTACTATGAAGTCATGCCATTGCGCTACATCAAGAAACAGCGCGATGCCTGGCAAATTTTGAACATTTTGCCCGCCTTTAGTAAGAATAAAATTAAACCATATTGAAAGGTCTCATCATGAACAAATTACTCGCCGCCCTGATCGCTACCCTGTTTGCCACCGCTGCCATCGCGCAAACGTCGCCAGTCACCCCAGCCGTTGCCAGCGCCCAGGCGTCTGCGCAGCACGACATCAACAAGGCTGCCAACAAGGAAGCCAAAGTCGATGCCAAGGCTGACGCCAATGTCGCCAAGGCTGAAATGAAGGCTGACGAAAAGAAAGCCGACGCCCAGCACAAGGCGAACAAAACCAAGGCCAAGGCCCACGACAAAGTGGTCGATGCCGATCCGGAAGACAAGATGAAGGCGCAAGCCAAGGCTGACAAGGCTGCCGCCAAGGCCGATGCGAAAGCAGGCAAAACCTCCGTGAAAGCGGATGCCAAGGTCGCCAAGGAAAAAGTGGAAGCGAACGCCGATAAAGCCATCGCCGCCACCAAGACGGAAGAAGCCAAGGCCAAGGCCGACGCTGAAGTCAAGGCCGCCGCCGCCAAGTAATTCCCTGTTTGCGGGCCACGGCCTGCAAGCCCAAAAGACAGCTTCGGCTGTCTTTTTTTCGTCTGCCACTTTTCTTTTGCACCGCTTGCCAGTCTTGATCTGGCACAAATGCTCCTCTTTTCGCCGTGCCATAGTGAATTGGCAAACAGACGAAGGGAGACATCATGAGCACCGCTAAAACGAAAAAAACACCCGCTACCGGTTCGGCGGAAGGCGCGCCTGCCGTGTCCGCCATGCAGCCCATGCCGGTCGAAGGCGACATGCAGGCTGGCGACGCTGCGGCGGGCGGCGACGCCGTGGCTGGGCCGCGCCTGGGTATGTCGTATGCCGACCAGGCTGCGCTTACCCAGGGTACGGCCGCCGCGGATGCCGGCGCCATGCCGGGCGGCGGCATGCAGCAGGCACCGCAGGGCATGGCGGCCACCAGCTGCATGCAACTGGGGGCTGGCGGTGGCATGGGTGGCGATGGTGGCGGTGGCATGGGGGGCAGCGACGGTGGACAGGGCGGCGGTACACCGCAGAAGCGCACCTGCGCCACGATGGACGTGCATCGCCGCCTGCTGAGCGAAGATCCATCGTATGCGAACGTGCGCGCCGATATCGAAAACCTGGCCGGGCTCTACGAGGGCGACGGCAGCATTGCCGGACGTTCCGGCGTGACGCAGATACCGGTGGTGGTGCACGTGGTGTGGAATACGGCCGCGCAGAATATTTCGGATGCGCAGATCGCCAGCCAGATCGATGTGCTCAATCGTGACTTCCGGCGCGTCAACCCGGATGTCAACAGCACGCCGGCGCCATTCCTGCCCCTGACGGCCGATGCGCGCGTGGAGTTTGCGCTGGCCACGACCGATCCGCATGGCGTGGCCACCAGTGGCATCGAGCGGCGCCAGACGACGGCGGCCTCGTTTGGCGCGGACGATGCCGTCAAGTCGCAGGCGACGGGCGGCATGGATGCCTGGCCGGCCGACAGCTACCTGAATATATGGGTGTGCCAGCTGGGCGGCGGCTTGCTGGGCTATGCGCAGTTTCCCGGCGGCCCGGCCGCCACCGACGGCGTGGTGATCCTGCAATCGGCCTTTGGCACGACCGGCACGGCGGCGCCGCCGTTCCACCTGGGGCGCACGGCCACGCATGAAATCGGCCATTGGCTGAATCTGAACCATATCTGGGGCGACGACGGCACCGGGTGTTCGGGCACGGACAACGTGGCCGACACGCCGAACCAGGGCGGGCCGAACACGGGCCAGCCCTCGTTTCCGCAGGTGTCCTGCAGCAACGGGCCGAATGGCGACATGTTCATGAACTATATGGATTACGTCGACGATCCCGCCATGGTCATGTTCACGGCGGGACAGGTGGCGCGCATGCAGGCCTGTCTCGATGGCCCGCGCGCCAGCATCGGCACGGGTGGCACAGGCGCAGGCGCCACGCCGCGCCAGAGTTCTTCTCCCGTCGTGGCCTGGGGCGCGACCCGCCTCGACGTGTTCGTGCTGGGCACGGACCGCGCGCTCTACCACAAGGCCTGGAATGGCACGGCCTGGGCGCCGTCCGTCACCGGCTATGAAGGGCAGGGCGGCATTTGCACCAGTGCCCCGCAGGTGGTGTCGTGGGGGCCGAACCGGCTCGACGTGTTCGTCACGGGCACCGACAGCGGCTTGTTCCACAAGTGGTGGAATGGCACGGCCTGGGGGCCGTCGCTGACCGGCTATGAAGCGATGGGCGGCTTGTGCGTGGGCGACCCGCGCGCCGTGGCCTGGGGACCGAACCGCCTCGACGTATTTGTCGTCGGCACGGACCGCGGCCTGTATCACAAGTGGTGGAACGGAGCCGCCTGGGGGCCGTCCTTGACGGGTTACGAAGCCATGGGCGGCATTTGCCTGGGCCAGCCGGAAGCCGTGGCCTGGGGGCCGAACCGCCTCGATGTCTTCGTCGTCGGCACGGACCGGGCCCTGTACCACAAGTGGTGGAACGGCACGGCCTGGGGACCGTCGCTGACGGGCTATGAACGCCTGGGCGGCATCTGCACCTCGTCACCGAAGGCCGTGGCGTGGGGACCGAACCGCCTCGACGTCTTCGTCACGGGCACCGATGGCGCCCTGTACCACAAGTGGTGGGATGGCGCGAAATGGGGGCCGTCCATCGACGGCTTCGAGCGCCTGGGCGGTATATGCGTGGGCGAGGTGGAAGCCGTGTCGTGGGCGCCCAACCGGCTCGACCTGTTCGTCATCGGCACGGACAGCGCCCTGTATCACAAGGCGTGGAATGGATCCGCCTGGTCGCCATCCGTGACGGGCTTTGAAAGCCTGGGCGGCATATGCACCTCGCGTCCGCGCGCCACGGCCTGGGCGCCGAACCGCCTCGACGTCTTTGTCACGGGCACGAATGGCGCCCTGTTCCACAAGGCGTGGAACGGCACGGCCTGGTCGCCGTCCGTGAGCGGCTATGAAAGCCTGGGCGGCGTGGTATCGTGTTTCTGACATCCATGGTTGACACGGGAGGCGGCATGCACGGCATGACAACGGCACTGCCCAGCGGCAGCTGGACGCATTCCTTCGAGGAGGATGCAGACGGTATCGAGGTGTACCGGCCCACGGCCACGTTCGTCTTTCCTCCCAGCCGCAAGGGGCGCAAGGTGCTCGAGTTCGGCGCGCCCGCCGGCGCCACGGCGCAAGGGGAGGCGACATTGACGTCCATGGCGCCCGGCCCCGATGACCGTCCCCGCGCCGGTCCCGTGACCCGGTTGGTACCCGTGGGCATGGGCCGCTATGCGGTGGGCGATGCTGGCGGGGCGCAGGACGTGATCGACATCGTCGAAGCGACGCCTGAAATGCTGCGCCTGTCGCGGCGTCAAGGATGACCCCGGAGCTTGTGCGCGAGCGCCGTGCGGTTGCCCACGCCCAGTTTCTGGTAGATCGCATGCAGCTGGTTGCGCACGGTGGCCGGCGACTTGCCCAGTTCCCTGGCGATGCTTTTATACGGCAATCCTTCGGCCGCCATGGCCGCCACCAGCCGTTCGGCCGGGGTCAGGCGCTGCATGGCAGCCTGCCTGAAACCTTGTTTGTCATCGCTGTTCTCCTGTCGCTGGGCGGCGTGCCGGTGGCATGCCTGCAGGGATAACGGGAGCGAGGGGCGTATCTGTCAAATTATCTGTGAACTATTTTTTCCTGTGCCGCTGCGCGGCGATGGGCGAAAAAAAAGACAGGCGAACCTGTCTTTTCGTATGGCCGGATGCCGATCAGCCGATGGCCGCCATGGAGACCGGTTTCAGCTTGGCCGCCAGCGCCTTGCCTTTCTTGGCGCGCTTGCCGAAGTGTTCGGCTAGGGCCGTGGCGCCCAGCGATGCATCCTGCGGTTTCGAAGCCCTGCCGATGCCCGAGACCACCACGCCGCGCTGGGTGATCGGCTGCACGGCCAGCAGCTTGTCTTTCGCATCAAGGTCGATCAGCTTGACGCCGGTGCCGCCCTTGGACAGGGTTTTCATTTCATCGAGGCCGAACACCAGCAGGCGTGCGCCTTCCGTCAGGCAGGCCAGGGCGCTGGCCGCCTCGGGGATGACTTTCGGCGCCAAAGGCACGTCGCCATCGTCCAGGGTGATGAAGGCCTTGCCGCCTTTCAGGCGGCTCGTCATGTCGCCCGCCTTGGCGATGAAGCCGTAGCCTGCGCTCGACGCCAGCAGCAAATTGGTGGCGCCATTGCCCGCAAAGTAATGGAGGATGCGCACGGCGTTGCCCGGCGTGCCGCCGCTCAGGTCGCACAAGGTCGTGATCGGCACGCCATCGCCGCGCGCGTTGGGCAGCGCGGAGACGGGAACCGAGTAAATCTTGCCGTTGTTGCCAAAGCCCAGCAGGGTGTCGACCGTGCGGCACTCGAAGGCGCCATGCAGGGAGTCTCCCGCCTTGAACGTGAACTGCGCCGCATCGTGGCCGATGCCGGTACGCGCGCGCACCCAGCCTTTTTCCGAGATGATGACGGTGACCGGTTCATCGACCACCTTCTGTTCCGCCACGGCTTTCTGCGCTTCCTCGATCAGGGTGCGGCGCGCATCGCCGAACTGCTTGGCGTCCGCCTCGATTTCGCGGATGATGGCGCGCTTCATCGAGCCCGGATTGTCGAGCAGGTCTTGCAGCGACTTTTCTTCCTTGCGCAGCTCGGCCAGTTCCTGCTGGATCTTGATCGTCTCCAGGCGCGCCAGCTGGCGCAAGCGGATTTCCAGGATGTCGTCGGCCTGGCGTTCGGACAGCTTGAACGCTTCGATCAGGGCCGCCTTCGGTTCATCCGAATTGCGGATGATCTGGATCACCTTGTCGATATTGAGCAGGATCGCTTCGCGCCCTTCCAGGATATGGATGCGGTCCTTGACCTTGCCCAGTTTGTAGCCGGTGCGGCGCGTGACGGTCTCGAAGCGGAAGTCGATCCACTCGCGCAGGATGTCGCCCAGGCCTTTCTGGCGTGGACGGCCATCGCCGCCGATCATCACCAGGTTGATCGAGGTCGACGATTCCAGCGAGGTGTGCGCCAGCAGCATCAGCATGAATTCCGTCTGGTCCTGGTTCTTCGATTTCGGCTCGAACACGAGGCGCACGGGCGCGGCGCGGCCAGATTCGTCGCGGATGGTGTCGAGCGAATTGAGGATCAGCGCCTTCAGGGCCACCTGGTCCGGCGACAGCGCCTTCTTGCCCAGCTTGATCTTCGGATTCGTCAGTTCCTCGATTTCTTCCAGCACCTTCTGCGACGAGGTACCTGGCGGCAGTTCCGTCACGACGGCTTGCCACTGGCCGCGCGCCAGTTCCTCGATCTTCCAGCGCGCACGCACCTTCATGCTGCCACGGCCGCTCGCGTACATGTCCTGGATCTGCGATGGCGGGGTGATGATCTGGCCGCCGCCGGGGAAGTCGGGGCCGGGAATGATGGCCATCAGCTCGGCGTGCGTCATCTTCGGATCGCGGATCATGGCGACAGCCGCTTTCGCCACTTCTGCCAGGTTGTGCGACGGGATTTCCGTGGCCAGGCCCACGGCGATGCCGGAGGCGCCATTGAGCAGCACCATCGGCAGGCGCGCCGGCAGCAGCTTCGGTTCTTCCGTCGAGCCGTCGTAGTTGGGCTGGAAGTCCACCGTGCCCATGCCGATTTCATCCATCAGCAGCTTGGCGATCGGCGTCAGGCGCGCTTCCGTGTAACGCATGGCTGCGGCGCCATCGCCATCGCGCGAGCCGAAATTGCCCTGGCCATCGATCAGCGGATAGCGCAGGGAGAAATCCTGCGCCATGCGCACGAGCGCGTCGTACACGGACTGGTCGCCGTGCGGATGCAATTTACCCAGCACGTCGCCGACCACGGCCGCCGATTTGCGGGGCTTCGCCGTGGAATTGAGTCCCAGCTCGTTCATCGCATACAGGATGCGGCGCTGCACGGGCTTCTGGCCATCGCACACGTCGGGCAGGGCGCGGCCCTTGACGACCGAGATGGCGTAATCGAGATAGGCGCGCTCGGCAAAGGTGGACAGGGTCAGCGCTTCGCCGTCGAATACCGGTTCATCCGGCTCGATCGGCTCAGGCTGGGCATCGTCAAATAAATTGGTTTGTGTGGACATGGCGCTTGTTTCGGTGTTAAGTGGTTGCGGTTGAATTCGTGGGGCTGATTATGACAGCCCGGGTTTGGAAAAAGACTTGCCATACGTCAGATACATGTAGCGCAAGGTCAGATACAGCACGGCCAGGGCCAGCTCGACACTGTTGTGCATCATCGGCATGGCGCGGATGGCCGGGGCATGGCCGGCCAGCACGAAGCTGGCGAGCGACGGCACCAGCACCACCGGCCAGATCGTCTTCCATTTGAAATCGGTGGGCGAAAACAGTAAGCCGGCGCACGACCAGGCATACAGCGCGGCGCCGACGAGGGCGGCCGGCAGCAGTTGCAAATACAGTTGCAGCAGCAAGCCCGCGCAACCGATCAGCCATGCCGCGCGCAGGCGGGGCAAGAGCGCCTCGGGGAAGCCGCAATCGCCATACAGGCCGGTGGCGCTGCGCAGGGCCAGCGCCGCCAGGCAGAATATCAATGGCATGGCCTCGCCGATGGCCAGCGCCGCAGGGCCTTTGCCGCTCATGAACATGGCGGCGAACAGCGACAGGCCGAGGCACAGGAGCAGCAGCATGCCATGCAGCAGTTGGCGGTTCATCGCGTACGCGAGCAGCGCCGACGCGCACAAGCCGGCCGCGGTAACGAGGCGCATGGTCTCGCTGCGTTCGGGCAGGAACAGCAGCAGCGCCAGCACGAGGTAGGGCACGATCCAGCCCAGTTGCCGCAAGCCGGGCCGCTGCCACAGCGTGGGCAGGCGTTCCTGCAGCGCTTCCTGCAGCGTGTCGAACCGCGCGAACAGGGGCGCCGGCCAGCGCAAGGCATGCATGGCCAGCAGGGCAAAGGCGAGCGCCTGGAAGCCCAGCAGGCTGGCATAGGCGGCCGTGTCGCCGAGCTTGAAGCCGGCCGCATCGAGCACACCAGCGAGCATGAAGTGCAGCACGAAACCCAGGCCGCCCGAGGCCAGCGCCGTCTGCTTGAAGTAGCGCTTGGCATGGACGGCCTGTTCCCATTGCTCGAACAGGTCCGTATCGAGCTTGTAAGCCAGCATTTCGCCGTGCTGCCAGCGTATCGCGTGCAGCAGTTCGCGCAGCTGCAGGTTGAATTTTTGATCGAACAGCTGGCGCGCGTAAGCCGATGGCGGCTGCTGCGACATGATGCAGTCCAGGCCGGGATAGCTGTCGCGGTTGTCGCTGAAATGGGCAAACGAGCGGTCGGCCCGGTAGCGCTGCACGGCGCCGCGCACCAGGTCCGCATGGCTGCGCGCCAGGTAGGAAAAATCGTGGTCCCAGCCCAGCTGCTCGAACAAGGCCTGGCGCAGCGGCAGCTTATAGCCGGCGCTGGCGCAATAGCGCAGCGCGCACAGGTCGAACTCCTCGCGCACGTCGAGATTCAGCATGGCGTCGTCCTGCAGGATGCGGGCCAGCACCTCGCCGGCATCCGCGTGCCGCGTCAGCGTCAGGCAGCCCTGCCACAGGTTGTCCGCTTCCTGCGCCGGATCGATGGCGACCACGCCCCATTGTTCTGGCGGCGGCGTCTGCTCCTGGGCTATGACGCCCCACAGTTCTGCGGGCGGCTCCTGCGCGGGTTCGTCGATGACGCCCCACAAGTCGGCCGGTTCCATCGGCGGTGCTTCTGGCGCTTCCGCTTCCGCTTCGGCCGCTGGCGGTTCCGGCAATTCCTCGGCAAACAGGTGCGCATGGCGCAGCGCGTATTCATACGCTTCGCGCAGTTCCTGGAAGGCGGCCGGATCGTCTTCGGGACGCGTCACCTTCAGACGCTTCGCATACGCGCGCTTGAGGGCGCGCTCGTCGCCGGTCGGCTCCGTGCCCAGGATTGCCCACAGGCTGCGCTGTCCGTTGTCCATGCCGCCGTCCATTTACAGGAAGCTCTCGCTCTCGACCTGGCGCAACACTTCGTCGAGCGCCTGGCGTGCCTTGCGGATGGTGTTCGGGTCCTGCGTTTCCAGCGCGGCCTGGAAGTTGGCCGTGTGCGCCGCCAGGTACTGGCGCACGTCGCCCAGAGACTGTTCGTACAGCCGGTCGGCGCGCGTGACCAGGGTGCGGTTTTCCATCTGCTCGCGTGGGTGGATCTTCAGGTCGGCCAGTTCCGCAAAGCGCTGCTCGATCTGTTCCGGCGTCATCACGCCCGCGTTGTCGCTGATGATCATCTTGTGCTTTTCCTGCGTGGCCAGCACTGTCACTTCCGCTTCCAGCACGCCGCTGACGTCGTAGGTGAAGCGCACGTCGATGCCGATTTCGCCCGCCTTTTTCGCGGGTATCGGGAAGCTGATCTTGCCGAGGAAGACGTTGTCGGCCACCAGGCGCGACTCGCCCTGGAAGATCGCCACGTTGATTTCCTTCTGGTTGTCGTGGATGGTGGTGATGTTTTCCGTGCGCGAGACGGGCACCACGGAATTGCGCTCGATGATGGGCAGGTAATGCCCGCCTTCATACTGGTTCGCGCCGACCTGGCGCGAAATGGAAATGCCCAGCGAGTACGGCGCCACGTCCGTCATGACCACTTCGTCGAGCGCCGCGTCGCGCATCTTGAGCCCCGCCTGCACGGCGGCGCCCAGCGCCACGGCTTCGTCCGGATCCAGGTGGATGGCGGGGAAGCGGCCGAACATGCGCGAGACGAGTTTACGCACCAGCGGCATGCGCGTGGCACCGCCGGCCAGCACTACTTCATTCAATTCCGCGGCGCGGATGGTGGCGTCGCGCAGCGCCCGTTCCACGGGCAGGCGCAGGCGGGCCAGCAGGGGCTCGCACAATTGCGCCAGTTTGTCTTCGCTGATCTCCCAGCTGTATTCCTTGTCCTGGTAGCGCGTGGCCATGCGCACGGATGGCCGGTCCGACAGCAGGCGCTTGACGCGCTCTGCCTCATCGCGCAGCAGCTGCTGCTGGCGCGGGTCGAACAGGCGGCTGCCGGCCGCATCGCGCAAGCCGCTGCCTTCCAAAAAGGCGTCGACCAGCACGGTGACGAAGTCTTCGCCGCCCAGAAAATTGTCGCCGGCCGAGGCGCGCACTTCCATCACGCCTTCGAACAGCTCCAGGATCGACACGTCGAAGGTGCCGCCGCCCAGGTCGAAGACGAGGAATTTGCTTTCCTGTTCCTTGTCGCGGATGCCGTAGGCCAGCGCGGCGGCCGTCGGTTCGTTCAGCAGGCGTTCCACGCGCAAGCCCGCCAGCTGGCCGGCGATGCGCGTGGCCTTGCGCTGCGCATCGCTGAAATACGCGGGCACGGTGATGATGGCTTCCTCGACCTTGTGTCCCAAAAAGGCTTCGGCATCTTCCTTCAGTGCGCGCAGCACCATCGACGACAGCTCTTCCGGACGGAATTGCTGCGTGCCGAGGGTGATCTTCTTTTCACTGCCCATGTAGCGCTTGAAGACGGCCGCCGTCAGCTGCGGGTGCGTCTGCAGGCGCTCGCGCGCGGCGCGGCCCACCAGCACGGTGCCGTCGTCGTCGATGCTGACGCACGATGGCGTCAGGTGTTCACCGAGCGCATTCGGGATGATGGAAGCCTTGCCATCGCGCCAGATGGCGACCAGGCTGTTGGTGGTGCCCAGGTCGATACCGATGATCATCAGATATCCGCCTCCGCCTCATTGCCGTGTTCTTCGATCCAGGCGCGGCGTCCGGCGGCTTCGCCTTTGCCCATCAACATATTGAAGCGCGAAGCCGAGGCCATGTGGTCGACTTCACCGAGCGTGACGGGCAGCAAACGGCGCGTGTCCGGGTTCATCGTCGTTTCCCACAGCTGCTCGGCGTTCATCTCGCCCAGGCCCTTGAAGCGCGAGATCGACCAGGCGCCCTGTTTCACGCCTTCCTTGCGCAGCTTGTCCTCGATGGCGAGCAGTTCGCCATCGTCGAGCGCATAGATTTTCTGCATCGGCTTCTTGCCGCGCGCCGGCGCATCCACGCGGTACAAAGGCGGACGGGCGATGCAGATGTGTCCCTTGTTGATCAGGGCCGGGAAGTGCTTGAAGAACAGCGTCAGCAGCAGTACCTGGATGTGCGAGCCGTCCACGTCCGCGTCGGACAGGATGCAGATCTTGCCGTAGCGCAGGCCGGACAGGTCGGGCGTATCGCCCACGCTGTGCGGATCGACGCCGATGGCGACCGCAATGTCGTGGATCTCGTTATTCGCGAACAGGCGGTCGCGGTCCGTTTCCCACGAGTTCAAGACCTTGCCGCGCAGGGGCAGGATGGCCTGGAATTCCTTGTCGCGCCCCATCTTGGCCGAACCGCCCGCCGAGTCGCCCTCGACGAGGAACAGTTCATTGCGCGCGATGTCCGACGATTCGCAGTCGGTCAGCTTGCCGGGAAGGACGGCGACGCCCGAGGATTTTTTCTTTTCCACTTTTTGCAGCGAGCGCTGGCGCGACTGCGCCTGCTTGATCACGAGATCGGCCAGCTTCTTGCCGTAGTCGACGTGCTGGTTCAGCCACAGTTCCAGCGGCGGCTTGGTGAAGGTCGAGACGAGGCGCACGGCGTCGCGCGAGTTCAGGCGTTCCTTGATCTGGCCCTGGAATTGCGGGTCCAGCACCTTGGCCGACAGCACGAAGGAAGCGCGCGCGAACACGTCTTCGGGCAGCAGCTTCACGCCTTTCGGCAGCAGCGAGTGCATTTCGACGAAGTTCTTCACGGCGCCGAACAGGCCGTCGCGCAAGCCCGATTCGTGCGTGCCGCCATTCGAGGTGGGGATCAGGTTGACATACGACTCGCGCACGATGGCGCCTTCTTCCGTCCACGCCACCACCCAGGCCGCGCCTTCGCCTTCGGCAAAGCCTTCCGAGTCCGGACCCGCGTATTGCGCGCCTTCGAACAGGGGAATCAGGGTTTCGCCATTCGATACCTGCGCCAGCGTTTCGGTCAGGTAGCCGCGCAAGCCTTCCGCGTACTGCCAGGTTTGCGTGTCGCCCGTCTTCGCGTTGGTGAGCGTCACGGTGACGCCCGGCAGCAGCACGGCTTTCGAGCGCAGCAGGCGTTGCAGCTCCGTTTGCGAGATGTTGGGCGAATCAAAATATTTTGCGTCGGGCCAGGCGGTGACGCGCGTGCCCGACTTCTTGCCGTCGCGCGGGGCGGGGCGGGAATTCAAGGGCTCGATCACGTCGCCATTCGCAAACACCATGTGGTGCAGGCCGTTGCCGTCGCTTTCCTTGCGCCAGACGGTGATTTCCAGGCGCGTCGACAGCGCATTGGTGACGGACACGCCGACGCCGTGCAGACCGCCCGAGAACGCGTAGGCGCCGCCCGAACCCTTGTCGAACTTGCCGCCCGCGTGCAGCCGTGTAAACACGATTTCCACCGTTGGCACGCCTTCTTCCGGGTGCAGGCCGACGGGAATGCCGCGGCCATTGTCTTCGACGGTAATGCTGCCATCCGTGTTTTGCGTGACGGCGATATGCGTGCAATGACCGCCCAGCGCCTCGTCGGAGGCATTGTCGATCACTTCCTGAATGATGTGCAGCGGATTTTCAGTGCGGGTGTACATCCCCGGGCGCTGCTTGACGGGTTCCAGTCCTTTCAGGACACGGATGGATGATTCGCTGTAGTCGGATGCTGGTTTTTTAGTGGCCATACGTGTTCAAGCTAAGTAAAGACAGTGGTTGGAACGCCAGGCCAGGGCACTGCGGGCGCAATGACAGCGGCGGCGATAACTGTATGAATATACAGTATATCCCGTCCAGCGTCACTGGGGGAGGGCAGTGCGGCAGGCTTGGCGTCCTTGTGCGGACGCTCGCGCATTCTATCTTGATCGGCGGGCAATAGCGCTACTCCAAGGCAACAACAGTGCGCCGCGCGCGTGGTTTTGCGCCAATTGTGCTGGATTTTATGCGGTAAAGCCGCCGTTTTTACATCTTGTTTACAGCTGCCTCCCCAGTCTTTACGAATTTTTTAGACCCTTTTGGCTAATCTGCTCACTATCAAAACAAACCTGAATGAGGGTGGGAATGGATCTCGTGTATCTCGGCTTGATTGCCGTGTTTTTCGTCGTGGCGGCCGGCTTTGCCGTCGCCTGCGACAAATTAGGGAGCGTCAAATGAACGCGTTTTATGTGCTGGGCGCCGTCGTCTCGGCTGGCCTGCTCGTGTATTTGCTGGTGGCGCTGCTGAAGGCGGAGGAGCTGTGATGACGACGCAATCGATACTGTTACTGGTGGCTTTCCTGGCCGTGCTGCTGGCCGCCGGCTATCCGCTGGGCCTGTACATGGCCAGGGTGGCCGGCGATGGCCCCGTGCGCGGCCTGGGCTGGCTGCAAAAGCTGGAAAACCTGCTGTACCGCTGGTCCGGCCTTCCCGCCGACAAGGCCATGGGCTGGAAAAGCTATGCCATCGCCCTGATCGTCTTCAATACCGTGGGCGCCGTCTTCGTCTACGGCCTGCAGCGCCTGCAGGGCTTCCTGCCACTCAATCCGCAGGGACTGGGCGCCGTCAGCCCCGATTCCTCGTTCAATACCACCGTCAGCTTCGTCGCCAATACCAACTGGCAGGGCTATGGCGGCGAACAGACCATGAGCTACCTGACCCAGATGCTGGGCCTGGCCTGTCAGAACTTCTTTTCGGCGGCCACCGGCATCGCCGTGATCTTCGCGCTGGTACGCGGCTTCGCCTCGCGCTCGGGCAAGTCGATCGGCAATTTCTGGGTCGACCTGGTGCGCTCGACCCTGTACATCCTGCTGCCGTTGTCCCTGGCCCTGTCCGTCGTCTTCATGGGCGAAGGCATGATCCAGAATTTTTCCGCCTACAAGGAAGTGACCCTGCTCGACCACGTGGCGTATGAAACGCCGAAAGTGACGGCCGACGGCCAGCCCGTGCTGGATGCGGCCGGCAAGCCCGTGATGGAAGCGCAACTGGCGACGACGCAGACGATCGCCATGGGCCCTGTCGCGTCGCAGGAGTCGATCAAGCTGCTGGGCACGAATGGCGGCGGCTTCTTCAACGCCAATTCCTCGCATCCGTATGAAAACCCCACCGTGCTGTCGAACTTCCTGCAGATGCTGGCCATCTTCATCATCCCCGCCGGCCTGTGCTTCACGTTCGGCCGCATGGTGGGCGACATGCGCCAGGGCTGGGCAGTGCTGGCCGCCATGACCCTGATTTTTGTCGTCATGACGGCTGGCGTGATGAGCGCCGAGCAGCAAGCCAATCCCGCCCTGCAAGCCCTGGGCGTGGACCAGCAGGCCAGCAGCCTGCAATCGGGCGGCAATATGGAAGGCAAGGAAACGCGCTTCGGCATTAGCTCCTCGACCCTGTTCGCGGCGGTGACGACGGCCGCATCGTGCGGCGCCGTCAATTCCATGCACGATTCCTACATGCCCCTGGGCGGCATGGTGCCGCTGCTGCTGATGCAGTTCGGCGAAGTGATTTTCGGCGGCGTGGGCACGGGCCTGTACGGCATGCTGATGTTCGCCATCCTGGCCGTCTTCATCGCAGGCCTGATGATAGGCCGCACGCCCGAATATCTGGGCAAGAAAATCCAGGCCTATGAAATGAAGATGGTCTCGCTGGCCATCCTGGTCACGCCAGCCCTGGTCTTGACGGGCACGGCGATCGCCGTGATGGTCGAACCGGGCACGGTTGGCGTGGCCAATCCGGGCGCGCATGGTTTTTCCGAAATCCTGTACGCCTTCACGTCGGCGGCCAACAACAACGGCAGCGCGTTTGCCGGCCTGTCCGCCAACACGCCGTTCTACAACGTGATGCTGGCGATCGCCATGTGGTTCGGCCGCTTCGGCGTGATCGTGCCCGTGCTGGCGGTGGCCGGTTCGCTGGCGGCCAAGCAGCGCCTGTCGGCCAATGCCGGCACCATGCCCACGCACGGCCCCATGTTCATCGGCCTGCTGATCGGCGTTGTCGTGCTCGTCGGCGTTTTGAATTACGTTCCCGCGCTGGCCCTGGGCCCGATCGTCGAACACCTGCAACTTTTCATCAAATAAGAGGCTACCATGTCACGCACAAGCCTGACCTTGTTCGATTCCGTACTGATCGGCCCCGCCGTCGTCGATGCGTTCAAAAAACTCGACCCCCGCACGCAGTGGCGCAGCCCCGTGATGTTCGTCGTCTACGTGGGCAGCATCATCACGACCCTGCTGGCCATCCAGGCCCTGAATGGCCAGGGCGAAGCGCCATTCGGCTTCATCGTCGCCGTCGCCGTGTGGCTGTGGTTTACCGTGCTGTTCGCGAACTTTGCCGAGGCGCTGGCCGAAGGCCGCAGCAAGGCGCAAGCCGCGTCCCTGCGCGCCCTCAAGCAAACGGTGATGGCAAAGAAAATGCAGACGCCGAAATACGGCACTTCCTGGCTGCCCACGCCGGCCACCGACCTGCGCAAGGGCATGACGGTGCTGGTGGAGGCGGGCGACGTCATTCCCGCCGACGGCGAAGTGACGGCCGGCGTGGCCTCCGTCGACGAAAGCGCCATCACGGGCGAATCGGCGCCCGTCATCCGTGAATCGGGCGGCGACTTTTCCGCCGTCACGGGCGGCACCCGCGTGCTGTCGGACTGGCTGCTGGTGCGCGTTTCCGTCAATCCCGGCGAAGCCTTCATCGACCGCATGATCGCCATGGTCGAAGGCGCCAAGCGCCAGAAGACGCCGAATGAGATCGCCTTGACGATCCTGCTCGTCGCCCTGTCGATCGTGTTCCTGATCGTCACCGTGACCCTGCTGCCGTATTCGCTGTTTTCCGTGGCGGCGGCCGGCAGTGGCACGCCGGTGACCATCACCGTGCTGATTGCGCTGCTCGTGTGCCTGATTCCGACCACCATCGGCGGCCTGTTGTCCGCCATCGGCGTGGCCGGCATGAGCCGCATGATGCAGGCCAATGTGATCGCCACGTCGGGCCGCGCCGTGGAAGCGGCCGGCGACGTGGACGTGCTGCTGCTCGACAAAACGGGCACCATCACCCTGGGCAACCGCCAGGCTTCCAGCTTCGTGCCGGCGCCCGGCGTGACGGAGCAGCAGCTGGCCGATGCGGCGCAGCTGGCCTCCCTGGCCGATGAAACGCCGGAAGGGCGCAGCATCGTCGTGCTGGCCAAGCAGAAGTTCAATATCCGCGAACGCGAGATGGCCAGCCTGCACGCCACCTTCGTGCCCTTCACGGCGCAGACGCGCATGAGCGGCGTGGATATCGCGGGCGAACAGCAGGTACGCCAGCTGCGCAAGGGCGCGGCCGACTCCATGAAGAAGTACGTGGAAGCGCTGGGCCAGCCGTATCCGGCCGAGGTGGGGCGCGCCGTAGACGACATCGCCCGCCGCGGCAGCACGCCGCTGGTGGTGGTTGACGACGGCCGCGTCATGGGCGCCGTGGAGCTGAAGGATATCGTCAAGGGCGGCATCAAGGAGCGCTTCGCGGAACTGCGCCGCATGGGCATCAAGACCGTCATGATCACGGGCGACAACAAGCTGACGGCAGCGGCGATTGCCGCCGAAGCGGGCGTGGACGATTTCCTTGCCGAAGCGACGCCGGAAGACAAGCTGAAACTCATCCGCAGCTACCAGGCCGAAGGCCGCCTGGTGGCGATGACGGGCGATGGCACCAACGATGCGCCAGCGCTGGCGCAGGCCGACGTGGCCGTGGCCATGAACTCGGGCACGCAGGCGGCAAAAGAAGCGGGCAATATGGTGGATCTGGATTCGAATCCCACCAAGCTGCTGGAAATCGTTGAAATCGGCAAGCAGATGCTGATGACGCGCGGTTCGCTGACGACGTTCTCGATTTCGAACGATATCGCCAAGTACTTCGCCATCATCCCGGCCGCCTTCGTGGGCACCTATCCGCAGTTGAAGGCGCTGGACATCATGCACCTGGCCAGTCCCGCCTCGGCCATCATGTCGGCCGTGATCTTCAATGCATTGATCATCGTCGTGCTGATTCCGCTGGCGCTGAAAGGCGTGCAATACCGGGCCATCGGCGCGGCCAGCCTGTTGCGCCGCAACCTGCTGATCTACGGCCTGGGCGGCATCGTCCTGCCCTTCATCGGCATCAAGCTGATCGACATGCTGCTGTCCGCACTCAATTTAGTCTAAAGGAACCGTCATGAGCACTATCGTACGTCCCGCCCTGGTCCTGTTTGCCGCGCTGACCGTGATCTGCGGCGTCGTCTATCCGTTTGCCACGGCCGGCATCGGGCAGCTGGCTTTCAACGATGAAGTCAACGGCAGCATCGTCGAGCGTGGTGGCAAGCCTGTCGGCTCGACCCTGATCGGCCAGTCCTTCACCTCGCCCAAGTATTTCTGGGGCCGCCCATCGGCCACCGCGCCGATGGCGAACAACGGTGCCGGTTCGGGCGGCTCGAACCAGGGGCCGACCAATCCGGCCCTGGTGGACGCTGTCAAGGCGCGCATCGCCGCCCTGCAGGCTGCCGATCCGGGCAACCGCAACCCGATCCCCGTCGACCTGGTGACGGCGTCGAGCAGCGGCCTGGATCCGGAAATCAGCCTGGCGGGCGCCCTGTACCAGGCGCCGCGCGTGGCCCGCGTGCGCGCCATGCCGCTGGCGCAGGTGGAAAACGCCATCGCCAAGGTGCAGAAAACCGCGTATATCGGCTTTTTCGGCGAGCCGCGGGTCAATGTGCTGGAACTGAATCTGGCGCTGGATGCCATGGCAAAGTAAGCTGACAACGGTTGGTTGGCCGGCGTAGGTCGGCGTAGGTCGGCTTAGCGCAGCGTAAGCCGACTTTACCCACGGCGCAGCCAACAATGTCGTCGGATTACGCGCGCCCTTCGGACGCGCTAATCCGACCTACAATGCCCAAGAAGATTAAAATACAACATGCTCCCCAACGACAGCCAACGCCCCGACCCTGATGCCCTGCTGGCGCAAGTGCAGGCGCAGGAAAAGAAAGCCGCGCGCGGCCGGCTGCGCATTTATTTCGGCGCCTCGGCCGGCGTCGGCAAGACCTACGCGATGCTGGCGGCCGCACGCAAATTGCTGGCCGATGGCCAGGACTTGCTGGTGGGGGTGGTGGAGACGCATGGGCGCCAGGATACGGCGGCCCAGCTTGACGGCTTGCCCGTGCTTCCCCTGAAGCCCATCGAGTACCGGGGCAAGACCCTGTTCGAGTTCGACCTGGACGAGGCCTTGCGGCGCGCGCCCGCGCTGATACTGATGGATGAACTGGCCCATTCGAACGTGGCCGGTTCGCGCCATCCGAAACGCTGGCAGGATGTCGAGGAATTGCTGGCGGCCGGCATCGACGTGCTGTCCACCGTGAATGTGCAGCATCTGGAAAGCCTGAACGATGTAGTGGGCGGGATCACGGGCGTGTGCGTGGCGGAGACCCTGCCCGACACGGTATTCGACCGCGCCGATGAGGTGGTGCTGGTCGATATCCCGGCCGATGAACTGCTGCGCCGCCTGAAGCAGGGCAAGGTGTATCAGCCGCTGCAAGCCGAGCGGGCATCGCAGCATTTTTTCCGCAAGGGTAACCTGATCGCCTTGCGCGAACTGGCATTGCGCCGCACGGCGGACCGGGTGCAGGACGACGTGCAGGCTTACCGCGTCGAGAAATCCATCAATCCCGTGTGGAAGACGGGCGCCGCGCTGCTAGCCTGCGTGGGGCCGCACGCGGGCGGCGAGCACGTGATCCGCAGCACGGCGCGCCTGGCCAGCCAGCTGAATGCGGAATGGCATGCGCTGTACGTGGAAACCCCGCGTTTGCAACGCCTGCCGGCGGTTCAGCGCGAGCGCATCCTGAAAACCCTGAAACTGGCGCAGGACCTGGGCGCGCGCACGGCCATTGTGCCGTCTGCCGACATCGCCGGCGCCGTGGTCGAGTATGCGCGCAACGCGAATATCTCGAAAGTCATCGTGGGCCGTGGCCGCGCAGGCACGCTGACGCGCCTGTGGCACACGCCGCCAGCCGCGCGCATGGCCAGCCTGGCGCCCGATATCGATTTGATCGAGGTGGGCTTGCCGCCTGCCGATGCGGCGCCCCGGCGCGCGGCCGGCGAAGATGCGGAGGCGCCGCGCCGGCCCTCGCGCCATTGGCGCTACATATTGGCCGCCGGCGCCAGCCTGGCCACGGCGCTCGCCTCCGTCCCCCTGCAGCCTTATCTTGACCTGGCCAATATCGCCATGCTGTCCTTGCTGACGGTGGTGCTGGTGGCCGTGCGCCTGGGGCGCGGGCCGGCGGCGCTGGCGAGCCTGGTGGGCGTGGCCTGCTTCGATTTCGTCTTCGTGCCACCGCGCTTCTCGTTTGCCGTGGGCGATTTCCAGTATGTGATCACCTTTGGCGTGATGCTGGCCGTGGGCCTGATCACGGGCCATCTGACGGCGGGCCTGCGCTTCCAGGCGCGCGTGGCCTCGCACCGCGAAGCGCGCGCCCGCGCCCTGTATGAATTCTCGCGCGAGCTGTCCGGCGTGCTGCAGACGGAGCAGATTTTCGACATCACGAAAAGCGCCATCGAACGGGCTTTCCGCGCGCGCGCCACCCTGCTGCTGCCCGATGACGAGGGCGGCTTGCAGGCCCCGAACGGCGGCGAGGCGCTCGATATCGGCATTGCGCAGTGGGCCTTCGACCATGCACAGGCGGCGGGGACGGGGACCGATACCTTGCCGGCTTCGCCCATTTTCTACCTGCCGCTGATCGCGCCGATGCGCACGCGGGGCGTGCTGGCGCTGCTGCCGCTCGATGGCGCGCAGCGCGGGCGTTGGCTGCTGGTGCCGGAACAGCGCCAGCACCTCGATACCTTTGCCGCGCTGGCGGCCATCGCCCTCGAACGCGTGCACTATATCGACGTGGCCCAGGGCGCGCTGCTGCAGATGGAGTCCGAGCGGCTGCGCAATTCGCTGCTGGCGGCCCTGTCGCACGACTTGCGCACGCCATTGACGTCGCTGGTTGGCCTGGCCGAATCGCTGGCCCTGTCGCGGCCCGCCTTGTCGCCCGCGCAGCTGGACATGGCGCGCTCGCTGCAGTCCGAAACCGTGCGCATGAGCGCCCTGGTGGCGAACTTGCTGGACATGGCGCGCATCGAGAGCGGACAGGTGCGCCTGAACCTGCAATGGCAGGCGCTGGAAGAAGTGGTGGGCAGCGCGCTGCGCGCCAGCGGCCCGCAATTGCAGCAGCATGTCGTGCAGACGCAGCTGGCGCCGGACTTGCCGCTGGTGCGCTACGATGCCGTGCTGATCGAGCGCGTGCTGTGCAACCTGCTGGAAAACGCGACCAAGTACACGCCGCCGGGCAGCACCATCACGGTCGCGGCCGGGGTGCACGGCCAGTTCCTGCAGGTGGCGGTGTCTGATGATGGCCCGGGTTTGCCGCCGGGCCGAGAAGAAGCCATCTTTGAAAAATTCACGCGCGGCGAGCGCGAATCGAACAAGCCGGGCGTCGGGCTGGGGCTGGCCATTTGCCGTGCCATCGTCGAAGCCCACGGCGGCACCATCCACGCGCAGCCGCACGCGCCGGGACAGGGCGCCGCCATCGTCTTCAGCCTGCCGCTGGGCACGCCCCCGGCGCCGCCGGAGACCGAGCTCGATGACGCCAACGACCATGAAACAGGAAAACCAACATGAACGAACCTTCCGCCACCGCCTTGCTGGTCGAGGATGAACCGCAAATCCGCCGCTTCGTGCGTGCCGCGCTGGAAGACGAGGGCTGGCAGATTTTCGAATCCGCCACCATGCAGCGGGGCCTGATCGATGCCGGCACGCGCCGGCCCGACCTGATCGTACTGGACCTGGGGCTGCCCGACGGTGACGGCATCGATTTCATCGCCGACATCCGCAAATGGTCGGCCGTGCCCATCATCGTGCTGTCTGCGCGGGTCGACGAGCAGGACAAGATCCGCGCGCTGGACGCGGGCGCCGACGATTATCTGACCAAGCCGTTCGGCGTGGGCGAACTGCTGGCCCGCGTGCGCGCCACCTTGCGCCGTCAGCGCCAGCCCGCCGCCAGCGACGATGGCGTGGTGCAGTTCGGCGACGTGCGGGTCGACCTGAAGGACCGGCTGGTGACGCGCAACAAGCAACTGGTGCACATGACGCCGACGGAATTCCGTTTGCTGTCGGTACTCGTGAAGAACGCGGGCCGGGTGGTCACCAATCCGCAGCTGCTGCGCGAAGTGTGGGGGCCGTCGAACAGCGAAAACGGCCATTACCTGCGCATCTACATGGGGCATCTGCGCCAGAAGCTGGAAGCCGATCCGGCCCAGCCGCAGTACCTGTTGACGGAAACGGCCGTCGGCTACCGGCTGCTGCTGCCGCTCTAACACCTGTCAATCCCCTGTTTGAAAACAGGCGCCGCGCGCGCCAGGGGGACGCTTTACCCAAAATTTTTGCAGCGGCGGGCCAGCTGCGCCATGTTGGCAAAGGCCCATACCACCAATGAAGAAGAAAAAACCATGAATAAAATGCTAGTTGCACTTGCCGTCGCCACAGCCTTTACGGGCAGCCTGGCCCACGCGGAAGAGGCCAAGCCCGACAATGACATCAGCTTCAACGTGGCCGGCGTATCCGACTACCGCTATCGCGGCATTTCGCAGACGCGCTTGAAACCCGCGCTGCAGGGCGGCGCCGACTATGTCAACAACCCGACGGGCCTGTACGCGGGCGCCTGGGCCTCCACCATCAAGTGGACCAAGGACGCGGGCGGCAGCGGCGACGTGGAAGTGGACCTGTATGCGGGCAAGCGCGGCCAGTTGACCAGCGACGTTGGCTATGACGTGGGCGTGCTGGCGTACGTGTATGCGGACAACGGCTTGAAGCATATCGCCGGTCTGGCCGACGCGGACACGCAGGAAGTCTACGGCCAGCTGTCGTATGGTCCCGCCTACGTCAAATATTCGCACGCCGTCTCGAACCTGTTCGGCATCGTCAACAGCAAGAACAGCGGCTACCTGGACATCGGCGCGACCATCGACCTGACGAACGGCTGGACCGGCAACCTGCATGCGGGCCATCAGAAGGTCAAAAACAACGACGCGGCTAGCTACACGGACTGGAAAGTGGGCGTCACGCGCGACTTCGGCGTGGTGACGGGTGCGCTGGCCGTGATCGGCACGAACGCCGGCAAGTCCGCCTATGCCTCGCCCGTGAATGGCAAATTCATGGGCAAGACGGCGCTGCAGCTGACCGTCAGCAAGACGTTTTAATTGACAGGGAGGAGAGGCGGCGCATGCGCCGCCTTTTTTTTACGTGATGCGCCAGGCTAGGCCGGCAGGTTGAAAACGGCGCAGTACAGCTGTCCCAGGCTGACTACGCGGGCGGCGGGAATCTGCGTGGCCAGGGCATGGGCCGGTGCCGCTTGCGTGTCCGTTGCCAGCAGGACGCGCAGGCCCGGATTGACGCTGCGCGCATGCGCAATGCGGCGCGCCAGGCCTGATTGCGCGGCGGCGTTGACGACACCGTCGAGCGGCACCACCAGCACGCGCGCGGCGATCAGGGCCGAACGGCTGCCCATCGAGTCGCGGCCTTCGCTGTCGATGACGATGTCGTGGTAGCAGTGCACCAGGTGTTCCAGCTCCGGTTGCAAGCCCTTGGCGCTGATGGCGCGCGCCATCAGGCGCGGCCGCGTCAGGCTGCCGTGCATGGCGCCGTCGTGCATATTCCTGGCTTGCGCCATGGCGCCCTGGCGCGGATCGGCATCGAGCAGCAATACCTTGCGTCCGGCCAGCGCGCGCGAGGCGGCCAGCCGCCCGGCCAGGATGGATTTTTCCATCCCCCCGCGTTCATCCGTGATGGCGATGATCATCTTGGCGTACGGCTGGCATGATGTTGGCAGGGGAGACCAGCTGCAGCAGACAGCCTTCGCGCGGCTCTTCCCTGTCGCTGGCCGACCATGCCGGCAGCTGCATCAATGGATCGAGTGCCGCGGCCAGGGCGGCCTGGCCGGCGGAAGACATGGGCGTCATCGGCAGGCGCAATGCGTCGCGCACCTTGCCCTGCATGGCCAGCGCCGCCTTGACGGGAGCGGGATTCGGTTCGGCAAACAGCAGGCGGATGACGGGCAGCATGGTCTTGAACAGCGCGCCGGCGGCGCCGTGGCGGCCCTGCCTGACGAGGTGGTACAGCTGCGCATACAGGTCGGGGCGCACCTGGGCGGCGGCCGACATGGCGCCGTGGCCGCCCATGGACAGGCTGGCCAGCAGCAGCGCATCGTCGCCGCACAAGACGTCCAGGCGCGTGTCGAGCAGCAGTTCGCCCAGCTGCTGCAGCTTGCCGCCCGCTTCCTTGATGGCGACGAAGTGCGAGTCGCGCGCCAGCAGGGCCGCCGTCTGCGGTTCGATATTGACGCCCGTGCGCGCCGGCACGTTGTACAGCACGATGGACTGGTCGGTGGCGGCGGCGATGGCCTGGAAATGGCGCACGATGCCATCCTGCGAAGGGCGCACATAGGCGGGTGCGGAGATGAGCAGGCCGGCCAGCGGATGGTCGTTGTAGCGCTGCACCGTGGCGACGACGCCGCGCGTATCGCTGCCGCCGATCCCCATCACGACGGGGAAGCGGGGGCCGACGGCTTCGAGGACGCTGTCGAGCAGCATGGTCTGTTCTGCGGCGCTCAGCATGGCCGCTTCACCCGTGGTGCCGCACACCACCAGGCCGTCGATGCCGCTGGCGGCCAGCTCGCACGCGAGTTGCTGGGCCGCGTCGAAGTCGATGTCGCCATCGCCATCAAGGAATGGCGTGACCATCGGCACCCAGATGCCCTGGAAGTGCGCGGTGATGCGCATTGAAGACATCGCGTGGTCGCAGGCATACTGGTTCATAGCGATTTCCCCTGGCTGATACGGCCAAATTCCGCCGCCGGCAACAGGCGCATGACGGCATCCATGGTCAGGCGCAGGGCCGGTTCCGTCACGCACAGCCAGACTTTCATGCGCTCGGCATGGTCGACCGCCTCGACGCGCATGAATGACAGCATGCCGCCGCAGGTCTTGACGACCAGCTGGCGCAGCTCGGCCAGGCAGGCTTTGTCGACCGTGATATGCATGAGGAAGGTGGGCAGGCGGGGATGGCGGTGGGGCAGTGCTTGATGCGCTTGATGCGTTTGCAGGCGTGAATGGGGTTCCATGGTGGCTTTGCAGCGGTGGTTGAGGTACGTTCAAGATTAGCAGCGGGGGCGTAAAGATTCTCTAAAAAGCGGGGCCGCCAGCGTAAACGGGCCGTATGCGTTGAGCGTGTTGCGTGGATGCCCCGTGCGTATGCTTTTGTTACAAAATTGAATCGTGCTTTCGGGGGCAGGGGTTTATATTGAAAACGTCTCCGCTTTCAGTCAGCCCCGCCATGTCAGACGAAAAAGATCCCCAGCTTCCTCCTTCCACCGATCCCGCAGCGCCAGCATCACCGTCGTCGCGGCCTGACCGGGTGGGCCGCCGGGCTCCCGATGATGAGCACCGTGCGCGCGACGCGGCCCCCCGCTACCTGAAGGACAACGATACGCCGCTGGCGCTGGCCTGGCGGGTGATCTCGTCGCGCTACCGCTCCATGCGCGACAAGGCCAGCCGCGATTTTATGCGGCGCACCCTGCGCATCGGCATCTCGGCACGCATTTTCCACCCCGAGCCGGGTGCCACTGGCCTGCGCAGCAAGAACCTGCAATACCTGGAAGAGTCGATCGCCCAGTGGGTCATGTCGCGCGACGTGCTGGTCTTCATGATCCCGACGGTCAATACCAGCGGCCAGCTACACCCCAGCAATATCACCTTGCGCCACTATGCACGCCACCTGGACGGCCTGGTGCTGCAGGGCGGTGCCGACGTCTCGCCGCAGACGTATTCCGAGGCAGCCACGCGGCCCGAATGGAACGGCGACCGTGCGCGCGACCTGTACGAACTGGAACTGCTGCACGAATTCGTCGATGCGGGAAAACCCGTGCTGGGCATCTGCCGCGGCTGCCAACTCATCAACGTGGGCTTTGGCGGCACCCTGTACCAGGACATCGCCTCGGATGTGGAAGGCGCCACCTCGCACGTCAACGACCTGTATGACCGTCACCGTCACAGCATCGTCTTCCCGAAAGGCTCGTCGCTGGCGGGCATGTTCCCGAAGGCGGGCGAGGCGCTCGTCAATTCCATCCACCACCAGTCGGTCAAGGACCTGGGGCGCGACATCACCGTGGAAGCGTATTCGCAAGGGGACAATATCGTCGAAGCCATCCGCTACCAGCGGGCGCGCTTCGTCATGGGCTTGCAGTGGCACCCGGAATTCCATTCGGCGGGCGGCGTCGAGCTGCTCGATTGCACGCCCATCCTCGATAACTTTTTGCGCGCGGCGCGGGAGACGCGGTTTTGAGTACGCACTTGATCCGCCGGCGCACTGTGCTGGCGGCACTGTTGGCGTTGCCCCTGGCGGGCTTGCGCGCGGCGCCGCGCCCGCATGAGGGGGCGCTGCCGTTTGCGCTGACGTCCGCCGCGCGCGCCCGCACGCTCAAGGCGCGGGTGGCGCCGGCCATTGCCGAACAGGTGGTCAAGGCGGCGCGCAAGGATGCGGCGCGGCCCGTGCATCTGATGGCTGAAGTGCGCACGGGCGGCTTGCTGAAGGGAGAGGGCGGACGCGAGACCAGCCAGCAGGCGCAGGAAGACTGGCGCCAGGCGCGCTTGCAGGCGCTGGCCTGGCGGCTGTCGGGCGAGATGGCGCATTTCGAGGCGGCGCGCCAGCTGCTGCTGGCCTGGAGCGGCAGCTATCAGCCCTCGTTCAGCCCCGTCGACGAGACGGAGCTGGCCAGCCTGCTGGTGGGCTATGACCTGGTACAGGAACGCTTGAACGGCGTCGAGCGCGAGCAGGTGCAGGCGTTTTGCCGCACCCTGGCGCACGGGTATTTGAGTGATCCCATCAAGGTGGGCGGCCCGTCCACGGCGCGCAACAACTGGCACAGCCACCGCATCAAGATCGGCACGGCCGCCGCGTATGTCACGGGCGACGCCTTGCTGATCGCGCGGGCGAAGGAACGCTTCCTGGCGCACGTGCCGCGCAATATCGGCGCCGGCGGCGTACCCTTCGACTTCGAGCAGCGCGACGCCCTGCATTACACCACCTACAGCCTGGAGCCGCTGCTGACGACAGCCCTGATGGCGCAGGCGCATGGCGACGACTGGTATGGCGCGCCGGAAGCGCGGCGCCTGGCCGAGGCGCTGGCCTGGCTGGCGCCCTATGCGCAGGGCAGAAAGACGCACGAGGAGTTCGCGAAAAGCGCCGTGCCCTTCGACCGCAAGCGCGTGGCGGCCGGTGAAAAGGGCTTTACGGGGAATTGGGAGCCGAAGGGCGCCGCCAATGTGTACCTGCTGGCGGCGCGCTTCGATCCCGCTTGCCTGTCGCTGGCGCTGGAGTTGCGCCCGCCAGCCTGGGCGCTGGCGCTGTACGGAAGCTGATTAAAACTTCGTGCGCACGGTGAACATCACATTGCGCGGTTCGCCGTAGAAGCCCGTCTGGAACAGACCCAGTCCCGTCAGGTACTTCTTGTCCAGCAGGTTGTTCACGTTGAGGCTGGCCGTGACGTTCTTGCTGATCTCGTAGCGGGCCAACAGGTTGACCAGCGCGTAGCCGCCCTGCTTGACGCGCGAATAGTCCTCGATGGCGGGATTCCAGATATTGCCTTCGTAGCTGCTTTGCCAGTTGACGCCGCCACCGACGGTCAGCTTGTCCAGGCCGGCCGGCAGGCGCCACGTGCCTTGCACGCGCACCAGGTGGGCAGGCTGCGTCGTTTGCAGCATGGTGGAAAACACATCCTTGCCATCCGCGTCGCGCACGTGGGTGTAGGTGTAGCCGGCGCTCAGCTTCACATCCTTGGCCACTTCGCCCGTCACTTCCATTTCCACGCCGCGGCTGGTGACGCCGTCGATGGCTTTATACGCTTCTTCGCCGTTGACTTCGCCCACGGAACTGGCCACGTTGCTTTGACGGATCTGGAACAGGGACGCGCTGGCATTGACCTTGCCGTCGAGGTACTCCGCCTTCACACCCGCTTCCACGCCCTTGCCGCGCACGGGCGACAGGAAGTTGCGGTTGATGTCGCGGTTGCTCTGCGGCGCGAAGATGCTCGTGTAGCTGCCGAAGACGGAATAGGTCTTGTCGAGGTCATACACGACGCCCGCATACGGCGTGATGACGTTGTTTTCCTCGATGCGCGAGGTGATGCGCGCGGTGCCGGCGTCGAAGAAGGTGCGGTCCTG
Organism: Janthinobacterium sp. MP5059B; assembly: GCF_001758645.1. NCBI lineage: Bacteria > Pseudomonadati > Pseudomonadota > Betaproteobacteria > Burkholderiales > Oxalobacteraceae > Janthinobacterium > Janthinobacterium sp. MP5059B. The sequence continues at coordinate 785,629 of NZ_LRHX01000016.1, read as the reverse complement.
TTCCTGCTTGTAGTTGCTGACGCGCGCGCCGACGATGACGGACAGCGCATCGACGGGATGCAGGCGCACGGCGCCATACAGGCCGCTCTGGCGCGTGCTGTCGTTGTCGTCGCCCAGGCGCTTGAATGCCGGTTCCGCATACTGGCCGCGCCAGTCGAAATAGCTGCCTTCCACGGGAGGGTAGACCGATTCGTAGACGGGACCATCCTGCTTTGCCGTCGAACTGGAATACCCGATCATCGCTTCATGCCGGCGGCCAAATGCCGTGAATGGACCGCTGGCGTCCACATTGACGGTGGTCTGGCGGCGGTCGCCCTTGTATTTGCCCATGAAGAAATACGTGCCTGCGCCCGTGACAGGCGCGGGATTGCCGCCGCTGGCCGAACCGAGCACGCTGTCATGCTTGCTGCGCAGCTGGTTGGCGCTCAATTTCACTTTCCACTCGTTGGCGAACGTATGTTCCAGCGAGGTAAACAGCGTGGTGTTCTGCATGTCGCGGCGGCTCCAGTCCGTGGCAGGGTTCCACGAAGTGGGGAAATCCGTGCGGGTGCCATCGGAAAGCAGGACGGGGAAGCCTGTCCAGGTCGAGCCGCGCGGCTTGTAATCCTGGTGCGTGAAGCCTGCCGTGAGCAGGGTGACGGGTGTCAGGTCCGTCTCGATGATGCCGTAGGCGACGGATTTCTGCTGCGTGTAGCGGTCCAGGTATGAATGCTTGTCCTGGTAGGCGCCCACCAGGCGGCCGCGCACCGTGCGGCTGGCATTGAGCGGGCCGGAGACATCGGCTTCGCCGCGGTAGTTGTCCCACGATCCCGCGCCCAGGGTGGCCGAACCTTCGAAGCTGGCGGTGGGGCGCTTGCGCACCATGTTGACGGTGGCCGACGGGTCGCCCGAGCCGCTCATCAGGCCCGTCGCGCCCTTCAGCACCTCGATGCGGTCATAGATGGCCATGTCGCTGTTCGTCGTGCCCCAGTCGTAGACGCCGTCATAGATGGCCGACACGCCGTCGTACTGGAAATTGGTGACGGCAAAGCCACGCGCCTGGAAGCTCCAGCGGTCGCTGTCGTAGTTTTGCACGCTCACGCCATTGACGTTTTTCATGACGTCGGAGACGGCGTTGCTGTTCTGGTCATCCATCTGCTGGCGCGTGACGATGGTCAGCGACTGCGGCGTTTCGCGTTGCGTCAACGCCAGTCCCGTGGCGCCGCTGGCGGGGCCGCCCGTATAGCTGCCTGTGCCGCTGGTGGCGGCGCTGCGCTCGGCGGCCGCCACCACCGTGACGCCGCTCATGACGGCCACGCCGCGGCTGTCCGCCGAAGGGGCGCCAGTGCTGGCGGCGATTTTCTGCAGCAGGTAGCCGCCGTTCGATTGCGGCACGGCTTGCAGGCCGCTGCCCGCCAGCAGCACGCTGAAACCCTCCTGCAGGCTGTAGCTGCCTTGCAGGCCGGCGCTGCGCAAGCCTTGCGTGGCCTCGCTGGAGAACGACAATAAAATGGCGCTGTCGCTGCCAAAGCGCGTCAGCACGTCGCCCAGCGAGCCGGCCGGAATGCTGTAGGCGCGTACTTGCCGGGTTTGCGTCTGGGCCGATGCCGGCAGGGCCAGGGCCATGCCGATTTGCGACAGGGCGCAGGCCAGGACGGTGCGGGTAAGGAGGGAACGCGAAGCGTGGTGCATGGAATAAAACCTTTCGTGGATGCGCAAGATGGAGACTGCCTATCTAAGTAACCCTCAATAAGTTATTGTGTTTTCTGACTTCCATAAGCGGCGCTATGCGGTGTTGCCCGCAGCTAGCAGTGCTCGCACTGCGTCGCTGCAGGCGCCTTGCACAGCATCCGGTTCTGTTCGTCATAAATTCACAATAATTTCCCGAGCATTACTTACCAAGTCACGCGAGCACGGCGAAACAGCTCACTTTGCAGAAAATATTTTTTCAGCGGGCCGCCAGTTCGATGCGCACCACCTGATGGCCCCAGAAGCGCGTGACGGTATTGCGCCGCAGCTGCAGGCTGGCGCTGACGGCGTCGAGGATGGCGCTGACATCGGCCAGCGGGTAGGAACCGGACACGCGCAGGCTGGCGACGGCGGGCGCGCAGGCCAGCGGATGGTCGCTGTAGCGCGACAGCTCGGCGAGGAAATCGGCCAGGCGCATGTCGCGCGCCACCAGCATGCCGTCCAGCCACGCGCCGCCATAAGGCGCCAGCGTCTGGCGGTGCAAGCCGCTGCCGTCGAAATGGGCGCCTTCCCCGGGACGCAGCACCAGGCGCTGGCCGCCGTCGTCGGCCAGCACGGCGACGGCGCCTTCGAGCACGCCGGCGCTGGCATATTGCTCGTGCAGTCGCACCGTGAAACGCGTGCCCAGCGCCTGCAGGCTGCCATGCGGCGTGTCGACGAAGAACGGCCGCTGTGCCGCATCCTTGCCGGTGGCGATGAAGATTTCACCGGCCAGCAGTTGAATGCGGCGCTGTTCGCCGTTGTAAACGATATTGACGGCGCTGCTGGTGTTGAGCGTGAGCCGCGTGCCGTCATCGAGGGTCACGACGCGGCGCTGGTTGACGCCGGTGCGGTAGTCGGCCATCCAGCCGCGCCATGGGCCGCGGCGTTCGAATGCATACAGCGAAGTGCCGCAGGCCAGCAGCAGGGCCAGGGTCTTGACGGCATGGCGGCGCGGCGCATTCGCCTGCACGCAGGCGCGCAGCAGGGTCGCCTGCACGGCGGGCGGCAGGTGTTCATGCTGCGTTTGCAGCTGCTGCCACGCTTGCGTGGCGCTGGCGGCCCGCTGCAGATGGCGTTTTACTGTCGCCAGCGAGATGCCGAGCTGGCGCGCAATGTCTTCCTGCGGCAGCTCGTCGAGCTGACGCAGTAAAAAAGCCCGTTTCACGGGAGGCGGCAAGCCGTCGAGCATGCGGTCGAGTTCAAACACGGTGGCCAGCAGCAGCGACCGTTCCTCGGGCGATGGCGCATGCCGGGGCGGCAGTTGCGCCAGCACGTCGAGGTAAGCCTCTTCGAGTTTCTGACGGCGGTAATGGTTGAACAGCACGCGCTGCGCGACGGTGGCGAGAAAGGCGCGCGGCTCGCGCGCGGCGACGGCGTCTTCGCGGTCGAGCAGGCGCACGAAGGTGTCATGCGCCATATCGGCCGCGCACGCCGTGCTGCCGAGTTTCTTGCGCAGCCAGCCCTGCAGCCAGCCATGGTGGTCGGCATACAGTGTCGCAATGTCCTGGCGTTGTAGCGGCTCTGCCAGCGGCATCGCATTCCCCTTGCATGGCAGGCCCTGCTGGGCTGGTGTTTTTAAACAATAATAAGAATCATTCTCACTTATTGTAACAAGCGGGGGCAGGGGCTGTAAATGACGGGGGCGGCGGGTGTGGTTTTTTGGCTTTGCGCTGTTGGGGGAAAAGTCACGATGACCGGCAAAACCGTCGCGAGCGGAAGGGAGAGGCGGCCAAGAAGACTGTAGGTCGGATTAGCGCGCAAGCGCGTAATCCGACGCCAGCACTGGCGCTAACAATATTGTCGGATTGCGCCCTATGGGCTAATCGACCTACGCTTCTGATTGCACCCCAAAAGCAAGATCCGGGGTCGGAGCCCGAGGGTCCGATCCCGGCAGTTCAGGTGTTGGGGTGAACGGGCCAGCCCTCAATAATTCATGGGTTCACCCCGGAAGCAGCGGATCGCCGAATCGACCATGCCCTCGGCGCTACCCTGCACATTGTGCTGCTTGCGCAGGTATTGGGCGTCGCTCCACTGCTTGGCCACGTCCGACAGGTGTTTCAGGGCTGGCGTGCTGCCCAGCGCCTCGGCATGCGGTTCCATCTTGCGCAGGGTGGTCATGATGTCTTCGCGCAGCGACATCGTTTCGTAGGTTTTCGGATGCGTGATGGCGCCATCGAGGCCGAAGCGGCAAGCCTGGAAGCGGTTGTAGTTATACACGAGGTAATCGTCTTCCACCGGCGGCGTTTCGCGGCGTTCGAGCAGGTAGCGGCACAGGGCCTGCAGGTAGGCGGCCAGCGCGGCGGCCCGCTCCACCGTCAGCGGCGTGTCGCACACGCGCAGTTCGATGGTGCCGAATTCCGGCTTGGGACGGATATCCCAGTAAAAATCCTTCATGCTCTTGATGATGCCCGTGTTCTCCATCTTGGCGAAATACTCGTTGGAGAACTGGTCCCAGCTGAGGGTGAACGGTGCGCGCCCGCTCATGGGAAACGCGAACACGGAGTTCAGGCGGGCCGAATCGAACAGGGTGTCGCGTCCCTGCACGTAGGGCGAGGAAGCCGACAGGGCGATGAAGTGGGGGATGTAGCGGTTCAGCGAATGCAGCAGGAACATGGCGTCGTCGCCCGAGGCGCAGCCGATGTGCACGTGCTGGCCGAAGATGGTGAACTGCTTGGCCAGGTAGCCGTACAGTTCCGAGATTTCCTGGAAACGGGGCTTGGAAAAGATCTTTTGCGACGACCATTGCTGGAATGGGTGCGTGCCGCCACCCGCGATGCCGATATTGAGCTTGTCGCCGGCCGTGATCAAGGTGTCGCGGATTTCCTGCAACTGCTCCAGCAGGGGACCGTGATGCGTGTGCACGCTCGAGTTGATCTCGATCATGCTCTCGGTGATTTCCGGCGTGACGTTGCCGGGGAACGGTTTTTTATTCAGCAGATGCAGCAGGTCGGGGCTGGCGGCCGTCAAGTCATAGTCCGACAGGTTTACCAGTTGCAGTTCGAGTTCGACGCCGAAGGTCAGCGCGGCCGATTGGCCAAAGGGTTCCAGCGGCATTTAGCGCTCCTTGATTTCGTGGGTTTCTTTGGCCAGCATCAGCACGCGCTGCACCAGCACAGGGCCGACCAGTTCCAGGCCCAGGGTGATGGCGGCCAGGGCGTTCAATTCGTCGCCGAAGTTCACGCCATGCTGGCGCGCGTGTTCCAGCAGCAGGATGATGAAGACGGAGACGGGCGTCAGCGCCACGCCCGTCAGCACGCCCTTGCGCCAGGAAATGCCGCTCACATGCGAGAACGCGGCCACGCCGACGACCTTCGTCAGCAGGCGACCGCCGACGACGGCCAGTGCCAGGCCCGCGCCGGCTGCCACGCTGGCCCATTCCAGGGTCGAGGCGGCATACACGAACAGCAGCACCGTCAGCAGCTCGCCCAGCGCGCCGAAATTGCGCTGCGCCTGGCTGAAGGCGACGCGTCGGTGGCGCGCCACCAGGCCGAAGGTGAGGGTGGCCAAGAGCGGCGACAGGCTGGTGGTGTAGGTGAGGGCGACGAGCAGCATCACCGACAGCGCGAAGGCCACGGTGGCATCCTGCGCCATGTTGCCCAGGCGGCGCAGCATGGCCGGCACGACGATGCCGAAGACGGTGCCGGCGGCCACGGAGGCGGCCAGCACGGCGGCGCTGCTGCTGCTCGCCTCGATCAGGTCGGTGGAGCTCTGGAACATCCAGAAGCCGACGATGATGTTGAACGTGAAGACGGCCAGCACGCAATTGAGGGCGGTGAGGTGGACGATGCGTTCCGTGACCTGGCCCGAGCTGCGTTCCTCGTTGATGACGCGCATGATGGTGGCCGGCGAGGTGGACATGGCCAGCGACGCCAGCAGCAGCGCCGTCATCGAAGTGCTGCCGAATTCGATGCCGATGAAGTAGACGACGGCAAAGGTCAGCAGGGATTCGACCAGGCCCGTGACGGCGATCCAGGGATTGTTCTTCAGCCAGCGCAGGTTGATGCGGTAGCCCACCTCGAACAGGATCAGGCCGAAGGCCACGTCGGCCAGCACCAGCATGGGGCCCGCGTCCGTCTGCGGCAGGATGCCCACCTGTGTCTGCGCGAGGACGAAACCGATCACGCCGTAAAAACTGATGCGCGGCAGGCCAGTCCAGCGGTGGCCGAATTCGCCCACCACCCAGGCCAGGGTAATGGCGAACGGCCAGGACAGGTCGGCGGCGATCGAGATCAGACTTTGCATGCTCATTCCTTTGAAAATGGCGCTGGCACCGGCCGGCAGCACGGGGCTGGCGCGGCAATGTCGTGGTGCAGCGATGGTGCATTGTTTGCGCAGAGCGATGCGCCGATTCTACCGGAGCAGAAGGCGCGCACGATGTGCGCAATCGAACAGTGTCGCGGCCATGGCGGCCGCGCACAGGATGCAGCAGGTTGGGCAGGGCTGGTATCAGCGTATGGTACCCGCCCGCAGCGGAGATGCTCCGCACGGTAGTGCCGTGTCGCAGTGTACGGCATGGCGGCCCCCTGCCGCCATGGACTTTTTGTTGCGTGCCTTTATTTACTGAGCAGACGCATGCCCCGTTCCAGCCCGTCGATCGACAGGGGGAACATGCGGTTGTTCATCAGTTGCCGCATCACGCCGATCGACTGGCGGTACTGCCATAACCCCTCCGATTCGGGATTGAGCCAGATGAATTTCGGGAACGCCTGGGTAAAGCGGGCCAGCCACGTCGATCCCGCTTCCTCGTTGTTGTATTCGACGCTGCCGCCCGGTTGCAGGATTTCATAGGGGCTCATGGTGGCGTCGCCGACGAAAATCAGCTTGGTGTCCGGCGGGTATTTGCGCAGCACGTCCCAGGTGGGAAAACGCTCGGCGTTGCGGCGCCGGTTGTTCTTCCACAGGTAGTCGTAGACGCAGTTATGGAAGTAAAAGAACTCCATGTTCTTGAATTCCGTCTTCGCCGCCGAAAACAGTTCCTCGGTGCGCTCGATATGGTCGTCCATGCTGCCGCCAACATCGAGCAGCATCAGCACCTTGATGCGGTTCTTGCGTTCGGGCCGCATCCTGATGTCGAGATAGCCCGCGTTATTGGCCGTGGCGGCGATGGTGGCGTCCAGCGCCAGTTCATCTTCCGCGCCTTCGCGCGCAAATTTGCGCAGGCGGCGCAAGGCCACCTTGATGTTGCGCGTGCCCAGTTCGCGCTCGCCGTCGTAATCCTTGTAGCTGCGCGCTTCCCACACTTTCACGGCCGTGCGGTTGCCGCCCTTGCCGCCGATGCGGATGCCTTCCGGGTTCGTGCCGCCATTGCCGAATGGCGACGTGCCGCCCGTGCCGATCCATTTGCTGCCGCCTTCGTGGCGCTCCTTCTGTTCCTTCAGCAGCTCGTTCAGGCGGTCCATCAGCTTGTCGTAGCCGAATTTCTCCAGCTGCGCCTTCTGCTCCTCGGACAGCTCGCGCTGCATGCGTTTCAGCAGCCAGTCGAGGGGAATCGCCGCGTTCGTGTCGAAGGCCGCGTTGACGCCCTTGAAGTACTGGGCAAAGGCGCGGTCGAACTTGTCGAAATGGGCTTCCTCCTTGACTAGGGTCAGGCGCGCCAGATAGTAAAAATCGTCCATCGAAGCGTCGATGACGTTCTTTTGCAGCGCTTCGAGCAGGGTCAAGAATTCCTTGATCGAGACGGGAATCTTCGCATCCTTGAGCGTGAAGAAGAAATCGATCAGCATGGCGCTTCCTCTGCCCCGGCGGCTCCCGCGCGGGGCAGTGTGGCGATGGGGCGCTGCGCCAGCTTGTAGCGCAAATGGGCGGCGATTTCCGGCCACTCGCCGCGCGTGATGCTGTACATGACGGTATCGCGCACGGTGCCGTCGCGGCGCAGCGCATGGTGGCGCAGCACGCCGTCCTTTTTTGCGCCCAGACGCTCGATGGCCGCCTGCGAGGCATGGTTGAAATTATCGGTGCGCAGGCCCACCAGCGCGCAGCCGAGCGTGTCGAAGGCATGCGCCAGCAGCAGCAATTTGCAGGTGGTGTTGACGTGGCTGCGCTGGCAGCGCTTGGCATACCAGGTGTAGCCGATTTCCAGGCGCCCGATGGCTGGCACCACGTCGTGGTAGCTGGTGGTGCCGAGCACCTCGCCGCTGGCCACGTCGATGACGGCAAAGGCGAAGCGCGAAGGGCGCATCTCGATGCCCTTGAAAATGTACTGGTCCACCTGGTCCGGCTCGGGCACGGAGGTGACGCGCAGGTTCCACAGCTCGCCATCCATGGCCGCCGCGCGCAGGCCGGGCGCGTGGTGCGGCGCCAGCGCTTCGAGGCGGATGCCGTGCAGTTCCAGGGGGACGAAGACCTTGTCCGGGCTGATGTCGTTCACCGGCGCTCCTTAGCGGTTGGTGCGCGACATGAACATCAGGCGCTCGAACAGGTGCACGTCCTGCTCGTTTTTCAGCAGCGCGCCGTGCAGCGGCGGCACGACTGCCTTGTTGTCTTTGCTGCGCAGCGCGTCAAAGGGGATGTCTTCGGCCAGCAGGAGCTTGAGCCAGTCGAGGAATTCCGATGTCGACGGTTTTTTCTTCAGGCCCGGCACGTCGCGCACTTCATAGAAGGTTTGCAGCGCCTGCGCCAGCAATTCCTGTTTCAGGTGCGGGTAGTGGACGGCGACGATCTGCTCCATCGTGTCCTTGTCCGGGAATTTGATGTAATGGAAGAAGCAGCGGCGCAGGAAGGCGTCCGGCAATTCCTTCTCGTTGTTCGAGGTGATGATGACGAGCGGACGGTGGCGCGCCGTGACCATTTCGCGCGTCTCATACACATAGAATTCCATGCGGTCCAGTTCGCGCAGCAGGTCGTTCGGGAATTCGATGTCGGCCTTGTCGATCTCATCGATCAGCAGCACCACCGGCTCGGGTGCCGTGAACGCCTGCCACAGCACGCCCTTGACGATGTAGTTCTGGATGTCGCGCACGCGCTCGTCGCCCAGCTGCGAATCGCGCAGGCGCGAGACGGCGTCGTATTCGTACAGGCCCTGCTGCGCCTTGGTGGTCGATTTGATATGCCATTGCATCAGCGGCATGTTCAGCGCGGCGGCCACTTCCTCGGCCAGCATGGTCTTGCCCGTGCCCGGTTCGCCCTTGATCAGCAGCGGGCGTTGCAGGGTCAGCGCCGCATTCACGGCCAGTTTCAGGTCGGCGGTGGCGACATAGCTGTCGGAACCTTCGAAGCGTTGGCCTTGCTGGGTGTGCTGTGCTTGCATGAGCGGTCTGCCAAAGTGGGGAAATGGTGAGTATAAACAGAACTGTGGCGCACTGCCACGCGGACGGCCTGTGCCTGCCTGCCTACAATGCGGGTTTTATAGGTGGACTTGCAAGAATATCTTGGCTAGAATCGGCAAGCAGCAGATTAATTGTCAATACATAAAATCAATAAAAAACCAGCTCTGGCGTTTCTCCGATTACCTTTGTTCACATTGCCACTATGAAAAAAATATTTGCACTTCTCGTGCTTGCCGGCATAGCAAATGCCGTCACAGCGGCTGACATTGTAGGAAACGCCAAGGCAGCCCCTGCCAAGGTGGAAATGTGTATCGGCTGCCACGGCATTCCCGGTTACAAGGCAACCTTTCCTGAAGTATTCCAGGTGCCGATGATCGGCGGCCAGCCGGCAAAATATATCGAGAATGCGCTGCAAGCCTACAAGAAGGGCGACCGCAAGCACCCCAGCATGAAGGGCATCGCCAGCAGCCTGTCGGACCAGGATATCGCTGATGTCGCCGCGTATTATGCGCAACAAGCCAAGACGAACTGAGGACCAGCCAGATGAAAAAACTACTCGCCGCCCTCGTTTGCGCCACCGTCTCGTTCGGCGCCAGCGCCGCCGGCAATATCAACACGGGCAAGGCCCTGGCCGAAAAATACAGCTGCGCCACCTGCCACGGCAAGGATTACGGTTCACCCATCGATCCGTCCTATCCGAAACTGGCGGGCCAGCACAAGGACTACCTGGAACACGCCCTGACGGCGTATAAGCGGGGTGACAAGCCCAATGGCCGCAACAACGCCATCATGACGGGCCAGGTAAAACCGCTGAGCAACCAGGACATCAAGGACCTGGCCGCCTACTTCCACAGCCTGCCGAGCACCCTGGTCACTCACCGCTGAGTTTTTACCACTGCTCAGGCTTTCAAGCCCACCCGGCGCGCCAGCTTATGTAAATTGCTGGCGTCCAGCCCCAGCTGGCGCGCGGCAGCGGCCCAGTTATCCTGATGCAGGACCAGCGCTTGCCGGATGGCCTGGCGCTGGCTCGCTTCCACGATCTGATGCATGGACAGCGGCGGCGCCGCTGGCGTGCCGCACGCGGCTGGCGCCAGCGGCGGCGCGTCCGCGCCGGCCGGCGCTTCCAGCGCATCGAGGTCGAGCATATCCGTTTCCAGGGTCACGATGTCCTTGCGGTCCGCGCCGCGGATCACGGCTTTCAGCGCGGCCCGGCTGATCACATGTTCCAGTTCGCGCACATTGCCCGGCCAGCGGTAATGGCACAAGGCGTTTTCCGCCGCGGCGGACAGGCGCAGGCTGCGCAAGCCCAGCCGCGCGCGGTTCAGTTCCAGGAAACCACCGGCCAGCAGCAGCACGTCATTGCCCCGCTCGCGCAGCGGCGGAATCGGCACGGGATACACGGATAAACGGTGGTACAGGTCGGCGCGGAACGAACCGTCGCGCACATGCTCGCGCAGGCTGCGGTTGGTGGCGGCAATCACGCGCACGTTGACCCTGCGCGGCCGGTCCGCACCCAGGCGCTGGATTTCGCCATTTTGCAACGTACGCAGCAGCTTGGCCTGTATCGACAGCGGCAATTCCCCCACTTCATCGAGAAACAGGGTGCCCCCTTCGGCCGCCTCGAAACGCCCGGGCCGGTCGCTGACGGCGCCGGAAAACGCACCGCGTACATGGCCGAACAATTCGCTCTCGGCCAGGGACTCGGGCAAGGCCGCGCAATTGACATGGATCAGGGGCTTGCCGGCGCGGCGCGACAGGCGGTGCAGGCGGTGCGCGCACAGTTCCTTGCCGACGCCCGTTTCACCCAGCAGCAGCACAGGCAGTTCGGAATCGGCGACCACCTGCAATTCGTGCAGCAAGTGCGTGATGGCGCTGCTCTGACCGACGAAATCGTGTTCCTCGCGCGGCGCTTGCGCATCGGCCAGCATGGCGCCGCCCGACAGGCGCAGGGCGCGGATTTCCGCCTCCAGGCGCGTGACGCGGACGGCCGCCTCGATGGCGCAGGCCAGCTCACCCAGGTCGCGCTGCGCCTGCGTATCGAAAGTGCCTACCTGCAGCGCGTCGAGCGTGACCACGCCCCAGCGTTCGCCTTCCAGATCCAGCGCCATGCCCATGCAGTCGTGCACGGGCAGCGGCTCGCCGGCCCGCTCGGCGATCAGGCCATCGTAGGGATCGGGCAAGGAACTGTCGTGATGGAAGCACAGCACGCCGCGCCGCTGCAGGATGGCGGCCAGGCGCGGATGGTCGGCGACGGCGAAGCGGCGTCCCAGCGCGTCGCTGGCCAGGCCAGCCATCGCCACGGGGCGCAAATGCTCGCCATCGAGCTTGAGCAAGGCCACGGCCTCGCAGCCGAAGTGGGCGCGCAGGCTGCCGACCAGGCGCTGCAGGCGCACGGCCACGGGCAGGTCGGCGACCAGGTCGGTGAGCAGCAGCAGGTGGATGGCAGTGGTGGTCATAAGTACCATGCAGGGTACAACGGACCATGCTTTAAAAGGGTCATACCGACCCTGCAATTTTCAAATCGTTGATTTAAAACAAGTTTTTCCTGGCACGTCGTTTGCCTAGGTAAGGGGGCCGAACCGGCATACAAGACCAAGGAAAGCTTGATGAAAACGACTCCCTCTCTCCGCGCCATTGCCGCCGCCGTCTGCGTACTGGCCATGCCCCTGTCCGTGCAAGCCCAGGCGAGCCTGCCGGCCAGCGCTGCCGCCACTGCGGCCAAACCCGCCGCCGCCACGCTCAAGCGCTATGAACTGCAAACCAATATCGTCGATGGCAAGATGGTGTTCATCGATGCCAAGGGCCAGGTCAATCCCGTGCTGGCGGCCAAGGTGGGCGACACGGTCGAACTCGTGCTGAAAAGCGGCGAAGGCGCCGAGCACGACCTGCTGATCCCGGAACTCAACGTGGCCTCGGCCAAGTTCAGCGCCAATAGCGGCAGCACCACCGTGCGCTTCAAGGTCACGCGCGCCGGCACGTTCACCTATTACTGCTCGATTCCCGGCCACCGCCAGATCGGCATGGAAGGCAAGCTGGAAGTGAGCGGCACCTCGCTGGCTGAAGCCGGGGCACCGAAGGCTGCTGGCGCCGGCAGCGCTGCCAGCGAATCGAGCCAGGCCGCCGCGCTGGCCCTGTACACGCCCGCACCGTCGCCGATGCGCGGTCCTGATCCATCGGCCGTCAGCGTTGCAGCCAATCCGGCCTCCGTGCCGGCCGCCATCGGCGCGCGCGCGCCGCAAACCCTGAAATACCGCATGGAGACGGTGGAACTGCCGGGCAAGCTCGATGACGGCACCAGTTTTACGTACTGGACCTTCAACCGGCAAGTGCCCGGCCCGATGCTGCGCGCGAAGGTGGGCGACACGGTGGAACTGACCCTGTTCAATGCCAAGGACAGCAAGATGATCCACTCGATCGACCTGCACGCAGTGACGGGCGGCCATGGCGGCGGACAGCACACGCAGGTGGCGCCGGGGCAGGAAAAAACGGTCACCTTCAAGGCGCTCAATCCCGGCCTGTACGTGTATCACTGCGCCACGCCCCTGGTGCCGCAGCATATCGCGGCCGGCATGTACGGCATGATCCTGGTCGAACCGGAAGGCGGCCTGTCAAAAGTCGACCGCGAGTATTACGTGATGCAGGGCGAGATGTACACGGGCCGTCCGCACGGCGCGCCCGTGCACCAGGAACCGAACCTGGAAAAAATGGCCAATGAACTGCCCGACTACTACGTCTTCAACGGCGAAGTGGGCGCCTTGAGCAAGACGCACAAATTGCAGGCGAAAGTCGGCGAGACGGTGCGCATCTATTTCGGCGTCGGCGGCCCGAACAAGATTTCATCGTTCCACATCATCGGCGAGATATTCGACAAGGTGTACAGCGAAGGCTCGATCAGCAGCCCGAAACACGACGTGCAAACCACCTTGGTGGCACCGGGCGGCGCGACCATCGTCGAACTCAAGGTGCAGCATCCTGGCAGCTATCTGCTGGTCGACCATGCCTTGTCGCGCGCCGGCAAGGGCGCCGTGGGCGTGCTGGAAGTGACTGGCGAACCCGTGCCCGGCGTCTACCACGCGGGCGCCCGCCAATAAACCCTATTCATCATCAAGGAACTGTTATGGAAATGATCGATCAATCCCTGGGCCAACTGGCTCGCCGCATCCCTGGCGCCACGCGCCTGTTCGATGCGCACCGCCTGGATTTCTGCTGCGGCGGCAACAAGACCCTGCGCGCAGCGGCCGAAGCGGCCGGCGTGGACACGGCGCCCATCGTCGAGGAACTGCGGCTGCTGGCAGGGCGCGCAGATACCAGCGGCGAGCGTGACTGGCAGGAAGCCTCGGCCACCGAGCTGGTGGAACACATCCTGGCGCGCTACCACGCCGTGCACCGCGAGCAGCTGCCCGAGCTGATACGCCTGGCACGCAAGGTCGAGCAGGTGCATGGCGAGCGCGCCGACTGTCCGCACGGGCTGGCGGGACACCTGTCGGCCATGGCGCAGGAGCTGGAAAGCCATATGCGCAAGGAAGAAGACGTGCTGTTCCCGATGATCGTGCGCGGCCAGGGGCCCCGGGCCGGCGCGCCCATCAACGTGATGCGCATGGAGCACGACGATCATGGCGTGGCCTTGCGCGCCATGGAGGCGATGACGAACGATATCACCGCGCCGGCCGGCGCCTGCACCACCTGGCGCGCGCTGTACACGGGCTTGCGCACCTTCCGTGCAGACCTGATGACGCACATCCACACTGAAAACAATATCCTGTTCGAGCGCTTTGCGCCGGCCGTGGTGCACTGACAAAGGAAAGACCCATGGGTCCCTACAAAAAACTCTGGTTCACCCTGATCGGTGTGCTGATCGTGACGTTTTCGCTGCTCGGCTACTACGGCACGGAAGTCTACCGGCAGGCGCCGCCGATCCCCGCGCAGGTGCTGGCGCAGGATGGCCGGCAACTGTTCGACCGCGAGGGCATCCTCGATGGCCAGACGGCCTGGCAATCCGTCGGCGGCATGCAACTGGGCTCCATCTGGGGCCACGGCGCCTACCAGGCGCCCGACTGGACGGCCGACTGGCTGCATCGCGAACTGACGGCCTGGCTGGAATTGGCCGCGCAAGAGCTGCATGGCAAGGCGTACGCGGCGCTTGACGGCCCCGCGCAGGCGGCGCTGCGCGAGGCGCTCAAGATCGAATACCGCGGCAACCGTACCGATGATGCGCAAGTGCTGCGCCTGTCGCCGCGCCGCGTGCAAGCCATCGCCAACACGGCGCACTATTACGATCAGCTGTTCTCCGACGCGCCGGCGCTGCAAACAAGCCGCGAGCATTTCGCCATGAAGGAGAACACCCTGCCCAGTGCCGAGCGGCGCGCGCAGATGACGCAGTTCTTCTTCTGGACGGCGTGGGCCGCCGCCACCGAACGTCCTGGCCAGAAAGTGACCTATACGAACAACTGGCCGCATGAACCGCTGATCGGCAACCAGCCCAGCGGCGAAAACCTCGTCTGGTCGGTCGCCAGCGTGGTGGTGCTGCTGGCCGGCGTGGGCTTCCTTGTCTGGGGCTGGGCCTTCTTGCGCGACCACGACGAAGCGCTGCCGGCCGCCGGTCCGCGCGATCCGCTCACCACGTTCGCCCTGACGCCTTCGCAGCGGGGACTGGGAAAATATCTGTTCCTGGTGGTGGCGCTGTTCACCTTCCAGGTCTTCATCGGCGGCTTTACGGCGCATTACACGGTGGAAGGGCAACAGTTCTACGGCGTTGACGTGTCGCGCTGGTTCCCGTATGCGCTCACGCGCACCTGGCACATCCAGGCCGCGCTGTTCTGGATCGCCACGGGCTTCCTGGCTGCGGGCCTGTTCCTCGCGCCCCTGATCAATGGCGGCAAGGATCCCAAGTGGCAGCGTCTGGGCGTCGATGTGCTGTTCTGGGCCCTGGTCGCCGTGGTGGTCGGTTCCTTCATCGGCAACTACCTGGCCATTGCGCAAGTGATGCCGCCCGAGTGGAATTTCTGGCTCGGCCATCAAGGTTATGAATATGTGGACCTGGGACGTTTGTGGCAAATCGGCAAATATATCGGCATCCTGCTGTGGCTGGTGTTGATGCTGCGCGGCGTGGTGCCGGCCCTGCGCAAGCCGGGCGGCGACAAGAACCTGCTTGCGCTCCTGACCGCGTCCGTCGGCGCCATCGGCCTGTTCTATGGCGCCGGCCTGTTCTACGGCGAACGCACGCATCTGTCGGTGATGGAATACTGGCGCTGGTGGGTGGTGCACCTGTGGGTGGAAGGCTTCTTCGAAGTGTTCGCCACGACGGCGCTGGCCTTCATCTTCTCGACCCTGGGCCTGGTGTCGGTGCGCATGGCCACGACGGCCAGCCTGGCATCGGCCTCGCTGTTCATGCTGGGCGGGATACCCGGCACCTTCCACCACCTGTACTTTGCCGGCACCACCACGCCCGTGATGGCCATCGGCGCAAGCTTCAGCGCGCTGGAAGTGGTGCCGCTGATCGTGCTGGGGCATGAAGCGTGGGAAAACTGGCGCCTGAAGGAACGCGCGTCATGGATGGAAAACCTGCGCTGGCCCATGATGTGCTTTGTCGCCGTCGCCTTCTGGAACATGCTGGGCGCGGGCGTGCTGGGCTTCATGATCAATCCGCCCGTGGCCTTGTACTATATCCAGGGCCTGAACACGACCCCCGTGCATGCGCATGCGGCACTGTTCGGCGTGTATGGCTTCCTGGCGCTGGGCTTTACCTTGCTGGTGCTGCGCTATTTGCGGCCCGATTACCGTTTCAGCCCTGCGTTGATGAAGACGGCGTTCTGGGGCTTGAATGCGGGCCTGGTGCTGATGATCTTTACCAGCCTGCTGCCGATTGGCATCATCCAGTTCCACGCCAGCGTGACGGAGGGCCTGTGGTATGCGCGCAGCGAGGAATTCATGCAGCAGCCGCTGTTGCAGAACCTGCGCTGGATACGCACCTTCGGCGACGTGGTATTCATCGTCGGCGCCATCGCCATGGCGCTGCAGGTGGTGCTGGGGTTGCTGGGCAAGGCGAAGGCACCCGCGCTGCCACAGGCGGTACGGCCAGCCTGATCGCTTGCTGCGCCGCCGTGTGTTGTTGATCGATCTCCCGAAGCCGTGCTAGCCACGGCTTTTTTCATATAGGGCCAGGAAGACGAGGCCGGCGACCAGCGGGATATTTTTCGTCAGCGGCCCGAAAGGGTGTATCAGGAATTCCGGCAGGAAGACGGCGATCACCAGTGTATAGCCGGCCACCAGCGCGCACTGCGTCCACCATAGCAACGGCCTGGCATGGAACAGCGAGGCGATGCCCATGGCCAGGTCGGCCAGGCAGGAGGCGGCAAACACGTGTTCCGTATGCAGCGTGATGCCGCTGCGGCGCAGCCATGCGAGCGATTCGGCATGCGGATACAAATACCAGGACACAAACGCCGTCCATAGCCAGATAAAGGCCATGCCGAGGCGCATGGCCCAGTACAGCCCTTGCAGCTTGGCTGGCGTCATGGCGCGGGCTTGGCAACCATCAGCCAGTAGACCAGCATGAGCGCGGAAAATGCGGGCATACCGAGCCAGAACCAGCAGCGCGCATAGAACCAGTACAGGCGCGGCAGCGGTGTGCCCGTGTCGTCAGCCAGGCGGGCCAGGCTGCGCATGCGGATCTGCAGCCATACCACGGGTAGCCAGCAGGCGCCGGCCAGCGCATACAGCAGCATCGAGGCGAGGACCCAGCCGGACAGGATCGGATAGCCGGCCAGGTGCGCCAGGGCCAGTCCGGACAGCGGCTGGATAATGACGGCCGGCGTGGTGAACAGCCAGTCGGCCAGCACGGTCTTTTCGGCCGACAGGCGGATCGCACGCACCTCGCCGCCCCGGTCGTTGATCCACTTGAAGAAAGCGATGCCGATGCCGGTGCCAAACAGGATGGTGGCGCTGAGGATGTGCAGCCATTTGACGAACAGGTACCAGCTCATGCCGGTACCTCGGTCACATCATGGTCTTGCAGCGCGGCCATGTAATTTTCCACCGTGAGCAGGCCCACGCAGGGCATCGCGCCGCGCGGTAGCTGCGTGCCACCGCTGCTGGCGCTGGCCAACCGGTTCGCCAGCGCGATCGACGCGCCGCACGGGATATGCGGGCCGTGGTTTTGCGCCGCCAGCAATTGCCAGGTCAGCGTCAGCGGCAGGCCATCGAGTCCCGTGCCTTGCAGCGTCACGAACATCGCGCCTTTGTCGCTGACCAGCGGTTCCACCCATTGGCTGATGGCGTGCAATGGCCTGACCAACGGCAGCAGGCTGCGCAACAGGCCCAGGCGCACCAGTTGCGCGGCGGCCCAGACGAACAGATGGCCGGGCGCACCGGCAAAACCGGCGTGAAAAGTGACGGTGTCGAGGCCCGGATAGCGTTGCGGGAACAGCGCCAGGTCTGGCACGTCGCAGCTGCCCAGCAAGCGCCGTCCCACGGGCGCGGCAAAGCGGTGGCGCTTCAGGTCGAGCCAGCCGTGCGTGGTCTGCTGGCTGCCGGCAACCAGGCGCTGGAACGGTTTGCCGCAGTACGAGAAGATGCCGGCCATGGTGGCGATGCCCGGCGCGCGGGCGCCGGAGGCGATGCCGTGGCGGATCGATTTGAGCTGGCGAAAGCGCGGCAGGTAGCGGTCCACCACGGCCGAGGACAGCGCTGGCAGCGAGCTGGCGCCGCTGGTGATGAACACGCCGCGCTGGCGCGCCAGGTCGTCGAGGCTGGCGATGCCGGCGACAAAATCGCGGCCGTCGGCCAGGTCGATATAGTTGGCGCCGGCCTTGATCGCCGCACGGGCGACGCGGTAATCCTGGCCCTGGAACGGGCCGGCGGTATGGATCAGTGTATCGACGCCCAGTTCGGTCAGGCGCCGCGCCAGATCAGGTGCATCGGCATCGAGCGCCAGTGCTTGCTGCGGCGGCAAGCCCAATTGCGCCGCCAGTGCCCTGGCCCTGGCGGCGTTGCGCCCGGCCACCAGCAGATGGATATCCTGGTTGCCAGCTAGCGCCTGGCATATGCGCGTGCCGAAAAAACCGTAACCGCCGAGTACGAGAATGGTGTGATGGGCCAAGATATCCTTCAGTGGCTGAGTTTCTTGGCAACATGATACTACCTGATCAGCGGCGGCGCACGCAGTCGATATAGGCTTCAGTATCGGGCGGCAAGCCCGAACGTTGCGAAGCCCAGATCATCTGGCCCAGGCATTCCATCACTTCGTGCTGGGCGGCATGGGCCGAATCGAGGCGCTGGGTGAGTTGCTGGACGGCCGGGCGGATGCCGCGCGGCTGGTCCACCTGCACCTGCTCCGTGATCGACAGATGCATGGACAGGTGCAGGAAGGGATTGGCTTGTCCGCCTTCGACGGAGTAATCGCGCGCCAGCGCCGCTTCAACGTCGGAGAGCTCGTTCTCATACTCGGGGTGTTCCAGGATCCAGTCAAGCGCGATGGCTTCCATCGGCGTGAGGATTTCATGGGCGCGATGCTTGCGCAATGTTTCACAAAAGAAACGACGCACATCGTCGGAAGAAGGGTTGAACATGGCTGAAGGACTATGGCTAAAGGGCAGCCGGCATTGTACCGCGTAGCCGTAATAAGTTCTCAGGCCCGGTCGATCCTGGCCGCATAACAACCACGTTTGGCATTGTGCACGTGGATATAGCTGACAGCCGGGTTCTCAAACAGCCGCGCGATCAGGGTTTCAATGGCCGTGCCTTCCACCACATCGGCATCGACCATCATCCCACCTTCCGTATAGCCGCGCAGCGACAGCAGCCGGATGCGCATTGATTCGGGCACCTGGTCGACGGCGTCATAGGCTTGCGTGGCACCCTCGCGGATAAAGATGGCGTGCGAGGCGCGGTAGGGCGTGTCCGCATCCTGGCAGACATGGTTCAGCAGCAGCACCGTGTCGCCGATCGCCGCGTCGCGCAGTTCGATGCGGTCCGGGTAACCGGGCTGGCTGTCGACCACATGGCGGATAATGCCCAGCGCGGCCAGTTCGGCGTCGGGCAGGCCGAAACAGGCCAGGAAAGGGGCGGGCGACAGGCCGCGGATACGAAAAGACATGGTCAGGCTCCGGTGTGGTCAAAGCGTTATCAGACCATGATGGATGGGGGCTCGCCATCCGTTTCTTGCTCCGTGCATTCCTGCACCAACTGGCTTTTTAACGCCTGGTTACTGCCAAATTAATACTCCACAGTAAGTGTTATCCACGATCCTGGCGGCCCGGCAAGGGCAAATAACGGTGATAAAATCGCTGTTCTTGATATTTGCTATAGACAATCGCCGTGTTGTGAGTTTGGCCCCGCGCGAGGGCCAAAACAGCAGCGGCGCCGTGTTTTCCTTGTCCGCACCATCGCCACTCCATCGCTGCCGCAAGCTGCG
The DNA here is from genome assembly GCF_001758645.1 of Janthinobacterium sp. MP5059B. Taxonomy (NCBI): domain Bacteria; kingdom Pseudomonadati; phylum Pseudomonadota; class Betaproteobacteria; order Burkholderiales; family Oxalobacteraceae; genus Janthinobacterium; species Janthinobacterium sp. MP5059B. Next base: position 766,243 of record NZ_LRHX01000016.1, on the reverse strand, counting down.
GCGCGGCGGCGGCATGCATGCGTCATCACCATCGTTACCCCTTGATCCGGCCGTTCTTGCGCTGGAGGGATAGCCATTTTCCGATGATCTTGCGCTTGCCGCCCGGGTGGCCTGGAAGAACCAACCCTCAGTATTCATAACGGAGTTACCCATGCGTAAATCGCTATTACTTTTGATGTCGTGCCTGATCCTGGCGGCATGTGACAAGACCCCTCCGGCCTCGTCCGAAAAACCGGTCGACGTGCTGCTGATCGGCGCCGGCACCATGAGCGCCACCCTGGGCAGCATGCTCAAGGAACTCGATCCGTCGCTGACGATGGAAATGGTCGAGCGCCTCGATTCCGTGGCCGCCGAAAGCTCGGATGCGATGAACAACGCGGGCACGGGCCACTCGGCATTTGCTGAACTGAACTACACGCCGGAAGCGGCCGATGGCAGCATCGAGACCAAGAAAGCCGTTGCCATCAACGAGCAATTCGAAATTTCCAAGCAATTCTGGGCTTATCAGGTAGCCAACAAGCACCTGGGCGCGCCGCAAACCTTCATCAACAACGTGCCGCACATGGCCTTTGTCTGGGGCGACGACAATATTGCCTTCCTGAAGAAGCGCTATGCCGCGCTGCAAAAGGAAAACCTGTTCAAGGGCATGCTGTTCTCGGAAGACCAGGCGCAGATCGAACAGTGGGCACCGCTGGTCATGCAAGGGCGGGACAAGGGCCAGAAAGTGGCCGCGACACGCATGGAAATCGGTACCGACGTCAATTTCGGCAATCTCACGCGCGGCCTCGTGAAATACCTGACGGACAGCCACGGCATGGTCCTGCACCTGCGCCACCAGGTGGAAGACATCCAGCGCGGCGCCGATGGCGTATGGAACGTGACGGTGAAAGACTTGAACGCCGGCAAGGAAAAGACCATGCGCGCCAAGTTCGTCTTCATCGGCGCCGGTGGCGGTTCGCTGCCTCTGCTGGAAAAATCGGGTATTCCTGAAGCCAAGGGCTACGGCGGCGTGCCGGTCGGCGGCCAGTGGCTCGTGACGACCAATCCGGAACTGGTGGCGGCGCATGCGGCCAAGGTCTACGGCAAGGCATCCGTCGGTTCGCCGCCGATGTCCGTGCCGCATCTCGATACGCGCATCATCGATGGCAAGAAAGCCCTGCTGTTTGGCCCGTTTGCCACCTTCTCGACCAAGTTCCTGAAAAACGGTTCGTGGATCGATTTGCCTGCCTCGATCGGCACGGGCAATGTGAAACCCATGCTGCAAGCCGGCTATGACAATATTCCGCTGACGAAATACCTGGTCGAACAGGTCATGAACACGCCGGAAGACCGTTTGAAAACCCTGCGCGAATACTTGCCGAACGCCAAGATGGAAGACTGGACCCTGCAAAACGCGGGCCAGCGCGTGCAGATCGTCAAGGATGATCCTGTCAAAGGCGGCTTGCTGCAGTTCGGTACGGAAGTCGTCGGCGCCGCCGATGGCAGCATCGTTGCCCTGCTGGGTGCATCGCCAGGCGCCTCGACCGCGCCGCCGATCATGATCAAGGTGCTGCAAACGGCATTCAAGAGCCGCCTGGCTACGCCGGAATGGCAAGCGAAGATGGTGGAAATGGTGCCGTCGTACGGTCAAAAACTGAACAATGATCCGGCTCTGGCCAACAAGATCCGCCACTACAGCAGCAATATCCTGGGTCTCAAAGCGATTACCCTGGACGTTCCCGCCGCTGCGCCAGCGCCGGCAGCAAACTAAGTCGGCCTGACCGGCAGGGGAGTTTCCTGCCGGCATGAAAAAAGGGGCAGCCTGTTCAGGCTGCCCCTTTTGCGTGGGAGAGTGCGTTCATGGTGCGGCGGACTACTCCTTGCCTGGCAAAATCAGCTCCGGCGTACACCCTTCGGCGGCAATGCCGTCGCAAGGCTTGGGCAGTGCCGTACCATCCTGTGCCCGTGGCGCATGGGGCTGGCGCAGGTAGCGCGACGTGTGGCGGTGCGCTTGCTGTGCGTTGCCATGCACGGGCCAGGTCAGGAAGCGGGACAGCTCCTGCAAGGCACGCTGGTAGACATCGCGTTTAAATTCAATGACGACATCGAGCGGGACCCAGTATTCATGCCAGCGCCAGGCGTCGAACTCGGGATGGTCGGTCAGGCGCAGATTGACGTCGTTATCGCGCGCGCACATTCTCAGCAGAAACCAAATCTGCTTCTGGCCACGGTAATGGCCACGAATCTCGCGCTTGATGAAGTGGTCTGGCACCTCATAGCGCAGCCAGTCGCGGGTGCGGCCGACAATTTTGACGTGTTCCTGTCTGAGTCCGATTTCCTCTTCAAGTTCGCGAAACATGGCTTGTTCCGGTGTTTCGCCATATTTGATACCGCCTTGCGGAAACTGCCATGAGTGCTCGCGCACCCGCTTGCCCCACCACACCTCGTTCTGGGCGTTTAGCAGGATGATGCCGACGTTGGGCCGAAACCCTTCACGGTCGAGCATAATGCACCTCAAACTTTCTGCGACAGTGCGTCTTTTTTTACATAATTACCCACAACTTCGCAAGCCGGTGACCTTTTCGGGGTGCGAAAAGCGCCGGAATCGCACCAATTGAGCGCATTTGTGTAAAGTATGGACGCATCAGCCAGCTAATCCTTTAAAATTAGGTTGATTATAACCCTCTCTTTTTAAAAAGAATTCACCGTTATGCGCGCCTCCCGTTTTTTTATTTCCACACTTAAAGATGCACCTTCTGACGCGGAAATCGTCAGCCACCAGTTGATGATGCGTGCAGGCATGATCAAACGCCTCGGTTCCGGCATCTATACCTACATGCCGATGGGCTTGCGCGTGATCCGCAAGGTGGAAGCCATCATCCGTGACGAGATGAACAAAGCCGCCGGCATCGAACTGCTGATGCCGCTCGTGCAGCCGGCCGAACTGTGGCAAGAGACGGGCCGCTGGACCAAGATGGGCGACGAACTGATGCGCGTGAAAGACCGCCACGGCCGCGAATACGCGATCCAGCCGACATCGGAAGAAGTCATCACCGACGTCGTGCGCACGGAAATCAAGTCCTACCGCCAGTTGCCGTTGAACTTTTATCACATCCAGACCAAGTTCCGCGACGAGCGCCGCCCACGTTTCGGCCTGATGCGCGGCCGTGAATTCACCATGAAGGACGCGTACTCGTTCGACCGCGACCTGGCTGGCATGCAGGCCTCGTACAAGGTCATGTTTGACGCCTACACGCGCATCTTCACGCGTTTCGGCCTGCAATTCCGCGCCGTGGCCGCCGACAACGGCGCCATCGGCGGTTCCGGTTCGCATGAATTCCACGTCATCGCTCACACGGGTGAAGACGCGCTCGTGTACTGCCCGACGTCCGACTACGCCGCCAACATGGAAGCGGCCGAAGCGCTGCCGCCAGCGGGCGAGCGTCCGGCCGCTGCCCAGGCGCTGACGAAAACGGCTACGCCGGACACCGTCAAGTGCGAAACCGTGGCGGCCCTGCTCGGTATCGACCTGGCGCAGACCGTGAAAACCATCGCCCTGACGGTGGAAACCGTTGGCAAGGATGAAAAAGTCACGAAACAGCATTTCATGCTGCTGCTGCGCGGCGACCATGAATTGAACGACATCAAGGTGGGCAAGGTTGCCGGCCTGGCCGGCCACCGTTTCTCGACGGAAGCGGAAATCCTGGAAGTCTACGGCACCATTCCCGGCTATCTGGGCCCGATTGCTACCCGCGCCCCCGTCACCGTGGTGGCGGACCGCACGGTCGCCCACATGAGCGACTTCGTTTGCGGCGCGAATGACGCCGGTTTCCACTACACGGGCGCCAACTGGGGCCGTGACGTGGCCGAGCCTGCCATCGTGGCCGATTTGCGCAATGTCGTCGCCGGCGACGCGTCGCCGGACGGCCAGGGCACGCTCGCCATCGAACGCGGCATCGAAGTGGGTCACGTGTTCCAGCTGGGCACGGCGTACTCGGAAAGCATGAAAGCCACTTTCCTCGACGAAAACGGCAAGCCTGCGCCGCTGCAGATGGGTTGCTACGGCATCGGCGTGACGCGCATCCTGGGCGCCGCCATCGAACAGAACTTCGACGACAAGGGCATCATCTGGCCAGCGTCGATCGCACCGTTTGAAGTCGTGCTGTGCCCGATGGGCATGGACCGCAGCGAACTGGTCAAGGAAGAGACGGAGAAGCTGTACGCGGCCCTGCAAGGCGCCGGCGTGGACGTCATCGTCGACGACCGCGGCTTGCGTCCAGGCGCCATGTTTGCTGACTGGGAGCTGATTGGCGTGCCGCACCGCATCGTCATCGGCGAACGGGGCCTGAAAGAAGGCAAGCTGGAATACCAGGGCCGCCGCGATGCGGAAGCCACCGGCGTGGCGCCGGACGAGATCGTCGCCTTCATCCAGGGCAAAATGGCGCAGTGAAGCGCTTATCGCTAAGTAAAACGGCTGGCGCGCTCGCGCTGGCCGCTGGCCTGGCCTGCGCTCCCTTTGCGCAGGCTGGCAACCAGAAGGAGGAGGCGCTGGCCGACTCCGTCCGCCTGGCCCTGTCGCACGCGATCCGCGACGAGCGCCCGCCGCAACCCAAATTTGCCACTCCCGCCGACTTGCAGCGCTACCAGCAATGGCTGGCGCAGATGTCGCAACGCCTGCAGCGCAAGCTGCCGGATGCGCAGCTGCGCACGGAATTCCTGGAAACCGTCTGGTATGAAGCGCGCCGCGCGGGCCTGGAACCGGCCCTGGTGCTGGGCCTGATCCAGGTCGAGTCGGCCTACCGCAAATACGCCGTCTCGCTGGCCGGCGCGCGCGGCTACATGCAGGTGATGCCGTTCTGGACGGGCGTCATCGGCGACAGCGACCGCAGCAAGCTGTTCCACATGCAGACGAATCTGCGCTACGGCTGCGCCATCTTGCGCATGTACCTGGATATGGAAAAGGGCGACTTGTACCTGGCGCTGGGGCGGTATAACGGCAGCCGGGGAAGGCCCGAGTATCCGAATGCGGTAAGGGCGGCGTGGCGGCAGTGGGAGTTCAAGCCGGCCGGGTGATGGTTTGAGGTCTGACCCTGTGGGACCGTCCTCGTCTGATCTCGGTATGTGCCGGGTTTTATGCGTTTTTAAACCCACCGCAACGGCCAGGGTCTGACCCCAAAAAAATGCCCCGCTCGCAGTGATGCGGCGGGGCACTCACACGGCGCGGAACGCCCTGTGCGTATCTGATTATTTCAAATGATCGGAGATCAGTTTCGTCATTTCAAACATGGAGACTTGGGCTTTGCCGCCGAAAACTGCTTTCAGCTTGTCGTCCGCATTGATCATGCGGCGGTTGGCCGGATCTTGCAGATCGAGTTTTTTGATGTAATCCCATACCTTTTTGGTCACTTCCGTGCGCGGCAGTGGTGCTGCGCCAACAACGGCGGCCAGCTCTTTCGATGGCGTCATTGCTTTCATGAATGCTGCGTTTGGCTTGCGTGGTGTTGCCGGTGCTGCCGCTTTCTTCGCCGCTGCTGGTTTAGCTGCTGCTTTGGCTGCGGGTGCTGCTTTCTTGGCGGCTGCAGGCTTGGCTGCTGCTGCTTTGGCTGGCGCTGCTACTGGGGTTTTTTTGGCTGTTGCCATCTTCGAGCCTCCTTAACAAACACATGGGAAATTGCGCAATTAATCGCACGGCTAATATTGGTGTGGATTTACCTTGTATGCAAGTGTTTTTCACGTTTTCACGAGGAAAAAGCAGGGAAATGACCATGCTGTCGCCCGGGCGCACCGCTTGGGGGCGCAGAACGGCGTTTTTGCCCGTAAATGGCATGGTTGCTGGCTATGCGGGGAGGGGTACTGCGGGGAGGGAGGAAATGATGCCGGACGCCATGAAAATGCAATCCGGCATGATTTTATAACGGTGTTTCTTGACTTGAACTACATCTCACGCGGCGTAAAAAAGGCCTTCAAAATCACAGCGAGCGGATGGTATTTGTGGCCGGGAAGCGCAACCGTACTGAAGTACGGTGAGCATCGCCGGCCGCAAAGCGCCCCGCGCAGCGGATTTTGAAGCCTTCCACTACCTCATGCCGGGCATCATACCCTTCATGGAGCGCATCATCTTCATCATGCCGCCACCCGACAATTTCTTCATCATCGTCTGCATTTGCTCGAATTGCGTCAGCATGCGGTTCACTTCCTGCACTTGCACGCCGGCGCCGGCGGCGATGCGGCGCTTGCGCGTGGCCTTGATCAGTTCAGGCTTGGCGCGTTCCTGCGGCGTCATCGAGTCGATGATGCCGCACATGCGGCGTACCTGCTTGTCGGCTTGATCCATGTTCTTGCCGCCTGCCGCCTGCTGGAACTGCGCTGGCAGCTTGTCCATCAGGTTGGCCATGCCGCCCATTTTCTTCATCTGGCCCAGCTGCGCCTTGAAATCGTTCATGTCGAACTTGCCGCCGACCTTGATTTTTTGCGCCAGGTCGGCCGCCGCCTTGCTGTCGACGCCCTTGCGCGCCTCTTCCACCAGGGCGAGGATGTCGCCCATGCCCAGGATGCGGTTGGCCATGCGGGTCGGGTCGAACGCTTCCAGGCCGTCGAGTTTTTCCGAGACGCCGGCAAACTTGATCGGTTTGCCCGTGATGTGGCGCACCGACAGGGCCGCACCGCCGCGCGCATCGCCATCGAGCTTGGTCAGCACGATACCGGTCAGCGGCAGCGCATCGTTAAACGCTTTCGCCGTGTTGATGGCGTCCTGGCCCAGCATGGCGTCGACGACGAACAGGGTTTCGATCGGTTTCACGGCGCCGTGGACGGCGGCGATTTCTCGCATCATCTCTTCGTCGATACCGAGGCGGCCCGCCGTATCGATGATCAGCACGTCGTGGTAGTGCTTTTTCGCCCAGTCCAGCGCGGCCAGGGCGATATCGACCGGCTTGTCCGTGCTGGAAGACGGGAAGAAGTCGGCGCCTACCTGGGCGGTGACCGATTGCAGCTGGGCGATCGCGGCGGGACGGTACACGTCGGCCGAGACGGTCAGCACTTTCTTCTTCTTTTCTTCCTTCAGGTATTTCGCCAGCTTGCCGACGGTGGTGGTTTTACCCACACCCTGCAGACCGGCCATCAGGATGATGGCGGGCGGCTGCTGCGCAAAGCTGATCTGCGACGCTTCCGGTCCCAGGTCGGCGCCCATCAGGGCGGCCAGCTCGCGCTGCACCACGCCAACCAGGGCCTGGCCTGGCGTGAGCGAGGAAATGACATCCTCGCCCATGGCTTTTTCTTTGACTTTGGCGATGAATTCGCGCACGGCGGGCAGGGCGACGTCGGCTTCGAGCAGCGCCAGGCGCACTTCGCGCAGCATGTCGGCGGTGTTCGCCTCGGTCAGGCGCGCCTCGCCGCGCATGGTCTTGACGACTTTGGCAAGCCGTTGGGTGAGATTATCTAGCATGATGAACCTGCAATGAAAAGCTTGGGAGTGGGCGGCGAAAGCCGGACGATGGCCGTCATTTTACCTTATCGCGGTTGGCTGGCGGTCCTGCGCTGCATCGCCTGGCGGTTGGCCTGCTTTTGAATTAGTTGGTATTTCTGGCAATGCCGCGATTGCATGAAAGTCAAAAACACGGTTAAAATGAGAATAATTCTTATTTACATTCTCGGGTGCCGCACGCCTGAGCGGAAAGGGATGCCATGTCGGCCGCCGATTTTGCACAGCAACAAGACCTGCACGCGCTCTACAGCAGCCATCATGGCTGGCTGCAGGGCTGGCTGCGGCATAAGCTGGGCAATGCGGGCGAGGCGGCGGACCTGGCGCAAGACACCTTCATCAGCGTGCTGACCAACGGCACGGCGCCGCAGATCCGCGAGGCGCGGCCGTTTCTCGCCACCATCGCGCGGCGTCTGGTGGCGCACCGCTACCGCCGGCAGGTGCTGGAAGACGCCTATCTGGAGGCGCTGGCCTGTCTGTCGCCCGAGGTGGCGCCCGCGCCGGAAGAACGGCTGCTGGCGCTGGAAGCCTTGCAGCAGATCGATGTGGCCCTCGACGGCTTGCCGGGTCCCGTGCGCACGGCGTTCTTGCTGGCGCAGCTCGAAGGCCTCAGCTACGCCGAGATCGCCGCGCGCCTGAACGTATCGGCCAGCTCGGTCAAGCAATACCTGACGCGCGCCAACCGCCAGGTGTTTTTCTCCCTGCCGGCATGAGCACGGTGGCAGAACCCGCGGCCGCTGCGGCCATCGACGAGGACGTGCAGCTGCAGGCGGCCGAGTGGCTGACCGTATTGATGTCGGACGAGGCCAGCGAGCAGGAACACGCCGCCTGGCAGTGCTGGCGCGAGGCGGACCCTGAACATGAACTGGCCTGGCAGCATATCGAAGCGGTGTCGCAGCGGTTCCGCGGCTTGCACCGCGGTGCGGCCGCGCAGGCGCTGGCGGGCACGCAGCAGAAAGCCGTCAACGGCAAGCGGCGCCAGTTGCTGGCGTGGCTGGGCGTGGCGGCCGGCGGCGGCATGCTGGCCGCGCAGACGGGCGCCTGGGATGGCGTGCGCGTCCTGCGTGCCGACTACCGCACGGCCACGGGCGACAGGCGCGAGATAGTGCTGGACGATGGCAGCGTGCTCAGCTTGAATACGGATTCGGCCGTGAATGTGCGTTTCGACGCCAGCCGCCGCCTGATCGAGCTGCTGGCCGGCGAAATCCTCGTCGTCAGCGGTCACGGCATCGGCAGCGACGCGCCGCTGGAAGTGGCCACGCGCGAAGGCCTGGTGCGCGCGCTGGGCACGCGCTTTTCCGTGCGCCAGCAGGATGACTACAGCACGGTGGACGTGTTTGAAAGCGCCGTTGAAATCCGCCCCCGCGACGGCATCGGTGCGCCCTTGCTGCTGGCGGCCGGGCACGGCGTGGCATTTTCCCGTCAGGCGCCAGACGCGCCGCACGCCATCGGTGCATATGCGGGCGCCTGGTCGCGCGGGCAGCTGATCGTCGATGACGTGACCCTGGGCGATTTTCTGGCCGACCTGGCCCGTTACCGCCCCGGCGTGATCGACTGCGCGCCGCAAGTGGCCCAGCTGCGCCTGTCGGGCGTGTTCCCGCTGGCCGACACCCAGCGCATTTTGAACATGCTGCCCAACTCGCTGCCGGTGCAGGTGCGCAGCCGCACGCGGTATTGGGTGACGGTCGAACCGGCGCCGTAGCACCCCACAAAAATATTTGCAGCCGGACTGCCCGTTTTTCGTTTTCGCGGCACCTACAGGGTAGGGCGGCTGTTTTTTACCGTCTCATGACGCCACTTTTCAGGATTTTTCATGCAACAGGTTTCGCATCTTGTCAATTTCGTATCGCATCGTCCTCAGCGGCATCCGCTGGGGCTGGCCGTGACGGCCTTGTGCCTGGCCGCCGGTACCTCCGCGTTGGCGCAGCAGGTGCCAGCCATGCCCGCCACCGAGCAAACCATGCTTGGCGTGTCCGTCACGGCAGGGCGCGAGGCGACGACGGAAGGCAGCGGATCGTATACGACGGGCATGAGCAATACGGCAACCAAGCTGAACCTGTCGCTGCGCGAGACGCCGCAATCCGTCAGCGTGCTGACGCGCCAGCAGATCGACGACCTGGGCATCACCACCCTGGATGACGCCGTGCAGTCGATCACGGGCTTGGTCATGCAAAAGGGCAACTTTACGGGCGATTCCGGCAGTTTCAGCGCACGCGGCTTTCCAGTCGACAACATCCTGTTCGACGGCTTGCCTACCAGCCTGGGCGCGAACGGCACCTTCAATGGAGACAATGACGACCTGGCCATCTATGACCGCATCGAAGTGGTGCGCGGCGCCACGGGCTTGATGACGGGCAGCGGCACGCCCAGCGCCGCCATCAATCTGGTGCGCAAGCGCCCGACGGCCACGCCGCAAGCGTCGTTCTCGGCCAGCATCGGCAGCTGGAGCAACTACCGCCTGGAAGCCGATGCGGCCAACGCGCTCAACGAAGCGAAGACCCTGCGCGGGCGCATCGTCGCGACGGTGCAGGACAAGAAGGATTTTGTCGACGTGCTGCATGGCCGCAATCACCAGCTGTACGGCATCATCGAGGCCGACCTGCGCCCCGATACCACGTTGACCCTGGGCGCCCACTACCGCAAGACGGATAACGACGGCGTCACCACGGGCGTGGTAACGGCCGCCGACGGCACTTTTTTGAACTTGGCCCGCTCGACTTATCTGGGCGCCGACTTCGATGGCTGGCGCCAGACGGACAAGACCATCTTCGCGGAACTGGAACACCGCTTCGCCAACGGCTGGAAGGCCAAGCTGGCGGCCACGCGCAAGACGCCCGAGATCGACACGACGTTTTCCGGCATCAGCCGCCGCGGCGACACCCTGCGCTTCAATTCGCAAAGCTACCGCGCCGAACTGGCCAACACCAGCTATGACGCGTATGCCACGGGCAGCTACAGCCTGTTCGGCCGCGAGCACGAGCTGACGGTCGGCGCCAGCCACCGCCGTTCGTCGAAAAACAGCTATGGCGGCTGGGCGCCGTACAGCTGGGGCGCGGCGGCGCCGGTGCTTGACCCGTTCAACTGGGATACGGGCAGCGTGGCGCGTCCCGTCATCAATTACGCGCAGTGGCGCACGGCCAGCATCACCGAGCAAAGCGGCGTGTATGCGGGCACGCGCATGCGCCTGGCCGAGCCGCTGTCGCTGGTGCTGGGCGGGCGCGTAAGCTGGTACAAGGACGATGCCGGCTACTCGGTGGCGCGCGAATTCACGCCGTACGCCGGTGTCGTGTATGACCTCGACAAGCAGCATTCCGTGTACGCCAGCTGGACCGAAGTCTTCCAGCCGCAGGCTTCCACCGACGCCAATGGGCAGCCCTTGAAGCCGATCAGCGGCACCAACTATGAAGCGGGCGTGAAAGGTGAATACTTTGGCGGCGCCCTCAATGCCAGCGCGGCCGTGTTCCAGATCCGCCAGCAAAACCGCGGCGTGGACGACCTGGCTGGCCCCAATCCCTGCCCCGGCAGCACCTGGGGCTATTGCCAGCGCGCGTCGGGCGAAGTGCGCAGCGAAGGCGTGGAGCTGGACGTGGCGGGCGCGCTGACGCCCGACTGGCAGCTGTCGGCCGGTTTTACGTATGTGAAGGCGCAATTTACGCGCGACAGCGATCCGGCCAATATCGGCAAGGATTTCAACAGCCGCTATCCGCGCCAGCAGCTCAAGCTGGCCACCAGCTACCGCCTGTCCGGCGCCGCGCAGGGCTGGCGCGTCGGCGCCTCGCTGTACGGGCAGGGCGCGACCGATTCGACGGACGGCACCTACCATCTGCGCCAGGGCCGCTATGCGATCCTGGGCTTGAATGCGGCGTGGCAGATCGACAGCCGCGCCGAACTGCGCCTGAACGTCAACAATGCGCTCGACAAGCACTATTACCAGAGCATCTATTCCGATGTCTTCGGCAATCTGGTGGGCACGCCGCGCAACCTGATGCTGACCTTGAACTACAAACTGTAAATAATCACTTTTGAATGACCTATCTTGATGAAGGATGCTTGGCTTATGAATGTGCAGTTGAATCCGGCCCACGCCAGCAATGGCGTGAGCCAGCGTGTGCCGCAGGGAGCGCCGCGATGATGAAATCGGCCAACATGATGTTGTTCTCGCGCGTGCTGGCCGCCATTTTTGGCGGCTATGCGCTTACGTCCGGCGTGGCCGTGCTGCTCTCGGCCGTGCTGCCGCTGTCGCGCGCCGAAGCCGTGCTGACGGCCACCCTGAGCGCCTTCGTCGTATATACCTGCGCCGTGATCTGGGTCTTTGCCGTGCAGGACCTGCGCCGCGCCTGGCTGGGCATGCTGCTGCCGGCCATCGCCTGCGGCGGCATCGGCATGCTGCTGTCGCGAGGTGCCGCATGAACGCCGTCAAGGTAGACAAAGTGGTCAAGACGCCGCAGCAGGGCGGCTTGCGCCAGGCCATGGCCTGGCTGCATACGTGGAGCGGCCTGTGGATTTCCTGGCTCCTGTTCGCCATTTTCCTGACCGGCACCCTGGCCGTCTTCGACGACCCGATCGGCCACTGGATGACGCCCGAGCACGCACTGGAAGAGGCTGCGCATGCGAACGATCCGCCGCTGCCGAAGGTCACGGACCGCGCGCACCGCCTGGAGCTGGCGCTCGATTTCATGGCGAAGGAACACCCGAAGGCGGACATGTGGGAGATCTGGCCCGTGCAGCGTCCCGGCCACGGCCTGTCCGCCTACTGGTTCCAGCCCAGCGGCGGCTATGGCTCGGCGGACCTTGATCCGCTGACGGGTGCCGTCATCGAGCATGCGCGCGAGGCAACGGAACGGGAAACCATCGGCGGCCACCATTTCGTCGATTTCCATTACGAGCTGCACGCGGGACGCATCGGCGTGTGGATCGTCGCCATCACCACCATGATCATGCTGGTGGCGCTGGTGAGCGGCGTCATCACGCACAAGCGCATCTTCAAGGATTTCTTCACCTTCCGCCCGGCCAAGGGCCAGCGTTCGTGGCTCGACGCACACAATGCGGTGGCCGTGCTGACCTTGCCGTTCCAGTTCATGATCGCCTACACGGGCCTGGCATTCTTCAGCGATGACTATGTGCCGGCCCCCGTGGTGGCGCAATACGGCATGGACAATCCCAAGAAGGCCTTCCTGGCCGACTGGAACGATGCGGGCAAGCCCGTGAAGACAGGCCAGCCGCTGGCCATTCCCGCGCTGGAGTCGTTTGCGCAGCGTGCCGAGCAGGCCATCGGCCAGGAAATCCGCGCCGTGGTGCTGGACAATCCGAATGACGCCTCCATGCGCGTCTGCATGTACGGCTGGAATGAAGACGCGGAACTGCTCACGCGCCTTAGCGCCAATTCGGGCAGGGCCTGCTACGCGCTGGCCACGGGCGAGCAGGTCGCCGTGCGCCGGCCGGGCGAGTCGGATACGGGCGGCGCGGGCCTGACGCGCTCCGTCATGTCGAACCTGCACATGGTCGGTTTTGGCGGCACGCCGATGCGCTGGCTGTACTTCTTCTGCGGCCTGGCCGGCACGGCCATGATGGGCACGGGCGCCATCCTGTTCATGGTCAAGCGCCGCCAGAAGTCCGGCGGCGAGTTCGGCGCCTATACGCAGCGCGTGTACCGCGTCATCGAATGCCTGAACGTGGTGGCGATTGCCGGCCTGGCCATCGCCTGCGTGGGTTTCCTGTGGGCCAACCGTTTGATCCCCGTCGGCATCGAGCAGCGCGCCGGCTGGGAAGTGCGCGCCTTCTTCGGCGTGTGGTTCCTGATGCTGGTGCACGCCTGCCTGCGCGGGGAAAAGCGCGCCTGGATCGAGCAACTGGGCTTGCTTGCCGCCCTGTGCCTGCTGCTGCCGGTGCTCAATGTCTTGAGCACGGGCGACAACCTGGCGGCGCAGATCGCGCGCGGCGACTGGGAAAGCGCCGGCGTGGAACTGGGCAGCATGGCCTTCGGCCTGCTGGCCGCCAGGGGCGCGTGGAAAGTCCACAAGCGCAAGGAAAAACCGGTCAAGAAGGCTGCACCGAAGGAAAGCGCTGCGCCCTCGGCCAGCCTGCAAGTCAATACGGAAGGACAGTCATGATCAATACCATCCTCTGTGCGCTGGGCCTGTCGTATGCGGGCATGGCCAGCCTCTCCCTGGCGATGGACCGCCATCACGGCCAGGTCTGGGGCAGGGACGCGGCGCCGAACGTGCGGCGCGCGCTGCAACTGGCCGGTGCCGTCCTGCTGGCGCTGGCCATCTGGCCTTGCGTGGCTGGCTGGAGCGCCACCGTCGGCGTGGTCGCCTGGCTGGGTTTCATCGGCGCGGGAGCGCTGCTGGTGGCCCTGCTGCTGCCGTACGCCCCCCGCTTGCTGTTTCGTAGTTCCCTGCTGGCAGCCGTCGCCGCGCTGGCAGGTCTTGTGACGTTTCTGCAGTAATTTTGACTGCCATTTTCAAGGATAGACCGATGCACTTTTCACGCCTGGCGACACCGATTGATGTTTTGAATGTACTGAAAGTGGTTTCCTGATGGCGGCCCGCCTGCCTTCCCGCCGCACCCGCATCCTCGGCGGCGTGGTCTTGCTGGCGCTGTTTGGCGCCGGCGCACTGTGGGCCACGCGTGGCCCGGCCACCGTATTCGACACGGCGCCCGTCAAGCGCGGCAATATCGAGGCCAGCGTCACGGCCATCGGCACCCTGCAGCCGCAAACCTATGTCGACGTGGGCGCGCAAGTGTCGGGCCAGATCACGCGTCTGCACGTGCAGCCCGGCAGCGCCGTGGAAAAAGGCCAGCTGCTGGCCGAGATCGACCCCAGTGTGCAGCAAGCCACCGTCGATGCGGGCCGCGCCGCGCTGGCCGGATTGCGTGCGCAGCTGGCCGACCAGCAGGCGCAGCACCGCCTGGCGGGCCAGCAGCATGGCCGCCAGAAGCAGATGGCCAAGTTCGACTCCACGCCCTTGGCCGACCTGGAAACGGCCGAAGCCACCCTGGCCTCGGCCGGCGCCAAGATCGACCACCTGAAGGCACAGATCGACCAGACCCAGGCGAGCCTGAAGGCGGACGAGGCGCGCCTCGGCTATACGCGCATTTATGCGCCGATGGCCGGCAAGGTGGTGGGTCTGGACGCGAAGGAAGGGCAAACCCTGAACGCCACGTACCAGACGCCGAATATCCTGCGCATCGCCGATCTGTCGGCCATGACGGTGTGGACGGAAGTGTCGGAAGCGGACGTGCGCCGCGTGCGCCCGGACATGCCCGTGTACTTCACCACCCTGGGCGGCGACCAGCGGCGCTGGAGCGGCAAGGTGCGGCAAGTGCTGCCGGCCCCGCCGGTGCCAGGCGGTTCTGCCGCCGGCACGGCCCTGGCGCCGTCGACCAGCAAGGTGATTTTATATACCGTGCTGTTCGACGTGGATAACGCCGATGGCGAATTGATGCCGCAGATGACGGCGCAAGTGGTATTTGTCACGGCCGCGGCGAACAATGTGCTGGCCGTGCCCTTGCCGGCCCTGAAACCCTCGACGCAAGAAGGCGCCAAGCCGGGGCAGTTTACGGCCCGCGTGATGGATGCGGACGGCAAGGTCGATACACGCACCGTCACCGTGGGCGTGCGCAACCGCCTCAGCGCGGAAGTGCTGCAAGGCTTGCGCGAAGGCGAATTGCTGGTCACGGGCGAGCAGCCGGCCGGCAGCGGCAGCAGCAGGTTCCAGCTGTGAGCGCCATGAACGAGGCCGCGTCGCTCGGGCAACCCGGGCAGCCGGAGCAGGCGGCGCCGTTGATTGAACTGCAAGGCATCCGCAAGCGCTATGGCGGCCATGACGGCGCGCCAGCCGTGGAAGTGTTGCGCGGCCTGACCTTGTCGATCGGCGCCGGCGAATTCGTCGCCATTGTGGGCGCGTCCGGTTCCGGCAAGTCGACCCTGATGCATTTGCTTGGCTGTCTTGACCGGCCCAGCGACGGCACTTACCGTTTCGCCGGCCAGGACGTGGCCAGCCTGAATCCCGATGAACTGGCGTGGCTGCGGCGCGAAGCGTTCGGCTTCGTCTTCCAGGGCTATCACCTGATCGCCACCGAATCGGCGCGCGAAAACGTGGAAGTACCGGCCCTGTACGCGGGCATGCCGGCCGCGGCCCGCCATGCGCGCTCGGAAGCGCTGCTCAAGCGCCTGGGCCTGGGCGAGCGGCTCGATCACCGGCCAAACCAGTTGTCGGGCGGGCAGCAGCAGCGCGTGTCGATCGCGCGCGCCCTGATGAATGGCGGGCGCATCATCCTCGCCGATGAACCGACGGGGGCGCTCGACAGCAGCAGCGGCGCCGAAGTGATGGCCCTGCTGGGCGAACTGGCCGACGCGGGCCACACCATCATCCTGATTACGCATGACCGCAAGGTGGCGGCACAGGCGCGCCGCGTGATCGAGATCAGCGATGGCGAAATCATCGAAGACTCGGGCGCCGTCGCCATTCCCGCCACGTCGACGGCCCTGCCGCCGCTGGACATGTCGCGCGCCGCCCATGACACGGGCGCGTCGCTGGGCACGGAATTGCTCGACGCGGCGCGTGCCGCCTGGCGCGTGTTGTGGATCAACCGCTTCCGCACGGGCTTGACCCTGCTGGGCATCGTCATCGGCGTCGCTTCCGTGATCGTCATGCTGGCCATCGGCCTGGGCACGCGCCAGCAAGTGATGGCGCAGCTGGGCGCATTCGGCTCGAACCTGCTGTACATGGCGTCGCGCGGCGAAAGCTCGCGTATCCCCGGACGCAGCATCACCCTGGCCGACCTCGATGCGCTGAAAGACGTGCCAGGCATTACCCACGTGCTGCCGAATGTCACGGGCAACAAGGTGATACGCCACGGTAACCTCGACGTGCAGACCTATGTGCGCGGCACGGGGCCGGCCCTGCCGCAGATCCAGACCTGGCCGGTGGCCAAGGGCGGCTTCTTTACCGAGGAAGACGAGCGCGAGATGGCCACCGTGGCCGTGCTGGGCGCCCACCTGGCGGAAAAGCTGATGCCCGACGTGGCCAATCCCGTGGGGCAGAGCATCCTGATCGGCAACGTGCCTTTCCAGGTGATCGGCGTGATGAGCGCGAAGGGGGCGCTGACGGGCGAGAAGGATGAAGACGACGTGCTGCTGCTGCCGTTTTCCACGGCCGGCATCCGCGTCTTCGGCCAGCGCGAGCCGACGTACACGGTGATGGCGGTGGCCGACGTCAAGCGCGTGACGGAGGTGGAGGCGGCAGTCGACGCCACCATGTTCGAGCGCCACCGCATCCGGGACTACGGCATCAGCAACGCGGCCGCGTCGATCGCCGCCGAAGCGAAGACGCAGGACAACATGACCATGATGCTCAGCCTGATCGCCGCCGTCTCCCTGGTGGTGGGCGGCATCGGCGTCATGAACGTGATGCTGATGACGGTGCGCGAGCGCACGCGCGAAATCGGCATCCGCATGGCGACGGGCGCGCGCCGGCGCGACATCCTGCGCCAGTTCCTCACCGAAGCCGTGCTGGTGTCGGTGGTGGGCGGCGTGGCCGGCATCGTGGTTGGCGTGACGGTCGCCGGCCTGCTGCTGGTATGGGACGTGCCGGTGATCTTTTCCCTGAGCGCCATCGCCGGCGCGTTTGCCTGCGCCGTGGTGACGGGGCTGGTGTTTGGCTTCATGCCGGCGCGCAAGGCGTCGGGACTCGACCCGGTGGTGGCGCTGGCGGGACAGTAGCAACAGACGGTCGTCATAACGCCGGCAGCGTGGCTGCCGGCAAAAAAATGTTGCCCTGGCTCCAACACGCGGTACTATCTCTTGATAATAAGAGCAGTGTTTCGCGTAGCTTTGCCCTTGCGGGCATACACCAACCACCACAGGAGAACCCGATGCAGAAAAAATCAACCTTGAAGACCGGTATCGCCGCCGCCCTCATGCTGGCCTTCGGCATGGGCGCTGTCCAGGCACAGGCGCAGGAAGTCGTGCGCCTGGGTAACTTGAAATTCGCCCATTACGGCGCCGTGTCGTACATCAAGGAAATCGCGCCCAAGTGCGGCATCAAGGTTGAGGAGCATGTGTTCGCCAAAGGCCTCGACGTGATGCAGGCGATTATCGCGGGCGAACTGGACGTGGGGGCGACGGCGTCCGAAGCGGCCATTTCCGGCCGCGCCGGCGGCGCGCCCATCTACGTGGTGGCCGGTTTTGCAAAGGGTGGCGCGCGCCTGGTGGGCGGGGCGGGGCAAAAGATTGCCAGCGTCAAGGAACTCAAGGGCAAGCGCGTGGGCGTGACGCGCGGCGGCATCCAGGAAGTGCTGCTGCTGGCCGAGCTGTCGCAAGCTGGCCTGACGTATGCCGAAACCAAGGGCAAGGATGTGCAACTGGTATTCCTGGCCTACGCCGACTTGAACCAGGCGTTGATGGGCAAGAATATCGACGCCATGATGCAGTCCGAGCCGCAATCGTCGCAGGCCATCAACAAGGGTTTCGGCACCGAAGTCATCAAACCGTACGACACGCCGATCGGCGAACCCGTGCGGACCATGGTGATGACGGAAAAGTTCTACAAGGAACGCCGTCCCGTGGCGGAAAAATTCATGCGCTGCTTCGTCGAAGCCACCAAGACCTTTATCGACAACAAGGCGACGGCGGAAAAGTATGTGCGTGAAGTGGTGTTCCGCGGCCAGATCACGAAGGATGACTTCGACGACGCGATCAGCAATTCGCCGTATTCGTATGACATCTCGCCCGAGCATATCCAGATCACCACGGACGTGATGGTGAAAACGGGCGTGGGCCGCATGACGAAACCACCCGTGGCCAAGGACTGGGTCAAGACCGACTTGCTGGAGCAGGCGAAAAAGAGCCTGAACGTGAAGTAAGCCGGATATTGGCAATGCCCGATGGCCCGCTTAAGCGGGCCATCATTTTTTTGCGGCATACTAATATATACAGGTAGCGTGAAAGATTGCCGAAATCTTGAGGGTGCGCCACCCCGTCATGCCTCAGGCGCGATATCATGGCAGGCTTGCGGCATTGGATGGCGGCGTCGTGCCTGTCACCGGGCTGTCGCCTGAATCGCGCTTGTCGGCTATGGTGTAAACTTAAACTATGCAGATCTATTTCTTTTTCATCGCCGCGCTGTTGTACGCGGCGTGCGCGGTGCTTCCCTCGTCCCGTGCCCGGCTCATTGCCGGCCTGACCGGCGTTGCCTGGCTGGCGCACGCCGCCACCTTGTGGTTCGACCTGATGGCGCCGGGCACCTTGCGCTTCGGTTTTTCCGCCATGCTGTCGGCCGCGCTGTGGGTCTCGGTGGGCGCCTACTGGATAGAGAACCGCAATTTCAGCCTGGACGGACTGCGCCGCATGGTCATGCCCAGCGCCGTCCTCGCCATCGGCCTGGCCTGGGCCTTTCCTGGCAGCCAGGTCAACATGGAAGGCAAGTCGGCCGTCTTCGGCTGGCATATTGCCGTGGCCGTGCTTGCCTACAGCACCTTGACGATTGCCGCCTTCCACGCCGTGCTGATGGCGCTGCAGGAATCGCGTTTGCATACGCGCAGCGAAAGCCGCGGCTTCATCGGCACGGCGCTGGACCAGTTGCCAGCCCTGCTGACGATGGAAAAACTGCTGTTCCGCATGATCGGCCTGGGCTTCATCCTGCTGAGCCTGACCGTGCTGTCGGGCATCGTGTTTTCCGAGCAACTATTTGGCAAGGCCCTGAACTGGGATCACAAATCCGTGTTTACTATGCTGTCGTGGCTGTTGTTTGCCGCGCTGCTGGCAGGCCGCCGCTTTCGCGGCTGGCGCGGCAAGACGGCCCTGAGTTTTACCCTGGCCGGTTTCGCCACCTTGCTGCTGGCCTATGTCGGCAGCCGTTTTGTACTGGAAGTGGTTTTACACCGAGGATTCGCATGACACGTGTTTTATTCTGGCTGGCGCTGGTATTCCTGGTGCTGTTTGCTATCCGCAGCAAGATCCGGAGCATGCAGCAACGGGCCCGCGCGCATCAGCAACAGCAGCCGAATCCGTTTGCGCCGCCGGGCCGGCCGCAGGAATTGCCTGATGCCGAACTGATGCTGTGCTGCGCCCATTGCGGCGTGTACTACCCGGCCTCCGAAAACGTGCAGGCCAGGGGCCACGATTACTGCAGCCACGCGCACGCCACCTTGTAAGGGCGTGCCGGCGCGCGTTGCTCATCCGTATCGTAACGGCCTCCGGCATCCGTCCGGTGTAGCATCTGCAGCAGGCGGTTCGTCGCCGCCATTGCAGAAAGGCGCGCTCCCATGTCCCGTCCCAGCCCCAGTCCGCAGACCGCCGCCGGCATGCCGCCGGCGCCGCAACTGAGCGGCAACTCGCTGCCCATGCAGGCACTGCGCGCGCAGATCGGCCGCATCGCCCGCTGTGGCGCGCCGGTGGCCATCCGCGGCGAATCGGGCACGGGCAAGGAACTGGCGGCGCGCGCCATCCATGCGCAGGGCGCGCGCGCCAGCTTCCCGTTTATCGCCGTCAACTGTGGCGCCATTCCCGAAGCGCTGATGGAAGCGGAATTCTTCGGCTGCCGCCCGGGCGCCTATACGGGCGCGCTGCACGAACGCCAGGGCTTGTTCCAGGCAGCCCACGGTGGCAGCTTGCTGCTCGACGAAGTCGACGACCTGCCGCTGGCCATGCAGGTGAAACTGTTGCGCGTGCTGCAGGAGCGCCGCGTGCGCAAGCTGGGCGGCAGTACTGACGAGGCAGTCGACGTGCGCATTCTGTGCGCCAGCCAGCATGGCCTGGGGCGCGGCGTGGCGGCCGGGACGTTTCGCCAGGACCTGTTTTACCGCCTGAATGTGATCGAGCTGGCACTGCCGCCGCTGCGCGAACGGCGCGGCGATCTGCAGGTATTATGTGAGGTGATCCTCGCGCGCCTGTCGCCGCGCCGGGCCGTGAGCCTGGCGCCGCCCGTGCTGGCGGCCCTGGCCGCGTATGTGTTTCCCGGCAATGTGCGCGAACTGGAAAACGTGCTGGAGCGGGCGCTGGCCTTTGCCGACGGCGGCGTGATCGCGCTCGAGGGGCTGGCCTTGCCGCCGGCGACGGGCAGCATGCCGTCGCGGGCGCCGCCGGCCTTGCCGGAGCGGCAACTGTGCCTGCCCGGCATGGCGGCGTATGGCGTGCCCCCCGTCTTGCCGCTGGACATGTATTTGCGCCAGGCCGAGCGCGACATGATCATGCTGGCGCTGGTGCAGGCGCGCTACCACCGCGCACGGGCGGCGCGCCAGCTGGGCCTGAGCGTGCGCCAGTTGCGTTACCGCATGCAGAAATTGACGATACAGGAAGCCCTATTTGATGAGCGCATGGACGATAGATGAAGACGGCTGGTGCGATGGCGCGCTGCGCTATGACTCCCAATACTACGATGCGCGACCGGACGGCGCGCAAGTCGATTTGCTGGTGATCCATAACATCAGCTTGCCGGGCGGCCACTTTGGCGGACCGCATGTGTCGGACTTGTTTACGGGCCGGGTAGATTATAATGCCGATCCTTCTTTCGCCGAGCTGCGTGGCTTGCAAGTCTCGGCGCACTTTTTTGTGCGGCGCGATGGTGCGTTGCTGCAATATGTTTCTGCTGATAAACGTGCCTGGCATGCCGGCGCGTCCACCTTCGAGGGACGTCCGCAGTGCAATGGCTATTCCATCGGTATCGAAATGGAAGGCGCGGACGATGTGCCCTTCCAGCGGCGGCAATACCATGTCCTGGCGGCGCTGACGGTGGCGCTGGCGGCGCGCTACGGGCTGTCCCAGGTGCGCGGCCACGAGCATATCGCGCCGGGAAGGAAGACGGATCCGGGACCGTTTTTTGACTGGCATTTTTACCAAGAATGCTGGCTGGAAACCTTGCGCGGGCAGCCTGCGTTAGCGCTTACTTCGCGGGGATTGGGCTTTCCATCCATGCCCTGAAAAGTCAACCGAAATCGTATAAGAAAAGACAAAAAATTACGCTGGCGGATGCCGGAAAACTATTGCATCACCCTTCGATGGGTACTACAATTAGTGCAGAAGTTGGATGTAAAGACTATATCTAGTGCCATCACAGACGTTTTCAGAATTATTGTCAAAGCTATCCGGATTGCTGATAAAGCACTGGAACTGGCGGTTTATCACCCTTGATCGTGTTTCGCGCCAGCCGGGCAGTGCGGTGTGGCGAGATGGATACTGACCTGTTTTATGCACTATGAATTTACTATTTAGCAACAAATACCTGAAGAAACCCTGACCATCGGGCGTTCTATTCAACAACACACGCGGCAGCAAAACTGCAGGCTGACTTTAGCTGACAACGGGAGCTTCAATGCAATCACCACAAGATATTTCCATCCATCCAACGCCAGTATCGCCAGCGCCAGGCGCGGCCAACAGTGTGGCGAGCACGGGCGCGGCATTGGGCGACTATCGCATCATCCGCCGCAACGGCGCGGTGGTGGCATTTGAGCCTTCGAAGATCGCCATCGCCATGACCAAGGCGTTTTTGGCCGTTAACGGCGGCCAGGGCGCAGCCTCGGCACGCATCCGCGAACTGGTGGAACAACTGACCGACGGCGTCGTCGCCGCGCTGGTGCGCCGCCATCCGGGTGGCGGCACCTTCCATATCGAAGACGTGCAAGACCAGGTGGAACTGTCGCTGATGCGTTCGGGCGAACACGACGTGGCGCGTGCCTACGTGCTGTACCGCGCCAAGCACATGGAAGAGCGCCGCCTGCAGAAGGAAGCGCAAGGCGCCTCCGCGCAAGTCACCGCGCCCCAGCTGAACGTCACCGACAACGGCGTGCGCCGCCTGCTGGACATGCAGGAAGTGCGCGACCTGATCAACGCCGCCTGCGCCGGCCTGGAAAAGCACGTCGATGCCGACGCCATCCTGGCTGAAACAGTGAAAAACCTGTACGACGGCGTGCCCGTCGAAGAGCTGCACAAGTCGGCCATTCTGGCGGCGCGCGCGCTGATGGAAAAAGACCCGGCCTACAGCCAGGTCACGGCCCGCATCCTGCTGCACACGGTGCGCAAGGAAGTGTTCGGCAAGGAAGTGCCGCAAGCGGCCGCTGCCGCCGAATACCTGACGTATTTCCCGCAATACATCGCCAAGGGCATCGCCGCCGAGCTGCTGAACCCGGTACTCGCCAGCTTCGACCTGGAACGTCTGGCCAAAGCCATCGTGGCCGACCGCGACTTGCAATTCGGCTACATCGGCCTGCAAACCCTGTATGACCGCTACTTCCTGCACATCCAGGACGTGCGCATCGAAATGCCGCAGGCGTTCTACATGCGCGTGGCCATGGGCCTGGCGCTGAACGAGGCGGACCGCGAAGCGCGCGCCATCGAGTTCTACAGCCTGCTGTCCTCGTTCGACTTCATGAGCTCGACGCCGACCCTGTTCAACTCGGGCACCCTGCGCTCGCAGCTGTCGTCGTGCTACCTGAGCACCGTCTCGGATGACCTGGAAGGCATCTACGACGCCATCAAGGACAACGCGCTGCTGGCCAAGTTTGCCGGCGGCCTGGGTAACGACTGGACGCCAGTGCGCGCCCTGGGCGCCCACATCAAGGGCACCAACGGCAAGTCGCAAGGCGTGGTGCCGTTCCTGAAAGTGGTGAATGACACGGCCGTGGCAGTCAACCAGGGCGGCAAGCGCAAGGGCGCCGTTTGCGCCTACCTGGAAACCTGGCACATGGATATCGAGGAATTCCTCGACCTGCGCAAGAACACGGGCGACGACCGCCGCCGCACGCATGACATGAACACGGCGAACTGGATTCCCGACATGTTCATGAAGCGCGTCATGGAAAAAGGCGAATGGACCCTGTTCTCGCCGTCGGACACGCCAGACTTGCACGACAAGGTCGGCAAGGCTTTTGAACAGGCTTACGTGGGCTACGAAGCCAAGGCCGCCGCCGGCGAAATCCGCGTATTCAAGAAGATCGCCGCGCTGGACCTGTGGCGCAAGATGCTGTCGATGTTGTTTGAAACGGGCCACCCATGGATCACGTTCAAGGACCCTTGCAACATCCGCAGCCCGCAGTCGCACGTCGGCGTCGTCCACAGCTCGAACCTGTGCACGGAAATCACCCTGAACACCAGCAGCGATGAAATCGCCGTCTGCAACCTCGGTTCCGTGAACATGCCGGCGCACATGAAGGAAGGCAAGCTCGATCACGTCAAGCTGGCCAAGACCGTGCGTACCGCCATGCGCATGCTCGACAACGTCATCGACATCAATTACTACGCCGTCGACAAGGCGCGCAATTCGAACATGCGCCACCGTCCGGTCGGCATGGGCGTGATGGGCTTCCAGGACTGCCTGCACATGATGCGCATCCCGTTCGCCTCGGACGCCGCCGTGTCGTTTGCCGACACCTCGATGGAAGCCGTCTGCTACTACGCCTACCTGGCGTCGACGGAACTGGCCGAAGAGCGCGGCCGCTATGAATCGTATGCCGGTTCGCTGTGGGACCGTGGCATCCTGCCGCAAGACTCGGTCAAACTGCTGGCCGAAGAGCGCGGCGGTTACCTGGAAGTCGATTCCTCGTCGGCCATGGACTGGACCCCGGTGCGCGAACGCATCGCCAAGTTCGGCATGCGCAACTCGAACTGCGTGGCGATCGCCCCGACGGCGACGATTTCGAACATCATCGGCGTCTCGGCCTGTATCGAGCCGACATTCCAGAACCTGTACGTGAAATCGAACCTGTCGGGCGAATTCACCGAGATCAACGGCTACCTGGTGCGCGACCTGAAGGCGCGCGACCTGTGGGATGAAGTCATGATCTCCGACCTGAAGTACTTCGACGGCTCGCTGGTGAAGATCGACCGCATCCCGCAAGACCTGCGCGATATCTATGCCACGGCCTTCGAAGTGTCGCCAAGCTGGCTGGTGGAAGCGGCTTCGCGTCGCCAGAAGTGGATCGACCAGGCCCAGTCGCTGAACATCTACATGGCTGGCGCATCGGGCAAGAAACTGGACGAAACCTACAAGCTGGCATGGCTGCGTGGCCTGAAAACCACCTACTACCTGCGTACCATCGCCGCTACCCACATGGAGAAATCGACCTCCAAGACGGGCGCCCTGAACGCCGTGGCAGTCGATGGCGGCATGTCGGCCAGCGCGCAAAGTGCCCAGGCAGCCGTCGTGGCGGCAGCAGCAGTGGCTGTGGCGCCGGTAGTGGCAGCGGCAGCGGACGACGCCGATGGCGAAGCCTGCTACCTGCGTCCGGGTGACGATGGCTTTGAGGAATGCGAAGCCTGCCAGTAAGATTTTAGTTGTCAGCCCGGCACGGCCGGGCTGATTCAATGTTGTCAATGTCCGCATTGTCCGATACAACGGGCCTGTTGCGGATCGCCGGCTCGCCGGCATGGAAAGGAAGAAGAATATGTCGTTGTCTTGGGATGATGAAACCACGTCGGCAGCTGTGCCGCGTCCGGCGCAGCAAGCGCCACTGGGAAATACCGAATTGAACCTGCCGGCAGGTGCTGAGCCGTCCGAAGCGAACGCCGAGCAAG
Source organism: Janthinobacterium sp. MP5059B (assembly GCF_001758645.1). Lineage (NCBI taxonomy): Bacteria > Pseudomonadati > Pseudomonadota > Betaproteobacteria > Burkholderiales > Oxalobacteraceae > Janthinobacterium > Janthinobacterium sp. MP5059B. The sequence continues at coordinate 741,269 of NZ_LRHX01000016.1, read as the reverse complement.
TGGCGCGCCGCGTGAATGCCGACGACAAGCGCATCATCAACGGCAAGACGGACGTCAACCAGCTGGTGCCGTTCAAGTACAAATGGGCGTGGGACAAATACCTGGCCGGCTGCGCCAACCACTGGATGCCGCAGGAAGTGAACATGCAGCGCGATATCGAGCTGTGGAAGAACCCGAACGGCCTGACGGACGACGAGCGCCGCCTGGTCAAGCGCAACCTGGGCTTCTTCGTGACGGCCGACTCGCTGGCCGCCAACAACATCGTGCTGGGCACCTACCGCCACATCACGGCGCCGGAATGCCGCCAGTACCTGCTGCGCCAGGCGTTCGAGGAAGCGATCCACACGCACGCCTACCAGTACATCGTCGAATCGCTGGGTCTGGACGAAGGCGAGATCTTCAACGCCTACAACGAAGTCAAGTCGATCCGCGACAAGGATGAATTCCTGATCCCGTTCATCAACACCCTGACCGATCCGGCGTTCACGACCGGCACGGTGGAAAACGACCAGAAGCTGCTGAAGTCCCTGATCGTCTTTGCCTGCCTGATGGAAGGCCTGTTCTTCTACGTCGGCTTCACGCAGATCCTGGCGCTGGGCCGCCAGAACAAGATGATGGGCGCTGCCGAGCAGTACCAGTACATCCTGCGCGATGAATCGATGCATTGCAACTTTGGCATCGACCTGATCAACACGATCAAGATGGAAAACCCGCAGCTGTGGACAGCCGCCTTCCGCGAAGAGATCAAGGACCTGTTCATGAAGGCCGTGGAACTGGAATACGCGTACGCGGAAGACACCATGCCGCGCGGCGTGCTGGGTCTGAATGCGCCGATGTTCAAGGGCTATCTGCGCTTCATCGCCAACCGCCGCGCGCAGCAGATCGGCATCGAGCCGCTGTTCGCCCAGGAGGAAAATCCATTCCCGTGGATGAGCGAGATGATCGACATGAAGAAGGAACGCAACTTCTTCGAGACGCGCGTGACGGAATACCAGACCGGCGGCGCGCTGAACTGGGAATAAGCCAGCCGATAGCGTTACCAGTCATGTCACAAAGGCCTCGCGGATGCGGGGCCTTTTGCCATGTGGAGCGCTTGTTGCAGCGGACTTAGACGGTCGGGATGGTGCCGCCGTCGATCACATACTCGGCGCCGTGGATCGACGCGGCGCGGTCCGAGGCCAGAAAGGCAACCAGTTCGGCCACTTCTTCCGGCTTGCCCGGGCGGCCGATGGGAATGCCGCCCAGCGTCTGCATCAGCTTCTGGCGGGCCGCATCTTCGGTGATGCCGGCGTGGCCGGCCCAGCGCCGTATCATCGCGTGGGCCGCCGTGGTTTCGATGAAACCCGGCGAGACGGTATTGATGCGGATGCCCTGCGGGCCGAATTCCTTCGACAATCCCTTGCTGTAGTTGCTCAGCGCAGCTTTGGCGGCCGCATACGCCAGCGTCGACTCGTACAGCGGCAGGCTGCGCTGGATCGACGAGATGTGGATGATCACCCCGTATTGGCGTGCCACCATCGCCGGCAGCAGGGCGCGGTCGAGGCGCACGGCGGCAAGCAGGTTGCCATCGAGCGCATCTTGCCAGGCATCGTCGTCCAGGGCCAGCGCGCCGCCGCCCGCAGCCGTCGAACCGCCCACGTTATTGATCAGGATATCGACCCCGCCCAGGCTGGCCAGCGCTTCCCGGATCAGCGTGTCGGTTCCCGCGCGGGTACGCAGGTCGGCCGCGATGAAATGCACGCCGGCCGGCAAGCTGCCGCCGGCGGCGCGCGCCGTGGTCGCCACGCGCGCGCCGCGCTCGAGCATCAGTTTCAGCGTCGCCTTGCCCATGCCCTTGGTGCCGCCCGTGATCAGCACGCGCTTGTCCTTGAAATCGGTATTCATGCGCTGATCTCCAGGGTCTGGATGCGGTTGCTGGCGAGCGTGAAGGCAAAGCGCAGCTCCAGCGGGCTGCCGGGGAAATTGCCACTGACGCTGCCGGTGACCACGCAGCGTGCGCCCCGGGTGTCGGCCGAGGTGGGGCTGATGGTGGCGCCGTACTGCTTGCTGCCAGCTTCCTTCCAGGCCTTGATGGCGGCATGGCCCGCGTGCGCATGGCCGTCGTCATGCACGACGCCATCGGCTGCGAAGCACTGCGCCACGGCGTCGCTATCGTGATGGTTTTCGGCGGTAAAGTAGTCGCCGACGATTGCCGGTATGAGGAGAGACATGGTGCTTCCTTTGGGGGAGAGGTAGGGAGCGACCATCATATGGCGTTCAATTGCAGAGAAATAGTATGGCAACGGTGATAGGCTTTAAACTTCAGGTTCATTATTGACTGCGTGAGCGCGCATGAAAAATAACTCTCTCGATGGTATCCGTACCTTTCTCGCGGTCGCCGAGCGCAAAAGTTTCAGCGCCGCGGCACTGCAGCTTGGCGTGACGGTGACGGCCGTCAGCAAGGCGGTCAAGGTGATGGAGCGCCAGCATGGCGTGCTGCTCTTCAAGCGCAATACGCGCAATGTCGCCTTCACCGAAGCCGGCGCGGGCCTGTACGCCAGCCTGGCCGGCGCTACCCGGCAGATCGATGACGCCTTCGCCGCGCTGACCATGTTTCGCGACCGGCCCGCTGGCCATCTGCGGCTGACGGTGCCGCGCGCGCTGGGCGCGCTGGTCATGCGCGCATTGATACCGCGTTTTCGCAGCAGCTATCCTGACGTGACCATCGACCTGTCGCTCGACGATGGCGCGGTCGATCTGCTGGCGCACGGTTACGACGCCGGCATCCGCCTGGGACAGTCCGTGGAGCAGGATATGGTGGCGGTGCGCCTGACGGGGGACTTGCGCTGGTCCGTGGTTGGCGCGCCCGGCTACTTCGAGCGGAAAGGGCAGCCGCTGATCCCGGAAGACCTGGTGCGCCACGACACGCTGGCCTACCGCTTCCACACTTCCGGCGCCTTGCACCGCTGGCGCTTCGTGCGCGATGGCGAGGAATTTCTGGTGGAAACCGGCGCGCCCCTGGTCGTCAACGACACCACGCTGATCGCCGATTTCGCCCGCTCGGGTCTGGGCCTGGCGTATATGCCGGACGTGGAAATCGAAGGTGACCTGGCAAGCGGCAGCTTGCTGCGGGTGCTTGAAAACTACGTGCCGCCGACGAGTGGATTGTTCCTGTATTTTCCTGCCCGTACCCAGAGCCAGCCCAAACTGCGCGCCTTCATCGATACTGCGCTGACCCTCTCCCGGCTCGCGTCGTCCAATGACGCGCGCTAGCCTGGCCTGTTTTTATCCAGCCCGCCGCCATCGTTCTGGAGACAGGCTGCGGCATCGCATGCCGCTTTTTGTTAGCCGCTTTTTCGTGGCGCGCAGCGGCGCGGCGGCGCATGTGCATCGCATGCGACGGCACAGAAAAGTGCGGCCATTTTTTCGCCGCATGACGCGCGCCGCGACGCATTTTTTTGACGGCGCCAATGCGCGCGAGACAGCTAGTAAATATCGTTTCCGGACACGCTGGCGGCGGCATTTGGCGCGCGATTGTGCGATAGCACGCGTAACGTGCAAAAAAGCGGGCGAAAACGTGTCGTGCCGGTTGCGCATTGACAAGGTTTTCGTGTACTTTATGAGATTGCAAATGCGAGCGTTAGAATGCGGGGTTTTTTAACCAGCGCGGTAGCGAAAAAACCTCGCAAAACAGGGATACAGATTTACACGGATATGCACAAAACCACACCGTTTTCGTCTGCCGCCGTGCCCGAATTTTTTCAGGCATGGCGGTTTTTTATTTGACGCATCGGTGTTGTAGCGAGCGCGATGCGAGGAGCGAAAAAACGCACGGCATCGAAAACGAATGACCGAATTCAGACTTTGCCACCAGCTGCGAGATAAAGCAGGGTGGCACCGACGATGGCTGAAGTGCTGCAAACGTGAGGAGTTGCAGCAGTTCAGCTGGTGCCGAATTCATTAGCGCAAACGACCGTTTGCGCCGATGAATAATTCGCCTGGCCTATCCCTGTGGTGGGTCGGACGGGTTTAAATCTTGTAGCTTAAATTTCTCATCTCAGATGAAGGAGAGACAAATGGCAACAGCCGCTAAGAAATCAGAAGTAAAGAAACCAGCCGCCAAGGCTGCTCCTGCCGCGAAGAAGCCGGCAGCCGCAGCAAAGACGGTTGCCGCTAAACCAGCTGCCAAAGCAGCAGCGAAACCAGCCGCAAAACCAGCCGCAAAACCAGCCGCCAAAGCCGCAGCCAAGCCTGCAGCAAAAGTGGCTGCCAAGCCAGTAGCGAAAGCCGCAGCGAAACCAGCGGCCAAGGCAGCAGCAAAACCGGCAGCGAAACCTGCAGCCAAGGCAGCAGCCAAGCCTGTAGCGAAAAAAGCCGCAGCCAAACCGGCCGCCAAGCCAGCAGCAAAAGCCGCTGCAAAACCAGCGGCCAAGGCAGCAGCCAAGCCAGCAGTGAAAAAAGCTGCAGCGAAGCCAGCAGCCAAGGCAGCGGCGAAACCGGTCGCCAAGGCAGCAGCCAAGCCAGCAGCGAAAAAAGTCGTCGCCAAGGCAGCCGCCAAGCCAGCAGCAAAAGCTGCAGCCAAGCCAGCAGTGAAAAAAGCCGCAGCGAAACCTGCAGCCAAGGCAGCAGCGAAACCGGCCGCCAAAGCGGCAGCCAAGCCAGCAGCGAAAAAAGTCGTCGCCAAGGCAGCAGCGAAGCCGGCCGCCAAAGCAGCAGCCAAGCCAGCAGCAAAAGCTGCAGCGAAGCCAGCGGCAAAAGCGGTAGCCAAGCCAGCGGCAAAAGCAGCAGCCAAACCGGCAGCGAAGCCAGCAGCGAAAGCTGCAGCCAAGCCAGCGGCAAAGGTAGCAGCGAAGCCGGCAGCAAAAGCTGCAGCCAAGCCAGCGGCCAAGGTAGCAGCGAAGCCGGCAGCGAAAGTTGCCGCCAAGCCAGCAGCGAAAGTCGCAGCCAAGCCGGCAGCCAAAGCAGCAGCGAAACCTGCGGCCAAGGTTGCAGCAAAACCTGCAGCGAAGCCAGCGGCCAAGGTAGCAGCGAAGCCAGCAGCAAAGGTTGCAGCCAAGCCAGCCGCCAAGGTAGCCGCGAAGCCGGCAGCGAAAGCAGCAGCGAAACCTGCCACCAAGCCAGCCGCAGCGCCAGTCGTGGCAGCCGCACCGGCAGCAGCGCCGGCAGCAGCCCCAGCGGCACCAGCCGCCGTGGCAGCCAAGCCAGCCGCCAAGAAGGCCGCGCCTAAAAAGGCCGCACCGAAGAAGGCAGCTCCTGTCGCCAAGCCATCGGCACCTATCGCACCTGTAGCAAAAACCGTGTTGGCTCCGGCTGCAGCCTGGCCATTCCCAACCAGCACCCGCCCATCGTAATTCCAACGATACGGGTGCCTGGATGAGGCAACACGCCGCTGTGTGACTCAATCACACAGCGGTTTTTTTTTGGAGAATTAGTCGTGCTGATCGTTATCCTTACATTGATCGTTGATACCATCGCCACCTTGCTGGGCGGCGTGTTGCTGCTGCGCTTCTGGATGCAGGCGGTGCGCGTGCGGCCGCCTTCGTCGGTGGCGCAATTCACGTTTCAATTGTCCGACTGGCTGGTGCGCCCCCTGCGCCGCGTGGTGCCGGGCGTGGGCGGGTATGACTGGGCCAGCCTGATCGGCGCCTTCCTGATCGTGCTGCTGGCCAGCTCGGTGCTGTTTATTTCCGGCTATCCTGTCGAAGTGGTGCTGCTCAAGTCGCTGCAACGCTTCCTGCAATGGATACTCTACGGTTTCATGGCCTTGCTGATCATCGAAGCCATCTTCAGCTGGGTCAACCCGCATGCGCCGCTGGCGCCGTTTGTACGGGCCTTGAACGAGCCCCTGCTGCGTCCGATACGCAAGGTGGTGCCGCTGGTCGGCAGCCTGGATCTGTCGCTGCTGGTGGCTTTGATCCTGCTGCAGATCGCGCAGGTGCTGGTGGGGATGATTATTGTGGTGAGGTAATGCGAGAAGGTCGGCCTGGCGCTTGGACGCAAGCCGACCGGACTACATATTAATAGCGGTAGCCGAACGCCGCTTCGAACTGCTCGGCGATGCTCTCCGGCGTAAACACATGGTTTTGCGCGCCCTGGGTGGCGATCTTGATGGCGCCCAGCAGGCTGGCCAGACGGCCGCTGGTTTCCCAGCCCAGGTCGTTGGTGATACCGAACAGCAAGCCGGCACGGTAGGCGTCGCCGCAGCCGGTCGGGTCCAGCACTTCTTTGGCGGTCACGACAGGAATGTCGATGCGCTTGCCGTCCGTATAGATTTCCGACCCTTTTTCGCCACGCGTGACGATCAGCGCTTCCAGGCGGCTGGCGATGTCCGGCAGGGTCAATCCCGTGCGTTCCATCAACATTTCCATTTCATAGTCGTTGGCCGACACATACGTGGCCTTGTTGATGAAGTCGATCAACTGTTCGCCATTGAAGCGTGGCAACTGTTGACCCGGGTCGAACATGAAGGGGATGCCCAGCCCGGCCAGGTCGGCGGCGTGCTTGAGCATGCCCTGGTCGCCATCCGGAGAAATGATGGCCACCTTGGCCGGGCCCGCATTGGCGATCGGGTTTTCATGCGCAAACGACATGGCGCCCGGGTGGAAGGCATTGATCTGGTTATTGTCCGCATCGGCCGTGACGAAGCACTGCGCGTTGTAGCTGTCGGCCTTGATGAGGATGTTGGCGGTGGAAATGCCCAGCTTTTGCAGGCGTTCCAGGTAGGCGGCGCTATCTTGCCCCATGACGCCGACGATGCGCGGGTCGCCGCCCAACATTTTCAGGCTGTAGGCGATGTTGCCCGAGCAGCCGCCGAACTCCGTGCGCATGGTGGGCACGAGGAAGGACACGTTTACTTTGTGCAACTGGTCGGCCAGCAGGGATTCGCCGAAGCGGCCGGGAAATTGCATGATGGTGTCGGTGGCAAGCGAGCCGCAGATCAGCGATGTTTTGGTCATGATAGTGTCTGTTAAGGATAAAAGATGGCGATATGGTAGCCAGACGCCGTGAGCTGGTCTAATGCAAAGTACAGTTTGATGGCTTGTTCCGAGCGCGGCGCAAACCCCGTGCTCACGTCGATCGAGGCCGGCAGGTAGTCGCGCGGCGCGATCACGCGGCGCAAGACCGGCTTGTCATTGGCGTCGTTGAGTATCAGTTCGATGCTGGGCCAGGCTTGCACGCTGCGGCTCTGGTTGCGCAGCAGCGAGACGTAGGAAAAGGTCTGTTCCTTCAAGGTCTGCAACTCGCCTTGCTCGATGGCCAGCGCCTCGATCTGCGCCGGCAAGTCGACCTGGCAGCCACTGAGCTTGCACAGCGCGACCAGGGTCGGCTTCCACTGCGGAAATTGCGCCGCCAGCGGATTGCGGAAGGTGGTCATCACTTGCAGGAATAGTAAAAGCAGCAGTGCTACCGAGCCGATGGCCATGGCCACGCGCATGGCCTTGCCGCTCTGTTCGCGGCGCCGGCCCAAGGTCACAAAGGCCGGCTCGTCGTCGGCCGGCGGCAGGATGGGTTCTTCCTGCTCTTCGGCGGCATCCGGCGCGACGGCGGCGGCTGGCAATGGCGTGAAGGAATGGTCGGCCAGCGTGGGTTCCCGGCGCGCGGGCTTGTCCAGACTGACTTTTTCAGCGGCAGGCAATGCCGGAGCGGCCGGGGCTGCCACCGTTTCCAGGTTCGGTTCGCGGCGGCTATCGCGCAAATACGTGGCGAAGGCGGGCGCGTCATCGATCTGGCGGCGCTTGAAGGGCGCCATCGGCTGGGGCAATGGTGGTTCGGGCAGCTCTGCCGGTGTTGCAGCAGATTCAGGCAGGTCGAGCGGTGCGGCGGCAGGCGTGTCGGCCAGCGCCTCGTCAGGCAGTGCCACGTCGAGGTCCAGCTCGATGTGCTCGCCATCGTCTTCGTTGTCCTTGAGCTGCGCCGTTTCCGGCAGGATGCCGAACGGGTCGAACGAGGTGTCGAAGTCGAGGGAATAAATGGGTTCGTCGTCCGTGGCGGACGGCAGGCTGTTGTCGGCCGGATAACTGGTTGGCAGGGGAGCGGCAGTGCCGGGGCCGGACGTTAAAAACGGCGATGCCGCGGCTGGATCGATCAGCGCGGCATTGCCGTCAAACACTTCCCTGCACGTGCCACAGCGCACGATGCCCCCACGTAACTTCAATTGGTCAGCAGCGACCCGAAATATCGTGTTGCAATGGGGGCATTTGGTGGCGAGGGCCATTGCTGTGCTTATGCACCTTCCGCGCGGGGCGCAGGTGCTTGCGTGCTGCCCAGGCGGCCATGCAGAGCCACCCAGCCATCTTGCTCGGCCCACACACCCAGCTGGATGAATGGTGCGTAGGCAGCGGCCACTTCTTCCGCCTGGCGTGCCAGCACGCCGGACAGGATCAGCGCGCCGCCATCGGCGACACGGCCCGACAGCATCGGCGCCATCAGCTTCAATGGGCTCGACAGGATGTTGGCGACGACGATGTCAAACTTGGCCGTGGCGTGTGCCGAAGTGGCAAACGTGTCTGGCAAGAAATATTCGATCTCGCACTGGTTGCGTTCGGCATTGTCGCGCGCCGATTCGATCGCTTGCGGGTCGATGTCGACGCCGGCCACCGTTTCCGCACCGAGTTTCTTGGCCACCATGGCCAGGATGCCGGAACCGCAACCGTAGTCGAGTACGGTCTTGCCAGGGGCCGGATTGGCTTCCAGCCATTCCATGCACAAACGCGTGGTCGGATGGCTGCCCGTACCGAAGGCCAGGCCCGGATCCAGTTCCAGGATCAGGCCGTCAGGGTCCGGTGCCTCGTGCCAGCTGGGCACGACCCAGATATTCTTGCCGATGTGAATCGGGGCGAATTGCGACTGGGTCAGGCGCACCCAGTCCTGCTCTTCGACGGGGCGCATGGCAAAGGCGGGAACTTCCGCCATGCCGACCGCCTGGGCCGCAGCAGCCACGATGGCGGCCTGGTCGGCGTCGACGTCCGTCAGCGCCACCACGCGGCTGCGTTCCCACGCCGCTTCCTTCGGTTCCATGCCCGGCTCGCCAAACAGCGGCTGCTCGGCATCCGTGCCTTCATCGGCGTCTTCCACCGAGACCGACAGGGCGCCCGCTTCCATCAACGCGTCGGACATGGCCTCGGCGTTGTCACGGGCGATCTCGATGACGATTTCCGTCCAGCTCATGCGCCCGCCTTGATTTCGGACTTCTTGGCGATGCTGGGGCTGCCGCCATTCAGGTTCTTGCCCAGGTCCGGCATGTCGGCCAGTTTCTGTTCCAGATAGTGAATGTTGGTGCCGCCTTCGATGAAGCGCGCGTCGATCATCAGTTCGCGGTGCAGGGCGATGTTCGTGTTGATGCCTTCGACCACCATTTCGGACAGGGCGATCTGCATGCGGCGGATCGCCTGCTCGCGCGTGGCGCCGTAAGCGATCACTTTGCCGATCATCGAGTCGTAGTGCGGCGGCACGTAGTAGCCGGCGTAGGCGTGCGAGTCGACGCGGATGCCAGGACCGCCCGGTGCATGCCACGACACGATCTTGCCTGGCGATGGCGTGAACTTGAAGGGATCTTCGGCGTTGATGCGGCACTCGATGGCGTGGCCCGACAGCAGGACGTCGCGCTGGCGGAAACGCAGTTTTTCGCCGGCCGCGATGCGGATCTGTTCTTGCACGATGTCGATGCCGGTGATCATCTCGGTAACCGGATGTTCCACTTGCACGCGGGTATTCATTTCAATGAAATAGAACTCGCCGTTTTCGTACAGGAATTCAAACGTGCCGGCGCCGCGGTAGCCGATCTTGCGGCAAGCTTCGGCGCAACGGTCGCCGATTTTCTCGATCAGTTTGCGCGGGATGCCCGGCGCTGGTGCTTCTTCGATCACTTTCTGGTGGCGGCGCTGCATGGAGCAGTCGCGCTCGCCCAGCCAGACGGCGTTCTTGTGTTCGTCGGCGAGGATCTGGATTTCCACGTGGCGCGGATTTTCCAGGTACTTCTCCATATACACTTCAGGGTTGCCGAAGGCCGTGCCGGCTTCCGTCTTGGTCATCGCCACGGCGTTGATCAGGGCCGCTTCCGTGTGCACCACGCGCATGCCGCGTCCGCCACCGCCACCGGCGGCCTTGATGATGACCGGGTAGCCGATCTTGCGGGCAATTTGCACGATCGCTTTCGGATCGTCCGGCAACGCGCCTTCCGAGCCGGGTACGCACGGTACGCCAGCCTTGATCATGGTTTGCTTGGCCGACACTTTGTCGCCCATCAAACGGATCGATTCGGAGCGGGGGCCGATGAAGACGAAGCCCGATTTCTCGACGCGTTCGGCAAAGTCGGCATTTTCCGACAGGAAGCCATAGCCTGGGTGAATCGCTTGCGCATCCGTCACTTCAGCAGCGCTGATGATGGCGGGCATGTTCAGGTAGCTCAGGGACGACTGTGCCGGGCCGATACAAACGGATTCGTCGGCCAGCTTGACGTATTTCGCGTCCTTGTCGGCTTCGGAGTGGACTACAACCGTTTTAATGCCCATTTCGCGGCAGGCGCGCTGAATACGGAGGGCAATTTCACCACGGTTGGCAATCAGGATTTTTTCAAACATGGTAGGTTCGCGTATGTCTGTGAGAGCCGGCGAGCCGGCGAAACAACAAGTGTGAGGGGCTAAAACTGCAAACGGCCGTTGCCGGCCGTGTGGACTGGGTTTTAGCCGATCACAAACAAGGGTTGACCGAATTCGACCGGTTGGCCGTTTTCGACCAGGATCTGGGTCACGACACCGGCTTTATCGGAGTCGATTTCATTCAGGAGCTTCATCGCTTCGATGATGCACAGGGTATCACCTTCCTTGACGGTCGAGCCCACTTCAACATAGGCGGCGCTGCCAGGAGCGGAGGAACGGTAGAAGGTACCGACCATCGGCGACTTGACCACATAGCCCGTTGGCTCGGCGGCGACCACGACGGCAGCCGCCGCTGGTGCTGCGGCTGGCGCGGCTGGCTGGTATTGGGCTTGCATGCCTTGCGGCTGCATCATGACCATCTGGTTTTGCGGCATGGCCGACGATTTGACGATGCGAACCTTGCTTTCGCCTTCGGTAACTTCCAGCTCTGCGATATCCGATTCGGCGACCAGGTCGATCAAGGTCTTGAGTTTTCGTAGATCCATGTAAAACCCCTAGGAATGTAGTTTGTTTTATGAGTGATGCGGTGATGTCCAAGAACCTATCGCCGCGCTAAATGCGTGCAGATCGCGTAGATTAACGTTTTTTAAGCGCAAAGTCGATGGCAAACCGATATCCATCGATACCCAGGCCGCAGATCGTCCCCTGCGCGATCGCGCTGAGAAATGAGTGATGTCGAAACGTTTCGCGTTGATAAATATTCGAGATATGGACTTCCACGAACGGGATGGCGACCCCGGCCAGCGCATCGCGCAAAGCAACGCTGGTATGGGTCAGGCCGCCCGGATTGATGACGATGGCATCGATCCCTTCCGCTCGCGCGGCATGGATGCGGTCGATCAGCGCGCCTTCATGGTTGCTTTGAAAGCAAACCAGGTCGGCACCGGCCGCCATGGCTTGCGCCATTGCTGCCTGCTCGATATCGGCCAAGGTGCTGGCGCCGTAGACCTCAGGCTCGCGCGTTCCCAGCAAATTCAGGTTGGGACCGTTGAGCAGAAGGAGGTTTTTTGCCATGTATGGAAGACCGTTTTAGCGAAAGTTCCGCATTTTGCCGCCAAAGATACGCATTGGCAAGAGAAAAAAGCACGCTCCGAATTTACAATTTATCCAGATCGGCGCGCAACTGATCAAATTTCAAGCGGCCCAGATAGGTCTTTTTGACTTCGCCATCGGCGCCGATCAGCACCGTAAAGGGCAAACCGCCCGTGGCATTGCCAAAATGACGCGACAGGTCGGTGCCGCTCATGCCGGACACATACACGGGATAGGCGATCTTGACCTTGCTGGCAAAAGTGGCAATATTGCTGGCCGAATCGATGCCGATACCGATCACCTGCAGGTTTTTCGCCCCGTAGTGGCCTTGCACTTCGGATAACTCCGGCATTTCTTCCACGCACGGCGGGCACCACGGTGCCCAGAAATTGACCAGCAAATTCTTGCCTTTCCATTGCGACAAGGCTTGCGTGGCGCCTGCCGCGTCCGGCAGGGACAGCGCATACAGCTCGTTGACGGGACCCGTCGCGCCTGGCGCGATGGCGGTCGTCAGCGGTCCCGCTTCTTTCTCCGCTTCTTTCGCTTTTTCCTTGCTCAAACCGACGTAAGCGCCCATGCCGCCAAACATCAGCGCCACGATGGCACAGGCGATCCAATTCTTTTTTGTCATAACTTTATCTATATCAATGTTAGTCGGCAGCCGGCACGCCATCGGCGAGGCTGGCGGCCAGCAGGCTGCGCAGTCCGGCGATATCGGTGCGCAGCACCTTGCCGTCCGCCTTGGCTTTCAGCGCGCCGCGCATATCGTCGAGCTCATACAGGGCCGCGTGCACGCCTTCGTTTTTCCACAAGAAACTGGCTGTCTCGACCGCATCATAACGCGCTCCCTTGAAATGCGGGCTTTCCGACATGTCGAGCACGACATTTTTATTCAGCAGGAAGATGTGGATTTCCTTGGCGCTCTCGGCAAACAGCTGCAAATAGATCTCGTCGTGGGGGCCGGCCGTGCCATTGAGCACGGGGCCGCTGAGCAGGGGATGAAATTGTTGCAACGCTTCCATCACCTGCAGCGCGATCGTGCGCAGCTGGAACAGCCGCGCCGGCTGGCTGTCGGCCAGGAACAGGGCATTGTATTGCCGCACCTGCTCCTCGATCATGTCGTTGTCGGGCAGTATATTCGGCCGGTTCGGCGCGTCGCCGAGGACTTGCCGCGCCGCCTTGCGCTTGGCGCTGCCATAGTCGGCTCCATCCTGTGCCACGAGGCGCGCGGCAGCGGCGGCGATTTCCAGGCGCAACTGCGCGCTATCGTCAAATGCATCGTTCGTCATGAGCGAGATGATACTCCGAAGCGGAAAAAGTCATGGCGTCAGGTAAAATCCTGCACTTGCTGTTTTTTATCTCACCGTCTTACTTACTTAAGCGTGCACCTTTCGCACTGATCACATGCATATTCATATTCTCGGCATTTGCGGTACCTTCATGGGCGGCCTGGCTGTCCTGGCCAAGGAAGCCGGCCATAAAGTCACTGGTTGCGATGCCAACGTGTATCCGCCGATGAGCACCCAGCTGGAATCGCAGGGAATCGAACTGATCCAGGGCTTTGATCCGGAACAAACCAAGCTGAACCCGGATTTGTATGTGATTGGCAATGTGGTCTCGCGCGGCAACCCGCTGGTGGAAGAAATCCTCAACCGCAGCCTGCCGTATGTGTCCGGCCCGCAGTGGATTGGTGAACACATCTTGCGCAACAAGTGGGTACTGGCCGTGGCGGGCACGCATGGCAAGACGACAACCTCGGCCATGCTGGCCTGGATACTCGAAGACGCGGGCTACGCGCCGGGCTTCCTGATCGGCGGGGTGCCGATGAACTTTGGCATTTCCGCCCGCCTCAGCGGCAAAATCGACGGCAAGAGCGCCGACTCGGACTTCTTCGTCATCGAAGCCGATGAATACGACACGGCCTTCTTCGACAAGCGCAGCAAGTTCGTGCATTACCACGCGAAGACGGCCGTCATGAATAACCTGGAATATGATCACGCCGACATCTTCCCCGATCTGCACGCGATCGAGACGCAATTCCATCACCTGGTGCGCACCGTGCCCGGCATTGGCCGCCTCGTGTTCAACGGCGACGAAGCGTCGCTGCAGCGCGTGCTGGCGCGCGGTTGCTGGAGTGAAAAGGAAAGTTTTGGCCAAGATGCCAACTGGCAACTGCAAGAGCAGGCCGATGGCAGCTTCGACGTGTATTTCAATGGCCGGCAGGAAGGCCATGTGGCGTGGGCGCTCACGGGCAAGCACAACCGCAGCAATGCGCTGGCGGCCATCGCCGCCGCGCGGCACGTGGGCGTGCCGATTGCCCAGGCCTGCGCTTCGCTGGCCAGCTTCGAGAGCGTCAAGCGGCGCATGGAAGTGCGCGGCGTGGTCAACGGCATTACCGTGTACGACGATTTCGCGCACCACCCGACGGCCATTGCCACCACCGTGGGCGGGCTGCGCCAGAAGATAGGCAGCAGCGGCCGTATCCTGGCCGTGCTGGAACCGCGTTCGAACACCATGAAGCTGGGCGCCATGAAAGATGCGCTGCCGGGCAGCCTCAAGGATGCCGACCTGGTCTTCGGTTTCGGCAGCCATGCCGCGCTGGGCTGGAGCCTGGGCGACGCGCTGGCGCCGCTGGGCAAGATTGCCAGCGCCTACGAAGACATCGATACCCTGGTGGCCGCCGTGGCAGCCAGCGCCCGTCCCGGCGACCAGATCGTGGTCATGAGCAACGGCGGCTTTGGCGGCGTGCACCAGAAGTTGCTGGAGGCGCTGGGCCGATGATTCTGTACCTGCATGGATTTCGCTCGTCGCCCCTGTCGATGAAGTCGCGCCTGCTGGCCGCGCAGATGCAGGCGCTGGGCCGCGAGGCCGAATGGCTGTGCCCGCAATTGCCGGCCTCGCCCAAGCTGGCCATCGAACTGGCCCTGTCGCTGGTCAAGGATGTGGCGCCGGCCGAGCTGACGATCATCGGCTCCTCGCTGGGCGGCTATTACGCCACCTGGCTGGCGGAGCAGCTCGGTTGCCGCGCCGTGCTGCTGAACCCTGCCATCGTGCCCCTGATCGACCTGGAACAGCATGTGGGCGTGACGACCGAGTTCCATTCGGACAGGCCGTTCGAGTTCAAGCGCGAATACATCGACGAGCTGCGAACCTTTGCCGTAGAGAAAATTACCGAGCCGCAACGCTATTTCCTGATTGCCGCCACGGGCGATGAAGTGCTCGACTACCGAGACATGGTGGCGCATTATCAGGGGGCGCAGCAGTGCGTCATCGATGGCAGCGACCATGGCATCAGCGAATTTGCCGCATACCTGGCGCCCGTGCTGGCATTTTGCGGCATCGACGCGGACGCGGCCAAGTGAGGCCGGGGTCGCTGCGGCAGGCGCAATGGCATGCGCACGTGAACGCCGTCAATGCGCCGCCGGCCTTGCGCCACTGGCTCACGGGCGGCGGGTCGCTGACGGCCAAGCTGAAAGCGCATAGCCAGGCGTTTCGCGTGCAATGTTTGCATCAGAAAACATCGCGCTGTTTGACGGACGAGGCCGCCATCATTGGTTTGCACCGCGCGGGACGGGTATGGGAACGCGAAGTGCTGTTGCGTTGTGATAACAAACCGGCCGTGTTTGGCCATACCGTCGTGCCGATGCAGGCGACGGCCACTGACTGGCCCTTGTTTTCCGCGCTGGGCGAGCGCTCGCTGGGCACGACCTTGTTTGGCGACCGCATGGTGCGGCGCGGCGAACTGGAATTTGCCCGCTTGCGCGCCGGGCACCCGCTGGTGCAGCGGGCGCAGGCGGCGCTGGCATTGGAAGGGCAGCGCGCCGGCGAGCAGGCGCTGTTTTTTGCCCGCCGCTGCCTGTACCAGCGTCACCAGGGGTTGTTGCTGGTAACTGAAGTATTTTTGCCGGCGGTGCTGGAGTTGACGTCCGTCACTCGCACCGTTGCAACCGACACATTAATAAACAAAGCATAACAATGAATCTATTTTTTGAAGAATCCGGCGATTTCAAGGTCGGCACGGTCCTGTCGCAAGCGGGTGAAGCGTACCAGGTCGAAATGGCCAGCGGCAAGCGTACCAAGGTCAAGGTCAAGGATGTGCTGCTGCAGTATGAAAAGCCGTCCCCGGCCGAGTTGCTGGAGCAAGCCAAGACAGTTGCTGCCGAGATCGACCTCGATTTCCTGTGGGAAGTGGCAGGCGAAGACGAGTTCGGCTTTGCCGAGCTGGGCGCCGAGTATTTCGGCCACGCACCGTTGCCGCCGGAAGCTGCCGGCCTGATCCTGGCCCTGCATTCGGCGCCCGTGTATTTCTACAAGAAAGGCCGTGGCCGCTACAAGGCGGCGCCGGAAGCGTCGCTGAAGGCGGCATTGGCCGGTATCGAAAAGAAAAAGCAGCAGGCGCTGGTGCAAGCCGCCTATGTGGAAGAGCTGAAACAGAACCGCTTGCCTGCCTCGATGCAGCCCATGGTGCTGCAGCTGCTGTTCAAGCCGGACAAGAACACGATCGAATA
Source organism: Janthinobacterium sp. MP5059B (assembly GCF_001758645.1). Lineage (NCBI taxonomy): Bacteria > Pseudomonadati > Pseudomonadota > Betaproteobacteria > Burkholderiales > Oxalobacteraceae > Janthinobacterium > Janthinobacterium sp. MP5059B. The sequence continues at coordinate 725,092 of NZ_LRHX01000016.1, read as the reverse complement.
CAAGGCGCTGGAAGCGGCGTGCACGGAATTGCACACGACGCCGCCGCGTTTGATGCTGGCTGTCGGCGGTATTGCTTCTCCGAAAGATTTGCACCTGTCGAAATTCCTCTTCGAGAATTTCCCGAAAGGCGCCGGCTTCCCGAGCGTGCCCGTGCCGTCCGTAACGGCCAAGCTGCCGCTAGCCGACGTGGCCGCCTTCTCGATCGACGACGTGACCACGACCGAGATCGACGATGCCTTCTCCGTGCAGCCGCTGCCCGATGGCACCGTGAAAGTCGGTATCCACATCGCCGCGCCGGGCCTGGGCATCCGCCCGGAAGACGTGGTGGACAAGATGGCGCGCCAGCGCATGTCGACCGTCTACATGCCGGGCGACAAGATCACCATGCTGCCGGACGAAATCGTCAACGCATTCACCCTCGCGGAAGGCACGACGTGCCCGGCCCTGTCGCTGTACGCCACGCTGGACCCGAAAGCGGACTGGGCCGTGGTCAGCACGCAGACGCGCGCCGAGCTGGTGCCGATTGCCAGCAACTTGCGCCATAACCAGCTCGACGATCTGGTCAACGAGGAAACCCTGGCCAGCGGCGAAGGCGAGTACCCGCACAAGGCCGATTTTGCCGTGTTGTGGCAATGGGCGCAGCAGCTGGAGCAGGGCCGCATGAAGAAACGCGAAGCGTTCGGCTTGAAGCCGGAACAGAATAATCGCGTCGATTTCAATTTCTATGTGGAAAACGACATCGTCACCGTGGCGCGCCGCAAGCGTGGCGCGCCGCTCGACAAGATCGTCGCGGAACTGATGATTTTTGCCAACAGTACCTGGGGCAAGATGCTGCACGACCATGGCGTGCCCGGCATCTACCGCAGCCAGGGCGGCGGCAGTGGCAATAGCTGGGCGGCAAAGATGCAGGTGCGCATGGTCACCCATGCGGCGCCGCACCAGGGCCTGGGCGTCGATCAATACGCGTGGAGTACCTCGCCGTTGCGCCGCTATACGGACCTGGTGAACCAGTGGCAAATCATCGCCTGCGCCGAGCATGGCGTGACGGCGCCGCTGGTGGCACCGTTCAAGCCGCGCGATGCGAATCTGTTCGCCATCGTTTCGGCCTTCGACGCCGCGTATGCCGCGTATGGCGATTTCCAGTCGAACATGGAACGCTATTGGTGCTTGCGCTGGCTGCACCAGGAAAACGCGCGCCAGGTCGATGCCGTCGTGCTGAAAGACGAGATCCTGCGCCTGGTCGACATTCCGCTGGTTATCAAGCTGCCGGGCATGCCATCGGTGGCGCGCGGCGCCCAGGTCAAGCTGGACTTGTTGCGCTGGGATGAGGTCGACCTGAGCATCGAAGCGCGCCTGCTGGAAATCGCCGCCGTACCGGATGCGGCGGCCGATGCCGAACTGGATTACGAAGAAGAATCGGGCGGCGAAGGCGCCGACGAGGGCGACGTGGCACCGGAGGCATCGCCGGAAGCGGCGAACCAGGTCAGCGACGCCGATGCGGAAGTGGCGGAACTGGCCAGCGAAGACGTGGTCAGCGAACCCGAGGTCAAGTAAGGCCGTCGTCAGGCCATCAAGGCGGTGCTGAAAACTGTTGCCGGCACCGCCCTTTGACGTAGAATTCAGCCATCTTGTTATGGTGTGTTTGTTGCGAATTGGGTTGCGCGTGAAGTCTTTCCGAGAGAATCGTTTCCTGATGATTGCCGTGGCGGTATCGCTGCTGGCGCACGGCGCCTTGCTGGCGATGCATTTTGTCGCCCCGGCCCCGCAGCGGGCCGTGGCGACCGATCCCGGCCTGGAAGTGATCCTGGTCAACGCCAAGCATGCGAACAAGCCGCTGAAGGCCGATGCCCTGGCGCAAGCCAATCTCGACGGTGGCGGACAAGCCGACAAGGGCCGCGCCAAGTCGCCCTTGCCCGACATGCGCCAGGTGGAAGAGGGCGACAGCGTCAAGGCCAGCGCCCGGCGCATTGCCGAACTCGAGCAGAAGCAGCAGGAGCTGCTGACGCAGGCGGCCAGGCCGACGCCCTACAGCGCCGCGCCCGTCACGGAAAAAGACAAGCCCAATCCGCTCGCATCCGGTTCGGACTTGATGGAAAGCAGCAAGGCCATCGCGCGCATGGCGGCCGAGATCAGCCAGACCGTGGAAGACCAGAACAAGCGTCCGCGCAAGACTTTCATTACGCCCAGCACGCAGGAAGTCGGCTACGCCATGTATTACAAGACCCTGCAAAAGCGCATCGAGGAAATCGGCACCCTGAATTTCCCGCAAAAGAATGGCCGCAAGATGTATGGCGAACTGGTTGTCTACATCCCCATCTTCCAGGATGGCACGATTTACCAGAAGGAAGGCGGCGCCCGCGTGGAGAAAAGCTCGGGCAACCCCGCGCTCGATGCGGCGGCCCTGGCCATCGTGCGCCGCGCGGCGCCGTATGGGCGTTTCCCACCGAACATGTTGTCAAGTGATAAGGATGACCTGTGGGTCGTCATTACCCGCTTCAAATTTACGCGCGAAGAAAAAATGGAAGCTAACCTGACTGGCGGCAGCAATTGAACAAGCAAGAAATGAATCCCGATCAATATTGTGTCTTCGGCAATCCCATCGCCCATAGCAAGTCCCCCTTGATCCACGCCGCGTTTGCCCTGCAGACGGGCGAGCCCATCGTCTACGATCGCCGCCTGGCGCCGCTCGATGGCTTTGCCCTGGCGGCCCGTACGTTTGCCGCCGAGGGCGGCAAGGGCGCGAACGTGACGGTGCCCTTCAAACTGGACGCGTGCGCGCTGGCCACCGTCCTGACGCCGCGCGCGCAAGCGGCCGGCGCCGTCAATACCCTGCGTTTCGATGGCGATACCATTCTTGGCGACAATACCGATGGCGCGGGCCTGGTGGCGGACATCGTGCGCAACGCGGGCGTGAGTGTCTCCGGCAAGCGCGTCCTGCTGCTGGGTGCGGGCGGCGCGGCACGCGGCGTCGTGCTGCCCTTGCTGGAACAGGGGCCGCAGGAACTGTTTATTGCCAACCGCACCGTGGCCACGGCCGAGGCGCTGGTGACGCAGTTTGCCGATGCGCTGGATCAACCCGGTCAGTTGCGCGCCGGCGGCTACACGCAGCCCGATGGCGTCTTTGATATCGTCATCAATGCCACCTCGGCCAGCCTGGCGGGCGACTTGCCGCCCGTGCCGCCGGGAATCTTCGGCGATCACACGCTGGCGCTGGACATGATGTATGGCGCCCAGCCTACCGTCTTCATGGAATTTGCCGCGCAGCATGGCGCGCAGGTGCGCGACGGCCTGGGCATGCTGGTGGAGCAGGCGGCCGAAGCGTTTTACGTGTGGCGCGGCGTGCGGCCGCGGACGCAGGATTTGCTGGCGCAATTGCGCAGTGCCCTGTGAGCGCCGGCAAGAAGGGCCAGCGCCGCAGCGGCAGCCGCTACGGCTGGATCAAGTGGCTGTTCATCGTCCCCGTGCTGGCGTTTATCGTCGTGCAGCTGTATTTCTTCCTGCAAATCTGGTGGTGGGTCGAGCATAACCCGTCCAGCACGGCTTTCATGCGCGAACAGTTGTCTGTCTTGCAGGACAAGAATCCCAACGCCACGATCAAGCAGACGTGGGTACCGTACAACCGCATCTCGAACAACCTGAAACGGGCCATCATCGCTTCGGAAGACGCGAATTTTTCCGAGCACGAAGGCGTGGACTGGGAAGCCTTGCAAAAGGCATATGAAAAAAACAGCAAGAAGCAGAAGGTCGTGGCGGGCGGTTCCACCATCACGCAGCAGCTGGCGAAGAATCTGTTCCTGTCCGGCTCGCGCAGCTATGTGCGCAAGGGTCAGGAACTGATCATCACGTATATGCTGGAAAGCCTGATGGAAAAGCAGCGCATTTTCGAGATTTATTTGAACGTGGTGGAGTTTGGCACGGGCATCTTCGGCGCCGAGGCGGCCGGGCGCCACTATTACCGGGTCAGCGCGGCGGGCCTGAGCGCCGGGCAGGCGGCAAAACTGGCCGTGATGCTGCCGAACCCCCGCTTTTATGACCGTCACCGCGATACGGGCTACCTGAACCGGCGTACGGGCGTGATCCTGCGCCGCATGGGAGCGGCGGAACTGCCTTGATGGCAGCCGGCTTTCTTTGTATAAAGTTAAAGCTGCCTGATTGGCACTATTGCGGCGCAGCATCTTAATCGGCACCGGTTGGTGCAACGCCGCACTTTTTCCGTGAAAAAGCGGTGCCGGGGGTGGTCGTGAAAAGGCCTTTGCGGGTACACTTGCGCTGTTTTCATTTTTGGCGCCAGCGCCAGCACATCACGATAACCCAACATCCGGCTGAGAGCGCGCATGATCAATGTCTTTGTATTACAGAATGGCCGGCTCAACCAGGTGCCGATCGACAGCCGCGCAGACCTCGAAAATGCCGAACCGGTGTGGGTCGACCTGACCGACCCTACCGATGATGAACGGGCCTGGGTCAAGGCCATCTACAACGTCACCCTGCCGGGCGAAGACGAAGTCAAGGATATTGAAGCGTCGGCCCGCTATTACGAAGCGGAAAACGGCGACTTGCACCTGCGCACAGATTTCCTGCGCGAAGAGGACGATGGTCCCTCGCGCGTCATCACGGTAGCCTTCATCCTGGCTCGCAAGATCCTGTTTTCCATGCATACGGACGACTTGCCCGTGTTCCGCCTGGTGCGCATGCGCGCCCGTTCGCGGCCCGGCTCGATCGCCGACTACATGGACGTGCTGCTCGACCTGTACGCCACCGATGCCGAATATTCGGCCGACGTGCTCGAAGGCATCTACCAGAACCTGGAAGAAGTCAGCACGCGCGTGCTGCAAAAGGAATTTACCGATGCGCACGCGGCCGAAGCGCTGAATGCGATTGCCCACGAGGAAGATTTGAATGGCCGTATCCGCCGCAACATGATGGATACGCGCCGCGCCGTGAGTTTCCTGATGCGCGGCCGCTTGCTCAATTCCGAGCAGTTCGAGGAAGCGCGACAGATTTTGCGCGACATCGAATCGCTGGACGGCCATACCTCTTTCCTGTTTGATAAGATCAACTTCCTGATGGATGCCACCGTCGGTTTCATCAACATCAACCAGAACAAGATCATCAAGATATTCTCGGTGGCCAGCGTGGCCTTCCTGCCGCCGACCCTGATCGCCAGCGTATACGGCATGAACTTCAAGCTGATGCCGGAACTGGAATGGTCGTTCGGCTATCCGTGGGCCTGGGGCTTGATGATCACCAGCGCCATCGCGCCGTTCCTGTACTTCCGCCACCGCGGCTGGCTGAAGTAAACCGCATCGCCGGGGCGCTTTCCGCGTCCCGGTTTCAAGACGAACGCAGCGAATTCAAAAATCAGCGATAATCACTGGTATTGCGTGGTATTGAATTGGTATTTACGCGTCGACGCCTGCCTGGCGCCCGATTCTTTCCCCCGTTGGCTGCCTTTTGCAGAAAAGTATCGTCATTCAGACGTTTTCTGCGTGGTAGCGTCCGCCTGTTCCACCTATGATCGTTGCGATGCCTGCCTTGGCCGGCTGGCCGCCGCATTTCCCGTCACCGTTGCCTTCTGGAGAGTCCATGCCTGATACCGCCACCACCCCACTGCGCTATACCCATTTGATCAGCGACTGCGATGGCGTGCTGATCGACAGCGAAGCCGTGGCCCTGCAAGCGCTGCTGGAATTGCTGGGACCGCGCCTGCCGAACCTGCCCGAGGGCGTCACCCTGCAAGGCTTGATCGAGCCGCGCCTGGGCCAGCGCCTGGTGCCGCTGATGCAGGATATCTACAAGGAGCTGGGCTTGCCACAATTGCCGGCCGACGAGATCATGGCCATTGGCAACGCCGTCGATGCGGCCTGCGACGCGCAGCTGCGCGCCGTGCCTGGCGTGGCGCAGGCGCTGGCAGCCATTCCCCTGCCCAAGGCCGTCGCTTCGAACAGCGTCAGCGCGCGCGTGCTGTCGGCACTCGAGCGGACCAGCATGGCGCCGCTGTTCGACAAGCGCGTCTTTACGCCGGACCTGGTGGGCCACGCCAAGCCGCATCCGGGCGTCTACCTGGCGGCAGCTGCCGCCTTCGGCGTGCCGCCAGGCCAGTGCCTGGTGCTGGAAGACAGCGTCACGGGCGTGACGGCGGCCGTGGCGGCGGGCATGACGGTGCTGGGGTTTATCGGCGGCGGGCATATCGCCGCTGGCCAGGAAGCGCGCCTGAAGGCGGCCGGTGCGCATGTCGTGTTCAGCGACATGGCCGGTTTGCCGGCGCTGGTGGCCGCGGTGATGGACACCGCGGCCGTGTAAAACGCTTATGCCAGTTTGGCAAAGACCTTGCGCGCGGCGGCGATGGTGGCGTCGATGACGGCGTCATCGTGCTGCGCCGAGACGAAGCCTGCCTCGAAGGCGGCGGGCGCGAAGTATACGCCTTCGTCCAGCATGGCGTGGAAGAAGGCGTTGAACTTGCTGCGGTCGCCCGCCATCATTTCCGCGTAGCTGGTCGGCGGGGTGGCGCTGAAATAGATGCCGAACATGCCGCCGATGTAGTCGGCGCAGAAGACCACGCCCGCTTCTTGCGCGGCGGCGGTCAGGCCTTCGGCCAGGCGCTTGGCCGTGGCGCCCAGCTGCTCGTAAAAGCCAGGCTGCTGGATCAGTTTCAAGGTGGCCATGCCGGCCGCCACGGCGACCGGGTTGCCGGACAGGGTGCCGGCCTGATAGACGGCGCCCAGCGGCGCCATGTTGTGCATCAGCGCCGCGCTGCCGCCGAAGGCCGCCACCGGCATGCCGCCGCCGATCACCTTGCCCAGCGCCGTGAGATCGGGCTTGATGCCGTACAGCGCCTGCGCGCCGCCCAGGGCCACGCGCAAGCCGCACATGACTTCATCGAAAATGAGCAGGGCGCCATGCTGCGTGCACAGTTCGCGCATCGCCTGCAGAAATTCCGGCGTGGCTTTCACCAGGTTCATGTTGCCGGCCACCGGTTCGACGATGACGCAGGCGATTTCCGCGCCGAAGCTGTCGAAGGCGTCTTTCAGCTGTTCCACGTTGTTATAGTCGAGCACCAGGGTGTGCTTGACGAAATCTTCCGGCACGCCGGCCGACGTCGGGTTGCCGAAGGTGAGCAGGCCGCTGCCAGCCTTCACCAGCAGCGAATCGGCGTGGCCGTGGTAGCAGCCTTCGAACTTGACGATCTTGTCGCGTCCCGTGGCGCCGCGCGCCAGGCGCAGGGCGCTCATGGTCGCTTCCGTGCCCGACGATACCAGGCGCACCTGTTCGATCGACGGCACCAGGCGCGTGATTTCCTCGGCCATCAGCACTTCGCCTTCCGTCGGCGCGCCGAACGACAGGCCCAGCGCGGCGGCATCCTGCACCGCCTTCACCACTTCCGGATGGGCGTGGCCGACGATGGCCGGGCCCCAGGAACCGATGTAGTCGATATAGCGCTTGCCGTCCGCGTCCCAGAAGTACGGGCCTTCGGCGCGCGTGATGAAGCGCGGCGTGCCGCCGACCGAGCGGAAGGCGCGCACGGGCGAATTGACGCCGCCTGGCGTGGTTTTTTGTGCGCGGGCAAACAGGATGTCGTTTTGTGAAGTCGTCGTCATGATAATCGTGCCTTGAAAGTGGATCGTTGTCTGTGTCGTCTGTGCTTATTGGGCGCCGCGCTGGCGCTGCTGCCGGAACAGGCGGTTCGGCACCAGCTTGCCCATGCCGTGGCGCTGCGCGTGGGCCAGGGTGCCGGCCGTGAATTCCTGCGCCGCCACGACCACCTGCGGCACATCGTCTTCATCGTTCGCCAGGGCCAGCAGGGCGGTGGCGGCGGCAGACAGGGTGCTGCCGGCGCCGTTGAAGATGCCGGGCAGGTGCTGCCATTCGTCGTGGCGCACCACGCCGTCTTCGCCGAACAGGGTGTTGGCGCGCAGCTTGCCTTCGGCCGTGCCGGACTTGCTGGCGTCGGCCGGCATGCCGGTGACGAGCACGTATTCGCAGCCCAGGGCGACCAGGTAGTCGACGTCGTTTTGCAGGGTGTCGTCCGGATCGGCGTCGCGCCAGGTCTCGGCCAGGCGCTCCAGTTCCACCGGCGAGAGCACCAGCAGGGTCGTTTGCGGGATCAGGAGCTGGCGCACGGCCGTCAGGATGTCTTCATCGTCCATGCCCTGTTCCGGCAGCGCCGAAATGAAGGGATCGAGGATCAGCGGCACGTTCGGATAGTCGGAGACGATTTCGGCGATGGCCGTGACGTTTTCCACGCTGCCCAGCGCGCCGATCTTGATGGCCGAGACGGACATGTCTTCCAGCAGCACGCGCGCCTGGTCGGAAACCCAGTCCGGGTCGACCGCCTGTACGTCTTCCACGCGCGCCGTATCGCTGATCAACAGGCCCGTGGTGACGGACAGACCATGGCAGCCGAAGGCTGAAAACGTGGCCAGGTCGGCCTGGATGCCGATCGCACCGACCGGATCGGACACGCCGAAGCTTAATATGAGGGGAGAAGTTTGGTTTTGCACGGCGGGTAGATTAAGATACCTAATTCAGCATTTTACTTGATTGAAGGGTGGCAGAACGTGAGTAGCAACGAAACAACGCAGCAATTCCAAACGTGGATGTGTCTTATTTGCGGCTGGGTTTATGATGAAGCGGCCGGCATGCCCGACGAAGACATCGCTCCGGGCACGCGTTGGGCCGATGTTCCGATGAACTGGACCTGTCCTGAATGCGGTGCGCGCAAGGATGATTTCGAGATGGTGGCGCTGTAATCAATCGAGATTCATGGGATGCCGCTGCCGCACGCAGGTATGGCGGCTGCCTGTGCTATGGTATGAAAGATTGTCGAATAATCACATGACGCGTCCCTTATTGCCCGAGGCGCCGCCCGATGCCGTGTGCGCCAGCGCCACGATACTCGTCATCGACGACAGCGCGACGATACGCAGCGCGGCCGCGAAGATCCTGGGCGAGGCCGGTTATCGCGTGGTGGTGGCGGAAAACGGCTTCGATGCCCTGGCCAAGATCGCCGACTGCCGGCCGGCGCTGATCGTGTGCGACATTGTGATGCCGCGCCTGGACGGCTACCGTACCTGCGCGCTGATCAAGGCCAGTGCGGCCTTCCACGCCACGCCGGTGCTGATGCTGTCGTCGAAGGAAGGCTTGTTCGACCGCGCGCGCGGGGCCATGGCGGGCGCCAGCGCCTGCCTGGCCAAGCCGCTGGCGCGCGAGGCGTTGCTGGAGGCCGTGCGGTTGCACCTGGCCGGGCATTTTGAATAAGTGTTTTTATTGATTGACAACGCAGCAAGGAAGCAGATGGCCATACACACAATTCTGATCGTCGACGACTCGCCGACAGAACGCTATTACCTGAGCGAGATGCTGGTGCGTGCCGGTTATGCCGTCCTCACGGCGCAGGATGGCGCCGACGCGCTGGCGCAACTCAAGCAGGCCAGGCCCGACCTGATCCTGATGGACGTGGTGATGCCCGGTGCGAATGGCTTCCAGATCACGCGCGCGATTGCGCGCGATCCCGAACTGCAGGACGTGCCGGTGATTATCTGCTCCAGCAAGAGCCAGGAAACGGATCGCATCTGGGGCTTGCGCCAGGGCGCGCGCGATTACCTGGTCAAGCCGGTGGTCGAAGCCGAGCTGCTGGCCAAGATCGCCGCGATTTCCTGAGAATGCACACGATGCCAGGTCACGGCGTGTCCACAGCGGCCCTTTCGCCTGCCGCTGCCATGCCATCTTTCGAGACGGGCGCGCGGCAGGGGCGCTTACGCCAGTATCAGCTGCAATTGATCGAGCGGATACAGGCCGCGCGCAGCGGCGCACTGGCAGCGCGCAAGGAACTGGGTGTGATGCTCGGTGGCCGGCCGTGCCTGCTCGACCTGACGCAGCTGGGCGAAATCGTCATTGCTTCCGGCGTGCAGATCCAGGGCGTGCCGCTGGCGCAGGACTGGTACCTGGGCCTGGCGGCCATGCGCGGACGCCTGACGGCGGTCGTCGACCTGGCCCGCTACATGGGCGAGCCGGCTTGCGTGTCGGGCAATCACTGCCGCATCATCACGTTTTCTCCCCGTCTGGGCCTCAATTGCGCATTGCTGGTCGAACGCGTACTGGGCTTGCGCCAGTTGCGCGCGATGCAATCCGTGCGCGTTCACGATGCGGTGCAGGGTGTGCTCCCATCGTGGGCGGCGCAGGCGCTGCGCGACAGCGAAGGGCAGCAGTGGCTGCGCCTGGACCTGGCGCAGCTGGCGCAATCGGAACGCTTCCTCGATGCCGGCTTTGACGGCTACCCCGACCACAAGGATATTTGCTGATGGGCGCCAATTCCCCCATTCTGGCGGCCGGCATGCCCGAAGCGCAGCACGCTGCGGACGCGCCGGCATCGGCGGCAGACCTGCCGCTGCGCCTGCGCGACGCGCTGGGACGGCGCAAGTCGCTGGCCAGCGCGCCGGTCAGCGACTTGAGGCTGCCGCTGATCGGCCATTTTCCGCTGCAAAAGCAGCTGAGCATCCTGTCGACGCTGATGGCCCTGAGCCTGGCCGCCAGCCTGCTGTTCGTGGGGCTGAACACGCGCAGCGGCAATATCGCCTCGGCACAAACGCAGCTGGCCAGCGATGCGCTGATGCATTCGCAGCGCATCGGCAAGGCCGCGCCCAACGCCGTGCAAGGCAATCCGGAAGCCTTCCGCCAGCTCGAGGAAAGCCGCAATGAACTGAACCAGGATTTCCGCCTGATGCTGCGCGGCGGGACGTATCACGGCCGCGATATCGGCGAGTCGCGTGCCGCCCTGCTGGCGGCGGTGGCCGACGCGCGCAAGAAGTGGGCCAGCAGCGACCGCGCGGCCAGCACCATCTTGCGCCTGAAGCCGGAGCTGGGCGAATTCGACAAGACCTTGCAGCAATTGAATGGGCTGTCGCCGGCGCTGCTGGCGCAGACCGAGGAAATCGCGGCCCTGAAGGTGCAGCGTGGCGGCAATGCGCGCGACCTGGCCGTCATCGGCCGCCTGATGATGCTGAGCCAGCGCATGAGCCGCAGCGCCAGCGAATTCCTGTCATCGGGCAGCATCAGCTCGGAAACGGCATTTTCGCTGGGGCGCGACACGACGTATTTCCGCACCGCCGTGGAAGGCTTGCTCAATGGCAGCGTGTCGCTGCAATTGGCGCCCACGCGCGACGCCGAACTGCGCGACCGCCTGGTGGCGTTGAAAGCCAGTTTCGACACGTACCAGAAGCTGGTGTCGTCGATACTCGACCGGCTCGACAAATTCAGTTCGGCGAAAAGCGCCGAACAGCTGATCTTCAACGAGAACGAAGACCTGCGCCAGCGTTTGACCCTGCTGCAGCAGATGTATCACGTGAACCAGGAAACCCTGGGCATCGCCTTCTGGATGATGGTCGGCGGCGTGTTGCTGACCCTGATCGCGGCGGCCGGCATCGGCCGCGTGCTGCTGCAGGACTCCGTCAACCGCACGCGCGACGCCGAGCGGCGGCGCCAGGAAGCGGAAATCCTGCGGCTCCAGTCGCAGGGAAAAGAGGAAGAGGCGAAGGCCAGGAATGAGCAGAACCAGGCGGCCATCCTGCGCCTGATGAATGAATTGCAGAAGGTCGCCGATGGCGACCTGACGGTGCAGGCGACCGTGTCGGAAGACATCACGGGCGCCATCGCCGATTCCGTCAACTATACGGTGGAGGAATTGCGCGGCCTGGTGGGGAGGGTGACGGCGACGGCCGAACAGGTCAATCGCGCCTCGACGCAGGCGCAAAGCATTTCCAGCAAGCTGCTGATCGCGTCGCAGCAGCAGTCGCGCGAAATCCAGGGCGTCAGCGCCACCGTGGTCAAGATGGCCAATGCGATTACCGACGTGTCAAAGTCGGCCAGCGTCTCGGCCGACGTGGCGCGCCAGTCGGTGGCGGCCGCGCAGCAGGGTTCGACGGCGGTGGAAAACGCCATCAAGGGCATGCATGAAATCCGCGAGCAGATCCAGGATACGTCCAAGCGCATCAAGCGCCTGGGCGAATCGTCGCAGGAAATCGGCGAGATCACCGAGCTCATTTCCGACATCACCGAGCAGACCAATGTGCTGGCGCTGAACGCCGCCATCCAGGCCGCATCGGCCGGCGAGGCGGGGCGCGGCTTTTCCGTCGTGGCCGAGGAAGTGCAGCGCCTGGCCGAACGCTCGGCCGCCGCCGCCAAGCAGATCGGCGCGCTGGTGCGCACCATCCAGGCCGATACCCAGGATGCGACGCGGGCGATGGAAACGTCCACGCAGGGCGTGGTCGAGGGCGCGCGCCTGTCGGACGCGGCCGGCGCAGCCTTGAACGACATCAGCCAGGTGTCGAAACACCTGGCAGAGCTGATCCAGGGCATCTCGTTCGCCACCGGCACGCAGGCCGGTTCGGCCAGCGGCGTGGCCTTGAATATCCAGCATATCCTGAGCGTGACGGAGCAGACCCAGGATGGCACGCAGCAAACGGCGCAATCGATCCATAAACTGTCGATGCTGGCGCAGGAACTGAAAAATTCGGTGTCGCGCTTCCGCGTCGCCGCCTGAACGCCGCGCCAGTCCAGGCGATTTCCTTACCGAGGCATGCATGAGCACACCTGATAGTCCACAGCAGTCCAAGCCGTTCGACAGCGAACCTTTGTCGTGGGTGATGGTGGAAATCCGCGAAGCGCTGGGCCGCTCGAAAACGGCCCTGTTCGAGGCGGGTGGCCGCGAGCGCGAGGAACGCGCCACGGCCCTGCAGCATGCACGCTCGCATCTGCACCAGGCGCATGGCGCGCTGGTGATGGTGGACGTGGCCGGCGCCAGCCTGCTGACGGACGGCGCGGAACAGGCGCTGGCGCGCTTTCGCGACGGCAGCCTCGAATACACGCTGGACCATGCGCAAGTCGTCGCCGAACTGTATCAGGCCCTGATCGAATACCTGGAGGATCTGGTGGCCGGCACGCCGCCGCAGCCGACGCGTTTGTTTCCCTACTACCGCGACCTGCAAGCCATGCTGGGCGCCGAGCGTATACACCCGGCCGACCTGTTCTTTCCGCCAGCATCGATGCTGGAAGGGCATGCCATCGCGCTGGCGCAGGCGCCCCCGGTGGCCGATTATCCGGCATGGCGCGGACGCTTTGAAAAGTCCCTGTTGCCCTTCCTGAAGGCGCAGGATGACGCGGCGCGGCGCCAGCATGCCAGCGACTTGCACGCCACCTTGACCCTGGTGGCCGACGCGCAGCAGGAAGCGCCGGCGCGCACCTTCTGGTTCGCCATGCAGGCCTTTGCCGGGCTGGCGGCCAGCGGCGAGGGCATGGGCACGCTCAATGTCAAACAGTTGTTCGGCCTGATCAACCTGCAATTGCGCCGCCTGGCGCAGGGCACGGCCAGCCTGCCCGAATCGATGCTGCGCGACGCCCTGTTCTTCATCGCGGCCGCCACCGAGCCGACGCCGGAGGCACGCCAGCTGCGCGCCGCCTTCGCCCTGGAGGGGCAGGTTCCCGCCGACGTGGAAACGCGGCGCTACGGCCAGGTTGACCAGGATGCCTTGCAAGGCGCCCGCATGGCCCTGGCGCAGGCGCGCGCCAGCTGGAGCCGCCTGGCGCAAGCCGACCTCGATCCCGCCCTGGGCACGGATTTCGAAGAGTCGCTGCAACAGGTGGCCGCGCATGTGGAGTCCTTGAAGCAGCCGGCCCTGGCCAGCCTGCTGCGCGAATGCGCGGCCGTGGCGCGGCAAGCCGTGGCCAGCGGGCGCAGCGCGGCCCTGGAAAATGAAATCGGCATGGCGCTGCTGTTTGCCGACACGGGGCTGGAGCAGCTGCGCCGCCTGCCCGACGATTTTGCCGGCAATGCGGAAACCATCGCCGCGCGCCTGCAGGCATTGCTGGCTGGCGAAGCGCCGCCGCCCGTCACGGCGGGCGAGATGTCGCGCCAGATCGAACAGGGCCAGACGGTAGCCGCGCTGGCCGAGGAAATGAAGACGGGCCTGCGCCAGGTGGAAAAGGCGCTCAACGCGTATTACGCGGATACGTTGCGGCCGGCGGGGGCACTTGATGGCGTCGCGCCCGTGCTGGGCCAGTTGCAGCAGCAACTGGCGGGGCTGGGACAGGAAGACGCGCGCGCCGCCGTGCTGCAGGTCGACGCGGCCGTGCGGCAGCTGGCCGGTAGCGGTGCCAATGCGGAGGCACTCGACGAGATCGCGCAAAATGTCAGCGCGCTGGGCTTTTTTGTCGATATGCTGGGCCGCAATGCGCAGGCGGCCAGCGGGCGTTTCCATTTCGATGCTGCCGCCGGCACCTTCCGCGCCCTGCCATTTGAGAAAGTCGCCGCCGCCGGTGCCGTACCGGTGCCCTTGCTCGACCAGACCCTGGCGCCCGCCGCGCCTGCCGGCATGGATGCCGCGCCCGCCGTGACCGACGTCGATGCGGAGATGCTCGACATCTTCCTGGCCGAAGCGCGCGAAGTGCTGGCCTTTATCGACACCACTCTGGCCCTGCCGCGAGAGCAGGCCGCCAGCGGCGACCACCTGGCCATGCTGCGCCGCTCGTTCCATACCCTGAAAGGCAGCAGCCGCATGATCGGCCTGGCGCAGTTTGCCGAAGCGGCCGGCGCCATCGAACGCGTCATGAATACCTGGCTGGCCGAGGCGCGCCCCGTCAGCGACGATCTGTTTACCTTGCTGAATTACGGCTGGTACCAGCTCAGCGAATGGGTGGCCGAACTGGAAGGCGGAGCGGGACGCGAGCGCGAGGCCGGCATGCTGCTGATGGCGGCCGAGCGCGTGCGCGAAGGCGGCCCGTTCGAATTGCGCAAGCCGCGCCCGGCCGCGCCCGTGGCCAGCAATGGCAATGTGATCGGACTTCCCCTGGCCACGGCGCCCACGCTGCACGAAGCGCCGGACGATCACCTCAAGCACGTGGGCGAACTGCGCATCAGCCTTCCCTTGTACAACATCTACCTGGCCGAGACGGATGAATTGCTGCGCGTGCTTACGCGCGACTTCGGCGAGTGGCGCCATGAACAGCGCGCCGTCAGCGCGGAGGCGCTGCAAGCCGTGCATACGCTGGCGGGAACCTCGGGCACGGTGGGTTTCCAGTCCCTGCGCGACCTGGCGCACGCGCTTGAAACGGTGATTGAAACGGTGGTGCCGCCGCTGGCCGGCCTGCGCGCCGAACAGCACGACGTGCTGGAACAGGCCACGCAGCGCATCGGGCAAATGCTGCAGGCGTTCGCGCTGGGCGACCTGGCGCCAACGCAGCCGGACATGATCGAAGCGCTCAACACCCTGTGGCGCGCCCTGACGGCGCCGCCCGGCGAGAGCCAGGAAGACCGGCTCGACGCCCTGTTTGCGGCCGCCTACGCCAGCATCGTCGGCGCGCCGGCGCAGCCTGCCGAACCGCTTGCCGACGCGCCGGCCGACGCATTGGCCGAGATTCCTGTACCCCAGCTCGAGACCCTGTTCGAGGCAACGTATGCGAGCATCGTCGCCGACGCGCTGCAGCCGGCTGCTGCCGAAGTGCCGCCACCGTCGCCGATGCAGGACAGCGGCATCGGCGACGACCTGTTCGACGCCGGTTTCGAGCACGCGCCGCCATTGGAGCACGCGGCGCCGGAAGCGCCGGCGCCCGCCATCATGCCGGCCGACGCGGCCGCGCTGCTGGCGGCGAGCGCCGGTATCAGCGATGAACTCGACCTCGATTTATTGTCGGTCTTCCTGGAAGAGGGCGCCGACCTGTTGCCGCAGATCGGCGAGGCACTGCGCAGCTGGCAGCAGCAGCCGCACGACAGCGGCCAGGCGCAGATGCTGCTGCGCACCCTGCATACGGTCAAGGGCAGCGCCCGTATGGCCGGTGCCATGCGCCTGGGCCAGCATGCGCATGAAATCGAGACGCATATCGAAAACATGCTGCATGCGGGTACCGCCACGCCGCAGGCCTTCGAGGAATTGCTGGCCCACTACGACCATGCGCTGCACCTGTTCGAACAGTTGCAGCAGCCCTTGCTGCCCTTGCCGGGCATGGAAGACACGCCGGCCGCCGAACCGAAGGCGGCCCTGGTGCGCGTGCGCGCCGATATCCTCGACCGCCTGGTGAACCAGGCTGGCGAAGTGTCGATCACGCGCTCCAAGATGGAGAATGAAGTCGGCGTGCTGGGCGCTTCGCTGGCCGAGTTTTCCGACAACCTGGCGCGCTTGCGGCGCCAGCTGCGCGAAGTGGAAATGCAGGCCGAATCGCAGATCGCCTCGCGCATGGCCGTCGGCAGCGAGCGCGATTTCGACCCGCTCGAATTCGACCGCTTTACGCGCTTGCAGGAACTCACGCGCATGATGGCCGAAAGCGTCAACGACGTGGCCTCGTTCCACGAAAACCTCAGCCACAGCGTCGATGCGGTAACGGACGACCTGGTGCTGCAGGCACGGCTGACGCGCGAGCTGCAGCGCGACCTGATGCAGATCCGCATGGTGCCGTTTGCCAGCATCGCCGAACGGCTGTTCCGCGTGGCGCGGCAAAGCGCCAAGGAAGTCGACAAACGCGTCAACCTCGATATCCGCGGCGGCGGCGTGGAAATCGACCGCAGCGTACTGGAACGCATGGCGGCGCCCTTCGAACACCTGCTGCGCAACGCCATCGTGCACGGCGTCGAGCCGCGCGACGCGCGCCTGTCCGCGGGCAAGAGCGAAACGGGCGAGCTGCTGGTGCAGGTCAGCCAGCAGGGCAATGAAGTGGCGATCGCCTTTTCCGACGATGGCGCGGGGCTGGACCTGGAACGCATCCGCGCTAAGGCGCACAGCGCCGGCCTGGTGGCGACGGATGCGCCATTGACCGACGCACAGGCGGCCGAGCTGATTTTCACGCCCGGCTTTTCCACCGCCGACAGCCTGACGGAACTGGCCGGGCGCGGTTTTGGCATGGACATCGTGCGATCCGAAGCGCTGGCCCTGGGCGGGCGCGTGGAAACGCTGACGCAGGCGGGCCTGGGCATGCGCTTCACCATCCACCTGCCGCTGACCCTGGCCGTCACGCAAGTGGTGCTGCTGGCGGCCAGCGGCAAGACGTATGCCCTGCCATCGGTGCTGGTGGAGCAGGTGCTGCACCTGAAAGGCGAACAGCTGGAGCAGGTGCGGGCGGCCGGGCGCATCGAGTCGCACGGGCAGTCGCTGGCGCTGCACCACCTGTCGGCCATGCTGGGCGAGACGCCGGCGGCGCAGGCCACGCAGCGCTATGCGCCCGTGCTGTTGCTGAGGAATGGCAATGACAGGCTGGCCTTGCAGGTCGATGACGTGGTGGGCAACCGCGAAGTCGTAGTCAAGCACGTGGGCCCGCAGCTGGCGCGCATGCCGGGCATCGCCGGCGCCACGGTGCTGGGCACGGGCGACATCGTGCTGATCCTTAATCCGGTGGCGCTGGCACAGCATCTGGGGCACCATCCGGAACTGTTGTCGCAGTATGCGCTGGCGAGCAGCGAGCAGCATGCCGCTTCCAGCGCGCTGGCCGTGCCTGCCGTGCGCGTGATGGTGGTCGACGATTCGCTGACGGTGCGCCGCGTGATGCAGCGCCTGTTCGAGCGCGAAGGCTACCAGGTGCTGCTGGCCAAGGATGGCGTCGATGCGCTGGAACAGCTGCATGCGCTGGAGCCGGCTGCCATGCCGGCCCTGCTGCTGGTCGACGTGGAAATGCCGCGCATGGATGGTTTTGATTTGACGCGCAATGTGCGCAGCGACGACAAGACGCGCGCCATCCCCGTCATCATGATTACCTCGCGCAGCGCCGACAAGCACCGCGCGCATGCGTTCGAGCTGGGCGTGAATGCGTATTTCGGCAAGCCGTTCCAGGAAGAGGAATTGCTGGCGGAAGTGCAGCGCCTGCAAACGGAGGCTGGTGCCGAAACACCGCGGCAGCCATAACAGGCGTGCATCGCCAAATCAGGAAAACAATGAGCCTTCACGCCAAACTGAAAAAACTCGAAGACAAAGCCATGGCCAAAGGTGAGCATGCGGTCGCCGCGGCCGTCGCCCATCTGTTGCAGGATATCGACTCCATCGACAGGCAAATCAACCTCGTCGGGGCGTTGCATGAAGTGGGCTATCTGCAGAACTCGCTGAAGCCCTACTGGAATGCGTTCAGGGCCGATGAGCCGGCATGGATAGTACGCTGTCTGGCAAGGCTGCTCATTGCCGATCATGACTATTGGGCACTCGCCGCGCTGCTGGGGTGCGATGGTCCGGCCACCATCGGCATCGCCATGGGCAAGGGGTTCAAATCCGCCGCGACGAGGCAGTACGAACGTTTTGACAAACCCGCTGTCCATGTCGATACCCTGTATTTGTCAGGCATGGGCAAGGTGCTGCACCCCATACTGGAAGTCGGCTATGACACGCGCGAAATGATCAATGTGGATATGGGAAGGGCGCGGGCACTGAGCCTTGACAATGCGCAATGGCAGTCCGGCGACAAGCTGGGGACGGGCGGACTATCCCTTTCCATGCAGGCGAAACTTCCGCACGGCGCCTGGCGGTCGGTGTGGACGCCGTTCACCGCACAGGAAGCCGGTGGTCCTACTTGACCACTTTGACCACTTCATAACGCTCCAGGGTCTCCTTGCGCGCCTCGTCGTGCTGCACCAGCGGTTCCGGATAATCGCGCCCCAGCATGATGTTTTTTTGCTCGAGCAGCATGCGCGGCACCAGCCAGGGGGCGTGGATTTCCTTGTCGCCCAGCGCCTTCAGCTGCGGCAGGTAGCGGCGGATGAAGCGCCCGCTGGCATCGAATTTTTCCGACTGCGTGACGGGGTTGAAGATGCGGAAGTAGGGCTGCGCATCGCAGCCGGACGACGAGGCCCATTGCCAGCCGCCGTTGTTCGAGGCCAGGTCGAAGTCATTCAGGTGCAGCGCGAAATACGCTTCGCCGCGGCGCCAGTCGATGCCCAGATCCTTGATCAGAAAGCAGGCCGTGACCATGCGCAGGCGGTTGTGCATGTAGCCCGTCTGGTTCAGCTGCGCCATCGCCGCGTCCACCAGCGGATAGCCGGTGCGTCCCTCGCACCAGGCGGCAAACAAGGCATCGGCCTCGGGTCCCGTTTCCCAGGCGATGGCGTCGTAGGCGGGTTTGAAGGCGCCGCCTTCCACATGCGGGTTCTGGTACAAAATCATGGCATAGAAATCGCGCCAGATCAGTTCCGCCAGCCACACGGGCGCGCCATCGCCGCCACCGCCACGGTCCATCAGGTCGACCACGGTGCGCACCAGATAGCGCAGCGATACGGTGCCGAAGCGCAGATGCATGGACAGGTAGGATGGCCCCTTCAGGGCGGGAAAATCGCGCGCCACGTCATAGCGGGCCACGCGCGGCAGGAAATCCTCGAACAGTTGACTGGCGCCCGCCATGCCGGTGGGGATGGCCAGATCGGCCAGGTTGCTGGCCTCGAAACCCAGTTCGCCCAGGGTGGGCAGCGGCGCCGGCGTGCCGGCGCGCGGCGGCGCCAGGCTGGCCGCATGCGGCTCGATATCGAACGGCGCCAGGCAGGCGGGTTCGGCGCGCATTTTCTTCAGCCACGCATTCTTGTACGGCGTGTAGACGGTATACGGCTTGGCCGAGAGCGTCAGCACCTCGTCCTTTTCAAAGATGACCTGGTCCTTGAAACTGAACCACAGGCGCGCGTCGCGCGTGAGCGCGGCGGCCACGCCGGCATCGCGCGCGATCGCTTGCGGCTCGTAGTCGTGGTTGGCAAAAACGGCGTCGGCGTTCAACTCGGCGGCCAGGCGCGGGATGGTCTCGGCCGCGTCCGCGTGCAGCACGATCAGGTCGCCGCCCAACTGGCGCAGCTCGCTGGCGAGCTCGGCCACGCTGGCATGGATGAAGTCGACCCGCCGGTCGCGGCGCGGCAGCGTTGCCAGGATGGCGGTGTCGTACACGAAGACGCAATGCACGGCCTGGCTCTGGCGCAGGGCGTGATGCAGTGCAGCATGGTCAAACGCGCGCAGATCGCGCCGGAACCACACCAGGGAAGTCTTGATTGTCATTATTTCGCGTGTTCAGGGTCAAAGATAGGCGATTTTTTGCCGCCAACAGGGCTTTATGGCCGCTCGCGTCGTGCCTTTGGCGTCGCTGCGGCGGCAATTCAGTGTAAACTACCGGGTATGTTCATGGTGCTTTATGTGCGACAGCGATTTTGCAATCAATTTTACAATTGGCATTGAAATGCGCTTGCAGGGAAAGCGACGTTTCCTATCAAGCAAGTCACTCAGCGTGCAGGATGTTGCCGCATGGCACAGCGAATTGATAACTAATTTATAACATAACAAGAATAGCGCCTGGCAACACGGTTCCCGCCGCCCAGCATTCGCGGCAGGATGTGCCAGGCGTACGATAGCGGGGTAAGCGAGACTTGCCAGCAAGCCCACAGAGAGAGCATCGCGTATGAAAAAGAGTAAAATCGACCAGACTCTACCAGGACATCGTCTGATGCAGGGTGTGGGAGAGCCGGCCGCGACCGGTTCCTCCACCCTGAATCTGGCCAACCATTTCCTGATTGCGATGCCGGCCATGCAAGATCCGATCTTCGGCGGCACGGTCGTGTACGTGTGTGAACATAATGAAAACGGCGTGCTGGGTGTCGTCATCAACAAGCCCACCGACATGACCATGGAAGTGCTGTTCGACCGCATCGACCTGAAACTGGCGGCCGGCAGCGACACGCCCATCATCAACGAACCGATCATGTTCGGCGGCCCCGTGCAGGATGACCGCGGCTTCGTGCTGCACACGCCGGGCGCGCGCTATTCCTCGTCGCTGACGGTGACCGATGAAGTGGCGTTTACCACGTCGATCGACGTGCTCGAAGCCGTCGCCAAGGGCGATGGCCCCGAGCGCATGCTGGTCTCGATCGGCTATTCGGGCTGGAGCCCGGGCCAGCTGGAAGACGAGATCGGCCGCAACGGCTGGCTGACGGTAGGCGCCTCGGCCGACATCCTGTTCGATTTCCCCATCGAGCAGCGCTACGTGGCGGCCATCAAGTTGCTGGGCATCGACCCCCTCATGCTGGCGAGCGAGGCCGGACACGCATGAGGTGGATGCCATCAACCTACTGCGCAGCCCACTTTCGGGCATCCGTTGCTCGCTGTACCTTCGTACAGCTCCGCTACTCAACCCGACATTGAGCTTGCTCGCTACGGTTTCTGGCACCACCTATGTTGATCTTTATTATGGAAAAATGCTGTGACGAGTGACGCCATCGACACCATCCTCGCCTTCGATTTCGGCTTGAAGCGCATCGGCGTGGCCATCGGCAATACCATGATTTGCCAGGCCAAGCCGCTCAGCGTGATCACGGCCACGGCGAACGAGCCGAAATTTTCCGCCATCGATAGCCTGATCAAGGAGTGGGGCGCCAGCCGCATCGTGGTGGGCTTGCCCAGCCATCCCGATGGCACGGAACACGAGATGAGCGCGCGCTGCCGCCGTTTCGCCAACCAGGTGCATGGCCGCTTCAACCTGCCGGTGGAACTGGTCGATGAGCGTTACTCCTCGGCCGTCATCGCCGCCAAGCGCGGTGAAGTCATCGACGACCGCGCCGCCGCCATCATCCTGCAACAGTATTTCGACGCGAATTATTAATCTGACCCTAGACTTCCTCCCTGAATGATCAAGAACTCTATGCCGCATCCTACGAATCCTTCCCAACTCGACGCCGAGGCCCTGTACGCGGTCTTGCTGCAGCAAGTGCAGAGCGGCCTGGCGGGCATCCCCAACGTGGCCATCGTCGGCATCCATTCGGGCGGTGCCTGGCTGGCCGAACGCCTGGCGCGCGACCTGAACCTGCTCGACCGCCTGGGTGTGCTCGATGTCTCGTTCTACCGCGACGACTTTGCGCAGAAGGGCCTGCATGCGGACGTCAAGCCGACGCAGATCAGTTTTGACGTGGCTGGCGCCACCATCCTGCTGGTCGACGACGTGCTGTACACGGGCCGCACCACGCGCGCGGCCATCAACGAATTGTTCGACTATGGCCGTCCGGCGAAGATCATGCTGGCCGCCCTGGTCGACCGCGGCGAGCGCCAGTTGCCGGTGGCCGCCGATTTCGTGGCCGCCTTCACAGCCGTGCCGCCGGGCCAGGCCCTGGTCCTGAAGCAAGCCGACGATGGAAAATTCACGCTCACCATAGATACCCACCATGCTTAATCCGCAACTGAATAAACACGGCGAACTGCAACATCTGCTGACGATTGAAGGCTTGCCGAAGTCTATCGTCAACCACATCCTCGATACCGCTTCCTCGTTCGTCGGCATCTCCGACCGCGATGTGAAAAAGGTGCCGCTGATGCGCGGCAAGAGCGTTTTCAACCTGTTCTTTGAAAACTCCACGCGCACCCGCACCACCTTCGAGATCGCCTCGAAGCGGCTGTCGGCCGACGTCATCAACCTGAACATCCAGGCGTCGTCGGCCAGCAAGGGCGAGTCCCTGCTCGACACCATCGACAACCTGTCGGCCATGCATGCCGACATGTTCGTCGTACGCCACGCGCAGTCGGGCGCGCCCTACCTGATCGCCAAGCACCTGATCGACACCAAGCAGCCGCACGTCCACG
This sequence comes from Janthinobacterium sp. MP5059B, assembly GCF_001758645.1. Lineage (NCBI taxonomy): Bacteria > Pseudomonadati > Pseudomonadota > Betaproteobacteria > Burkholderiales > Oxalobacteraceae > Janthinobacterium > Janthinobacterium sp. MP5059B. Next base: position 702,532 of record NZ_LRHX01000016.1, on the reverse strand, counting down.
TTGTCAACGCGGGCGACGGACGCCATGCGCACCCGACCCAGGGCTTGCTCGACATGTACACGATCCGCCACTACAAGAAGGATTTCACGAATCTGACGGTGGCCATCGTGGGCGACATCCTGCACAGCCGCGTGGCCCGTTCCGACATCCACGCGCTGACCACGCTGGGCGTGCCGGAAGTGCGCGCCATCGGCCCGCACACCCTGCTGCCGGGCGGCCTGGAGCAGATGGGCGTGCGCACCTTCACCAACATGGATGAAGGCCTCAAGGGCGTCGACGTGATCATCATGCTGCGCCTGCAAAATGAACGCATGAGCGGCGCGCTGCTGCCATCGGCGCAGGAATACTTCAAGAGCTATGGCTTGACGCCCGAGCGCCTGGCGCTGGCGAAACCGGACGCCATCGTCATGCATCCGGGCCCGATGAACCGTGGCGTGGAAATCGATTCGGCCGTGGCCGACGGTCCGCAGGCGGTGATCCTGCCGCAGGTGACCTTCGGTATCGCCGTGCGCATGGCGGTGATGAGTATTTTGGCTGGTAATCAGGGCTGATAGCCCAAGGACGAGTAAGCGAGCATGACGACACTACATATCAAGAACGGCCACCTGATCGACCCTGCCAACGGCATCGATGGCTTGCAAGACCTGTTTATCGCCGACGGCAAGGTGCTGGCCGTGGGCAGCGCCCCGGCCGGTTTCAAGGCCGACACCACGTTTGACGCGGCCGGCCTGGTGGTTTCCCCCGGCCTGGTCGACCTGTCCGCGCGCCTGCGCGAGCCGGGCTACGAATACAAGGCGACCCTGGAATCGGAATTGCAGGCGGCTCTCCAAGGCGGCGTCACGAGCCTGGTATGCCCGCCTGACACCGACCCCGTGCTGGACGAGCCGGGCCTGGTGGAAATGCTGAAATACCGCGCCAAGACGCAGAACAAGGCCCACGTGCATCCGCTGGGCGCGCTGACCATGGGCTTGAAGGGCAAGTCGCTGACGGAAATGGCGGAACTGACGGAAGCGGGCTGCATCGGCTTCGCGCAAGCGGAAGAACCGATCGAAGACACCACCGTGCTGCTGCGCGCGATGCAGTACGCGAACACCTTCGGCTACACCGTCTGGCTGCGTCCGCAGGACCCGCATATCGGCCGCGGCGGCATCGCCCACAGCGGCCCGCTGGCGTCGCGCCTGGGGCTGTCGGGCGTGCCCGTGATGTCCGAAACCATCGCCCTGCACACGATTTTCGAATTGATGCGCGCCAGCCGCGCGCGCGTGCACCTGTGCCGCATCTCGTCGGCGGCCGGCCTGGAACTGATCCGTGCGGCCAAGGCCGAAGGCTTGCCCGTCACCTGCGACGTGGGCGTGCACCATGTGCACCTGACGGACGCCGATATCGGCTTCTTCGACCCGAATGCGCGCGTCACGCCGCCGTTCCGCAGCCAGCGCGACCGCGATGCGATCCGCGCCGGCCTGTTTGACGGCACGGTCGACGCCATGTGCTCGGACCATACGCCGGTCGATGACGATGAAAAACTGCTGCCGTTCGGCGAAGCGTCGCCCGGTGCCACGGGGCTGGAGCTGCTGCTGTCGCTGGCCTTGAAATGGGCCGACGACTATGCGCTGGCGCAGCCGCAAGCGGGCGCCCGTCCGCTGGCGCGCGCCGTGGCCAAGGTCACGGCCGACGCGGCCCGTGTCGCCGGCATCCCGGCCGGCAGCCTGGCCGTGGGCGAAGCGGCCGACATCTGCGTCTTCGATCCCGCCGCGCGCTGGACCGTGTCGTCGGCGTCGCTGGCCAGCCAGGGCAAGCACACGCCTTTCCTCGGCTATGAGCTGAGCGGCATCGTCAAGGCGACCATCGTTGCCGGACAGGTGGCGTTTCAGCGTTAAAAAATCAGATCCATGGACCGGGGCGCGCTGCCCCGGCATCCCTTGTCTGCTCCCGGATTTCGGTTCTGGTTTATTTGTTGGTGTGATTTGAAACTTCTGCTTACCTACCGCCTCGCGCGCATCGCCATTCACCTGGGCTGCGGCATGGCCAAGAGCGCCGTGCTCTTTCCCTGGCTGGACCTGGAGGGGCGCAACCGGCGGATCCGCCGCTGGTCGACGCAACTGCTCGACATCTGCGGCGTGCACGTGGCGCAGCCGGCAGACAGCGTGCCGGCACTCGACCATGCGATGGTGGTGGCGAACCACGTTTCGTGGCTCGATATCTTCGTCATCAATGCCGTCCACCCCTGCCGTTTCGTCGCCAAGGCAGAAATCCGCGCCTGGCCGATCCTGGGCTGGCTGGCGGGGCGCGCCGGCACCATCTTCATTTCGCGCGGCAGCAAGCGCGACCTGCGTTTGATTTTCCAGGGCCTGGTGGATAAATTGACGGCGGGCGAGCGCATTGCGTTCTTTCCCGAAGGCACGACCGCCGCGCAAGGACAGATCCTGCCGTTTCACGCCAACCTGTTTGAGGCGGCCATCGACGCGCAAGTGCCGGTGCAGCCGTTCGCGCTCGTGTATGTGGATGACAAGGGAGCCTTGCACCACGCCGTCGACTTCATCGGCGAGATGAGCTTTGCGCAAAGCATGGTGGCGATTCTGAGCGGCCCGCCCATCACGGCGCGCCTGACCTGTCTGGCGCCAGTGGCGACGCTCGACGCGCACCGCCGTGAACTGGCAGCGGCAACGCAGGCGACTATCGCCGCCACGCTGCCGCTGGACAAGGCGGCTTAGTTCTTCACGTGCAGCCAGCGCGCATGCGCGGCGCGGGCCAGGTAGTCGAGGATGAAACCGAGTATGCCGATCAGCACGATGGCGGCCATCAGCTCCGAGTACGCGAGCCGGTCGCGCGTGTCGAGGATGAAGTAGCCGAGGCCCGCCGACACGCCCAGCATTTCCGCCGGTACCAGCACGATCCAGATGATGCCGATGGCCAGGCGCACGCCCGTCAGGATATCGGCCGTAATGCCCGGCAAAATCACCTTGAAGACGATCTCGCTGCGCGTGGCCGACAGGCTGCGGGCCAGCAGCAGCCAGTTCGGATCGAGCCGCGCCACGCCGGCCGCCGTATTGAGCAGGATCGGCCAGACGGCCGCAAACGCCAGCAGGAAGTACACGGGCGCGTCACCGACACCGAGCACCATCACGGCAATCGGCATCCACGATAGCGGCGAAATCATGCGCAGCAGCTGGAACAGCGGCATGGCCGCGCCGGAAAAGCTCTTCGACATGGCCACCAGCACGCCCAGCGGCACGCCGATGACGATGGCCAGTCCCAGGCCCACGGCTACCCTTTGCAGGCTCAGTACCACGTGCAGCCAGATATCCGAACCGCCCACCATCTCCTGGAACGCCAGCGCCGTGGGCAAGGGGGCGAAGGCGGTGGCGATCGGCGTGGATTTCTCCAGCGCCGTCACGCCCATGGACCACAGCAGCAAGGCACAGGCCAGCCCCACCATGGGCAGGCCGAACTTCGTGAACAACTTGCTTGCCATCGTCAGACCGCCACGGTTTCGCTGCGCAGCAGGTTGGCCGGCAAGCCGAAGGCGGCCGGGCCGCCGACTGCCGTGATGGCCTTGCGCACGAAGCGGTCATCGACCAGGTCGCGCGCGGCGAACTTCGGATCGAGGTTGGCCAGGAAGCGCGTATCGCCTTCGACCTTGGTGCGGCCGATGGCGCGCACCAGCTCTTCCGTGTACGAGGCGAACGGATATGGCTGGAAGTCGATGCGGCGCTGCTGCCAGTTCTTGTGCATGATCAGGCCCTGTTTTTCATAGCCGGCGTAATCGGTGGTGGCCAGCACCTTCGTCAGCACTTGCAGCGGATGCGGCGTGTAGCGGTGCTCGCCCACGTTCGACAGCAGCTTGGCCGTGTCGACCTGGTTCGAGCGCGTCCACAGCTGCGCCTTGACGATGGCATTTGTGACCTTTTGCGCCCATTCGGGACGCGTGTTGATGTCGCGCTCGGACAGGAACGTGACGCAGCATGCATGGTTTTTCCACACGTCGCCCGAGAAGCGCAGGATCTTGCCGATGCCGGCGTTTTCTGCCGCCGCATTGAACGGCTCGGCCACGATGTAGCCGGCAATCGACTTGCTGGCCAGCGCGGAGACCATTTCGGCCGGCGCCAGCACGATCAGATTGACCTCATTCGATTTGATGGCTGCGTTGCGCGCGCGCGTGACCGGGGTCAAGCCATTCGAGGACAGGATTTGCTGCAACAGGATGTTGTGGATCGAGTACCAGAACGGGATGGCGACCGTGCGCCCGCCCAGGTCGGAGACCTTGTTGATCTCGTTGGCCACCGTCAGCGCGGAACCGTTGACGTGGTTCCAGGCGACGACTTTCGCGGGGAACTTGGCGCCGTAGCGCACCCACAGGGTGGCCGGCGACAGCAGGTGGATGACGTTGACCTGGCCGGCGACGAAGGCTTCGATGATCTGCGCCCAGCTGCGGAACAGGCGCGGCGTTTCCGCCTGCAAGCCCTCGGCCTCGAACAGCTTGCGGGCGTGCGCGACGAGCAGCGGGGTGGCGTCGGTAATCGGCAGGTAGCCGATCTTCACGGGCTGGTCGTCGCCTTTCGGACCCTGCTGGGCCATGGCGTCGCCGGCGAACAGCAGCGGCGAGGCGACGCTGGCCGTGGCCAGGGCCGACATGCGCAGGAAGTCGCGCCGCGTCAGGCCGCAATCGCAATCGGACGAGGCGCAGATGTGCAGGGGTTTGTTTTGGTCTTCGAATGTCATGGGAATGTTCCGGTCGATTAATGGGGAGCAAAGGCGGGCGTTTGATCCTGCTTTTGCAGCGCCTGCAGGGCGTCGAGGATGTCCATCTTGAGGGCGATGACGTCGGCGCTGTGGCCGATGCGCGGCTGGGCGATGGCGACGGGCCATTCGCGCACGATGTTGCCCGGCTTGCCGCCCATGAGCAAGATGCGGTCGGCCACGAGGATCGCTTCATCGATATCGTGCGTGACGAGCAGCACGGCCGTGTGCCAGCGGTGCACCACGTCGACCAGCAGCGACTGCATCTCGGCGCGCGTGATGGCGTCGAGCGCGGAAAACGGTTCATCGGCAAACAGCAGTTCCGGTTCGCGCGCCAGCGCACGGGCCAGCGCCACGCGCTGCGCCATGCCGCCCGACAGGGCGGACGGGTACAGTTTTTCGCGGCCCTTCAAGCCGACCGCTTCGATGGCTTGCGCCACGCGCGCCTGGTGCGCCTCGCGCGTGAGCTGCGGCTGGTGCTTGAAGTCCAGGCCAAAGCCGGCGTTGCCCGTGACATTCAGCCAGGGCAAGAGGCTGGCTTGCTGGAACACGAGGGCGCTGCGCGGATCCGGTTCGCGCATGGGTGCATCGAGGAACTGGATCTCGCCCGTCGATGGCGGCTGCAAGCCGGCCAGCACGCGCAGCAAGCTCGATTTACCGCAGCCGCTGCCGCCCAGCAGGCAGACGATTTCACGCTTGCGCACGCCCAGCGAGACGTGCTGGAACACAGGCGCTGTGCCGGGATAGGCGTAGCTCAGGTCCTGCGCCTGCAGCGCCCAGTCTTGCGCCGCTGCCGTCATGCCGGAGCCCCCGCTGCCGCCTGCTGGCTGTCGAACAGCTGCAAGGCCACCTGCAATTGCGTGAGGCTGGGGGTGACGATGGGGATGAACGACGATTCGCGCCAGCGGCGGGCAAAGCCCTGCTGCTCGGCGTTCAGGTAGGCGCGCCCGCCCATGGCTTGCAGTTCCAGCATCAGCGCCTGCTGCAGCACGTCGGCCAGTTGTATGCGCAGGCGGAACATGGCTGGCGCCTGCGTCTGGAAGCGGCCATCATGCACGCCGGCCAGCAGCGTAGCGACGGCGTTTTCCAGGGTGGCTTGCAGCGCTTCGATGCGGGGCGTGAGCTGGTTGCGCGAGCCGGCGGAAATCTGCGCCGCTTTTGCCAGGCTGGCGCGCGCCAGGCCGATCGACAGGCCGCACTGCATGCCGAGGAACGATGGGCGCACCTGCGGCAGCCAGGCTGGCGCATTGTCGCTGATGATGTCCGCGGCGGGAATGTGCACCTGCGCCAGCTTGACGGAAGCCGTATTGCTGCCGCGCAGGGCGATCAGGTCCAGGTCTTCGTTGCGCTTGACGCCTGCCGTGCCGCTGTCGAAGGCGACGATGACGGGGGGCGCGCCGTCGTTCGGCGCCACGGCGGCCGCCGCGACAAAGCCCGCCTTGCGCAAGTTCGTCACCCAGGCCAGGCCGCCGTCGACCAGCAGGCCGTCATCATGGCGCGCGCCCGTGATCTGCAGCTGCTCGATGCCGGACAAGAATTTCATGGCGTTCGACAAACCGCTGGCGCCCGCTTGCGTGCCTGCCAGCAGGCCTGGCAAGCGGCGCTCGGCCAACGCGCGGTTCTCGCTTTGCAGCAGGAATTCGATGAAGCAGCGCTGGCCCCAGAAAACAAAAGCTGCCGTCACCGATTGCTCGGCCACTTTGGCGATGGCGTCGATGGCGTCGCGTACGTCGCCGCCAGCGCCGCCATGTGCCTGCGGCACGCCGATGGCCAGCAGCTGGTCGCCAGCGAGGGCCGGCAAAACGGTTTCAGCCAGTTCCGATGATTGGTCAAGCTGGTCGGCATGCATGTGCAGCCAGTGATTGAGGCGGCCCATGTCAGACGGCGCCAGGCAGGTAGGGCGTCAACTGCGGATTGACGGGCGTGCCGGCCAGGCTGTTGGAGAAATTGCACAGGGTGGCCAGGCTGATGCCCAGCACGACTTCCAGCGCCTGCTGTTCGTCGTAGCCGGCGGCCAGGAAGGCTTGATATTCGCTGTCGGCGACGGCGCCGCGCGTGGCGATGACGGCCGTGGCGAAGGCGGCGACGGCGTCCAGTTTGATGTCGCCCGTCGGCTGGCCGTGCTGCAGGGCGCGCACCGTGTCCGGTGTCTGGCCCGCTTTTTTCAGCGAGATGGCACTATGGCCGGCGATGCAGAAATCGCAGCCATGGATGCGCGCTGCCGTGATTTGCACCACTTCGCGTTCCATCAGGCTCAGGCTGGCGCGTCCATTGATGCCGGAGACGGTCAGATAGGTTTCCAGGGCCAGCGGGGCATTGGCCAGCACGCCGATCAGGTTGGGCAGGAAGCCATTGTTGGCGATGGCCTTTTCCACGAAGGGACGGCTATCGGCCGGAGCGGTATCGAGAGTGTGCAGCGTCAGACGGGACATGGGGTACCTTGCTAAGTTGGTAAGTCACCCGGCCATTATATCGGCCATGCCGTGCGCGCAACAGACGTCAGCGTCGCCCTTTTGTGCTCGTTCGTCTGCGATTGTGAGATCCTTGATTTCAGCCGGCCAGCTGGCGCAAGCGCTGGTCGCGCCGGTAGGCGCCCGGCTGCTCGCCCGTGACCCGCTTGAAGGCGCGCGTAAAGGCGGCGTGCGAGCGGTAGCCCACCAGTTCGGCCGCGCGTTCGACGGAGACGCCGTCGTGCAGCCGGCGCGCCGCGATCTTCATGCGCAGCAGGAGCAGGAACTGGGCCGGCGAGTGGCCGCTGGCGCTGGCGAAATGCTTGCAGAAGCTGGCGCGCGACATGCACGCTGCCTTGGCCATGTTCTCGATCGACCAGTCGGCGGCAGGGGCGTCGAGCATGCGTTTGAGCAGCGGCGAAAACGCGGGCTGGTGCAGCAGCGACAGCAGGCCGGCCGCCACCTGCTCGCCCTGCGCCACATGGCGGATCAGGTAAAAAAACAGCAGTTCGACCAGGCGCGCGATGAGCGGCGACGGTTGTTCCGGATCGCCGCCCGCTTCCGCCAGGATCAGGTCGAACAGCGCGGCGGCGGCGCTGAAGGCGGGCGCGTCGCCGCGTATCAGCAGATATGGCGGGAAGGAGTCGACGATCAGCGCTGAGAGGGCACCGCGAAATTGAAAGAAGCCGCAGGCCAGCGCCGTCGCCGGCAGTTTCGTGGGCGCCTGCAGCGGCAGCATGGCTTGCGCGCTGACCGCCTGCAGCGGGTCGCTGTGGGGACTCAGAAAGTGCGGCAAGTCGCGCAGCAGGAAGACGCCGTCGCGCGGGCCGAGCGCAATCGGCGCCGCGCCATCGAGGTGCAGATAGCAGTGGCCATCGAGCACCAGGTGAAAGCTGCCCAGTTCCCGGCCTGCCGTGGAGGCGCGCCAGCGGCCGCAGTACTGGCCCACATGCAGGACGGCGGTGTCGAGTTCCAGGCTGCCGAGCAGCCAGCGCGCCAGTCTGTCGGTATCAGGGGACATGGGATAGCACAGGCAAAAGCTGCATCATAAAAGTTGCATCATAAGGGCCACGCGCTGCAAGGCCAACGACCGATTTCGACTAAGCATATGCGCGCCATGCTTGTCACTTACCGCTTGCCACTGTGTTGCTGGAAGGCAGGGCAGTCGACTTGCAGCAGCGAGCGGTCTTCCAGACACACGGCCGACAGTTTTCCGCCCCACACGCAGCCGCTATCGAGGCCAATCAGGTGTGGCCGCAACTGCAGTCCCAGCGCCGACCAGTGGCCGAAGACGATGGTGTCGCCAGCGCTGCGCCGTCCCGGGACGTCGAACCACGGCAGCAGGCCGGAGCCGGGCGGCGGGCTGCCGCTTTCCTTCATCTTGAAGTCCATCACGCCGTCCGGCGTGCAAAAGCGCAGCCGCGTCATGGCGTTGATGATGCAGCGCAGCCGGTCGGCGCCCTGCAGGTCGTCGCTCCAGGCAGCCGGCTCGTTGCCGTACATGGTGCGCAGGAACGCCACCCAGCCGTCGCTGCGCAGCATGGCGGACACTTCCCCGCTCAGCGACAGGGCCTGGGCAGCGCTCCATTGCGGCAGCAAGCCCGCATGCACGAGTACATGGCCGTCGTGTTCCAGTGCCAGTGGCCGTTGGCGCAGCCAGGCGAGCAATTCCTCGCGGTCGGGCGCATCGAGGATCTCGGCCAGCGTATCGGACGCATGCTCGGGGCGGATGCCGTTGGCCACGGCCAGCAGGTGCAAGTCATGGTTGCCCAAAACGCTGTCGGCCAGGCCCTGCCGCGCCAGCGCATGCACGTGGCGCAGGGTGGCCAGCGATGCGGGGCCGCGATTGATCAGGTCGCCCGCGAACAGCAGGCGGTAGGGGCCATCCGCTGCCGCCTGGATCCGTTCGATCAGCTCGACGGTTTGTGCGTGGCAGCCTTGCAGATCGCCGATAAAGTAAGTTTTCATATGTGCCGGGGTGAAGTGAACTACGCGCCTGCATTATAAGCATGCCAGCCCTTTGGCGTTGGGTACATTGCGGGGCTGCGAGCAATTGCGCGCATGGCCGGCGGGAAGAAAAAAGCGGATGCCGATTATGCCGCATGGGGATTTAATAGGGCTGCATTTCCCGTTGCCGTACATCGATAATAATCGGCCAGCGCTTTTATCGGCATGGATGGCTGCGCCATGCCAGCCTTGCAAGCGGCATGCGCAGCCATTCCGGAATGCCACGCATCCTTGTTTATTTATTTTTCACGCGTGCTTTCGGCATATTCTTCATTGAATCTTAATGTTGAGCAGATAAATACGCTGATGGCCGCGATTCAATAGTTGATGGATTATGCAACGGTGCGCAGCTGTTTATACAATGTAGTATATTTCCCGTGATTTTATTATTTAAATTAATGTAAAGGATGTACCGGATGGATCTGTCAACGATGACAATGCTGGAATTGCGCAAGCTGGAAGATAATGTGAAGCAGGAATTGAACGGCCGCGAGCGCGAAGACTTGAACAAGGCGCGCGAACAGATCATGGCCATCGCGCAGCAGGCGGGCATTCCGCTGAAACAGCTGATACTCGATGGTTTGCACCCGCGCACGGGCAAGGTCGCGGTGCGTTACCGCCACCCTGACAATGCGACCGAGCAATGGACAGGCCGTGGCCGCCAGCCGCTGTGGGTCAAGCAGTGGGTGGAATCGGGCAAGTCGATCGATCTGCTGCGCGTATAATTCGGTATACTCTTGGCGCAGTAGCAAGCTGTCAGCCGCTCGCTGCACCTTGCCAGGCACCCTACTATTCCCTTACTTATACCGCCCACACCATGCTTCCATTGTCCAGAACGATCTTCAAGGCCTACGATATCCGCGGCATCATCGCTAAAACCCTCGATGCCAGCGTGGCGCACAAGATCGGTCAGGCATTTGGCCAGGCAGCCCTGGCCAAGGGCGAGCAGCGGGTCGTGATCGGCCGCGATGGCCGCCTGTCGGGACCGGAATTGACGGCAGCGCTGGCGCAGGGCTTGCAAGCGGCAGGCATCGATGTGATCGACCTGGGCGTGGTGGCTACGCCGATGGTTTATTTCGGCACGAATGTGCTCGACACGCGCTCCGGCATCATGGTCACGGGCAGCCACAATCCGCCCGACTACAACGGCTTCAAGATGGTGCTGGCCGGTGAAGCCATTCACGGCGAAGCGATCCAGGCCCTGTACCACAGCATCGTCGCGCACGACGGCAGCGCCAGCAGCACACCGGGCAGCTATGCCACGCACGATATCCGCGCCGCTTACCTGGAGCGCATCCTGGGCGACGTCAAGCTGGCGCGTCCGATCAAGATCGCCGTCGACTGCGGCAATGGCGTGGCCGGCGCATTCGCGGGCGACCTGTTCCGCGGCATGGGCTGCGAAGTCATCGAACTGTTCTGCGAAGTCGATGGCAATTTCCCGAACCACCACCCGGACCCGGCGCATCCGGAAAACCTGCAAGACCTGATCCGCTGCCTGGCCGAGACGGATGCCGAAATCGGCATCGCCTTCGACGGCGACGGCGACCGCCTGGGCGTGGTCACCAAGGATGGCCAGATCATCTACCCTGACCGCCAGATGATGCTGTTTGCCGCCGACGTGCTGACCCGCCACCCAGGCGCGCAGATTTTGTATGACGTGAAATGCACGCGCCACCTGGCGCCGTGGATCAGCAAGCATGGCGGCGTGCCGCTGATGTACAAGACGGGCCACTCGCTGGTGAAAGCCAAGCTGCGTGAAACGGGCGCGCCGCTGGGCGGCGAAATGAGCGGCCACATCTTCTTCAAGGACCGCTGGTACGGTTTCGACGACGGCCTGTATTCGGCTGCGCGCCTGCTGGAAATCCTCACGCGCGAAGCGGATCCGTCAAGCCTGCTCAATTCCCTGCCGCAGTCCGACAGCACGCCGGAACTGCACCTGGAACTGAAGGAAGGCGAGAACGTCGCGCTGATGGACATGCTGCGCCGCGACGCCGTCTTCCCCGGCAATGAACAGATCATCACCATCGACGGCTTGCGCGTGGAATACGCGGACGGCTTCGGCCTGGCCCGCTCGTCGAACACCACGCCGGTGATCGTCATGCGCTTCGAAGCGGAAACGCCGGAAGCCCTGGCGCGCATCCAGGGGCAGTTCAAGAGCGTGATCCTGGCGGCCAAGCCAGACGCTGTCCTGCCGTTCTGACAGCATGGCCGGTCAACCTGGCGCACAGGCGCCCTTGAAAATCCTGCTCGTGCGGGTATCTTCGCTGGGCGACGTGCTGCATAACTTGCCGATGGTGGCGGACATCGCCCGCCATTTCCCGAACGCGACCATCGACTGGGTGGTCGAGGAGGGCTATACCAGCCTGGTGCGCCTGAACCCGCGCGTGGCTACCATCTTCCCGTTTGCGCTGCGGCGCTGGCGCAAGAGCCTGGGCAAGAAAGAGACGCGCGCGGAAATCGCCGCCTTCTTCCGCAGCCTGCGGCAGACGCGCTACGATTATGTGTTCGATACCCAGGGCCTGCTCAAGACGGGCATCATCATGGGCGCCGCGCGCCTGGCGCCGGGCGGACAGAAAGTCGGCCTGGCCAACGGCAGCGAAGGTTCCGGCTATGAAGGCATCTCGCGCCTGTTTCACACGAAAAGCATCCCGCTCGACCCGCGCACGCATGCGGTAGCGCGCGGCCGCCTGGTGGCCGCCGCGGCACTCGGCTACACGGTCGACACGCCGGCTGATTTCGGCTTGCCGGAAGTATCAGGCAGCGAGCCGCGCCCGGACTGGATGGGCGAGGCGCCTTACTGCGTGTATTTCCACGGCACGGCGCGCGACGCCAAGAAATGGGCGCCGGAAAACTGGATCGCCCTGGGCCAGGCGCTCGCGCCCATGCCGATTCTGCTGCCCTGGGGTTCGCTCAAGGAAAAGGCGGAAGCCGAACAAGTGGCGGCCGGCCTGCCGAATGCGCGCGTGCTGCCTAAGCTGTCGATGGGCGACGCCACCCTGCTGGCGCGCCATGCGGCGCTGGTGATCGGCGTCGACACGGGCCTGACGCATATCGCCGCCGCCTTTGTGCGTCCGACGGTGGAAATCTATGCCGATTCCCCGTTGTGGAAAACGGAAGGCAACTGGTCGCCGAAAATCATCAACCTGGGCGACAAGGGCGCGCCGCCCGGCGTGCCGGAAGTGCTGGCCGCGGCGCAGCGCCTGCTGGCCGACTATCCTCCCGCCTGACTTCAACATCAAACAATCATGCGACTTCTTTATACCCTTGCCTGGTGGCTGGCCTTGCCACTGGTGCTGGCGCGGCTGTGGCTGCGCGGACGCCAGGAACCCGGCTACCGCCGGCACTGGGGCGAGCGCCTGGGCTTTTACGGGCGCCAGCCAGCCCCTGCCATGGACACCATCTGGCTGCACGCCGTTTCCGTCGGCGAGACGCGCGCGGCCGAGCCGCTGATCGATGCGCTGCTGGCCGCATGGCCCGCTTGCCGCATCGTCCTCACGCACATGACGCCGACGGGGCGCGCCACGGGCAAGTCCCTGTTCGCCAAACACGGCACGCGTCTCGTGCAAAGCTATCTGCCGTACGACACGGGCGCCATGCCGGCCCGCTTCATCCGCCATTTCGCGCCGCGCATCTGCATCCTGATGGAGACGGAAGTGTGGCCGAATCTGATCCACCAATGCAATCGCTACAAAGTGCCGGTGGTGCTGGCCAATGCGCGATTGTCGCAGCGCTCGCTGGGCAAGGCGCAGCGCCTGGGTAAGCTCATCACCGATGCGGCGCGCGGCATCACCCTGGTCGCGGCGCAGACGCAGGACGACGCCGATCGCGTGCGCCAGCTGGGCGTGCGGGACGTGGTCGTCACGGGCAGCATCAAGTTCGACGTCGTCGTGCCCGAGGCGGCGCTGGCGACGGGGGCGGCGCTGCGCGCAGCCATCGGCGCACGTCCCGTGCTGCTGTGCGCCAGCACGCGCGAAGGGGAAGAGCAGCTGATCCTCGAAGCACTGGCGCGCGCCAGCCTGCCACCTGACGCGCTGTTGCTGGTCGTGCCGCGCCATCCGCAGCGCTTCGACGAAGTGGAAAAACTGATCGCGGCGCAGGGCCTGGCCGTGCAGCGCAGGTCCGGCCTGGCGCAAGGCGATGCCGTTGCGGCGGCCACGCAGGTGCTGCTGGGCGACTCGATGGGCGAGATGTTTGCGTACTATGCAGCCTGCGATTGCGCTTTCGTCGGTGGCAGCCTGCTGCCGCTGGGCGGGCAAAACCTGATCGAGCCGGCAGCCCTGGGCAAGCCCGTGCTGATCGGTCCCCACACCTTCAATTTCGCGCTGGTGACCGAGCAGGCGATTGCCGCCGGCGGCGCCGCGCTGGTGGCAGACGCCGATGCGCTGATGGCGCAGGCGTCGGCCCTGTTGCAGGATCCCGCGCGCCTGGCGGCTATGGGAGAAAAAGCGCTGGCGTTTGCCAACCAGCACCGGGGCGCCACGCCACGCACGATAGCGGCCATCAAGCCCCTGTTGCCGTGATGGATGCACGGCCAACAATGTTGTCGGATTACGGCCTGCGGCCTAATCCGACCTACTGCCGTGATCGAGGTAGGTCGGATTAGCGCTTGCGCGTAATCCGACAGGCGACGCCAACAATGTTGTTTACGCGAACAGGACTGGCAGCTCTTGCGAGCGCTTCCTCAGCGCCTGCTTGGCACCGTCGTAATCGGGATAGATCGATTCCACGGTGGCCCAGAAGCGGGGGCTGTGGTTCATTTCCAGCAGGTGCGACAGTTCGTGCGCCACCACGTAGTCGATCAGCGGCAGGGCGAAGTGGATCAAACGCCAGTTCAGGCGGATCTTGCGCTCGATGGTGCAACTGCCCCAGCGCGTGCCGGCCGACGATAGCGACAATGAGTCGTAGCGCACGCCCAGCTTGTCCGCATACAGGTCTAGCCGCGCCTCGAACAGCTGGCGCGCTTCATGCTGGAACCAGCCCTTCACTTTTTCCTTCAATTGCTGTTCGCTGCCCGTGGGCGTGACCCATACGTGCAGCTCATTCGTCTCGCGCTGGAAGCTGGCGCGGTGGCGCGGCGCCTGGTGCAATCGCAAGGTGATTTCGCCGCCGAGGTAGGGCAGCACGGCGCCATCGACCCAGGCCACGGGCGGGCGCTGCTGGCGCTGCACCTTGCGCTCGCCCCGCTCCAGTAGCTTCGAGACGATCCAGCCTTGCTTGGCGCGGATGGCGTTGTCGATTTCGGCCAGGGTGACGCGCTTGGGCGCCGTGACGCGCAAGCCGTTATCGTCGATCATGAAGCCGATGGAACGGCGCGTGGAGCGGCGCAGGGCGAATTCGACGAGGTGGCTGCCCAGCTGCAGCTGGCGCAGCGGCGGGCCATCGGCGGTGCGTGGCGGGGAAGGCAGGGGAGGCGGGGCGGGACGAATGATGGGGGGCGCGGGCGCCACTACCGGTGGCGCCACGGGCGGCGCTGGCGGTGCCGTGGGGCGCACCGCCGGGGGCGTGCTGGTCGAGACGTCATGCGCGAACAAATCCAGTTGCTGGTCGCCGACCTTGATGGTCTTCATCTGCTGGCGCAGTGTCGGCTCCTGGATGACCGCGCTGATGCCGTCTAGCCAGCGTTGTAGGCGTGAGGCGAAATGACGCGCATTTCTGATTCTATCCAATTTTCCACCTGTTGCATCATGCTGTCCGGGGTTTGCCCTTCCGGCGAAATCGGTTTGCCTATCGAGACGGTGATCAGTCCCGGGCGTTTGAGGAATGACTGCTTGGGCCAGCACTCGCCTGAGTTGTGTGCAATCGGCACCACCACGGCGCCCGTGGCGATGGCCAGACGCGTGCCGCCGCTCTTGTACTTGCCCGTCTGGCCCACAGGAATGCGCGTGCCTTCAGGGAACATGATAATCCATTGGCCATCGGCCAGACGGCGCTTGCCATGCGCGACCACGCTCTTGAACGCATGCTTGCCCTGCTTGCGGTCGATGGGGATCATGCGCAGCAGCGCCATGGCCCAGCCGAAGAACGGGATGTACAAAATCTCCTTCTTGAACACATACACGAGCGGGCGTGGCAGGCTGGGAAGCAAAAAGATGGTTTCCCATGCCGACTGGTGCTTCGACAGCACGATGGCCGGCGCGTCGGGGAAGTTCTCGGCGCCCTTGACTTCATAGCGGATGCCGCAAATGACCTTGGCACACCACAGGATAAACACGTTCCAGCGCGAGGTGACCCAATAGCGCTTGTTGTAGCTCAATGGCGCGGCAAAAAAGCACACGCAGGCCCAGACGATGGTGGCCACAATCATGATGATCATGAACAGCAGGGATCGCAGGAACAGGGAAATATTACGCAATGCGGTTCTCCGAAGATTAGATACTCAATGCCACGCTGGGCGCCGCTGCGGCGGGCGCCTTGAGCAGGTGGCTGACGACGGCGGCCAGGTCGGGGAAGACCTGGGTGCCAGGCGGCAGGCCACCCGTTTCGTTGGTCTTTTCGCCCTTGCCCGTCAATACCAGGTAGGGCACGCAGCCGCTGATGAAGCCGGCCTGCAGGTCGCGCAGCGAATCGCCGACGGTGGGCACGCCTTTCAGGCTGGTGTTGTAGCGCTGCGAGATCTCATGGAACATGCCGGGCTTGGGCTTGCGGCAGTCGCAATTGTCCGCGCCCGCGTGCGGGCAAAAGAAGATGGCGTCGATATCGGCGCCTACCTGCTGCGCCAGGGTGTGCATCTTCTGGTGGATCGCGTTCAGCACCGTCATGTCGAAATATTCGCGCGCGATGCCCGACTGGTTCGAAGCGATGACGACGCGATAGCCAGCCTGGTTCAGGCGGGCGATCGCTTCGAGCGAACCGGGGATCGGCAGCCATTCTGCCGGCGACTTGATGAAGTCCGGCGAGTCATGATTAATGACGCCGTCGCGGTCGAGAATAATCAGTTTCAGAGCCGGAGTACCCATTATGCCGCCAGCTTGGAAATGTCGGCCACGCGGTTCATCATGCCGTGCAAGGACGACAGCAAGGCCAGGCGGTTGTTGCGCAGGGCGACATCCTCGGCCATCACCATCACGTCATTGAAGAAGCCATCGACATCGTCGCGCAGCTGCGCCAGGGTTTGCAGGGTGCTGGTGAAATCGCCCTTGGCAAAGGCCGCGTCGACTTCCGGCTGCACGCGCGAAACGGCGGCGGCCAGTTTTTTCTCCGCTTCGTCCTGCAGCAGCGCCACGTTCACGCCACCGGCGGCGACCTGGCTGACGGCTTCCTCGTTCTTTTTCAGGATGTTCGTGATGCGCTTGTTGGCGGCGGCCAGCGAGGCGCTTTCCGGCAGTGCGGCAAACGCCTGCACGGCTTCCAGGCGCTGCACGATGTCGTCCAGGCGGTCCGGGTTTTGCGCCACGACGGCTTCGATTTCATTTGGCGAGAAACCGCGCTCGCGCAGGATGCCGCGCAGGCGGTCCAGCATGAAGGTGGTGACATCCGCGACCGGATCCTTGAAGCCGGGCACCGTTGCGAACTGCGCGGCGGCATCGGCCAGCAAGCCCTGGATCGACAGTGGCAAGCGCTTTTCCAGCAGCATGCGCAGCACGCCCAGGGCGTGGCGGCGCAGCGCGAACGGATCCTTGTCGCCCGTCGGCGCCAGGCCGATGGCCCAGATGCCGACCAGGGTTTCGAGCTTGTCGGCCAGGGCCACGGCGGTGCCGGTGCCGGTGGTCGGCAGGCTGTCGCCGGCAAAGCGCGGCTGGTAGTGTTCGGAGGCGGCCAGCGCCACCTCTTCTGGTTCGCCGTCATGGCGCGCGTAATACGTGCCCATGATGCCTTGCAGTTCGGGGAATTCGCCCACCATATCGGTCAGCAGATCGGCCTTGGCCAGCAGGGCGCCGCGTTCGGCCAGTGCCACGTCATATTGCAGCTTGGCGGCGATGGCGCCGGCCAGCGACTTGACGCGCTCTGTGCGGGCCGCTTGCGTGCCCAGCTTGTTGTGGTAGACCACGTTGGCCAGCAGCGGCAGACGCGCTGCCAGGGTCTTCTTCTTGTCTTGCTCGAAGAAGAACTTGGCGTCGGACAGGCGCGGGCGCACGACGCGCTCGTTGCCGCCGATGATGTGCTCGGGCGTGTCTGTCTCGATGTTCGAGACGATCAAAAAGCGCGAGCGCAGCTTGCCTTCGCTGTCCGTCAGGGCGAAGTATTTCTGGTTCGTCTGCATGGTGAGGATCAGGCATTCCTGCGGCACGGCCAGGAATTCTTCCTCGAAATGGCATTCATACACGACCGGCCATTCGACCAGGGCGGTGACTTCATCGAGCAGCGCTTCGGGCATCAGCACCTGGTCGGCGCCGGCCTTGTCCAGCAACTGGGCGCGGATGCGCTCCTTGCGTTCCTCGTTGCTGGCGATGACGCTGGCGTTGAGTATCAGCGAAGGCGCATAGTTTTCCGCGTGCGCGATGGTGATCGGTTCGCCGTCGGTGAGGAAGCGGTGGCCCAGGGTGGTGCGGCCGGCCGTCAAGCCCAGCAGGGTCAGGGGCAGGATATTAATGCCGTGCAGGGCGATCAGGCTGTGGGCCGG
This sequence comes from Janthinobacterium sp. MP5059B, assembly GCF_001758645.1. NCBI lineage: Bacteria > Pseudomonadati > Pseudomonadota > Betaproteobacteria > Burkholderiales > Oxalobacteraceae > Janthinobacterium > Janthinobacterium sp. MP5059B. The sequence goes on along the minus strand of NZ_LRHX01000016.1, from coordinate 684,778 downwards.
GCGCACGAATTGCACGGTGGTGCCGTCCGGGCGCTGATAGCTCATCAGCTTTGGAATCGGCAGCTTGGCGCAAGATTCCGTCAATGCCGCCTGCGCGCCGGTGGCGAGCTGGCTGCCTGGCGCCGTGTAGGTATAGAAGAAGCTTTCAGCCTTGCCGTCGGCGGCGCGTTCCAGCTCGGCCACCGTCAGCTCGGGGAAGCCCAGTGCGGCCAGTTTCTTGGCCAGCGGCGGCGTGCCGTTACCGTTCGCGTCCAGCGCCACGGAGACGGGCAAGACTTTTTCGCGGATTGATTTGTCGGGCGAGACTTCGCGCACGTTGGTGATGGAGACGGCCAGGCGGCGCGGCGAGGCGTAGCTGGTGGCGACGCTGTCGGCTTCCAGGAAGTCGCGCGCTTTCAGGCCGTTGACGATGCCGGCCGTGAAGGCGGCGCCCAGTTTGGCCAGCGCTTTCGGCGGCAGTTCTTCGGTCAGCAGTTCGATGAGCAGTGTTTGGTTCATGGTGTTCTTGTCTGGTACGGCGGTGTATGAGCTAGGCGATCAAGCGGCGGCGGGTTGGTCTGCGGCGGGCAGCATCGGGAAACCGAGGCGCTCGCGCGAGTCGTAATACGCTTGCGCCACCAGGCGCGACAGGGTGCGCACGCGGCCGATGTAGGCGGCGCGTTCCGTCACCGAGATGGCGCCGCGCGCGTCGAGCATATTGAAGCTGTGCGAGGCCTTCATGATCTTTTCGTAGGCGGGCAGGGTCAGTTGCAGCTCGATCAAACGCTTCGCTTCCGCTTCGTAGTTGCCGAACTGTTCGAACAGCAGGTCCGTGTTCGCGTGCTCGAAGTTGTAGGTCGATTGCTCCACCTCGTTCTGGTGGAAGACGTCGCCGTAGGTCAGCTTCTTCGTGACTCCGTTTTCTTCCCACTCGGTCCACACCAGGTCATACACGTTTTCCACGCCTTGCAGATACATGGCCAGGCGTTCGATGCCGTAGGTGATCTCGCCCAGCACGGGCTTGCAATCGAGGCCGCCCACTTGCTGGAAGTAGGTAAATTGGGTCACTTCCATGCCGTTCAGCCAGACTTCCCAGCCCAGGCCCCAGGCGCCCAGGGTCGGGCTTTCCCAGTCGTCTTCGACGAAGCGCACGTCATTCTGCTTCAAGTCCAGGCCCAGCGCGGCCAGCGAACCCAGATACAGGTCGAGGATGTTTTCCGGCGCAGGTTTGAGCACCACCTGGTACTGGTAGTAGTGCTGCATGCGGTTCGGGTTTTCGCCATAGCGGCCATCTTTCGGGCGGCGCGACGGCTGCACATACGCGGCGCGCCAGGGTTCCGGGCCGATCGCGCGCAGGAAGGTGCCGGTGTGGAAGGTGCCGGCGCCGACTTCCATGTCGTAAGGCTGGAGCAGGGCGCAACCTTGCTTGTCCCAATAGGTTTGCAAGGTCAGGATAATTTGTTGAAATGTGAGCATCGTATGAGTTCGCCGCGCGGGAGACTGCGCGCTGTTAAGGTTTGCTTGAAGCCCGGACGCTGCCAGTCAAGCGCGTCCGGGCCGGGGTTTTGCTAATTTTAGCGGTTTTTACGGGCCCACTGTGACTCTTCGGGCAATATCGGCCGCTTATTGCTGCCCGGCGCGGCCACGGCGGGCGGCGCGCGACAGCAGGAAGGCCGCCAGCAGGGCCAGCGCGGCCAGGGCCAGCACCAGTTTGTTGCCGTACAGAATGTATGGCGTCATGCCGCCCATGCCTTGCACCTTGGCTGCCAGCGTGGCTTGCTGTTCCGGCGGCAGCAGGCTTTGCACCGCGCCCTTGCCGTCGATGACGGCGGTGGCGCCCGTGTTCGTCGAGCGCAGCATCGGGCGGCCCGTTTCCAGGCTGCGCATCTGCGAAATCTGCAAATGCTGCGGGATGGCGATCGAGTCGCCGAACCAGGCCAGGTTCGAGATATTCAGCAGCACGGACGCCGACTGCTTGCCATGGCGGTGGGCGCTGGCCAGCTGGCCGGCGATTTCCTCGCCAAACAAGTCTTCGTAGCAGATATTCGGCAGCACCAGCTGGTCGCGCACCTGCAGCGGCGCCTGCACTTCCGCGCCGCGGCCCATGTCGCCCAGCGGGATGGCCATCATGGCGACAAACCAGTGCAGGCCGGGCGGCACGAATTCGCCGAACGGCACCAGATGGTGCTTGCGGTACTGGTAATACGGTCCCGGCGCGCCGTTGGGCGTGATCCCCAGCGCCGCATTGTAGAAGCGCTGCTGCTCGTCGAGCACGGGCATGCCGACCAGGATCGTGCTGCCCGTCTGCTGCGAATAAGCCGCCAGGCTGTCCAGATAGCCGGGCGGCAGCTGGTGCGGCAGCACGGTGACGGCCGTTTCCGGCGTGGCGATCAGGTCGGCCGGCGCGCTGGTGATGGCGCTCTGGTACATTTGCAGGGCGCCCAGCACGAAGCCGGGGTCGAATTTCTGCTGCTGCGGCACGTTGCCCTGCAACAGGCGCACCGTGATCGGGCGTCCGACCGGGTGCGTCCACGCCACGTACTGCAAGCCGATGCCTGCCGCGTACAGCGCGATGACGCCGCCCAGCGCAAACCAGCGCGTGCGGTGCGTCAGCAAAAGCAGGGCGCCGGCCGACAGCGCCGCCAGCCAGCCCAGGCCATACGCGCCGACGATGGGGGCAAAGCCGGCCAGCGGGCTGGCATTGTGGGCGTAACCGGTGGCCAGCCACGGGAAACCCGTAAATAGCCAGCCGCGCGTCCATTCGAACAGCGTCCAGGTGGCGGGCAGCACCAGCAAGGTCATGGCGGGCAGGGACAGCACCCAGCGCTGGCGCAGCCAGGCGGCCGCGCCCATGGCCAGGGCCACGTAAATGGCCATCAGGAGGGCCAGCAGGGCCACGGCGATGACCGCGATCGGCGCGGCCATGTCGCCATAGCGGTGCATGGAGATATACAGCCAGTGCGTGCCGGCCGCGCACCAGCCGAAGCCGTAGGCCCAGCCGATCAGCGCGCCGGCCTTGACGTTCGCCGCGCGCAGCACCTGGTAGAACAGCACGCCCAGGCTGAGGATCTGCAGGGGCCAGTAGCCGAAAGGGGCGAACGCCAGCACGGCGACGGCGCCGGCAACGGCGGCAGTCAGCATGCGCGCCCTTATGCTGCGGGGCGGTTTGGCGGGGGCGTTGGGGTCAGCGCGTCTGAAACGCATTTACAGCACGCGCATGTCAGAGTTCCAGTTCCGGCACGTTGGGCAGGCGCTCGACCAGCAGCACGTGCACCTGGCGCGCATCGGCGCGCAGCACCTCGAAGCGCAAATTGCCCAGGTCGAAAATATCGCCCTTGTGCGCCATGCGGCCCAGATACTTCGACACGAGGCCGCCGATGGTATCGACGTCGTCGTCGACCAGGTGGCTGCCCACTTCTTCGTTGAACTGCTCGATCTCGGTCAGCGCCTTGACGCGCCAGCGGGGGCCGAACTGGCCTTCCTTGAGCGACAGGATATTGTCCTCGGCTTCGTCGAAGTCGTATTCATCCTCGATATCGCCGACGATCTGTTCCAGCACGTCTTCGATGGTGATCAGGCCGGCGACGCCGCTGTATTCATCGACGACGATGGCCATGTGATTGTGGTTGGCGCGGAAATCGCGCAGCAGCACATTCAGGCGTTTCGATTCGGGGATGAAGATGGCGGGGCGCAGCATGTCGCGGACGTCGAAAGTTTCTTCTGCGTAATAACGCAGCAAGTCTTTCGCCAGCAGGATGCCGATGACCTTGTCGCGCTCGCCTTCGATCGCGGGGAAGCGCGAGTGGGCGGTGGACAGGACTTCCGGCATCCATTCCTCGATCGGCTTGCTGATGTCGATGACATCCATTTGCGAACGGGGAATCATGATGTCGCGCGCGCAGAGATCCGATACCTGAAACACGCCTTCGATCATCGACAGGGCGTCGGCGTCGATCAGCTTGCGTTCATGCGCATCGTGTAGAACTTCGAGCAATTCTGCACGGTTCTCTGGCTCGGGGGAAATGAGTGCGGTCAGGCGTTCAAACAGTGACCGGTGGGGCTTGACGTCAGTTCTGACGCCACTAGGGTGCTCGGGCATAGGAGGCGTGAGCCGTTGTTGCGAAGGGATATAGGATACACCAAAAGTGGGGGAATACCGGATTTCCCCGCTTTTGATGCAAATTTAATATGTTGAAGTGCGCCGTTGCCCGACGTTTCAGGCGTCCGCGCCCAGCACGCGCGCGCGCAGGGCCGCCACGTCGGCCTGCCAGTCGGCGAAATGCTCGCTGTCCTGCCACAGCTGGCGCAGTTCCGACGCTTCCCCGCCGATCTTGTCGAAGGCCAGGCGCGCTTTTTCCAGCAGCGGCGGCGTGACCTTCTTCTTGCAGGCGGCCACCCATTCGTCCACTTCCGCGGTGGCCGGGTCGTCCTCGCCCGGCTTGCCCAGCAGGCGCGCGATCACTTCCAGCGCGGCCAGCGCTTCGGCGGCGAACGGCGCCTCCAGTTGCGCTTCCTGGCTGTCGATGACGTTGTCGAGCGTCGTCTCGACCAGTTCCAGGGTTTTATATTCGTGCAAGTCCTGCGCCCAATCCATGGCGTAGTCGTTGCCGAAGGCATCCAGTGCCCAGGTTCCCATGCTCTTACTCCTTGTACGGGTCGGTAATGCCGAGTTTCGCGAGGATGTCCGTTTCCAGACCCTCCATCTCGGTGGCTTCCTCGTCATCCATGTGGTCGTAACCCTGCGCATGCAGCACGCCATGCACGATCAAATGGGCCGTGTGCTCTTCCACGCTCTTCTTCTGCTCCGCCGCTTCCTTCTCCAGCACGTCGGTGCACAGGATGATGTCGGCGCGCGTCGGCTCGTCGTCATTCAACTCTTCGCCTTCGTTGTAGGCGAACGTCAGCACGTTGGTGGCGTAATCCTTTTCGCGGTAGTCGCGGTTCAGGGTACGGCCTTCTTCCGCGTCGACGAAGCGGATCGTGAATTCGGCGGGGGCGAACAGGGCCGCCTTGACCCAGCGGCGCACTTTCGGGCGCGTGATCAGGGTTTCCAGGCGGGCATCCGGGTATTGCACGGACAGGGACAGTTTATTTTTTTCGGACATTTTTGGCGGCAGCTGGTTTCAACAAGGGGAGTAATTGGGCGGCGTCGGCGCCGGCCGCCTGCGCCGTTTCATAGGCGTCGACGATGCGCGCGACGAGCGGGTGGCGCACCACGTCGGTGCTGTTAAATTGCGTGAAGCCGATGCCGCGCACGTCTTTCAGCACATGCACGGCGTCGATCAGGCCGCTCGTCTGGCTCTTGTGCAGGTCGACTTGCGTGACGTCGCCCGTCACCACGGCCTTGCTGCCGAAGCCGATGCGCGTCAAAAACATCTTCATCTGTTCGACGGTGGTGTTTTGCGCCTCGTCGAGGATGACAAACGCGTGGTTCAGGGTGCGCCCGCGCATGTAGGCCAGCGGGGCGATCTCGATCACCTGTTTTTCAAACAGCTTTTGCGTGCGGTCAAAGCCCAGCAAATCATACAGCGCATCGTACAGGGGACGCAGATACGGATCGACCTTTTGCGCCAGGTCTCCCGGCAAAAAGCCCAGGCGCTCGCCCGCTTCGACGGCCGGGCGCGTCAAAATGATGCGCTTGACGGCGTCGCGTTCGAGCGCGTCGACGGCGCAGGCGACGGCCAGATAGGTTTTACCCGTGCCGGCGGGGCCCACGCCGAAGCTGATGTCGTGTTCGAGGATGTCGCGCAGGTAGGCGATCTGGTGCGGCGTGCGCCCGCGCAGGTCGGAGCGCCGCGTTTTAAGCACGGGGCTGGCGATATCCGGCTCGATGAAGGTGCTGGCGGGCGCGTTGGCGTGGTGTTCCGAGGCGGCGGACAGTCCCGCGCGCTGTTCCACCAGGGCCAGCTGCACTTCCTCCAGCGGCACGACCTTGTTGGCGATGGCGTAGAACTGCTCGAGGATTTCCACGGCGCGTTCGGCATTGCTGCCGCCGACGATGAATTTCTCGCCGCGGCGGAAGATCGTCACGTCGAGGGCGGCGGAAATCTGGCGCAGGTTTTCATCGAGGGGGCCGCACAGGTGCGCCAGGCGCGTGTTGTCCAGCGGCTCGGGGATGAAGTAATGCGGCTGTATCGGGGCTTTGGTTTTCAACTGGCTCTTTTCAATGCGGGTGCGCTGGCGACGAGTTCGCCGCGCAGGGTGTAGGAATGGCTTTCGGTGATGCGCACGTCGACCAGCTGGCCGGTCAATTGCAAGCCGTCGGGACCGGCGTCGAAATTGACCACGCGGTTGTTTTCCGTGCGGCCTTGCAGTTCGCTATCGTCTGTATCCTTTTTGGAGCGGCCTTCGACGAGGATGGTTTGCACCGTGCCCACCATGGCCAGGCTGTATTTGCGCGTGTTGGCGTCGATGGCCGCCTGCAGCTGCTGCAGCCGTGCCAGCTTGACTTCGTGCGGCGTATCGTCTTCCAGGCTGGCGGCCGGCGTGCCGGGGCGCTTGCTGAAGATGAAGCTGTAACTGTTGTCGAAGCCCACGTCCGCGATCAGCTTCATCATGGCGTCGAAGTCGGCCTGCGTCTCGCCAGGAAATCCCACGATGAAGTCGGACGAAATGGCCATGTTCGGGCGCACGGCGCGGATGCGGCGGATGATGGACTTGTATTCGAGGCCCGTGTAGCCGCGCTTCATGGCGCCGAGGATTTTGTCGGAGCCGTGCTGCGCCGGCAGATACAAATGGTCGACCAGTTGCGGGATCTTCGCATAGGCGTCGATCAGGCGCTGCGTGAATTCCTTCGGGTGGCTGGTGACGAAGCGCATGCGTTCGATGCCGGGGATGTCGGCCACGTATTCGAGCAGCAGGGCGAAGTCGGCGATCTCTCCGCCTTCCATCGCACCGCGGTAGGCGTTCACGTTCTGGCCCAGCAGGGTGATTTCCTTGACGCCCTGGGCGGCCAGGCCCGCCACTTCCGTCAGCACGTCCTCGAAGCGGCGCGACACTTCCTCGCCGCGCGTGTAGGGCACGACGCAGTAGCTGCAATATTTGCTGCAGCCTTCCATGATGGAGACGAACGCCGAAGCGCCCTCGACCTTGGCCGGCGGCATGTGGTCGAATTTTTCGATTTCCGGGAAGCTGATGTCCACTTGTGAGGCGCCGCTGGAGCGGCGCAACTCGATCATCTGCGGCAGGCGGTGCAGGGTTTGCGGGCCGAAGACCATGTCGACATACGGCGCGCGCTTGACGATGGCGTCGCCTTCCTGCGACGCCACGCAGCCGCCCACGCCGATCAAGAGGTGCGGCTTGGCCAGCTTCAGGTCGCGCAGACGTCCCAGGTCGGAAAACACTTTTTCCTGCGCCTTTTCGCGCACGGAGCAGGTATTGAGCAGGATCACATCGGCATCTTCCGGCGTGTCCGTGCGCACCAGGCCATCGGAGGCGCCCAGCACGTCGGCCATCTTGTCCGAGTCGTACTCGTTCATCTGGCAGCCGAAGGTTTTAATGAATACTTTTTTCTGCATGGAGTTGGGCGCTTATCGGTAAATGTGGCGGCAAACAAGATGGCTGGGCGGGATGCTGCAGCGTAGGGGGCCGCTCAGGGCGGGCGCGGTGGATGACCGGCCTGGCGCCTCTGGCTGCCCGGCGGCAGGCTCGCTGCAAGTTCAGGCGATAGTTTAGCGTAAAACGCCGGGGCGGGCCATGTTGTGCTTACCTTGCCGACAAGGTTGCCGCCTGCATATGCCGCCATGTGTCGTGGTGCTCAAAAGCATTTATTGCCGTGCGACACCATTGATTTGTAACAAGTTGCTGCAAAGCCTTGTGTGCGCCCGCTGGCATCCTAATGTGTTGAAATAGCATCGTTGCCAAGCCAACCAGCAGCTTGATTGATATTTAACAATCAGGAAGTTTGCGCGAGGCGCAGATGCTGCGTGTTTGGGCTAGTATATTGCCTTATATGCAATTCATTTTTGGCGAGTCATACGTGCTTTGAGTGTCTTTATTCACGCGGCAAGTTGCGTACGTTGGCTGGGCGTGGCAGTGCGAGTCCTGTACAGGCAGTGCGATAAGGAGGGAGGGCTGAATCCGATGGAAGACGTTTATTTGAACACTCTAAGCCAGCCTTAAGTTCGTATCGGCATTATTTTCTACATTCACCAGACGAGGAAAAATCATGGCACATCATGCATTAGCATCGCAAGAGAGTTACAACCCGAACCACCTGCTGGACATTCTGCTGAGCAAGATGCAGCTGAAAAACGATGCAGCCCTGTCGCGTCTGCTTGAAGTGGCGCCACCGGTCATCAGCAAGATCCGCCACCACCGCTTGCCGGTCGGCGCCTCGCTGCTGATCCGCATGCACGAAGTGACGGGCATGAGCATTCGTGACCTGCGTGACTTGATGGGCGACCGCCGCACCAAGTATCGTCTGTCCGACGCCCAGGGCCGTCCAAAAGCGGAAGACCGCGGCGATGCGCAAGAATCGAATTACGCGCACTGATGTGGTGGTTGTACGCTGACTGTGCCGCTTGCGTAGCTGCTGGCGGCAACAGGCTGGCGTGGACCGGGCAGCAGGACGTACCGCAGTACCTATAACGGCTTTCGCCTCGCAGCGAGAGCCGTTTGCGTTTGCGGCTGTGCCTGCCGAGTTCGCTTAAGCAATCAGCTTAGCAAGGCCGAGGTGATTTCATCGTAGCGCAGCTCCGTTTCGCGGAACAGCTGCAGATACGTGTCTTCGCCCAAGCCCAGCGCATCCCAGGCCACCGGCGAGACGCGCGGCACCATGTCGTCGCCCGCCTGCGCCAGGTCGAGCGCGCAAACAAGCGCATTGGCCACGTGGATCAGCGATGCGAGGAAGCCTGCCCCCGGCGTTTCCGGCTGCAGGTAGTTGGCCAGCGCCAGGCGCATGGTATCGGAAAAATTCCAGTGTTCGGCCAGCGCCACGCCGGCCTGCACGTGGTCCACGCCCAGCACGGTTTGCTCCGCTTCGAGCAGGCTGCAATCGTGCGCCGCCTGGTGCGCGATGACTTGCGCGTAGTGCGCGGGAAAGCTGCTGACCAGCACCAGGCGGCCGATGTTGTGCAGCAAGCCGGCCGTGAAGGCGTAATCCTGGTTGAAGCGGATCTGCCGCGCCAGCACCTTGGCGCAGGCGGCTGTCGCCACCGAATGGCGCCAGAAGGCCTTGTCGTCGAAGCCGGGGCAGCGACCTTCCGGGAAGCAGCCCGTGATGGCGGCCGACGTGATCAGGCTGCGCGTGGTCTGGAAGCCCAGGTACGTGATCGCCTGCTGGATGGTGGTGGCCTTCACTTGCAAGCCGTATTGCGACGAGTTGGCCAGGCGCAGGGTTTTCGCCGTCAGTGCCTGGTCGTACGACACTTTTTTGGCCAGTACGGAAATATCGACGTCTTCCTGGTCGATGCTGTTGAGCAGTTCCATGACGACGGCGGGCAGCGAGGGCAAATCGTCGAGGTGGGCGACGATATCGTCGAGGGTCAGCTGGGTGCTCATGCGGCCTCTCCCGTGCCCAGGCGGTACGCCGTGACATAGCTGCGCAGCAAGGTGGTGGCCGCGTCCAGGGGATCCTCCGGGTCATGCTTGCGGAACAGGTAGGCCAGCCGTTCGCTGTCGGCCGCCTGTTGCGCGGCGATTTCTTCGGGCGACGGTGGCGGCGCCTGGATCGGCAGCATGTCGATGTTGTGGCGCGGCATCAGGGCCAGCATGTTTTCAGTCAATACCGCGCCTTGCGGCAACAGCACTTGTCCATGCGCATCGAGCAAGACATCCGACAAGACCATGCCAGGACGAACTTGTTCCAGGGGTAGATGTTGATGCATGACCGCCATGACGACTCCTTAGATGATTGCGGGATATTACCATTGCCATGACGCAATGTCTCAACCTGTATCAAGGCCCGGTGGAAAACGGTATTGCTGTAAATCTTGCCAATAAGCATGTCATACCGTACATTTGATTCAGGCTGTTGTTCGCTGACGTATCTGCGCCCGCGCCGCGGGCCGGCGACCGGCCTGGCCCGGGGAGTGTTGATTGATGGTGAGTATCCAAGTCCGGCTGACCCTGCTTTTTGTCGTGATCGTCACCCTGGTGCTGGGCATTTCGGGTACCTATACCCAATATACCTTGAGCAAGGAACTCGAATCGGGCAGCGCGCGCCTGCGCAGCGGCGTGCTCACGCGCTTGCAGACGAGTTTGCCTTCCGCCCTGTGGGATCTCGATAAATCCAAGGTCGACAGCATCGTCGCGGCCGAAATGCTGCCGCCGGAACTGGTCGGCATCCGCGTCTACGACGCCTCCGTCGGCCTGTTCGCGGGCGAAGTGCGCGACGCGGCGGGCACCCTGGTGCCGCTGACGGCCGACGTGGCCATGGGCGGCACGCCCGTCGAGGCGCCGCTGGTGTTCCGCGACGCCGTGGCCGCAGCCACGGGCGGAAAGCCCGTGATCGTCGGCAAGGTCATCGTCAATTTCAGCCGCGCCCAGATCGATGCGGCCCTGCGCGGCGAAGTGCGGCGCAAGGTATTGGAAGTGTTGCTGCTTGACATCATTTTGGTGGGCGCCCTGGCGCTGAGCCTGCGCATCGTCTTCGGGCCCTTGAAACAGTTGCGCGACGGCTTGTTCGATCTGGCCACGCGCGGCAGTGACGATGTCGAAGAGCTGCCGGAAAACCGGCGCGACGAGCTGGGCGACGTGATCCGCGGCTTCAATGCCGTGCAGCGCAAGCTCAAGTCCATCATCGAGGGCAGCCGCGAGGCGGAAGACATGGCGCGCCGCTCGCAGCAGGCAACGGCGCAGGCCATGGACGAGCTGCGCCGCGCGCAGGAATCGTTGCTGCAGTCGGAACGCCTGGCTTCTCTGGGTAGCCTGGTGGCCGGCGTGGCGCATGAAATCAACACCCCGGTCGGCATCGCGCTGACCAGCGCCTCGGTGCTGAAGGAAGCCACCGATGCCATCAGCACGGCGGTGGCCGGCGGCAGCGTGAAGAAGACCGATATCGTGCGCTACCTGGAAACGGCCGGCGAAAGCGCGCGGCTGATCATGAACAATGCCTATCGCGCCGCGCACCTGATCCACAGTTTCAAGCAGATCGCCGTCGACCAGGTCAGCGAGGCGCGCCGCTTGTTCGAATTGCGCGACTATATCGGTGAAGTGATTTCGAGCCTGCAGCCGACCCTGAAAAAGACGCGCATCCGCATCGATATCGATTGCCCGCCCGGCATCATGCTCGACAGCTATCCGGGCGCGCTGGCGCAGGTGCTGACCAACCTGGTCTTGAACTGCGTCGAGCACGCCTTTGATGCGGACACGGACGGCCATATCCATATCGGCGTGCATGGCGATAACGACTGGATCGCCATGCAGGTGCGCGACGATGGCCGCGGCATCGCACCCGACATGCTCGACCGCGTGTTCGACCCGTTTGTCACCACGCGGCGCGGACAGGGCGGCACGGGCCTGGGCTTGAATATCGTATTCAACTTGATTGCCAAGCAATTTGGCGGCACCATCACGGTCAGCAGCACGCTGGGACAGGGTGCGACGTTCCTGCTGCGCCTGCCCAAGGTGACGCCATTGCCGGAAGGCGCCGCCAGTGGTCCTGCCGGCCAGGCATAGGCAAGGAGACAATACATGGCACAGATGGAAAACAGTCAGCAGGTGGCGCTGTTGCGCGGGATCAATGTGGGCCGCGCCAAACGCGTGGCCATGGCCGACTTGCGCAAGCTGCTGGGCGACCTGGGGTTTGCGCAGGTGCGTACCGTGCTCAACAGCGGCAACGTCGTGTATGACGGGGGCAAGGTCGCGCCGGCCGACGCCGCTGCCCGCATCGAGGAAGCGCTGGTGCTGAAACTGGGCGTGGCGGCCAGGGTGACGGTGCTGTCGGCCAGCCAGTTTGCCGAACTGATCGAACAAAACCCCCTGGCGCCGGCGGCCGATGCGGCCCGGCTGCTGGTGCTGGTGCTGAACAATCCGGCCGACGTCCAGCGTCTGGCGCCCCTCTTGCAGCAGCCGTGGCAGCCGGAAGCGCTGGCGCTGGGGCGATGGGCCGCGTATGCCTGGTGTCCCGATGGTGTGCTGGCCAGCAAGGTGGTGGCGGCCCTGGGCGTGCTGCTGGGCGATGGCGTCACCTCGCGCAACTGGGCCACCATGCAAAAATTACATGCGCTGCTGAACGGGCCGGAAGCGGCAGCCACATCCTCACTCACCAAGGAGTACTGATGCCTTTCATTACAGGTACCTTCGACGTCACGCTCAGTCCGGAAACCTTGTCGGACACGGCCGCGCAATCGGGGCTGGGGCGCTTGTCGCTCGACAAGCGCTACCACGGCGCCCTCGACGCCAGCGCGCAGGGCGAGATGCTCAGCGCGCGCGCCAGCGTGGCCGGTTCGGCAGGCTATGTGGCGCTGGAGCGGGTGGAAGGCAGCCTGGACGGGCGCCATGGCAGTTTTTATTTGCAGCACAGCGGCACCATGACGCGCGGCGCGCCCGCCTTGTCGGTGACGGTGGTGCCCGATACGGGGACGCAGCAGTTGCAAGGGCTCACCGGCACCCTGGCCATCCGCATTGAGGACGGCAAGCATTATTACGACTTTACGTATGACATTGTTGAGACGCAATGAACTGGGATATCGTCAAGGGGGTCTTGATCGTGCTCGTGGCCATCAGCGTGGTGGTGACGGCCTTCGTGCTCATTTCCGCCTCGGGACCGGACAAGGCGGGCTGCATCGCGCGGGCCCTGAAGTCGGGCATTCCGGTGGGGAATATCGAACGGGTCTGCCGCCTGCTGGACAAATGATGACGCCATAAAAAAACATTCCGCACCAGGCGGAATGTTTTTCAGCAGCGCCTTGCCAGTGCTGGCGCCGTCAGTTATCGAATTTTTCCTGTTTTTCGCCGTGCAGGCTCAAGGCCACCAGGCCCAATCCCACCAGCAGCATCGAGTACATGCTCGCTTCAGGCACGGGGGCCGGCACGTGGGCTTGCTGTGCGGGCGCGGCCGTCATGGGCCTGGCCGGCGCCAGGGCCACATGGTGCGCGCCACTGGTGCTCCAGTGCGGTGCCGCGGCCGCGCTGCTGGCAAGCAGGCGTGCATACGGCAAGTCCGGCGTTTCCCAGCCGGGATTATTATTCAAGCTGATGCTTTCATCGATCGCCACGCGTTCACCGGTTTCCTGCTGCTTGCCGGCCGCCGTGTCGCTGACTGCCGCCACGCTCCATGTGCTGGCCGACAGCGCCAGCAAGGCCACGCATAACGGCTGATAGATACTCATCGTGCTCTCCCTGTTGTTCACCGCGCGGCGCAGCCGAAACCGGCTTGCGCATGGACGGATAATTCGCCTGTACGGGGGCGTATCATGGTTTTTCTGCTGTTCTCCCATTACAGCATAGATCGTGACAATTTTGATACGTTTATTTCCTCTTTATTACGAATATTTGTCATTTTGATAGCGTAAACATGATCGTTGCCGCACACTTTGCATGAGCACGCTATCGCCAAAAAACACTGTTGTTTTTTTGTGCGAATCGCCAGCAGGAAAACAGTATATTGATTAGTATATTGTTTATCGCATGATGATCAATATGACCGCCTGTGGGAGGGCAAGATGGAGACAGTCGCAACACCGCAACACGCATACAACCTCGACGCCATGCGTGGCTCGGCCTACAAAGCCAGCTCGCTGCTCAAGGCCATGGGCAATGCCGACCGATTGATGCTGCTGTGCCAGCTATCGCAGGGCGAGCATTGCGTCAGCGACCTCGAACAAAAAGTGGGCATCGGCCAGCCGACCCTGTCGCAGCAGCTGGGCGTGCTGCGCGAAGAGATGCTGGTGGCCACGCGGCGCGATGGCAAGCAGATTTATTATCGCGTCGCCAGCCCGCCCGTGCTGGCCGTGCTGCAAGTGCTGTACGCGCAATTTTGCGCGCCGCGCCCCGCCTTCAACGACGAAGCGGACTGAACGCTGCCATGAGCATAGCCTGGCAGCACTTCACGCCGTGGGCCTCGCTGGCCGGCGGCATGCTGATCGGCCTGGCGGCTGCCCTGCTGATTCTGTTCAATGGGCGCATCGCCGGCATCAGCGGCATCCTCGGCGGCTTGCTGCGGCCGCGCAGTGGCGACCTGGGTTGGCGCATCGCCTTTCTTGCCGGCCTGATCGGCACGCCCCTGCTGTACCAATTGTGGCAAGCCTTGCCGCCCGTGCAGATCGACGCGGGCACGCCCGCCCTGATCGTCGCGGGCTTGCTGGTGGGCGTGGGCGTGCGCTATGGCGCCGGCTGCACCAGCGGCCACGGCGTGTGCGGCCTGTCGCGCCTGTCCCCGCGTTCGCTGGCGGCCACCATCGCCTTCATGGCGGCCGGATTCCTCACCGTGTATCTGTTGCGCCATCTGTGAGCAAGCTTATGAGCAAGCTGATCCTTTCCCTGTTGAGCGGCCTCCTCTTCGGCCTGGGCCTGATCGTCTCCGGCATGGGCAATCCGGCCAAGGTGCTCGCTTTCCTCGACCTGGCCGGGGCCTGGGATCCGTCACTGGCGCTGGTGATGGGCGGCGCCATCGGCGTTGCCCTGCCGGCTTTCTGGCTGGCGCGCCGGCGCAGCACGGCGCTGCTGGGCGAGCCCATGCAGTTGCCGGCATCGCGGCGCATCGACCGGCGCTTGCTGCTGGGCAGCCTGGCCTTTGGCGTGGGCTGGGGCATCGCCGGTTTTTGTCCCGGTCCCGCCCTCGTATCCCTGCTGGCGGGCCAGCCGAAAGCGTGGCTGTTTGTGGGCGCCATGCTGGCCGGCATGGTCCTGTTTGAAGTGCTGGAGCGCCGCAAGCTGCCCGCGCCGGTCTGAGACGGTACAATCTGGCGCATCGCCACTTTGGATACTGCTTACATGAAGACCGTGATTTTCCGCGCCGGCGCGCGCGCCGCCCTGCTGTCCAGTGTGCTGGCGCTGGCCGCCTGCGGCAGCTTGCTGAAGAAGGAAGCGCCGCCCGCTCCCGTGCCCGTGGCCGACACCTTGCCTAATCCTCAAGTCTTGCTGCTGGGCGAAGTCCATGACAATGCGCAAGGCCAGCGCCTGCGCGTCGAAGAATTGCGTCGCCGCCTGGCAGCCGGCTGGCGTCCCGTGATTGTGATGGAGCAGTTCGACCGCGAAAACCAGGATTTGCTGACGCGCGCCGCGCGCGATTGCGCCGATCCCGACTGCATCATCCGCGTGATGGAACAGCCGCGCTGGGACTGGAGCTTGTACCGGCCCGTGCTGGACCTCGTCATCAGCTACCAGCTGAGCCTGGTCGCCGGCAACCTGTCACCGGCCGATGCGTCGCGTATCGTGCGCGACGGCATCCAGTGGTCCATGCCGCCCGCCATGGGGGCCACTTACCTGGCCGCGCCCGTGCCGGCCGATATCCTGGACGGGCAACAGAAGGAAGTCCAGGCGGCCCGCTGCAATATGCTGCCCGACATGATGATCAACGGTGTCGTCAACGCCCAGGTGGCGCGCGATATCTGGATGGCCAAGCTGATCCGCGACCAGGCGCCGCGCGACGTGGTGCTGATCGCCGGCAATGCCCATGTGCGCAAGGATATCGGCGTGCCCCGCTGGCTGAAGCTGGCCGACCCGCAGCTGAACGTGCGCAGCATCGGCTACCTGGAGCAGGGCGGCAGCGGCTACAAGGGCACATTTGACCTGACGCAAACGATGCCGGCGCAGCCGCGCGCGGACCCGTGCTTGAAGTTTAAAAAATAAGGTTTAAGAAATAATCACTGCTGCACCCGCACCAGGGCGCTGACCCGGCTGGCCGTCTCGAGCAGTTTCGGCAAGCTGTGTTCCAGCAGGTGCGCAACGGACGGCCCCGCCGTCTGGCCGCTGACGTTGATCGCCGCCACCACCTTGCCAGCCCGGTCGAACACGGGCGCGGCCAGGGCGATCAAGCCCTGTTCCAGCTCTTCCTGCACCAGGCACCAGCCCTGGCGCCGCACTTGCGCAATCTCTTCCATCAAGACGTCGATATCGACCTTGGTCGCCGGCGTGATTTTCAGCAGTGCCATCTTCGACAGCCGTGCGTGCAGCACGTCGGGCGCCAGGCCCGCCAGCAAAACCCGTCCCATCGAGGTGCAGTAGGCGGGCAGGCGGCTGCCGATGCCCAGGTTGATTGACATGGTGCGGTGCGCGGACAGGCGCACCACATACACGATGTCATCGCCGTCGAGCACGGTGGCCGAGCACGACTGGCGCAAGGTCTGCATCAATTCTTCCAGCAGCGGCTGCGCCTGCGTCCACACGGGCAAGGACGACAGGTAGGCGTAGCCGAGGTCCAGCACCTTGGGCGTCAAACGGAACAGCCGTCCATCCGCTTCCACATAACCGAGATGCAGCAAGGTGTGCAGGATGCGCCGCGCGCCCGCGCGCGTCAGCTGCGCCCGCTCCGCCACTTCGCTCAGGGTCTGTTGCGGCGCGTCCGCGCCAAAGCTGCGCAGCACGGCCAGCCCCCGCGCGAACGATTGCACATAGCTGTCGCCGGGACGCGGTGCGCCGTCGGCGTCAAGGGTGTCTGCGGCGGAAAGGGGCGTGCTGCGGAGGTCGGTCATGGCAATTCCAATTGATCAAGGTGGCAATTATAGCCATGGCGCTGGCGAAAACGGCAAATTGACAAGCGCCCCGATCAGGCATATTCTCACGAATAAGTTCTAAATACGAATATTTGTTCGTTATGAGAACAAATAACAGATGGCTTTGATTTGGAGGAGGCAGGCAATGATCGACAAACTGCGTTCCAGCGTGCTTGATGCGCTGGCCGATATCCACGATGGCGCCACCGTCATGATTGGCGGCTTTGGCGGCGCCGGCCAGCCGGCCGAGCTGATCGACGGCTTGATCGCCCAGGGCGCGCGCGACCTCGTCATCGTCAACAATAACGCGGGCAATGGCGATACGGGCCTGGCTGCCCTGCTGAAAAACGGGCAAGTGCGCAAGATCATCTGCTCATTTCCCCGCCAGGCCGATTCCCACGTCTTCGATGCCCTGTACCGTGCGGGCAAGCTGGAACTGGAGCTGGTGCCGCAGGGCAACCTGGCCGAGCGCATCCGCGCCGCCGGCGCCGGCATCGGCGGCTTTTTCACGCCCACGGGCTATGGCACGGACTTGGCCAAAGGCAAGGAAACGCGCGAGATCGATGGCCGCATGTATGTGTTCGAGTCACCGATCCACGCCGATTTCGCGCTGATCAAGGCGGAGCAGGGCGACCGCTGGGGCAACCTGACCTACCGCAAGACGGCGCGCAACTTCGGCCCGATCATGGCCATGGCCGCGAAAGTCAGCATTGCTTCCGTGCATGAAGTTGCCGAGTTGGGCAGCATCGATCCCGAGCACGTCATCACGCCGGGCCTGTTCGTGCAGCGCATCGTGCAAGTGCCGCGCACGGCCACCGGCCCCGCTGGCTTCAAAGCTGCCTGAGGAGTATCAAGTGAATAAATGGAATCGAGATCAAATGGCGGCCCGCGTGGCGGCCGACATCCATGAAGGCAGTGTCGTCAACCTGGGCATCGGCTTGCCGACCCTGGTGGCGAACCACTTGCCGGCTGGCGCAGACATCATCCTGCACAGCGAAAACGGCGTCATCGGCATGGGCCCCGCGCCCGCGCCCGGCGAGGAAGACTACGACCTGATCAACGCGGGCAAGCAGCCCGTTACCCTGCTGGCGGGCGGCAGCTATTTTCACCATGCCGACAGCTTTGCCATGATGCGCGGCGGCCACCTGGACATCTGCGTGCTGGGCGCTTTCCAGGTGTCCGCCACGGGCGACCTGGCCAACTGGCACACGGGTGCGCCCGACGCCATTCCCGCCGTGGGCGGGGCCATGGACCTGGCCATCGGCGCGAAAAAAACCTGGGTCATGATGGAATTGCTGACCAAGGGAGGCGAGAGCAAGCTGGTGCAAGCCTGCACCTATCCGCTGACGGGCATCGCCTGCGTCAGCCGCATCTACAGCGACCTGGCCGTGCTCGACCTGTCGCCTGCCGGCGCCACGGTCGTCGAACTGGTCGACGGCTTGAGTTTTGAGCAGCTGCAAGCCTTGACGGCCGTGCCGCTGACGGACGGACGTTAATTCACCATCAATACGTCGCCATCAATACGTCACCATCAATACGCAAACTACTTTCTTGGAGGAAAGAACATGACCCACGCATATATCTGCGACGCCCAGCGTACGCCCTTTGGCCGCTATGGCGGCGGACTCGCCGGCGTGCGCGCCGACGACCTGGGCGCCGTGCCCATCCGTGCCTTGATGGCGCGCAACCCGCACGTGGATTGGAATGCCGTCACCGACGTGCTGTACGGCTGCGCCAACCAGGCGGGCGAGGATAACCGCAACGTGGCGCGCATGGCCGCCTTGCTGGCCGGCTTGCCCGACAGCGTGCCGGGCGCCACCCTGAACCGCCTGTGCGGCTCGGGCCTGGACGCTATCGGCAGCGCCGCCCGCTTCATCAAGAGCGGCGAAGCGGGCTTGCTGATCGCCGGCGGCGTGGAAAGCATGAGCCGCGCCCCGTTTGTCATGGGCAAGGCGGACAGCGCCTTTGCACGCGGCATGAAAATGGAAGACACGACCATCGGCTGGCGCTTCATCAATCCCTTGATGAAGGCGGAGTACGGCGTCGATTCGATGCCGGAAACGGCGGAAAACGTGGCCGTCGACTTCGGCATCAGCCGCGCGGACCAGGATGCGTTTGCCCTGGCCAGCCAGGTGAAAGCCCTGGCGGCGCAGCAGGCGGGCGTGTTCGACAGTGAAATCTGCCCCGTCAGCATCGCGCAAAAGAAAGGCGATCCTGTCGTTGTCAGCCGTGACGAGCATCCGCGCGCCACCACGCTCGACACCCTGGCCAAATTGAAACCCGTCGTGCGCGCGGACGGCACGATTACCGCCGGCAACGCGTCCGGCGTCAACGATGGCGCGGCGGCCCTGCTGCTGGCCGATGAAGCCAACGCGGCCCGCTTTGGCCTGACGCCGCGCGCCCGTGTCGTGGCCATGGCGACGGCTGGCGTGGCGCCGCGCATCATGGGCATCGGCCCCGCGCCCGCCACCCTGAAAGTGCTGGCCATGACGGGCTTGACCCTGGCCGACTTCGACGTCATCGAACTGAACGAAGCGTTTGCCGCCCAAGGCCTGGCCGTGCTGCGCCAGCTGGGCTTGCCTGACGACGACCCGCGCGTGAACCCGAATGGCGGCGCGATCGCCCTGGGCCACCCGCTGGGCGCGTCGGGCGCGCGCCTGGCCATGACGGCAGTCAACCAGCTGCACCGCACGGGCGGCCGCTACGCGCTTTGTACCATGTGCATCGGCGTGGGCCAGGGCATCGCGCTGGTGCTGGAACGGGTCTGATTCCACGCGCCCGCAGGCGAAAAAAAGTTGCCGGCGATACGTATTAACGCGTATGCCGGGTGGCTTTTTGACCCCGATCAAGGGCGTATGATGCAAAACCAGCCCGGGCAACCCGGCTGGCGTTGGCTTTTTCACACGAACAAGAAGACTGATATGACATCCCACGATACTCCGCACGACGTTGCGCAGCTGACTTCCCAGCAGCGCATCAAGGCCATCATTGGCGCTTCCTCCGGTAACCTGGTCGAATGGTTCGACTTCTACATTTACTCGTTCTGTGCGCTGTATTTCTCGCACGCCTTCTTCCCGTCCGGTAACCCGACGACGCAGCTGCTGCAGACGGCCGGCATCTTTGCCGCCGGCTTCCTCATGCGCCCGGTGGGCGGCTGGCTGTTCGGCCGCATCGCCGACAAATACGGCCGCCGCCAGTCGATGATGATTTCCGTGCTGATGATGTGCGGCGGCTCGCTGATGATCGCCGTGCTGCCCACGTATGAAACCATCGGCGCCTTCGCCCCGTTCCTGCTGCTGGTGGCGCGTCTGTTCCAGGGCTTGTCCGTGGGCGGCGAATACGGCACCAGCGCCACCTACATGAGCGAAGTGTCGGAATCGGGCAAGCGCGGCTTCTTTGCCTCGTTCCAGTACGTGACCCTGATCGGCGGCCAACTGCTGGCCTTGCTGGTACTGGTGGTCTTGCAGCAATTGCTGACCCTGGAAGAATTGCGTGCCTGGGGCTGGCGCATTCCGTTCGTGTTTGGCGCCCTGGCGGCCCTGGTGTCGCTGAACCTGCGTAAATCCCTGACGGAAACAACCACCGCCAGCGAGCGCAAGGACAAGGACGCGGGCAGCCTGCGCGGCTTGCTCAAGCACAAGCGCGCCTTCATCACGGTACTCGGCTTTACGGCCGGCGGCTCGCTCGTGTTCTACACGTTTACCACCTACATGCAGAAATACCTGGTCAACACGGCCGGCATGGACACCAAGACGGCCAGCGCCGTGATGACCTGCGCCTTGCTGGTCTACATGGTGCTGCAGCCGGTATTCGGCGCCTTGTCCGACCGCATCGGCCGCCGCACCTCGATGCTGTTCTTTGGCGGCCTGGCCACCCTGTGCGTGCTGCCGATCATGCATGCCTTGAAGGACATCACCAGCCCGTACGCGGCGTTTGGCCTGATCATCATCGCCCTGGCCATCATCAGTTTCTATACGTCGATCAGCGGCTTGATCAAGGCGGAAATGTTCCCCGTCGAAGTGCGCGCGCTGGGCGTGGGCCTGTCGTACGCGGTCGCCAACGCCATGTTCGGCGGTTCGGCCGAATACGTGGCGCTGCAGTTCAAGGCCTGGCATGTGGAAGAGTATTTCTATTGGTACGTGACTGTCATGTGCCTGATTTCCTTCATCGTCGCCATCCGCATGCCGGACCCGAGCCGCTCGGGACTGCTGAAATAAAGTTACCGTAAAATAGGGGACACTGCGGTGTCCCTTTTTCATCACCGTTATCGTGCCGATCAGGAGTTTTCATGCCGTATGTCATTCCCGCAGCCATCCAGCCCAGCGTTCCCGTCACGGGCAGCGCCGACAGCTTTCCCGTCCACCGCATCTATTGCGTGGGGCGCAACTATGTCGACCACGCCAAGGAAATGGGCCACACAGGCCGCGAGGCGCCGTTTTTCTTCATGAAACCAAACGACGCCGTGCTGCCCGTGCCTGCCGGCACGACGGGCGAACTGCCGTATCCGGCGCAGACGCAGGATTTCCAGCATGAGATGGAACTGGTGGTGGCTATCGGCAAGGGCGGCAGCGACATCGGCGTGGCCGATGCGCTGAGCCACGTGTGGGGCTATGCGATCGGCCTGGACATGACGCGCCGCGACGTGCAGGGCGCAGCAAAAAAACTGGGCCGTCCATGGGACACGGGCAAGGCCTTCGAGCATTCGGCGCCCATCGGCCCCATCACCCCGGCCGCGCAGGCGGGCGACGTCAGCCATGCCGCCATCACCCTGCACGTAAACGGCGAGCTGCGCCAGGGCAGCACGATCGATATGCTGATCTGGAACGTGGCTGAAACCATTGCCGACCTGTCGACCTACTTTACCTTGCAGCCGGGCGACCTGATCTACACGGGCACGCCGGCCGGCGTGGCGGCCGTGCAGCGCGGCGACGAGCTGGTGGGCGCCATCGATGGCCTGGAGACCTTGCGCGTGAAAGTGGTCTAAGTTTTCAAGGAGAGCGGCATGATGCACGATACGTATTCTGCAGCACAACCCAAGCGCGCCGAGATCGACGCGTTGACGGGGCCGGCCCTGCTGGAATTTGGCACGGGCTGGTGTGGCCACTGCCGCGCCACCCAGGCGCCGCTGGCCGCTGCGTTTGCGCAGCACCCTGGCGTGCCGCACCTGCGCGTGGAAGACGGCCCCGGCCGCGCGCTGGGGCGTTCGTTCCGGGTAAAACTGTGGCCGACCTTGATTTTCCTCAAGGATGGCCAGGAAGTGGCGCGCCTCGTGCGCCCGCTCGACAGCCGCGAAATTGAGCAGACTTTTGCATTGATTGATGCGTAGGTCGGCTTAGCGCAGCGTAAGCCGACACCACCGCACATGCTCCATCACAACTTCTTGCCGCACTGCACCACTGCGCGTATCATAAGCCGCTTACAGCAAGATCAACCGCATCCTTCGTGATGCAGGCGCGATCATCGCCGGCCCGCTCCACCCGGAGGGGCCGCAGGCAAGGATTCACCACAAATGACCGATGCCGCGATGCCGACGCGCGGGTCTGGTACGGAATGCCTGGCGATACGCCGGGCCTGATACACGTCGCCCATCCCCTGACGCCTTTCCTGCCGTGCCCCGGGTAACCGGATGGCGCACGACCGTTGTTTCTCTAAATCAGCACTGATCACGGCGCGTTAGCGCGCGTTGCCGGCAGTTCGCTACGGCAACTAAAACCGTTGTTTTTTGTTTGCAAATTTAATAGCAAATGCGCAGCAAATGCCTGCGCGCAAGGCTATGATATGCGAACGACACGGAGACAACGTGCTGTGCTGCTGCCTGAAAAAACATCCAGAGAATGGCCTTTAGACACCCTCCCCAAGGAGCGCAGTAAATGAGCACCCCCCCCAAGAAAAATTCCCCCGGCACGGTGCTGTTCGCCAGTTTGATCGGCACCACCATCGAGTTCTTTGACTTTTATATCTACGCCACCGCCGCCGTGCTGGTGTTCCCGAAACTGTTCTTCCCCGCCGGCGACCCGTCGGCCGCCGTGCTGCAGTCGCTGGCCACGTTCGCCATCGCCTTCTTCGCGCGCCCCATCGGTTCGGCCGTGTTCGGCCACTTCGGCGACCGCATCGGCCGCAAGGCCACCCTCGTGGCAGCCTTGCTGACCATGGGTATTTCCACCGTCATCATCGGCTTGCTGCCGACCTATGCCGCCATCGGCACCCTGGCGCCGCTGCTGCTGGCGCTGTGCCGTTTCGGCCAGGGCCTGGGCCTGGGCGGCGAGTGGGGCGGCGCGGTGCTGCTGGCCACGGAAAACGCGCCACCGGGCAAGCGCGCCTGGTACGGCATGTTCCCGCAGCTGGGTGCGCCGATCGGCTTCTTCCTGTCGGGCGGCATTTTCCTGCTGCTGAGCGAAACCATGACCGATGAACAGTTCTTCAGCTACGGCTGGCGCATCCCGTTCCTGGCCAGCGCGCTGCTGGTCATCGTCGGCCTGTATGTGCGTCTGAAGATCACGGAAACGCCGGACTTCCAGAAAGTCATCGACAAGAAAGAGGTCGTCAAACTGCCGGTCGCCACCGTGTTCCGCCAGCATGGCCGCATGTTGTTCCTGGGCACCATCATCGCCCTGGCCACTTTCGTGCTGTTCTACCTGATGACGGTGTTCGCGCTGAGCTGGGGTACGACCAAGCTGGGCTTCACGCGCAAGGAATTCCTCATCGTGCAACTGTTTGCCGTGCTGTTCTTTGCCCTGACGATACCCTTCTCGGCCGTGCTGGCCGACCGCCGCGGCCGCCGTGCGACCATGATCTGGGTCTCCGTCGCCATCGCCATCTTCGGCCTGGTGCTCGCGCCCATGTTCGGTTCCGGCGTGACCTGGGAAGTGACGGTCTTCATGGCTGTCGGCCTGGGTCTGATGGGCATGACCTACGGACCGCTGGGTACGATGCTGTCCGAGCTGTTCCCGCCTGAAGTGCGCTACACGGGCGCCTCGCTGACGTTCAACCTGGCCGGCATCCTGGGTGCTTCGCTGGCGCCGTACATCGCCACCTGGCTGGCCACGAATTATGGCTTGCAATACGTGGGTTATTACCTGTCGCTGGCGGCCGTGCTGACCCTGGGCGCGCTGCTGATGGTGGGCAAGCCACGCGCGGGCAAGGAAGCCTGGGAATAAACACCCGCGCCAGCTGAATCCCCTTATGTAACGAACCCCGGAAGTTGGCATCCAACTTCCGGGGTTTTTTTTATGGCGCCTCCGCCGCGCCATCATTCTGGCCGGTCATCCCGGCTCTCAGCCTCCCGATCCGTTTACCACTTCGGCGTGTACTTCAGGGTGAACTGCACGTTGCGTGGATCGCCAAAGTAGTTGTTCGAACCGGTGGTGTTGTAGGACGGGATGATGTAGCGCTTGTCGAACACGTTGTTGACGTTGAGCGACAGGGCCACTTGCGGCGTGGCTTGCCAGCCCAGGCGCGCGTTCCAGATCGAGAAACCGGCAACCTTGAAGCTGCGTTCGGTATCGACCGTATGGCTTTGCAGGTTGGCGCCGGCGCCCACGCTGAATTTGTCCCAATCGCCAGGCAGGGTGTAGTTCGACCAAAGGCGCAGCATGTGCTTGGGCGTCCACGTGGAGAAGACCTGGCCCTTGTTGTCCGGATCGTCGAGGTAGGTCGTCGTCGTATAGGCGTAGCCGGCCGACAGTTGCAGGCCGCGCGCCACTTCGCCCGACATTTCCGCTTCCAGACCCTGGCTGCGCACCTTGCCCGAGGCGCGCGAGCAGTACCAGCCATCGCAGGCGAAACCGGCGGCGTAATCGGTGACGGCGCGGTCCTTGTGGTCATAGCGGAACACGGCCAGCGAGGTGTTGAGCTTGCCGTCCAGCAGTTCACCCTTGATGCCGCCCTCGTAGCTGCTGCCCGTGATCGGCTTGAGGGTCCGGCCTGCCACATCGTGATTCGTCTGCGGCTGGAACACGTCCGCATAGCTGGCGTAGGCCGACCATTGCGGCGTCAGTGCATAGATCAGGCCCACCGATGGCGTGAACTTTGCCGTGGCGCTGGTGGCGTCGCGGTAGCCGTCCGGCGTGGCATACAGGAAGTCATACCAGTTGAAGCGCCCGCCCAGCAGGACCTTCAGATTGCTCGTCAGCTGGCCGTTCCAGGTGGCGTACAGGCCTTTCTGGCGCATGTCGTAGGTGCTGTAGCTGGTCACGCCCGCTGGGCGCGCGGCGATGGTGTCGAAGTCCTGCCACGGGCGATGGTGGTTGATATTGAAGATATCCGCACCTGTTTCCCACGCGCGCGCATAGCGGTCGGTCGACGTGAAGCTGGCATAGCTGGCGCCGACGACGACTTCCTGCGCGATGCCCAGGCCCTTGAATTTGCCGCGCACGAAGGCGTCGATGCCGCGCTTGCGGTTGTCGAAATCGGTGGAAAAGTCGCCATAGCGCGCGCCGCTGCCATCGGGATTGATTTCAAAGGCCGTGCGCTGGTGCGTGGAGCTGGTGCTTTCATTCGTGCCCAGCGCCGAGGCTTTCAGGCTCCATTGCGTATTGAAATGGTGTTCCAGATCCAGGTAGACGGTGCTCTGCTCGACCTGGCTGCGGTTCCAGTCGGCGCCCGTGAAGGTAGAGCGCGGCAGTGGCAGTGCGCTGCCGTCCTTGTAGCGGGGCAGGCCGATGAAAGTGGGACGGCCGTGGGCCTTGACATGGCTGGCGGCAAGGCCCACGGTGGTGGCGGGCGCCAGGTCGTAGTCGAGCGCCGCGTACAGGGTGCGGTTCTTGCTCCATACCTGGTCGATGAAGGAGTGGCTATCGTCTTCATCGACGATGGCGCGTCCGCGCAGGGTGCCTTCCGCATTCAGGGGTGTGCTGATGTCGACCTGGGCGCCATAATGGTCCCAGGAGCCGGCACGGCCCGTCAGCGTGATCGCGCGCGTGGCCAGTGGACGCTTGCGCACCAGATTGACTGAACCACCGGGGCTGCCCGTGCCGACCAGCATGCTCGAGGCGCCGCGCAGCACTTCCAGGCGGTCGTAGATGACCATGTTTTCCTGGCCCCAGTTGCCCAGTGCATAGGTGTTGCGGTCGATCGGCACGCCGTCGTACTGCCATTGGTCGATCTGGAAGCCGCGCGCCGTGATCACCACGCCCGGCCCCACGCCATGCACGCCCACCACGCCCGTGACGTTGTTGACGGCTTCGCGCAAGTCCGTGATGCCCTGGTCGTCCAGGCGCTGGCGCGTCAGCACGCTCACCGATTGGGGGATGTCCTTCATCGACTGCTCGCCCTTGCCGATGGTGATCTTGCGCGCCGTGTAGGAGCCGCTGCCTTCCGTGGTGGCGCCTTGCTCGGCCTGGCCAACGATGGTAATCGAGGGCATGGTACGCTCGGTCGCCGAAGCGGCGTTGGTCGCCGCCGTGGGCGCGGCGACTGCAGGCGCGGCCACCAGCACATAGCCGGTCGGGGTCTTGCCGATGGCGTAACCGCTGCCGCGCAGCAGCACGGCGAAACCGTCATCGATGGCATAGCTGCCCTGCAGTCCGGCGCTTTGCAAGCCTTGTACCTTGGCGGCGTCGATGACGATGGAGACGCCCGCCTGCTGCGCGTAGCGGTTCAGGGCGCCGGCCAGCGGGCCGGCGGGGATGGCGTAGCTGGCGACAGCCGGCACGGCCTGAGCGACTGCCTGGGCGTGCAGGCCGGCGCCAGCGAGCAGCATGGCGGCCAGGGCCAGCGGGCGCAGACGCGTGCGCAGGGTGTTCGGGAAGGAAACGGCAACGACTTGAGCGTACATGTGACAGCCTTTTTTGAATGATCTCAGCTGCCTTGACGCACGAGATGCGCATAGTGGAACCGCGAACGCAAAAAATTCTCTATTTATTTTTTGCGGCGCCGCTGGCGGGGGCGTCGACCATCACGAGATAGCGCGTCAGCATGCGGATGCGCAGCTGCGGGAAATTGTCGATCAGCAGCTGCAGCGCCTTGTCCGTGTCGTCCAGCGGCAGCACGGCGGCCACGCGGATGCCGGCGATCTGCGCGCGGTCGTAATGCAGCTGGCCGGGGCGGTGGCGCGCCAGCTCGTCGAGTACTTCGGTCAGCGGCAAGTCGTCGACCACCAGCTGGTGCGCGCGCCACGCTTCCTGCACGCTGGCCACATCGATGGCCACGATAGGTCCCACGCCATCGTCCGTGATGCGCGCGCGCTGGCCCGCCCGCACCACGACGGCCGGATGTTGCGGCACCTGTGCCAGCACTTTGGACTCCAGCATGCTCAAGGTGGTGCTGCCGCCTTCCTTGCGGACGCTGAAGCGCGTGCCCAGCGCGCGGATCGCCGCTTGGTTGCTGTCGACGATGAAAGGGCGCTGCGCATCCTTGGCCACGTCGACGAGGATGTCGCCGCGTACCAGTTCCACATGCCGCTCTCCCGCATTGAAGCGCACGTTGACGGCGCTGTGGCTGCCCAGGGTCAGGCGGCTGCCATCGGCCAGGGTGTGCGTCTGCCATTGTCCCGTGGGGCTGCGCAGGTCGGCCAGCAGGTAGGCGGGGCGCTCGCTGATGACCAGCGCGCCGGTCAGCGCCAGCACGGCCACGGCGCTGGCGGCGGCCAGCTGGCGCAGACGCTGGCGCTTTGGGGCGATGGCGGCCAGGGCGGCGCGCGCGGGGCGATGGTCGCCGCCGGCAGGCTCGCGCACGGCGCTCAATTGAAGCAGCAGGTTTTCCATGCCGGCGGCGACTGTCGCGTGCAGCGGGTCGGCCGCCTTCCATGCGGCGAAGCCGGCCCGCGCCGTGTCGCGTTCGGACGGGTCGTCGGCGCTCAGGCGCACGATCCACCGTGCGGCCTGCTCGGCCGCCACGTCGGTGCGCGTGCTGTTCATGCCGCCATGGCCGGGCAGGCGTGGCGGCAGGCCAGCAAGGCTTGCACCAGGTATTTCTGTACCATGCGCGTGGAGACGTTCAGCTGCGCGGCGACGGCGGCCTGCGGCTGTTCTTCCAGGTAGTGCAGCAAAAAAGCGTCGCGCGCCTTGGCGGACAAGCCATCCAGTGCCGTGGCGATCTGCTCGAGCGCCTGCACGGCCATCAGGATCTCGTCCGGCGAGGGTGCGCCGGGCAGGCTGTCGGCCAGCAGGGCCAGCTCCGCCAGGTAGCTGCGCTCGAGTATCTGGCGGCGCGCGCGGTCGAGCAGCAATCGCTTCGCCGTGGTGGACAGATAGGCGCGCGGCTCGCGCATGCCGAACAGGGCGTCGCGCGAGGCGATGATGCGCACGAACGTGTCTTGCGCCACGTCGGCCGCGCCATGCGGACAGCTGAGTTTTTTGCGCAGCCAGCCGACCAGCCAGCCGTGATGCTCGCTGTAGAGCGAATGCACTTGCTGTTGCAGGCTGGGCTGGATAGCAGACATGGGTGATGAATAATATAAATGAGAATTATTCTCATTGTAAGCCGCAGGGGCCGCTTGCCACAATCCCCAATGCATGCGCAGAGGGCAGGTGTTGCGTGGAGGCCGCATGCGCGATGATGGCGGAAATGAAAAAACCCGCCGCTGCACGGGGCAGAGGCGGGTTTATCAGTGCTGCAAATTCTTGGTGGTGATAGGTGGACTTGAACCACCGACCCCAGCATTATGAATGCTGTGCTCTAACCAACTGAGCTATATCACCAAACAGACCGGTCAGACCGGATGCTGGTTGCGACCATGGTAATACCATGATCCTTGTTCTTTGGTGGTGATAGGTGGACTTGAACCACCGACCCCAGCATTATGAATGCTGTGCTCTAACCAACTGAGCTATATCACCCAACAGCCGAGCATTATCCAGTCTTCCCATTTCCTTGTCAATGCCGGCGCAGAAAAATGTGCGGATTTTTCACGCGCCAGCACAGGCATGATTATTTTTGTAACGGCGTCAGCAAGGGCTGGATCTGCGCCAGCATGGACGAGGCCGGATCAGCGCCGAGGCAATCGATGACGATGCGTTCCGGCATCGAGCGCAACCAGGTGAGCTGGCGCTTGGCCAGCTGGCGCGTGGCGATGATGCCTGTCTCGCGCAAGGCGGCGCGGTCGATGCGGCCATCGAGATACTCCCAGGCCTGGCGGTAGCCCACGCAGCGCATTGAGGGCAAACCCGGGTGCAGGTCGCCGCGCCGGCGCAGCTGCTCCACTTCATCGAGCAGGGCGTCGTCTTTCAGCATGAGGTCGAAGCGCGTGGCGATGCGCGCATGCAGAGCGGCGCGGTCCGACGGTTCCAGCGCGAACGACTGCAATTGAAACGGCAGCACGGTCTTTTCGCGCCGGGCCAGCAGGGCCGACATGGGTTGGCCGGACAGCGCGATGATTTCCAGCGCGCGGCCGATGCGCTGCGCATCCTGCGGCGCCAGGCGCGCGGCCGTGACGGGATCCTGCTCCGCCAGGCGCGCATGCATGGCGGGCCAGCCGATGGCGGCCGCGTCTTCTTCCAGCCGGGCGCGCAAGGCAGGATCGGCGCCGGGCAAGTCGTCGAGGCCATCGGCCAGGCCCTTGAAGTACAGCATGGTGCCGCCGACGAGCAGCGGCAGCCTGCCGCGCGCCGTGATCTCCGCCACCAGGCGCAGGGTGTCATTGCGGAACTGCGCCACGGAATACGCGTCGAGCGGGTCGATGATGTCGATCAAATGATGCGGTACCTGGGCCAGTTCTTCCTTCGACGGCTTGGCAGTGCCGATATCCATGCCCCGGTAGACGAGGGCGGAATCGACGGAAATGATCTCGGATGGAATGGCTTGCGCGATGGCCAGCGCACTGGCCGTCTTGCCGCTGGCCGTGGGGCCCATGATGGCGACGGCCAGGGGGAGGTGAGCAGTGATTGTCATGGTGCTTTTTGATGTGCTTGCTATGTCAAACCCAACGACAAGGGCTGGGGTCGGACCCTCAGGGTCCGACCCCAGTAGTCGCCGTTCGGGGTGAAAAGTTATTGGCCGCGTAGGAACAGTTTATCGAGCGCATTGATCTCGACCTGTACCCACGTCGGCCGGCCATGGTTGCACTGGTCGGCGCGTTCCGTGCTCTCCATCTGGCGCAGCAGGGCGTTCATTTCCTGCACCGATAAAATCCGGTTGGCGCGCACGGCCGTATGGCAGGCCAGGGTGCCCAGCAATTCGTTCTGGCGCTCGATCAGCACGCGCGAGCCGCCGTATTCGCGCACGTCGCGCAGCACGTCGCGCGCCAGGGTTTGCGCGTCCGCGTTTTTGAGCAGGGTCGGCACGGAGCGCACGGCCAGGGTGGTGGGCGACAGGGCGGCGATGTCGAAGCCCAGCGCTTTCAATGTGTCCTGGTTTTCATTCGCCGTCGACACTTCGATGGCGTCCGCGTAGAACGTCACGGGTATCAGCAGCGATTGCACCTGCATGTCCTGGCCGGAGACTTGCGCCTGCAGCGCGTTTTTCAGCTGCTCGTACAGGATGCGTTCGTGCGCCGCATGCATGTCGACCAGTACCAGGCCCTTGGTGTTCTGCGCCAGGATGTAGATGCCATGCAGCTGGGCCAGGGCAAAGCCCAGCGGATATTCTTCGCGCGCCATCGCTTCGGGCGAGGCGATGTACGGTTCCACCTGCGCGATGGGAGAACTGGCAGCGCCGCCGCCGAACAGGGCGCCGTAGGCGGACGTGTCCTGCGCCACGCCAGGCGCGTCGGCAAAGAAGGGACGGGCCGCGCCGGGCGAGGCGGGCGCGAAGGTATTCGTGAATTGTGCGCCGAACGAGGTCTGCGTCTGCTCGCGGCGCCAGATGCCAGGTCCACCCAAACCCGCGCCCGCGGTATCACCGCCGAGGCTGGAGGCAGCCGGTAGGGGCGCCGGCACGCTGCCGAACGCCGTGGCCGATGTTTGCGCCAGGGCGCGCTGCACCGCGTGGAAGACGAACTGGTGCACGGAACGGCTGTCGCGGAAGCGCACTTCGATCTTCGACGGGTGCACGTTGACGTCGACCAGGGCCGGGTCGAGGTCGAGCGCCAGCACGTAGGACGGAAAACGGTCGCCGTGCAGCACGTCCTGGTAGGCCATGCGCACGGCGTGCACCAGCAGCTTGTCGCGCACGAAGCGACCGTTGACATAAAAGAACTGGCCGTCGGCGCGCGCCTTGGACGCCGTCGGCAATCCGGCAAAACCGTGAATGCGCAAGGTGCCGGCCGATTCATCCAGCGCCAGGCGCGCTTCGGCGAAGTCATTGCCCAGGATGTGGGCGCTGCGCTTGGCCAGTTCGCTGATATTCCACTGGTCGATGGTGCGGCCATTGTGCGACAGCGAGAACGACACGTCCGGCCGCGCCAGGGCGATGCGGCGCACGACTTCGGCGCAATGGCCGTATTCCGTCTGCTCCGATTTGAGGAATTTGCGCCGCGCGGGCGTGTTGAAATACAGGTCTTGCACGTCGACCGTGGTGCCGTGCGCGCCGGACGACGGCGAGACGCTGCCATTGTGCGAGCCGACGATTTCCCACGCGTGGGCCGCGTCCGCCGTGCGCGACGTCACGGTAACGGCAGCCACCGAGGCGATCGAGGCCAGCGCCTCGCCGCGAAAGCCCAGCGTGCCCACGTTTTCCAGGTCGTGCAGGGACGCGATCTTCGAGGTGGCGTGGCGCGCCAGGGCCAGCGGCAGCTGATCCTTGTCGATGCCGCGCCCGTTGTCGGTGATCGCGATGCGTTTCACGCCCCCTTCTTCCAGCCGCACCGTGATCTGCGTGGCGCCCGAGTCGAGCGCGTTTTCCAGCAACTCCTTGACGACGGCCGACGGCCGCTCGACCACCTCGCCGGCGGCGATTTGCGAAATCAACTGGTCAGGCAAGGCCTGGATCGGGCGGTGGGGCGTAATGGGAGCGTTCATGCCCTGATTATAACGGGTTAGCAAGGGGAGGCGCTGCTGTGCTGATGTCTGAAACCCAAAACGAAGGCTGGGGTCGTACCCTGAGGGGACGACCCCGGAATTTGCCCTTCGGGTCGTTTTATTTTGCCATTTCCCGCACCGGTATCGGCGCATTGCACAAGTCAATATGGCCGGCCGTGACCTTGCTCCACGGGCCGCCGCGGTGGCGCTGGGCGTCCAGCACGGCCTGGTAGGCGGCGCTGTCGGTGCGCATCACTTCCAGGTTTGCGCGCTGTGCCAAGGGCACGCTGGCGGCCAGGCGGATGGACTTGATCGGCACGTTTTTCTCGGGGCTGTCATAAAAGCCCATGGGGCCCGTGCCGCGCGGCAGGGTCGACAGCAATGGCATGCCGGAGACGACTCTGCCGACGACCGTGATGTCGCGGTCCAGGTGGCGCGGCGACTGGCCGATGACGGCGTACAGTTCCGTGCCGCCGCCGCTGTCGCTGGCGCTGTCGCGGCCCACGCCCACGGTGGCGTAGCAATGCGTGAGCCAGGCCGTGCCGGTTTTCGGGTCGCGCGCGGACGGGAAGCCGTTCGAATGCCCCACTTGCGGCGCATAGCCATCGACGTCCGGCAGGCGCGTGAAGCTCTTGACGTTTTTCAAGGGCACGGTGAATTCGCCGGGCAAGGTGCGCTGCGCATGCTGGATCGGCTTGGGATTTTTCTCGTTCGGATCGCCCCACTGCGCCACCCAGTTGTCCTGCGCGCGCGTGATGGCCAGGCCGTCGTAATACTGTTCGGCCACCAGGGCCTTGATGTTGGCCACGTGCTTCGGTGCGAAGTCTGGCGCCAGTTCGATCACCACGCGGCCGGCGGGAATGTCCAGGTACAGGGTGTTGTCCGGATCCAGCGGACGCCAGTCGGACGGTTTCGAAGCCTTGATCACGTCGGCCAAGCCCGCTTTGGCGGGCAGTTCGGCGGGCGCCTTGATCTGCACAGGCGCCGCATGGGCAGTCAGATGCGCAAGGCCCAGTACGGTGGCCATGGTCAGGCCGCTCAGTGGGTGTCGATACATGTTTTCTCCTGGTCGGCGCGGGTTGCGCCGGTCAGAAAGTGTATACCGAAATGGCAATATTTCGCTGAAAAAACGTTGCGCGGGCCGAACATGGTATGCCAGCAGGAAAACTGGCCTGAGCGAGTTGGCGGCGGTAATTCCTTAACCTTTCCTTAAAATGCCACACGCGCACGGGCACCGCATAATTAATCCTGAAATATCGGGCCGGGGACTGCCGTTGCGCTGGCCGGGTGGTGTATGATTCCGCCGCTACCTTTAGGGAAAAATATATGGATTTTGTGCAATTCCTCGACATGATCGTGCATGTCGACAAGACGCTGGGTCTCTTGATCGAGCAGTACGGTACCCTTGTGTATGCGGTGCTGTTCGCCATTATTTTTTGCGAGACAGGCCTCGTGGTGCTGTTTTTCTTCCCTGGGGATACCTTGCTGTTTATCGCCGGCGCGTTCTGCGCGACGGGACAGATGCACCTGGGCTTGCTGATCTTCCTGCTTGTCACGGCGGCCATCACGGGCAACACGCTCAATTACTGGATAGGCGAGGCCATCGGGCAAAGGGTGTTTACCCACGATTACCGCTGGATCAACAAGGATGCCATGCGCCGCACGCACGAATTCTTTGAAAAGCACGGCGGCAAGACCATCATCCTGGCCCGTTTCGTGCCAGTGGTGCGTACCTTCGCGCCGTTCGTCGCTGGCATTTCCGACATGACGCATGCGCGCTTCCAGATGTACAACGTGACGGGCGCCCTGTTGTGGGTAGTCGGTCTGGTGACGGCGGGTTACTTCTTCGGCAATATCCCGTGGATCCGCGACCACCTGACCTTGATCGTGCTGATCGGTGTCGGCGCCGCCGTCGTGCCGGTGGTACTGGGCGGCTTGTGGAAACTCTACAAGCGCATGGTCGGCAAGTCGGCGTAAGCGTAAGGCCGCATGGATCCGGGGCAAGCGCGCTGCGGCACAGCCCGCAGCCGGCCCCGGATCCCGTTTTTCTCTGCCTTGTTTCTGTTTTACTCCCGCGCTGATTCAAGTTTTGTTGCTTTCCAGCCGTAAACCAGAGGGTATTCTCACTTTCTGGATTTCCATGCGACATTTGAGCGCCCTGTTAGCTTGCAGCCTTGCCGCGATGACGGCCATGGCAAGCGCCAAAGATGCCCCCGCCCCGGCGAGCGCCGCCGCATCCGCGCCCATGTCGGCGTCGGCGCGCGCGGCCGCCATGAAAACCCTGACCGAATCGGTGAAGGGCAAGGAGGCCAAGGCGCCTGTCGTCGTCGCACCCACGGCGCGCGAAAAGGAAGAAGCGGCCGAAGTCGACCTGTCCGAACGCATCGCGGCGCGCCTGGCGGAAATGCGCGCGACCCAGGCGGCCCGCGCCGCCGCCCGCGCCAAGCGCGCCGCCGTGGTGAAGGCCGCGCCGCCGCCACCACCGCCCGTGCCGCGCGGCACGCACTGGTCGTACGAGGGCGACAGCGGCCCGGCCCACTGGAGCAAGATCAATGTCGACTGGGCCAAGTGCGGCAATGGCAGCCGCCAGTCGCCGATCGATATCCGCGACGGCATGAAGGTGGAACTCGAGCAGATCAGCTTTGACTACCATCCGTCGTCGTTCAATGTGGTCGACAATGGCCACACGGTGCAGGTGGGCGTGAGCGGCGGTAATTACATCACGGTGCAGAACCGCATGTTCGAGCTGCAGCAATTCCATTTCCACCGCCCGTCCGAAGAGCGCATCAATGGCAAGGCATTCGAGATGGTGGTGCACCTGGTGCACCGCGACGCGGAAGGCCGGCAAGCCGTGCTGGCGCTGCTGCTGGAGCGGGGCGCGCCGCAAGCGACCATCCAGACCGTGTGGAACAACCTGCCGCTGGAAAAATTCGAGACCATGCAGCCGACCATCCTGCTCGACCCGGCCGAGATGCTGCCCACGCGGCGCGAGTACTACACGTACATGGGATCGATGACGGAGCCGCCTTGCAGCGAAGGCGTGTTGTGGCTGGTGATGAAGCAGCCGGTGCAGGCTTCGCCGGCGCAGATGGCGCTGTTCAGCCGCTTGTATCCCTTGAATGCGCGCCCGATTCAGCCTTCGAATGGCCGCATCATCAAGGAATCGAATTAAATAAATGCGAGATGCTGGCGGCCCGTCCATTCGGCGCCGGCGGCCAGCAGGTCTGGCTGGATCAAGGCCGGCTCGATGCAGATGAAACGCTGGTATTCATCGTCGGCCAGGTCGGGCAGGGCGGCCGCGTCTTGCGCGCCCGGGTTCCACACGACGGCGTCCGTAAAGCCCTGCTGTTCCAGGCGCAGCGTATGGCCGCCGGACTGCAGGCTCAAGGCGCCCGGCAGCTGGTAATAGATGCGGTCCAGCTTGTCCGCGAATTGCAGCACCTCTTCCGCCTGCAAGGCATCTTGCGGCGTTTCGTCCGAATAGCGCACGCGCTGCAAGCCGCCGACGCGCGCCTCGCTCAATTGATCAATCGCAAAATAGCTGTGCAGGGCCGCCGAGAACGGGAACGCCTGCTCGCCCGTGTTATGGACGGACAGGTGCAGTTCCAGCGTCTGCGCCTTGACGGCCACGCGCAGGCGCAAGGTGAAGGCATAGGCCCAGGTGGCGGCGATCGCTTCCGGCAAGTCAGCCTGGGTCAGGGCAAATTGCGCCCATGCGGCGCCATCGGCGTCGCCGCTCGATTCCAGCTGCCAGGTCGCCACGCGTGCAAAGCCGTGGCGCATGCCCGTGCCGCGCGCGCCGAACTGGGGAAAGATCACGGGCACGCCGCCACGGATGGCGCGGCTGCCATCGAGCGCGGAATCCCGGCTGCAGAACAGGCGCTCCTGGCCATCGCTGGTCTGCCACGAGACCAGGTGGCCGCCGTACAGGGTGACGGTCGCCTGCGCGCCGTCGGCGGCGCGGATGGTCACGGCCGGCAGCTCGCCAAAGATACTCTTGCTCATGCTAGGCTTTCATGTCAGGTCAGGCGGCTTTTCGCCAGCGGCGGATTCTTGGCAAAATAATTCTTGATGCCCGTGACGATGGCGTCGGCCATCTGGTCCTGGTAGCCGTTGTCGGTCAGCTTGGCTTCTTCTTCCGGATTGGAGATGAACGCCGTCTCGATCAGGATGGAAGGAATGTCCGGCGCTTTCAGCACGGCGAAGCCGGCCTGCTCGACGGAACCCTTGTGCAGACGGTTGATGCCGCCGATTTCGCGCAGCACGGCCTTGCCCAGCTTCATGCTGTCATTGATCTGCGCCGTCGTCGACAGGTCGAGCAGCACGCTGGCCAGCTGCTTGTCGTGGTTCTTTACGTTCACGCCGCCGATCAGGTCGGCCTGGTTTTCCTTGTTGGCCAGCCAGCGCGCGGCCGTCGAGGTGGCACCCTTTTCGGACAGCACGAAGACGGACGAACCGCGCGCCGTCGGCTGGATGAAGGCGTCGGCGTGGATCGAGACGAACAGGTCGGCCTGCACCTTGCGCGCCTTTTCCACGCGCATGCCCAGCGGGACGAAGAAATCGGCGTCGCGCGTGAGCATGACGCGCATGTTCGGCTGCAGTTCCAGCTTGGTCTTGAGGCGCTTGGCGATGGCCAGCACCACGTCTTTTTCGCGGCTGCCCCGGCTGCCCATGGCGCCAGGATCTTCGCCGCCGTGGCCGGGATCGAGCGCGATGGTAATCATGCGCACCACTTTCTGGCCCGGCAGGGGGCGCGCTTCGGGACGCTGTTCCGGGCGGATGTCGGGTACGGGCGGCACGATGGGCGCTACCGGTGGCACGACGGCGGCCACGGGCGGCTTGCCGCTCTCGGGCAGGGGCAGCGCGGGCGGCGGCGTATGCGTGCCGGCCATTGGCGGCTTGGCGGGGTCGCTCGACCAGTCGCCCTTTTCGATCATTTGCGCGATCAGGTCCGGCTCGTGCACGGGATACAGGTCGAAGATCAAACGGTGGTTGTAGGAGCCGGCCGGCGGCAGCGTAAACAGCTGCGGCGTGACCTCTTCCTTCAGGTCGAACACCAGGCGCACGACGTTGGGCCGGTTCTGGCCCACGCGCACCTGCTTGATGTAGGGGTCGTTCGACTGGATCTTCGCCACCAGGCCCTTGAGCGTTGGATTGAGTTCCAGTCCTTCGATGTCGACCACCAGGCGTTCCGGGTCCTTGACGATGAAGTGGGTCGCCTTGAGGATGCTGTCGTTTTCCAGCGTGACGCGGGTGTAGTCCTCGGCCGGCCAGACGCGCACGGCGAGAATTTGCGCCGCCATCGCCGACATGGGCGCGAACACGGACAGCAGCAGGGTGCCGCCGGCCTTGAGTACCGTGCGCCGGGTGATGGGCGAGGAGATCAAAGGTTCGGGGCGAATTTGAGACGGTGAAGGCATGACAGACCCAATTCAGAAGACGCTTGCAATTCTACATCACGTCCTGTACCCGCAACGTTCAAATAAATATTCAGGTCCGCCGGCGGCAGCACCGGCTCGGCTTTCTCCGGCCATTCGACGATGCAGATATTGCGGCCGTCGAAGTCTTCGCGAAAACCCGCGTCGAGGAATTCCTCGGCGCTGCCCATGCGGTACAGGTCGAAATGGATGACGTTGACGCTCTGGCCATCGAGCTGCACCGTGTACGGTTCGGACAAGGTATAGGTGGGGCTTTTCACGTGGCCCGCATGGCCGGCCGCGTGCAGCAGGGCGCGCGTGAGGGCCGTCTTGCCGGCGCCCAGGTCGCCGTGCAGGTAGATCGCCAGGCCCGGCGCCAGTGCGCGCGCCAGCGCGGCGCCCAGCGCGGCGGTGCCGGCTTCGTCGTGGAGGTGGGCTTTGAAGTGTTCGGTCATTATCTTCGGTATCGCATAAAATGGAGGCTGCTGTCATTGTAACCGCCCGCGCGCCTGCCGTTTTCCGTAAAGTCCCCTATGTCCGCCACCGTCACCGATCTCGCCGCCTTGGCGCGCACCATTAAAGAATGGGGGCGCGAGCTGGGTTTTGCCGAGGTGCGTATCGCCGACGTGGACCTGTCGCATATGGAAGCGCCCTTGCAAGCCTGGCTCGATGCAGGGTATCACGGCGAAATGGATTACATGGCCAGCCACGGCATGAAGCGCGCACGCCCGGCCGAACTGGTGCCGGGCACGGTGCGCGCCATCAGCGCGCGCATGAATTATCTGCCGCCGGCGCTGGGGCCCGACTGGCGTGAGCACGAGGCGGCGCGCGATGCAGATCCCGCGGCGGCCGTGATCTCCGTGTATGCGCGCGGCCGCGACTATCACAAGGTCATGCGTTCGCGCCTGCAGCAGCTGGCCGAGCGCATCAAGGGCGAGATCGGCGACTTCGGCTACCGCGTCTTCAGCGATTCGGCGCCCGTGATGGAAGTCGAGCTGGCGCAAAAGGGCGGGCTGGGCTGGCGCGGCAAGCATACCTTGCTGATCAACCGCCAGGGCGGTTCCTTCTTTTTCCTCGGCGAGATACTCATCGACGTGCCGCTGCCCGTCGACCCGCCGGAGACCCCGCGCTGCGGCCAGTGCTCGGCGTGCATCACGGTGTGCCCGACGCAAGCCATCCTGGGGCCGTACAAGCTTGACGCGCGCCGCTGCATCTCCTACCTGACGATCGAATTGAAGGGGGCCATTCCCGTCGAGATGCGCCCCTTGATCGGCAACAAGGTGTATGGCTGCGACGATTGCC
Source organism: Janthinobacterium sp. MP5059B (assembly GCF_001758645.1). Taxonomy (NCBI): domain Bacteria; kingdom Pseudomonadati; phylum Pseudomonadota; class Betaproteobacteria; order Burkholderiales; family Oxalobacteraceae; genus Janthinobacterium; species Janthinobacterium sp. MP5059B. The sequence goes on along the minus strand of NZ_LRHX01000016.1, from coordinate 646,648 downwards.
AGACCGTCTGCCCGTGGAACAAGTTCGCCCAGCGCGCCGTCGTGCCGGACTTCGACGAGCGCCACAGCCTGGGCAGCGCCGGCATGGTGGAACTGTTCGCCTGGACGGAAGAAGAGTTCAACCGCCGCATGGAAGGCAGCGCGATCCGCCGCATCGGCCACGAACGCTGGCTGCGCAACCTGGCCGTCGGCATGGGCAACGCGGCGACCAAGGCCCGGGGCCAGGCCGACATCGTCGCGGCCCTGCTGTCGCGCCGCGAGCACCCATCGGCCATCGTGCGCGAGCACGTCGAATGGGCGCTGGCGCTGCACGGCATCGCCTGACCTGCGTTTATTTCTGCGTTTATCCCTGCGTTTAAACCTGCTTCAGGCGCAGCGCCGACCACTGACTATCGATGGCGACCATGGCCACGCTGTCCAGGCCCATGGTTTGCGCAAAGTCGCGGATATCGTCGCGCTGGATGTCGCTGCCCGCTTTGATTCCGCCCTTGCGGTACGCCACCCAGACCGCGCCGCCGGGCGCCAGGCGCGCCTGCGCCACCGGCAGATACAGCTCCAGTTCCGCGCGGCTGCGCGCGAACAGCAATAGCCAGTCGGCATTTTCACCGTCCCGCACCAGCCGCTCTGGCGGCAACTGCGCCAGCAATTCCCCATGCTCGCCGCCGTCATTGAGCACGGCCAGGGCCGTGGCATTTTTCACATACATTTTGTCAAAGGCGGTTTTGTCAGGCATGGCATCGGCGTGTCGATTGCGGAAAGATGAGCATAGCAAATTTCTCCTTGACTTATCGATATATCGTTATAAAATGACGATACCTACTAACGATATATCTTTAAAGAGAAAACATGAGAAACTCACACCACGCAGAACACGGCCATCACGGCCATCACGGCCATCACGGCCATCACGGCCATCACGGCCATCACGGCCATCACGGCCATCACGGCCATCACCATCATCACGGCCATTGCGGCCAGCAGCATCACCATGGCGAACACCGCCACGAGCACCGCAGCGAATACGCCATGCATGGCCGCGGCCCGCGCGGTTTCGACGAGCGCGGCGACGGCATGGGCCATGGCGGCCCCGGTGGCCCAGGTGGACGTGGGCGCGGCGAACGCGCCGAGCGCGTCTTCGGCCGCGGCGACCTGCCGCTGATCGTGCTGGCGCTGATCGAGATCAGCCCGCGCCACGGTTACGAAATCATCAAGGCCATCGAAGAGCGTTGCGGCGGCGCCTACTCCCCCAGCCCGGGCGCCGTGTACCCGACCCTGACCCTGCTGGAAGAGCAGGATCACGTCACCTCAAGCGAGAGCGCCAGCGGCAAGAAGCTCTACACGATCACGGACCTGGGGCGCGCGTATCTCGACGAGAACCGCGCCCAGGTGGATGGCATCCTGGCCCGGCTCGACATGTTTGCCCGCGTCCAGGCGCGCAACGCCTTGCCCGAGCGCGTGCGCCAGGCCATGCACACCCTCAAGCATGCGCTGTTGCTGAACAAGACCAGCTGGAACGACGCCGAAGCCGAGCGCGTCTCCGCCGTGCTGGAGCAGGCGGCGAATGCCATCGTCGACGGCCACTGAGCCTACTTTACAAGGATAAGCAATGACTACTGCATCACCTGCAGCACCACGTCCGCATGCCATCGAGCGCGTGCGGCATGACTTGAAACTGCGCGTGCTCACCGTCGTGCGAACGGAGCAGCTGACGCCGCACATGCGCCGCATCACCCTGGCGGGCGACGACCTGGATGGCTTTGTCTCGCCGGCGCACGACGATCACGTCAAGCTGTTCTTCCCCGCCCCGGGCGAGACAGCGCCCGTGTTTCCCGTGCTGGGCAATGGCCCGAATCCCATCCAGTACGCGGAAGGCGCGCGTCCCATCGCCCGCAATTACACGCCGCGCCGCTATGACGCCGCGCGGCGCGAGCTGGAAATCGACTTCGTGCTGCATGGCGACGGCCCCGCGGCCAGCTGGGCGGCGCAAGCGGCGCCCGGCCAGACCCTGGGCGTGGGCGGACCGCGCGGCTCCATGCTGGTGCCGCTCGATTTCGACTGGTATGTGCTGGTGGGCGACCAGACGGCCTTGCCGGCCATTGCCCGCCGCCTGGAGCAGTTGCCTGCCACGGCGCGGGCGATTGCCGTGATCGAGATCGTCGAAGACGGCGAACAGATCGCGTTGGAGTGCGCCGCGCAGCTGGACGTGCGCTGGGTCGCGCGCCATGGCCGCAAGGGGCCGCTGCTGCTGGAAGAATTGGCGAAGGTCGCCTTGCCGCAGGATGGCGACGGTTACGTGTGGGTGGCGTGCGAGCATGCGCAGGTGCAGGGCTTGCGCGGGCATTTCATCGATGCCGGCGTGCCGAAGCAGCACCTGCATGTAGCCAGTTACTGGAAGCATGGGGCGGCGGAGCATCACGAGCACCATGATGCGTGATGGCGGTGGTGTCGGGTTACGCGCTGCGCGCTAACCCAACCTACATTGCAATGTAGGTTGGATTAGCGGCGCGCCAGCGCCGCGTAATCCAACATTGCTGCATTACTTCAACAACCCCGCCAGCTCCACCGCCGTCTTGACCTGCATCTTGTCGAAGATATGCGCGCGGTGGACTTCCACGGTGCGCATGCTGATGCCCAGCTTGTCGGCCACCACCTTGTTCATCTTGCCCGCCAAAATCAGGTCCAGCACTTCGCGTTCGCGCGTCGACAGGGTGGCCAGGCGCGCATGCACGGCGGCCAGTTCGCCCGCCTGGCGCGAGTTGGCCAGGCCCTGCTGCACGCGGTCCATCAGGTCGTTGTCGTTGAACGGCTTTTCAAAGAAATCGAAGGCGCCCCGTTTCAGGCTGTCCACGGCCATCGGCACGTCGCCATGGCCGGTAAGGAAAATCACGGGCAGGCGCGCCGTCAGGTCGCGCTTGACCAGCTGGTCGAACAGGGCGATGCCGTTCATGTCGGGCATGCGCACGTCGAGCAGCACGCAGTCGCCGGCGGCGTCGAAGCTGCCATCGAGGCTATCGAGGAATTGCTGCGCGCTGGCATAGTTGCGCGCCTCGATGCTGCGCGAGGCGGCCAGCCAGGACAGGGAGTCGCGCACGACCTCTTCGTCGTCAATGATGTGTAGCATGTGGTCTCCGGCTTGTCGTTATGCGTTATTAGTCAATGCGAGTGCGGCGCGCGCGGCGCGGCCGGCACGCTGAATGTAAAGATGGTACCGCCAGCGGGGTTGGCGCCGAAGGTCAGCGCGCCGCCATGAAATTCGATGGCGGTGCGGCAGATGTTCAAGCCCATGCCCATACCTTCGGACTTGGTCGAGAAAAACGGCGAAAACAGCCGCTCGGCCACGTCCTGGGGAATGCCGTGGCCATGGTCGATCACGTCCACCGTCACCATGCCCTGCTGCGCGTCGTGGCTGGCCCGCAGGCGCATGATACGCCGTCCCGGCGCCGCATCCTGCATGGCCTCGATGGCGTTGCGCGTCAGGTTCAGCAGCACCTGCTCGATCATCACGGGGTCGGCGCGCAGCAGCGGCAGGTCCGGCGGCAGCTCTTCCTGGATGGTGACATAGTATTTGCGGGCCTGCAGGTCGATCAGCGCGCGGATGCCGTCGATCAGGGTGCGGATGGCGATATCCTGGCGCTGCGGCTCGCTCTTGCGCACGAAATCGTGCACGCTGCGGATGATCTGGCCGGCCCGCTGCGCCTGCGCGCTGGCTTGCTCCAGCGCCGGTTTCAAGGTGCCCGGATCGACGGGGGCGTCATGCTCGATGGCGCGGCGGATCAGGTTCAGCGCCCCCGTGGTGTAGCTGGAAATGGCCGCCAGCGGCTGATTTAATTCGTGCGCCAGCATCGACGCCAGCTCGCCCATGGTGGCCAGGCGCGAACTCGTTTGCAGTTTTTCCTGCTGCTGGCGATTCAGTTCCTCGACCCGCTTGCGGTCCGAGATATCGAGCACGGAACCCATCCAGCCCGTCTGCTGGCCGTTCTTGTCTACCAGCGGCGCCTCGAAGATCAGCACGGCCACGCGCGTGCCGTCGGGGCGCTGGAAATAGGTTTCGAACTGCGGCGTGGGATTGCCGGCCAGGGCCTTGACGAAGCGCTGCTGGTATTCCTCCAGCGCCTCGGGCACCCAGTAGGGCATGGGCGGCAGGCGCCCCAGGATTTCCTCGGGCGGATAGCCGACGATCTGGCAAAACGCGGGATTCACATACGTGACTCTTCCTTCGAGGTCGCGTGCGCGCATGCCCGTCACCAGCGAGTTTTCCATCGCCGTGCGAAACAGCATCTGCTGGCGCAGCGCGCCCTCGGCCACCAGGCGGCGCGAAATATGTCGCCACAGGGCCAGCAGGCTCCATAATAAGCCCAGCGAGAGGGCGATGACGGAGCCGACCAGCAGATTGGGCAGCAGCTTGGGCTGGCTTTTCACGCTGTCGGTAAACAGGGTGATGGTGGCGCCGGGCACGTCGAGCGCGCGCTTGTGCGTGTACACACCGTGGCCGGGACCGGCGGCGGCGCGCCGCGCCAGCACCTTGTCGTCGCGGTCGATCAGCGAAATCTGGTTATCCTGCGCAAACCACCACGGCACCATTTCATCGAGCAGGCTGCTGATCTGGTAGGTGGCCACCAGGCTGCCGACATAGCGCTGGCCATCGAACAGGGGCTGGTGATAATCCATCAGCATGGCGCCCGGCGGCGCGTCGGGAAAGCCGCTCTGCTGCGAAGGCTGGGCGTACTGGCCCCGGTGCAGGCGGCGCGCATTGTCGGCCGCCGTCAGCGAGGCGGGCGAAAAAGCCAGTTCATGCGGCAGGCTGTTGTCGCTGGTGGCCAGCACCTTGCCGCTGGTGTCGAGCCACAGCACGCGTTGCAGTTCGCGGCCATTGCGCAGCATCTGCTGCAGCCGTTCGTGCACTTTTTCCGCACCCAGCGAGGCGCTGGCGATATCGACACCCAGGTTGAACAGGCTTTCCTCGTTGCGCGCCAGCTGGAAGCGGATGGTCTGCTCCACCCACAGGGTGTCGGCGATCAATTGCTCCTGGCGCTCGTTGCTTTCCATCTGGCGCGCCTGCCAGGGCAGCCAAAACAGGATGGACAGGAACAGCAGCAGCAATATGACGGGCAGCAGCCAGCGCATCGGGCTCGATAGCTTGAAGCGGCGTGCAAGGGTGGGGGGAGTCGGCATGGCTGGCAGGGTAGCGGCTTATCGGGAGCCGGCTATTGTGGTTAACCACAATAGCCGAAGCAGTTTCTTTGGCACAATATCCAAGTAGACAAATAATAAAGTTTTTCTAAAAACCATCCAGGAGACAAAAATGCAGATGAAAACCATGTTCGTCGCGCTGTGCGCGGCCATAGGCGCCACCGCCGGCGTGCACGCGTACGCGCAAGCCCCCATCGTCATCAAGTTCAGCCACGTCGTGGCGACGGACACGCCGAAAGGCCAGGCCGCCGAGCGTTTCAAGCAGCTGGCCGAGAAAGCCACGAATGGCAAGGTCAAGGTCGAACTGTACCCGAACAGCCAGCTGTACAAGGACAAGGAAGAACTCGAAGCCCTGCAGCTGGGCGCCGTGCAGATGCTGGCGCCCTCGCTGGCCAAGTTCGGCCCGCTGGGCGTGAAGGAGTTCGAAGCGTTCGACCTGCCCTACATTTTCCCCACCAAGACGGCGCTGTACAACGTCACCGAAGGCGAAATCGGCAAGAGCCTGCTGAAAAAACTGGAACCCAAGGGTATCACGGGCCTGGCCTACTGGGACAATGGCTTCAAGGTGATGTCGGCCAACAAGCCGCTGCACAGCCCGGCCGACTTCAAGGGCCTGAAAATGCGCATCCAGTCGTCCAAGGTGCTCGACGCGCAGATGCGCGCGCTGGGCGCCAATCCGCAGGTGCTGGCCTTCTCGGAAGTGTATCAGGCGCTGCAGACGGGCGTGGTCGACGGCACGGAGAATCCGCCGTCGAATATGTACACGCAAAAGATGCATGAAGTGCAAAAGCACGTGACCGTGTCGAACCACGGCTACCTGGGCTATGCCGTCATCGTCAACAAGAAATTCTGGGATGGCTTGCCGCCCGATATCCGCGCCCAGCTGGAAAAAGCCATGCGCGAGGCCACCACGTTTGAAAAAGCCATCGCCCAGCGCGACAACGACCAGGCCCTCGACGCCATCAAGAAAGCGGGCAGGACGCAGATCTACACCTTGACAGTGCAGGAGCAGGCCGAGTGGCGCAAGGCGCTGGCGCCCGTGCAAAAGACCATGGAAGCGCGCATCGGCAAGGACCTGATCACGGCCATCAACAAGGAAAGCGCGAAGTAATAGCGCTGGCCGCGCCACCCGGTGCGGCTTTCAGGGGCATCCCTGTCTTTCTGTAGCAACGGCACCTGCGCGTCCTGCGCGGGTGTCAGCGTACCCGCATTCTTTGAAAGTCCACCATGAAATTTCTGGATCACCTGGAAGAGTGGCTGATCGCGACCCTGATGGGCGCAGCCACCTTCATCATCTTCGTCGCGGTCGTGCACCGCTACCTGGCAGGCTTGCCGATACCGGTCGTGCAAGACTTCCTGATTCAAATCAATACCAGCTGGGCCCAGGAACTGTGCATCTACATGTTTGTCTGGATGGCCAAGTTCGGCGCCGCGTATGGCGTACGCACGGGCATCCACGTGGGCGTCGATGTCTTGATCAACCGCATGAACCCGCGCTGGCGCGATCGTTTCATCGTCTTCGGCCTGGGTGCCGGCGCCCTGTTTACGGGTGTCGTGGGGACCCTGGGCGCCAGCTTCGTGTGGTCGATCGGCCACACGGACCAGACATCGGCCGACATGGAAGTGCCGATGTGGCTGGTTTACCTGGCCGTGCCGCTCGGTTCCTACCTGATGTGCTTCCGCTTCCTGCAAGTGATGCTGCATTTCATCAAGACGGGCGCCTTGCCGAAACACGACCATTCGCACGTCGAGGGCCTGGAAGACGAACTGACGGCTGAAGAAAAAGGAGCCAAGGCATGAACGCGCTGATCATTTTTGTGTTGCTGCTGGCGCTGATGCTGACCGGCATGCCGATTTCCATTTCGCTGGGCCTGACGGTACTCACGTTCCTGTTTACCATGACCAGCGTGCCCATCGAATCGGTGGCCCTGAAGATTTTCACGGGCATCGAGAAATTCGAGATCATGGCCATCCCGTTCTTCATTTTGGCGGGCAACTTCCTCACGCATGGCGGGGTGGCGCGGCGCATGATCAACTTCGCCAGTTCCATGGTGGGCCACTGGCATGGCGGCCTGGCGCTGGCCGGCGTGATGGCGTGCGCGCTGTTTGCGGCCGTCTCCGGCTCCAGCCCCGCCACCGTGGTGGCGATCGGCTCCATCATCCTGCCGGCCATGGTCAAGCAGGGCTACCCGCGCGGTTTCGGCGCCGGTGTCATCACCACCTCGGGCGCGCTGGGCATCCTGATTCCGCCATCGATCGTGATGGTGATGTATTCCGTCAGCACGAACACGTCCGTGGGCAAGCTGTTCATGGCGGGCGTGATTCCCGGCATGATGCTGGCCATGCTGCTGGGCCTGACCACGTGGTTCTTGGCGCGCAAGCACAATTATCCACGCATGAAAAAGGCCAGCTGGGGCGAGCGCTTCGTCACGTTCAAGAAGAGCGCCTGGGGCCTGCTCCTGATCGTCATCGTCATGGGCGGCATCTACTCGGGCGCCTTCACGCCGACGGAAGCGGCCGCCATGGCTGCCGTGTACGCCTTCATCATCGCCGTCTTCGTCTACAAGGACTTGAAGATCAAGCAGGTGGGCAAGGTCTTGCTCGACTCGGCCGCCATGTCGGCGATGCTGTTGTACATCATCACCAATGCCGTGCTGTTCTCGTTCCTGATGACCAGTGAAAATATCCCGCAAGCGATGGCCGAATGGATCACGGGCAAGGGCCTGGGCGTGATCAGTTTCTTGTTGGTGGTCAACGTGCTGCTGTTGTTGGCTGGTAACGTCATGGAACCGTCGTCCATCGTGCTGATCATGGCGCCGATTCTGTTCCCCGTCGCCATGAAGCTGGGCATCGATCCTGTGCATTTCGGCATCTTGATCGTGGTCAATATGGAAGTGGGCATGTGCCACCCACCCGTGGGCCTGAACCTGTACGTGGCGTCCGGCATTACCAAGATGGGCATTTCGGAGCTGACCGTGGCCGTGATGCCGTGGCTGCTGACGATGCTGGGCTTCCTGGTGCTGATTACCTACGTACCACAAATCTCGCTGTGGCTGCCAAATTTAATTTACAACTAAAACAGTTGTCCCCGTCATGGTGCAAAAAAAGTCGATCCGGCCGAATAAATGCGCTATGATGGGCAGCCTTAAGGGGAAACACGTATATGCATATACGCCCAGGTAGCAAGGCTGAAATACAGAATTGGCAACAAGGTTAGTGGGGGAGTGGTCTATAAAAACGGTATTGATACCGGGGATATATTGAGGAGACACACGTTTCACAGAAGTTGTTGAGTCATAGCTGTCTGCGGCCACAAGCCGGCACCGGCGGACCCAAACGACCGGGAACGTGAAGCAATATTTGAAGCGCACCGACTGGTGCGCTTTTTTTTCGTCCCCGGGAAACGTCCGCCGGCACGCCCAAAGTCGGTGCATAATTCCCGTGGCGCTGTTTCCGGCGCCGGCAGGTTGCATATATGCCACACTTGAATAATGATCAGCAGATGAAAAAACAACAGGGCAGTGAACTGTTCAGCGCCATCGTGGCCGCGCCGTTCGGCGCCATGGGCGTGCGCACGCAGGATGGCCAGGTATGCGAGCTGGTGTATCTGCCGCCGCACTTTGCGGAAAAAGATGCGCAGGATGCCGTCTCCGAGCGGGCGTGCCAGCAACTGGCGCGCTATTTTATCGATCCCGATCATGTCTTCGACTTGCCGCTGGCAGGCGCGGGCAGCGCCTACCAGCAACGGGTATGGGCGGCGATCGCCGGCATCCCGCGCGGCCAGGTGCGCACCTATGGCGACGTGGCGCGCCTGATCGGCTCGGCGCCGCGCGCCGTGGGCCAGGCCTGCGGCGCCAACTGGTTTCCCGTGGTCATACCCTGTCACCGGGTCACGGCCGCTGGCGGCCTGGGCGGCTTTGCCCACCATGACGATGCGACGGGCTTCCACCTGGGCGTGAAGCGCTGGCTGCTGGCGCATGAAGGCGTGGCGGGCATGGGGTGGTCAACACGATGATGAACAGCCTGCTGGCGCCCGACAACACTACCCTGATCGATGAATTCTGCGACAGCCTGTGGCTGGAAGACGGCCTGTCGAAAAACTCGCTGGACGCCTACCGGCGCGACATGCGGCTGTTTTCGCGCTGGCTGGAAGTGGCGCGGCCCGGGCGCGAGGGCCTGTACGACGTGTCCACGGCCGATATCGAGGCGTATTTCGCCGCCCGCCACGACGAGAGCAAGGCCACGTCGTCGAACCGGCGCCTGTCAGTGCTCAAGCGTTTTTACCAGCTGGCCCTGCGGCACAAGCATATCGCGGCCGACCCGTGCCTGAAGATGGTCTCGGCCAAGCAGCCCGCGCGCTTCGTGCATACCTTGAGCGAAGCGCAGGTGGAAGCGCTATTGGCGGCGCCCGACGTCAGCACGCCGCTGGGCTTGCGCGAGCGCACCATGCTGGAGCTCATGTATGCGAGCGGCTTGCGCGTGTCGGAACTGGTGGACTTGCAATCCGTGGAGCTGAGCCTGAACGATGGCGTGCTGCGCATCACGGGCAAGGGCAGCAAGACGCGGCTGGTGCCGTTCGGTGAACAGGCGCGGCTGTGGATCGAACGCTACCTGAAGGAAGCGCGCGGCGTGATTCTCGACGGCCAGATGGACGATGCGCTGTTCGTCACGCGGCGCGGCGGCGCCATGACGCGGCAAATGTTCTGGGTCATCATCAAGAAACACGCGCTGAACGCCGGCATCACGGCGCCGCTGTCGCCGCATACCCTGCGCCATGCGTTCGCCACCCATTTGCTCAACCATGGCGCGGACTTGCGTGTTGTGCAATTGTTACTGGGGCACTCCGATATTTCCACCACGCAGATTTACACGCATGTGGCCCGCGAACGGCTGAAACTGCTGCATGCGCAGCATCATCCGCGAGGCTAAACATTTGGTGTTTGGTTCAATTACGTCATAATGTGCCTTATGTGCTTATCTGTAACATCTAAAAACTAAAGAGGTAGTAAATGGCCAAGACAAATTTCCAATACGAAAAACGGCAAAAAGAGCTGGAAAAGAAGAAGAAAGCCGAGGAAAAAGCCAGGCGCAAGCTGGAAGCGAAGAACAATCCGAAGCCGGCTGATGGTAGCGAGGGCGATGAGCCGGAAGCGGACGACGCCGACGTCGATGCAGATCCGGCCGCCGACGGCGCCGCTCCCGCCCAGCCCCAGTAATTCCCCGTTCCTGACGACCGGTGCGGCGTCGCCGCGCCGGTATCTCCTCGTTCTACTTTCCCCCGCTACAAGCGCGGCCGCTGGCCGATCGCCAGTTGCAGCTGCGTGCTGGCGATGGCGGCATCGGCGCGCGCCTGCACATAGCCCTGGTACGCCTCATCGGCCGAACGCTGCGCCGCCAGCCATTCCAGCAGCGAGGCATTGCCGCTGAAGTACGACAGGCGCATGCCATCGACCACCTTTTGCGCATCGACCAGCACGCCGTCACGGTAGTGCGCCAGCCTGTCCTGCGCCGCCCGCAGCTGCCGCTGCGCCGTGCGCACTTGCGTTTCCGCTGTCAGTTCCGCCTGGCGCAGGGCCAGCATCGCCTGTGTCACGCCCGCTTCCGCCTGTACGATGTCGCCCTTGTCGCGCCGCGACAGGGGAATGGGGATGGCCAGCGAGATGGACAGCGCACGGGAGCGGGGCGCGCCTTCGGCGGGATTGCCGCTGGCATCGATGCCGTCATGGTAGCCGCGCGCGGCGGCCAGGCCCAGCGTGACGGTCGGATCGACGGCGCGGTTGGCGCGCACCAGGGCCGCGCCGTCGCGCAGATTGTCCAGGGTGGCGCGGGCGATGCGCACGTCGCTGCGGGCATCGAGCGCTTGCGGCACCAGCACGCCGGTATCCTTGTTCTCAAACGCGGCGAAATCGCATACCAGCTGTGCATCGGGAAACAGCGCGTCGAACTGGCGTCCCAGCGGCGGCGACAGGGCCAGCATGGCGCTGTCCGACTCGCTGCGCGCCTGCGCCAGGTCGGCCTGGAACTGGTCGCGTTCCACGCGCGACTGCAGCAGCTCGATGCCGCCCACGTCGCCCGCCTTGCGCCGCACGGCATTCGCCTCCACCACTTTCGACAGGGCCACCATGGTCTGCTCCTTGCGCGTGGCGACTTCGCGCGTGCGGCACGCTTCCGTGAACGCCGCCGCGGCCGTGCCATACAGTTCGCTCCTGAAGCCTGCCACCGTTTCCTCGGCCAGCGCGACATTGCTGTGCGCGGCCTTCAAGCGCGCGGCGCGCTTGCCGCCGGTCTCGATGGCCATGCTGATGGCCGGGTTCCACGTGACGGGCCGGTGTTCGACGTTGCGCACGCTTTCGCGCGTGGCGCCCAGGGTGAATTCGGGATCGGGACGCAGGCCGGCGATGCCGATGCCGGCCTTGGCCGAGACGATGCCTTCCTGCTGCGACTGCAGCTCCAGGCTGTGGCTTTCCACGGCGGACAGGTAGGTTTCAAAGCTCAGGGGGGCGGCGATGGCGCAAGGGGCGATCAGCCAGGCCGCCAGCAGTACATTAAAACGTGTCATGGGTCTCTCCTTCGGTATCGATCCGGCGTTTTTGCAGGTGTGCCTCGATCAGGTAATACAGGGCCGGCAACAGCAGCAGGGTCAGCGCGGTCGCCGTCACCAGACCGCCCACCACGACGGTGGCCAGCGGACGCTGCACGTCGCTGCCCAGGCCCGTTGCCAGCATGGCCGGCGTCAAGCCCAGGGCGGCCACCGTAGCCGTCATCAGCACGGGGCGCATGCGGTCGCGCGCGCCTTCCAGCACGGCGTCGCGCAAACTGCGGCCTTCGTCGGCGCGCAAGCGGTTGATCTGCGCCAGCATCAGCACGGCGTTCAGTACGGCCACGCCGAACAGGGCGATAAAGCCGACGGCGCTCGACACGTTCAAGGTCATGCCGCGCAGGTGCAGCGCGGCCAGGCCACCGAGCATGGCCAGCGGCACGGCCAGCAAGACCAGCGCGGGCTGGCGCAGGTTGCGGAACTGGCCAAACAGCAGCAGGAACATGGCGCCCAGGGTCATCGGCAGGATCAGGGCCAAACGGCTTTGCGCGCGCTGCAGGTTCTCGAACTGGCCGCCCCATTCGACGCTGATGCGCTGGTGCTCGCCGGCCACGGCTTGCGCCACCAGCGGGCGCGCTTCGGCCAGGAAGCCGGCCAGGTCGCGTCCGCGGGCATTCAGGCGCACGATGATGTGGCGCCGGCCCATTTCGCGCACGATCACGCTCTCGCCCGAGGTGGTGCTGATGCTGGCCACCTGCGCCAGCGGGATCTTCGCGCCATTCGCCGCCGTGAGTTTCAGGCTGGCGATGGCGTCCGGGCTGGAACGCGTGGCGGGCGGGAAGCGCACGGCGATGTCGTAGCTTTTCTCGCCCACGTACACCTGGCCGATGGGCGCGCCGCCGATGCCGGTGGCAATCAGGTCGGCCACATCGGCCGCATTGATGCCGTAGCGGGCCGCCTTTGCGCGGTCCAGTTCCACCTTCAGGTTGGGCAGCGGCGGTTCCACGTCCACGGCCACGTCGGAGGCGCCGGGGACACCTTTCAATACGTGCGCCACCTTGCCGGCGATGGCGCGCACTTCATCGAGGTCGTTGCCGAAGATTTTCACCGTCAGGTCGCTGTGCGCGCCCGACAATTTATCCTGCACGCCATCGATCATCGGCTGCATGAAGGCCACCGTAAAGCCGGGCATGCGCGCGAAGCGCTCATTCATTTTCGCGATCAGATGCAGCTGCTGCTTGCTCATGCCTGACTTCCAGCTCTTGTAGGGGGGCAGGCCCACGCTCGCCTCGATGTGCGACGGCGTCCAGTAATCGGTGCCGTCGTCGTTGCGCCCCGTCTGCGTGACGATGGTCGACACTTCCGGGAACTCCAGCGCGGCGCGCCGCAGTTCGCTGGCCATTTCGGACGCCTTGTCCAGCGTGATCCCGGGCGGCATCTGCACCTGCAGCCACAGCGAACCTTCATCGAGATAGGGCAGGAAATCGCGTCCGATGCTGCCGCCCAGCAGGGCCAGGCCTGCCAGCGAGGCGGCGCACACCATCGCCACCCAGCGCTTCCTGCCCACCATGCGCTCGAGGAAGCAGCCGTACGCGGCCGCCAGCTTGTCCAGCGCGCGGTTATGGAAGGTGCGGCGCGGCTTGCGCAAGGCCAGCCAGGCCAGGCCGGGGATCAGCACCAGGGCCACCACCAGCGCGCCCACCAGCGCCGCGCCCACCGCATACGCCATGGGAGAGAACAGCTTGTATTCGATGCGCTGGAAGGCGAACAGGGGCAAGTAGGCGGCGATGATGACGGCCATGCCGAACATGATGGGACGCGCCACCTGCAAGGTCGCGTCGATGGCATCCTGCAGGGTGAGGGGCCGCTCCTGCTCGCGCTCGCGGCGGCGCAGCATGTTTTCCAGCACCACCACGGAACCGTCGACGAGGATGCCGAAGTCGATCGCCCCCAGCGACAGCAGGTTGGCGGGAATCTTAAAATGGTGCATGAAGATGAAGGCGATCAGCAGGGCCAGCGGGATGGTCAGCGCGACGATGGCGGCTGCGCGCGGGCTGCCCAGATACAGCAGCAGTACGAGGGCGACCAGCAGCATGCCTTCGCCCAAGGTATAACTGACCGTGTGCAGGGTGGCGTCGATCAGCGAGCTGCGGTCCAGGTAGGGCACCACTTTCACATCTTTCGGCAGCAGGTTGGTATTGAGGTCGTCGACGGCCGCGTGGATGCCGGCCAGCGCTTCGGACGGGTTGAAATCCTTCAGCAGCAGGGTGATGCCTTCGATGGTGTCGGGGTTGTCGTCCTTGCCGAGGATGCCGCGCCGTTCCACGTTGCCGTAGGCGAGCTTGCCCAGGTCTTTCACCAGCACGGGCACGCCGTCCTTGCTGCTGACGACGACGTTGCCCATGTCGTCGAGCGAATGCAGCAAGCCCACGCCGCGCACTACGTACGATTGCTGGCCGCGGTCGATGACGCTGCCGCCGCCGCTGATATTGTTGGCGTTGATGGCGTCCTTGACCTGCGCCAGCGAGAAGCCGTAGCTGTCGAGTTTTGCGGGATCGAGTTCCAGCATGAATTGCGTCGTCAGGCCGCCGAAATTGCTGACGTCGGCCACGCCGCGCACTTGCTGCAGGCGCGGGATCACGGTCCAGAACTGCAGCTCGGACAGTTCGCGCAGCGAGCGTGTTTTCGATTCCAGCGTGTAGCGGTAGATCTCGCCCGTGGGCGAGGTATAGGGATCGAGTCCCGGCTTGGCCTCGTACGGCAGGTTCACGCTGGCCAGGCGTTCCTGCAGCCGCTCGCGCGTGAAGTAGCCATCGCTGCCATCCTCGAACACCACCGTGATCAGCGACAGGGCGAACAGGCTGCGCGTGCGCAGCACGTGCATGCCCGGCGTGCCGAGCAGGGCGCGTTCCAGTGGAATGGTGATCTGCTGCTCGATTTCCTCGGCGCCCAGGCCCGGCACCTGCGTGACGATCTGCGAGGTGACGTCGGCGATGTCGGGGTAGGCTTCGATGGGCAGCTGCTTCCAGCAATAGACGCCGTAGACGGCGACAAACAGCAGTACCAGCCAGACGATGCCGCGCCGCTGGCAGCAGGTGGCGATGAAACGGTCAATCATTGAGCAGCACTCCTTCCTTGACGACGATGCGTTCGCCCGCGCGCAAGCCCGAGACGATTTCCACCTGCCCGCCATGGCTGGCGCCTACCTCCACCGAACGCGGCGAGAACACCAGCGGGCTGCGCTCCACCATCACGCGCGTCGATGGCCCGCTTTGCAGCACGGCGGCCGCCGGCACGAGGAGTGCGCGGCGGGAAGCGCCGGCGAATCCCGCGTGGGCGAACATGCCCGGCTTGAAGGCGCCGGCGCGGTTGTCGATGGCCACGCGCACTTTCACCGTGCGCGTCTCGGGATCGAGCACGGCGCCCACATACGCGACCTTGCCCTCAAAAGCTTTGCCGGGCCAGGCATCGACGGTGATGCTGGTCTTTTGTCCCACGGCCACGTGCGCCAAGTCC
The DNA here is from genome assembly GCF_001758645.1 of Janthinobacterium sp. MP5059B. Classification (NCBI taxonomy): domain Bacteria; kingdom Pseudomonadati; phylum Pseudomonadota; class Betaproteobacteria; order Burkholderiales; family Oxalobacteraceae; genus Janthinobacterium; species Janthinobacterium sp. MP5059B. Next base: position 631,405 of record NZ_LRHX01000016.1, on the reverse strand, counting down.
CTCTCGGCCACGTTGGCCGACAGCCACACAGTGGACAGGTCGGCTACCGTCATGACGGGCGCGTTGATATCGTTCCAGTAGCCGCCCTGGGCGCCTTCCATGGCGATCACGGTGCCGGCGATCGGCGAGCGCAAGACATAGTCGCGGCGCGAACCGCGTGTACCGGCGCCGTACTGGGCCAGCTTGTCGGCGCTGGCCTGGGCATCGCTGCCGGCCTGCGCAAAAGCCGCCTGCGCCGCTTCGTACTCCTTGCGCGCGGCGATTTCCGCCTCGAACAGGGTTTTCTGGCGCTCCAGTTCCTGGCGCGCCTGCAGCAGGGCGGACTTCGCCTTGCTGTCGTCCGCGTAGGCGGCGCTCAGTTCCGCCGAATCGAGCGTGAACAGCGGGTCGCCCGCCTTCACGCTGTCGCCCAGGGCGCGCTGCAAACGCGTGATGCGTCCGGCCAGCGGCGGCGTGATTTTCACCAGTTTTTCCGGCATCGCTTCGATGCTGCCTGGCGCATCCGTCTGCGTGGCGATCTCCTGTTCCTGCACGGCGGCGACCTGCAGGCGCTGGCGCAGCGGCGACATCTTGTCGACGGCGATGTTGCCGTCGTCCAGGTGCCTCGATTGGGCGGGCGGCGTGGCTGCCGCCGTCGGTTTGGCGCAGCCGGCCAGGGCCGAACAGGCGAGAGCGAGGGCGCAGCTGGCGCCCAGGGCGTTGCGGGTGGTCGTGTTCATCCCGTGTTTCCTTGTTATTGATGGTGATGGGGCATGCGTGGATGCCGTGCCCAGGCGGGCGGTCAGAAGGGGGCGCGGGCAGAGATATGACAGCGCCGGAAAAGCATAGCAATGTGGTCCTGAAGAAGCGCCCAAGAATGCCTGAATCATTCTTCAGGTTCGGTGCGCGCGCGGTGGAGCGCGGTAAAATGCCAGCATGGAAAACAGGGCGCGACGCGAAAGGCTGGCATGAGAATCCTCCTGGTGGAAGACGACCGCAAGGCGGCGCGCCTGCTGGCCCGCGGCTTGCAGGAAGAAGGCTTTGTTGTCGACGTGGCGCACAGCGCCGAGGAAGGCGAGGATGAAAGCTACGCCGTCGACTACGATGCGATCGTGCTGGACTGGATGTTGCCGGGCAAGCAGGGCATCGATTTTTGCCGCGACTTGCGCGCGCGCGGCATCCAGACGCCCGTGCTGATGCTCACGGCGCGCGACGCCACGGCCGACCGGGTGGCGGGCCTGAACACGGGCGCCGACGATTACCTGACCAAGCCGTTCGAATTCGAGGAGCTGCTGGCGCGCATCCGCGCCTTGCTGCGCCGCTCCGACATCAGCCGCCCGCTGGTGCTGGCGCTGGCCGATTTGACGCTCGATCCCGTCAGCCACCAGGCGACACGGGCCGGTGCGCCGCTGGTGCTCACGCCCAAGGAATACGCGATTCTGTTGATCCTGCTGCGCCAGGCGGGCGAAGTGGTCAGCCGTGCGCGCCTGGCCGAGCAGATATGGCAGGCGGACCTGATCGGCATCGATAACCTGATCGACGTCCACGTGCGCAACCTGCGGGGAAAAGTGGATACGCCGGGCTTGCCGCCATTGATCCATACGGTGCGCGGGCGCGGCTTCCGCCTGGCGGAAAACAACGGTGGCTAGCTTTCGCAAGCGCCTGCTGCTGGTGCACCTGGCCGTCATCCTCGCCATCGTCGCCTGCACGGCGCTGGCCGGCTACTGGGGCCTGTCGCGCGCCGTGCATGGACAGCTCGATGCGGCCCTGCTGGCGCTGGCCGAGACGGAAATGGCCATGCTGCCGGCCGCGCCGCGCCAGCCTGTGCAGGTGCACGAGGTGGCGCCTGGCCTGGCGCAGCCCTCGTTGACGCGCCTGGACCGCCTGGTGCAGATCGTCGATGGAGAAGGCCGCGTGCTGGCGCGCAGCCGCAACCTGGAGGCTGCGCAGCTGCCGGCGCCGCCCGCCCTGCTGGCGCGCCTGGCGGCCGGCGAGACTGTCTTCGAGACCCTGACCAAATTTGGCGAAGAGCCGCTGCGCATGGTCTCGATTCCCGTGCCATCGTCCGGCGCAGGCCTGGCGGTGCAGGTGGCCGGTTCGCTCGACGACGCCAACCACGTGCTGGCCGCGGCCACGGTGCTGTTTGCCGCCATGGCGCTGGCCTTGCTGGCGGCCGTGGGGTTGGCAGGCGAAATGCTCACGCGCCGCGTGCTGGGCGCCATCGACGATGTGGTGGACCAGGCGCATTCAATCGGCGAAGCCAGCCTGCACCAGCGCCTGCCACATCCCGGCACGCAGGACGAAATCGGCCGCCTGGTCGATACCCTGAACGCCATGCTGGACCGACTGGAGCATGGCTATGATGCGCAGCGCCGCTTCACGGCCGACGCCTCGCACGAATTGCGCTCGCCCCTGTCGCGCCTGCGCACGGAAATTGAAATCACCCTGCGCCGCCCGCGCGAAGCGCCCGAGTATGTCGATGCGCTGGCGTCCTGCCTCGACGAAGTGCAGCGCCTGACGACCCTGGTGGAAGAATTGCTGATGCTCACCCGCCTGGATGTGGGCCAGGAGCGCAATGCGGTGGAAACCATCGCGCTCAATCCCCTCGTGCGGGCGGCCGCGCAACGCCTGGAAAAGGCGGCGGCGCAGCGCGGCATCCACATCGTCTTCGATGAAAGTGTGACCGTCCAGGCCAAAGTGGCAGCCGGCCCGGTGGACTTGGTGCTGGCCAATCTGCTCGATAACGCCGTGAAGTTTTCGCCGCCAGACAGCGTCATCACGGTGCGCGTGGTGCGCGACGGCGAACAGGCGTTTGTGGGCGTGGCGGATGCGGGGCCGGGCATCGGCGTGGACGATTTGCCGCATCTGTTCGAACGCTTTTACCGGGGCGCCCAGGCGCGGGCGGGCGAGGCGCCCGGCTTCGGCCTGGGCCTGGCCCTGTCGCAGGCCATCGTGCACGCGTATGGCGGCAGTATCGAGGCGCGCAACCGGCCGGAAGGCGGCGCCCTGTTCATCATGCGCCTGCCCGCCTCAGATTGACGGTGCGACGCCTTCCCAGCGCACTTGCCGCACTTGCGGCCAGGCGCCCGCGCGGTTGACGAAGCGTACCAGCACGGCGCGCTGCACGGCCTGGCACAGCACCGTGGCGATCAGTTGCACCACCTGCCTGGCGTCGTCCCAGCTGCGCAGCATCTGCGACGGCGCCAGGCCTGCGCCCTTGAGTTCGGCCAGCAGCAGGCGCACCACATGGTCGGCTTGCGCCGCGGGGCAGGTGACGGTCAGGCGGTAGGTGGCCACGACAGGCGCTTGCCTGGCAAACCAATGGAAGAACTTTTTCATCATCATACCCCCCGCTCGGCGACAAATTCCGCGTTATTCACCAGCGCCCAGCGCACGGCCGAGACGCTGCCTTCCAGGCTCACCTGGCTGACGATCTGCTCCAGCAATCCCAGGCTGGACAAGGGTGTGAGCAGGTCGGCGCGCACTTCGATGCGCCCCGCGTGCGCGGCATCCTCGCTGTGCAGCGATTGCAGCATCAGCGTCGGCATGCCGCTGATCAAGCGCAGCATCAGCTTGCGCACCTGGACTTCCTGCTCCGCCTCGCACACGGCCGTCACGCGGTAGATGCTTTCCGTTTCGATGCCCGCTTCGCTGCCATGCGCGTTGATGCGTTGGGCCAGATGGCGCAGCACCAGGTTGGCGATCAGTACGAAGCCCGTGCCGATGGCCGCTTCCAGCGCGAAGCCCAGGCCGCACAGGATGCCGATGGCGGCCGAGCACCACAGGGTGGCGGCCGTGTTCAGGCCGCGCACCGTCATGCCTTCTCGCATGATGACGCCGGCGCCAAGGAAGCCGATGCCCGAGACCACCTGCGCGGCGATGCGCATGTGGCCCGAGGCATCGCCTTCGAGCACGGAAACCATCACGAACAGCGAGGCGCCGACGGACACCAGCGCATTCGTGCGCAAGCCCGCCATGCGCTGGCGCAGCTGGCGTTCGGCGCCGATCATGGCGCCCAGGGTCAATGCCGCGGCAACGCGCAGCGCAAAGTCAAATACCACCATAGTTTCTCCCGGCTGGGGAGGAACAGGCGAGTGCCAGGGCGTGCGGAAACCGCCCGGTAAAGGGGGCAGCAGACGATAACGGTGGAACGATGAGGAGGGAAGTGCGGCGAATGGACATCGCCGCTGGTATAACCGCACCTTGCCATGGGCAGGGCGGGCGGAATGCGCGCGTCTTGCCTAAGGCCGATCGCCGATGGTCAATCGACTACTGTCACTGGAACAAGCACCCACGAGTCACTCCATATCATTGATAACGGGGACAGTCTAGCCAGTGGGGCAGCTTTGGTCAACTGAAGCTCTCTTCAGAAAGCCGCCGCGTCGTCCCCGCCAATGCGGGGACGGTGAAGGCGACCGGTCTATCAGTGGGCGTGTGCCTTGCCGTCGTCGGCGGATGCGGCATGCTCGCCGCCGCTGCCACCAAAGAAGCGCGCGGCGCGCTTGCCCAGGCTATCGAGGTAGGTGTAGGCGACGGGCACCACCACCAAGGTCAGCAAGGTCGAGGTGATGACGCCGCCGATGACGGCGCGGCCCATCGGCGCCTGTGATTCGCCGCCGTCGCCCATGCCGATGGCCATCGGCAGCATGCCGAAGACCATCGCCAGGGTCGTCATCAGGATGGGGCGCAAACGTACTTGCCCCGCTTCCATCAGCGCCTCGAACTGCCCCAGGCCTTCGCGCTGGCGCTGGTTGGTGAAGTCGATCAGCAAGATCGCATTCTTGGTGACCAGGCCCATGAGCATGATGAAGCCGATCACGGAGAAGATGTTCAGGGTGCTGCCCGTGATCAGCAGGGCGGCCAGCACGCCGATCAGCGACAGCGGCAAGGACACCATGATGGCGATCGGCTGCAGGAAGCTGCCGAACTGCGACGCCAGCACCAGGTAGATGAAGATCACGGCAATGCCCAGCGCCATCATCGCGCCGCCCATGGTTTCGGCCATCTGCTGCGCATTGCCGGCCACGTCGAAGCGCACGCCGGGCGGCAGGTCGATGGACTTGATGGCTTTCTGCACGTCGGCGTCGACGTCGCCGGCAGGGCGGCCCTGCACGCCCGCATAGATGGCGACCCGGCGCTGCAAGGCCTGGCGTTTCAGCACTTGCGGGCTCGATGACGGCACGAATTCGACCACCTGGCGCAGCGGAATCATGACCGGCTTGCCGTTCGCGTCAAACTTGCTGGACGCCAGCGACAGGTCGGCCAGGTCGGCCACTTTCTGGCGGCCCGATTTCGGCAGCTGCACGTTGACGTCGTAGTTCTGTCCGTCGCTGGCTAACCAGTGGCTGACCGTGTCGCCCGCAACAAAAGGCCGCAGGGCATTGCCGATCTGCTGCACCGACAAGCCCAGGTCGCTGGCCAGCTCGTTATTGATTTTCACGGTGGTCGACGGATTGGCGCCTTCCTGGCTGTACTCCATGTCGGCCAGGCCCTTGATGGTGCGCATCTTGTCCATCAGGCGGTGCGCCACCGCATCGAGCTTGCCTTCATCCGTGCCGAGGATGGCGATGAAGATGGGACGGTTGCCGACCGACAGGGTGATGCCGGCGATCGGCGCCAGGCGCTCGCGGATCAGCTTTTCCAGTTCTTGTTGCGAGCGGCGCTTGTGCGTCTTGAGGTCCGTCAGTTTCAGGTTCACCTCGGCCGCGTTGCGTCCATCGGGCGTGCCGATATTGGCCACCAGGCTGTCGATCTCGGGAAACTCCTTCAGGGCCGTTTCGATCTGGCGCACTTTGCTGTCCGTGTATTCGAGGCTGGAGCCGACAGGCGTCTTGAAGCGCAGGTTGACCCAGCCCTGGTCCGTCTCGGGGAACATCTCGCCGCCGATCATCGGCACGAGCATCAGGCTGCCCGCGAACAGGGCCACGGCCGTGGCCAGGGTCGTCTTGCGCCAGCGCAGGGCCACAGCCAGCACCTTGCCATACCAGACGTGCAGGCGGTCGATGCCCGTCTCGATCCAGGCCATGAAGCGGCCCAGCCACGGCGCATACTTGAAGCGGTCCTTGACGGGGTCGCGCCAGACGGACGACAGCATGGGGTCGAGCGTGAAGCTGACGAACAGGGAGACGAGAACGGCGACCGCCACGGTGATGCCGAACTGCAGGAAGAAGCGGCCGATGATGCCGTCCATGAAGGCGACCGGCACGAATACTGCGACGATGGCGAACGTGGTGGCCATCACGGCCAGGCCGATTTCATTGGTGCCGTCGTTGGCCGCCTTGTAGTGGTTCTTGCCCATGCCCAGGTGGCGCACGATGTTTTCGCGCACGACGATGGCGTCATCGATCAACAGGCCAATGCACAAGGACAGCGCCATCAGGGTCAAAAAGTTCAGGGTAAAGCCGAAGGCCTTCATGGCGATGAAGCTGGCCAGCACGGAGATCGGCAAGGTCAATCCCGTGATGATGGTCGAGCGCCACGAGTGCAGGAACAGGAAGACGATCACCATGGTCAGCACGGCGCCTTCGATGATGGTGCGCTTGACGTTATTGAGCTGGCTTTGCACGCGTTCCGATTCGTCGTCCAGCACGCGCAGGGTGATATCGGGCGGCAGCGTCTTTTGCAGGTCCGCCGCCACTTTCAGGATGCCGGTACCCACTTCGACCACGTTGGCATCCTGCACCTTGGTGATTTCCATGGTCACGGCTTGCTGGCCGTTCATGCGCGAGATCGACAGTTCTTCCTGTTCGCCGTCGACCACGGTGGCCACCTGGTCCAGGTAGACGGGGCCGATGGCGCGGCGCGCAACGATGATCTTGCCGAATTCGCGCGCATCCTTGATCTTGCCTTCCACGCGCACCAGCTGTTCGGCCGCGCCATGGCTGATCGAGCCGGCCGGCAAATTGGTATTCGTCGCCTGGATGGCGCGGATCACTTCATCGACGCCGATGCCCTGGGCATTGAGTTCGATCGGCTTCATGCTGATGAGGATCTGGCGCGCGCGCAAGCCGCGCAGCTTGACTTGCCCCACGCCGGCCACGCCCTGGAAGCGCTTGCTGATGATCTGTTCCGTCATGGTCGACAGCGAGCGCAGGTCATGCCCGGTCGAGGTCAGCACGATGGTGGCGATGGGGCGTTCGTTGTCGCCTTCGGCGCGGGCGATGAACGGGTCCTTGGCTTCTTTCGGGAAGCGGGGGCGCACCAGGGCCACCTTGTCGCGCAAGTCCTGCATGGCCTTGTCCATGTTCGTCGACAGCTCGAATTCCAGGTAGACGCCGGCGCGTCCTTCCCACGAGTTGGCGCGGATGGTCTTGATGCCGCTGACGGTGTTGACGGCGTCCTCGATGGGGCGCGTGATGTCGTTTTCCACGGCTTCGGGCGAGGCGCCCGGGTAGTTCACTTCAATGGCGGCGAACGGGAACTGCACGCTGGGCATGCTCTCCACGCCCAGGCCCCGGTAGGAGAAGATGCCCAGCACCACCAGCGCCACCATGACCATGGTGGCGAAGACGGGATTTTGAATACTGACTTTGGTCATCCACATGGCTCAGTCCTTCCGTGCCAGCACGGCTGCCGGCGCGGCAGGGGCGGCAGCCGGTGCGGCGAAGGTCACGCTGTGGCCCGGCTTGACGCCATCGAGCTTGGCGATGATGACTTTCGCGCCCGGCACCAGGCCGGACGTCACTTCCGCATAGCCTTCATCCTCGTTGCGCAGTCCCAGCGTGACGGGCTGGGCGACCACCTTGTTGTTCACCAGCGCATACACGACGGGACCCTGCTTTTCATTGCGCACGGCCGTCAATGGCACCAGCGGCGCCACGGACGAGCGCTCGGTGACGATGCTGCCCTTGGCGAACATGCCGCCGCGCAGCGCGCCATCGCCATTGTCGACGGCGATGTAGACGAGCATGGCGCGCGAGCCGCTCTCGGTGGTGGGGTTGATGCGCGTGACCTTGCCGGCGAAGTCGCGCGCGCCGAAGCCGTCGACCTTGAAGTGCACGTCCTGGCCCAGCTTGATGCGGGGGATTTCCGCGCTGGGCACGGGCGCTTCCAGGGTCAGCTGCGCCAGGTTGACGATGGTGTAGACGGGCATGTCGGGCGAGACTTTTTCGCCGGCCTGCAGGTGGCGCTTGCTGACGATGCCGGCCATGGGCGCGCGAATCACGGTGTCGGCCAGCGCGATGCGGGCGATGTCGACCATGGCGGCGGCGGACTTGACGCTGGCGCGCGCCAGGTCGACGGAGTTTTGCGTCGTGTCGTAGGCCGTTTGCGAAATGTACTTTTGCTTGAGCAAGGCCTGGCTATTGGCCTCGTTTTTGCTTGCCATCGACAGGCGCGCCTGCGCTTCGTCGAGCATGGCTTGCTGCTGCGTCAGTCGGGCGCGCTGGTCGGCCGCATCCAGGCGCACGAGGATTTGCCCATCCGCCACATGCTGGCCTTCCTGCAAGGTCGTTTCCTGGATCACGCCGGAAACCTTGGCCTTGATGGTGGCCTGGGTCAAGGGCGCCAGCGAGCCGGACAGGGGCAGGCTGATTGCCAGCGCGCGCGCATCGATGGCGGCCACGTCGCCCTGCGCCAGTTCATGCACGGGCGTCTTGTCCTGCTCCTTCTTCTTGCTCGCTTGCAGTTCGGCAGCCTTGGCGGCTTGCTGCTTCGATTGCCTCACCGTCCAGCCGCCGCCGGCCAGGGCCAGCACGACCAGGATCAGCACGGGGGTGCGCCAGCGCCGGCGGCGCGTGGCGGCAAGGGGGGAGGCGGGGGGCAGGGTCTCGTTTTTCATAGGTTTTTTAGTCAGGAGCGGCGCAGGGGTTCGGCGCCAGGTCTCGGTGCGGACCCGGCCTGTCGCTGGCCGGGAGAATTCGGGTAGCGCATCACCGTGGCGGCCGCAGGCAGCACGCCTGCCGCTGCGGTCGTTCACGGCGATGCGCATGTTGCCACTTTAGGAAGATTCAAGTCTGGCCGCCATCGCCGTGCGACAGATTGCACAAAATCGGGGCTGGAATGCAAAAAACGGCGACCGGAACCACTGCCGGCATGCCCGCGGTGCGCGTCACGATGCTTGCGCATCCTCAAGAAGCCGATTCGCGGGCGCGCAAGAATGGTCGGGATGGTTGCGCCACCGGACAGGCCATTCGCCCGCCGGTTGCCGCGCTGCCGCGCCACGGGGGGCCTGATGTCTGATCGGATTGTCGGAGCCGCCCCGTCGCCGGGCCGTTTGCTGGCCGCTGCCGAACCACAGGCGGGGCCGGCCGGCAAGGCGCTCGATTTGCTGTCCATCATTGTTGCCGCCGTTGAACAGGCGCCCGGCCTGGCCGTGCGCGGCATCGACCGCGATGGCATCGTGCGCTACTGGAGCTTTGGCGCGGCGCGCCTGTATGGCGTGACGGCGGAGCTGGCGCTGGGCCAGCCGTGGGCCAGGGTGGCCGCTTCGCTGCCGGACGCCGCCACCGTGGCCGAGGAGGTTGCCGGTGAATTGGCGGCCGTGTGGGACAGCGGCAAGGCGCGCAGCACGCGCCTGTGGAAGCTGGATGCCGATGGGGCCGCGCCGCGCTGCATCTGTTCCACCGTGTTTCCTGTCATGCAATCCGGAAGAGTGCGGCAAGTGGTCTGCATCGATGTCGACATCACGGCCAGCGGTCAGGATGGCGCCGCGCAGGGCGCCTTGTTGCTGATGGGCGACAATTTCCGCCAGCTGTACCAGAAATCCGCCGATGCCATCCTGCTGCTGCGCGACGAGCATATCGCCGAGGCGAATCCGGCCGCCATTGCCCTGTTTCAATGTGAAGACCGGCAACGCCTGCTGGGGCGCCGCCTCAGCGACTTTTCGCCCTTGCGCCAGCCCGATGGCGAATTGTCATCGTTGAGCGGCACGCAACTGGCGGCGCAGGCCCACGCCGACGGCAATTGCCGCTTTGACTGGCGCTATCAGACGTGCAGCGGCGAGCTGTTCTGGGGCGAAGTGCTGCTCACTTCCGTCACGCTCGACCACACCTATCTGTTTTACGCCGTGATCCGCGATATTTCCTCGCGCAAATTGGCCGAGCGGGCCCTGTACCTGTCGATGCAGGTCATCGAGCATGCAAGTGTCGCCATCGTCGTGATGGACCCGCAGCAGCGGGTCGTCAGCATGAATCCCGCGTACAGCGAGATCAGCGGCTACAGCCTGGACGACATGCTGGGCAAGCCCTTCGTCCTGCACGGCGTGGAGCCGGATGCGCCGGCGTTTTTCGATCACGTGTGGGACGAGGTCGATGCGAATGGCTATTGGCAAGGCGATATCATGGACCAGCGCAAGGCGGACGGGCGCTACCCGGCCTGGCTGTCGCTGACGGCCATCCGCGACTCGCAAGGGCAATTGAGCAATTACCTGGCCATTCTCAGCGATATCAGCGAGCGCAAGAAAAACGAGGAGCACACGCGCCACCTGGCCGAGCACGATTTCCTTACCGACTTGCCGAACCGGGTGCTGCTGCTGGACCGGCTGTCGCTGGCACTGGCGGCCGCGCGGCGCAAGCTGAGCATGCTGGCCATCCTGTACCTGGATCTCGATCATTTCAAGCACATCAATGACAGCATGGGCCACCACGTGGGCGACTTGCTGCTCAAGGAAGTGGCGCGGCGCCTGGTGCGCTGCGTGCGCGGCGTCGATACGGTCAGCCGGCATGGCGGCGACGAGTTCGTCATCATCCTGGCCGAGGTGGGCGGCATCGACCAGGTGGCCCATGTGGCGTCCAGCCTGCTGCATGCCGTGACGCAGGTCTACCAGCTGGGCGAATACGAACTGCATGTGTCGACCTCGATCGGCGTGGCCATCTTTCCCAGCGATGGCGACAGCATCGATACCCTCGTGCATAACGCCGACATCGCGATGTACCATGCCAAGGAAAGCGGGCGCAACAATTTTCAGTTTTTCAATGCCGAGATGAATGCGCAAATCGTCGAGCGGGCCAGCCTGGAGCAGGGCTTGCGCGAAGCGCTGGGACGCGATGAATTCGTGCTGGAGTTCCAGCCCGCGCTCGATGTTGCCAGCGGGCAGATCGTTGGCGCCGAAGCGCTGCTGCGCTGGCGCCACCCGCAACTGGGCGTGCTGCCGCCCGAGCGCTTTATCGCCGTGGCCGAGGAATGCGGTTTGATGGTGTCGATTGGCAACTGGGTGCTGCACCACGCCTGCCTGCGCGCGCGGGCCTGGCACGATGCGGGCCATGCCTGGCACGTGGCTGTGAATCTGTCGCCGGCGCAATGCCTGCACAATAATTTATTGCTTGGCGTACAAGAGGCACTGACCGCGTCGGGTTTGCCTGCCGGCTGCCTGGAACTGGAAGTGACAGAGTCCTTGCTGATGAAGGGCGGCGCCCGCCTGGCCGGGGTGCTGGCGCAGCTGCGCGCGCTGGGCGCCAGGCTGGCCATCGATGACTTCGGCACCGGCTATTCGCGCCTGGCCAATCTGCGCCATTACCCGGTGGATAAACTCAAGATCGATCCATCGTTCCTGCCCGCCGTCGCGAACGGCGCGGCAGGCGAGTCCGATACGGTCGTCGCCGCCACCATCATCGCCATGGCGCGCGCGCTGCAATTGACGGTGATTGCCGAAGGCGTGGAAACGGCGCAGCAGCTGGCGTATCTGCGGGGGCAGGGCTGCCAGCAATACCAGGGCCGCTATGCCAGCGCGCAAGTCGAGGGCAGCGCGCTGGCGAGGTTGCTGCATTAGTGGATATTTCCCAGCAGCTTGATGCGTGCCAGCACCTGGCCATGGTCGGATGCATGCGGCAAGCCCAGCAGCAAATGGTCGTTGAGATAACCCACTTCCTGCACCACGCCGATGGCGCGCGGCGAGGCGGCGTGGAAATGTTCGGACACAAGGATGTGGTCGATCGTCATGTAGGTGCTGTCGTGGATATTCGTGTAGCCCACGTGGCGCAGGGCATCCTGGCGTAGCTGGATGGCATTGGCGTCGTACAGGCGCGCGCGCATTTCCGGCATGTCGCCATGTGGTTCGCACGGCCCGCCCGCCCCCATGACGATGGCCGTGGTGACGGCATTGGCGATGTCGTTGAAGTCGCCCAGAACGATGCGGGGGCGGCCGCTGTGGCCCAGTTCGCTTGCCAGCACGCGCAGGGCCACGGCTTCCGCGCCGCGCCGCTGCAGCGAGCGCAGGTTGGCCAGCGCGTAGGCGATGGCATCGCTGCCGTCGCCATGGCGGTAGTCGGGCCGGCGTGATTTCAAATGCACGACGACCACGTCCGTGAGTTGTCCGCCAGGCAAGATGACCTGGACGTGCAGGGGCGCGCGGGCGAAGCGGCAGGCATTGTCATCTTGGACATGGCTGTCGGCAGGCACGCTCACGCCGGCGGGGAAATTCGCCCAGGCAACACCGGCGCCAGCCAGCGGCAGGCGCGACACGAGCGCCACCGTGGGCAATATGCGTCCGGCGGCATCCATCGCATCGTAGCCGGCCAGGGTGGCTTCGCGGTAATGGCGCGTGCGCGACAGTACGTCGCGCAAGGCCGCTTGCGAGAAAATTTCCTGGAAACCGATCACGTCGGCGTCGAGCAGGTCGATCTGCCGCGCCGTCCACTCCGCCTTGGCTGCGTATTGCGCCGGGCTCAACGGTTCCAGGTTGTCATACAATTTCGCCCCGGCGGGGGCCAGGTTGCAGACATTGAATGTGGCAAAGCGGATTTCTTCCTGCATAATTAGCACTCCTCACTGAACGATCAGCGTATCACGCATGGCTAAAAAAGAGCATATTTCCGAGACCCAGGCGACGCAGTTGCTGCGCAAGCATCAAGTTTCCTTCGATGAACACCCGTATCCGTACGAGGAGCACGGCGGCACCAGCGTCTCGGCGCGCGAATTGAACGTGCCCGAGCATGCGGTGATCAAGACCCTGGTGATGCAGGATGAGGCGGCCAAGCCGATGATCGTGCTCATGCATGGCGATTGCAAGGTGTCGACCAAGAATCTGGCGCGCGCCATCGGCTGCAAGTCCGTCGAGCCGTGCAAGCCCGAGGTGGCGCAGCGCCATTCCGGCTACATGATCGGCGGCACCTCGCCGTTCGGCACGAAAAAGGCCATGCCCGTGTACGTGGAGGAATCGATCCTGGCGCTTGAACGCATCTATATCAATGGCGGGCGGCGCGGCTTCCTCGTCTCGCTGGCGCCGCAGGTGCTTGTTGATTTGTTGCAAGCCAAGCCGGTGCAGTGCGCCCTGCAGGATTAATGAAATGGACGACGGGCTGTTACCGGGCATCGGCCATGGTGTATATTCTGCTGCGCCAGCCTCGATGCTGGTGTAATAAACACAATAAAGGGAAGAAATGAATCCAGTAATCACAACCGTGGCAATGACAGTGGCCGCTTACTTGCTCGGCTCGATATCGTTTGCCGTGGTGATGAGCAAGGTCTACGGCATTGCCGATCCGCGCACCTATGGCTCGAAAAATCCGGGTGCCACCAACGTGCTGCGCAGCGGCAACAAGGGCGCCGCCATCATGACCCTGCTGGGCGATGGCGCCAAGGGCTGGCTGGCCGTGTTCCTGGCCGACCATTTTGCCACTGCGCTGGGCGTGGGCGACACGGCCGTGGCCCTGGTGGCCATCGCCGTTTTCCTCGGCCATTTGTGGCCCGTGTTCTTCCGCTTTGTCGGCGGCAAGGGCGTGGCCACGGCCCTCGGTGTGCTGCTGGGCATCAATCCATGGCTGGGCCTGGCAACCCTGGCTACCTGGCTGATCATCGCCTATGCCTTCCGCTATTCCTCGCTGGCAGCGCTGGTGGCGGCCCTGTTCGCGCCGTTTTACTATGGCTTGCTGTTCGGCGTCGATCCCATCTTGCTGTCCGTCATCGTCATGAGCGTGCTGCTGGCTTATCGCCACAGCCAGAACATCGCGAACTTGCTCTCCGGTAAGGAAAGCAAGATCGGCGGCAAGAAGGATGCGGCCAAGGCGACCGTCAAGAAGAAGTAAGCGCTTGATTTCCCGCGGCCCGCACGCATATGCTGTGCTTGCGGCGCCGCGCGGTGCGGCCGCCACCGACTCGCGCAAAGGCTGCCCACCATGAGTTCCACTCCCGCCACACCCACCCCCATCCGTATCGATTTCGTGTCCGACGTTTCCTGCCCCTGGTGCGTGGTGGGCCTGAAATCGCTGGAGCAGGCGCTGGACAAGCTGCAAGACACCGTCCAGGCCGACATCCACTTCCAGCCTTTCGAGTTGAACGCCAATATGCCGCCCGAAGGCGAGGATATCGGCGAACACATTGCCCGCAAATATGGTTCCACCCCGGAACAGATGGCGCAGTCGCGCGAAGCCATCCGCGCGCGCGGCGAGCAGCTGGGCTTTACCTTTGCCATGGACAAGCGCGGCCGCATCTACAACACCTTCGATGCGCACCGTCTGCTGCACTGGGCCGGGCTGGAAGGGCGTCAGAAGCAACTCAAGATGGCGCTGTTCGATGCCTATTTCACGCAGGGACAGGATCCATCCTCGCATGCGGTGCTGCTGGCCGTGGCCGGCAAGGTGGGGCTCGATAGCGTGAAAGCGGCCGAGGTGCTGGCATCGGACGCCTACGCGGACGAGGTGCGCGCGCAGGAACAGTTCTACCAGCAGAACGGTATCAACTCGGTGCCTGCCATCATCATCAACGAGCGCCACCTGATTTCCGGGGGGCAGCCGCCTGAAGTGTTCGAGCAAGCCTTGCGCCAGATCATCGCCGGCGCTTGAACGGGGCGCCAATGGCGCGCGCCATGGCAGACTTTTTGCGCTACACTCGGCGCAGAAGGAGGATAGTCAAATGCCAACAGCCAGCTGGAATGGCGCTGTCATCGCGCAAGCCACCGATGCGCAGGTGCAAGTCGTTGAAAACAATGTATATTTTCCTTTATCGTCGGTGACGCAGGAATACCTGCGTCCCAGCAGCCACACGAGCATCTGCCCGTGGAAGGGCACGGCCAGCTATTACGACCTCGTCGTCGGTGGCCAGACGAATGCCAACGCGGCCTGGTATTACCCCCAGCCCAAGGATGCCGCCAAGCAAATTGCCGGCCACGTCGCCTTCTGGCGTGGCGTGAGCGTCGAGCGCTGACCTGACTCCCCCAATTTCCTGACAAAGAAAGCAGACGATGGATTTACGCCTCGCCGTGTACCAACTCGCCTCGGACCATGCGCTCGATGCCCTACAAACCCGGCAGTTGCAGGAAGTGGCCGGCTTCCAGCGCGAACCCGCGCGCCTGGCCTACTGGCTGCCGCGCGGCGTGGCCGTGCTGGGCGCCGCACTGCTGGGCATGGGCTTGATCTGCTGGGTCGCCGCCAACTGGGAAGCGCTGGGCCGCATGGGCCGCTTTGCCCTGCTGCAAGGGGTGCTGGCCGCCGCCTGCGTGGGCGCCTTCGCCGTGCCCAAGGCGCGCGTGCCCTTGCTGCTGCTGGCCTTGCTGGCCATCGGCGGCCTGTTTGCGTATTTCGGCCAGACGTACCAGACGGGCGCCGACCCGTGGCAGCTGTTCGCCCTGTGGGCCGTGCTGGCCTTGCCCCTGTGCCTGGTCGCGCGCAGCGACGTGCTGTGGACGCCATGGATGCTGATACTGTCGACGGCTGCCACCCTGTGGATGCAGGCGCAGGCGCGCCACAGCTGGCGCATCGATTCGGCCGATCTGTCCATTTTCGTCAGCGGCTGGCTGGCCGTGCTGCTTGCCTGTGCGTTTGTCTCGCCCCTGCTGGCGCGCTGGACGGGCGCGGGCAGCTGGGCCTTGCGCCTGGGCCTGGTACTGGCCACCATCCTTATCACGGGCACGGGCGTCAGCGCCCTGTTCGGCAATGATATCGAGTCGCCGTACTGGGCGGGACTGGGCTTGCTGGCCGTCGCCGGCGTCCTGCTGGCCACCGGCCGGTTCTTTGATGTGTTCGGCCTGAGCGCCGTCGCGCTCGGTATCAACACCTTGCTGGTGGGAGGGCTGACGCACGTGCTGTTCAACGGCCATGGCGATGGCGTCGGCGCGCTGGCCATGCTGGGCTTGCTGGCCGCCGTGCTGCTGGCGCTGACCGTGCAGGGCATCCTGTGGCGCACGCGCCGGGAGGCGGTATGAACACTATCCATGGTCAACGAGCCGATGCGCTCGCCACCCTGATCGACGACGCCACGCGCGCCGGACTGCTGCCGCCCAACGCCACCCGTCCCGTGCAGGATGTACGGCCGTGGCCGCTGGTGCTGATGACGGCCTTCGGCGCCTGGCTGGCCGCCATTCCCCTGATGATTGCGCTGGGCGTGGGCCTGGAAAGCGTCGTGCGCCACGGACCCGGCGCGTATGTCGTCGCCGCCATCGTACTGGTGGCGGCCGTGCTGCTGATCCGCACGCGCGGCGTGGCGCTGTTCGTCGAACAGCTGGCCGTGCCATGCCTGCTGGTGGGCGGCGGCTTGCTCGGTTATGCCCTGTACCGCGACTATTCCACGCAGACGGCGTCGCTGCTGCTGTGCCTGGCATGCCTGGTGGTGGCCGCCGCCTTGCCGCGCGACTGGCTGCGGGTGCTGCTGGGGCTGGTCGCCTGCGGCTTGCTGGGGCTGGGCATCGTCGATAGCACGCGCGACTTTATTTTCGAAAACGACCCCACGCAACTGTATCTGGCCTGGATGCTGGCCCTGGCCCTGTGGCTGGGCGCCCACTGGCTGCAGAAGCAAGCCTTCAACGATGGCCGCGGCGCGTCCGTCGCCGCCTTCCTGGAGTCGCTGTCGACGGGGTGGGTCCTGGCAATCTTGCTGGGACTGGTCTTCTGGTCCGGCATGACCTTCATGCTGGGCGGCGCCTTGGGCGGTGGTTTTGCCGGCGAAGTGGCGCGCGAAGTGACCCGGCACCAGGCCGGCGCCTGGTATGCGCAAGCCTTGAATGGGGTGTCGCTCGTGCTGGCCATGGCGGCTGCCGCCTGGACGGGATGGCGCTGGCCGGCGTTGCGCCAGTTGCCCGCCATCGGCGTGGCGCTGGTGCTGGTCGTGCTGTCCTGGTTCATGCCGGCGCTGGGGCCCGTGCTGCTGATCCTCGCGTATTGCCTGACGAGCGGGCGCTCGCGCGTGGCCGTGGCGGCCGCGCTGGCCGCCGCATGGATACTCGGCAGCTTTTATTATCAGCTGGCCTGGCCGCTGGCCAGCAAGGCGGCGTTGCTGGCCGTGGCTGGCGCCGTGCTGTGCGCCCTGTCGTGGCTGGCCATGCGCGGCGCCGTGCTGCACCTGGTGGAAAGCAAACCGGCGGGCGTGGCCACCGAACACCGCGCCGCGCGCCTGGGCGTGCTGGGCGGCTTGCTGCTGGTGTTGCTGGTCGCTAATGGTGGCATCTGGCAAAAAGAGCAGCTGATTGCCAAAGGACAAGCGATCTTCGTGGCGCTGGAACCCGTCGATCCCCGCTCGCTGATGCAGGGCGACTACATGCGCCTCAATTTCGTCAACCTTGGCGTCCTGAGCACGCTGGCCAGCGTGGACCGGGCGCCTGGCCGGCCCCTCGTCGTGGCCACGCGCGATGCGCGCGGCGTGGCGGAACTGCTGCGCCCGTACACCAGGGAAGCCCTTGCGCCCGGCGAATTCCTGCTCGAGCTGACGCCGAAGGATGGGAACTGGGTGCTGGTCAGCGATGCCTGGTTCTTCAAGGAAGGCGAGGCGGCGCGCTGGGAAAAAGCCCGTTATGGCGAGTTCCGCGTGATGCCGGACGGGCGCGCCTTGCTGGTCGGCATGCGCGGGCCGGAGCTGGAAAAGCTGTAGCGCACGCGCACGCGGGGGCGGGCGTCCTGTAAAATTGCCCGATGGATAATATTACGCATTCGGTCATCGGCCTCGGGGTCGGCGAACTGGTACACCGCAGCCTGCCGCCCGAGCCGCAGGTCCCCGCCCAGCGCACCCGGCGCGCGCTGTTTTTATTTTCGGCCTGGTTTGCCAGCAACGCGCCGGACCTGGACCTGGTGCTGACCAAGCTGCTGCCGCGCCCGTTCGGCTACATGCTGCACCACCGGGGCCACACGCATACCTTGCTGCTGGCCTTGCCCCAGGCGCTGCTGTTGCTGGCCCTGTTGTGGCTGCTATGGCCCGGTGCGCGCCGGTTGCTGAAAAGCAGCGTGCCCGCCCGCATCGGCCTGGCGGCTTGCCTGTTGCTGGGATTCTGTTTGCACATGGGCATGGATTTCCTCAATTCCTATGGCTTGCACCCGTTTTACCCGTTTGACAGCCGCTGGCTGTATGGCGACATGGTCTTCATTGTCGAGCCCATGTTCTGGGTGCTGCTGGGCGTGCCCGTGATCATGTCTTTGCACTACGGCATCGTCAAAAGCGTGCTGCTGGCGGGGCTGGCGGCGGCCCTGTGTTTCTTCACCTATAAAACCTACCTGGCGCCCGCTTCGCTGGCCATGCTGCTGGGGCTGGGCGTGATCCTGGCCGTGCTGCAAGGACGGGCCGGCGAGCGGGGACGCGGACCGTTGCTGCTGGCCTTCGCGCTGGCCGCCACGTTCATCGGCACCCAGGGCGTGGCCTCGGCCCTCGGCCGCGCGCGCATCGAGGCGGCCGTGCAGCGCCTGGATCCCGGCACGCGCGTGTGGGATGTGGCGATGACGGCGTTTCCCAGCAACCCGCTGTGCTGGATCTATGTCTCGCTCGACAGCAAAACGGACATGTACACCTTGCGGCGCGGCACGCTGAGCCTGCTGCCGAAGTCGCTGGCGCCCGCCGCCTGCCCGGCGGGACTGGCCGAGACGGGCAAGCGGGGACAGCAACTGGCGCCCGGCATCGCCGTGTCCGCGCAAGCGGCGGGCAGCCTGGCCACCTTGCGCGCTTTGCAGGAAGACAATTGCTATGTCGACGCGTGGTTCCGCTTTGCCCGCATGCCCAGGTTGAATGCGGACAAGCTGACGGACGTGCGCTTCAACCCCGGCATGTTGCCGAATTTCACCACGGTTGAATTGCAGCAGTTCCGTGGCCGGCCATGCCCCGCCTATGTGCCGGGCTGGGACCGCCCCCGTGCCGACATGCTGGCGCCGCCGAAAGCGGATGGCAAGTAGCGGTTATGTTGCCTTGTGGAAAAAATATCGCGGATGCGCCTGCTGTGCCCTTGCTCAGCATGCGACAATTGTAAATTCAGCATGAATGCCATTCAATTAGGATTATCTTGGAAGAGCAACACGCCTTACCGTATTTACGGGAAACCCTGCTGTTTCTCGCCCTGGCCGGGATTTTTATTCCGTTATTGCAACGCCTGAAGGTCAACCAGGTCCTCGGTTTCCTGGCCGTCGGCGCCCTGTTCGGCCCGTTTGGCTTCGGCCTGTGGGCTGGCGAGTTCACGTGGCTGACGTATTTCTCGTTCGTTCGTGCCGAGCAGGTCAGCGGCCTGGCCGAGCTGGGCGTGATGTTTTTGATGTTCATGATCGGCCTGGAACTGTCGACGGAACGGCTGTGGGCGCTGCGGCGCTGGGTATTTGGCGCGGGCGTGGGGCAGGTAGCGGTCAGCGCCTGCCTGATCGGCGGTGTGGCGTATTACTTTGGCCTGTCGCTGGAAGCGTCCATCGTGCTGGGTCTGGTGCTGTCGCTGTCGTCGACGGCCGTGGTGATGCAGTTGCTGACCGACCAGCGCTCGCTGCAGACGCCGGCCGGCCAGGCGGGGTTTTCCATTTTGATGTTCCAGGATCTGATGGTGGTGCCGCTGTTCATCCTGATCGACGTGTTCGCCAGCGGGCGCAGCGACGACCTCGCGTATCTGCTCAGCTTTGCGGCCGTGAAATCGGCCGGCGCCATCCTGCTGATCTATCTGCTGGGCCGCCGCGTGATTCGTCCGCTGTTCCAGTTTTTCGTCAAGAAACGCCAGCCCGACGTGTTCATGGCCTTGACTCTGCTCAGCACCCTGGGCATCGCGGGATTGACCTATCTGGCGGGTTTGTCGATGGCGCTGGGCGCCTTGCTGGCCGGCCTGCTGCTGGCGGAAACGGAATTTCGCCACGAAGTGGAAGTGACGATCGAGCCCTTCAAAGGCTTGCTGATGGGCTTGTTCTTCATGTCCGTGGGCATGCAGATCGACGTGCGCGAAATCCTCAAGTCGCCGGTCCTGATTCCCCTAGCCGTGCTGAGCCTGTTTGCCTTGAAAACCCTTGTCATCAGCCTGATTTTCCGCATCGGCGGCTTTCACTGGGGGCGCGCCGTGGAAACGGGCGTGCTGCTGGGGCAGGGCGGCGAATTTGCCTTCATCGTCGTCGCGTATGCGCTCGGTACCAAGCTGATCGGACCGCAGGTGGCGCAGTTCGTCATGCTGGTGGTAGGCCTGAGCCTGTTCGCCACGCCGGCGCTGGCCAAGGCGGCGCGCGCTTTCGGCAACTGGTGGGAACAGCGCCACCACCATCAGCTGGCCGACCTGGCGCACGGCGCGCTGCCGCCGCAGGGCAACACCGTCATCATCGCCGGTTTCGGCCGGGTGGGGCAGTTGCTGGCCAAGGTGCTGACGGAACAGGATATCGCGTATGTGGCGATTGAAAACGATGCGCGCCTGGTGACGACCCTGCATCCGCGCGGTTTCCCCGTGTATTTCGGCGATGCGTCGCGCGCGGAACTGTTGCAAAAGGTCAATGCGGACCGGGCCGCCGCCGTGGTGCTGACCATGGACCATGCGGCGTCCGTGCTGCATGCCGTGAAATCGATACGCCGCGAATATCCGCAGCTGCCCGTGTATGCGCGGGCCCGTGACGAGGCGCATGCCGTGGCCCTGATACAGGCGGGCGCTACCCTGGTCGTGCCCGAGGCGCTGGAATCGGCGCTGCAGCTGACGGCCACCGTGCTGCACACGGTGGGCATCTCGGAAGCACGCACGACGGACATCGTGCAGGCCGAGCGCGACCGGCGCAATGCCGTGCTGCTGGCGAAAAAGCTGTCGTAGTGTTGTTGTAATGAAACCTGTAGCCCAACCGTGCGTGTCGCCGTGCTTTGTCAATTATCTATACAATAATAGTATATGAGCACACTACCCACATGAAAGCCGCGACGAAGAGCGGCGCGGCGCCCCTGACGCCGCAGCAACTGGCGGCGCAGGAAACGCAGCAGAAATATGGCAAGCCCGAGCGGGGCTGGCGCGAGCAGGTGTACACCGTCATTTTCGAGGCGGAAACGCGCACGGGCCGCGCCTTCGACCTGCTGCTGATCGCCGCCATCCTGATCAGCGTGACGGTGGTCGTGCTCAGCAGCGTCGCCTCCGTGGCCGAGCGCTATGGCACCTGGCTGACGGCGCTGGAATGGTTTTTCACCATTTTATTTACCATCGAATATTTCGCCCGCCTGTCGTGCCTGCAGCATCCTGTGCGCTACGCCAAGAGTTTTTTCGGCATTATCGACTTGCTGGCCATCGTGCCGACCTACATCGGCTTGCTGCTGCCGGGCGCGCACGTGCTGATCGACGTGCGCATTTTGCGCCTGCTGCGCATGTTCCGTATCCTCAAGCTCACGTCGTATGTGCATGAATACACGGTGCTGGGGCGGGCCTTGCTGGCCAGTCGGCGCAAGATTCTCATTTTCTTGTCTTTTGTCATGATGGTGGTCTTTCTGCTGGGTACTGTGATGTACGTCGTGGAAGGGCCGGAAAACGGTTTCAGCAGTATCCCCACGTCGATATACTGGGCCATCAGCACCATGACCACGGTCGGTTTCGGCGATATCACGCCGCGCACCGACATCGGGCGCACCATCGCTTCGCTGATGATGTTGCTCGGCTGGGGCATCCTGGCAGTGCCTACCGGCATTATCAGCGCGGAAATGACGGTACAGCGCAGTTCCAAGCTGGTGACCACGCGTACCTGCCCCACGTGCCTGAAAGAAGGGCTCGATGACGATGCCAATTTCTGCAAGAACTGCGGCGTCGATTTGCCGCCGCTGGCACGCGATTAGCGCATAGACCATACATCAACCGTATTTACTTTACTTTTTTAAGGCCAACATGATTCCAGTTCGCCTGATCGCGACGGGCAAGGCCGTGCCGTCGCATAGTGTGACTTCCGCAAGCCTGGACCTGACATTGGGCCATCCAGCCGGCTACACCCTGCGCAAGAGCGGCGTGCTGTCGCGCTTTGTCGCCGCGCCCGATGAATCGCAAAGCCAGCTGGGCGCCGCCGCCCTGCTCGACGCGCTGAAAAATGCCAGCCTGCGTCCGGCCGACATCGACCTGCTGATCTGCGCCAACGGCGTGCCCGAGCAGGCCTTGCCGAATACGGCCTGCTTCGTGGCCGAACATGCGGGATTGCCGCCAGGCACGCAAAGCTTCGACGTCAACGCCAGCTGCCTCAGTTTCATGGCCGCCTTCCGCGTGGCCGCCTCCATGCTGGCGGGGAGCGCCTACCGGCGCATCGCCATCGTTTCGTCCGACCTCGCCTCGCGCGGCGTCGACTGGAGCGAGCCGGAAGCGTCGATGATCTTTGGCGACGGCGCCGCCGCCGTCATCGTCGAGCGGGGCGATGGCAGCGCCGGCATCCGCGCCTACAAGATGGGCACGTATCCGGAAGGGCGGCGCTACTGCGAAATCCGCGGCGGCGGCACCGAGCGCAACCCGCGCAATGGCTGCGAACCGGGCGATTATCTGTTCCGCATGGATGGCAAGGCCGTGTTCCGCCTGGCCGTCAAGGTGATGCCGGATTTCCTGGCGGAACTAATGCTGGAATCGGGCGCGGGACTGGAAAGAGTCGACGTGGTCGTGCCGCACCAGGCCAGCCCATTGGGGCTCGCGCATGCGGCGCGCATCCTTGACGTTCCCGATGCTAAAATCATCAAGATCTTTGAAACGCACGGCAACCAGGTGGCCGCGTCCTTGCCTACCGCCCTGCACGAGGCGGTGATGACGGGGCGGGCCGTGGCAGGCCAGCGTTTGCTGATGATGGGCACGGCCGCGGGCCTGACCATCGGCGGCATGATTCTTGACCTGTAAAGGTGGTGTGATGAGGCGGATACTGGTCACGGGAGCGACGGGCGGGCTGGGGCGCAATGCCGTGCGCACCCTGCTGGCGCAGGGCGTGGAAGTGCGCGCCACGGGCCGCAACGCCGCCGTGGGCCGCGAACTGGAACGCATGGGCGCGCAATTCGTGGCGCTCGACCTGGCACAGGCATCACCGCGCCAGGTCGATGAGCTGGTGCGCGGCATGGATACCGTCTGGCACTGCGCCGCGCTGTCGTCGCCATGGGGCCCCGAGCGCGATTTCATCGCCGCCAACGTCACGGCCACGGCCCAGCTGCTGCGCGCGGCCGCCAGCCTGCACGTGGCGCGCTTCGTGCACATCTCCACGCCGGCCATCTATTTCGATTACCGCAACCGCTACGACGTGCCGGAAACCTTCCGCCCCGATGCCTTTGTCAACGCGTATGCGCGCAGCAAGGCGATGGCGGAAAAGCTGGTGCAGGACTGCGTCGACCGCCACCGCGGCATGACGTGCGTGATCCTGCGCCCGCGCGCCATCTTCGGCCCGCACGACCAGGTGCTGATTCCGCGCCTGGCGAGGGTGCTGGAACAGCGCGGCGGCAAGCTGCCGCTGCCCAATGGCGGCGCGGCTACCATCGACATCACCTATGTCGACAATGTCGTGCATGCGATGTGGCTGGCCACCGTGCACAAGACCATCGCTTCCGGCGCCGCCTTCAACATCACGAATGGCGAGCCGGCGCGCTTGTGCGACATTTTGCGCACCCTGTTCTGCGACCATCTGCAGCAGCCGTTCGAGATCGTCAGCGTGCCGTACCGCGTGCTGGCGCTGGTGGCGCGCCTGATGCAGTTCGCCTCGCGCTTCACGCGCCGCGAGCCATCGCTGACGCCCTACAGCATCGGTGCGCTCAGCTTCGACATGACGCTCGACAGCGCCAAGGCGCGCAAGGTGCTCGGCTACCGTCCCATCGTCAGCCTGCAGGACGGCATTGCCCGCACGGCGCAGTGGATGCGCCAGGAAGCGGCGGCGCACAAGGTGGGCAAGGAGCGCAATGGCTAGCATCACCGCGTTTCGCGTCGGTCACTGCACGCATCCTTCGTGCATGGTCTTGAAAGGCAGCGGGCTGGCCAGCCGCTGCTTCCCCTCGCGCGCCTACCTGATAGCGACGCGCGCGGGCCTGTACCTGTGGGACACGGGTTACGCAGAGCACTTCCGCGCCGCCACATCGAAGGGCGTGTACCGCATGTATGCGTGGGTGACGCCGATTTCCTTCGAAGAGCGTGAATCGTTGCAGGGCCAGCTGCGCGCGCATGGCGTCTCGCCCGGCGATATCCATACCTTGCTGCTGTCGCACTTCCACGCCGACCATATCGCGGGCCTGCGCGACTTTCCCGGCGCGCGGCTGATGGCCTCCAAAACGGGCTGGGACGCCGTGCGGGGACTGTCCGGCGTGGCCGCCGTGCGCCAGGCCTTCGTGCCCGAGCTGCTGCCAAACGACATCGCCGACCGCCTGGATTTCGTGGAAAGCGTGCCCGAGACGGCCTTGCCGGCCGCCCTGCTGCCATTCACGCACGGGCGCGACGTCAGCGGCACGGGCGAGATCTACATCGTCGACCTGCCCGGCCACGCTATCGGCCATCTGGGCGCCTTCGTGCTGCAGGAGAGCGGCTGGACCCTGCTGGCGTCCGACGCGGCCTGGGTGCCGGAAAGTTTCCAGCAGCTGCGCGGACCGTCCGAACTGTCGTTTATCATCCAGCACAAGCGCGCGCCGTATTACGCCACCCTGAACCGGCTGCACCAGTTGCACCAGTCGGGCAATGCGCAGATCCGCATCACGCATGAAGACACGGCGGACTATGTTCCTGTGGCGGGCCGCCTGTGAAGCGTATCTTCTGGCTGTTGCTGTCGTACTGGCGCACGCGCCGCCTGCGCTTTGCGGACCGCGCCCGGCTGGACGCCTACCAGCAGGTGCAGCTGGCCCGCTTCATCGACACGCTGTGTGCGCGCAGCCGCTATTTCGCCCCGTACCGCGGCTTGCCGCTGGCGCAGTGGCCGACGATGAACAAGGCGCTGATGCTCGAGCATTTCGACGCCATGAATACGCAAGGGGTGACTTTGGCGCAGGCGATGGCGGCAGCCATGGCGGCCGAGCAGAGCCGCGACTTTACGCCGGCCGTCGGCGACATCACGGTGGGCCTGTCGTCCGGTACCTCGTCGCGGCGCGCCGTGTTTACCGTCAGCCCCCGCGAAAAGGCCCAATGGGCGGGCGTGATGCTGGCCAAGGCGCTGCCCGACGGCCTGTTCTCCGGCGAACGGGTCGCCCTGTTCCTGCGCGCGAACAGCAATCTGTACACGGCCGTGCGCTCGCCATGGCTCACCTTTGCCTTTTACGATTTGTTCGAACCGTTCGACAGCCTGTGCGGGCAGCTGGCGCAATATCGGCCT
Organism: Janthinobacterium sp. MP5059B; assembly: GCF_001758645.1. Classification (NCBI taxonomy): domain Bacteria; kingdom Pseudomonadati; phylum Pseudomonadota; class Betaproteobacteria; order Burkholderiales; family Oxalobacteraceae; genus Janthinobacterium; species Janthinobacterium sp. MP5059B. The sequence continues at coordinate 606,083 of NZ_LRHX01000016.1, read as the reverse complement.
TCCGTCATCGTCGCGCCGGCCCAGGTGCTGCGCCAGCTGGCCTTGCGCGTCATCGATGGCAGCCTGGCGCTGGCGCCGAAAAAAGTCATCTCGGTGGCCGAAGTGCTGGAAGCGCAGGACCGCGCACTGATCGTGCAGGCGTTTGGCGCCGTGCATGAAATCTACCAAGCCACCGAGGGTTTTCTCGCCAGCAGCTGCGAGCACGGCGTGCTGCACCTGAACGAAGAGTACGTGCATATCGAGCCGCAGTGGCTCGATGGAGAGCAGCGGCGCTTCGTCCCCGTGATTACGGACTTTACGCGCATCACGCAGCCCATCGTGCGCTACCGCCTGGACGACATCCTGATCGCGCGCGCCACGCCATGCCCGTGCGGCCGCGCCACGCGCGCCATCGATGGCATCGAAGGACGCTGCGACGACATGCTGTTCTTGCCATCCTTGCCGTCCGCGCATGGCGGCGAAGCTGTCGCCGTGTTTGCCGACGTGCTGACGCGGGCCTTTGCGCAAGCCTTGCCGCCCGACGCCGATTACCGCCTGGTGCAGTCGGGCGACGCATCCCTGCAATTGCATGCAGCGCTCGACGAGGCAGGACTGGCCGCCCTGCGTGCGCACCTGGCAGCGGTGCTGCAGGGCCTCGGCGTGGCCGTCGACGGCCTGGCCTGGACGACGAGCGCTGAACTGCCTCCCTTTGATCCCACCATGAAACGGCGCCGCATCCGGCGCCTTGCGACCGCATGAACCCTTCTTCCATGACCGTACGCGGCCGCCTGCTGCATTTGCTGGCCGGCTGGGGCAGCGTCGGCCTCGTGTATTTTTCCAGCGACCTGCTGCAAGGGCAGGGCGTGCTGCTGCCGGAAACGGCTATCGACCGCGCCATTCCCTATACGGACGCCGCCATCTGGCTGTACCTGTCCTTCTTCATCCTGATCCCGTACGCCTACCTGGCGGCCGATGCGGCGCGGGTGCGCTGGCTGGCGCGCGCCATGGCGCTTTCCGCCGTCATGTGCGGCGTGGTGTTCCTGCTGTATCCGACCACCCTCGCGTATCCGCCCGTCGGTGCAGGCAATGCCTGGAGCACGCAGGCGCTGCGCATGCTGCAGGCGGCGGATTCCACGCAAAACTGCCTGCCGTCGCTGCACGGCGCCCTGACGTTGCTGTGCGTGTGGGCCTTGTGCGGCAGGCGCCATCTGCTGCGCTCCGCGCTGGCCGTGGCGCTGGGCCTGGCCATCTGCTATGCCATCATCGCTCTGCGCCGGCACGTGAGCATCGATCTGGCTGCCGGCCTGGCCGTTGGCATCGCTGGCGGCATGCTGGCGAAAATGCAGGTATCCTTGGCTGCCCGCCGCGCCGTTTCCATGAAAACCGCACCATGATGAATCCATTTGCCCTGTCGTTTTTGATCATGCTGGCCTTCGTGCTGGCCGAACTGCTGATCCTGAAATGGGTGCGCAAGACCCCCGTACCGTGGAAGGACGTGATCTTCAACCTCAATTCGGGGCACATATTGATGTGGGTGTTCCGCGGCGTGGAAGTGGCGGCCTTCGCCCTGCTGCTGCGCCATGTGAACCTGCACATCGTCGACCAGTGGCCCGTGGCGGCGCAGTGGGTCTTCGCTTTTTTTGCCTGGGATTTGTGCTTTTACTGGATGCACCGGCTGCATCATAAAATCCCTTTGCTGTGGGCCGTGCACGTGGTGCACCACCAGGGCGAGCATTTCAACCTGTCGCTGGGTGTGCGCAATTCCTGGTATTCGTCGCTGACGAATTTCCCCTTCATCGCCATCCTGGCCGTGCTGGGCGTGCCGCTGGAAATCTTCCTTGTCGTCTCGTCCCTGCATTACACGGTGCAGTTCTACAACCACAATGCGCTGGTGAACAAGTCCGGCATCCTCGACAAATTCATGGTCACGCCGTCGCACCACCGCGTGCACCACGGCACCGATAAACGCTATATCAACCGCAATTTCGGCGGTACTTTGCTGCTGTGGGACAGGCTGTTCGGCAGTTTCCAGCCCGAGCTCGAGGGCGTGGAAATGCGCTATGGCGTGAAGGGCATGACACCCACGCACAACCCGCTACTGGCCAGCAACGGCAAACTGTTCAAATGGCTGCGCGCGCGTTTTCCCCACTGGCAGTCGCGCGGCACTTTCCACGTGCCCGAGCTGTTCATCGGTATCGGCGGCGTAATCCTGTTTGGCCTCGTAATTTATTACGTCAACCACGAAGCGGTGCTGGCCGGCGCGCAGCAGGCCATCCTGTTTGCGCTGATCTTTGGCGGCACCCTGGCGTTGGGCGGCCTGTCGGATGCGCGCCGCTGGGGCGCCATCGCCTGGGTTGCCATCGCCGTGGCCATGCCGCTGCTGTTCCTGGGCTGGTATGGCGCGCGCGATGCGTGGGGCATGGTCTTCCTGGCTGCGCTGCTGGCGCATGGCCTCGACGGCGCGCGCCGCCTGTGGTGGCCAGCAGCGGCGGGGACGCGCGCGTGACGCAGCCTGTACCTTCGCTGCCGCCGCTGCGCTTCCAGCCCGCCCGCGATTCCGCCTTCCGCCGCGAATTGCGCGCGCGCGCCGACGCCTACCTGGCGGACAAAGGAAGACACCGCTTCGGCGACGCGCGCCTGCATGCGAAAACCGTGTTTCTGGCCGCGCTGACGGTGGGGCTGTATGCGCTGGCCTTGAGCGCCGGCAGCACCTGGCCGTTTGCCGCCAGCTATGTGGCTTGCCTGGTCGCGGCCATGGCGCTGGCCATGAATACCCTGCACGACGCGGCCCACAGCGCCATCTTCCGCCAGGGAGCCTGGAACCGCGTGCTGATCCGCCTGGTGGGCTTGCCCGTGGGCGTGGACACGGATTTCTGGACCATCCGCCACGTGCACTTCCATCACACGTATGCCAACGTGGAAGGCTATGACCTCGACACGGAGCCGAATCCGTTTTTGCGCCAGACACCGTTCCAACGCTGGTCGCCGCAGTACCGCTACCAATACCTGTACTGGCCCGTGGTGGCGGCCCTGTCGCTGCCTTATCTGAACTGGTATGGCGACTGGCTGGACCGCTTCGGCAAGACGCCCGTGGCGGCGCACAGCCGGCTGCAGGGATGGCGTGGCTGGCTGTCGTTCCTGGGCTGGAAGCTGGGCCACGTGGCGCTGGTGCTGGCGCTGCCCATGTGGGTGCTGCAGCAGCACGGCATCGGCTGGGGCGTGGTGCTGGGCGCGTATTTCGTGGGCCAGATGATCGCCTCGTGCGCGCTGGTGGCGCTGATCCTCGGCACGCACTGGGCCGAAGTGGAGTTTTTCCAGCCGGGGCAGGATGGCACCCTGCCGCACGACTGGTACCAGCACACGTTTTATACGGCCTGCGACTGGACGCCAAGGCCGCGTGCCCTGCGCTGGCTCGGCTACTGGCTGGGCGGCTTGAATCTGCATCTGACGCACCATTTGTTCCCCACCTGGAACCACCGCCATTACCCGGCGCTGGCGCGCATCCTGGCCGAACTGGCGCCGCGCCATGGCCTCGTGTACCGCGAACTCGGTTACGGCCAGCTGCACGCCTCGCAGCAGCAATTCCTGCGCGCCATGGGCCGGCCACCGACCCATACTTGACGAATCGTGCTTGACTCAATTTCCGTTCCATCTTACATTTCTGTAACGACAGAAATAAGAGAAAATCATGGAACTGAGTCCAACCACGCAGAAATATATTCTGCACTGGGGCGAGATGGGCACCCGCTGGGGCGTCAACCGAACGGTGGCGCAAATCCACGCGCTGCTGTTCCTGGCGAATGAACCGCTGACGGCGGAAGACATCGCGGCCAGCCTGAATGTGGCCAGGTCCAACGTCAGCAACAGCCTGAAGGAATTGCAAAGCTGGGGCCTGGCGCGCATCACGCATGTGATGGGGGACCGGCGCGACCATTTCGTCGCCTTGCAGGATGTGTGGGAAATCTTCCGCGTCATCATGGAAGAGCGCAAGCGGCGCGAGATCGATCCCACCCTGACGGTGCTGCGCGAGTGCGCGATCGAGGGCGAGCACGATGCGGCCATTCCACCGGCTACTTTGGAACGCATGGGCGAAGTGCTGGCGTTTTTGGAGATGCTCAGCAGCACCTACAGCGATTATAAAAACCTGCCGCCCGCCACCCTGCAGCGCATGCTGTCGATGGGCGGCAAGGTGGCCAAGTTCCTCAGCCCGGAAGACAAACCGGGCAAGCGTGGCAAATCATGAACGGCCCCTCGGAAGGAGAACTGTTCAAGAAGGTGATGGGCGCACAGTGGCTGACCCTGCACCCGGATATCCGCCGCCGCTTCGAGAAAAATCCCGCGCCGGGCCAGCCCCTGTACTACCGGGGCGAACTCAGTGAACTCACCAGCTCGCGCCTGGGCAAGGTGCTGGGCTGGCTGACGCGCCCTTTCATCGACGGCGCGTTGATCCCGTACGACGACCACGACTTCCCCGTGGATATCGAAGTCTATTCGCGCCCCGGCTGCCCCTTCATCTTCAAGCAGCGCACCTACCGCCTGCACGGGCGCGCACCGATCCGCTTCACCTCCTACATGGCCGAAAGCGCAAAGGGCGAAGTGCTCGAATACGTGGGCATGGGCCTGGGCATGAAGCTGCTGCTGCACGTCGAGGATGGCAACCTGCATTTCACCAGTGACGGTTATTTTTGGGATCTTTTCGGCTGGCGCATGCCGCTGCCCGGCGTGCTCACGCCCGGCAAGACCTATCTGTGCCACCGCAATGACACGCCGCAGCAATTCAATATCCGCATCGAGATCCGCCACGCGCTGTTCGGCACCACGTTCACCCAGGCGGGCGTGTTCCGCGAATCCGCCGCGCCGGAAATGAAGGAGACACCATGAATACGCATTTGCTGGCCCTGCAACTGATGGCGGCGCAAGGCTGCCTGGGCGCCTTCGACACCATCTACCACCATGAAATCACGGAAGCGCTGCCGCAAAAGGCCTCCGCGCGCCTCGAATTGACCATCCATGCGACACGCGCCCTGATCTACAGCCTGCTGTTCGTGGGCCTGGCCGCCTGGGAGTGGCATGGCGCCTGGGCCTGGGTGCTGGTGATCGTCTTTGGCGTGGAAATCGTGCTGACCCTGTGGGATTTCGTGGTGGAAGACCAGACCCGCCTCTTGCCGGCCACGGAGCGGGTCACGCATACGGTGCTGGCGATCAATGCGGGCGCCTTTATCGCGCTGCTGGCGCTCAATAGCAGCGAGTGGGCCAGCTTGCCGACGGCCCTCGTGTGGCAGCCGTATGGCTGGCTCAGCGTCTTCCTGGCCCTGTGCGGCGTGGGCGTGGGCCTGTCCGGCCTGCGCGATGCGTATGCCGTGTGGCAGTTGGGCCGGCGCAAGGTGCAGGAGACGGCAGAGCAGGAGGAGCGGCTGAGCTTTGCCGCCGCGCCGCAGTCCGTGCTGGTGACGGGCGCCACGGGTTTCATCGGCCAGCAGTTGGTCAGCGCCTTGCTGGCCGACGGCCATGCAGTGACGGTGCTGACGCGCCAGCCGAAGCAGGCTGCATGGACGTTCAATGGCCAGGTGCGCTGCATCGACTCGCTGGACGCATTGCCGGATGCACAGCGCATCGACATGGTGGTCAACCTGGCCGGCGCGCGCATCGTCGGGAAGCGCTGGACGGACGCGCGCAAAGCCACTTTGCGCCGCAGCCGCGTAGCGCTGACGCAGGCCCTGGTGGCGTGGATCGCCCGCGCGCAGCATAAGCCACGGGTGCTGCTGTCGGCGTCGGCCATCGGCTATTACGGCGTGCAGCCGCAGGGCGATGCGACGCAGCTCGATGAAGACAGCGCGCCGCAAGCCATCTTCATGTCGCAGCTGTGCCAGGAATGGGAAGCGGCCGCGCGCCAGGCGGAGAGATTTGGCGTGCAGGTGGGCTGCATGCGCTTTGGCCTCGTCTTCGGCCACCAGGGTTCGCTGCCGCAGATGCTGCTGCCGATCCGCTTCGGCGTGGGCGGCCCCCTCGGCAGCGGTAAGCAGTGGGTCACGTGGGTGCATGTGCGCGACGTGATCCGCGGCATCGCCCATCTGGCGCGCCGCAGTGAGCAGGGCATGGTCAGCGGCGCGTATAACTTTTGCGCGCCGGAAGCCATCGAGCAGCGCCGCTTCGCCCAGGTGGCGTGCGCTGTGCTGCACCGCCCCAGCGTCCTGCCCACGCCGGCCTTCGTCATGCGCGCCTTGCTGGGCGAGCAGGCCGACTTGCTGGTGGAAGGCCAGCGGGTGGCGCCGCGCCGCCTGCTGGCCGAGGGATTTGCCTTCCGCTACCCACAGCTGGAAGGGGCGCTGCGCAGTTTATAAGTTGGCGTAAGATGGGGATGGGAGGAACCGAACCATGCCCTGCTTCAGCCATACGATAGACAGCCAGGTTTACCAGTTCGCCAGCCTGAAGGCGCTGCTGGCGAAGGCCACGCCGCCCCGTTCGGGCGATGTGCTGGCCGGCGTGGCGGCAGCCAGCGCGCGCGAGCGGGTGGCGGCGCAGCTGGCGCTGGCGGACGTGCCGCTGTCGCTGTTTCTCAACGAGGCGCTGGTGCCGTATGAAGACGATGAAGTCACGCGCCTGATCATCGACACCCACGAGCGCGCCGCGTTTGCGCCGATTTCCCACCTGTGCGTGGGCGACTTTCGCGACTGGCTGCTCGATGACGCGACGGATACACAAACGCTGTCCTACGTCGCCGCCAGCATCACGCCGGAAATGGCGGCAGCCGTCTCAAAAATCATGCGCCTGCAGGACCTGGTGCTGGTGGCCCGCAAGTGCAAGGTCGTCACATCGTTCCGCAATACCCTGGGCCTGGAGAGCCGGCTATCCACGCGCTTGCAGCCGAATCATCCGACAGACGATGCCACGGGCATTGCCGCCGCCATCCTTGATGGCCTGCTGCTGGGCAGCGGCGACGCCGTGATCGGCATCAATCCGGCCACCGACAATGTGGCGCAGGTGGTGTCGCTGCTGCAGCTGCTCGACGCCGTCATTGATCAATATCAGATTCCCACGCAGTCGTGCGTGCTCACGCACATCACCAACACCCTCGAGGCGATCCGCCGCGGCGCGCCCGTCGACCTGGTATTCCAGTCGGTGGCGGGCACGCAGGCGGCCAACCGCAGCTTCGGCATCGACTTGTCCCTGCTGGCCGAGGGGCAGGCGGCGGCCCTGTCGCTGGGGCGCGGCACGGTGGGCAACAACGTCATGTATTTCGAGACGGGGCAGGGCAGCGCCCTGTCGGCCGGCGCGCACCACGGCATGGACCAGCAAACGTGCGAAGCGCGCGCGTATGCGGTGGCGCGCGCCTATCAGCCGCTGCTGGTCAATTCGGTGGTGGGCTTCATCGGCCCCGAGTATCTGTACGACGGCAAGCAGATCATGCGCGCGGGGCTGGAAGACCATTTCTGCGCCAAGCTGCTGGGACTGCCCATGGGCTGCGACGTGTGCTACACCAACCATGCGGAAGCGGACCAGGACGACATGGATGCCTTGCTGACCATGCTGGGCGTGGCCGGCTGCAATTTCATCATGGGCGTGCCGGGCGCGGACGACATCATGCTCGGCTACCAGAGCACCTCGTTCCACGACGCCCTGTATGCGCGCCGGGTGCTGGGCTTGCGTCCCGCGCCGGAATTCGAAGCCTGGCTGGCACGCATGCGGATCACGGATGCGCAGGGCCTTTTGCACACGGCGCTGGCGCCCGCCTTCCAGGCGGCCCTGCTGCGCCTGGATACCTAGGGAGGAAGTATGGGCGATACCGATCCGTGGCAGGCCCTGCGCAGGTACACGGCGGCGCGCATCGCGCTCGGGCGCCGCGGCGTGAGCGTGCCGACCAAGCCGCAGCTGGCGTTCCAGCTGGCCCACGCGCAGGCGCGCGACGCCGTGCACCTGGCGCTCGATGGCGAGGCCCTGGCGCTGGCGCTGGCGGAGCAGGGGCTGGCCAGCGTGCAGCTGCACAGCGCGGCCGCCACGCGCGCCGACTATCTGCAACGCCCCGACCTGGGACGCCGCCTCGACGACGCTTCACGCACGCGCCTGGCCGCCGGTGCCACGGGAGCCGACCTGGCGCTGGTGGCGGCCGATGGCCTGTCGGCGCTGGCCGTGCAGCGTCATGCGGCGCCCTTCCTGGCCGCCTTGCGCGAACGGCTGGCGCTGGAAGCGTGGACGCTGTCGCCGGTATGCATCGTGGCGCAGGGACGGGTGGCCATCGGCGACGAGGTGGGGGAATTACTGAAGGCGCGCGCCGTGCTGGTGCTGATCGGCGAGCGGCCTGGCTTGAGTTCCCCGGACAGCCTGGGCCTGTACCTGACGTGGGCGCCCGAAGCAGGTTTGCTGGACGAGCGCCGCAACTGCATTTCGAACGTGCGCCCCGAGGGGCTGGCGTATGCGCAGGCCGCGTACCGGCTGCACTACCTGCTGTCGCAGGCGTTCAGCCGGCAGCTGTCGGGCGTGGGCTTGAAGGATGAAACGGTGGCGGAAGGCGCGGCCCTGGCGGGCGCGCGCAACTTCCTGCTGGCGTGATCAGACTTCGCGGATTTCGTCCAGCGGCCAGCGCGGGCGCACGTTGAACGAGTAATCGTGCTTGGCGGCGTCGGGATTGATTTGCAGGCGCATGGCACCGGCAAAGGCGATCATGGCGCCGTTGTCGGTGCAGAATTCCAGCTCCGGGTAATACACTTTAAAACGCTTCTTGGCGGCCGCCGCGTTGAGCGAGGCGCGCAGTTGCGCGTTGGCGCCCACGCCGCCGGCGATCACCAGGCGTTTCAAGCCCGTGTGCTTGAGGGCCGAGACACACTTGGCCGTCAGCACGTCGACGATGGCGTCGACGAAGCCGCGCGCGATATTCGCCTTGTCCTGCTCGCAGATATTCGCGATGACTTTTTCTTCATGGTTTTTCACCACCGTCAGCACGGCCGTCTTCAGGCCGGAAAAGCTGAAGTTGAAATCCTTCGAGTGCAGCATGGGGCGCGGCAGCTTGTAGGCCAGCGGATCGCCGAATTCGGCCAGGCGCGAAATGGCCGGGCCGCCCGGATAACCGAGGCCCAGCAGCTTGGCCGACTTGTCGAACGCTTCGCCGGCCGCATCATCGAGCGTTTCGCCCAGCATCGTGTACTGGCCCACGCCATCGACGCGCATCAGCTGCGTGTGGCCGCCCGACACCAGCAGGGCGATGAAGGGGAATTCCGGCGGTTCGGACGCCAGCAAGGGGGAGAGCAGATGGCCTTCCAGGTGGTGGATGCCCAGCACCGGCTTGTTGATGGCCAGACCCAGGCTGCAGGCGACGGACGATCCGACCAGCAGCGCGCCGGCGAGACCGGGCCCCTGCGTGTAGGCGATGGCGTCGATCTCGGGCAGGGTGATGCCGGCCTTGGCCAGGGTTTCTTCCAGCAGCGGAATGGCGCGGCGGATATGGTCGCGCGACGCCAGTTCCGGCACCACGCCGCCATATTGCTCGTGCATGGCGACTTGCGAGTAGAGGGCGTGCGACAGCAGGCCGCGTTGCGTGTCGTACAAGGCCAGGCCGGTTTCGTCACAGGAGGATTCGACGCCAAGAACAATCATGAAGGTACTGAATAGGGAGGAGTAATCCGCCATTGTAAAGGAAAGCCGGGCAGTCCACCGTGCGGCCGGCGCACCATTTCGGCGGCAGTGTGCACTTGCGCAGTGCGCCGCAGGCCGGTTTTCCCCCGGTTTTTGGCCATTCTTCGCCTGTGCGGCACTGGCACCGCTCTTGCTTAGAGGTGCATGTGCCTTTCTCAAGGGAGCTAGCGATGTCGGAACAATGGAAAATGATTTGCCGCCTGAAGGACATGCCGCTGGCGGGCGCGCGCATGGTGCAACGGGGCCTGGCCTGGCAGGATTTGCCGGGCGTGGCGCTGTTCCGCGCGGCTGACGATACGGTGTATGCCTTGCTCGACACGGTGCCTTGCCTGGGCGGCCCGCTGGCCCATGGGGTGCTGATGGAGAAAAACCTGATGGGACCAAAAAACAGCTGGATCATCGAACTCGATTCGGGCCGCCTGGTGGCGCCCGTGCAGGGCATGGCGCGCCTGTACGCCATGCGCATCATGGACGGGCGCATCTACCTGGATGTCAATGAACTCAATATCCCGGCCAGCAAGGCGGAACAGGCGCTGGCGGGATCGTTCGCCGTGCTGCCGCATGTGCAGATGGCTTGATATGCCTCGTGGTGGTGTCGGCTTACGCGCTGCGCGCTAAGCCGACCTACGCATTGACGCGCCCGTCGGGTAGGTCGGATCAGGCCCACAGGGCCGTAATCCGACAACATTGTTGGCCGTACTATTTTACGCCGGGCGATTGACGAGGTGCGCATGCGCATCGCGCAGCATTGTCGCCGTCGTGTCCCAGTCGATGCAGCCGTCGGTGACGGAGCAGCCGTAGGTCAGTTGCGACAGGTCTTGCGGGATCTTCTGGTTGCCGCCGACGATGTTCGATTCGATCATCACGCCCACCAGCGAGCGGTTGCCCTGGCGGATCTGGTTGACCACGTCGGCCATCACCAGCGGTTGCAGTTCCGGCTTCTTGTAGCTGTTCGCGTGCGAGCAGTCGACCACCAGGTTGGCCGGCAGCTTGGCCTTGGCCAGCGCCTGTTCGGCGATGGCGATCGACACGGAATCGTAGTTCGGACGGCCGTCGCCGCCGCGCAGCACGACGTGGCCATACGCGTTGCCGCGCGTGCGCACGATGGCCACATTGCCTTCGCCGTTAATGCCGAGGAAGGAGTGCGGGTGCGCCGACGACAGAATCGCGTTGACGGCGATGCTGATGTCGCCATCGGTGCCGTTCTTGAAGCCGACCGGGGTCGACAGGCCCGACGACATTTCGCGGTGCGTCTGCGATTCCGTGGTGCGCGCGCCGATGGCGGTCCAGGCGATCAGGTCGCCCAGGTATTGCGGCGAGATCGGGTCCAGCGCTTCGGTGGCGGTGGGCAGGCCCAGTTCGCACACGTCGAGCAGGAACTGGCGCGCCTTTTCCATGCCTTCGTTGACCTTGAACGAGTCGTCCATATACGGATCGTTGATATAGCCTTTCCAGCCCGTGGTGGTACGCGGTTTTTCGAAATACACGCGCATCACCAGCAGCATCGTGTCCTTGACTTCCTCTTGCAGCGCTTTCAGGCGGCGCGCGTAATCGAGGCCGGCGACGGGGTCGTGGATGGAGCACGGGCCGACGACGACGAACAGGCGCTGGTCCTTGCGGTCGATGATGTTGCGCAGCGCTTCGCGGCCGCGGCTGACGGTCTCGAAGGCGCTTTCCGACAGGGGCAGCTTGGCGTGCAGTTCAGCTGGTGTCGGCATGGGCGCGAAGGAGGTGACGTTGATATTTTCGATGTCTGGCGTATTCATGATTCTGGCTCGGCTTTCGCTATTGCGTTCTTTAAGAGGCAATAGTGTAGCGGAAATGCGGCCTGGCGGCGGGGATGGCGCCAAAACGGGAATGCCTCAGTTGTTTTTATGGCAGGGCCGGCACGCCGCCGGCCCCCTGTGCGCTCAATGGCCGCCGGCCAGGCTGGCGCCAAAGGTATAGCGGGCGATGCGCTGGTAGTTGCCGGCCAGCTCGGGCGGCCGGGGCAGGCCGGGATGGCGCCGCACATGGTCGAGGATGGCGCTTTCATGCTGGCGTATCTGTGCGTCCAGGCAGGCGACCTGCTGGCGCACGAGGGCGTGCAGCGCATGCTGGCCGGCCTGCAGGTGCGCATCGAGGCGCGCCGATTCCTGCCGGCGCACGTCTTCCATGGCGTGCAGGCGGCGCAGCCACAGCCGTAGCTCCACATAGGCGGGCGAGGGCGGCGTCCAGCGCGCGGGGCGCCTGTGCTGGCAGTAGTTGGCCAGCACTGCGGCGCTGTGCGCCGCGTCCCCGGGCAAGCCATGGCTGCGGATATATTCTTCCAGCTGCGCGGGCTGGGCATCGCAGACCAGCATGCCCATGTCGGCCAGCATGCGGGCCGGCGCCTCGCTGTACGGCATATCGAGGCGCATGCAGACGCGCAAGCCCATGACGGGCACGTCGTTCCTTTGCAGCCAGCTGCGCAGCCAGCGGTAGCCGGCCACGTCGTTTTCCAGCACCTTGCACAGCATTTCGCCGCCCGAGAGCAGCACGGCTTTCAGCTGCAGCTTGCTCGTCTCGATGCCGACGAAGGCGCTTTCCCTTTTGCTTGCGTGTTCCATGATGAGTCCCCCTGTGCAGTCATATACGCAGCGGTGGCGCGTTTGGATGCAGTCGTGATGCAATTCATCCAAATTCGTCCAAAAAATAGCGTGAAAGACTGTTGCATTGGCGCCTATGGCGTCTTTCAGCCCCTCTGCAAGGGGAAAAATCCGTGTAAGCTGGCGCCATGACGACTGTTTCCATCCCCCATACCGATGTGGCCGGTGAGCCATTTCCCGCTGCACGTTTCATCAAAGAAATAGGACGCGGCAAGAACGGTGCGCGCAGCATGACGCGCGACGACGCCCGTGCCCTGTACCGCGCCATGCTGGAGGGCCGCGTGTCGGACCTGGAACTGGGCGGCATTTTGTTATCCATGCGTATCAAGGGCGAGTCCGTTGATGAGATCGCCGGCTTCCTCGACGCTGCCGAAGCATCGTTCGCGCCGCTGGCCGCGCCGGCCGGCGAATTTGCCCCGATCATCATTCCCAGCTACAACGGCGCCCGCAAGATGGCCAACCTGACGGCGTTGCTGGCGCTGCTGCTGGCGCGCGCGGGCGCACCCGTGCTCGTGCATGGCGTGACCGGAGATCCGGGCCGCATCACCACGGCTGAAGTGCTGGCCGCGCTGGGCGTGCCCGCCTCGCCGGACCATGCGCAAGCCGAGGCCGCCATGGCGCGGGGGGAAGCCGCCTTCCTGCCCATCGCCGCGCTGGCGCCGCGCCTGGCGCACATGCTGTCCCTGCGGCGTGTGCTGGGCGTGCGCAATTCCACGCATACCCTGGTGAAAATCATGCAGCCGTTCGCCGGGCCGGCCCTGCGCCTGGTGTCGTATACGCATCCGGAATACCTGGAAATGCTGGGTGAATATTTCCTCACCGCCTCAGATCCTGCACGCGGCGACGCTTTCCTGATGCGCGGCACAGAAGGCGAGACCGTAGCCAACGCCAACAAGGCGCAGCAGATCGACTGGTTCCATGGCGTGGAGCGCACGGTGCTGGTGGAAAAGCAGTTGCTGGTGGAAGAGTTGCCGCATTTGCCGGCCGAGCGCGATGCGGCCACCACGGCCGCCTGGATCGCTGCCGTGCTGCGCGGCGAGGTGCCCGTGCCGCCATCGATCGCCGAGCAGGTGGAGCAATGCCTGATGGCATCGCGTCAGATTGCCGCACGGCCGCGCTAGCCGCGTCGCCGCAGTTTACAATGGCGTCTTTGTAATCAGCGGTGACCGGAATTCTTATGGCAAAACAATTTGATGTGGCAGTGATCGGCGCGGGCGCGGCCGGCATGATGTGTGCGGCTGTTGCCGCCCAGCAAGGCAAGCGCGTGGTGCTGATCGATCACGCGGCCAAGCTGGCCGAAAAGATCCGCATCTCGGGTGGTGGACGGTGCAATTTCACCAATATTAACGCCACCCCGCAAAATTTCCTCTCGGAAAACCCACACTTCTGCAAGAGCGCGCTGTCGCGCTACACGCCGCAGGATTTCCTCGCGCTGGTGAAAAAATACCGCATCGGCTACCACGAGAAGCACAAGGGCCAGCAATTCTGCAATGAGTCGGCCGAGCAGATCATCGACATGCTCAAGGACGAGTGCGCCGCAGGCGGCGTGCACTGGCGCATGCCGTGCAAGATCGACAATGTTGTCCAGCAAGATGACGGTAGCTTTGTGCTGCAGACCGATAGCGGCGACATCGAGACGGCCAGCATCGTCATCGCCACGGGCGGCCTGTCGATCCCGAAGATTGGCGCGACGGATTTTGCCTACCGCATCGCCAGGCAATTCGATTTGACGATGGTCGAACCGCGTCCGGCCCTGGTACCGCTGACGTTCGATGCGGCCAGCTGGGCGCCATTCGCGGAATTGTCCGGCATCGCTCTGGAGGTGGATGTGGAAACGGGCAGCCTGAAAGGCCGCAAGGCAACGGGCGCGCGTTTCCGCGAAGATTTGCTGTTCACGCACCGCGGCTTGTCGGGCCCGGCGATCCTGCAGATTTCCAGCTACTGGCAGCCGGGCGAGCCCATCGTCATCAACCTGTTGCCGGAAGTGGACGTGGCGCAGACCTTGATCGAAGGCAAGGGTACCCTGAAGAAGCAGTTGGGCAATATCGTCGCGCAATGGCTGCCGCAGCGCCTGGCCGACTGCTTGCTGGCCGTCAACGGCCTGGCGCCGGACGCGCGCATCGCCGACATGCCCGACGCGCAGTTGCGCAAGCTGGGGCTGGCCATCAATGCCTGGTCCATCGTGCCGAACGGTTCCGAAGGCTACCGCAAGGCGGAAGTGACGCGCGGCGGCATCGACACGCGCGAACTGTCGCAGCAGACCATGATGGCCAATAAAGTGCCAGGCCTGTATTTCATCGGCGAAGCGGTTGACGTGACGGGCTGGCTGGGTGGCTACAACTTCCAGTGGGCCTGGGCTTCCGGCGTGGCGGCAGGTATTGCCTTGCAGTAACAATCAGTTGTCATTTTGGCACGGCAAGTGATTATTGGTGACAATGTTCTTGACTTCGATCAAGTGATGTTGAATACTTGGCATGTAAATTAATTTTTAGACATTTTTTATGCCTGGTGGTAATTAGTCAGGCATTCCCCTGACCATGCCCTGGAGTCGCCATGAAACGCCTGATCGCCACCGTCGCAGCAACCGTACTCACCAGCGCCGCCTTTGCCAGCACCCCCGTGCTGAGCAACGGTGGCTTTGAAAACAATTCCGTCGGTGGCGGCTACGTCTATGGCAATGTGGCGCCGGGCTGGAGCTTCACGGGCGGCGCCGGCGTGTCGGCCAGCTACACGGCGTGGAATGGCGTGGCGCAAGAGGGCAACGCCTTTGCTTTCCTGCAAAATACGGCATCGATCTCGCAAAGCTTCGTCAGCTCGGGCGCCGCCGACTACTCGTTCGCCTTCAACCTGGCGCTGCGTCCCGGCTACGATCAGGGCCAGGCCGTGACGGTCAGCCTCGATGGCAGCCTGCTGGGCCAGTACGCGGTGACCAGCACGGGCTGGACCAGCTTCAACGCGAACGCGCTCAACATCGGTGCCGGCAGCCATACCCTGAGCTTTGCCGGCATCAACCCGAACAATGCCCACGATACCTCGGCCTTCCTCGATGGCGTCAGCATGAACGTCAGCGCCGTGCCGGAACCGGGCACGTACGCCATGCTGCTGGCGGGCCTGGGCCTGCTGGGCTTCATGGCGCGCCGCCGCAAGAGCGCCATTTGAGGTAAACTGCTGCCAGGATGCGTGGTTTACACCACAGCCGGGCAGCAATCTCAGGCTGCATGCCGCACGCAAGTGGGGGAGGGGCTTCCCTTTCCGATTAAAAGCTGCTACTATCTATCTCTTCCTATACACCACCTCAACGGTTTGAATTTTACATGACCACTATTCGCCTTAAAGAAAACGAGCCGTTCGAAGTCGCAATGCGTCGCTTCAAACGCACCATCGAAAAAACGGGTCTGCTGACCGAATTGCGCGCTCGCGAATTCTACGAAAAGCCAACAGCTGAGCGCAAGCGCAAGCTGGCAGCTGCTGTAAAGCGTCATTACAAACGCATCCGCAGCCAACAACTGCCGAAAAAATTATTCTAAGACTGTTCAGTCAGAACCAACCCGGGTAGTTCGGCGCATTGTTCGCCACGGGTTTTGTTTTGATTCGCCTGGAGTGATACTTCAGATGAGTCGCATACCCGCTCCGGTTCGCCGCAGCGGGTTTTCGCTTTTGTGGCCGCCTGCTTGGTTCACACACGAGCATTGAACCCCACTTACCAACAC
Organism: Janthinobacterium sp. MP5059B; assembly: GCF_001758645.1. Classification (NCBI taxonomy): domain Bacteria; kingdom Pseudomonadati; phylum Pseudomonadota; class Betaproteobacteria; order Burkholderiales; family Oxalobacteraceae; genus Janthinobacterium; species Janthinobacterium sp. MP5059B. The sequence goes on along the minus strand of NZ_LRHX01000016.1, from coordinate 590,140 downwards.
GAGGATTGCCATGAGCTTGAAAGAACAAATTACCGAAGACATGAAAAACGCCATGCGCGCCAAGGAAGCGGGCAAGCTGGGCACGATTCGCCTGTTGCTGGCGGAAATCAAGCGCAAGGAAGTCGACGAGCGCATCGAATTGACAGACGCCCACGTGACGGCCATCGTGGAAAAGATGATCAAGCAGCGCAAGGATTCGATCACTCAGTTCGAGGCTGGTGGCCGTGCCGATCTGGCCGACATCGAAAAAGCCGAGCTGGTGCACCTGACGGGCTACATGCCTGCCGGCCTGTCTGACGAAGAAGTGGCGGCCGAAGTGGCTGCCGCCGTGGCCGCCTCGGGCGCCGCCGGTCCGCAAGACATGGGCAAGGTCATGGCCATCGTCAAGCCGAAGCTGGCGGGCCGCGCCGACATGACCGTGGTGTCCGCCCTGGTCAAGAAAGCCTTGACGCCGGCAGCGTAAGCATACAATAGTAGCAAGGGCTGCCAGCCATCGCGCTGGCAGCCTGTTAACAGCCCACACGTTGACCTGGCTCAACCTCAGGCCACGTGCGGTAGTATAGTCTGACCTATAACAAGACCCGCCCTAGCCAGTGATACCTCAATCCTTCATTTCCGATTTGCTCAACCGCGTCGATATCGTCGATGTCGTGGGGCGCTATGTGCAACTGAAAAAAGGTGGCGCCAATTTCATGGGCTTGTGCCCGTTCCACAGTGAAAAATCGCCCAGCTTTACCGTCAGCCCCACCAAGCAGTTCTATCACTGCTTCGGCTGTGGCGCGCATGGCACCTCGATCGGCTTTTTGATCGAATACTCGGGCATGGGCTTTGTCGACGCTGTCAAGGACCTGGCGCAGAACGTGGGCATGGTCGTGCCGGAAGCGGACGACAAGATCCCGCCGGCCCAGCGCGCGCAGATCCAGGCGCAAAGCATGGCCCTGTCCGACGCCATGACGCAGGCGTGCGATTATTACCGCGGGCAATTGCGCCACGCGCCGGAAGCTATCGCCTACCTCAAAAACCGGGGCTTGACGGGCGAAGTGGCCGCTCGCTTCGGCATGGGTTTTGCGCCCGGTGGCTGGGATAACCTGCGCTCCGTCTTCCCCGACTACGACGTGGTGGCCCTGGCCGAGGCTGGTCTTGTGATCGACAAGGTCGATGAAGAGGGTAGCAACCGCAAGCGCTACGACCGTTTCCGCGAGCGCATCATGTTCCCGATCCGCAATACCAAGGGGCAAGTGATCGCCTTTGGCGGCCGCGTGCTCGACCATGGCGAACCGAAATACCTGAACTCGCCGGAAACCCCCTTGTTTTCCAAGGGTTTCGAACTGTATGGACTGTTCGAGGCGCGCCAGGCCATCCGCGACGCCGGCTATGTGCTGGTGACGGAAGGCTACATGGACGTGGTGGCGCTGGCGCAGATGGGTTTCCCGCAAGCGGTGGCGACCCTGGGTACGGCGTGCACGCCCACCCATGTGCAAAAACTGCTGCGCCAGACCGATAACGTGATTTTCAGCTTCGACGGCGACAAGGCTGGCCGCCGCGCCGCCCGCCGCGCGCTGGAGGCGAGCCTGGCCCATGTGTCGGACAATAAAACCATCAAATTCCTGTTCTTGCCGTCGGAACACGATCCGGACAGCTATATCCGCGAATTCGGCGCCGAAGGTTTTGAACAGCAAGTGCATGAAGCCATGCCGCTGTCGCAATTCTTGCTGAAAGAAGTGTCGGGCGAGCATGATTTGTCGGAGCCGGAAGGGCGCGCCCGCGTGCAGTTCGATGCCAAGCCCCTGCTGCAGCTGATGGCGCCATCGTCGCTGCGCCTGCAGATCGTGCGCGGCCTGGCGCAGCTGACGCAGTCCACGCCGGCCGAGATCGAAGCCCTGTTCGAGCTGGCGAAGCCCGTTGCCGTGGCGCGCCGCGCGCCGCCGAAATCGGGCCGCCCTGTGCCCGTGGGCCTGGAATTGAAGATCATGCGCATGCTGGTGGCGCATCCGCCCCTGACCATGCGTATCGACGAGGCCGCTCTCACCGCCTTCCAGCACCTGGGGCCCGATGCGGCGCACAGCCTGGGGCAACTGGTGGCCGTGGGCCAGGCGCTGGGCGAGCACGGCAGTTTCGCCGCGCTGGCGCAGCAGTTGAAGGAGCTGGGCAGCGAATACGACGAGATCATCGGCGAGATCGCGGCCGGCACGGAATCCGATTACGACAGCGAATTGTCGTGGCTGGTGAGCACCATCCGCGAGATCAAATTGAATGCCTTGAAGGCGGAATTGCAGCAATTGTTCGCGTCGGGTTTGCCATCGGAGAAAATTGGTGTACGCTACCGCGAAATCATGCAGGAGCAAGGCGACCTGGAGCGCGAGCGCGATGCCGAGTTGGTGAATCGCTAACCTTGCCTTGAGGGTATGGCGCGCACTGGAAAAACATTTTTCGCGTGCTATAATTAAATGCTAAGTATTGTGTGCTTTGGCAAGCTAGTTCTGTTTCGTAAATAGTATTTGTTTTCAGTAAGTTAGGCTCTTGATCGGCGCGGTGGATCGTGTCGGCAGCCAGAGCCAACTGGCGTTTTCGGCGTTGCGGGCAAGGGCTCGCAGACGCTGGCAAGCCGCGCCAGGCTCTCGCTCCCAACGCGGTCGATGCAGGAATTTTTGCCGAGACGGCTGGCAACAGCCGGTGGACAGGAATTGCTGCGCTTCCCGCGGATCGTGGCCGATGAGGTGTAAGTAACGTAACAGTGTCGAATTTGCGTTGTCGGCAGGTTCGAAGATGGTGGTTCCCGCAGGTAGACAGGGAACTGGCAGCAAACTTTATCCTAATCCACCGTAAAGCAAGTCGTTGTGTAATCGAAAGCGCCTGTGCCAATCAAGAAACCCGAATCCAAAGCGGCTGTAAAGCCCACTAAAGTTACCACGAAAGCCGAAAAGGCGCTCGACCGGCCAGAAGCGCGCGTCACCAGCGCGCCCGTGGTCAGCCAGACCACCGATGCCGCCACCCTGGCGGCGATCGATACGTCCGGTTATGTCTTGCCGTCGGTAAAAGTGCCAGGCCGCCGCGGCCGCAAGCCAAAAGAATTCCAGCCAGAAAATGATGAAGTCGCCGCCCTGAACGCCGTCGAGCGGGCCGAACTGAAGGCCGTCGACAAGGCCAAGGCGAAGGATCGCAAGGCGAAAGAACGCGCGCTGCTGAAGGACGCTTTCTCGTCCGACACGGAAGCGAGCGAGGAAGAACTCGAGCGTCGGCGCCAGAAACTCAAGACCCTGATCAAGTTCGGCAAGGAGCGCGGTTTCCTGACCTATGCGGAAATCAACGATCACTTGCCCGAAAACATCGTCGATCCGGAAGCCATCGAAGGCATCATCGGTACCTTCAATGACATGGGCATCGCCGTCTACGAGCACGCGCCCGATGCGGAAACGTTGTTGTTGTCCGATAACGTTGCCGTCGTCACCAGCGATGACGAGGCGGAAGCGGCAGCCGAGGCCGCATTGTCGACCGTCGACTCCGACTTTGGCCGCACCACCGATCCCGTGCGCATGTACATGCGCGAGATGGGCTCGGTCGAGCTGCTGACGCGCGAAGGCGAGATCGAAATTGCCAAGCGGATCGAAGATGGCTTGAAAGACATGATTCAGGCCATTTCCGCCTGTCCCGTGACGATCGCCGAGATCATCGCCGCTGCCGACCGCATCGCCAACGAAGAGATCAAGATCGACGAAATTGTCGACGGCCTCGTCGATGAAAACGAACCGGTCGCCGCCGCGCCTGTCGTGGCTGCTCCCGTCGAAGAAGACGAGGAAGAAGGCGAAGCGGAAGAAGAGGAAGTCGAAGAAGAGGAAGAGGCCAGTGCTTCCGGCGCAGCCGGCTTCTCCGCCGAGCAGCTGGAAACCCTGAAACGCACGGCGCTGGAAAAATTCGCCATCATTTCGCAGCAATTCGACAAGATGCGCCGCGCCTTCGAGAAAGAAGGCTACAACTCGAAACCCTACGCCAAGGCGCAGGAAGCCATTTCGCAAGAGTTGCTGGGCATCCGCTTCACGGCCAAGGTCGTGGAAAAGCTGTGCGACACCCTGCGCGGCCAGGTCGACGAAGTGCGCCATATCGAGAAGCAGATCCTCGACGTGGCTGTGAACCGCTGCGGCATGCCGCGCGCCCACTTCATCAAGGTCTTCCCGGGCAATGAAACTAACCTCGACTGGGTCGATGGCGAAGTCAACGCAGGACACGCGTACAGCGCCATCCTGGGCCGCAACATTCCGACCGTCAAGGAACTGCAGCAGCGCCTGATCGACCTGCAGGCGCGCGTCGTCTTGCCGCTGCCGGACTTGCGCAACATCAACCGCCAGATGGCGGCCGGTGAAATGAAGGCGCGCAAGGCCAAGCGCGAAATGACGGAGGCCAACTTGCGCCTGGTCATTTCGATCGCCAAGAAATACACGAACCGCGGCTTGCAATTCCTCGACCTGATCCAGGAAGGCAATATCGGCCTGATGAAGGCCGTCGACAAGTTCGAGTACCGCCGCGGCTACAAGTTCTCCACGTATGCGACATGGTGGATTCGCCAGGCCATCACGCGCTCGATCGCCGACCAGGCGCGCACGATCCGGATTCCCGTGCACATGATCGAGACGATCAACAAGATGAACCGGATTTCCCGCCAGATCCTGCAGGAAACGGGCGCGGAACCCGATCCCGCCACCCTGGCGATCAAGATGGAGATGCCCGAGGACAAGATCCGCAAGATCATGAAAATCGCCAAGGAACCGATCTCGATGGAAACGCCGATCGGCGACGACGACGATTCCCACCTGGGCGACTTCATCGAGGACAACAACACCCTGGCGCCGGCCGACGCGGCCCTGCACGCCTCCATGCGGGGCGTGGTCAAGGACGTGCTCGATTCCCTGACGCCACGCGAAGCGAAAGTGCTGCGCATGCGTTTCGGCATTGAGATGTCCACCGACCACACCCTGGAAGAAGTGGGCAAGCAATTTGACGTGACGCGCGAGCGGATCCGCCAGATCGAAGCCAAGGCGCTGCGCAAGCTGCGCCACCCATCGCGCTCCGACAAGCTGAAAAGCTTCTTGGAAGGCAACTAGAAGCCAATAGGGCTTGACGCGCGCCCCTGATACCCCTATCCTCGCGTGTCCGTTTCCAAAACGGCCGCGCGAGGCGGGCTTCAACAGCGCCGCCACGCCACAGTCCCCCGGGCCTCTAGCTCATGCTTGGTTAGAGCAGCGGACTCATAATCCGTTGGTGCCGTGTTCGACTCACGGGAGGCCCACCAGAATTTGCAGTAGTGATCGAAGCCCCGGCGGGCCACCGCCGGGGCTTTTTTTATGCTGTCGTACAATCGCGGCATCGTGATTTGATGAAGGATGAAACAAGATGACGGCTGAAGTGAAGATTGACGACATCGTCGTTGGTGACGGCAAGGCGGCGACGCGTGGCGCGCTGGTGACTGCCCATTACCGGGGCTGGCTGGAAGATGGCACGGAGTTTGACTCGTCGCACAAGCGGGGCGAACCGTTCCGCTGTGTGTTGAGCAATAACAAGGTGATCCAGGGCTGGATTCTGGGTTTGCATGGCATGCAGGTCGGTGGCACGCGCAAGCTGTGGGTGCCGGCGGCGCTGGCGTATGGCGAACGGCAGGTGGGCTTGATTCCGCCAAACTCCAATTTGCTCTTCGAGATTGAATTGCTGGAAGTGCTGACGCGCGATTGATGTCTGGATGGCGTAATCAGACAGATACGACGTCGGCTTTTTGCGCGAGCAGTTGTCCGGCATCGGCGCGCAGCGCCTGCTGCGAGGGGGCGGTGGCATCCCGAAAGGCCAGGTAGCCGACCAGCCTGAGCTTGCCCGCCTGGCGCTTGGCCAGCATGGCAAAGAACAGGATCAATGCCTCGATGGCGAGCAAGACGGTGCAGGAAGGCATGGGCTGGCACCAGGATGGACGAGTCCTGATGGTACGCGAACAGCGATGTATTTTCATGCCGCTATCAGCGTATTTCAGGTGGTGCGCTTGTGGTAGATCAAGCCTGTTTCAGTTTGACTTGCATCATGTCCAGCATTGGTACGATGTCATGCAGGCTGGCCACTTCACAGGTGGGGATGGCAGTCGAGGTATTGGCCATGTTGTCCGGGTTGAACCAGCAACTGTCGATGCCGTAGCGGTTGGCGCCGAGGATGTCGGCGTCCAGCCGGTCGCCGATGATGACGGTCGTATCCTTGCTGAATGCGCGCGCCATGTCGGCGGCGTATTCGAAGAAGCGCACGTCCGGCTTGGCGTGGCCGCACGCTTCAGAGGTGGCAACGAAGGAGATGCAGTCGCTCAGGCCGGAGGCGGCGATGCGGCGGTTCTGGATGGATTCGACGCCATTGGTGATGATGCCCACTTCGCCGATGCGCGACAGGGTTTCGCACACTTGTTTGGCGCCGTCGATGAGCACGACCGTGTCCGGCAGGGAGTCCAGATACAGCCGGCTGGCCAGTTCAGGGTCGATGGCGATGCCGTTCAATGCAAACGTCTTGCGGAAGCGCTCCACCTTCAGGAAGTCCTTGCTCACGTCACCCGTTTCGAAACGTTTCCACAGGTCGACGTTGATCGCCTGGTATTGGGAAAACAGCGCGTCGATGCCGTCGCGCAAGCCCAGTTCGTCCATGGTGTGCAGGAACGAGCGTTTTTCGGATGCCCGGAAGTCGAGCAGGGTATCGTCGAGGTCAAACAGGAATAGCTTGTATTTCATGGCGTGTCATGGAAAGGAACTTGTCTTGCATCGTAGCACGTAGCGATGAGTTCGGTTGCGCTGAGGAGTGTTAGCGAGTCGTCTGTTTGCACTGAAACCTGACCATTTTCGTTCGCTGTTCAAGGGCCGCGATGCACGGTTTGACTTTTGGCAAATCCATGCGCAGGTAGCGCTCGGTGCCGGCACGCGTCCCTTCGCTGGGCGGAGTGGGGATAGGCAAGGCCTCGGCGTTCGCCGGCGGCTGATTCGCCGGATGGGGCAGCATGCGCACACCGTCGAGCCTGGCGGCGGGCAGGTTCCAGCTCGAGGGAATCGCTTGTGAACAAGAAACGACGGCAACGGGCCGCATCGTCGTGGCCGCCATGGCTAATGCCAGCGGCTTCATCCGACCACTGAATAGAGTTCTGGGCGATTCGATGCCCGCCGCCGAACGGCCGAAGTAGATCACGCGGGCGCCGGGTTTGTGATTGCGCCATTGGCCGAAAATTTCAATGCCGCCAGGTACCTGGCGCATGAAGAGCGCCGCATGGTTGCCCTGCCGCAGGTTCTGATAGGCTTACATATCCACCCACCAGTTGAGCAAGGTTTCATCATCGTCGTCGTCGAGGTTGACGTAGATATTGGCGAAGTACCATTCCACGCCCGTCGCTTCGCGGAAGGCGTCGAAGGGGCCGTTGACGTTGTAGATGCCGTGATGTCCCGGTACGCTGAAGGTGAGGTTGCCCTTGTACTGGCCATCCATCGTGCCGCCCAGCTGGCTTTGCACGTCGCGTTCGAGCTGGTCCACTGCCTTTTGCGACACGTCGTCGGCATAGATCTGGATGCAGAAGTTACCGCCGCGCTTCAGTACTTCGGCAGGGGCCAGCGGGTTGGCAATGTTGACGATGTCGCCGCGCGCCAGGTTCAGGGTCAGGCCGGGCGAGGCCAGCAGTTCGTAGACGTGCTCGTCGATCTGGCGCGCAGGCAGGGTTTCATACACGGGACCTTTGGTGTTTTCGCCTGCCAGTACGCGGATGTGCGGCAAGCCTTCGCAATTGATGTCTTCCATTTATTCTTTCATAGTGCCGGCGCCACGCACATTGGGCTGCGCCAGGGTGGGTTTATGGCAATATTGTACCGGGTACGTGCCGGCTGGCCGGGTACGCAACGCTGCAAACGAGGAGATGCAATGGAGAATGTGGTGCAAACAGGCGGCTGTTTATGTGGCGCCGTGCGCTTTGAAGTGACAGGCGAGGGCGGCAATCCGCACAGCTGTTCCTGCCGCAATTGCCAGCAGCATACGGGCGCGCCAACGGTGGCGTGGGTGGAGTTTGCGCACGATCAGGTGCGCTGGACGGGTTCGGCCGGTGTGCCTGCCACCTACCGTTCTTCCGAATATTCCAGCCGGGCCTTTTGTGCCGCTTGCGGCAGTTCTATCGGTGCCATCGACGATGCGCCCACGGTGGCCTTGCTGGTGGGCAGTTTTGATGATCCGGACCAGGCGGCCTTTGCACCCGAATATCACTCGTTTGACGATGTCAGGCCGGGCTGGTGGCACTTCGATCCGGCCGCCGCTGTAGCCGGGCCGGGCGCCGCAGGCAAATAGCCCTGCGGCGCGTCAGACTGGCGGCGTGGCCTGGAAGGCGGGCAGGGTTTCCGCCGAGCGCGTGTAGGCGTGGATGGCCGGGTAATCGCTGGGTTTGACGATATCGGACGTTTCCAGCTGGGCGAAGCTCCAGCCGACGGCGATGGTCACGCCCGCCTGGTCGATACTGCCAGTCTCGCCAGGCAGGGGCAGGTGCGCGCATTCCTGTTCCAGCGCGTTCCAGGCGGCATGCAGCTGCATGCTGACCCGTTCTAGCCACGGCGCGTGTTGCTTGTCGAGCGGACGCAGCTTGCGTTCGTAGACGATTTGCACGGCTTTTTCATAGGCGGCCAGCGCCAGGCCCGTCAGGCGCAGCGCGCGCACGCTGTCGGCGAGGGCGGGGACGGCGGTGCCCGGACGCAGCAGCGATAGATAGTGGAGTATCAAGGTGGAATCCATCAGCACTTGCCCTTCGTCCAGTACCAGGGTCGGCACCTTGATGACGGGGTTGATCTCGCGCACGGCATCCATGTTGCGGAACACGGATAGCGGCAAGTGCTCGTAGGAAATTCCCTGCAGTTGCAAACAGATGGCGACCCTGCGCACATAGGGCGAGTCGAGCATGCCGATCAGTTTCATTGCCAGTCTCCGGGGTAGTCAGGAATATCTACGATACCCGCTTGCCTGCCCGTTTGCCAGTGTCGTGCTTAATTGTGTGCGCTGATGCCGCTGCGGAACTGTTCGAAACCGGCGCGCGCTGCCTTGTAGCAATTGCCGGCGGCCGCTTCCAGGCCTTCGCGGTCGAGCACTTCGACCGTGCCGCGGCGGTACTGGATCAAGCCTTCGTCCTGCAGTTTGCGGGCCGTGACGGTGACGCTTTCGCGGCGCACGCCCAGCATGTTGGCCATGGTGTCTTGCGTCACTTTTAATTCGTTCGACAGCGAACGGTCGAGGCGGTCCAGCAGCCAGCGGCACAGTTTCTGTTCGATGCTGCAATGACGGCCGCCCACCACGTTCTGTGCCATTTGCGCGAACATGGCGCTGGTGTAGCGCATCAGCAATTGTGCCAGCGCGCCGCCTTCATTGAACACTTCGCGCAGGAAGGCTGTTTTCAAGCGATAGCCGTAGCCGGCCGTCTGCACGATGGCCGTGCAGGTGGCGCGCTCGGCTTCGTACAGCACCACGCCGGCCACGCCTTCGCGGCCGATGACGGCGATCTCGGTGGTGGCGCCGTCTTCCATCACATACAACAGGGAAACGATGGCGTTGGTGGGGAAGTACGTGTATTCAATCTTGCCGCCGCAATCGAACAGGTGCTTGCCGGCAGGCAAAGCGACCAATTCCAGTTGGCAGAACAGGCGCTCCAGATCGGTGCGCGACAAGGCGCGCAGCAATTCGTTCTGTTGTGCGCCCGTGATGCTGATCATCGGGGTGGCGGGAGCGGCTTGCCAGTTGTGCTGGGCGGCGGCGTGGTTATTCGTTGCTGGGGTCAGGTTGCTATAAGCTTTGTACATGGTAGGGCCTCGTCTTCTGATTTTGTTGGATGGCGCTGCTTTTCTGGCTTGCTAGCGTTGTGCTGAATCTTGTATCCACTATAGGACCAGGGGCCGCGGACGGGCATCGGATGAGCCGACGCGCTTATGTAGGCTAGGAACATTGCCTCGTGTCATCCGACTCCTACGCCTGCCGCTGCATTTTTCCCTGTAGAAACAACGTTGTCTGGAAAAAATACGCCGCCTTGCCCGCTACCCGTGAACTTTGGCCGCATACCTTGATCAAACCCCTCTGCACTGCAGTACGACGGTGATAAGATGTTGCGCTGCGGAAATTCGACTGGTGTTTCGGGATGCCCTGCTGTCCTTGCCCACCATCACTGTTTACTTCCGCTGCAGCCTGCCCTCACTGCCCGCGCCGTGCATTTGCCGGAGCGCGGCCATCTTGTCCCGTTTACCCGTCTAATGAAGGAACGCAACGCATGAAATGGTTTTTTGATCTGAAAATTGCCACCAAGCTGATCTTGTCGTTTGGCGCCGTGCTGCTGTTGACGGCCGCGCTGGGCGTGTCGGCGATCTTTTCCATGGCGCGCATCAATACCGCGTCGACGGACCTGTCCGCCAACTGGATGCCCAGCGTGCTGGCGGCCATGTCCATGCGCAGCGATGTCAGCGATTTCCGCCGCTGGGAACTGGCGCACATGCTGGCCGCGCAGGATGCCGACATGGCGCAGAACGAAACGCGCATGACGGAAACCCAGGCCAAGCTGAAGGTGGACGGCGACAAGTATCGCAGCCTGATTTCCGAACCGGGCGAGCAGGAAGTATTCGAGCGCTTCCTGTCGCTCAACGATGAATTCATGCGCCTGCATGCAACCATGCTGAGCCTGTCGCGCGAGATGAAGAAGGAAGAGGCGCGTGCGCTGGCCGTGGGGCCGTCCGCCAAGGTCATGGCGGACATGATGGCGACCCTCGATAAGCTGGTGTCGATTAACACGGATGGCGGCGTGCGCTCGAGCGCCAGCGCCGATGCAACCTATGCGGCCTCGCGTGCCAGCCTGATCGGCTTGCTGGTGGGCAGCGTCGTCATCGGCATGCTGCTGGCGCTGTGGGTGGCGCGCAGCGTGGCGCGTCCGCTGATCGAGGCCGTCGGCGTGGCGCGCCAGGTGGCGGCTGGTGATTTGACGGCGCATATCGTTGTGCAATCGCAAGACGAAACGGGGCAATTGATGCAGGCCCTGAAAGACATGAATGCCAGCTTGCAAAAGCTGGTGGGCCAGGTGCGCAGCGGCACCGATACGATTGCCACGGCGTCGAGCCAGATTGCCGCCGGCAACCAGGATTTGTCGTCGCGCACGGAAGAGCAGGCCAGTTCGCTGGAAGAAACGGCTTCGTCGATGGAGGAGCTGACCTCGACCGTGAAGCAGAATGCGGACAATGCGCGCCAGGCCAACACCATGGCGCTGACCTCGTCGAGCATCGCCATCGAGGGCGGCAAGGTCGTCGGCGAAGTGGTGGGCACGATGGCGTCGATCAATGCCTCGTCGCGCAAGATCGTCGACATCATCGCCGTCATCGATGGCATTGCTTTCCAGACCAATATCCTGGCCCTGAATGCAGCCGTCGAGGCGGCGCGCGCAGGCGAGCAGGGGCGCGGCTTTGCCGTCGTGGCCACGGAAGTGCGCAACCTGGCGCAACGCTCGGCCGCGGCGGCCAAGGATATCAAGGTCCTGATCGGCGATTCGGTCGAGAAAGTCGAGGCGGGGTCAAAACTGGTGGACCAGGCGGGCCGCACGATGGATGACATCGTGGCCAGCATCACCCGCGTGACGGATATCATGAGCGAGATCACGGCCGCCAGCAGCGAGCAGAGCGCCGGTATCGAGCAGGTTAACCAGGCGATTGCCCAGATGGACCAGGTGACGCAGCAAAATGCGGCCCTGGTGGAAGAGGCGGCGGCAGCGGCCGAATCGATGCAGGAGCAGGCCGCCAGCCTGAGTGAAGTGGTCAGCATCTTCAAGCTCGACGTGGCCAGTGCCGCCGCAACCCGGCCGCGCGCGGCAGTCCTCGTCAAGGCGCCGGCCGCCGTGACGCCGGCAGCGGCGCCGCGTCAATTGGCCGACCCGGCGCGTCGCACGGCGCCAGTGGATGAGTGGGAAAGCTTTTGATTAAGCGCGCTTGCGCGGTTTTTTGACGTCCTTAGTGGCGGGCGCGGTAGCGGCTTGCTGGCGCTGTTGCCACGCCCTCAGGGCCTCTTCGTAGGCAGCCAGGTCTTCCTGGTACATTTCCAGTACGCAAAAGGTGCAACCGCTGTGGCAACACTCGTCATTGCCCGGTTTGCTGGGCGCTTGCGGTTGCGGATCGAGGGGTAAAGGCGGGGTGGGCATGGTGAGGGCGGAGACGGTGGGGCTGGCATTGGAGCTGGCATCATACTGCATCCCGGCGTGCCGTTGCTGGAACGCTTTTTGCTCAAAAATCACGGTTTCCGTGTACAGTTGCGGTGAATTAGGGTATCGTTTACAGCACTGATATTGTATCTTCTGCGCGCGATGTTCCGCCGGCGCGATCTCCGCCGCCATCGCAGCACATCTCTTCGACGCTCCCGCATACGCCATACAGCATGTCCCGGAGCACGGAGGTGCCGCAAGAACAATGATCCATGGCTTGCAAGACGGAGCTGCCTGTGCCCCGAAATGTTGTTTATTGAGAAAGCATGGCTTCCGCAGTGCGGAGGCACACCAGAAAATTTATGTCTGAAACCGAATCGACTCCTACGCCCAGCCCGGCGATTGCCCCTGAAGCGGCGCCCGTCGCCGCTGCGCCTGCACCAGCACCTGCCGTATCCGCTGCTCCCAGCCTGACCTTTGCCGACTTTGGCCTCGCGCCTGAAATCCAGCGCGCACTGACCGACCAGGGCTATACCCATCCGACACCGATCCAGGAACAAGCGATCCCCGTGGTGCTGCAAGGCCGCGATGTGATGGGTGCCGCACAAACGGGCACCGGCAAGACGGCCGGTTTTTCCTTGCCGATCATCCAGTTGCTGATGGCGCATGCCAGCAGCAGCATGTCGCCGGCACGCCACCCGGTGCGCGCGCTGATCCTGACGCCGACCCGTGAGCTGGCGGTGCAGGTGGCCGAAAACGTCAAGGCTTACGCCAAGCACACGCCGCTGCGCTCGACCGTCGTCTTCGGCGGCATGGACATGAAGCCGCAAACCGTCATCCTGCGTGGCGGCGTGGAAATCGTCATCGCCACGCCGGGCCGCTTGCTCGACCATATCGAGCAAAAGAACATCAGCCTGAGCCAGGTGCAGATGCTGGTCATGGATGAGGCTGACCGCATGCTGGACATGGGCTTCCTGCCGGACTTGCAGCGCATCATCAACTTGCTGCCGAAGCAACGCCAGAACCTGATGTTCTCGGCCACGTTCTCGCCAGAAATCAAGAAGCTGGCTGCCACGTTCCTCAACGATCCGCTGACGATCGAAGTGGCGCGCAGCAACCAGACGGCCGACAAGGTCACGCAAGTGGTCTATAAAGTGACGGAAGACCAGAAGCATGCCCTGGTCGCCCATCTTCTGCGCCAACGCGACCTGAAGCAGGTCATCGTATTCTCGAATACCAAGATCGGCGCCTCGCGCCTGGCCCGCGTGCTGGAACAGGAAGGCATGAGCGCCACGGCGATTCACGGCGACAAGAGCCAGCAGGAGCGCATGGCGGCGCTGGAAGCGTTCAAGAAGGGCGAGATCGACGTGCTGGTCGCCACCGACGTGGCGGCGCGCGGCCTGGATATTTCCGATTTGCCTTGCGTCATCAACTTCGACTTGCCGTACAACGCGGAAGATTATGTGCACCGCATCGGCCGCACGGGCCGCGCCGGCGCCTCGGGCGACGCCATTTCGATCTACTCGGATAAAGACGAGCGCTTGCTGGCCGACATCGAGAAACTCATCAAGCAAAGCATCAATCGTGGTGAATTGACGGGCTTCAACCCCGCGCCCGCCCGCAGCAGCGACAGCGAGCGCCGTCCGCCGCGCCGCAGCGAAGGTGGCGAGGCGCGTCCCGCGCGTGCCCCGGAGAGCCGCCATGCTGGCGACAGCAGCCGCGACAGCCGTTCCGCCGAGCGTGGTGCGCGTCCCGCCTTTGGTCCCGGTGCCCGCCGCGAAAAGGCCGACCCGTGGTTCCTGAAGCCATATGAGCCGGCCAAGGCCGCAGCCCCGGCTGCCGCCAGCATGGCGCCTGTCGCGGCCAAGCCGAAGCAGAAGGTAGCCGCGTTGCTGGGTGGCTTGTTGAAGCAATAGTGGATGACTGATTGTGCCTGTACGTCGGGCATTGACAATATCCTGGATGAAAATGCTGGATATTGTTGAACGGAAATAAACCGATACGGAGTAACGATGAACGGCCTGATCGCCTTGTGCGATCAGGCCTTTTTTTTATTCAGCAGCACATGCAGCGTACCGGCGCTGCGAGCACGAGCGAGTGAAGTGGTGATCTGGAGTTGTTGCTGTAAAAAAATGCCGCTCAGTTATTACTGAGCGGCATCTCGAAATGCTGGTCGGGCAGTTTGATGCCGGATTCAGGTCTTGCTAAACATTTTGCGTCCAAAGATGACGGCCAGGGACAGAATCAAACCTGCAAACAGGCTGAACAAAATGGTTACCGACAGGCGCAAGGAAAGATTTTCTGGCAAGCTAGGACCTGCAATGAAGCGGCTTTTTTCCAGGTACTGGCTGATTGCCGTTTGATTGTCGATAGTGATCTGATTAAAGACCTCCTTGACCGTGTCGTCTTCCATGTTCTTGTTTTTGAAGACTTCAATCTTTACCGGTTCCAGGCCGCGCAAGATATCTTCGCCGGATTTCGTATTGTCGACCAAGATTTTTGCCTTGTCGTAATACTCGCGCAACAGCACGTTCTGTTGCTGCTCGCGGCGTGCCTTATGGATTTTTTCGGTCGCTTCCGATGCCAGCACTTCGGTGGTCATCAATTGCGTGACTGGCGGCAGATAGCGCGCTGTTTCATCATTGACCGAAACGATCTGTCGCGAAGCCTGGCCAGCGATTTCAGGATAGCGCGATACGATTTTCTTTAAATCATCACCGCTGCGACGGAAATAAGCAAGGCGCTCATTATTTACAATAATTTCATTTTCCAGCGCCGTGATCTTGGCTGTCATTTCGACATGCTTGAAGCGCAGGATATCCGTGTAAATGATATACACGATGGTATCCATCGTATAACGGCCCAGTAGTCCAACGATGTTTTGTGCTACTTTCGGATCTTTATCGTCATAGCTGATACGTAAGCCAATGACGTTGTTGTTGCCATCCTTGGGATCTTCCAGTAATTCCTTGGCATCAAGTTTGGTAAATGGAAATACCGGATCGATCCACTTTGAAATGCCTTCGCGCGAAGCAAAGGAACGGCGCAATGACTCGGTGCTGGCACCTTGTTCCAGTTTGTGCTGAGCCAGGAAGTCCGTAAAGCGCTCATTCGATTTGAACGCCGCCGCATAGCGCTTGTAGTCGGCCAGTTTGATGCCAGGGCTTGCTTCCTTTTCTTTCTCTTTTTCCTTGTCAGTGGTTTTCTTGACCATGGGAATAGCCCCACCAAACTGGAAGAAG
The DNA here is from genome assembly GCF_001758645.1 of Janthinobacterium sp. MP5059B. Lineage (NCBI taxonomy): Bacteria > Pseudomonadati > Pseudomonadota > Betaproteobacteria > Burkholderiales > Oxalobacteraceae > Janthinobacterium > Janthinobacterium sp. MP5059B. The sequence goes on along the minus strand of NZ_LRHX01000016.1, from coordinate 574,711 downwards.
CCTTCACTCTTGTACTCGGAAAATAACATCCGGCCTGCCAGGCCTGCGGCCACGGCAAGCAAGGTAATCGCCAGTAAAGTACGGCGTCCTTGCCATACGGTCGTCAGCAAATCGGTAACGGGAAGAATGTTTTCATCAATCTCATCCCCTTCAATCATTTTTACTTCTTTATGCATAATTTCTCATTTTAATAAATGCTTGCGGCAGGCGTTTCAAGTATGTGGTTTATATCTGGGGCGAGGCGCATGGTGCTGATTGCACCTGAGCTTGCCTTTGTTATGTCGATGCCTGGCAGGCAGAGAGTGGCGTTGTCATGCTGGCTAAACAACGCGCAATTCTCTACATTATAGCGTTTCAATTCTGCCGTGCCGTGCCTAATTGTGACAGTTTGTATAGATGCACTGGCTGGCGCGATCCGGCGTTTGCACCAGCCTGTGTTGCCAGTGTTACAACATGACGGATGCGCCAGGAGTTTCCTGTGGCGTACGAGATTGTTGCGTACGCTGTTCCAGCCAGATAAAGTCTTCAATGCCACATTGCGGGGTGTATTCCTTGATGATGGTGCGTAATGAGGCACGTACCCCTTCGTAGTCGAACTGGCTGCAGGCGCGGTCCATGTCGTCGAGCATGCCGTGCAATTCGTTCCATGCAATTTCTGACTCCTGGGCACGCATGATCAGGGGGTGGCTGGTTCCTTCGACATTGTCGCCGATCAGCAATTCCTCATAAAGTTTTTCACCTGGGCGCAAACCTACATGTTCAATGGCAATGCCATCCGGCGCCGCCTTGCTGCGCACTTCCAGGCCGCTGAGATGGATCATCCGTTCCGCAAGGTCGATGATCTTGACCGGTTCGCCCATGTCCAGCACGAAGACATCGCCGCCTTCTCCCATGGCGCCCGCCTGCAATACCAGCTGGGCCGCTTCAGGGATGGTCATGAAGTAGCGCGTGATCTCAGGATGCGTCAAGGTAATGGGGCCACCCGCTTCGATCTGTTTGCGGAATAGGGGCACGACGGAGCCGGACGATCCCAGGACGTTGCCGAAGCGAACCATGCAGAAGCGGGTGTGCTTCTGGTTGCGGGCGAAAGCCTGCAAAATCAGCTCGGCCAGGCGCTTGGTCGAACCCATGACATTGGTCGGGCGCACCGCCTTGTCCGTGGAAATGAGCACGAAGCATTTGACGCCGCTGGCAATGGCTGCCTTGGCGATGCTCAAGGTCCCGAACACATTGTTGCGTACGCCTTCGATCGGGTTATGTTCGACCAGCGGCACGTGCTTGTAGGCGGCCGCGTGGTACACCGTATCGACGACGTAGGTCGTCATGATTCGTTTGCATTTCTCCGTATCGAGCACGCTACCGAGAAAAGGCAGCAAATCAAAATGCAATCCATGGGCCGCCTTTATACTCAGCAATTCCTGTTTGATGGAATATAGGGCAAATTCCGACATCTCCAGCAGGATCAGGCGCGTCGGGCGCAGGGTAACGATCTGACGGCACAGCTCGGAACCGATGGACCCCCCCGCACCGCTCACCATGACGCATTTGCCGGTAATGCAGGCGGCGATCAAGGCGGCGTCGGGCGTGACCTGGTCGCGTCCCAGCAAGTCTTCAATCTCGATGTTACGGATATCCTGGAGGCGCAGTTCACCGCTGACCAGGCTTTCCACTGGGGGCGTGACTTTGATATGCACCTTTAAAGGCTCGAGCTTGTCGAGGATGCGCTTTTGCCGGCTTTTCGAAATGGATGGCATGGCCAGCAGGATTTCGCTGATGCTGGTACGGGCGACCACATCGGACAGGTCGGAAGTGCCGTACACCTTCATGCCAGAAATGGTAATGCCATTCAGTTCGCTATTGTCGTCAATGAAGGCCACAGGCAGGTAGTCATGGCCGGCACGCAAGGCGCTGGCCAGTTGCGTGCCAGCCCTGCCGGCCCCATAGATGGCTACCCGCACCATGCCTTGGCGTTTGCTTGGATGCAACAGGAAACCGCGCGCCAGGAAGCGGCTGGCCACCACGTAGGCGATGGCGCTGATCCAGTAAATGCCGAACACGCCGCGCGACATGCCGTTCATGTGGGTCATGAAGGCCGCCAGCGCGACCAGCAGGGCTACCGAAATCGTAACGCCGAGAATGACCGAGAAAATGATTTTCTGATCGATGAAGCGTATCACCGCGCGGTACAGCCCCAGCCGTATAAAGATGGGCAGGGAAATGAGCGGCACGGCGACGATCAGGTAAAGATAACTCATGAACAGAGCCGTATTGACCGAATCGTAGCGCAGCAGGATGGCGATGCAGAACGTAATCGGCAGAAGAATTAAATCTGCCGTTGCCGCGATCATCTGCTTATGGAACCGAGATAAATCAAGAATGGATTTCATTGTTTGGCTATTAATTATTGTGATTCGACTCGATAAGCCTGATTTCTTCTGCGCAATACCGGCGCATGGCATATGTCAGAAGTATTATCGATGTAAACATCAAGGTAAGAAAGGGGGGATGTGATTCCCTTGATGTTAAAAAACTGTCGATGAGTATTCTTCACCGAATAAATTCAAAAAAGTATGCTGATTGTCAAACCAGGCAAGGAAAAATTCTTGTAGGATTTGTAATCACACCGGTGTGCATTTTAATGGAATGGCTGAGGATCTGGCGCGCCTGCCTGCTAGCCTGGCAGCTGGCTGCGCACCTTGGCCAGCAGCTTGGAGGTCGAGCGGTCATGCTGAAAGTCGATCGCCAGCGCCTGTCCGCCATAAGCGAGCACGGCCTGCCCTTCGGGAATGGCATCCATCTGGTAATCGCCGCCCTTGACGTAAATATCCGGGTGGGCCTCGCAGACGACTTGTAGCGCGGTATCGTCATCGAATGCCACGACCAGGCTGACCGATTCGAGCGCAGCCAGCACCGCCAGGCGGTCCGCGCAGGCATTCAGCGGGCGGTCGTCGCCCTTGTTCAGGCGCTTGACGGAGGCGTCGGTATTCGCCGCCACGACCAGCGAAGCGCCCAGGGACCGTGCCTGCGCCAGGTAGGTCACATGCCCGCGGTGCAGGATGTCGAACACGCCGTTGGTCATGACGACTGGCTTGGGAAGGGCTGCAACGCGTTGTTTCAGCTGTTCCAGGGAGGCGATTTTGTTTTCGAATTCAGGCATGGTAGACAGAGAGCTAGGTTAAATACACCTGCCGCGCAGAGGCGCAGCAGGTCGGGTCAGTGTGTGACGCCGTCGCGTTTGATCACTTTCAGGAACGTCAAAAAGATGATTTTGATATCCAGGGCCAGGGATTGCTGTTTCAGGTATGCCACATCGAGTTGCACTTTTTGCGGGATGGGCAAGTCGTCGCGGCCATTGATCTGGGCCCAGCCCGTCAAGCCCGGCAGCAACTGGTCGACGCCGTGCTCCGTGCGCAAGGCGATCAGGTCATCCTGATTGAACAGGGCAGGCCGCGGTCCGACAAAACTCATGTCGTTGACCAGAATGCTCCACAGTTGCGGCAGTTCATCGAGGCTCGACTTGCGCAGGAAGGAACCGACGGGCGTGAGAAATTGTGCAGGATTCTGCAGCAGGTGGGTGGCGACTGCCGGTGTGCCGATACGCATCGTGCGAAATTTCGGCATCTTGAAAATACGGTTGCGTTGGCCCACGCGATCCGACCAGTACAAGACGGGGCCAGGGGAGGTCAAGCGTACTGTCAGGGCGACGATGAGCAACGGTAATGCGAGGATGACGGTAGCAATCAGGGCCAGCAGGAGGTCGAATAGTCGTTTCATGATGTGTGTGTGTATTCTTTACCAGTTTTAATCAAGGCTTCGGCCGTTGTAAAGGGAGCTTGCCATGCCAGCTGCTGTTGTGCCTTGGTGATATCGACAGTCAATCCTGCATCGAGCTTGTCAAGCATCTGGCGCTTGCCAACCAAGGTGCAGGCCAGCGCAAGCAGCGACCTGGGCATGGAGAGCAGGCGCGCGGTCTTGCCCATGCCGATGGCCAGATGGCGGAAAATCTCGGGCAGGGTCACCGTTTGCGCATCCGCTGCCAGAAAAACGTCGTGCAGCGCTTGCGGACAAGTTGCGCAGGTGCGCAGGAAATCGGCCAGATTCCACACGCTGATCAGGCTGCGTTTCGACCGCAGGCGCCCGAACGGCAGCGGCCAGCCTTTTGCGGCCAGCTTGAGCAGGGTGCCGAAGTTGCCGGGAGCTTCCGGTCCAAAGACGAGTACTGGCCGTACGATGGCATATTCCATGCCGCATTGTTGCGCCATGTCCTGCACCAGCTGTTCGGCATCGAGCTTGCTGATGGCATACAGGTCATGCGGCGCCGGCGTGTCCTGTTCCGAAAAAGGCGTGATATTGCTGTTGCCGTTGACGCCGATCGAACTGACAAAGACAAAGCGCTTGACGCGCGCATCGGCGGCGCGTTCCAGCAAGCTCCTGGTCAGCCCGACATTCACGCGGCGAAACTCGCCAAGCGGATCGGCGGCGGTATCGCGCATCACGTGGGCGCGGCCAGCCAGGTGGATCACCGCATCGCACTGCGGCAGCACCGTATCGAGCGCGTCGAGGCGGGCGAAATCGGCGATGCACACTTCCTGCGCCACGCCAGGGATGGCGCGGCCGCCGGCCCGCACCAGGGCGATCACGCGGTGGCCATGCTCGGCCAGGTGGCTGCAGAGCCGGCGTCCCACAAAACCCGTGGCGCCGGTCACCAGGATGGTCTGGCTGGTGCTCATGGCGCCACCGAAAAAACATCGCGGAGCCAGCCGTCGATCGAGTATTTGTCATACAGCGCGGCAGGCAGGTCGACATAGGGCGTGGTCAGGAAGGCAGGATCGATCTGCGGCGTTTCCCTGTCGATCACGGCGATGTTTTCCGGCCGATAAAAATCGTACTTCCTGACATTTTGATTCGTTGTGATCAATTTCTTCCGGGCGCCCACCATTTCGATGGTTCGCATCGTCAGGCCGATCTGATTCGGATGCTGGAAGTCAAGAATGACATTCGACTTGGCGATGGCTTCCATCACCTGCGCCTTGTTCATTGGCGTAAAGGAAAATTCGGAGATTTTCGATTTGAAGAACGCTGGCACGAACAGCTTCTTCAAGCGGTAGATCACGACGCTGGGAATGAACAGGAAAAAGAAATTCGGCTTGTCATTGGGAGGCAACGCGGCGCTGATCTTCTTCACCAGCGCATAGCGGTCGCTGTGCGCCGTGCCGATAAAGGTGACGTTATAGCCGATGTCCGTGCGCGGCAGATCGCGGTATTCGTTCAGGAAGAACAGCGGCCGCAGGCGGATGCCGGGAATCGTCTGGGCATCCTGGTCATCGAAGGTAAACGCGCTGTCGAACTGCCCCACGGATTGCCTGAAGTTGCCATTGTTTTTTACCGAGTCATACGAGTAGTAAATGAACTTGGCCTTCGCATTTTTTTCGCGCAAGGCTTGCAGGATGTCGGCCGGCATGCATTCCATCTTGATGATGAACACAAAGTCGTAATTGCCGTGGTTGCCATCGAGCAGAACGGAAAAATAGCGGTGAATCGCCTGCTGTTGCGTACGTGGCATGACACGGATGGCGAACTTCGACCAGGCGCTGGTGGACGGACGATCGTCGTGATAGTCGACGTGCGCGCCCAGCTCTTCGAGCCGCTTCTTTATTTCGCGTTCATACCCAAAGAAAGCCGGGGCGATAAACAGGATTTTTTTCCCGTTGAAAAAATTTTCCACTGTACTTAATCAATCAATTATTTAGATGGGTGCGGCGGGAATGCCGACCACGGTCAAACCAGATGCCACATCCTTGAGGACCACCGCGTTGGCGCCGACGCGTACGTTGTCGCCGAGGACGACGGCGCCGAGCACCTTGGCGCCGGAGCCGACGATCACATTGTCGCCAACCACCGGACGCGAAGCGTCGTGGTAGCCAATATCGATTTCCCGGGCGCCAAACGTGACGTTATGGTAAATCGTTGCATTCATGCCGATGCGCAGGGCGCCGATGACCGTGCCCTGCGTATGCGGGAAATACAGGCCGGGTCCGATTTCGCAGCGAACGGCAATTTCCAGGCCGAAGACGACGAAATTAATCAGGGACACCAGCTTTGCCAGCGGCGACAAACGCTTCTGAAAAAACCAGTGAGACAGGCGAAACAGCACCACCGGCATGAAACGCGGCGAGAAAGACGTCAGCAGCAGGCGTCCGAAAGTCGGTTGCCGGTCCGGCTGGCCGGCATAGAAATATTGCCTGGCCAGATCGGCATACAAGGTGGTGCGCAGACTCATGACATCATCTTACGTTTTTTCAGCTCTTCATTTGCCTTGTCCAGGCCGTCTTCCGGCAAGGGTTGGGAGCTGACCCAGGCAGCGAATTCCTCGATGCCGCGCGCCAGCGATACCTGCGGCGTGAAGTTCAAGGTCGCCTTGATCTGGCTCAAATCGGCGTAGCAATGGCGGATGTCGCCCAGGCGATACTGGCCGGTCACTTCCGGACGGACGGAGCCGCCCAGTGCATCGACGAGCAGATTGGCGATATCGAGCACCGAAGTCGGCTCGCCGGCGCCAACGTTGAGCGTGGCACCGCTGGCGGCGTCACTTTCCATGGCCAGCTGAATCGCTTGCACGATGTCGTTGACGTGCACGAAATCGCGGCTCTCCAGGCCGTCCTCGAAAATCGGCAAGCTCATGCCGCGCCGGATACGGGTCGAGAAAATGGACAGGATGCCGGTGTACGGATTGTTCAGCGACTGGCCTGCGCCGTAGACGTTCTGGAAGCGCAGGATGGCGGTGCTGATGCCGAGGGAGTCGCCAGCGATACGGATCAGGTCTTCCTGCGCGTATTTGGTTGCGGCATAGATGGACGCGGGGCTGGGACGTGCCGTTTCCGGCGTCGGAATGGCGCGCAACGGGCCATTGCAGGCGGGGCAGAGCGGATCCCACTGGTGGTTCTTCAGCTGTGCCGCACTGCGGGCGCCCGGATACACCGTGCCATGGGTCGGGCAGGCGTACGCGCCTTCTCCATAGATCGAGCGCGACGAAGCGAGGACGATCTTTTTCACCGTATTGGGTTTGTTCGCCAGGATGTCGAGCAATTGCGCGGTCGCCTGCGTATTGACTTCATTGTAGTGGGCGATCTGGTACATCGATTGTGCGGTACCGGTTTCTGCCGCCAGATGCATGACCGTGTCGACCGTTTGCAAGGCTTGCTCCAGCACGCCGGACTGGCGTACATCGGCGCGAATGAAATGGATGCGGCCGTCACGCAGCATGGTTTCATCGAGTTGCGGATAGGCGCCGTGAATTTGCGGCGACAGATTGTCCAGCACGGAGATGCGATAGCCGTCAGCCAGCAATTTGCGGCTGAGATTTGTGCCAATAAAACCGGCGCCACCGGTGATCAAGATATGTTTGTTCATGCGGACTCCCATTTGCCGTAACCCAGGTTTTTTTCGATCATTGCACAGATGGTGTGCCCGATGAAGATATGTGCTTCTTGAATGCGTGCCGTGACATTGCTTGGCACGATCATCGGAATATCGACCATGCTGGCCAGCTTGCCGCCATCTTTGCCAAGCCAGCCGACGGTTTCAATGCCCATCGTCTTTGCCATGTCGATTGCATTCATGACGTTTTGCGAATTCCCCGAAGTGGAAATACCGATCAGCACATCACCGGGCTGGCCCACGCCGGCCAGTTGCCGCGAAAATACGTGATCATAGCCATAGTCGTTGGCGATACACGTAAGGGCAGAGGTATCCGTTGTCAGCGAAATTGCCGCCAGCGCACGGCGGTCGTCCACCAGACGTCCGACCAGCTCGGCAGAAATGTGCTGCGCATCGGCAGCAGAACCGCCATTGCCACAGAAAATGATTTTGCGCTTGTTGCTGATTGCTGTGCTGCATATGTCAGCAATCTTGACAATTTCATTCTCAATTTGCGGCAGGCGCTGGAATAGTTCAATATGTTGTGTTATGAATTTTTGTAACATTTTATTTGAAAAATTTCTTTTGAATTGAATAAAGAATAAAAGGGATCAGGAAAGAATTTTCGAAAATATTCTTCACGATTGATACGGAAAATGGATCACGGTTGAACGTGAATGTCATGCAGGCACAGATCAAGCTATAGATTACGATTTTCTGAACACTGACGGTTTTCCGGTAATTTCCCATCAAGTAGCCAACTGCCGCAAAAAACACGGCAGCGCCAGCGATGCCAAAATTGATCAGTAGTGATACAAAAACATGCAGGCCGCCGAGCGGCATGGCAAAGTCATAGCCAAAATCTAGCGGATTGAGCAGGTAGTTAATCTTCCCCGGAAAAATGACCGAAGGAATCAAGTTAATGAAATCACTGATCAGAAACGATGGAAAATTGATTAATGGAAGCTTTCCGCTAGTTAAGAATGAAAAGGATGAAATAGAGGTCAGCAACGGTTCCTGCGCTAGATTCAACGCCATGTTGAACAGCGAAAAATCACTGCCTGCCCTCAATACACCCCACATTGCTGCGCTGCCAACACCTGCCAGTCCCAACACGAAAAATTCGCTGAGCTTGACTCGCCAGGAAAAATAGGTCGAGAAGAAGATAATTACAGTGAGCATATTGGTTGCAAAATACAGGCGACCTCCGAGGGAGAGCGCCAGGATGGCAAAGAAATAGTATGCAAGCATGAACGGATCGGTCAGTACCGGCAATATTTTTTGCAAATGTCCATGCTTCATGACAGCGCGCATGAATGCCATGGAAAACAGAATCGAGGTCGACGCGATGAATGTTCCACGTGGCAAGGCATCCTGCACTACACCGTCCTGGTAGTTTTCAAATAATGCAGCGTCATAGCCTGTGAAGAAATAATGCTTGATCGGGATGGCCATCAACGCTGCCAGGCCAATGCCAAGACAGCTCATGATTGTCCAAAAACGTATCGCCCGTTCCGATTTTTGACTGATCGGCTTGCGTGGCGACTTGCCATTGAAGCTGACATAATAAAAAAACAGGAAAATGGCATAAAACAGGAAAGACAATAGCAAGTATATCAGGCTGGTTTCGGCGGTAATCGAAACAAAGCGCTCGATGACTATCTCCAATTCTTCCGGCGGTGTCGAACCTAACAGGGAGGAGAGGAAATAAGGCGTCAGCCAATAGTAGGCATAGCCGACGGAAAAGAAGAAAAATCCGTTCAGGCTGATGGTCCCATTTTTAACGCAAAAAATATAAACTGAAAACAGGATCAGTAGATAATTTATCAGGCACAGGAAAATGATCATTTGTATATCGCCTTCATGATCGCCAGCGGCAGTAAATCATCCATGCATTTTGGTGAAGCATAAATGCAGGTATTGCAACGATCTATTATGTGGCCACGCCCGCAGGGACCGCATTCCAGTTCCAGCGAGACTGACTGGCAGCGTTGCCCCCAGGCGCTAAAGCGATGATGGCAGCTCGAGCCGAATATGCCCGTGACATTGATGTTCGACGCTGCCGCGATGTGCATGGCGCCAGAGTCATTGCCAATGAAGCGATCGCAGTGTCTGAGCAAGGCCGCCATCTGCGCGATGCTGGTCTTGGCGATCATATTGACGACTTTACCCGGGAAATTCGCTTCGAATTGCGCGCCTAAAGCCACGTCGTCCTTGCCGCCGACGAGCAAAATGGCGAGTTCACGGTCCTTGTGTTTTTCTTGTAACAGGCCGGCCAGTTCCACATAATACTGCAGCGGCCAGCGCTTCAGGATGGAATAGCCGCCAGACAAGCCCAGGCCGATGAGCATGCTGCCAGCGGGAACGTGCTCCTGGAGGAGCTGTCGCGCATAGGCCTCGTCCGGCGCGCCACCCCAGAATTCCAGCGCCGTATCGGCCGGCTCAAAGCCCAAGTGGCGCACGATATCGAGATTGCGCTCGACTTCATGCTTCAGGCCAAGTGCAGGCAGGATTTCAGTGTACAGCATGTCAAAGCCGGCATTGAACACCTGCTTGCGTTGCGTCGCGTGTTCCGTATAGGCGATACGCCGCTTTGCTCCGCTGAAGAGGGCGATAAAGCCCGCATGATGATCTTCATCAAAGCGCGGGACGATGGCAATATCAGGCTGTTGCAAGCGGAAGTGGGTCCAGCAGAACTTGAGGCTTAGCCAGTGCCGTACCAGCAGGCTTTTCGGCAGCGAACTACCCCAGTCGTACGTCGCGATATGGTTGACGTACGGGCAATGCTGGACCATCGCCTGGATGCGCGGATGCACGACCAGTGTGATGTCGGCATCCGGATAGGCATGCCGCAGTTCGCGCAGCAATGGCGAATTCATGGCACTGTCACCCAGCGTCTGGTCCAGGCGCACGACGAGCAGGCGCAAGCCGGCGTGGGACTGCCGGCGCACCAGCAGCGCCAGGATGCGTGCGCAGAGCAGGCCCAGGAGGACGCTCAAGACCATGAAAGTACGGATAGCGGTATTTTTAATCATCTTTATTGTTGCTCTTCTGTAATTTTCTTAAAAGAATATTTTGAATAAGAAAATTAAGCGATTCCATTGCCAGTATCGAAAACAAGGCGCCATAGGCACCGAAGCGGGGTACCAGCAGCACCATGGCAACGGACAGGAAGGTAAAGTTCCAGACCGCGACCGAGGTGATGAATTTATATTTCCCATGTGCCTGGATGGCCGCTGTACTGATCAAGTTGCCACACTTGAAAATCAAGATACATCCGGTCACATTCAGCATCGCTTGCGCGGCAGCATATTGTTTAAACGTATATACCAACAGGACATTCGCCAACACCAGTACCGTCAACAGGGCCAAGCCGGCGTACAGGGCCATGACTTTACGGTAACGGGCATTCACTGCCGATGCCGCCGCCACCGACGTTTTCAACGATGTGGCGATATGGCCATAGGCATTGACGGCCAATGCGCCTGCGATAAATTGAAACGGTTCCACCAGACGCACGGCAAACGCATACAGGCCCAGTTCTTCAGCGCTACGGAATTTCTCCAGGAAAAACACATCCATGCGTCCATAGGTGATGCCCAGGATGGTCGCGGCGGCAATCGGCAAGGTCATTTTCAGCAGCTTCAGCATGCCCGGGAAATTCAGGCAGGCCAGGCTGCCGCGCATGACGGGCACCTTGGCAATCAGGAACAGGCCAACCAGGGCTTCGGCCGCGGGAATGGAAAAGAATGCCAGCGCCGGATTGCTGGCAAACGTGAACAAACCATAAAAAACACCGAGCGACAACAAGCCCGCCATGGCCACGAACGGCGCGATATGGCGCCCGCGCATCTTGGCGATAAAAAAATTGATCGGCAAGTTCATCAGCAGCGGCGACATGACCATGAGCGCAAAGGGCAAGGTCGAGCCAAGCTCCCCCGGACGCAAATACAGCATGACGCCCGTGCTGGCGATGGCCACCAGCAAGCCCAGCATCAGCTTGGCACTCATCGCCGCACCTATCGTCTGACGCAGCACCGCCTTGTTGCGATGCGATGCGTACTCGCGCATGGTGTACGTGTCGATGCCGAAATCGGCCAGCAGGCGTCCAATTTCGGCAACCGTAAAGAACAGGGCTATAGTGGCAAAATATGCCGGTTCCGAATAGCGCGCCGCAATCAGGAGGGCGAATATCCGCACTCCGAATGAGGCACCCCGTATTAATGCTGTGAGTATCGAGTTTTTTAGTATGTTCTTTAACAAGATAATCTCATCGGGCGTGCAGCCAGTTCCGGATGTACCGGCTCACTCCCTCCGAGACGGAGTAGAACGGCGCGTCATAGCCGGCTGCCCGCAGGCGCGAGATGTCTGCCTGGGTAAAGGATTGATACTTGCCGATCAATGCATCGGGAAACTTGATGTATTCCAGCATGCCTTGTGCCACCATTTCTTCACGGGTCAGTGGCGCCAGCGCATCGAGTTCGCGGCACGTGTTGACGGCAGCGACGGCGATGTCATTGAACGGCTGCGATTGGCCGGTACCCAGATTGAAAATGCCGGACTGTTGCGGGTGGTCCAGGAACCACAGATTCACCTTGACGACATCCTCGACGGAAACGAAGTCGCGCAGCTGGCCGCCATCGGCATAGCCATCGCGGCCTTCAAACAGCTTGACCTTGCCATGTTCGCGGTATTGATGGTAATGGTGGAATGCCACCGATGCCATGCGTTGCTTGTGCTCTTCGCGGGGACCATAGACGTTAAAGTAGCGGAATCCGACCACTTGGGAAGTCAGGTCGGCCATGCGTTCGCGTACGATCTGGTCGAACAGGAATTTCGAATAGCCATAGATATTCAAGGGCTTCTCAAACTCGCGCTCTTCCTTGAAGATACTGCCCGTGCCATACACCGAGGCGCTGGAGGCATACAGGAAGGGGATTTTATTTTCTTGGCAATAGTCGAGCAAGGCCAGCGAATAACGGAAATTGTTTTCCATCATGTATTTGCCGTCTGTTTCCATGGTGTCGGAACAGGCGCCCTGGTGGAAGACGGCGCTGATCTTTCCTGCGTACGCAGGGCTGGCCAGCTTGCTCAAGAACTCAGTCTTGTCGATGTAGTCGCTGATATCGCAATCGACGAGATTGCGGAATTTATCGCCGCGCGTCAAGTTGTCAACAGCGATGATCTGGCGATGGCCACGTGCATTGAGCGCTTTGACGATATTGGAACCAATGAGTCCTGCGGCACCTGTTACAACGATATACATAATTTCTCCTAGCAGAACAGTTCTTCTTGGCTGACCACGGCCGTGCCCAGCTTGCCGACGACGATGCCGGCCGCGCGGTTGGCGATGCTGATAGCCTCTTCATAGTCATACCCGGCCGCCAGCATCAGGCCCAGCGTGCCGATCACGGTATCTCCGGCGCCGGAGACGTCAAAAACCTGGCGCGCGACCGTAGGCTGGTGCAAGACTTCGTCCTTCTGGTAGAGGGACATGCCTTCTTCGCTGCGCGTCACCAGCAGCGCGTCGAGCTGGAGTTCCTGGCGTAGCGCCTGGGCTTTTTGGGTCAGCGCGGCTTCGTCGGACCAGCCGCCCGCCACGGCCTGAAATTCCATGCGGTTAGGCGTGAGCAGCGTCGCCCCCTTGTAATGGCTGTAGTCGCTACCTTTGGGGTCGACGAGGACGGGCTTGCCCAGCGCCCGCGCGGCGACAATCATTTTTTCCGCATAGCGCAGGCAGCCCTTGCCATAGTCGGACAGAATGACCAGATCATGTTCGCTGACCAGCTTGGAATAGATTTCAAGCTTGTTCGTCAAAATCTCGTCCGTAGGAATTTCCTCGAAATCAATTCGCAGCAATTGCTGTTGACGAGACAGTACGCGCAATTTCACGGTCGTGGAAATATTGCTGTCCCGATATAGTTGGGTGTGTACGTTATTTGCCTTGAGTAAATTTTCCAAGGCATCGCCCGCCTCGTCCTGCCCGATGACCGAGAGTAAGGTCGCTTGGCCGCCCAAGCTGGAAATATTGCGCGCCACATTGGCCGCGCCGCCCGCGCGGTCTTCGCGATGGGAAATCTTCGCGATGGGGACCGGTGCTTCCGGGGAGATGCGATTGACTTGTCCAAACCAATAGCGGTCGAGCATGACATCGCCGACTACCAGAATCTTTGCTTTGGATAAATTGTCTTTATAGCTATGGTTAACCATGATATGAGTAATTGGAGTACGCGATGCCGGAGGCCTCTGAGCCGACGAGCGGCAGGCAGTGGCAGAATCAGGATTGACACAACCTTAAAGCGGCATCCCATTGTGGTAAGGGGCCAAAGCGGTCGATCAGCTTGGCGCAAGAAAGCAAGGAATACATGGGGCGCTTGGCTGGCAAGGGATAATCGGCCGTGGCAATGGCTTGGACGTGGACCGGGTGGGCTGGCGGCGTATTGCGCAGGATTTCTTCCGTGAAGCCGGCCCAGGAGGTGCTGCCCTGCGAAGTCAGGTGATACAGTCCGCCATTTTCCCTCCACCAGCCATGATCACCGGTACGCGACTGGCTGACGATGTGCGCAGTCACGTCGGCAATCGTGCGGCACCAGGTGGGGGAACCGGTCTGGTCGCCGACAATGCGCAGTTCGCTACGGTCCTGCGCCAGGCGTTGCACAGTCAACAGAAAGTTCTTGCCGCGCGTGCCATATACCCAACTGGTACGCAAGATCAGGTGCGCTGCGCCCGAGGCGGCGATGGCCTGTTCGCCTGCCAGCTTGCTCTTGCCGTAGATGTTGAGCGGATTGGTGGCAGCCGTTTCCACATAGGGTGTCGTGGCCGTACCGTCAAATACATAGTCGGTGCTGTAATGGACGAGGGCTGCACCCAGCCGTGCGGCTTCCTCGGCCATGATGCCCGGCGCCTGGGCGTTCACGCGCATGGCCAGTTCCTCGTCGGTCTCTGCTTTGTCGACCGCCGTATAGGCGGCAGGATTGATAATCAGGTCTGGCTGGATTTTGCGTATTACGTCGCGTACCTGATCCAGGTCGCTCAAGTCCATCTCGCTGCGGTCGACAGCGATAATATGACCGATGCCCTGCAGGCTGCGTGCCAGCTCGTAACCGACCTGGCCATTTTTTCCAGTGACCAGGATTTTCACGCGAACACCTCGGCGTCCGCCAGCAGTTTGCCCAGCTGGTCTTTGCCCGACAGTACAGGTTCGCCATCGCCTGGCCAGGTGATGCCCAGAGCGGGATCGTTCCAGAGTATGCTGCGTTCGAATTCAGGCGCCCAGTAATCGGTGGTTTTATAGAGGAATTCGGCGGACTCGCTCAGGACGATGAAACCATGGGCAAAGCCTTCCGGAATCCAGAGCTGGCGCTTGTTCTCGGCCGACAGCGTGACGCCGACCCATTGCCCGAATGTGGCCGAGCTGGCGCGCAAGTCCACCGCGACGTCAAAGACTTCGCCTGCGGTAACGCGTACCAGCTTGCCCTGTGGTTGCTGGATCTGATAGTGCAGGCCGCGCAGGACATTTCTGCCGGACTTGGAGTGGTTATCCTGGACAAAGTTGGCTGTAATACCCGTCAAGTCGGCAAAGCGCTGCTGGTTAAAGCTTTCGTAAAAAAAACCCCGGTCATCGCCAAATACTTTGGGTTCGAGGATCAATACATCGGGAATGGCGGTGGTTTGAATATGCATGGCTTAAAAAATCTTATCGTTCAACAGGCGTAACAAATATTGTCCGTAACCGTTTTTTTTCAGCGGTTGCGCCAGCTGCTCCAGCTGGCTGGCGGTAATGTAGCCTTTGCGGTAAGCAATTTCCTCAGGGCAGGCAACTTTCAAGCCTTGGCGGTGTTCGATGGTGGCAATAAATTGGCCAGCTTCGAGCAGTGACTCGTGCGTACCCGTATCGAGCCAGGCCATGCCGCGGCCCATGCGTTCCACTTTGAGCGTGCCACGGTTCAGATAGACGCGGTTGACATCGGTAATTTCAAGTTCGCCCCGCTCGGAGGGTTTGATCGAAGCGGCGATATCGGCAATGTCCTTGTCGTAAAAATACAGGCCGGTGACGGCATAATTCGACTTTGGCTGCAATGGTTTTTCTTCGATGCTGATGGCTTGCTGATTGGCGTCGAATTCCACCACGCCATAACGCTCCGGATCTTGCACATGATAGGCAAACACGGTAGCGCCGTCAGTGCGTTCGGATGCGGCAGACAGGCTCGATTCGAAATCATGCCCATAATAAATATTGTCGCCCAAGATTAATGCCGAGGGCGCATCGCCCAGGAACTCGCGGCCGATAAGGAACGCCTGTGCCAGGCCATCGGGTGACGGCTGTACCGCATAGCTCAGGTTAATCCCCCATTGGCTGCCGTCACCCAGCAATTCCTGGAAACGGGGCGTATCGGCGGGCGTGGAAATGATCAGGATGTCGCGCATTCCCGCCAGCATCAACGTTGTCAGCGGATAGTAAATCATCGGCTTGTCGTACACAGGCAACAGTTGCTTCGAGACCGACATGGTCACGGGATACAGGCGTGTGCCTGAACCCCCAGCCAGAATAATGCCTTTACGGGCCAGTTTGGTTTCCATCAGGCCTCCGTATTCTGTTCGGCGCGGGCCGTATAGTTTTTTTCCAGCCACGTCAGGTAGGCGCCGGATTGTACGTCGCGCACCCATGCATCGTTGTCCAGATACCATTGCACCGTCTTGCGTATGCCCGTATCGAAGGTTTCTGCCGGCTTCCAGCCCAGTTCGCGCTCAATTTTTCGTGCATCGATGGCATAGCGGCGATCATGGCCTGGTCTGTCTGCCACATAGCTAATTTGTTCGCGATAGCTGCCGCCAGTTGCCTTCGGTTGCAGTTCATCGAGGATGTCGCACAGGGTGTGCACGACATCGAGATTGGCTTTTTCGTTCCAGCCACCGATATTGTAGGTTTCTCCCGTGCGTCCGCTTTCCAGTACCCGGCGAATGGCCGCACAGTGATCGCTGACATACAGCCAGTCGCGCACTTGCTGGCCATCGCCATAAATAGGCAAGGACTTGCCAGCGCGTGCGTTGGCAATAATCAGGGGAATCAGCTTTTCCGGGAAGTGATAAGAACCATAGTTATTCGAACAATTGGTGGTCAGCGTCGGCAAGCCATAAGTGTGATGATAGGAGCGCACCAGGTGGTCCGACGCTGCCTTTGTTGCCGAGTAAGGGCTGTTGGGCGCATAAGGCGTGGTTTCTGTAAACGGCGCATCGTTCGGTCCCAGTGTCCCGTAAACTTCATCGGTCGAGACATGCAGGAAGCGGAATGCAGCACGCTCTGCTTCAGGCAGTGCTTGCCAGTGGGCACGCACGGCTTCCAGCAGGCTGAAGGTGCCATTGATATTGGTGCTGATAAATTCTGCTGGTCCATGAATCGAACGATCGACATGACTCTCCGCCGCAAAATGCACGATGGCACGTGGCTTATGCTGTGCCAATAATTGCGCCAGTAAAACACCGTCATTGATGTCGCCTTTGACAAACAGGTGACGTGGATCGTTCTGTACTGTCAGCAAGTTATTCAGATTTCCTGCATACGTCAGCTTATCCAGATTAATTACCGGTTCATTACTTTGCGCGAGCCAATCCAGAACGAAATTCGATCCGATAAAGCCTGCGCCACCTGTCACTAAAATCATCTGAGCTTCCTGTGCAAAAAAATAAAAATAAGAGATGCTGGTTAATTCATTTCTTTAATAATAATAGTAGGCAACGAGAATTTGCCTATTCAAGATGCGTATATTCCATGATGTTCATAACTGAAAACATCAATCAATCCTTAACTCTTGATTATAATTCAGAACCCCTTAAATTGCCATGTTTGCAGCAATTTGCACGCTTCCTAGTCAACGCTTTTTGCCATGTCTGTTGCTCTTTTCCCATAGGCAAGCCGCATGTGGGCAGGTCGGCATGAAGCAGCCGCTGATTGAATTTTTTGCATGACTCACTGAGCCAGGGAAAGCTAGTGTTTAGGAGAATGGCAAACAAATCCAATATTGTTACATTTGTTTGCTTTTTGCGTCGCCTGGAAACCCGCAAGCTTGGCAGAAAAATGCTGATCAATTGTCACTGTGCAATTGATTTTTTTGAAAGATGTCGCCTGGGAAATGGCGACATCGGAACCGCATCAAGGCATAGTTTTATCGTGGCAGTTTGGGCAAGATACTTCATACACATATTCCGGCGCCAACTGCTGGCGCGGCGTGACGACGGCGCGGCAGACGAAACACTGCACGGTTTCCGTCGGTTCCAGTTTCGGGTTCAGCGCCGTGCGGTAGTCGAAGACGAAGCAGTCGCCCGTGTAGTGCTCGCCGCCCACTTCCTCGAAATATTTCAGGATGCCGCCATCGAGCTGGTACACGCTGTCGTAGCCGATTTCCTTCATGTGGATGGCGGCCTTTTCGCAGCGGATACCGCCCGTGCAGAAGGTGACGACGGTCTTGCCTTCCAGTTCGTCCTTGTGGGCGGCTGCCACGGCCGGGAATTCCGTAAACTTGTCGATACGGTAATCGAGCGTGTTGTTGAAGGTACCTACGTCCACTTCAAAGGCATTGCGCGTTTCCATCATGACCACGGGTTTGCCCGCATCGTCGACGCCGGCATCCAACCAGCGCTTGAGTGTATGCGCATCGACGGACGGGGCGCGACCCAGTTCCGGCTTGATCAGCGGCATGCGCATGGTGATGATTTCTTTTTTCAGCTTGACGAGCATGCGCTTGTGCGATTGCTCGTTCGATAAGCTTTCCTTCCATTCCAGATCGGCCAGACGTTCGTCGCTGCGCACCCAGGCGAGGAAGGTATCGATATGCTCGCGCGTGCCTGACAGGAACATATTGATGCCTTCCGGCGTCAGCAGGATCGTGCCCTTCAGTTCCAGCGCCAGGCATTGCTCCTGGTACAAGGGACGCATGGCTTCCGTATCGTCGAGCGTAATGAATTTATACGCGGCGATATTGACATAGGCATCGTCGCTGCGGGAGAGTGGTGAAATTGCGTTAATGGCTTGCATGATTGCGATCAGTTGAACGAACAGGCCGTATTATAAATAAACTTGTTTGGGTAAGTCTCAAAAAGAGGGGTGGCGCTTGCAAAAGAGGCTTCTTTTCCCATGAAGTTCTGCTGCGCGCCCGACTTGCCTGGGCAAGCGGCGCATGCACAGCAGACAGTGATTTAACGTGGAAACTCTTCGAGCCATGCCTTGACTACGGCTTCAGGGTAGCCCCGGTGAAAGTGTTTACGCCATGGATAGGCTGGGGCACCTGACCCATCCTTTAACTTCAGTTTGCTTGTTGCACAAATGAAATTGGCTGGGGAACCTGCCACCACGGTATCTTCATCGACGTCCCGTGAAACCGAACTGTGGGCACCTACCAAGGCGCCTTTCTTGACAGTTACGCCGGGCAGCAAAATCGACATGGTAGCAATGGCTACATAGTCCTCGACAGTAACGCCCATCTGCACGTGGCTTGGCGGGTGTGGATCGTTGGTGAGCACGACATAGGGGAAGATCCAGACAAAGTTGCCAATACTTGAATGTTGGCCAATGTGGACATTGCTGTGAAAGCGCACGTAGTCACCAATGACGCAGTCGCCCTGGATGTCGCATAAAGTGCCGATCTGGAAGTTTTTTCCGGCTTTGGTTTTTTCTCGCACGGTCACGCGATGACCAGTCGTTAATTTTTCGCCAAAGCTTGAACCCTCGTAGAAAATACTATGCGAGCGTATCAGGCTCAATGCTCCGATGAGTAATGGTTCGCCCTGGGCCAATGGCGTTGGATAGCCAATTTCGCAATGTGAATCGATGGTGGTGTCATCACCGATGATGACATTGTCGTAAATGATAGAAAAAGCACCAATTTTCACATTGTTTCCTAACCTGGCCTTGGGGGAAACCAGGGCCGTAGGATGGATGGCCTGCGCGGCGGGTGAGGTGTAGCTATTTTCCATATAAATCCTTTTTTGTTTTTCAGGGCGAAGGATTGGTATCGTAAAGACCAACATGCTTCAAGTGGTACAACCTGAGGGATTGTATCGAAGAAGGTGAACCATATAAATGATTTGCTTCCTCCTCTGCACGGTGGCGCAATGCATACAGGCTGTGGCGCATGCATCAAGCGACCGCATTTTTTGCATGGGCCGGGTGCTCGCCCGGCAACCGGTGGAGCGCGACGCGGTAGAATAGACCCCATTGAATTTTGCACGAAACGGTACACAGGATGGAAATGGTAATGCAAGAGGCCGGCGCTCCGGCAGGTTCACAGCAAGCGATGCAGCCCGGTCCTGCCTTCGTCCACTTGCGCGTGCACTCGGAGTACTCGATCGTCGATGGCCTGGTGCGCATCGACGACGTGGTCAAGGCGGCGGCGAAGGACAAGCAGGTGGCACTGGCCGTCACCGACCTGTCGAACCTGTTTGGCATGGTCAAGTTCTACAAGGAAGCGCGCGGCAAGGGCATCAAGCCCATCGTCGGCGTCGACGTGTGGATCACGAATGACGACAACCGCGAAAAACCGTCGCGGCTGCTGCTGCTGGCGAAGAACCGCATGGGCTATCTGCAGCTGTGCGAACTGCTGTCGACGGCCTGGCTGACGAACCAGTACAAGGGCCGTGCCGAACTGCGCATCGAGTGGCTGCAGGCGCTGGCGACGAATACCTACGACCTGTACCCGGGCGAAAGCGCGGCGAATGGCTTGATCGTGCTGTCGGGCGCGCACTTCGGCGATGTCGGCACGGCCATCGAGAATGGCAACCTGGCCCTGGCCGAGCGCAATGCGCAGCGCTGGGCCGAGATTTTCCCCGGCCATTTTTATATCGAAATCCAGCGCGGCGGCCAGGCCAACCAGGAGGCGCAGGTGCGCCATGCGGTGGCCCTGGCAGCCAAGCTGGGTTTGCCCGTGGTGGCCACCCATCCCGTGCAATTCATTTCCCCTGAAGAATTTATTGCCCACGAAGCCCGCACCTGTATCGCCGAAGGCGAAATGCTGGCCAACGCCAAGCGCGTGAAACGTTTCAATGACAGCCAGCGCTTCCTGTCGCAGGCCGACATGGCGGAACTGTTCGCCGACTTGCCGGCCGCGCTGGCCAATTCCGTGGAAATCGCCAAGCGCTGCAACCTGACCCTGACCCTGGGCAAGCCGCAGCTGCCGAACTTCCCCACGCCGGACGGCATGACGATCGACCAGTTCCTCGTTGCCGAGTCGCAGGCAGGCCTGGAAAAACGCTTATTGCAGCTGTATCCGGATCCCGAGCGCCGTGAAAAGGAGCGCCCGCGCTACGAGTCGCGCTTGAAATTCGAGACGGACACGATTTGCAACATGAAATTCCCCGGCTACTTCCTGATCGTGGCCGAGTTTATCCAGTGGGCCAAGGAAAACGGCGTGCCCGTTGGCCCGGGCCGCGGTTCGGGCGCGGGTTCGCTGGTGGCGTATTCGCTGCTCATTACCGACCTCGATCCATTGCAGTACAACCTGCTGTTCGAGCGCTTCCTGAATCCCGAACGCGTCTCGATGCCCGACTTCGATATTGACTTTTGCCAGGAAGGGCGCGACCGCGTCATCCAGCACGTCAAGGATTTGTATGGCAAGGAGGCCGTCTCGCAGATCGCCACCTTCGGTACCATGGCGGCCAAGGGCGCGATCCGCGACGTGGGCCGCGTGATGGACTTCGGCTATAACTTCTGCGACGGCATCTCCAAGCTGATCCCGTTCAAGCCGGGCAAACCGGTGTCGATCGCCGACGCCATCGAAGAGGAACCGCTGCTCAAGGAGCGCCTGGAAAACGAGGAAGAGGTCAAGCAACTGCTGGACCTGGCGCAGCAAGTCGAAGGCATCACGCGCAATATCGGCATGCACGCGGGGGGCGTGCTGATCGCTCCGGGCAAGCTGACGGATTTCTGCCCGCTGTACACGCAGGGCGGTGATTCCGGCGTCGTGTCGCAATACGACAAGGATGACGTGGAAGCCGTCGGCCTCGTGAAGTTCGACTTTTTGGGTCTGACGACCCTCACCATCCTCGACCGCGCCGTGCGCTACATCAAGCAGCTCGATCCGGCGCAGGCGAACTTCGACCTGGCGACCTTGCCGCTGAACGACAAGCCGTCGTACGACTTGTTGACCAAGGCCAAGACCGTGGCCGTGTTCCAGCTGGAGTCGCGCGGCATGCAGGGCATGCTGAAAGACGCGCGTCCCGACCGCTTTGAAGACATTATCGCGCTGGTGGCGCTGTACCGTCCGGGCCCGATGGACCTGATTCCCGATTTCTGCAAGCGCAAGCACGGCGAACGTTTCGATTATCCCGATCCGCGCACGGAATCGATTCTGTCCGAAACCTACGGCATCATGGTGTATCAGGAGCAGGTGATGCAGATGGCGCAGATCGTCGGCGGCTACTCGCTGGGCGGCGCCGACATGTTGCGCCGCGCCATGGGTAAAAAGAAAGCCGAAGAGATGGCCGAGCACCGCGAGATCTTCCGCGCCGGTGCGGCGAAAGATGGCTTGACGGCGGAAAAGGCCGACGAGATCTTCGACTTGATGGAAAAGTTCGCCGGCTACGGTTTCAACAAATCGCACGCCGCCGCCTATGCCTTGCTGTCATACCACACGGCCTACCTGAAAGCGCACCATACGGCCGCCTTCATGGCCGCCAACTTGTCGCTGGCCATGGACGACACGGACAAGATCAAGATCCTGGTGGAAGACTCGCTGGAAATCTGCAAGCTGACCTTGTTGCCGCCGGATATCAACGAATCGGACTACCGCTTCACGCCAAGCGGCGCGGCGCCGTCCGTGAGCGGCAAGAAAGTCACGCAGATCCGCTATGGCCTGGGCGCCGTGAAAGGTTCCGGCCAGAACGCCATCGAAGCCATCATCGCCGCGCGCGAGGCGGGCGGGCCGTTTACGAGCCTGTTCGACTTCTGCAAGCGCGTGGACAAGAAGCAGATCAACCGCCGCACCATCGAGTCGCTGATCCGCAGCGGCGCCTTCGACTGCCTGAAGGTCGACCGCGCGATCCTGCTCGCGTCCGTGGCGTTCGCCATGGAGTGCGCCGACCAGGCCGCCAAGGCGGCGAACCAGGTGAGCCTGTTCGGCGGCGACGACAGCGACATGGTGGCGCCGCCCGAGTACGTCAAGGTGCCCGTGTGGACGGATAAGCAGCGCCTGACGGAAGAAAAGATCGCGCTGGGCTTCTACCTGTCCGGCCACCTGTTCGATTCGTATGCGCCTGAGGCGCGCCGTTTTGCGCGCACGAAATTGTCGGAACTGTCGCCGTCGCGCGAACCGCGCATGATGGCGGGCGTCATCACGGGCTTGCGCACGCAGATGACGCAGCGCGGCAAGATCCTCATCGTCACCCTGGACGACAAGAGCGGCACGGTGGAAGTGACGGTGTACGGCGAATTGTTCGACTCGAACAGGAAAATCTTCAAGGAAGATGAATTCCTGGCCGTCGTGGGCAAGGTCTCGGAAGACCGTTTTTCGGGCGGCTTGCGCATCACCGCCGAGAGCGCCTTCGACATCATCGCCGCGCGCGTGCAGTATGGCCGCCAGCTGGGCCTGACCTTGCCGGCCACCCTGGATGCCAAGCGCATCCGTGAGGTGATCATGCCGCACCGGGCTGCGGACGGACTGCCGATCGCAGCCAAGGTCAGCCCGCAAGGCGTCAGTTGCGTGCTGCAGTTTGGTGACGAGTGGAAAGTGGCGCCATCGGATGAGTTGCAGATGGCGCTGGAGCAAATGCTGGGTGCGCAAGAAGTGGCGGTCGAATACTGACCGGCACCGCCCGGCGCATACAACAAAGCCAAACCGCGGACACGCTGGTTTGGCTTTTTTCGTTTACATGTCTTTCAGGCCCGTGATCGCATAGCCCTTGGCGGCGATCTGCTGGTGCGGCTGTTCGATATGGTAGTTGGGCAAGGCCTGGGCATCGTCGGCCACTTCGCTGGCGCGTACTTCCAGCTGCCAGTCGGTATTGGTAACTTCTTCCGGAATGAGCTTTCCTTCCGGCACGGCGAGGTAGGAAAAAATGCCGTCGTGCTCGGCCCGGCGGTAGATGTCTACGCGCATGACTTGCCTCCTAGTAAGCGTTGGGGGAACCGGCGCACCACATGTGCATACCGATAGCGCTAGCGTAACAGGATTGTGCCGTGCACGGGTTGAAGCGTGTGCCGCAGGAGGAGGGGCGGTGCTCAGGCGGCGGCGGAAGCGTAGTCTTCGTCGTCCATATCTACCGCTTGCCGTGCCTCGTTGGCGGCTGCCGCAGTGCCTGCCGTGGCGACCTGCAGCGGGCTGCGATGGGCGTCGAGGCCGCTACGCAGGCTGCCGATCATGGCCAGCGTCAGTTCGTGGCGTTTGCGTGCTTCCGAGCGTTTTTTTGACGGAATGTCTTCCAGGGCAGGCAGGGGCAGATTTTCGCATGGCAGCTCAAAATCGCCATCCTTGCGTGCCTGGGCGCCAAGTTCTTGCCAAAGGGCATTGTAGTCGGCGAACAAACGGCCCTTTTTGGCGGAATGGTGGACGGCGCGGTTGGCGTTACCTACAAGTACCATGTTGCGGCAACCATGTTCATGTCCCAGCTGGCGCACCAGGCGCACCATCAGGGCCTTGGGGCGCATGCCATGCAGGTCGCGCGTAGCCTCGCGCACGCGGCGCAAGCCTTCCGCACCGCGCGGACCCTGGATGCAACCGATGCCCACGCCCATGCTGGCGCGCGCGCGGGAACCGAAGAAGGTAAAGGCGACCGAGTAGATCACGTCATCGCCATGTGCCAGTTGCAATACCATCTCGCCTTCGCGGTCCATCGGTTGTAGCGAACACAGCTGCAGGTGGTAAGGCGCGCCCGATTTTCCCGGTACGGTACCCAGGCGCACGGGGGCGCGCGCCGCCTGCGTCATCAGCTTGCCCCAGCCTTGTTGCAGGATGAAATGATAGTGCTCGACCAGCAAGGCGACGCGCTGGCGGCACGACAGGTTCGTGCTCAGGTAGTGGCGGTACACCTTGTGCATCATGCGCGGATAGGCTTGCAGCAAATCCTGGAACACGGGATGGGAATTGAGCAGCTGCAGCCAGATGCGCGTCTGCCGGCGCTGCAGCTGTGCCCGCAATTGCAGCTTGAGCAGCTCGCGCACGCGTGACATGCCTGGCGGCATATTGCTCAGGCCTGCGTGCAGGGTAATGGCTTGTGTCATCAAAGGGTTCCATGTGTATGTGGATGGGCCTGGCGCCGGCGGCGCTTCAGGCTGGCGGCGGTCCGCTCATGCCGTCGGTATCGGCCAGCAAGACCGTGGCGCTGCGCGTGGCGCGCGCCAGCCTGCGTGCCAGCGCTCCGGCAAAGCGGCGCTGCCAGGGACTGTGCCGCAGTGCCGGCAGGACGATTTCGTGGCAGCCGAGCAGTTCAGCCGTATCGAGGATCGTAAACAGCAGCTCGCCGGCGACAATATGCGTGCTGAAGGCGAGCTGCGAACGGCTCAGATACAGTCCCGCCTCGTGCATCATCTGCTGCGTGGCCGGGTCCAGCGCATGGCATGCGCCGGCGCTGTGCCGGGGCAAGCCATCGGCCTGGCGCGGTGGCGCCGCTGTCACGTGCAGCAGGCTGACGCTGACCTGGATGCCCCATTCCTGCAAGCGCCTGGCGTAGCGCGCGCCGTAGATGATGTCGCTGGCGCGCTTGACGGGCAAGAGCAGCAGCAAGGTATCCTGGCCCGGCTTGCCGCCCGCGCCCGCGGCGCTGTCTGGGGCGCGGTGACGTTGCGGGGCAAGGCGCGATGCATGCATGGAAGGGATGGCCATAGTCGGAAAACCGTCTCATGTTATCCATGCCACCCCCCTGTGTAAATTGGCGAAACAGCGTACGGGTTCCCCTTATGCCGTCCCGGTCTTAATAGCGGTAGGTGACATACACGGCGCCGATCGGCGATGTCTTGCGCTGCACGATGGGGCTCTTGGCCGCATCGCCCAGGCGGCTCTCGACGCCGACCAGGGTATTGATGCCCCAGCGCGCATCGAAGCGGTGCTCCCAGTTGATGGTGGCCTGTGCTTCATAGAAACCGCCCTTGGGCGTGTATTGCTTGAACGAAGTATTCGCCGCCTGGGTGGCCGTCACGCCATACATGGTCTGCACGTACTTGCGCTCGCCCCAGCCCAGCTGGCCACTGATGTTCACGCTGTCTTGCTGCACGCCCTTGGCATCGGCCCGGCCGTAGATCTGGCCTGTCGCGCCGAAATGCACGTTGGCGCCGTTTTCGCGGTTCGACAGGGGAATGTCGCTCGACACGCTCAACGACAGGCCCGGCAATGGCGAATAGCCTGCGCTGAGCAGGGCGCTGGCGTTGCCCTTGACTTCGCCCATGCCCTTCAGATAATCGCTGCCGCCCCAGCCGTTGGCACCATTGCGCTTGTGGTCTTCGCGATTGCCGCGGTAGCCCAGCGCGGCGCTGTAGCTGAAGGGGCCTGCCTGGCCGCCATAACCGATGCCGCGCGAAGTGCTGAAGAACAAGCCATTGGCCATGGCGTAGTCGAGGATGATCAGCGGCGAGGCCGACAACTTGTCAGCGCCGGAATAGCTGGACACGGCAGCGACGCCGCCGCCGATGGTGAAGACATTTTCCGCCGCCGGTTCGGCCGCCGCGGCGGCCAGGGGATTCAAGCTCAGGCCGCAGGCCAGTGCCAGCGAGGTCAACAAGGTTGTAGATGCGTGCATGGAGTTTTCCGTCAGGTGGAGAACCGAGTCCGGAGTGGCTCGATTGACAGCCGACAGTATCCATCCTTGCCATGAAGGAAAAATGAGCCTTTTATTAAGATTGGATGAAGAACGCTTCTTTACCCATTCTTCAGCTTGCGGTGGTTTAATACTCCCCATGAAGATACTGCTGATTGAAGACGATATGGACCTGGGCAATGGCGTGCGGATTGCCCTGCGCGACCAGGGCATGCAAGTGGTCTGGGTGCGCAGCCTGGAGGATGCAGCGCGCAGCATCGAGCACGACAGTTGCGAACTGGTGCTGCTGGACCTGGGCTTGCCCGATGGCGATGGCCTCGATTTGCTGGCCCGGCTGCGCGCGGCGCGCCTGCCGGTGCTGATCCTCAGCGCCCGCGATACGCTGGAACAGCGCTTGCGTGGCCTGGACGGTGGCGCCGATGACTACCTGGTGAAGCCCTTCGTGCTGGCCGAGCTGCTGTCGCGCGTGCGCGCCCTGGCACGCCGCAGCTATGGCTTCGATGGCGACACCATCGAATTGCGCGGCTTGCTGCTGCAAGTGCCCACGCGCAGGGTCAGCGTACATGGCCGGCCCGTGGAGCTCACGGCCAGTGAATATGCCCTGCTGAAGACCTTGCTGATGCGTGCCAACCGGGTCATCACGCGCCGCGTGCTGGAAGAGCACATCCTGCCCGGCGGGCTGGCCAATGCCAGCAATACCCTGGATGTGCATATGGGCAACCTGCGCCGCAAGATAGGCGAGGGTTATATCCGTACCGTGCGCGGCGTTGGCTATGTCATCGACCAGCAGGGTGAGACATCCCCCCCGCCGGGTGCTGGCGCATGATGGGGCGTTTCTGGGCCATGCTGCGCCGGCCTACCCTGGTGCGCCGCCTGATGATGGCGCAAATGCTGATGCTGACCGTGCTGTGGAGCCTGGCCGTGGCGTATGTGCTGTTCGAGGGGACGAGCGAAGCGAGCACGGTGAGCCGCGGCGTCCTGCACGCCATTATCAGCGTGGCCGATAACCTGGCCGAGCAGCCGCAGCGCCAGGAGCAAAGCTTGCGCGCCATCGACGAAGCCTTGCGCGAGGAATTTGAAATGGGCCAGGTGCCGGAACTGGCGCCGCGCATCCTGGTCTGGCGCGAAGGCAAACTGGTCTACAAGTCCCCCGCGGCGCCCAGCGGCATCCGCAGCGCCGGCCCCGAGCAGATGGAAGTGGTGTACATCAAGGGCCAGGCCTGGCGCAGCCGCAGCCTGGCCGAAGGGACAACCCGCGTGACCGTGCTGGAAGTGGGGGGCGCCTGGCAATTTTTCGTCACGATCAATTCACGTGGCTACTACCTGCTGCCGTTGCTGATCAGCCTGCCGTTCCTGCTGGTGCCGGCCTGGCTGTCGATCCGCCTTGCCATGCGCCCGTGGCGCAAGGTGGCGCAGGAGGTGGCGGCGCGCGGGCCGCAGGATTTGCGTCCGCTGGCGTTCAAGCCGCCGCATGGCGAACTGGCGGCGCTGGTCGACAATATCAATGCCCTGCTGCAGCGGGTCGATGCCAGTGCCTCGCGCGAACGCAGCTTCATCGCCGATGCCACGCATGAGCTGCGCACGCCACTGGCGGCCATGCGCGTGAATGTCGAGGCTCTGCAGGGGCAGGCGCATGATGCACGCCAGCAAGAGTTGCTGGACGGCATCTTGAACAGCGGCAACCGGGCCGCGCGCCTGGTGGGCCAGCTGCTGCAGCTGACGCGCAGCGAAGTGCAGGCGGGCGGGGGAGAGTTGCCGCGGCGGCAGGCGCTCGATACCTTGCTGCAAGACCGGCTGGCGGCCCTGTCCGGCCTGGCCCAGGCGGGCGATATCGAACTCGAGTTGCAAGCCAGCGTTTCGCTCAACGTGGCCGGACAGCGCGAGAGCCTGGTCTCGTTGATCGACAATCTGGTGGAAAACGCCATCAAGTACAGCCCGCGCGGCAGCAGCGTGACGGTGTCGCTGCACGCGGAGCGGGGCCAGGCCGTGCTGCATGTGGCCGATCAGGGGCCGGGCATCGCGCCGGCCCTGTATGAACGCGTGTTCGACCGCTTTTTCCGCGCGCCGCAGCAGGTGCAGCCAGGCAGCGGCCTGGGCTTGTCCATCGTCGCTTCCGTCGTGCGCCAGCACGGCGGCACGATTCAGTTGCACAGAGGTAATGGCGGCCTGGGCTTGCTGGTGGAAGTGCGCTTGCCGTTGGCCGAAGCCTGACGCCGCCTGCGTGCCTTGCGATATTGCATGAAAATTATTTCATGTGCTTATAACGCAAGTTGGCATGGCGTGGCGCACGCTTGCGATGCATAATGCGGGACAGTTAAAAAAACACCGTTATGCGCCTATTTCTGTCCCGCTACCTGCCGTATCCCGCCTTTGTCGGCTTGTATCTGCTGTTTGACTGGGCCACGTATATCGACCCGATGTACGGGCTGAACATCACCCCCTGGAATCCCGATCCCGCGCTGGGCCTGGTATTTTGGCTGATCCACGGCCGCAAGGCGGCGCTGCCGTGGTTTATCGCCCTGGTGGCAGGCGAGGTACTGGTGCGCGGCATGCCGGCAGGCTTGCCCCTGACCTTGCTCTGTTCGGCGTGGCTGGTGCTCGGCTATGGCAGTATGGGCGCAGTCTTGCGCCGCAGTTTCAGCAGCAGCGACATCTTCGACAACCGGCGCCGCCTGAGCGCCTGGGTCGCCATCGTGCTGTTTGGCACCGTGCTCAATGCGCTCGGCTATATTTCCCTGCTGTCGCTGACGGGACGCATCCCGGCCGGCGAATGGGGGACGGCAGTCTGGCGTTTCGGCATCGGCGACATGGTCGGCATGCTGGTGTCGATGCCGCTGATCTGGGTGCTGTTCAGCGAACGGGGACGCGAGCGCTTGCATGCCGCCGTCTGGCGCTGGGAAACTCTGGCGTATCTGGCACTCGCCAGTTTTGTGTTGTGGAGCCTCTTCGGTTCCATCGTGCGTTCCGAATACAAGCATTTCTACTTCCTGTTTCTCCCCGTGATCTGGGCCGCCTCGCGCCAGGGATTGCATGGCGCCGTGCTGGCCGTGTTTGTATTGCAACTGTGCATCATCACCCTGGTGAAATGGACGCATGCGGTCGATATCCAGTTTTATGAATTGCAACTGCTCGATGCCGTGCTGGCGCTGGTGGGATTTTTTATCGGCATCGTCGTCGATGAGATGCGCCAGGTGGCCGACGAACTGAAACACACGATGCGCCTGGCGGCCGCAGGAGAGATGGCGGCCGCGCTCGCGCATGAGCTGAACCAGCCGCTGACGGCCTTGTCGACCTATGGCAAGGCGTGCGAATACTTGCTGGAGCGGGGCGAGACGGGCGCCTTGCTGCAGGGCGCGGTGGGACACATGATCGTGGAATCGGGACGCGCCGCGGACGTGGTGCGCCGCCTGCGCGACTTTTTCCGCACGGGCGCGATGCAGCTCGAAGCGGTGGAGGCGAGCGCCTTGATCGAGGGCATGGCGCGCCAGTTCACGCCGCTGTTCCATGAACATGGCATCGAACTGGTGCTGGTGCCGCCGTCGCCGCTGGCCGTCAACGCCGACCGCCTGCAGATCGAGCTGGTGTTGCGTAATTTATTGGCCAATGCGCAGGATGCGGTGATGGGGCAGCCGCGCGGCCGGCGCCGCATCACGGTCTCGGCCGAGCGGCTCGAAGGCGGGCGGCTGCGCCTGTCCGTGGAAGATAGCGGCCCCGGCATTTCCAATAGCCTGGCGGCGCGCCTGTTCGAACCGTTTGTCTCGAGCAAGGCCAGCGGCCTGGGTCTGGGGCTGGTGCTCAGCCGCAGCATCGTCGAAGCGCATGGCGGCCAGCTATGGGCCGAAGTGGGCAAGCATGGCATTTTTCGTTTTGTCCTGCCCCTGGCGCGCGCCAGTGCGGCTGCTACAGGAGAGTATGGTGACAAGTAATTTGACGGTGTTTATCGTCGACGACGATCCCGCCGTGCGCGATGCGCTGGGTTTGCTGCTGGGCATACGCGGCTACCGCACGGCCCTGTTTTCCTGCGGCGAGGACTTCCTGCACAGCTGGCGGCCCGAGTGGGCTGGCTGCCTGCTGGTCGATATACGCATGTCGGGCATGGATGGCCTGAGCCTGCAGCGCCGCTTGCTGGAGCTCAAATGCATGCTGCCCGTCATCATTATCACGGGACACGGCGACGTCGCCCTGGCACGCCAGGCCTTCAAGGCGCAGGCCAGCGATTTCCTGGAAAAACCGTTTGACCATGACAAGTTGCTGGCAGCCATTGATGAAGCGTTTTCGCGCGAGGCGCATGCGCGCGGCCAATTGCTGCGCCAGGTGGAGGGGCAAGCCTTGCTGCGCGCCTTGACGCCGCGCGAGCGGGAAGTGATGCATCTGGTGGTGACAGGCCAGCACAACCGCGATATCGCCCCGGCACTGGGCATTTCCGTGCGCACGGTGGAAGTGCACAAGGCGCGCCTGATGGACAAGCTGGGCGTCGACAATGTGGCCGACCTGGTGCGCATCAGCATGCTGGGCACCGGTTAGCCACTGCAGCGTTGTCTAGGCGATGGTCTGCAACACCTGGTCGACCGAGATCGCCTTGACCCAGTCGCTGCGCCGCGCCACCGTGATGACGGTGCTGTTGGCGCTGTCGAACGGCGCCCATTCCGGATTCTTCTTGCGCATCAATGCCACCACCGGCACATGCACGGCGTTCGCCAGGTGCATGATCGACGTTTCCACCGAAATGATCAGGTCGCATTGCGCCAGCATGGCGGGCAGCTGGAAAAAGTTGTCGACAGCGCTGAAGGCTTGCGTGCGTGGCAAGCCATGCGCCTGCACGACGGCATCCACCTTGGCCAGTTCCTGCGGCATGGCATTGATCAGGAAGCAGGCATTTTTCCACTTCGGCATCGCTTGCATGCGCGCGATCAGCTCGGCGATGCGTTCCAGCGGCCAGCCGCGCTTGTGCGACTTGGCAAACGGATTCAGGAGTACGAGCGGACCCTGGCGCGGGGCAAAGCCCCAGGTGGCCAGCTGCGCCTGCGCCTGCTGCAGCGCGTGCTCGGGAATGTGCACGAAGGGATAGCGTTCGGCCACGGGAATATCGAGTCCCGTCAATTGATGGAACCAGTCCGCATACACGCTGCTGATATGGTGCTCGCCGGCATCCTGTCCCGCATACGAGGCCAGCACGGCATCGATCTTGCGGTAGGCCAGGTAATGCCAGGGACGCAGTGGGCTGAACGGTTTGCGCGTGCCGATCACCAGCCCGTGCGGGCTGATCGCGCGGGCAAGATCCGCGTACTGCTGTGGCCGTACATGGGCCAGCGACACGACGACAGGATAGTGTTCCGCCTGGGCTTCGCGCAGTGACTCTTCGTACAGCGCCGGGCTGTAGGTCTTGCGGTACACCTTGGCGAACAGGCCCGATTGTTCCACCCAGTCGTACAGCGAATAGGTGCGCAAGCCTTCCCATTGTTTCGCGTCGGACGTGCGGCGGACTTCATCGACCCACAGGTGGATCTGGATATGGGGATAGGCCGCGGCAAAGGCGCGGAAACCGTTTTGCAGATAGGTAAAGTCTCCCAGCGCCAGATGGGCGATGAAAAGAATTTTGTCCGACTTTTGTAGAAGTTCGGCGGGAATCAAAGGCGTCATGTATCAGTACGATTTCAGGTATTCATTCGATGGTGTCAAGCCACTTGCTGGGAAAATTGCAGGCGATGCAGATTGGCATACGCGCCGTTGGCATCCAATAATTGCTGGTGACTGCCGGTTTCCATTATTTTCCCGTGTGACAATACCACGATACGGTCCGCACGTTCAATTGTTGATAGGCGATGCGCAATAACTAAGGTGGTTTTACCTTGCATCAGGTGCTCCAGTGCCGCTTGTACGGCCCGTTCCGCCTCCGTATCCAGTGCCGAGGTCGCTTCATCGAGGATCAGGATGGGGGCATCCTTGTAGATGGCGCGGGCGATGGCCACGCGCTGGCGCTGGCCGCCGGACAGGCGCGAGCCATTGTCGCCCAGGCGCGTTTCCAGGCCGTCGGGCAAGCCGTCGATGACGTCCGACAGGAAGGCGGCGGCGGCGGCCGCTTCGATGCGCTGCCGGTCCGGCGTTGCATCGCCATACGCGATATTGGCGGCCAGGGTATCGTCGAACAATACGACCTGCTGGCTGACCATGGCGATCTGGCTGCGCAGGCTGGTCAGGGCGATGGCATCGATATTCTGCCCATCGAGCAAGATCTCGCCACTGCTGGCCGAGTAAAAGCCGGGCAACAGGCTGACCAGGGTTGATTTGCCGCCGCCGGACATGCCGACAAAGGCGATCGTTTGTCCTGGCGCAATGCTCAGGTCGATGTGTTGCAGCGCCGGTTCCTGATGCCCGGGATAGGCAAAGCTAACGTCCCTGAACTCGATGCTGCCTTTGCTGCGCCCGGCGAGCGGCTTGCCGCCCGTGCGTTCCGGCGTCTTGTCGATCAGCAAAAAGACTTCCTCCGCAGCGGCCATGCCGCGCTGCAGGGGGCCGTTGACTTCGGCCAGTTGCTTCAAGGGCGTCAGCAGCATCAGCATGGCCGTGATGAAGGAAACAAACCCGCCGACCGTGATCTGCCCCTGCTCCGACTGGAACAGGGCCATCACGATGACCAGGGCCACGGCGGCGGCCGTGATCACCTGCGTGATGGGGACGGTGGCGGAAAAAGTGGTGGTCATGCGCATGCTGTAGCGGCGCAATTGCTCGGCACGCTCTTCGAAGCGCGACTTTTCGTAGTCCTGGCCGCCGAAGATCTTGATCACTTGCTGGGCGCGCGTGGTTTCCTCGATGACCTGGGTCAGCTCCGCGTTGACGGCCAGCGAGTCGCGGTTGAGTTTTTTCAGGCGCTTGCCCGTGGTGCGTACGACGATGGTCAGCAGGGGTAGCAGCACCAGGGTCACGAGCGTCAGCACCCAGTTCAGGTACAGCAGCCACGCCAGCAGACCCAGCACGGTCAGCGAGGAGCGCACGATCGACGTAAACACCTTGGTCACCATCTCGATGATCTGCTGCACTTCAAACATGATGGAGTTGATGACTTTGCCCACCGTGTGCGTGTTGTAGAAGTCGATGGGCAAGTTGAGCATGCTGGCAAACATCCTGCGCCGCAACTCGTTGAGGATGCGCGTGGAGACATAGCTCATCAGATAGCTGCTGGCGAACGTCGACGCGCCGCGCATGGCGAAGATACCGATGACGATCAGCGGCACGAGCCAGAAGGAAAAATTCACCTTGCCGCCAAAGCCATTGTCGAGCAGCAGCTTGAGCGCATATGGCAGCAACGGTTCCGTCGCCGCAGTGACGACCATCGCCAGCAAGGCCAGGGCCAGGTGTTTCTTGTAGGGCGCATGCAGCGCAGTGAGGCGCTTCAGGTCGGGCGTGAGCATCGGTATGGTTCCTTGCAGGGGACAGCAAAAACGGTCAGGCGAAAAACGAGCTCAGGCAATGCGTTCTTGCTGACGCAGCATGGCCCACAGTATCACCATCGGGAAGACCAGCATGATCATGCCGATATTCAGGGTGAGCGAGCTCGTCGTCAGGCCAAAAATCATGTAGCACGTGCATAGCACCGCGCCGGCCAGCGCATAGGGCTGGGCCGCAGCGCCACCGCGCCGCAGGGCCCGCGTGAAGAGCGCCAGCGGCACCAGGAACAGGGCCAGCAGGGCCAGTACGCCGGTGACGCCGCGCTTGACCAGCACATCCAGGTAATCGTTATGGGCATTCGTATAGTTACGGATCACTGCAGACATCTTTCCCTCGTCTGCCAGCGCATATTTTCGCGCCAGGTAGCCCGTGCGTCCCATGCCTGTCCACATAGTATGCGTATCGACCATTTGCAGGGTAAGACGCCACATTTCCATGCGCTCGCCGATGGAAGTGTTGATGGTGTCATTGTTGTCGAACTTTTCCAGCTCGCTCATGGCGGTGGTCGCGCGTTCACGTAATGTCGAGTTCGGCATGAGATATGCTGCTGCGCCCATGGCGAGCAGGAGTGCCAGGGCGCCGCCAAGATAACGTTTTCCATGTGCCTTGGCGTAGTGGACGGCGATGAGGCAGATACAGATGGGCAGGGCGAGCCAGCCGCTACGGCTGCCGCTGATAAGGGAACCAAGGATGCCTGCCAGGCCGCCGGCGAGCAATAGAAGCGTCCAGCGCGTGCGCTGGCTTTGCGCGCGCGCCCAGCCAAGGCCGCATAGCGCAAGCATACCCAACAGCATACTGACATTCCCGTAATGGATGGCATTGCTGGTTGCGGCCAGGGGACGTTCCATCTGCAGCGCGAACAGCTGCCAGGTCGCCAGCATGACGCCAGCGATGGCACCGATGGACAGGCCGCCCCACCAGGCAGCGGGCGCGGGCGGATACGCCAGCAGCAGCAGCAGTACCGGCACGGCCAGCAGTGCCCTCAACGGTATGTCGATTTCGCGTGCGGGATCGCCGTGGTACAGCATATTGGCGGTAAAAATAAAGAAGTAGGCCAGCATCACGCCCATCAGCAGATAATCGCGGCGCTGCAGATTCAGACGGGGGCGTTTCCACAACAAGGAGATGCTGGCCAGCAGCAGCACCAGCGCACCAAGGGAATATCCGCTGTTGACTGCCAGCGCCAATGCCGAAAAGAGAAAAACACAAACAGAGGTCAGGCCGAGCATGAATATCCTTGGTAACGCACGACGTCGCCATTATGGCAACTGTAGCAACATAAAGTAGGCGTCATTGTAATCGAAGGGGGCAGCAAAAACGGCGCCCGGGAATTTACTCTTCGATAACTATATAGGCGGTCTCAAGGGGGAAATGAAAAAAACCATGGTTTTCAGCCATGGTTTTTTTGTAAGCAATGGTAACTTGCTGTTATTTTGCCAAGGCAGGATCGCCTGCCATGCGTATCAGGCGACTGCTGGCACGCGGGTGGCGACGCCGGTGGCGATGGCTGCTTGCGACACGGCAGGCGCGACCCAGCTGCGCAGACGCTCGTCGAACGGCGACGGTATCAGTTGCAGCGGCGTCAGAGCGCTGCTCTCGTGACCCGGCAGCGGCTCCTTGGCCAGCGCGGCGATGGCGCGCACGCAGGCCAGCTTCATTTCTTCATTGATGGTGGTGGCGCCCACGTCGAGCGCGCCACGGAAGATGTACGGGAAGCACAGCACATTGTTGATCTGGTTCGGGTAATCCGAGCGGCCCGTGGCGACGATGGCGTCGTCGCGCACGGCATGCACTTTTTCCGGCGCGATTTCCGGATGCGGATTGGCCAGGGCGAAGATCAGCGGCTTGGCGGCCATCGATTCGACCATCTGCGCGCTGACCACGCCGCCCTTCGAGACGCCGATGAAAATGTCGGCGCCAACCATGGCGTCGGCCAGGTCGCGGTCGCTCGTGTCGTTCGCGTAGCGTGCCTTGTTCTCTTCCATGCTGGCGTCGCGGCCCGGGTAGATCACGCCCTGGCTGTCGCACACTTTCAGCAGCGACTTGTTCAGGCCCAGCGAGACGAGCAGGTCCAGGCAGGCGATCGACGCGGCGCCAGCGCCCGAGACGGCCACTTTGACGTTGCCGATGTCCTTGCCGACCAGTTCCAGGCCGTTCAGGATGCCGGCCGCGACGATGATGGCCGTGCCGTGCTGGTCGTCGTGGAAGACGGGAATGTTCATGCGCTTGCGCAATTGCTGTTCGATGTAGAAGCAGTCGGGCGCCTTGATGTCTTCCAGGTTGATGCCGCCAAAGGTCGGCTCCATGCGCACCACGGTGTCGATGAACAGGTCGGGATCGTTCTCCGCCAGTTCGATGTCGAACACATCGACGTCGGCGAACTGCTTGAACAGGCAAGCCTTGCCTTCCATCACTGGTTTGCTGGCCAGCGGACCGATATCGCCCAGGCCCAGCACGGCCGTGCCATTGGTGATCACGGCCACCAGGTTGCTGCGCGACGTATAGATGCCGGCCGTGCGCGGATCTTCCACGATGGCTTCGCAGGCAAAGGCCACGCCCGGCGAGTACGCCAGGGTCAGGGCGCGGGCGTCGCCCAGCGGTTTGGTTGGCGTGACGGAAATCTTGCCTGCGCGGGGTTCCGCATGATAGGCGAGGGCGGCTTCTTTCAGGTTGAAGGTTTCGCCGTTCTGTTCGGCGTGCTTGCTGTGCGAAGTAGACATAGGAATTCTGTGAGGGGCAACCAGGCCCGAGTGGTAAGTCCGAGTCATGGTATGCAAGCGTTTGCACGCTGTCAAGGCTGGATTGTACTTAAGCCGGCCAAAACCGCTTTGGGCAACGGCATTATTTCAATGCAAGCGTTTGCTCGGTTTTTGACGGCAGGGGCATTTTTTGCGATAAAATCACCGTATTGCGATCCGGGAAGCCCATGACAAACAAGAACCCCACCTTAAGCGACGTCGCGCGGGCCAGCGGCGTGCACTTTTCCACCGTGTCGCGCGTGATGAACCCGGCTACGCGGCAAATGGTCAGCGCCGAGGTGGCCGCGCGCGTGCTGGCCGAAGCGGGCCGGCTCGGCTACCGGCCGAACCGCGCCGCCTCCACCCTCGTCACCCGCAAGTCGCGCATCATCGGCGTGGTCTTGCCCGACATTACCAACGCTGTCTTTCCACCGATCCTGCTGGGCATCGAGGAAGGCTTGCGCAAGCATGGCTACCTGGCCATCGTCGCCAACGTGGGTGCTGACGAGGAAGAGCAGCTGTTCGTCATCAACCGCCTGCTGGGACAGCAGGTCGACGGCCTGATTTTGGCTACCGCACGGCGCGACGATCCCGTCATCAAGATGTGCATCGACCAGAATGTGCCCGTCGTTACCGTCAACCGCAGCGACGAGACGGGCGTCGCTTCCTGCGTCGTCAGCGACGACGTGGTCGGCATGCGTCTGGCGGTGGAACACTTGCTGGCGCTGGGTCACCGCCATATCGCGCACATCGCCGGCCCGGAAAACCTGTCCACGGGCCACGTGCGCCGCCTCGGTTTCCTGGCCGCCATCCAGGCCAGCGAACTCGATCGCTCGCAAGCGTTCGTGTTTGAAAGCAGCGGCTATTCGCGCGAATGCGGCAAGGCGGCCCTGCTGGAACTGCTGCGCCAGTCGCCGCGAACGACGGCCGTGGTGACTGGCAGCGACCTGGTGGCCCTCGGCTGCTACGACGCCATCCGCGAACTGGGTTTGAGTTGCCCCGAAGATATTTCCGTGGTGGGCCACAACGACATGCCCTACATGGACATGATCCGTCCGCCCCTGACCACCATCCGCATCCGCCACCACGGCATCGGCACGGAAGCGGCCCGGCTGATCCTGCAAACCATCGCTTCGCCCGATTCCCCGGTGCTCGACGTGCGCCTGAAACCCGAACTGGTGGTGCGCGAATCGACGGCGGCGCCGCGCGCCTGAGTCTGCCGCTTGTTGCCCTTCTTTTGCTGGAGTATGTTTAAATCTTGATATTGATAATGATCAAGATAACCCCATGCAGACGACATATAGGCGACAACGGCGGCATGCACGGCAGGGAGGCCGCTGATGCCGAAGAATTTCGGCATGCCTGGCAATGCCTGGCGCTATGCGCTGGGCAGCGACTATGGCTATTGCTCGCCCTTGCTTGACGGCATAGAGTTTGAAAACGAGTGGGTGAC
This sequence comes from Janthinobacterium sp. MP5059B, assembly GCF_001758645.1. Lineage (NCBI taxonomy): Bacteria > Pseudomonadati > Pseudomonadota > Betaproteobacteria > Burkholderiales > Oxalobacteraceae > Janthinobacterium > Janthinobacterium sp. MP5059B. The sequence continues at coordinate 536,923 of NZ_LRHX01000016.1, read as the reverse complement.
GATACGCGAATCGGCGATCCGCATCCGCGCCGGCTATGCCTGGGATGGCTGTTCGCCCTGTATCAGCGTGCTCGGCCTATTTTATGTGGGCACGCCCGATGGCGCGCAGCACCTGGGCTTGCCGGCGACGTATCATGCCAGCCTCGTGCATGACGTGCTGTGCCAGTGGCGCGCCGACATTCCCGTCACCCGCGCGCAGTCGATCGCCATTTTCCAGCAGTTGCTCAGGGAGGTGCGCTTCCCCCTGGCGGGGCTGTATGCGGGCGCCGTCTTCCTGTTCGGGCCACGGCGTGACTTCATGCGGCCTGGCGCGCGCGCCGCAGTGGCCGCCCCGCACCCGCCAGGGGCAACATTAAAGCGGCGCTGAAGCTGCCGCCGACGCGCCATGATGTTAAACTGGCGGCCCTCAACGTATTTTGCCCTCCATCGCCATGACCAAAACCAACACGCCCTCCCCGAAACGCCGCGAAGAGGGCGTCGCCAAGCTGACCGTCAATCCCTTCCTCGATGCCGAGTTTTACGCGCGCATGCGCGATTACACGGAACGCGATGCGGCCATCATCAAGGAATTGAAAGCGATCGCCGAGATCCGCGCCGGCAACAAGCAGCCCGATCCCCGCCTGGCGCCGTCGTTGCAAGCACTGCGGGATACCGTCAAGAAAGGTCTGACGTTTGGCGAGATGCTCGAGCGCATGGCCGCCGGCAAGGAAAAAGGCTTGTGGGAACCGTGGATGACGACCTTCGGCATTGAAATCCGCGCCGTCAACTACGGCGCCGGCCCGCGCAACGCCTGCCTGGTGCTGGACCTGGCGGCGAATGCCCCCGCGCACGCCATGTTCGCCAAGGCCGGCATCCAGAACTGGCGCAGCCTGGCCGCCGACGATTGCTCCGTCGTGCGCTCGGAAAAAGCGACGGAAACCACGCCCTTGAAAGTGTATGCCGTGTTTTACCTGGATCCGCTGCCAGCCTGATCCGCTAGCAGCACCACCGCCAGCACGATCAGCATCACGCCCGACAGCCGTTCCAGCGACGGCAGCGCGCGCGCAAAGCGCTGCCGCAGGGCGCTGCTGCCGATAGCCAGCGCCACCGCCATATCCCACGCCAGCACGGCAAAGACCATCCACGCGCCATATGCGACCATCGCAGCGGTGTCTGTCTGCCTGGAGGCCAGCACGGTGGCCAGGCTGACGTAGAACAGCGCATTTTTCGGATTCAGGATGGCGGAGGCAAACCCCATCACGACACCGCCGCGCCAGCGCGCCTTGCCGGTGGAGGGCTTGGCATCCAGGCGGCTCTTGCCCGCATGGCGCAAGAACAGCCAGCCCAGGTACAGCAGATAGGCGCATCCCGCCAGCCGCACCACCATGAATGCCGTACTGCCCGCCCGCAGCACCGACAGTCCTCCAAATGCCGCCACGATAAACACCGCATTGGCCACGGTAATGCCCATGCACGTGCCGGCGGCGGCGCGCCAGCCGTGGGCCAGCGAGGTGCGCGCGATCAGGAAAAAATCGGGACCGGGCGACAGCAGGGAAAGAAAGTGGGCGGCGGCGATCAATAAAAAGTCCTGCATGGCTTGCGCTCCGTAACGATAGGGAGGCGAGTATGCAATGCTGCTGCCGGCGCGTATTGAAGAAAATTGCAGGCTAGCGGTAGCGCCCGGGCGTGATGCCCGCATGCGCCTTGAAGACGCGCTGCAGGTGGCTCTGGTCGGCAAAGCCCAGCTCATGCGCCAGCTGCGCCAGCGCCGTCCCTTCCTGCAAGCGGCTGCGCGCGCGGTTGACGTGCATATTCAGCTGGTAGGCATGCGGCGTCAGGCCCGTGGCGGCGCGAAAGGCGCGGATCAATTGATAGGGGCTCAGGCCAGCCGCCTCCGCCAGTTGCCACAGGCTGGCCGAGGGCTGCGCCTGCAGCGTCGCGAGCACGGGCGCCAGCTGCTGGGGCAGCGGCTTGCGTTCCGACGGCAGCACGTCTGCGCAGACGCTGGCGCTGGCGCAAGCGCCCAGAAACGCCAGCAGCGCCGCATTTTTCTCCGCCGCGCCGGCCGTTGAAAACAGCAGCGCATTCATGGCGCAAAACTGCGCATACAGCAGCGGGTAGTGCAACACCGCCGCCGTGTCGCCATCGAGCGCCGGCGCGTGTGCTTGCAGCCACCGCGCATCGAGATGCAGCATCTGGTAGCTCCACGGGGCGTCAGGCAGGGGATTGCAGGCGTGCACGCAGCCGGCCGGCACCAGCACCAGGCTGCCATTGCCGAGGGCGACCTTGCCGTCTTTGCTGCCTGTAAAGATGCTGCCGCCTGCGTCGACGGCGCCGATGGAAAACGTGGGATGGCTGTGCGGCTTGTAGCACGCCCGGCTGTGGCAGGCGCGCCGGCTCTCCACATGGGGGAGAGACGGGTCGCGCCAGAAGGCGGTGGTGCCCGGCATGACTACATCAGGATCACGTCGTACTGCTCCTGGTGGTAGGCATTCTCCACCTGCAGCGAGATTTTCTTGCCGATGAAATCACCGAGCATGGCCAGGTGCTGCGATTCTTCTTCGAGGAACAGATCGACCACTTCCTGCGAGGCGAGGATGCGGAATTCGCGCGGGTTGAACTGTTTTGCTTCGCGCAGCAGTTCGCGCAGGATTTCGTAGCAGATGGTGCGCGAGGTCTTGACTTGTCCCTTGCCGGCGCAGGCGGGGCAGGGTTCGCACAGGATGTGGGCCAGCGATTCGCGCGTGCGCTTGCGCGTCATTTCCACCAGGCCCAGCGGCGAGAAGTTGCTCACCGAAACCTTGGTGCGGTCGCGCGACAGCGTGCGTTTCAGTTCGGCCAGCACGGCGTTGCGGTGCTCGGCATTGTCCATGTCGATGAAGTCGAGGATGATGATGCCGCCCAGGTTGCGCAGGCGCAGCTGGCGCGCGATGGCGTGCGCCGCTTCCAGGTTGGTCTTGAAAATCGTGTCGGCGAAGTTGCGCCCGCCGACAAAGCCACCCGTGTTGACGTCGATGGTGGTCATCGCTTCCGTCTGGTCGACGATCAGGTAGCCGCCTGATTTCAGGTCGACCCGGCGCCCCAGCGCGCGCAGGATCTCTTCTTCCACGCCATACAGGTCGAACAGCGGGCGCTCGCCCGTGTAGTGCTGCAAGCGCGTCAGTTCGCTGGGCGTGTAGATTTCCGCGAATTCGCGCAATTTGACGTAGTTCTCGCGCGAATCGACCTGGATGGTGGCCGTTTCATCGCCGACGAAGTCGCGCAGCACGCGCTGCGCCAGGCTCAAGTCCTGGTGCAGCAGGCTGGTGGCGGGACGCGTGCGCGCGCCGTGCGTGATCGTGCTCCAGGTCTTGCGCAGGTAGTCGACGTCCGCCTTCAGGTCCGCGTCGGAAGCATCCTCGGCCATGGTGCGCACGATGTAGCCGCCTTTTTCATCGGGCGGCAGCAGGCTTTGCAGGCGCACGCGCAACTGCTCGCGCTCCGCTTCCTTTTCGATTTTCTGCGAAATGCCGATGTGCTTGTCCTGGGGCAGGTACACCAGCATGCGTCCGGCGATGGAAATCTGCGTCGACAGGCGCGCGCCCTTGGTGCCGATCGGGTCCTTGATCACCTGCACCGTCAGCACCTGGCCGTCGAAGAGGATTTTTTCGATCGGCGCCGGTGTCGCGTTCTGGCCGTCGTGGCCGCGCGCTTCCCAGATGTCGGCCACGTGCAGGAAGGCGGCGCGCTCCAGGCCGATGTCGATGAAGGCCGACTGCATGCCCGGCAACACCCGTACCACTTTGCCGGAATACACATTGCCGGCCAGGCCGCGCGTGAGCGTGCGCTCGATGTGCAATTCCTGCACGGCGCCCTGCAGGATGAGGGCGACGCGCGTTTCTTGCGGCGTGATATTGATCAGGATGTCTTCGTTCATGGAGGCGGGGAAGTGGAGGCGACGAATGACATCATACCCGGGATCAGGGCAGGGGCAAACCTGCTTCACGCAGCAATTGCGCCGTCTCGTACAGGGGCAGGCCCATGATGCCGGAATGGCTGCCTTCGATATGCTCGACGAACAGGGCGGCGCTGCCCTGGATGCCGTAGCCGCCGGCCTTGTCGTAGGGCTCGGGCGTGGCGCAATAGGCGGCGATGGAGGCCGGCGAGAGCACGCCGAAGCGCACTTGCGACACCTGCGTGCGCTGCTCGGCGAAATCCTTGTAGTGCACGGCGATCGAGGTGAGCACCTCGTGCGTGCGGCCCGACAGCTGCTGCAGCATCGCCACGGCCTCAAGGCGGTCGGCCGGCTTGCCGAGGATGATGCCGTCGATGGTGACGGTGGTGTCGGCTGCCAGCACGGGGCGCGGGGTCAGGTGGCGGCGGCGCACCAGGTCCCAGGCGAAGGCGGCTTTTTCATTCGACACGCGGGCGACATAGTCGAGCGCCGATTCGCCGGGCAGGACTTCCTCGGTGACGTCGGCGCCGCGCGGGCCGTCGCTGCGCAGCAGCAGCAATTCGAAATCGATGCCGATCTGGCGCAGCAGTTCGCGCCGGCGCGGGCTTTTGGAGGCAAGGTAGATCTTGTGATCAGCCGTTTTCATGGGGGAGTTCAGACGCGGTGATAGGGGTGGTTTTGCGTGATCGACCAGGCACGATACAGCTGCTCGGCGAGGATCACGCGCACCACGCCGTGCGGCAGGGTCATGCTGGAAATGCGCAGCATGCCTTCGGCACGTGCCTTGAGTTGCGGATCGAGGCCGTCGGCGCCGCCGATCAGGAAGGCGGTGTCGCGGCCATCCTGCTGCCACGCCATCAACTGCTGCGACAGGCCGACACTGGTCAGGTCCTTGCCGCGTTCGTCGAGCGCGATGATGCGCACGCCCTTGGGCAGGACGGTTTCGATGCGTTCGCGTTCCAGCGCCATCGCCGTGGCGGCGGTCTTGCTGCCGGAACGCTCCACCGGCTTGATTTCTTTCAGCACGATGCGCAATTCCGGCGGCATGCGCTTCGCGTATTCCGCGAAGCCCGTCTCTATCCAGGCCGGCATTTTATGGCCGACCGCAGCGATGATGAGCTGCATCGAGGCTTACGCTTCGACTTTTTTGATACGCTTGATCACGGTTTTTGCCGGTGCAGCATCGGCTGCCGGCTTGGCCGCGCGTGGGGCGCGCACTTTTTTCTCTGGCAGCGCTTTCAAGGCTTTCACGGCAGCCGCTTCGGTCTTGGTTGGCGCGACTTTCACGGTCTTGCCGACAGCTTTGGAAGCGGTGGCTTTTTTCGCCGGGGCTTTCTTGGCGGCGGTGGTGGCCGTGGCTTTCTTGGCCGGTGTCTTTTTCTCGATCACGGGCGAAGCTTCCACATTGGCCTTGCTCGCTGCCAGATGGCCGCTGACCTTTTTCGGCTCGTCGCCGGCCGCTTTTTTCGGCGCGCGCTTGGCGGCACCCAGCTTGACCGGCGTGTCGCCCCAGATTTCTTCCAGGCGGTAGTAGGCGCGGATAGGCGCTTGCATGATGTGGACGATCATGTCGCCCAGATCGACCAGCACCCATTCACCCGTTTCCTCGCCTTCCATGCCGATGATGTCGCCGCCGGCGTCCTTGACCTTGTTGCGCACCGAGGCGGCCAGCGCCTTGGTTTGACGGTTCGAGGTACCGGAAACGATCGCGATGCGGTCGAACAGGCTGGTCAGGTGACTCGTTTCGAAGACGGCGATGTCTTGGCCTTTGACGTCTTCAAGGGCGTCAACGACGAGGGTTTGCAGTTTTTTGATGTCCATTTAGCTTTTGTATAAATTATGTTGTTCAATATAGTCTAGCACTAGCGGGGAAACAAGCGAGTTTGCCCGATTCCCCCGTTGTAATGCCGCACGTATTTCGGTGGCGGAGATATCCACCGCGAAGTCCTGTGCCAGATAAGTCAGACCGTGCGGCGTGTTGCGGATGCTTTCCAGTGACCCCAGGCGGCGCGAAAATTCTTCGGCGACCACTTGCGGCACTGCGGTGTCATTCAGCGCGAAGCCGGGGCGGGCCGCGACGCAGATATGCGCGTATTCAAATAATTGCTGCCATTCGCGCCATGTCGCGAGCCGCTGCAGCTGGTCGGCGCCCATCAGGAAAACGATGGATGCGCGCGCTCCCAGCTCGGCGCGTACCTGGCGCAAGGTATCGATGGTGTAGCTGGCCTGGCCATGTTCGCTGCGCTCGATTTCCTGGCGGTCGATCACGACCGGCACGGGCAGGCCGGCAAACGCCAGGCCGGCCATCTCGGCACGCTGCTGGCCGGTGGCGCCCAGGTTGCCCTTTTGCCAGGGCGCGCCGGCCGGAATCACGCGCAGTTCATCGGCGTGCAGCAGGCTGGAAAAATGCGTGCCCAGCGCGACATGGCCCATATGCACCGGATCGTAGCTGCCGCCCAGCAGCGCCACGCATGGGGTATTGCCGGCGATGCCATGCGTCGTGCTAACTCCGGTCACGCCTGCAGCCAGTCGCGATGCACGAGGAAGTCAGTATACAACGCCGCTTCGGGACTGCCCGCTTCCGGGTGCCAGTCGTAGCGCCACTTGACCACGGGCGGCATCGACATCAGGATCGCCTCGGTGCGTCCGCCCGACTGCAGGCCGAACAGGGTGCCGCGGTCGAACACCAGGTTGAACTCGACATAGCGTCCGCGCCGGTAGCACTGGAAATCGCGTTCGCGTTCGCCGTAGGGCGTGTCCTTGCGGCGCGCCAGGATCGGCACATAGGCTTTGACGAAAGCGTCGCCGGCGCTGCGCATCATCGCAAAGCTGTCGTCAAAGCCCAGGGCGTTGAAATCGTCGAAGAAGATGCCACCGGCGCCACGCGCTTCGCGCCGGTGCTTCAGGTAGAAATAATCGTCGCACCACTGCTTGAACTTCGGATGCAGTTCGTCGCCAAACGGCGCCAGCGCATCATGGCACACCTGGTGGAAGTGCTTCACGTCGCCCGCGTCGCCATAATACGGCGTCAGGTCCATGCCGCCGCCGAACCACCATACGGGTTCGCCATCGGCATTGACGGTGCTGAAAAACCGCACATTCATGTGCACCGTGGGCGCATACGGATTACGCGGATGCAGCACCAGCGACACGCCCATCGCTTCCCACGCCTTGCCGCCCAGTTCAGGGCGCGCGGCCGCTGCCGATGGCGGCAATGCGGCGCCGGTAACGTGCGAAAAGTTCACGCCGCCCCGCTCGAATACATTGCCTTCCTCGATCAGCCGCGAAATGCCGCCGCCGCCCTCGGGGCGCTGCCAGACATCGGTCAGGAAGGGCTTGCCGTCCTGCGCTTCGAGTGCCTGCACGATACGGCTTTGCAAATCGAGCAAATAGGCCTTGACGGCCGAAGGAGAGGGAGTTGACGACATCGCGTGGGCCGACGAGGCCGAAATAAAAAAGTAAGGACGGATTGTACCCTGTTACGGATTTTTGTGATAGCAAAACCGGCGCTGCTGTTGCCGGCCCTGCTTTAGCGAGGCGGCTTGTCCTGCACCACATGGACATCATATTGCACGCTCTCATGGCCCGGCTGGCGGGCGGCATCGAGTGCTTGCGCCGCACGCTGCTGCCGGTCGTCGCGTTCCACCGTGTCGGCCGGCTGCGCCAGCGGTGCCGCAGGCGTTGGCTGCTCGCGCTTGAACCACAACGGCCCAACAATCGCCACGAGCATCAGCATTAGCAGCATCAGCACTATCATCAGGACGTTGAACGGGCGCGCGGCGCGCCGGCCATACTGGACCGGCGGTTTGCCGGCAGCATCGACGATCACGCGCGCCAGTGGCGAGCCGTGCGCGCGCGTGCGCGCTTGCAGCTCCTTGTATTGCAGCGTCGATAGCGTGCCCTGTTTCAGCATATGCCGCAAGGCCGCGACGGGCGTGGCGGCCAGGTGACCGGCTGGCAGGCTGTCGTGGGCGGCGTCGCGCTGCCACGGGTTGATCAGGTTCTGCTGGTACAGCGCGTCGACCGCCTGCCGGTTCACCTGCTGCAGCGCGGCGCTGGCCAGGTGCCGGCGAGGTTCATCGGCGGGCAGCTTGCGCAGCATCTTGAAAAAACGGTCCTCGGGCACGAGCTCGGCGCTCAGCAGCCAGGCCAGCGTCCCGATCTGGTCGGCATTCATCGCCAGCTCCGGCATATCAATGTCTTCGGCGGCATTGTGCGCGCGCTGCAGGTCGATGATCTCCAGTTCGGCCAGCGTATCGTCGTATTCGTCGCTGGTGATCAGGCCGAGGCGCAGCAGTTCTGCCAGCGGCAGCAGGCGTGGATCGGTGCTCATGGCTGCAGGCCTCCGGTAAGCAAGCCGTACACGACGGACATGACCAGGATCAGCCCCAGCACGATCAGCGCACCTTTCCAGGCCGGTGGGCGCTTGTACGGGATGCGGTCGTGGCCATGGCGCAGCCTGGACGCTTCCATGATGTCGCGCGCCAGTTCGCTGCCATGTTCACGCACGTGCACTTCCAGCGCTTCGAACTGCGCCGTCGGCAGGATGTCGTTGATCACCAGCCAGCGCATGGCGATCCAGGGCGTATAAAACATGCGGTCGGCCGGCACCGTCGCGTGTGCCGCGTCGCGCTGGAACTGGTTCAGCAAATCGAGCTCGTACAAGGCGTCGACCTCGCGGCGGTTGTAGTGCCGCACCCCCTCTGCTGCCAGTGCCTGTTGCCGGGGTGGCAGTTTGGCCATGCGCTTGTCGAAGTCATTCTTGGGCAGCAGATCGGTCAGCAGCAGCCAGCCCAGAGTGCTGGCCAGATCGGCGTCCTGCGCCAGTTCCGGCATGTCGACGGGATCCTCGGGCGGGTGCAGGCGCTCATGGGCGGCGATATCGCGTTCCGAGTTGGCCTCGTCCAGTTCCTGCGCGGTGATCAGGCCAAGCTGGTGCAGCTGGCCCAGCGATGCGTGGGGCGGTTCGATATGCATGGACTTACTCATTTACTTTGGCCAGAGGCGGTTCGCCGGCAAATTGCGGCGTCACCGACCAGCCATTGCCGGCCGCGTCGCGCTGGCGGCGCGTGAGCAGCTTCAGCACATGCAGCGCCTCGACGGAAGTATGCGTGGGCACAGGTGGATCGCTTGTCATCGGGAGTGGGTTTGTGAAGATTCAAGATGGTAAATTTTACAATGTAATCTCGTTTCCCCAGCGCACTATTGAAGTTGCGCCTGCTCCAGTTCTGTCCTGAACCGCGGTGTTAGCGACCAGTTCTTGCCATCCTCGCTGCGCTGGAAAGTAAAGTCGCCTTGCTGCAGTACCGACACTGCCAGCACCTTTGTTGCGGCAGCGGGCGCAAGGTCGTTGCGGGCCAGCAGCAGGCGGCAGGAAACCACGCCGGGCAATACTGCCTTGCATGGTCCCAGCGCTTCAATATCGCCGATTTCACGGTAGTGCTGCGGCGACACCACCGCGTTGAGATTGGCATGGTAGAGCTGCTTGCCGCGCAGTGCATCCATGCCGGCCAGCACCGCATTCTTCAGCCCATCGCGCCCGATGGGCTGGCCCTGCTGCGCAAAGCCGCCATGCCAGGCGATGCCGGCAAAGCGCGTTTGCACGATGCCCGGATGCGCATGGTCATACTCCAGCCGGCTTTTGCGGCGGCCTTCCACGCGCGAAATGGTCCAGGCGTATTGCATCGGTTTGCCGTCCTGGATGACGGTAGCCAGGCAGCCACGGGTTTTTTGCGACCAGGCATAGCCGGCCTGCTTGATATCGTGCAGGCTGAATTTGCCATCCGTGACCGCGGCCACGGTTTGTCTGGTATCACAGCGTGGTACGGCATGGCTGCTGAACCAGTACCAGGCCAGGCCGGCAACGAGCAGCGAGGCAAGCGTCAGCCAGGTCAGGGGGCTCACCGGGGCATCGCGGTCTGGTGCGGCAAGGCCGGGTGGAATGGTCATGGCGAGGAATGAGGGAGGTGATCAAAATGAAAACGGGCCGGGGCGGATGCATTCCGCGCCGGCCCGCCGTGTGATCGTTATGGGGCGATCAATGCTTCAAACCGCGCCAGCCGATGTCGCGGCGGTATTGCGCGCCGTCGAAATGGATTTTTTCCACGGTTTCATACGCCTGCTTCTGCGCCATCTTGATGCTGTCGCCCAGGCCCACCACGCACAGCACGCGGCCGCCGTTGGTGACCAGGCGTTCGCCCTCGATGCGGGTGCCCGCATGGAAGGTGACGGAATCGGGCGTCTCGGCCGGGATGTCGCCGATGGACGTGCCCTTGACAGGATCGTCCGGGTAGCCGGCGGCAGCCATGACGACGCCGACGGCCGTGCGGCGGTCCCATTCCAGTTCCACGGCGTCGAGCGTGCCGTTGACGGCGTGCTCCATGACGGTCACCAGGTCGGTTTTCAGGCGCGCCATGATCGGCTGCGTTTCCGGGTCGCCCATGCGGCAGTTGAATTCCAAGGTCTTCGGCGTGCCCTTGTCGTCGATCATCAGGCCCGCGTACAGGAAGCCCGTGAACGTGATGCCATCCTTGGCCATGCCCTGGATGGTCGGCACGATGATTTCGCGCATGACGCGCGCATGCATGGCCGGCGTGACGATAGGCGCCGGCGAATACGCGCCCATGCCGCCCGTGTTCGGGCCCTGGTCGTGGTCTTTCAGGCGCTTATGGTCCTGGCTGGTGGCCAGCGGCAGAATGTTCTTGCCGTCGCACATGACGATGAAGCTCGCTTCTTCGCCGGCGAGGAATTCCTCGATGACGATGCGCGCGCCGGCGTCGCCGAACTGGTTATCGGCCAGCATCATGTCGACCGCCTGGTGTGCTTCTTCCAGGGTCATGGCTACGACGACGCCCTTGCCTGCGGCCAGGCCGTCGGCCTTGATGACGATGGGCGCGCCCATGGCGTCGATGTAGGCGTGCGCGGGAGCGACGTCGGAAAACGTCTGGTAGGCGGCTGTCGGGATGCCGTGGCGCTGCATGAAGGCCTTGGCGAAGTCCTTCGACGATTCCAGCTGCGCCGCTTCTTTCGTCGGGCCGAAGATTTTCAGGCCGCGCGAGCGGAACAGGTTGACGATGCCCGCCGCCAGCGGCACTTCCGGACCGACGACCGTCAGGCCGATGTGTTCCTGTTGAACGAAATCGGCCAGCAATTGCGGGTCGCTGATGTCGAGATTGACCAGGCGCGCATCGCGCGCGGTGCCGCCATTGCCCGGCGCGACATACACCATCTGTATGCGTTCGGACTGGGCCAGTTTCCAGGCCAGGGCGTGTTCGCGGCCGCCAGAGCCGACTACCAGAATTTTCATAGGTACCGTTCGTTCAATGTGGGTTGCAGGGCGGCGGTGCCGCCCTTGATGTTGTTGCTTAGTTCTCGATCAGGGCGTTCGTAAACACTTCCTGGACATCGTCCAGCAGTTCCAGCGCATCGATCAGCTTTTGCATCTTGATGGCGTCGTCGCCCGCGTAGACGGTTTCCGTCGCCGGCTTCATGATGACTTCGGCCACTTCGGCCTTGAAGCCGGCCGCTTCCAGCGCTTCCTTGACGGTGGCGAAATCGTGCACGGGAGTGACCACTTCGAAGCCGCCTTCTTCATCGGCGATGACGTCGTCGGCGCCCGCTTCCAGTGCCGCTTCCATCAGCTTGTCTTCGTCGGTGCCCGGCGCGAACAGCAGCTGGCCGCAGTGCTGGAACATGAAGGCAACCGAGCCTTCATTGCCCATGTTGCCGCCATTCTTGTTGAAGGCGTTGCGCACTTCGGCCACCGTGCGCACCTTGTTGTCGGTCATGCATTCGACGATGACGGCCGCGCCGCCCACGCCGTAGCCTTCGTAGCGCACTTCCTCGTAGTTGGCGCCGTCGACGCCGCCGCTGCCGCGGTTGATCGCGCGCTGGACGTTGTCTTTTGGCATGTTCGCATCGGCCGCCTTGTCGACCGCCAGGCGCAGGCGCGGATTGGTGATGGCGTCGGCGCCGCCCATGCGGGCCGCGACCGTGATTTCCTTGATCAGGCGCGTCCAGATTTTGCCGCGCTTGGCATCGGTGGCAGCCTTTTTATGCTTGATGTTGGCCCATTTGCTATGTCCTGCCATGTCGAATCTTCCTTAGACGGGTGTTCAATTGTGGCCGACATTTTAGCATATCGGCCCCCCGCAAAGCGGCATGGCCCGGTCATCAAGCGGACACATTTTGTTGTTAAAGTGACGCGCTTTCATGTTATGCATCATCCCACCACTCCAATAATCAAGATTAAGGGCGCGACATCATGGCAAGTCAAATGGATAGGCGGCAATTTCTGAAATTGGGCGGCTTTATCACGGTCTCCGTGGCGACCGCCGGCCTCGCCGCCTGCGGCAGCACCGATTACAGCGATCCTGGCGTGCCGCTGGCCTCGGGCAGCGACTGGAAATTCCCGCAAAGCGTGGCCTCGGGCGACCCGCGCGCCGACAGCGCCATGCTGTGGACGCGCGTCGTGCCCGCCAGTTTCGATGCCGTCGCGCCCGCCGTGGCCGGCAAGGACGAGGTCGCCGTACGCCTGATCGTCAGCGCCAGCGACAATACGGCCGCCCTGGGCAGCAATACGGCCCTGGTCGGCACGCCCATCGTCGATGCCAAGCTGCCGCTGAAAGCCGATTTCGACAATACGCTGCGCCACAAGGTGACGGGCTTGCAGCCGGGCCAGGTGTATTTTTACCAGTTCATCGCCGGCGACGTGCGCTCGAACGTGGGCCGCTTCAAGACAGCGCCCGCCGCCACGGCCGACGTGCCGCAGCTGCAGTTCGCCTACCTGACGTGCCAGGACTGGAGCATCAACCACTGGGGCGCGCTGTCGCACATCGCCGCCAATGAAAGCCTGGATTTCATCGTCCACCTGGGCGATTACATCTATGAAACGGTGGGCGAGGCATTCCAGAGCGGCGCCGTGGAAAGTCGCCACGACCAGCTGAAACTGCCGGACGGCACGTATAAAAGCGGCACGTCCGGCGCGAAATATGCCACCACGGTGGCCGATTACCGCTACCTGTACAAGAAATACCGCACCGATGCGCGCCTGCAAGCCGTGCACGAACGCTTTGCCTTCATCGCCATCTGGGATGATCACGAATTCACGGACGACGCCTGGCAGGACGCCTCCACCTACGAGGGCATCGTGGCCGCCGACGGCAGCGATTTGCACCAGCCGGCCCGCCGCCGCAGCGCCAACCAGGCGTGGTTCGAATACATGCCGGCCGACGTCACGTTCGATGCCGCCGCGACAACGTTCCAGAACATCCAGATCTACCGCGATTTCCAGTTTGGCAAACTGATGCAGCTGGTGATGACGGACGAGCGCCTGTACCGCGCCGACCATGCGATCGCCGAATCGACCATCAATCCCACCACGGGCAAGCCGCTGGGCAGCATCGGCAGCCGCTATCTGGTGCCGCAAGCGCTGTTCGACAGCGTGGAAGGGCAGAAGATGGCCGCCGCCACCAAGGCCGGTGCCGACCCGCTGGCTGCCGTCGGCATGCTGGGCACGACCCAGCGCGACTGGTGGAAAAGCAAGATGAAGGCAGCGACCTCTACCTGGAAGCTGTGGGGCAATGAAGTGTCCTTGCTGCGCATGGGCTTGAATGGCACGGATGCGATCGCCACCTTGCTGGCCCTGAGCGCCATGTCGAACGTGGGCAAGGCCATCGCCAGCACCCTGCCACTGGTGGGCGGCAGCGTGCCGCTGGCCTCCAGCATCGTGGCCGCTTCCACGGCGGGCGCATCGGCGACCGTGGCGCAAGCGGCGGCCATGGCGATTGCCGCTGCGCCAGCCAATGCCGGCGCGCAGGGCGCCGCTGCCGTGGGCGCCGGCTTGAGCGCGGCCCAGGCCGGCATCACGGTGGCGGCCTACAACAGCGGCTCGCCGGCCGCCGCCGCGCAAGTGATCGCCTTCGGCTGGATCAAGCCCGACGTGCAGGCCAAGGGTGCGGCATCGAGTTTTGTCGCCGCTTCCGGCCAGCAGGCGGCACTGGCGCCATTCTTCACGCGCTTCCTGCTCAATTGCGACCAGTGGGATGGCTACAACAGCGAGCGCAAGAATTTGATGGCGCACCTGAAAAACAATGCCATCGGCAACGTGGTGGCGATTACCGGCGATATCCACTCGTTTTTTGCGGGCACGGTCAGCGACGATTTCGATGCCGCCGGCGGCGGCACGCCCGTCATGGTGGACCTGGTGTCGGCCGGCGTCAGCTCCGATTCCTTCTTCAGTTACCTGAAGTCGGCCGCCGGCAGCATGGGCGATATCGGCACCCTCGTCAGCTATCCGCTGGCCATTCCCGTCACGGGCCTGGGCACGGTGAATCTCGACATCAATCTGCTCGACTACACCATGGGCAAGGCGGCGCCCACCATCGACAGCCTGCTGGAGCAATTGCGCGTGCAGCTGCGCGGCGCCCTGGCCGCCAAGGGCGTGCCGGAGGCGCAGCTCGAAGCCACGGTAGCTGCCGTGCAGGCCGGCTTGAAAGCGAGCACTGACTTCAGCGCGACCCTGCTGGGCCTGGCGCAGCAATTGTCCGGCCTGGGCAACAACCCGTGGATCAAGCATCTGAATACGGATGCGCAGGGCTATACGGTGGTCACTTTGACGCCGGGCAAGCTGGTGGCGCAGTTCAAGCAGGTAAATAAACTGATCGGCACGGCGGCGCCAAGCAACGTGATTGCGCGGGTGACGACGGCGACGGTGACGGCGGGCGCGGCGGCGGTGGTGGTGTCTTAAAATTATTTATTAAACGTCAAGCCCAAAGCAAGGGCTGGGGTCAGACCCTCAGGGTCCGACCCCGGTTTTTGCCGTCGGGCTTATCAGCCGCCTGTCGCTTTTGCCTTACAATCTGGAGATGAGCTCCAGTTCCCCGCAAGCATCTCCTCCCTCGCTTCCCCGTTCCGTCTACCTCGGTGGCCTGGCCATCGCCGTGGGCGGGGCGGTGCTGTTTTCCACCAAGGCCATCGTCGCCAAGCTGCTGTACCGCTACCAGATCGACTCCGTCACCCTGATCGCCTTCAGGATGATTTTTTCGCTGCCCGTATTCGCCGTCATCGCCTGGTGGAAGATGCGCACGGAGCCGCCGCTGTCGACCAGCGACCGGCTGCGCCTCGTCGGGCTGGGCCTCGTCGGCTACTACCTGTCCAGCTATCTGGACTTTCTAGGCTTGCAATACATTTCCGTCGGCCTGGAGCGGCTGATTTTGTTCCTCACGCCTACTTTCGTGCTGCTGATTACCACCGTGTACTTCAAGCAGCGCATCAGCCGCCTGCAGTGGCTGGCACTGTTCACGTCCTACTGCGGCATCGTGCTGGTGTTCGTGCATGACTTGCAGGGCGGCGCCAGCAATGTGGCGCTGGGGTCGACTCTCGTGCTGGGTTCGGCTTGCGCGTATGCCGTGTATCTGCTGGGCTCGGGTGAACTGGTCAAGCGCATCGGCTCGATGCGCCTGGTTAGCTATGCGATGTGCGTGGCCAGCTTTGCCTGCATCTTTCAATTCTTCATCCTGCGTCCCGTCGAGCTGCTGATCCAGCCCATGCCCGTGTATGGCTTGTCTTTGCTGAACGGCATCTTTTGCACGGTGATGCCCGTCTTCATGACGATGATCGCCGTCGAGCGCATCGGCGCGCCCGTCGCCTCGCAAGCGGGCATGATAGGCCCCGTGTCGACCCTGTTCCTGGGCGCCATGATTCTCGATGAACCGATCACCAACTGGCAACTGGCTGGCACCAGCCTGGTCTTGGCCGGTATCTACTTGCTGTCGAAAAAGAAATAATTCCTCCACCCACTGAAATGGTCCTCACCATGAAAACACGTATCGCCCTGATTGCCCACGACAAGAAAAAAGATGACATGATTACCCTGGCGGGCGAATACCTGGACTTTTTGAAGGGTTGCGAACTGTCGGCCACGGGCACCACGGGCGGCCGCTTGATCAACGAACTGGGCCTGGCGGTCGAACGCAAGCATTCCGGTCCGTTCGGCGGCGACTTGCAGATCGGCTCGCTGCTGGTGGAAGGCTTGATCGATTGCGTGATTTTCCTGCGCGACCCGATGACGCCGCAGCCGCACGAGCCGGACATCAACGCCCTGGTGCGCGCCTGCGACGTGCACAACGTGGCGTGCGCGACGAATCTGTCGTCGGCGCACCTGGTGCTGTCGCAGCTGCAGGCGCGGGCCAGCGCGGCCGCCTGATTCACCCAGACAAGGAGATGAGCATGAGTGCAACGATTACCACCAAGGCCATCCGCGTACAGCGTGTGGGCGGCCCGGAAGTGATGGAATATGTGGACGTGGAACTGCCGCCGCCCGGCCCCGGCGAGGCGCGCGTGAAACACGAGGCCATCGGCCTCAATTTCATCGACGTGTATTTTCGCACGGGCCTGTACCCGCAGCCGCTGCCCAATGGCCTCGGTGTCGAGGGCGCGGGCATCGTCGAGGCAGTGGGCGAGGGCGTCACGGAAGTGAAAATCGGCGACCGGGTGGCGTATGCGGCGCGCATCAATGGCGCGTATGCGCAGCAGCGCAACTTGCCGGCGGCCCTGCTGCTGGTGTTGCCCGAGCGCATCGCTTTCGATACGGCCGCCGCCATGATGCTGCAAGGCTTGACGGTGCAATACCTGTTCCACCGCACGGTGGCCCTGAAGGCGGGCGATACCGTCCTGTTCCACGCGGCCGCGGGCGGCGTGGGCCTGATCGCCTGCCAGTGGGCGAAAGTGCTGGGTGTGAACCTGATCGGCACGGCCGGTTCCGATGAAAAGGCGGCGCTGGCCAAGGCGCATGGCGCCGCCCACGTCATCAACTACAACACGGAAAACTTCGTCGAGCGCGTGCGCGAGATCACGGGCGGCAAGGGCGTCTCCGTGGTGTACGATTCCATCGGCAAGGATACGTTTACGGGTTCGCTCGACTGCCTGGCGCCGCTGGGCATGATGGTCAGCTTCGGCAACGCGTCCGGTCCCGTGCCGGCCTTCACCCTCAGTGAACTGGCGTCGCGCGGCTCGCTGTTCCTGACGCGTCCGGCCCTGTTCAGCTATGCCTCGAACCGTGCGAACCTGGAAGAAATGGCCACCTCGCTGTTCGGCGTCGTCAGCAGCGGCGAAGTGCAGATCGAGATCAACCAGCGCTACAGCCTGGCCCATATCGCCCAGGCGCACACGGACCTGGAAGGGCGCAAGACGACCGGTTCCACCATCATCGTGCCATGAGCGGCGGCAATGACGGCACGCCGAAGTTCGGCCGATTGCTGATCGTGCTGTTATTGGCCGTCGCCCTGATCGGCGCGCTGACGTTTGCGGCCGAGGCGTATTATTCGTAGACATAAAAAAACCGGCTTGCGCATTGCTGCACCAGCCGGTTTTTTTATATTGCAAAGTCATTACTCGATTTTGACTTCGACTTTCCGGGGCACACCGCTCTGGCCGGGGAAGTCGGCAAAGGCGCTGGCGACCATGGCCGGCATCACCTGCGACGTGGCGCGCTTGTTGCTGGTCGATTGCACGGTCACGTCATACAGTTTCTTGCCGTTGCGGTCATTGATCGTCACGCGCAATTCGCGTTCGTATTTGTGGCGCACGCTTTCTTCCATGTCCATCGGACCATACCAGTAGGGGTTGTAGCCAAAGCGGCCATAGCCTGGCCATGCGCCGTAGCGGTAGCCGTAGCGGCCAGGCCAGTAGCCGGGGCCATACCAGAATGGATCGGACGCCTGCAGCACGCGCTCAGGATAGTCGACGGTGGAAAACTGCATCGCCACGCGCAAATTGGCTGCGGCCGGGCCGGAAGCTTCGCCAAAGCCGTGCTTGGCCAGTTCCGCGCGCACCAGGTTCTGGTAGCTGCGGTATTCCAGCGTGTCGTTTTCCGCCGCTGGCGCTTCAAACGCATACGATTTGTCCTGCAATTGCGCAGGCCACTCGTGGAAGACGGTGACGTCGCTGCGTATGGTGGTGGCGCATCCGGTCAGCAACACGGTCAATGCGGCCATCATGATGGTGAGATAACGTTTCATTGCATGACCTCCTGATAGTAGACACAATTCATCGCTTAGTATTATAAGAATAGTTCTATTTGTTTCTATTCATTATTACAGAATGTTACCGAGCATGTCGGCGTGTAAGGGAATCCAACATTCCTGGCCTGAATCGCGACTATCGGGGGCTGGTGTTGGTAAAATAGGCTTTTGCCTCCGCTCCCACCCAAATCCCTATGCGCACAGACAGCCCTCAGACGATTTACCGCAAAGATTACACGCCGCCCAGCTTCCTGGTCGACAGCGTCGAACTTGGTTTCGATCTCGATCCCGCCCGCACAGTGGTGGCGAGCCGGATCCGCATGCGCCACAACCCGGCCAGCACCAGCCGCAGCATCGAATTGCACGGCGAACATATTGAACTGGTGCAAGTCCGCCTGAACGGCAAGCTGCTCAAGCCGTCGCAGTACAAGCTGACGGCCAGCATGCTGACCATTCCCAAGGCACCGGACGATGTTACGCTCGATATCGAAACCGTGCTGGCGCCGCAGGACAATACCTCGCTGTCCGGCCTGTACGTGTCGAACCATAATTTCTTCACGCAGTGCGAAGCGGAAGGCTTCCGCCGCATCACCTTCTTCCCGGACCGCCCGGACGTGATGGCCAAGTACACGGTCATGCTGCGCGCCGACAAGGAGCAATATCCGGTACTGCTATCGAACGGCAACCTGATCGAAGAGGGCGACCTCGGTGACGGCCGCCATTACGCCAAGTGGGAAGACCCGTTCAAGAAGCCGTCCTACCTGTTCGCCCTGGTCGCCGCGCGCCTGGTGTGCCAGGAAGAGCGCTACACCTTGAAGTCGGGCCGCGAAGTGCTGCTGCAAGTGTGGGTGGAAGACGGCAACCTCGATAAAACCGACTACGCCATGCAGTCGCTGAAAAACTCGATCCGCTGGGACGAGGAGCGCTTCGGCCTGGAACTGGACCTGGACCGCTTCATGATCGTCGCCGTGGGCGATTTCAACATGGGCGCCATGGAAAACAAGGGGCTGAACATCTTCAATACCAAGTATGTGCTGGCCAATGCGCGCGTGGCGACCGACGTCGATTACGCGGGCATCGAAGCGGTGGTGGGCCATGAATACTTTCATAACTGGACCGGCAACCGCGTGACGTGCCGCGACTGGTTCCAGCTGTCGCTGAAGGAAGGCTTGACGGTGTTCCGCGACCAGGAATTCTCGGCCGACATGATCGGCACGGATACGGGCCGCGCCGTCACGCGCATCGACCAGGTGCGCACCCTGCGCCAGGCGCAGTTCCCTGAAGACGCGGGCCCGATGGCCCATCCCGTGCGTCCCGATTCCTTCGTCGAGATCAATAACTTTTATACGGTCACGATCTACGAAAAGGGCGCCGAAGTGGTGCGCATGTACCAGACCCTGGTGGGCCGCGACGGCTTCCGCAAGGGCATGGACCTGTATTTCGAGCGCCACGATGGCCAGGCCGTCCAGTGCGACGACTTCCGCGCCGCCATGGCCGACGCGAATGGCCGCGACTTCAGCCAGTTCGAGCGCTGGTACAGCCAGGCCGGCACGCCTGTCGTCACCGCTTCCACGCGCTACGATGCCGCCAGCCAGACGTTCGAGCTGACGCTGGCGCAAAGCTGCCCCGCCACGCCGGGCCAGCCGAAGAAACTGCCGTTCCACATTCCCGTCACCGTCGGCCTGCTGGCTGCCGATGGCGGCGACCTGCCGCTGTACGTGGATGGCGTGGCATCGAACGGCGCCACCAGTGTCGTGCTGGAATTGACGCAAGCGTCGCAGACTTTCCGCTTCACGAATGTGACGCAAGCCCCCGTGCCGTCGCTGCTGCGCGACTTTTCCGCGCCCGTGGTGCTCGAATACGGCTATACCGACGCCGAACTGCTGCACCTGTTCCGCCACGACAGCGATCCCGTGAACCGCTGGGAAGCGGGCCAGCGCCTGGCCATGGAGCGCCTGCTGAAACTGACCGGCGCCGTCGCCGCAGGCGAAGCGCTGGCGCTGGACGACACCTTCATCGAAGCGCAGCGCGCCCTGCTGGCCGATGAAACGCTCGATCCTGCCTTCCGCGAGCTGGCCCTGATCCTGCCGTCGGAAACCATCATCGCCGAGCGCCTGGCGCAAGTCGACCCGCAGGCCATCCATGCGGCGCGCCAGTTCATGCGCCGCACCATCGCTGCCGCGCTGAAACCTGAGCTGCTGGCGCAATACCATGCCAACCAGACGCCGGGCGAGTACAGCCCGGACGCGTTGTCGGCCGGCAAGCGCGCGCTGAAAAAACCTGGCCCTGTCGTATCTGCTGATCGCGCCCGCAGCGGCGGAGCTGGACCTGGCGCGGCTGCAGTTCGACAATGCCGGCAACATGACGGACCGCGCCGCAGCGCTGGCGGCACTGATTCATTCCGGCTCGCAGCCGCATGCGCAGGCGGCCCTGGCCAGCTTCTATGGCGATTTCGAGAACGAGGCGCTGGTGGTCGACAAGTGGTTCGCCATGCAGGCGGCCGCGCCAACGACCGATGTGCAAGCCGTGCGTCAGCTGATGACGCATCCGGCCTTCACCCTGAAAAACCCGAACCGCGCGCGCAGCCTGATCTTCAATTTCACCAACGCCAATCCGTCGCAATTCCATGCGGCTGACGGCAGCGGCTATGCCTTTTGGGCCGAACAAGTCATCGCGCTCGACGCGCTGAACCCGCAAGTGGCGGCCCGCCTGGCGCGCTCCATGGACCGCTGGCGCCGTTACGTGCCTGCGCTGCAAAGCCACATGCGCGAGGCGCTGGAAAAAGTCGCCGGCCAGGCCAGCCTGTCGAATGACGTGATGGAAGTCGTCAGCAAGGCATTGGCCAATTAACACCGCAATAATCATCAAAACAGAGGGATTTCATGAAACGCATCAGTCTTACGCAATACCTGGTTGAAGAGCAGCGCTCGAACAACAGCATTCCGGCCGAACTGCGCCTGCTGATCGAAGTCGTCGCGCGCGCTTGCAAAACCATCAGCCACGCTGTCGGCAAGGGCGCGCTCGGTGAAGTGCTGGGCACGGCCGACACGGAAAACGTGCAGGGCGAAGTACAGAAGAAACTCGACATCATCTCCAACGAGATCTTGCTTGAAGCGAATGAATGGGGCGGCCACCTGGCGGCCATGGCGTCGGAAGAGATGGAATCGATCCACCCGATCCCGAACCGCTATCCGAAGGGCGAATACATGCTGCTGTTCGACCCACTGGATGGTTCCTCGAACATCGACGTCAACGTCTCCATCGGCACCATCTTCTCGGTGCTGAAAGCGCCGGACGGCATGGGTCAGCCGACCGAGCAGGACTTCATGCAGGCGGGCAGCAAGCAGGTGGCGGCCGGCTATGCCGTGTACGGCCCGCAAACCATGCTGGTACTGACCTTCGGCAATGGCGTGAACTGCTTCACCCTGGACCGCGAGATGGGTTCGTGGGTCCTCACGCAAAGCAATATGCAGATTCCGCCGACGACGAAGGAATTCGCCATCAACATGTCGAACGCGCGCCACTGGCATCCTCCCGTGAAACGCTATGTCGATGAACTGCTGGCCGGCGACACGGGCCCGCGCGGCACCAACTTCAACATGCGCTGGATCGCCTCGATGGTGGCCGACGTGCACCGCATCCTGAACCGCGGCGGCATCTTCATGTACCCTGCCGACCTGCGCGATACGTCGATGCCGGGCAAGCTGCGCCTGATGTACGAAGCGAATCCGATGGCCTTCATCGTCGAGCAAGCCGGCGGCGCAGCCACCGACGGCCAGCAGCGCATCATGGACATCGCCCCGCACAAGCTGCACCAGCGCGTGCCCGTCTTCCTCGGCTCGAAAGACGAAGTGGCCCGCGTGACCGCCTACCACGCGGAGTAAAAAGCCGCACTTTTCCACGATTTTCAGCGGCCCGCAGCCGGGCCGCTAAAAAAATGCAAAAAAAGTTCGCGTTGACACTAGCAAATTTTGTGCATTGTTTGTAGAATGTGGGTCTTCGCCGTTGTAGCTCAGTTGGTAGAGCAGCACATTCGTAATGTGAAGGTCGCCAGTTCGATTCCGGCCAACGGCACCAAGTTTCATCAGAAAACCCGCTTGCTTGCAAAAGTCAGCGGGTTTTTTGTCGTCCTCGATTTCAGCGCCATGGCTGGCGGGAGCAATCTGTATTGGAAGCCGGCCGCGAGCTCGAACCCAGGCGCAGTGCTCCGCCGGCATATACGTCTGCAGGCTACAATATTGCATTGGCTTTCACATCAGCGGAACTCTACCCATGCCCGAAAAACTGTCCCAGTACCTGGCCTCGCTCGACGCCTACGATGGCGATGCGCCACCCGTGATTGATCTCGATCTCTACTTTGCAGGCAATACCGACGAAGAGTCGATCGCGCCGAACCAGTGGGGCTATGGCCGCCCGCCGATTGCGCAGCTGTATGAAAGGTTCCGCGAGATCGCCGCCAGGCCGGACGTGGAAAAGGTGCTGGTCGGCTTGCACCAGGATTGGTGCGACTATGGCGAGGCGGACGTGGACGCGAAACGTTTTCCGCCTGCGGAAAACGTGCATATCTTCACGTCCGCACGCCAGGACGAGGTGGAGCGCTGGATCGCCGGCATGGAAGCCGACGGCGTCATCCCCGGCTGGCCTTACGGCAAGCCCGACAACGCTCCTGACCCGTCACAGGGCTATACCGTGCTGTCGGTCTGCTGGGACTGAGCGTCGCTCAGAAGTTGTGCCTGATCCCCAGCGCCACGCCCGACATGGTGGCGCCCGCCCTGCCTGTTTCGTGTCCCAGGCTGTTGATGGCAAAGTCGGCGATGCCGTGGCGGCCGTTGGCCAGGCGCGTGTAGTAGGCATACAGGCTGCTGCGTTTCGACAGCTGGTAGTCGTAGCCGGCGGTGGCGTGGGTGGCGCCCGTATCCGCTCCCGCACGCACGGTGCCGATGCTTTCCAGCGCGCTGCCGCTGGCGCTTTGGGCATGCGCCAGGCCGAAGCGCAGGCCGTGGCGGCCGAACTGGCGCGTGGCGGAAAAGTAGGCCGTGCGCCGGCGCAGCTGGCCCGTGGGCGTGGCGTAGCGCAGGCTTTCCAGCACCACAGCCAGCTGCGTGGCGCTGTCGACGCGCCAGGCCAGGGCCAGCTTGCTGCCACGGTCGGAGAGACCGGGTCCCTGATAGTCGTGGTGTGCCTCATGCGCCAGGGTGGCGTACAGGGTGCCATCGTCATAAAGCAGGGCGGCCGACGCCAGGGCTGGCCGCGCGCCGCTGGCGGGCCGCTCTTCCCCCATGCCGCGCGCCACGCGCAGCGACCAGCCCTGCCACTGCGGCGTCCAGTAATGCACGCTGTTCTGCTGGCGCCGGTCGAAGGAATACGTGTTGCTGGTATTGCTTTCGGTGGCGCCCGCGCCGTTGCCCATCAGGCTCATGTAGCCGGCCGTGGTGGGGTAGAACGGGTCGAGCGCGGACGTGGCGCTGTTGTAGGGCAGGGTCCAGTTGCCGGCAAAGAGCGTACCCCACGGCCCGGCAATACCGACGCGCGTGTCGCGCGCGGCGATTGATCCTGCGCCCGTATCGGGCGACAAGGTGCCCTCGACCTGGAACAGCGCCTGCCAGCCGCCGCCCAGGTCTTCGCTGCCGCGAAAACCGAGTACCGAGCGGTTGTTGGACACGCGCTGCACGCTGTCGCCGCTGGCGGGCGAGTGCAGCGCTTCGAGCGCCACGTTCAGGCGGCCGTACAGCTGCACATTGTCCTGTGCCGCGGCTGGCAGGGCAGCCGCCAGCGCGAGCGCGCCAACCGCCAGCAGGGGCAATCGCGTCAGCATGGCCTCAGAACGCAAAGCAGCTGCACCCCAGCGCGCCCCAGAAGCCGGAGTGGCTGGAGACGGGCACGGAACTCTTGCGCGCCACGTCATGGGCGTGGGCGTGCACGCCGCAGGCGCCCTGGCACTGGTGCTGTTGCATCACGCTGCTCTTTTGCGGCGGCGCGGCGCGGTAGTGGCCGGCCACGTTTTTCACGGGCGACCAGTCGGGCAATACGGGGATAGGAGGCGGCGCCAGATTGGCAAATTCCGCCTGGCCGTAGACGATCTTGCCGCCGACGATGGTGAGCACCGATTCGATGGACTTGATCGCCTCTTCAGCTATGCTGAAAAAATCCGCGCTCAGCACGGCCAGATCGGCCAGCATGCCTTCCTGGATGCGGCCCTTCTTGCCTTGCTCGCTGGAGAACCAGGCGCTGCCCGCCGTCCACAGTTCCAGCGCCGTGTCGCGCGACAAACGGCTGCCCGCGTCGTACAGGCGCAAGCCGCCCACGGTGCGGCCCGACACCAGCCAGTACAGCGCCGTCCACGGGTTGTAGCTGGCGACCCTGGTGGCGTCGGTGCCGCCGCCTACCGGCACGCCCGAGGCAAGCATGCGCGCGATCGGCGGCGTGGCCTTGGCTGCTTCGGCACCGTAGCGGTCGACAAAGTACTCGCCCTGGAAAGCCATGCGGTGCTGGATGGCGATGCCGCCTCCCAGCGCCTTGACCCGGTCGATGTTTTTCGGCGTGATGGTTTCGCAGTGGTCGAACATCCAGTGCAGGCCGTCGAACGGAATGTCGCGGTTGACCTTTTCAAAGACCGTCAGCATGCGCTCGATCGATTCGTCATAGGTGGCGTGCAGGCGGAAGGGCCAGCGTTTGGACACCAGGTGGCGCACCACCTTTTCCAGTTCGTCGTCCATGCCGGGCGCCAGGTCCGGGCGCGGTTCGAGGAAATCCTCGAAGTCGGCGGCGGAAAATACCAGCATTTCGCCGGCGCCGTTATGGCGGTAGTAGTCGTCGCCCTGGCCCGGCGTGACCATCTCCGTCCATTTTTCAAAATCCTCCAGTTCGCGGCCCTTGTTTTGCGTGAACAGGTTGTAGGCGATGCGTATCGTCAGCTGCTCTTTTTGCGCCAGTTCCTCGACCACCGCGTAGTCTTCCGGATAATTCTGGAAGCCGCCGCCCGCGTCGATGGCGCTGGTCAGGCCGAGGCGATTGAGTTCGCGCATGAACTGGCGCGTGGAATTGACTTGCAATTCTCGCGGCAGGGTCGGACCCTTGGCCAGGGTCGCATATAAAATCATGGCGTTCGGCCGCGCGATCAGCATGCCCGTGGGGTTGCCAGCAGCGTCGCGCACGATTTCGCCGCCAGGCGGGTTCGGCGTGTTCTTGTCGTAGCCGACCACGCGCAGGGCGGCGCGGTTGAGCAGGGCGCGGTCGTACAGGTGCAGGATGAAGACCGGGGTGTCGGGCGCGGCCGCGTTGATTTCATCGAGGGTCGGCATGCGCTTTTCCGCGAACTGGAATTCGTTCCAGCCGCCCACCACGCGCACCCATTGCGGATTCGGCGTGCGCAAGGCTTGCTCCTTGAGCATGCGCAGGGCGTCTGCCAGCGAAGGCACGCCTTCCCAGCGCAATTCCAGGTTGTAGTTCAAGCCGCCGCGGATCAGGTGCAGGTGCGAGTCGTTCAGACCGGGAATGACCGTGCGGCCACCCAGGTCGATCACGCGGCTGTCGGGCGCGCGGTGGCGCATGACGTCTTCAAGATCGCCCACGGCGAGGAATTTACCGTCGGCGATGGCCACCGCGCTCGCTTGCGGGCAGCTTTTATCGACGGTATGGAAGCAGCCATTGAGCAGGATCAAGGGTGCGGCGGCGGGGAGGGTGTGTTCTGGCATGGTGCAGCTCCATGGTTGCGGTGCGGGGGGGAGGGGGCCGGCGTGCGCGGCGCGAAAGTCACGTCGACCAGTGTAGCGGACGTCCTGCGCTTGAACACGGGCCAAAAGATCAGGTGGCGCGTCGCGCACTGGCCGAATGGCGGGGGCGGTGGCCGGCCGCATGGCTTACCATGCAGGCAGCGGCGCCGGGGCGCTTCCCTGGCGCGTTTTTCGTTTTTTAGTGCATTGCACGGTATCAGGAGTCATTCGATGGATCAGCCACCACATAGCCGTTTATACGGCACCAGCCTGGGCTTTTTGGCCGGGTATGTCGATACCCTGGGCTTTATCGCCCTCTTCGGCCTGTTTACGGCCCATGTCACGGGTAACTTCGTGCTGATCGGCGCCGCCCTGGCCGAACCGACGCGCATCCCCATCCTGCTGAAAATCCTTGCTTTTCCCGCCTTTATCGCGGGCATCGTCGTCACGCGCCTGATGGTGCTGGCCATCGAGCGCCGCGGCGGTCCGGCGCTGACGCTGGCCTTCCTGCTGCAATGGATCTTGCTGGCCGGTTTCATGGTGTTTGGCGTGCTGGCCGAGCCGGTCGGCAAGGAAGTGGGCACGCTGGCGATGCTCGCCGGCTTGCTGGGAACGGCCGCCATGGGCGTGCACAGCGCCACCAGCCGTCTGCTGCTGGCACACCTGGCGCCGACCTCCATGATGACGGGGAACGTGACGCAGATCGTGCTCGACACCGTCGACGTGCTGCGCGGCGCGGCCGACGAGGGCACGCGCGCGCGCTGCGGCAAGTTCTTTTGGCCGCTGCTGGCCTTTGCGCTGGGCGCCATCGCTGCCGGCTTTGGCTACCTGGTCTTCGGTTTCGCGGCGCTGGCCGTGCCGCTGGTGCTGCTGGGCGGGCTGATCGTCGTGGAGCAGCGTAGCGGTCGGACCGCCGTGCCCGTGTCCTGACAGCCGCCATGCGCGCCTTCCTGCTGTGGCTGATGTTCATGCTGGCCAGTCCTTGCGGGCTGGCCATCGATGCCGCACGCGGCATCCATCAGCTGCAGCACACGCGCTGGACGGCCAGTGACGGCGCGCCCGACGATATCATCGTCATGGCACAGGGCAATGACGGTTTCCTGTGGCTGGGCACGCATGCAGGCGTGCGCCGTTTCGACGGCCTGCGCTTCGAGCCCGTGCGCGCGCGCCAGGGCAGCTTTCCCGACACGGTGGCGCTGGCGCTCAAGCGCGCCGCCGACGGCGGCATGTGGATAGGCTGGCAAGTGGGCGGCATCAGCCACGTCAAGGATGGCGTGGTGCGCAATTACGCCGAAGCGCAGGGCGTGCCGGCGGGCGCCATCTGGGGCTTTGCCATCGGCGGCGACGGCGCCGTGTGGGCCGCCGGCGTGTCCGGCATCTCGCGCTTCGATGGCCGGCGCTGGCAGGCGATGGGACCGGCGCAGGGCTACACGGCGCAAAAGGCGTCCGCCGTGTTTGCCGACCGCGATGGCCGCATCGCCGTGTTCAGTGAAAACGGCCTGTTCATGTGGCAGGCGACGCAGTCGCGCTTCGCGCCGCCCATCGGCCGGCTTGACCTGCGCGCGCCGCCGCAGCAGGGACCCGACGGCCGCATTTATTTGCTGGAGATGCGCGGCATCCGCATCATCGAGTCGCTGGAGCGCTATGAGCAGCCCGATCATCAGTGGATTTACCGCGATACCAGCGGCACCAGCGGCAGCATGCTGGTCGATCACGCGGGCACCTTGTGGTTCGACAGCCAGTATGGCTTGCACCGCACGCGCAGCAGCGGCGCGCTGGCGCCGGGACAGCTGGGCATCAGCAGCGACACGGAATCGTTCCTGCCGCGCGATGGCTTGAGCAATGTCCTCGTCGGCTCCATGTGCGACGACAATGAAGGCAATGTCTGGGTTGCCACGTACGGAGGCCTGGACCGTTTCCGCCAGGCCGCGCCCGTGGTCCTGCGCACGCGTGCCGCGCCCGGCGTGGCCGAAGTGTTCCGTACCCAGGAAATGCTGGCCGGAGCGGCAGGCGCGATGTGGCTGTCGCGCGATGACGTCCTGGGGCCGCTGCTGCTGGCGCGGGCCGACGGCACGGTGCTGCGCGCGCCGCGCCTGGGGCCCATCAGCGCCATCCTGGAAGCGCCGGGCGGCCTGTGGGTGGCGGCCCGCGCCGGCCTGCGGCAGCTGGCCGGCGAGGATGGGCGCGTACTGCGCACGATCGCCTATCCATCTGGCGCTGCCGCGGTCAAGCGCATGCGCGCCGGCGTGCTCGCGCCCGATGGCAGCATCTGGGGCGTGTTCAGCGGCGCCGGCGTTTTCCAGTATCGCGACGGGGCCTGGCGGCGCGAACCGCTGCTGCCCGATGGCGGCGCGAAAGTGCCGCTGGCGCTGCTGGCTGACGCGGCCGGGCGCCTGTGGCTATCGTATGCCGATGGCAGCGTCGCCATGCTGGAACGGGGGCGGCTGCACGCCTTCGGTCCCGCGCAGGGCCTGGACCTGGGCAAGATTCCCATGCTGATCGAATACCGCGGGCAGGTGTGGGCGGGCGGGCAGCGTGGCGTGGCGCTGTGGCGCGGTGGCCGCTTCGTCACCCTGCGCAGCGAGCCGGCCAGCGCCACCGAGGGCGTGGTGGGCCTGCTGCGCGCGCGCGACGGCAGCCTGTGGCTCAATCACGGCAGCGGCGCCGCGCACATTCCCGCCGCGGAAGTGGACCTGGCGCTGCGCGACGCCGCCCATGCCATGCGCGCCACCTCGTACGACGCCGTCGATGGCTTGAACGGCAGCATCAGCATGCTGCACAACCGCTCGGTTGGCGAAGCGGACGATGGCAAGATCTGGTTTTCGCGCCAGAGCGCGACGTTCTGGATCGATCCGCGCCAGACGCTTGCTCCCTTGCCGGCGCCACGCGTGGAAATCGGCGCGCTGCTGGCCGACGGCCGACGCGTCGATCCGCCCGCAAGCGCCGGCCTGCAGCTGGCGGCAGGCACGCGCGACGTGCAATTCCATTACAACGCCGCCAGTCTGGGCACGCCGGAGCGTTTGCAGTTCCGCTACCGGCTCGACGGCTACGATACACAGTGGCAGCAGGCGGGCGGCCGGCGTCTGGCGCAGTACACGGGCCTGGGGCCGGGCAGCTACCGCTTCGAAGTAATCGCGGCGAATGGCGACGGCGTGGCCAGCACGGTGGCGCAACTGCCGTTCCTTGTGCTGCCCGCCTTTTACCAGACCTGGTGGTTCCGCAGCCTGTGCGCGGCGGCGCTGCTGGCGGCCGCATACGGCGTTTGCCTCTGGCGGCTGCGCCAGCACGCCGCGCGCCTGCAGGCGCGGATGGAGGCGCAGCAGGCCGAGCGCGAACGCATCGCGCGCGAGCTGCACGATACCCTGCTGCAGGGCACGCAGGCGATGATCCTGCACTTTCACAATGCCAGCATGGCCATCGCCGAGGATGACCCCGCGCGCGCCGCCATGCTGCGCGCGCTCGACGACGCCGACCGCATGCTGGGCGAGGGACGCGACCATGTGCACGACCTGCGCGCGGGCGACGATGCGGGCGCGCGCTGGAGCGCCATCCTGCGGCGCGAAGGCGAGCGTCTGGCGGCGCAGCACGGCATCGTGTTCCGCTATGCGGAGGAAGGCGAGGCGCGCATGCTGCATGCGCGTGCCGCGCATGAAATCTACCGCATCGCCAGCGAAGCGCTGCGCAATGCCTTCCAGCATGCGCGCGCGCAGGTGGTCGAGGTGGCGGTGCGCTATGCGTGCGGAGGCATCGAACTGCTCGTGCGCGACGATGGCCAGGGCTTGCCGCCGGTGGTCGCGGCGAACGGGCAGATTCCCGGACACTGGGGCATGCCCGGCATGCGCGAGCGCGCGGTGAAACTTGGCGCGCGCCTGACTGTGGGCGGGCGCGATGGGGGCGGCACGCAGTGGCGCCTGCGGGTGCCGGCGCACCGCGCCTGGCCGCTGGCGCACGGCCCGCTGCGCCGCTGGTGGCAGCGCTGGCGCCGCTCAGGCGTCGAGGATGCCGCGCCGTAGCGCGATGGTGACGGCGTGGGTGCGGTCCCGGGCGCCCAGCTTGGCCAGGATGGTGCTCATGTGCGCCTTGACGGTTTCTTCCTTGATTTGCAGCAGGGCGCCCGTCTCGCGGTTGGAATTGCCTTGCGCAACCTGCTTGAGCACGTCCAGTTCGCGGTTCGACAGCACGTCGCTGCAAGCATACAGCGCCAGTTCCGCCTCGATCTCGGGCGTGATGTGGCGCCGCCCCGCGTGCACGTTCTGTATCGCCGCCAGCAATTCGTGGCGCAGCGCGCTTTTCAGCACATAGCCGCATGCGCCCGCGCGGATGGCGCGCAGCACCTGCGTGTCGCCCTTGTAGGTGGTCAGCACGATGATGCGCGCCTGCGGATGGCGTGCGCGGATGGCGCCGATGGCGTCAAGGCCGTTCATGCGCGGCATCTGCAAATCCATCAGCGTGACATCGGGCTGCAGCGCGTCAAACTGCTGCACCGCCTGCTGGCCATCGGTGGCCTGGCCCACCAGCGCCACGCCGGGAAAGGCGCGCAGCAGGGCCGCGATGCCGTCGAGCAGTAACTGGTGGTCGTCGGCAATGAGGACGCGTATCGGCGCCGTATCGCTGCGCATGATGTTGCCTGGCAAAGAGGAGTTATCGATCAAGAGTCGTCGGAGCATGGTGAGCAAAAGGTATTTTACCGCAGCGCCCGCCCTCCTGCAGGGGGCATTTCCCGGAGCCAGCCTGCATGCCAACCTATATTTAGATAGTGGTGCGGGCATGCCGCCAGGCATACGATGCACGGCAGTACCCACTCAACCCTTTCTTCATGGATGACATCATGACCAATCCGAAACTGGAAGTCCTCACCCCCGATAATTGCCAGATCATCTTCATCGACCAGCAGCCGCAGATGGCGTTCGGCGTGCAGTCGATGGACCGGCAAGCGCTGAAAAACAATACCGTGGGCCTGGCCAAGGCCGCCAAGGTATTCAACATCCCCACCATCATCACCACCGTCGAAACGGAAAGCTTCTCCGGCCATACCTATCCGGAACTGCTGGACGTCTTCCCCGGCAAGGATATCCTCGAGCGCAGCTCGATGAACTCGTGGGATGACCAGAAGGTGCGCGATGCGCTGGCCGCCAACGGCAAGAAGAAAGTCGTCGTTTCGGGCCTGTGGACGGAAGTGTGCAACAACAGCTTCGCCCTGTGCGCGATGCTCGAAGGCGATTACGAAATCTACATGGTGGCCGACGCTTCCGGCGGCACTTCGAAGGAAGCGCACGATTACGCCATGCAGCGCATGATCCAGGCTGGCGTGGTGCCCGTGACGTGGCAGCAGGTGCTGCTGGAATGGCAGCGCGACTGGGCGCACAAGGAAACCTATGACGCCGTCATGGCCATCGTGCGCGAACATTCGGGCGCCTACGGCATGGGCGTCGACTACGCCTACACGATGGTGCACAAGGCGCCGCAGCGCATCCATGGCGAACACGCCACCCTGGCGCCGGTGCCGGCCAAGTAAACGCCGAGTGCCGTGCCATGCGCCGCGCGCCTGACCGCGCGCGGCGTTTTTTTCATCGAAAGGAATGCGCCATGAAGTTATATGTGATTTCGCTGGCGGTGGGTTTGCTGGTTGGCATTATCTACGCCGTCTTGCAGGTGCGCTCGCCGGCGCCGCCCGCCATTGCCCTGATCGGCCTGCTGGGCATGCTGATCGGCGAACAGATCGTCCCCGGCGTCAAGCGCCTGATGGCGGGAGAAGCCATCACCGTGTCGTGGCTGCGCAGCGAATGCGTGCCGAAGATCAGCGGCGTGGAAGCGAAGCCGACATTGGCCAAGGCCGAGCCGCAGCAGAAGGACGACAGCGCCGCCTGATCTTTCCGGCAGCTAGAACGCGCCCAGCAAGCCGCGCCGGGCGGCCACCGTGGCCGCCTCGGTGCGGCTTGATACGTTGAGCTTGGTCAAAATATTATTCACATGAAATTTGACGGTGCCCACCTCGATGCCGGCGCTGCGCGCGATCATCTTGTTGCTCTTGCCCGCTGACAGGTGCAGCAGGATGTCGTGCTCGCGTTTCGACAGGCGGTTCGCCTCGATGCGGCCGGCCTGCTGCGCCGCCAGTTCCGGCGGCAGGTAGTGCCTGCCGGCGGCCACCTGGCGGATGCACTGCGTCAGTTGCAGGAAGCCGGAATCCTTCAGCAGGTAGCCGCGCGCGCCGGCGCGCAATGCCCGGTGCACGCTGTCCTCGCCCTGGTAGGTGGTGAGGATGACGATCTTCGCTTGCGCGTCGTCGGCGCAGATGCGCTCGATCGCCTCGACGCCATGCATTTCCGGCATGTTCAAATCCATCAGCACCACGTCGGGGCGCAGTTGCCGGTACAGCTCCACGGCGGCGCTGCCCGTGCCGGCCTGGCCCAGCAGGAGTAAGCCAGGCAGTGACGCGATCAGCGAGGCCAGGCCGGCCAGGATCAGCGGGTGGTCGTCGGCGATCAGCAGGGTAATCGGCGGATCGGCCGGGGGCATGGTCGTGTGCATGGTTGTGCTCATGGCGCTGGCAAGGTGAAGTGGAAGACGCTGCCGTGGGGCGCGCCGGGCGCATGCCACAGGCGGCCGCCATGCGCGTCGAGGATGCGGCGGCAGATGGCCAGGCCCATGCCCATGCCGTCCGGTTTGCTGGAATACAGGGCGTGGTACAGGCGGCCGGCCGCCTGCGGCGCGATGCCGGCGCCATTGTCGGCAATGCTGAAGTGCTGCACGCTGCCATCCAGGCGCGAGGACAGCAGCACCGTGCGCGGCCGGCCGCCGGTGTCGCGCAGAGCCTCGATGGCGTTCATCAGCAGGTTCAGGATGACTTGCCGGAATTGCACCGGGTCGGCATGCAGCAGCGGGCGGCCCGGCGCCAGCTGCGTTTCCAGATGGATGGCGTGGCGTTGCAGTGGCGCGCGCAACAGCGGCAGCAGGTCTTGCACGGCGTCGTCGGCCACAAAATGACCGTGGCTGTCCGGCGAATTGCAGGCCAGGCCATGCACGCTGCGCAGCACGGCGCTGGCATGGCTGCCGGCACTGGCGACCAGGGCCAGCGCCGCGCGCGCCTCGTCGAGGCGGGGCGGATCGTGATCGAGCCAGCGCAAGGCGGCATCGGCATTGAGCGCGATGGCCGCCAGCGGCTGGCGCACCTCGTGCGCGACCGATGCGGCAAATTCGCCCATACCGTCCATGTTGCCCATGCGCTGCGCCTGCGCCGGGCCGGGGTCTTGCTTCTGAGGGAAATAATGCATGCTGGCCATCGCGGAACTCCTGTCGTTCGCTGCGGCGTATGCCGCGCTGCAACAAGTATGCACGGCGCATCAGGCATGGCAGTTATACGAATGGGGGAGGCGGGCGGTTTTTTTTGCGTGGCGGGGAAGAGTAGCACCGCCGGGCGGGCCGGCGGTGCGGGAAGCGCAGAACGGTCAGGACTTGATAAAGGCCAGCAAGTCTTCGTTCAGGCGGTCCTTGTGGGTGGCCGGCAAGCCGTGCGGCGCGCCTTCATAGATGACCAGCCTGGCGTTCTTGATGAGCTTGGCCGCAGCCTTGCCGGAAGCGTCGATCGGCACGATCTGGTCGTCGCCGCCGTGCACCACCAGGGTGGGCACGGAGATTTTCTTCAGGTCGGCCGTGAAGTCCGTCTCGGAAAACTGCTTGATGCAATCGTAGGCGTTCTTGATGCCGCATTGCATGCCCTGCAGCCAGAAAGTGTCGCGCATGCCTTGCGACACCTTGTTGCCGGGACGGTTGGCGCCGAAGAACGGCACCGTCAGGTCCTTGAAAAATTGCGAACGGTCGGCCAGCACGCCGGCGCGGATGCCGTCGAAGACGGACATCGGCAAGCCGCCAGGATTCGTCTCCGACTTGACCATCTGCGGCGGCACGGCGCCCACCAGCACGGCCTTGGCCACGCGCTTTTCGCCATGGCGGCCGATATAGCGCGCCACTTCGCCGCCGCCCGTCGAATGGCCGACCAGGGTCGCGCCCTTGATGTCGAGCGCGTCGAGCAGGGTGGCCAGGTCGTCGGCGTAGGTATCCATGTCATTGCCCTGCCATGGCTGGCTGGACAGGCCGTGGCCGCGGCGGTCGTGGGCGATCACGCGGTAGCCGTGGCTGGCCAGGAATATCATCTGGTCTTCCCAGGCGTCGCCCTGCAATGGCCAGCCGTGGCTGAAGACGACGGGCGTACCGCTGCCCCAGTCCTTGAAGTGGATGACGGTGCCGTCCTTGACGGTGACGCTGTTGACGGTGAGCTTGCCCGGTGCCGCCGCAGCGGCAGCGGCTGGCTTGGCGGCAGCGCCGGCGCCACCGGCGGCCAGCAGGCCCGCGCCGGCGGCGACACCGGCGACGCTGACGAGCAGCTTGCGGCGGGAGGTGACTTCTTCGGCTTCGATTTTCTTCGACATGATGCATTTCCTTCGGGGATGGGGGAGGGACCAGTTACGGCCTGAGCCAGTAATGGCATCGGCCAGTCTAGGCCTTCGCGCGCGCCGGCGCCTCTGCCAAAAGACCAGTCGCGCCGAGGCGCCCGCCTGCCTATGATGGCTGGCAGCGGCGCGCCGCGTCGCCTGGCTTTTCCACTGGAGCAATCATGAAGAAACACTGGATGGCGGCGCTGGCCGGCCCCTTCTTGCCCGATGCGGGCTTGCTGTTTGCGCGCGTGACGGGCGCGCTGCTGGTGCTGCACGTGCACGGTTTGCCCAAGCTGCTGCACTTCTCCGATGAACTGGCGCATATCGACGACCCGCTGCACCTGGGTCGCGCCGTCACCCTGTACTGCGCCCTGTTCGCGGAAATCCTCTGCCCGCTGCTGGTCGCCGCCGGCTTGCTGACGCGCCTGGCCTGCCTGCCATTGCTGTTCCTGCTGGGTGTGTCGATGCTGCTCGTGCACCCGGACTGGAGCATCGCCGATGGCCAGTTCGGCTGGCTGCTGATCATCGTCTTTGGCACGATTGCCATCAGTGGCGCGGGACGTTATTCGCTCGATGCGCGGCTGCGCCGTTAGATGACGAACTCCCGGGGCAGCGCCGGCTTGTGCGCCAGCAGCAGTGATAATTTCTTTAATGCGTTGGCCAGGCGCGCGCGGTCGCGGATGCTGCCCAGCGAAATGCGGATGGCGTTCGGCGGGCGGTTGTCGTAGAAGGCGTCCGAGGCCGTGACGGCCACGCCCTGGGCGCGGGCCGTGGCGGCCAGTTCGCGCGAGGTCCAGTAACTGGGCAGTGAATACCATACGTGGATGCCGTTGCTGTGCGGCTGGCTGGTGCCCGTCAACATCGTGCGGATGACGTCCTGGCGCGCGTCCGCTTCGCTGCGTATGCCGGCCAGCAGCGCGTGCGCGGAGCCGTCGTGTATCCATTGCGTCGTCAGCGCCGTCGTCAGGGGCGTGGCCATCAGGGAAAACGAGCGCATGGCCTGCAGGAAGCGTTCGCGCAGCTGCACCTCGGCGATCAAGGTGTAGGCCATGCGCAGGCCCGGCGCCAGGCATTTCGACAGGGTGGCGATATACGACACGTGGGCGGGCGCGTAATGGGCCAGCGGGGGCGGTGCGTCGGATGCCAGCAGCCAGTACGGGTCATCCTCGATGATGTGCATGCCGCAGCGCTGCACCACCTCCGTGATGGCCAGGCGGCGCGCGGCCGGCATGGTGTGCGCCGTGGGGTTTTGCAGGGTCGGGTTCAAATACACAAGGCGCGCCTGGTGCTTGCGGCACGCCTTTTCCAGCGCTTCGGGCAGCATGCCGTCGGCATCCGTTTCCACGACGATGGCCTTGCGGTTCAGCTGGCTCGCCGCCAGGCGCAGGCCCGGGTACACGGCGCTTTCCGTCAGGATGCTGTCGCCGGGCCGGCTGAGAGTCAAGATCAGCGCCGCCAGCGCCGCCTGCGCGCCGGGACAGGCCACCACATGTTCCGCATCGACATCGCCGAACATGGGCGCGAGCCAGACGGCGCCCGCCGCGCGGTCGGCCTTGCCGCCGCCGCCCAGGTGATAACTCATCAACAGATCGCTGTCCGTGCGCATCAGCACTTGCGCCACGCCCTGTTTCAGCAAGTCGCCGAAATCCACGCCCACGGGCGGCGGCGGGATGTTCATGCTCAGGTCCAGCATCTGCGTCAATTCCACTTTCGGCGCCGCCACATAGGTGCCGCGCGCGCCATGTCCCTCCAGCAGGTTGCGGCGCTTGGCTTCGTCGTAGGCGCGCGTTACCGTCGTCAGGTCGACCTGGTACAGGGCGGCCAGGCGGCGCTGCGGCGGCAATCGGTCACCCGGGCGCAGGCTGCCGTCGGACAACGCGCGCTCGAGCATGTCGGCGATCTGCAGGTAGCGCGGGCCGCCGTGCTGCACGAACGGTGTGATCCACGCGCTGGCCTGGCTTTCTTCTTGTATGGATTTGGATTGGGGCATTTTGTTTTATGTATGGGTATTGCTTCTCGTAATTATGGGTGTAAGCCATGAAAAAATCCATACATTTATGCGTGTCGGGCTGTATCTTCAGGACGATGCACGACGGATGGTTTGCCCGCCCGTCCGGCCAGGCCGGCGGGGATTGCTATTTCCAACAGGCATTTAAGTCTGCGTCTCAAGGTGTGGCAGCGCACGGTGGCGCGTGGCGGGGGCGGTTAAGGTAGTACCAACAGCTTGCTGCTGATCCACTGTTTGATATGGCTCAGCCCGGCAGCGTTTAGCCGCTTCTTTTTCCCCGAAGCGAGGAGAATCATGATTCGGTCACGGCATCGAGCATGGTTGAAATTATTCACTGTTAAAGGAAACCATCATGAACGCGATTGAAAAAACCAGCTCCGATTTGAACGGCACCGTCCAGGATACCCGCCAGGATTTGCACCGCACCATCGACAAGGTGGCAAGCCAGGCCCAGCCTCTGGCCGACAAGGTGGCCACGCGCGCCCATGACGGCGTGGACCAGGTGGGCGACCGCATCGGCCAGGTCAGCGACACCGTCAACAAGGCTTCCGAAACCTTGATGGCGCGCGGCAAGCAATTGGGCGCCGCCTGCCAGCGCGCCGGCGAGACGGGCCGCGATTATGTGCGCGAGCGTCCGGCCGTGTCCTTGCTGATTGCGGCGGCAGCCGGTTATGGCCTGTCGAAACTGCTGGGTTCGCGTAAATAACTGTACGCAGCCAGGCAAGGTCGTTGTCGTGGGCGCTGGCCCGGTCTGCGGGCCGTGCCAGCGCCCACGCGCACAAGGTAGCAGCAAGCGGTAAAGGAGAGTGATGATGCGCTCCATTTTGTTGTGGTTGATCGGCATACCTATTCCCATCATTATTTTGATTGCCCTGTTCGTGCGCTGAATGAGGGAGTTGTAGCGTTACTTCCCGGGGCAAATTACTCACAGGAGATGTAATGGCTAGCAACAAGAAAACGCCGTCCACGGACGGTGCGGGTTCCGTATTGAGCAGCATGTCCGGCCCATCCGACAGCAATGCGCCGCACAGCCTGGGCGCGGACAACGACGTGGCCCGCGCGCTGCTGCAAAAGACGGCCGCCGGCCAGCAACTGGCCGCCGCCATGGCCGTCAATCCCAAGGAGGATGGCCAGTATGGCGAGGCGGCGCGCACGCCGGTCGAAGGCGTGCATGTGGCGACCGGCGAAGCGCTGGCCACGGCCAGCACCACGGGCGAAACGCTACCTTCTCCGAAGACGGGTGACGGTCAGCCCGCGCTGGGCGGGAATGCGCTGAATAGCTCGCTGGATGGCGCCCGTAGCGACGATAGCGGCTGCGTGCTGACGACCAATCAGGGCGTGCCCGTGGGTGACAACCAGAACTCGCTGAAGGCGGGCTTGCGCGGCCCCACCCTGATGGAAGATTTCATCCTGCGTGAAAAGCTCACGCATTTCGACCATGAGCGCATCCCCGAGCGCGTCGTGCATGCGCGCGGTTCGGCCGCCCACGGTTACTTCGAATGCTACAAGGAGCAAAGCAAGCATACGCGCGCCAGGCTGTTCGCCAAGGCGGGCAAGCGCACGCCCGTCTTCGTGCGCTTTTCCACGGTGGCTGGCGAACGCGGTTCGACCGATACGGCGCGTGACGTGCGCGGCTTTGCCGTGAAGTTCTATACGGACGAAGGCAACTGGGATTTGGTGGGCAATAACATCCCCGTCTTCTTCATCCAGGATGCGATGAAATTCCCCGACCTCGTGCATGCGGTCAAACCCGAACCGCACAATGGCATGCCGCAGGCGGCCAGCGCGCACGACACCTTCTGGGATTTCGCCTCGCTGTCGCCGGAAATCACGCACATGCTGATGTGGGCCATGTCGGACCGCGCCATCCCGCGCAGTTACCGGATGATGCAGGGCTTCGGCGTGCATACCTTCCGCCTCGTGAATGCCAAGGGGCAGTCCGTGTTCTGCAAATTCCACTGGTCGCCCATGGCCGGCACGCACTCGCTCGTGTGGGACGAAGCCGTCAAGATCAGCGGCGCCGATTCCGACTTCCACCGGCGCGACCTGTGGGAAGCCATCGAGTGCGGCGAGTATCCCGAATACGAGTTGTCCTTCCAGGTCTTCACGGAAGCACAGGCGGAAGCGTTCCCCTTCGACGTGCTCGATCCGACCAAGCTGATTCCAGAAGAACTTGTCCCTCTTGTCCCCGTCGGAAAAATGGTCTTGAACCGCAACCCGGACAATTTTTTCGCCGAGACGGAGCAGGTGGCGTTCTGCACGGCGCACATCGTGCCCGGCATCGATTTCTCCAACGACCCGCTGCTGCAGGGACGCATCCATTCCTATTTCGATACCCAGCTGACGCGCCTGGGCGGCGCCAACTTCCATGAAATCCCCATCAATGCGCCGCTGGCCCCCGTGCACAACAACCAGCGCGACGGCATCCACCGGCAGGCCATCAACCGGGGCCGGGTCGCGTACGAGCCGAACTCGCTGGCGGGCGGCTGCCCGTTCCAGGCGGGCGCGAAGGGTTTCAACAGTTTTCCCGCTTCCGCCGAAGGCGACAAGGTGCGCGGCAAGCCCGAGAAATTCGCCGAGCATTATGGCCAGGCGCGCCTGTTCTGGATCAGCCAGACGCCGGTGGAACAAGACCATATCGTGCATGCGTTCCGCTTTGAGCTGAGCAAGGTGCAGACGGTGGCGATCCGCCAGCGCATCGTCGCCATGCTGCGCAATGTCGATGAGACCCTGGCGCAGCGCCTGGCCGATGGCCTGGGCCTGGCGCTGCCGCCCGTCATGCCGCGCGCTTCCCTGGAGCCGCTGCCGGCATATCCGCCATCGCCTGCCCTGTCGCTCTTTTTCCGCCCCGGCAAGACGGGTATCCATACCTTGCGCGTGGCCATCCTGGTGGGGCCGGGCAGCGATGGCGCGCAAGTGCGCAATATCTATGCCTCGCTGCTGGCCGATGGCGCCGTGCCGCGCCTGGTGGGCAGCCACCTGGGCAAAGTCGACACCAGCGGCGGCGCGCCGCTCGACGTGGAAATCTCGCTCGAGGCGGGACCGTCCGTGCTGTTCGACGCCGTGGTGCTTCCCGACGGCCAGGGCGCCGTGCAGCAGCTGGGCAGCGACGCCAATGCGCTCGACTTCCTGCGCCTGCAATACCGCCACTGTAAGCCGGTGCTGGCCAGCGGCGCCGGCAAGGACTTGCTGGACAAGGCTGGCGTACCGGTGACCCTGCCCGATGGCAAGCCGGATCCCGCCATCATCGTCGCGCCTTCCGGCGACGTGGTGAAAGCCGTGGCGGCCTTTAAAAAGGCGCTGGCCGCGCACCGGGCGTTTGCGCGCGAGACGGATCCGCCGAGGGTGTGAGTGGCGGCATCAGCACGGGGGCCGGATCCGCCGGCCCCGTTGCATACGCTGTTTGAGCGGCATGCGCAACGCCATGCAACAATGTAAACAATAAAAACGTCCTGCGGTGATATGCTGCTGACTAGAACTGTTCATTTGCAACTATTTGCTTGAAGGAAGCAGAACAGCAGCAAGGAACGGCTTCAGCAAACCGGATCGCGATTACTGCATGGACAAGTACACACCTCGCACCTGGGGGCCGGGCGAACGCCCGACCTTGCCCGGGTCGCCATCGATGCCCGAACATTCGACGCCCAAGCGTGTCGCGTATTTCGTCGTCGGCCTGATCGTCGCGCTGACGGGGGGACTGGGCAACGGCCTGGTGACGGCCAATTTGCTGAACCTGCAAGGTTCGCTGGCTGCCTATGCCTACCAGATGCAGTGGCTGCCGGCAGCCTACGTGATGACCATCGTTTCCATGAATCTGCTGCTGGTGAAGTTCCGCCAGCAGTTCGGCCTGCGCCTGTTCACGGAAGCGTTCCTGGTGCTGTATGCGCTCGTCACCTTCGCCCACTTGTATGCGAATACCTTGCCGTCCGCGATCGCCGTGCGCGCCGCGCATGGCATGGTGGGCGGCGCGCTGGGCGTGCTGGGGTTGTACTACACCCTGCAGGCGTTTCCCGCGCGGCACCGCCTGAAGGGCGTGGTGCTGGGCCTCGGTTTTGCCCAGCTGGCGCTGCCCCTGGCGCGCATCTTCACTTCCGAACTGCTGCAGATCGGCGAATGGCATGGCCTGTACCTGTTCGAACTGGGACTGGCCCTGCTGGCGCTGGGCTGCGTGCTGGCCCTGAAACTGCCGCCCGGCGACAGGGTGCAGACGTTCGAGCCGCTCGATTTCCTCACCTTCATCCTGTTCGCGCCCGGCGTGGCCCTGCTGTGCGCCGTGCTGGCGCAGGGGCGCACGGCGTGGTGGATGGAATCCGAGTGGGTGGGCGTGTGCCTGGCATGCTCGATCGTGCTGATCGCCGCCTCGCTGGCCATCGAGCATAACCGGGCGCGCCCGCTGCTCAACACGCGCTGGCTCACCACGGGCAAGATCGCCAAGCTGTTCTTGTCCGTGCTGCTGTTTCGTATCGTGCTGTCCGAATCGACGGGCGCCGTCGGCTTCCTGCAGGCGCTGGGCTTGAACACGGACCAGATGCAAAACCTGTTCGTCGTCGTGCTCCTGGGCAGCGTGGCGGGCCTGGTGGTCAGCGCGCTGACGATCAATCCGGCGACGTTGAACCGCTCGCTGATGTTCGCGCTGCTGCTGATCGCTGCAGGCGCCCTGATCGACGCGCATGCCACCAGCCAGACGCGCCCCGTCAACATGTATGTCAGCCA
This sequence comes from Janthinobacterium sp. MP5059B, assembly GCF_001758645.1. Classification (NCBI taxonomy): domain Bacteria; kingdom Pseudomonadati; phylum Pseudomonadota; class Betaproteobacteria; order Burkholderiales; family Oxalobacteraceae; genus Janthinobacterium; species Janthinobacterium sp. MP5059B. Next base: position 496,124 of record NZ_LRHX01000016.1, on the reverse strand, counting down.
GTTCCTGCTGGCCTTTGGCGGCACGTATTTCCTCGGTCCGACCATGGTGGCCGGCATGGGTGCCGTCATTGCCGAACCGCGCAACCTGGTGAGTTTTTCCGTGATGTTTACCATGACGCAGAACCTGGGCGGCCTGCTTGGTGCGGCCATCGTCGGCACCATCCAGACGGCGCGTGAAAAATACCATTCCAGCTACCTGGTCGAGCACCTCACCATGCTTGACCCGCAAGTGGCCGCGCGCGTGCAGTCCGGAGCCGCAAGCTATGGCGGCGTGCTGACGGACCCTGCCTTGCGCAGCGCCCAGGGTGTGGCGCGCCTGGGCGCCATCGCCACGCGCGAAGCCAATGTGCTGGCCTATAACGATGTTTTTTTGATGATCGCCGGCGTCGCCATCGCCACCCTGATCTGGATGCTGGTCAGCCAGTCCTGGACCCGCATCACCACCGGCGCGCGTCGCCTGGTCGGCCCCGTGCGCGATGCGCAGACGGCCATGGCCATCGTCCCCATTACCAATTCGGAACCGAGCAATGACAGAAAATAACACCACGCCGCCAGTGCCTGCACCGACATCCGCACCTGCCCCGGCGCCTGCGGCAAGCAGCACACCGCCGCAGCCGGACCGGCGTCACCAGTGGCTGTCCGCGCTGGCCTTTGCCTCCGTGGCCCTGGTGGGCGTGCTGATCGTGCTGTATGCGTGGCGGCTGCCGCCGTTCACCAGCCCCATCGTGACGACGGAAAATGCCACCGTGCGGGGCCAGGTGACCATCATCGGCACGCAGCTGTCGGGCTATGTGGTGGAGGTGACGGTGCAGGACTTCATGGACGTCAAGGAAGGCCAGCTGCTGGTGCGCATCGACGACCGCATCTACCAGCAGCGCTACGAACAGGCGCAGGCCCAGCTGGCCGCGCAGCAGGCGGCGCTGTCGAACTGGGCGCAGCAGAAGGCCAGCGCGCAGGCGGGCATTTCCGTCAGCGAGGCCGTGATGGCGAATGCGGAAGCACAGGCGCGCAAGGCCAGCGCCGATCTGAATCGCGTGGAGCAGCTGGTGGCAGACGGTTCCCTGTCGCAGCGCGAACACGACCAGTCGCGCGCCGCGCAGGCGCAGATGGCGGCGGCGCTGGCGCAGGCGCGCGCCAATCTCGACATCGCCCAGCAAAGCGTGCACAGTGTGGTGGTCAACAAGCAGGCGCTGGAAGCGGCCGTGGCGAATGCGCAGGCGGCCGTCAAGGCGGCGAAGATCGACCTCGATAACACGCGCATCGTGGCACCATCCGACGGCCAGCTGGGCCAGGTGACGGTGCGCCAGGGCGCGTACGTGAATTCCGGGGCGCAGCTGATGGCGCTGGTGCCGCGCCAGATGTGGGTGATTGCCAATTTCAAGGAAACGCAAATGAATGGCGTGCAGGAAGGGCAGAGCGCCACCTTCCACGTCGACGCGCTCGATGGTGCCGTGCTGACGGGCCAGGTGGAACGGATCTCGCCGGCCACCGGCTCCGAGTTTTCCGTGCTGCCGGCCGATAATGCGACGGGCAACTACCTCAAAATCGCCCAGCGCATTCCCGTGCGCATCCGCATCGATGCGGGCCAGGCGAATGCGCGCCGCCTGGTGCCTGGCATGTCGGTGGTGGTCAGCGTCGACACGTCGGCCGTGCTGAACGACTCGGCGGACAATCCCGCGCCACCGCCTGCACCAAAAAAGGCGACCGCGAAGGCCAAGCCATGAAGCGCCGCCTCCTGGTGATTGCCGGCGTGCTGGCGCTGGCGGGCTGCGCCGCCAACGCGCCACCGCAGCCCGCATCGGCCCTGCAACTGCCGTCCGGCTGGCGCGCGCAAGGCGAGGGCGCCGCAGCGTCCGCGCATGGCACACAGGTGGAACAGCTGTGGTGGCAGGCGTTCGGCGATCCGGTTTTAAGTGATCTGGTGGGCGAGGCGCTGGCGCGCAATGGCGACCTGCGCGTGGCGCGTGCCCGCGTGCAGGAATACCGCGCGCGCCTGGCGCAGGCCGATGCGAACCGCGCGCCCAGCCTGGCGTTCGATGGCTCACCGACGCGCACGCGCACCCTGGCGTCGAGCGGCAAGCCGTATGTGACGAATGTCTTCCAGGCGGAACTGCAGGCCAGTTATGAAATCGATGTGTGGGGCCGGCTGGCCAGTCTGAGCGATGCAGCGGGCGAGAGCTACCGCGCCGAGCAGGCCAGCCTCGATGCGGCGGCCCTGTCGATCGCCGCCAGCGTGGCGACGAGCTACCTGAACTTGCGGGGCCTCGACGCGCAGCTGGCGCTGACGCAATCGACGCTGCAGCTGCGCGAACAGTCGCGCGAGCTGGCGCGCAAGCAGTTCGAGGTGGGCTACAGTTCGCGTCTGGAATGGCTGCAGGCGCAATCGGAATACCATGCGGCGGCCGAGCAGGTGCCGCAGCTGCAGCGGCAGATCTTCGAACAGGAAAACGCGCTGGCCGTCCTCGTTGGCGGCAATCCCGGTCCCATCGCGCGCGGCTTGCCGCTGGCCGAGCTGGCGGCGCCTGGCGTGCCTGCCGGCCTGCCTTCCGAATTGCTGCGCCGGCGGCCCGACATCGCGCGCGCGGAACACAACCTGGCGGCAGCCAACGCCAGCCTGGCCGCCACGCGCGACCAGCTGCTGCCCTCGTTCAAGCTGACGGCCGTTGGCGGCGGGCAAGCCACAACCCTCACCGATTTCCTGCATGCGCCCACCGCCCTGTGGCGGCTGACGGCGCTGGCGGCCGGCCCCCTGTTCGATGGCGGCAGGGTGCAGGCGCAGACGGATGCGGCCGGTGCGCAGCGCGACCAGCTCGTGTACGCGTATGAAAACGTGGTGCGCAACGCCTTCGCCGAAACGGAGAACAGCCTGGGCGCCATCTACCGCCTGCGGCAGCAAGCAGTGGAAAACGAGGCGCGCCGCGCCACCGCGGCCGATACCCTGCGCATCGCGCACAACCGCTACCGCAATGGCTACGCCTCGTACCTGGAAGAACTCGACGCCCAGCGCACCCTGTACAGCGCCGACGTGGGGCTGCTGCAACTGAAGACTCGCGTCCTTGTCGCCTCGGTCGACCTGTACCGGGCCATGGGCGGCGGCTGGTCCCCCAAGACGGAATAGGCGCGCGTGCACGGCGCGGTCGTTTGCCGTGCCCAGTGTAATATTCTGACCGGGGAAAGCGGCGGCATGGTGCCAGCTGCTCCCGTCACGAACGAGGTCGCAGCATGACGATTTTTGGCATAGGCATCCACATCCTGATCGCGGTATTTTTTGCGGTTCACGTGGTGCGCAACGGGCAGCAGCTGTACTGGCTGCTCATCTTATTCATGTTCCCGCTGCTGGGCAGCGTGGTGTATTTCTTCGCCATCTACCTGCCCAATTCGCGCCTGCCGCAAGGCGCGCGCAAGGTCGCTTCGGTGGCCGTGCAAGTGCTCGATCCGAACCGCGAACTGCGCGAGGCGAGAGCCGCTTTCGAGTACACGCCGACGGCGCAAAACCAGATGCGCCTGGCCAGCGCGCTGCTCGAAGCGGGCGATGCGCAGGAAGCGGCATCGACCTACGAAGCCTGCCTGCGGGGAGCGTTTTCATCGGACCTGGAAATTCGCCTGGGCGCGGCGCGCGCCTATCTGGAATGCGAACGGGGCGCCGAGGCCTTGACGCACCTGGAATTCATCCGCCGCACGGATATCCATTTCCGTCCCGAGATGGTGTCCCTGCTGACGGCGCGCGCCCTGGCGCAAAGCGGGCGCCAGGTGGAAGCGAAGGCGGAATTCGACGATGCGCTGACACGCTACAACAGTTTCGAGTGCCGCGCCGAGTGCGCGATCTGGGCGTTGCAGCAGGGCGACAAGGTGTTGTCGGAACGCCTGCTGCTCGATATCGACAGCGCCATGGCCCGCTGGAGCAGCCATACGCGTGCCATGTATGCGCCGCTGCTGGTGCGCCTGGAGGCGGCGCGCAGGTAGCTGGCGTGCGTGGGGTCAGACCCGGCGGGTCCGACCCCGTCAAACGCCAGGCACCGTGTTTTTCCCTTCAATTAATTTATATCCCTTGCCATCGAAAGCATAGCGCGCGTGTCCGTTCAGCGGCGTGGCGATGCGAGGCGGATCTTCATCCGGCTTGACCGTGACGCCGGGCTTGATCTTCTCGGAGGCGCCCTTGAAATCGATCAGCAAGTCATCGTAGGCGCCGCCATTGCGCGCGGGGGCGAAGCGCCACTTGCCTTCGACCATCCAGCATTCATCCATGTCCGGCGTGCAGGCGCCCATATTGTCCGAGTACAGGTCCATGCCGCCATCGAGCGCGGTCACCTTGCCGTCGCCGATTTCAAACAGGGCCAGTTGCGTGATGGTGTAGCCCTGGCCCGTATAGCCATGGCGGATCGCCAGTCCCGGCTTGTTCGCGCCCAGCATGACCCAGTGGACTTCACCGAGCTGCCCCGATGAACCGAGGGCGGCGATGTTTTCCAGGCGTTTCACGACTTGCCACTGGCCGTCTTCCGGCTGGCCCTTGGGCGCCAGGAAAAACACATTCAACAGTCCCGACGAGGCATGCGCCGATTCCGCCGTGCCTTCCGTGTTGGCCGTTTCCGCATTCGCCACCAGGATGGCGCGGCCATCGGGCAGGAGCTTGTGGCTGACGGCACTGACCACGTAACTGAGTTTGTCGACATGGTTGTCAGGATCGGGCAGGTCGGCCAGCGCATCCTCGCTGTCGCTGCGGTAGTCCTTGCCGAAGATGGCGTGCATCATGCCCACTTCACGCTCGCGCGCCTGCGGCGTGTTCATCGCTTCCGTCCTGGGGGCGGTGGCGGCCGGCGGCGGCACGTGTTCGGCCGATGCTGCATCGCCAGCGGCAGCGGCTGCGGGGACATCGCTTACCACGTCAGCGGCCAGGTCGGCGCTGGCGGGAGCGGTCTTTTCCGAGCAGGCGCCGAGCAGCGCGGATACCAGTAGCAGGACGAGCGGGGTGCGGTAATTCATAGGCAGGGCAGATTGCGTTCATGGAGAATGGGCGCAGTATGCCAGATAGATGGAAGCGAGGGAGCGCGGCCTGGCGGCCGGTCCTTCGCTTCCTTGCCCGCGAGGGGCGATTTTGCAAACAATGGCGACGCCTATTTTTCCAGCGCCACCTTGTCATCGCGCCGCAGCGGCGCCTTCTGGCGGCGCAGTCTGGCCATGCCACGCTTGAGCAGGTGTTCCAGGTCGTCGATGTAGGTGAACACGGCCGGCACCACCAGCAGGCTCAATAGGGTCGACGTGATCAGGCCGCCGATCACGGTAATGGCCATCGGCGAACGGAAGCTGGGGTCGGCGCCCCAGCCCAGCGCCAGCGGCATCATGCCGGCGCCCATGGCAATCGTCGTCATCAGGATGGGGCGGCTGCGCTTGTGGCAGGCATCGACCAGCGCATCGAAGCGGTTCATGCCGGCCTGGCGCGCCAGGATCGCATAGTCGACCAGCAGGATCGAGTTCTTGGTGACGATCCCCATCAGCATGATCAGGCCGATCATCGATGGCATCGACAGGGCGCTGCCCGTGATCAGCAGCGCCACGAAGGCGCCGCCGATCGACAGCGGCAGCGCCGCCAGGATGGTCACTGGCTGCATGAAGTCCTTGAACAGCAATACCAGCACGCAGTAGATGCACAGCACGCCGATCAGCATGGCCAGGCCGAAGCTGGCGAACAGCGAGGCCATCTCCTGCGCGTCGCCCAGTTCGGCGATCTTCACGGATGGCGGCAAATTCTTCATCGATGGCAGCGCGCGCGCTTCCACGTTCAATTCACCGAGGGTGCGCGAACCGAGTTCCACGTCGAGGGTCACGTTGCGGCTGCGGTTCAAGCGGTCGATCTGCGCCGGGCCGCTTTCCATCGTGACGCTGGCCACGTTCGCGAGGCGCACGGGGCCATTCTTGCCGGGCACCGTCAGGCGCTCGATGGCGGCCAGGTCGGCGCGCACGCTGTTGGGCAGCTTGACGCGGATCGGTACTTGCCGCTCCGGCAGGTTCATTTTCGTCAGGTCCGTGTCGTAGTCGCCGGCCGTGGCCACGCGCACGGTCTCGCCGATGGCAGCCGCCGTCACGCCCAGGTCCGCCGCCTTGGCGAAATCGGGACGCACGATGATTTCCGGGCGCACCAGCGAGGCGCTGGAATTGACGTTGCCGATGCCTTTCAGGCCGCGCAGTTCGCGCTCGACCTTTTGCGCCGCCGCCATCAGCGCCACCGGGTCTTCCGAGCGCAGCACCAGCTGCATCTTGACGCCCGTGTCGGGCGGCCCCACCGTGAAGCGGGCGCCGGGGATCGTATCGAGCTTGTGGCGCAGCTGCGTTTCCAGGTCCGCCATCGATTCCTTGCGCTCCGTGCGGTGCACGGTGGTCAGGGTCAGCACGGCGCGGCGCGCTTCGGCCGCCGCGCCGGGGGCGAAGGCGTCGCCGCTGGAGCCGCCGCCTATCGAACTGAAGACGCCCTGGATGCCAGGCGTGCGCATGGCCGCATCGCGCGCCAGGGCTGCCACGGCCTGCGTTTCACCCAGGGTGGAGCCGGGCGGCAGTTCCAGGTTGATCTGCGTCTGAGCGCGGTCGGCGGCCGGCACGAAACCGGTCGGCAGCAGCGGCACGAGCGCGATGGCGCCGACAAAGAACAGGGCCGCGGCGATGGCCGTGATGCCGCGGTGGTTCAGGCACCAGCGCATGACCTTCAGATAGCGCGTCATCAGCCAGCCATCCTGCTCTTCCTTGTGCGGCAGCGGTTTCAATATGTAGGCTGCCATCATCGGCGTGAGCAGACGCGCCACCACCAAGGATGCCAGCACGGCCAGCACGGCCGTCCAGCCGAACTGCTTGAAGAACAGGCCGGGAATGCCGCTCATGAAGGCCGTCGGCAGGAACACGGCCACCAGCGCGAAGGTGGTGGCGATCACCGCCATGCCGATTTCGTCGGCCGCTTCCATGGCCGCTTCCATGGGCGATTTGCCCATGCGCAGATGGCGCTCGATGTTTTCGATTTCCACGATGGCGTCGTCGACCAGCACGCCGACGACCAGGGCCAGCGACAGCAGGGTGACGGTATTGAGCGTGTAGCCGAACCAGTAGATGCCGAGGAAAGCCGGCATCACGGACAGGGGCAGGGCGGCGGCGGCGACCAGGGTGGCGCGCCAGTCGCGCAGGAACCACCACACCACCAGCACGGCCAGCAGCGCGCCTTCGTACAGCAGCTCCATCGAGCCGTCGAAGTTTTCCTCGACGGGGAAGGCATTGTCGATCGACTGCTGCAGCACCACGTTGGGGTTTTCCTTCTGCAGGTCGGCGATGGCGTCGCGCGCGCCCTTGGCGACGGCCACTTCGCTTGCGCCCTTGGTGCGGAACACCTCAAAGGCGACGACCGTCTTGCCATCCTGCTCGGCCAGCGCGCGCGGTTCGGCGACCGTGTCGCGCACGGTGGCCACCTGGTCCAGGCGCACGTGGCGGCCGTCCGGCAGCGGCACTTCCACGCGCGACAGTTCATCGGCCGTTTTCACGGTGGCGATGGTGCGCACCGATTGCTCGGCGCCGCTGATGTCGCCCCGGCCGCCAGGCGCTTCGCGCTGCACCAGGCGCAACTGGCGCGAGACGTCGAGGGCGGAGACTTTCAATGCCGCCATGCGCGCTTCGTCGAGTTCCACCTGGATCTCGCGGTAGACGCCGCCCACGCGGGTGACGGCGCCCACGCCGGGCACGGTCAGGAGGCGCTTGGCCACCGTGTTGTCGACGAACCAGGACAGGTCGGGAGAGTCGAGCGGGTTGTCGACGCCTGGCTTCGCCGTGGCGATAAAGGTCAGCACCACGCGCCCGGCCGTGGACGCCTTGGTGACGGTGGGGTCGCGCAGCTCGGCCGGCATGTCCGCCTTGACCCGTGCGACGGCATCGCGCACATCATTGACTGCTTCGGCGATCTGCTTTTCCAGGATGAATTCGACGGTGACCGTGACGACGCCATCGAGCACCTTGGTGTAGATGTTTTTCACGCCTTGCAGGGTGGCGACGGAGTCCTCGATCTTGCGCGCCACTTCCGTTTCCAGCTGGGCCGGCGCGGCGCCTGGCAGCACCGCGCTGACGGTGACGATGGGCAGTTCGATGTCGGGGAAATCCTGCACCGGATTGGCCTTGTAAGCCAGCAGACCGGCCAGGGTCAGCAGCGCGAACAGCATGATGGCCGGGATCGGATTCTTGATCGAGAGGGAGGAAAAATTCATGGCCTCTCCTTACTTTTTCGCTGCGGCCGGCTTGGCTGCTGCTGCGACCGGGGTTGCTACCGGGTTTTGAACATTGCGTACCAGGTCGCCGTCATTGAGGAAGCCTGCGCCGCTGACGACGATGGTGGTGTCGGCCGTGATGCCGCCTAAAATCTCGATGCGGTCGCTCAGGCGCCGTCCGGCCTGCACCTTGATCTGGCTGACCCGCTGGTCGGCATTCAGGCGGAAGACATAGCTGAAGCCATCGCGCACGGCGATCGCCTGCTGCGGCACCGTCAGCGCGCCCGAGTTACCCAGTTCGAATTCGCCGCTGGCGTACATGCCGGCCTTGAACGGCGCATTGTTGCCGGCGCTGGCCGGCAGGTCGACATACACGAGGGCGGAACGCGTCTGCGGATCGACGGTAGGGGCGATCATGCGCACCTTGCCCGTCAAAACGCTGCCGTTGGCCGCCTTCACCTGCGCCAGGGTACCCGGTTTCAGGCTCATGAGCTCGGTGGCCGTCACTTCGGCGCGCCATTCGAGGCGGCCCTGGCGGATCATGCGGAACAGTTCCGTGCCGGCACCGACGACGGAACCGACGGTGGCCGAGCGCGAGGAAATGATGCCGCTGTCGGGCGCCACCACCTGCGTGTACTTCAGGCGCAGCTGCTGCGACGCCAGTTGCGCCTTGGCGGACGCGATGCGCGCGTTGGCCGTCTGTTCGGCCGTCAGGTATTGGCTGATCTGCTGGGCGCTGATGGCGCCCGTGCTTTGCAGCGAGCGGGCGCGCTGCGCGTTGGCGGCCGCTTCCGCCGCATTCGCTTCCGCTTCCAGCACTGCGGCCTTCGCCTGCGCCACGTCGGCGTTCACCGTATCGTTCGAGAACACGGCCAGCACCTGGCCGGCGCGCACGACGTCGCCGACATTCACGCGCACCTCGGTGAGGCGCAAGCCGTTCGATTCACTGCCGATGACGGCTTCCTGCCAGGCGGCCACGTTGCCGTTGGCGTTCAGCTTGATGGGCAGGCTGGCCGTTTGCGGCTTGGCCGTGGTGACGGTGAGCGCCGGCTTTTGCGCCGCGTTTTTATCCTTGGCGTCGTCGGCCGCCGTGGAGGAAGGGGAGTACAGGGCCACGCCGGCGCCCAGCACAATGCAAAGGGCGGCCAGGGCGAGAGCCATCGGTTTCAGGGTCATTTTTTTCATGTTGTCGTATCCGTCAAGGGGCATTGTTGGCGATGGCGATGGCGCTGCTGCTGCTGCTGCTGCTGCTCCAGCCGCCACCGGCGGCGCGGTACAGCGCCACCCAGGCGGCGCTGCGTTCGCGCTCGAGGTTGACCACCGTGTTTTCGGCGGCCAGGCGCGTGCGGCGCGCGTCTTCCAGTTCGATCAGGCTGGCCAGGCCATTCTTGTAGCGGTCCTCGGTGGCGACAAACGACACGCGGTAGCCTTCCAGGGCCGTTTTCGCATGGCCGCTGCGCGCGTCCGTGCTGGCCAGGTTCACCAATGCCTCTTCCACTTCGCGCACGGCCTGGCGCACGCCGGCGCGGTATTTCACCACGGCTTCGTCGTAGCGCGCCGTGGCCGCGTCGACCTGGGCGCGGCGGGTGCCGCCGTCGAAGATGGGCAGGCTGACGGCCAGCGGACCGATGCTCCAGGTACTGGCCGTGATGCTGGTGCCGCCGGCGCGGATATTGCCCTTGCCGATGGAGCCGGCCAGACTCAGGCGAGGGTAGCGCTGCGCCTGCGCGCCGCGCACTTCGAAGCTGGCGGCCGCCACTTCGCGTTCGGCGCTGTAGATGTCGGGACGCTGGCCCAGGGTTTGCGCCGGCAGTTGCGCAATCGCCACGGGCGAGGGCAGGACCGCCGGGCTGGCCGCCAGCTTCTGGCGCAGCGAGTCTTCCGGCATGGCCGACAGGGCCACCAGCGCCTTGACATTCACGTCGCAGGCGGCGCGCTGTTCGATGGCGCGGCTGGCGCCTTCGGCGGCGCTGGCACGGGCCAGGGCGGCATTGGCGGGCGGCTGGAAGCCGGCGCCGGCGCTCAGTTCCGTCAGGCGCGCCGAGTCGCGTCGCGAGACGGCATCCTGTTCCGCCACGGCCTGTAATTGCTGGCAGGTGCGCAAGGCGTAGTATTGGTTTGCCACTTCGGCGGCGACCGAGACGCGGGCTTCATGCCAGCCGGCGCGGGCGCTGTCGTAGCGTTCTTGCGCCGCATCGCGCGTGGCGCGCCTGGCCCCAAACACATCGATTTCCCACGATGCCTGCAAGGCCGCCTGCGAGGTGGTGCCGCTGGGCTGCGCCGATTGCTGGCTGGTGCGCACCACGCTGCCTGTCGCATCGAGCGTGGGCGCCAGCGCGGCGCCGCCGGCGATGCGGTCCGCGCGCGCCTGCACGATGCGCGTGCCGGCGGCGGCGATGGTCGGGCTGACCTGCTGTGCGTCGGTGATCAATTCCACCAGCAGGCTGTCGCCCTGGCCCTGCCACCAGCTGGCCAGGTCCGTCAGCTTGCCGTTATGCGGCAGCGGCGCCTGCCACTGCGCGGGTGCGCTGGCGGCCACCGCTGCGGGCGGTCCCTGCAGGGCGCAACCGCCCAGCGCCAGCGCGATGCTGGCGGCCAGGACGCGTTGAACGGTGCATCGAATAGTCGTCATGCTTGTCCTTCTGCTTGTTGTTGAGCGGTAGGGTGGGAGGGAGGAATGGCCAGGCGCCGGCGCTCCACATCGGCCATGGCCAGCGCGTAGTCGGTCATGCGCGCCAGCCAGGTGTCGATGGCGCGCGGCGTTTCCATCAGTTGCGGGCGCAAGGTGTGCAGCACCTCGGCACCGACCATGTGCTGCAGGGCCAGCGAGGCGATGGAAAACGCCAGCCGGTGCATGTCGTCGCTGTTGTCGGGCGCGCCCAGGTGGCGTGCCAGCACGCGCGTGAGCGCCTCGTGTTCGGCACGGATGTTCTGGTCAACCTCGCGCGCCCACAGGCCCGTCGGTTCGAGCATCTCGCGGCACCACAGGCGCATGCAGTCGCGCGCGATTTCTCCCTGCTGCATGGGGGCGAGCAATTGCGCATAAAAGCCTTCCAGACTTTGGCGCAGGGTGAAATGGGGTTGCTCGTACAGGGCGATATTGTCTTGTGGATTCGATAGTTGATGGGAGAAGGCGGCGCGGTACAGGCCCGCCTTGTCGCCAAAATAGTAGCTGATGGCGGCTGCGTTCGTGCCGGCCGCCTGCGCCAGTTCGCGCGTGGACGTCTTGGCGTAGCCCTGCTCGGCAAACAGGCGGATGGCGCTATGCAGCAGCCGCTCGCGCGACTGTTCGCCATCGGAACGGGGCTTGCGCCCGTCGTCGGCGGGCACGGTATGGGAAATGTTTTTTTCAATCATGTCGGAGATTTAATCATATATCTCAAACGATTGATATAACTAAATCGTTTGATTTAGTTAAGAAAGGATGAAGATGCGTGAAAAACGCAGGCAAAAAAAAGCCCGCGGTTGTATTCGCGGGCGGAATCCAATGTTCGGAGAACGAATTGGAGGAGACAGTTCTACTATAGCGCCGAAAATGGTGCAGTGCAATACCGTAGAACTACTGTATCGGTCTCTTCTGGATGGCAAAAAATCAGCATTCCATGCTGCGGCGCACAGAAAGTCAGGCCTTGCTGCGCAGTGCCAGCGTAAACGTGCTGCCGGAACCGTAGTCGCTGTTGAAGAACAGCGCGCCGCCGATGGCGTTGGCCAGGTTCTGGCACAGGTACAGGCCCAGTCCCGCGCCTTCCACGTGGCGCGTGGAGGTGGAATCGAGCTGCGAGAAGGCCTGGAACAGCTTGGCCTGGTCTTCTTCCTTGATGCCGGCGCCGCTGTCGGCGATGCTCATTTCCGTCACCAGCACGCCGTCTTCGTCGCGCTGGGACAGGCTGATGCGCACCGTGCCCTGTTCCGTGAATTTGATGGCGTTGTTGAGCAGGTTGATGAGGATTTGCGTCAGCGCGCGGCGATCCGTGTCGATGATGGCGGGCGGCTGGCCCGCTTCTCCCAGTGCCATTTCCAGCGCCAGGCCTTTTTGCTGGGCCAGGGGGCGCAGCGTGTCGGCCACGTCTGCCATCAGCTCCTGGCAGTGCACGGGCTCGATCGACAGGGTCAGCTTGCCCGCTTCGATCTTGGCGACGTCGAGGATGTCGTTGATCAGCGAGAGCAGATGGCGCGCGCTGGCGCGGATGGTATTAAGTTGCTTGTCCTGGTCGGACGTCAGGGGGCCGGGCAGTTTCATCAGCAGCGCGCCCGTGAAGCCAATGATGGCGTTCAATGGCGTGCGCAGTTCATGCGACATGTTGGCGATGAAGGCCGACTTCATGCGGCTCGCTTCGGCCAGTTCCAGGTTTTTCAGGGCGATTTCGCGGTTGATGGTTTCCAGTTCGGCCGCATGGTGCGCCAGGCGCATGTTCAGTTCGATCACCTGGCGTTCGCGCGCCTGCAGCTCGCCGTTGACCTGCACCGCCTGCTCATACGTGGAGATCAGCAGGTCGAGGATTTGCTGGCGTTCCGCATTGATGAAATGCTTCTGGTCGCCCAGGTACAGGGCGATGCCGATTTCCACATTCTGGTTCTTGCGCAGCTTCTGGTTCATCAGCATGTGGCTGATGCGGTTGAGCAGATAGTCTTCCGCGTAGGGCTTGCGGATGAAATTGTCGGCGCCGCACTCGATGCCGCGGATGATGTCCTTCGGATCGTTGAGCGAGGTGACGAGGATCACGGGGATGTCGCGCAGGGTCGGATCGGACTTGATGGCGCGGCACAGGTCGTAGCCATTCATTTCAGGCATGACGATATCGGACAGCACCAAGTGCGGCTTGCGCTCGCGGATGGCGGCCAGGGCCAGCTGGCCATTCGCCGCCACGCGCGCGTTATAGTGCAGGGACTGGATCAGGCGGCGCAAGCGCTCCGCCTGGGTCGGGCTGTCCTCGACGATCAGGATCTCGATTTCGTCAGGCTTGATTTGGTTGTTGGAGTCCACAGACCTCTCCTAGGATTTCAGTGTGGTGATGCTGGGCGCAGTGAGCGCACAATATCGACATCGTATGACTATATCGGATTTAGGTCTGCAAAAGTAACTTCCAAGTAACTATTTTGGCCACAGGGAATGCTGTGGCCGCTTGTCAGTTTTCGCCCTGGAACTGGCCTGCGCGATAGGTCAGCACGAGCGTATCGCGGTGGCCATGTTCGCCGATGGGCTGGATCGGTGTCGATTCGTGGATCACGGCTGCATCGTCGAGCAGCAGCAGCGACCACGGTTCGGTCAGGGTAAAGCGCTTTCCGTTGGGGCCGTCTGCTTCGAAGATGCGCGTCTCGCCGCCCTTGACCTGTTCGCGCCCGATCAGCAGCACGGCGACGAAATCGACGCCGTCGCGGTGCGCGCCTTCCGGCGTGGGCCGGCCGATGCCATCGGTCGTATCGATGCGGAACTGGTGCGCCTCGATGAACCAGGGCTGGCTGCCCTTCACCTGCGAGCAGGCGTCGCCCAGCGCGCGGATCAGCTGCTGCCAGGCCGCTTGCGCGACGATAGCCGCTTCGACCGGTTCGAACAGGCGGTGCATGCCGCCGTGCAGGGCGTTGTATTCCACCGGTTGCCAGTGCGGACGGTGCGCCGTCTGGGTCAGACGCTCGCCATCCTGCACGAAGCACGAGTGGCGCCGGCGGCGATAGCGGCCGCCATCCTTCAGGTAATTGTCCAGCGCAAGGGTATTCCAGCTCGGCTCCAGCGCGCGCAGCGCGGCCAGCGGGCAGCCGGCCAGCGCGGCCACGTCCTGCGGGCGCAGCACGGCATAGCCGTCATTGCGCAAGGCATCCTTGACGTGGGACGGGTCGGTAAAGATCGGTGCGGAAGTGCTCATGGCGGTGCTGGCCGCAATGCGGCCTGTCTCAGTTTATCCAGCCTGGCATTCTACGACTTCGCGGCGTTTCCTGTGCAGTGCGACAGGAATTATTCTTGTTGAGTTAAAAATTCTTTACCAGGGTCAGGCGCAGCGAGCGCGATTCCACCGGATGGAAGTGGATGTCGTCGACGGGCTGCGCCTCGCCGGGCAGGCGCGAGGCATAGTAGTAATCGATGGCCGAGTCGCGCCGGTTGGCCAGGTTGTAGCCTTCCAGCTCCACGCGCAAGGTCTTGTCGATCTGGTAGGCGATGCGCCCGTTCAAGCCCACGCTGGCCGACGAGCGCACGCTGTTGTCTTCAATCAGGGGGCGCGGACCGAAGTAGCGCAGGCGCAAAGAACCCGACCACGGCCCTGGCGGCGTCACCGTCATGGCCAGCTGGGCTACGCCTTCGATGGCGCCGGGGATGAAGTCGCCCGCCGGGTCGCTGCCGCGCGAGCGTGCGCGCGCATACGCCAGGTCCAGGTCCAGCGACAGCCAGCTTGCCGCCTTGTAGTAGCTGGAAAACTCGATGCCGTAGCGGCGGCTGGGGCGGCCCGCCTCGGTGGCGCCCGCGTCGCCGATGAACAGCAGTTCGGAATCGAAGTCCAGGCGGTACAGCGACAGCGAGGTTTGCAGGCCGGCGATGGCGGCGCTGCGCAAGCCCAGTTCCAGTCCCCGCGAGCGCGCCAGAGGCGTGACCTTGTCGGCCGCTACACCCGTCTTCGGGTCGACCGTGATCGTCGTGCCGCGCGCATCGTTGCTGTGAAAGCCATTGCCGATGTTGAAATACGCTTCCGTATCGCGCCACGGCCCGGCGATCACGCTCAGGCTGGGGCTGAACAAATGGTCGCTGGCCCTGCCTGAATTGGCGGCGCGGTCGCTGCGCACGTCGAAGCGGTAGGCGTCCGCGCGCAGGCCGGCCACGGTGCGCAGCCAGCGCGACCAGCGCGTGCTGTTTTCGCCATACACGCCGAGGCTCGATTCGACGATATGGTCTTGCCGCGTGGTTGACAGGATCTGCCGCTGCCGCGTGTTGTACAGGCCATTGTGGATATTGTCGTTCTGTAGCTGCAGGCCGATGGTGGTGTCGCTGCTGCCCCTGTCCGTGTGGCGGTGCCAGGTGTGGCTGGCGTTGATGCCGGAGGTCACGCGCCGGTCCGGCTGGGCGAACTGGTCGCCGTTATCGGGGTCATCCATCGCATACGTGAAATTCGAGAACAGGGCCAGGCGGTTGGCGATCACATATGCGCTGACCCTGGACGACATGTCGTCCGTTGTCTGGCGCCAGGCGCCCGAGAGGCTGTAGCGCTGCGCCTTGCCGCCATCGCTGGCATCGATGGCGTCGAAGCGGCCCAGCGTGCCGTCCTGCACGGCGCGCAACGGAATCTGGTCGGTGGCGTTCCAGCTGGCGTCATACGCCATGGCCGTGACGTTGAAGCCGTTGTTGGCATAGCCTTCGCTGTAGCGAAGCACGCCATTGAGCTTGCGGTAGCGGTCCGGCTGCGTGAACGGGCCATCGTTGTCCTGCGCTTCGAGCGCGTATAGCAGGCTGCCGTCGCCCGCATCGAGCGAATCGGCCAGCAGCGCGCGGCGAAAGCCGTTCTGCCCGATGCCCACGCTGGCGATGCCTTGCGTCAGGCGGTTCGCGTAGACGACGGACGCCGCGCCGGCCGAGGAGAAATCGCCTTGCTCCGCCGAATACGGCCCCTTTTTGTAATCGAGACGCATGGCCAGCTCGGGGATCAGGAAGTTCAGGTCCGTCCAGCCTTGGCCGTGGCCATGACTGCGCTGGTTGACGGGCATCTCGTCGACGGTGGTGCGCAGATCCGTGCCGTGATCGAGATTGAAGCCGCGCAGGTAGAACTGGTTGGCCTTGCCCTCGCCGCTATGCTGGCTGACGATCAGCCCCGGCACGGCTTCGAGCAGTTCGCCTGGCCGGTAGCTGGTGCGCGCGTCAAGCTGCTGTTGCGTGACGCTGCCCGCGTTGGCCGAATCGGCCACGCCGAGCTGGTTCAGACGCGAACCGTCGACCAGCACGCGCTGGAAGATGTCGTCGGCGTGGGCGGTCGCTGCGGAAAACAGGGCGGCGAGGAGGAGGGGAAGATGGCGTGGCGTCATGGGTGTAGTGGGACTTGGCGGATCGGCAGTTCCGTGTTCTGGCGGTCGAAGATCAACGTCTGGATGCTGCCGCTGTCCTGCACGTTGAGGGTATTGCGCTGGCTGGGCAGGAAGTCGATCAGCAACTGGTTATGGATGCGCGTGGCGGGGGGCAGGCGTGTGCGTTCGATTTCCTGGAAGATGACCACGTTGTCGGCATTGACCTTCATGCCGACCCAGTTCAGGCGCAGGCGCTTGCCATCCGGCCCCACGAGGTAAAACTGTTTTTCGACATAGCGGCGCAGGGCCGCTTCGCTGTCCTCCTGGCCCAGGTCAAACTGGCGCTGGTACAGGTTCGTCAGCAGCGCCTCGACGTCGTGGCCCGTGTAGGTATGCACCACTTCCGTGCTGCCGCTGGCCGCGTTATAGCTGATGTCGGCGATACCCATGTGGAAATTGTGGGCGCCGGCCGCCATGCTGGCGCAGGCCAGCGTGGCGGTGGCCAGCGCGCGCCAGCGCTTCATGCCTCGTCGCCCTTGGCCGAGCCGCCATTCTTGCCTTTCAATGGCGTATGAAAGTCGCGCATCAGGTTATCCTTGGGCGACTTCTCGCTCTTGAACAGTTCCAGGCGCGATGGCGTGATTTTTCGCGGCCAGCTATTGTTGCTGGTGTCGATGTCGGCCGTTTCCCAGTACGGGTCCTGCACCAGGCCCACCATTGGCTCGTCCGTGATGACGACCTTGGTGATTTTCTTCGGCGAGTAGCGCCACACTTCGGCCGGCACGCGCTCGACGTACTTCTTGCCGCTTTTCAGTTCGATTTCGAGTATCAGCGGCATGACCATGCCGCCCACGTTCGACAGGTCGACCAGGTACAGGTGCTTGCCCTGTTTCAGCAAGTCCTTTTCCCACGGTTCCAGAGCGGCCAGCGCCTCGGCATAGGAGTTGCGGTCCTTGTTGGTCACCGTGAAATCGTCGTGCTGGTTGTAGAAATCCTTCAGCTCCGGATGCGCGTCGACCCGGCGCGGCATGCCCTTGTTGGCGCGGCTCGTGACGGATTCCGGCTGGGCGTCCTTCTGCGCCTTCTTCCAGGCCTTTTCCGTTGCCGGATCTTTTGAACTTACGCCGTATTCGCTGATGCCGTCGATGCTGATGTCGACCGGGTCGGTCGTATAGAACCAGCCGCGCCAGAACCAGTCCAGGTCCGTGCCGGAAGCGTCTTCCATCGTGCGGAAAAAATCGGCGGGCGTGGGGCGCTTGAATTTCCAGCGCTGCGCATATTCCTTGAACGCGTAGTCGAACAGCTCGCGCCCGAGGATGGTCTCGCGCAGGATGTTCAGGCCCGCCGCCGGCTTGGCGTAGGCGTTGTTGCCGAACTGCAGCAGGGATTCGGAATTGGTCATGATCGGCACCTGGTCGCGGCTACGCATGTAGTCGACGATTTCGCGCGGTTCGCCGCGCGAGGCAGGGTAGTTTTCTTCCCACGCCTGCTGTGCCAGGTATTGCACGAAGGTGTTGAGGCCTTCGTCCATCCACGTCCACTGGCGCTCGTCCGAGTTGATGATCATCGGGTAGTAGTTGTGGCCCACTTCGTGGATGATCACGCCGATCAAGCCATACTTGGTGCGCTTCGAATACGTCAGCTCGCCCGTTTTTTTGTCTTTCACCGGGCGCGGGCCGTTGAACGAGATCATCGGATACTCCATGCCGCCCACGGGGCCGTTGACGGAGATGGCCGTCGGATACGGGTAGTCGATGCTGTACTTGTTGTACTGTTCTATCGTGTGCACGATGGCTTGCGTGCTGTATTTTTCCCACAGCGGATTGCCCTCTTTCGGATAGTAGGACATGGCCATCACATCGCTGCCGCCCTTCTTGTAGCCCTGCGCATCCCAGATGAACTTGCGGCTCGAGGCCCAGGCGAAGTCGCGCACGTTGACCGCCTTGAAGTGCCACGTCTTTTGCGCGCGGCTGACGGATTTTTCGGCCGCTTCCGCCTCTTTTTGCGTGACGATGACGACGGGCTTGTCGCTGCCGCGGGCCTTTTCCAGGCGCTCGCGCTGCGCGGAAGACAGCACGTCCTGCGGGTTTTGCAGCTCTCCCGTGGAGGCGACGATATGGTCGGCCGGAACCGTCAGTTGCACGTCGTAGTCGCCGAATTCCAGGGTGAATTCGCCCGAGCCGAGGAACTGCTTGTGCTGCCAGCCGGCCGCGTCGTAATAGGCGGCCATGCGGGGGAACCACTGCGCCACTTCGAACAGGGCGTTCTTGTCGTCGAAGACTTCATAGCCGGCGCGCCCGCCCAGCACCTTCTGTTCGTTGATGCGGTAATCCCAGTCGATCTGGAAGGCGAAATCCTGGCCCGGTTTCAATGGCTGCGGCAAGTCGATGCGCATCATGGTGCGGTTGATAACGTACGTCAAAGGCCGGCCATCGGCGCCTTTCAGGGCGCGGATATTGAAGCCGCCCTGGAAGTCGCCGCGCGCCAGGAGGCCACGCAAGCCTTCGAATTTCATGGTGTCTTCGCCCGCCGTCCTGGCCCATGCCTGGCGCGAAGGCGCCGTGGTCATGCGGCGCGCGTCGGAATCGGGCTTGTAGATATTCTGGTCCAGCTGCACCCACAGGTAGCCGAGGGTGTCGGGCGACTGGTTATGGTAGGTGATGGTGCCGCTGCCGGCGATCTCGCGTTTGGTTTCGTCCAGGGTGGCGCGCAGCGTGTAGTCGGCGCGCTGCTGCCAGTAGGCGTGGCCCGGCGCGCCTGAGGCGGTGCGGTAGGTATTTGGGGTAGGCAACACCTCTTCGAGCTGGCGGAACTTGTCGTCGAAGGGTTCGGCGGCGAAGGCCGACACGGTAAAGCAAAGAGCCAGCGAGGCTACGGAGCCGAAAGGTATGCGCATATTCACCCTGATGTTGTTGTAAGGAAATAGTGGCAACTATTCTATACGCAGGGTGAGGCCATCCATGTATCGATTTGTAATAAAGAAAGGCGGATTTTGCGCCAGCTTTTGCCTTGCGCCGTCAGGGCAATGCTTTACCTGATTTTGCTCGGAAAAGCGGCGTTTTTACTCACTTTTCATCAGGCTGTCGCGCAACTGGTTCAGCTGTTGTTTCATGTCCACAACTTGCTCCACGCTGCAGTGGCTGGCCGTCAGGATGGCTTCGGGCAGCAAGGCTGCTTCATGGCGCAGCTGGTCGCCCTGTTCCGTGAGGGAAATGATGACTTGCCGCTCGTCGCTGGCGGCGCGCGTGCGCGTCAACAGGCCCGATTGCTCCATGCGCTTGAGCAGGGGCGTCAGGGTGGCCGAGTCGAGGAACAGGCGCTCGCCCACTTCCGACACCGTCAGGCCGTCGCGTTCCCACAACACCATCATCACCAGGTATTGCGAATAGGTGAGGCCAAGCTTGCGCAGGAGCTTGCGGTACAGCTTGTTCATGGCAAGCGAAGTCGAGTACAGCGCAAAGCACAGCTGGCTGTCCAGGCGCGGCACCTGGTGCAAGGGATTGGGGGAGGTGGTGGTATCCATGGGCACAGTATATATAGCGCGCTACTTAATGACAAGCATGGCTGGTATGCACGCGTGCACCGGACCGGCTGGCCCGGTGCATGGAGAGTGCCTGTGACGAACTACTGCGCGTAACGCGCGCGCAGCAGATGCAGCATGGCGACGTTCTGTTCCCAGGCATCGCTCACGGGCTGCTGCGTCCAGGGCAGGGTTTGCGTGTATGGCGCGGGGCCGAATTCCGGCGTGAACGTCATGCGCTCGGCGCCGGCGGCGCGGCGCAGTGCGACGATGGCGTCCCACCAGGCCAGGTGGGCGTCGAGCGCCGGTTTCGCCTCCGGCGCGCGGAAGTCGGCTACCTGCGGACCCTGCGCATGGCCCACGCGGGCATGCACGTGGCGCACCAGCGGCAGTACTTGCGCCAGCGTCTGCGGCTGGTCTTCCAGCAGGGATTCGCAGGCGCAGCACCAGTGCGACAGGTCGGCTGTCAATGGCAGCTCGGGATACTGCGCCAGGTAGGGCAGCAGCAGCATCGGGTGGCCGGAAAAGCGGCTGCGGTGGATTTCATGCACGATGGGCACGCCGTGTTTTTTCGAGATGGCGGCGGCCAGGTCGATCAGCTGCGCGTTCTGCGCCTGGCTGTAGTAATCCTTGCCCGTGTGGGTGTTGACCAGCACGGGGCGCGCCAGGCAGGCGTTTTCCAGCAGTTCCGCCAGGGCGGCGCGGTGCTGCTCGAAGTCGCTGTGGAACACGGTTTCCCACTGCGCGGCGATCAGCTGCAGTCCCGCCTTGGCGATGCGGTCCGTCCAATCCTCGCGCAGTGCCGCGTCCAGCGGCAGCGACATTTCGATGCCGTCGAAGCCGGCCGCCGCTACCCTGTCGATGAAGACGTCGGGCGGCAGCTCGTTATTGCCCCAGTGGGCGGCAAAGACGTCGATGCGCATCAGACGAAGCCCCGCACAGGGAAGGTATCGTCGCGCTGTATCCAGTTGTGGGCCGCGTATTCCGTCTGGCCGTCCGTGGCGTGCAAGGTGTAGGCGTGGCGCGAGACGGGCGAGCGGTTCGGCGCGCTGTAGTGGGGCAGCAAGCCGTGGAAGCAGACGAGGGCGCCGGCCTTCACTTCGAGTGGCACGGCCGTGCTGTCGTCCGGCCAGGGCATGCTATCGAGTTTTTCTACGCGCACCTGGTCGCCGTTACGGATGAAGCGTTCGCGCAGGGGGCCGCGGTGGCCGCCCGGTTCGGCCCACAGGCAGCCATTGTCCAGGGTGGCGTCTTCCAGCGCGAACCAGAAGGTGGTCACGCTGACTGGCGTGGTTTCGAAATACGTGGCGTCCTGGTGCCAGCGCACTTCGCCGCCGATGCCGGGCTGCTTGAAAATGTACATCGATTGCCAAACCTGCGCGTCCGCCAGGCCCAGGTCGCGCGCCACTGCGGCCAGTTTTGGATCGGCGGAAAAGCTGCGGAAGACGGGGTCGAGGTCGTGCATGGCGTGGCCGATCTTGTTGATCGACAGGGACTTGGCCTGCTTCAGCTGGCCGTCCGGACCGAACGCCTCTTCCTCGAAGAAGCAGCGGATGGTGTTGTCGGAAGCGAGGAAATAATCGTTGGTGTTCTTGGCCTGGTCGCGCGTGGTGAAGATCGATTGGCTGACGCTGGGATCGAATTCGTTGACAATCTGCTCGGCGCGCGCGCGCAGGGCGGCGATTTCGTCCGCACCCTTGAAATCGGGCAGGATGATGTAGCCGTCGCGTTGGTATTGTTCTTGTTGCAGGATTGTCAGCATGGCGGCGGCTCCGGAGGTCAATGGAAAGCGCCATTGTAGGATGGGCGAGGGCGGCAAACAATTGCCCAGCGGTTGACAGATTGTCGCCAAAACGATGACAATCTTTGACATGGATCAATTAAAAGCGATGGAAATCTTTGTCGAAGTGGCGCGTCAGCGCAGCTTCACGCTGGCCGGGCAGCGCCTGGGCCTGACGCGGGCCATGGTCAGCAAGACCATCATGCAGCTGGAAGAGCGCCTGCATGCGCGGCTGCTGCACCGCTCCACGCGCGAAGTGAGTTTGACGGATGCGGGCCGCGCCTATCTGGCGCCGTGCATGGCCACCGTCAGCCAGGCGCAGGAGGCGGCGCGCATGGTGTCGCACGTGGCGCAGGCGGGAGCGGGGGCGGAGCTGGCCGGGCCGCTGCGCATCCAGGCGCCATCGAGTTTCGGCAGCGCGTGGCTGGCCGATGCCGTCGCCCGTTTCAGTTTGCTGCACCCGCAGGTGCAGGCCGAGTTGTTTGTCGACGATGCGCTGCTCGACCCGATACGCCACGGTTTTGATTTGACCATCCGCGTGGGCGGCATCCCGGACAGCAGCGCGCTGGCCATGCGCCCGCTGGCGCCGTGCCGCGCCGTGCTGTGCGCCAGCCCCGCCTATCTGGCGCAATGGGGTGTGCCGCAGACGCCGCAAGACTTGTTGCAGCACCAGTGCCTACATTTCAGCCATCTGACGGATGGCACGAACTGGCATTTCCAGCGTGGGGAAGGCGGCCAGCAAGAAGCGGTGAGCGTGCGCGTGCAGGCGGGCTTCACGGCGAATAACGGCCTGGTGCTGCACCAGGCGGCGCAGCGGGGGCTCGGCATCGTCTACAGCACCACGTTTCTCGCCTGGCGCAATCTGCTCGATGGCAGTCTGCTGCCCGTGCTGTCTGGCTGGGACCTGCCCCTGAATCACCTGAGCGCCCTGTATCCGGCCAGCCGCCAGCCGTCGCCCAAGGTGCGCGCGCTGATCGATTTCCTGGTGGCCGAATACCAGCCCGTGCCGCCGTGGGACCGCGAGCTGGCAGCGGCAGGTTTTTTCAGCTGAGGGTCAATTGAGGCTCAGTTGAGCGCGAGGGGGTCCACCGTCCACGCGCCATCCGCGTACACTCTTTCGTCGTCGAGGTAGACGGCTTCGGTGACGGCGAAGATGTCGACGTGGTAGCGCGCATCCTTGCGCTTGAACTGCGGCTTGGCGTAGACGCCGTGCTTGGCGCCCAGCGACAGGTGGATGCCGCACATGCGCTCATACGTGCCGATGTCATTGACCAGCTGTTCGCGCGAAAAGGCGCGGTTCATGCCGAAGCCCAGTTCGCGCACCCACACTTCGCCTTCGTGCGCGCGGATGATCTCCAGCATGGCGGTAAATTCCGGCGTGGCGTGCTCCGTGCCCGTCACTCTGCCCTTTTCGATGATCAGGGTGATCGGCGTGTCGGGCCGGTTGACCATGAAGTGCGTATCGCCGAAAACAAAGATGCGCACGCGGCCATTGACCGCTTCCAGGTCCTGCGCTTCCGTAAACACTTCGCCCAGCGGGAACTGGCCGCCGATATTGTTCATGCCGCTGTAGTCGCCAATATTCAGCTTGGCCGATTCGAACGGCGAAGCAAAGACCAGCTGCTCGCCGCCGCTGTCGACCATGCCGTGGAGGGCGCCGTCGATGCGCGCTTTCAGTGCATGGCCCACGCCCCGGTAGTAATCGGGATCGTACGCCAGCGAGGCGATGTAATGCAGCCCCTGCACGCCGGGCATGCGCGACAGGTGCACGTGCTCGATGACCTTCAGGCCCCGCTTGAACAGCTCGATGCGGATGCGGAACGCTTCCAGGCGGAAGCTGGTCGACTGGATCAGCACGACGAGGCTGCCGGCGGGCAGCTCGGCAAAGGCAGCCAGCACGGCATCGGGCGTGATCTCGTCGAAATCGATGAAGGTCGCGTCGGGCAAGGCCTGGCGATACGCTTCCGTCAACACGACATTGAGCCAGCTGCGCTTGTCGCAGACGATCAGGGACGGTTCATCCGGGCGGTGGCAGATGGCCATGGCCAGCAGGTCGGCCACGTTTTGCGCGGCCACTTCGGTGGCGGCGGCGCTGATGGCGTCGAGCCGGCTGGTGTCATTCTCGGGAAGCGTCATGGTGCGGAGGTGGGGACGTGAAGTAATCGCAGCATTATAAGGCGATTGCCGCTGGGCACACCATTCCCCATCCGGCGGAGGACAAGCGGCTGCCGCGTCCCTGATTATCTTGTGTAGTGCTTTACGGCAATGTATTATTTGACAAACAGCCTGGAAGCGGCCCGGCGCAGCGGCAAACGCGCGCATGCGCATGGCACGCTTTCAGTGATGCAGGGACAACAAGCCAGCAGGCGATGACTAAGAGTGTGATGTGATGAGCATAATCGGACAAGATATTCCCATGGAACGGCCGGATACGGATGGGCGCGCCGCCGTCTTCGTTCCCGTCACGGGCGTGAAGGAAGATGTCCTGTTGACCATACGCAAGGGGGCGGCCATCGTCGGCTTTGCCAACCACGACCGCACCATCACCGTGTATTTTGAAAGCAACCGTTTTGACGATCCCGTGCTGGCCAAGTGGGAGCACAAGGCGCGCAAGGCCTATGACCGCCTGGTCGACAATGCGCCCACCGTATCGAAACTGACCACCAGCCCCGCCAATTTCGAGCAGATCGGCTATATCAATGGCAAGGGCATCACCATCCGCCGCATGGAAAGCCTGCAGCGCTGGCTCGCGTATTCGGATGCGATGGAGTCTTGCCCTGCAACGGATATCATTCCGCGCACGCTGATCGCCAAGCCCGAAAGCGTTAAAGTTTAAGAGCGGCTGATACAACACCCTCGGTGTTGTTGCCTGCCCTGCATTTACCTTACTGTACTGACGTACTGTCTTCGGGGCGCGCCTAGCCCTGAGCATTTTCTCAGCCGCTCCTGATGTGCATACGGGAGCCAACGATGTTGTCGGATTAGCGCGGCTTTGCCCCGCTGATCCGACCTGCGCGACCTACGCCTGACTTCGCTCACGCCCCCCTCACACCACGACGATATTCGCCTGCGCCTTGAGCGGACAGGGCAGGGTGTCGTCGAAGGTGATTTCGATGGCGCTGGCGATGAACATGCCGCCGATGTGCTGGGCCGCGATTTCCGGCGGCGTGCCGGGCTTGGTCAGGTTGACGTCCTGGGCGAAGACGAAGACGCGCCAGGTGCCGTAGACCTTCTGGTCGTATTGCAGCAGGGTGCGGTAAGCCCGCTTCAAGTCCAGGCTGCCTGCGTAGACACCATCGTTGGCGCCCGGGTCGAAGCCCAGGCCGTCGTCGGTCAGCGATTCCACGAAATACAGGCCCTGCGGCGCCTGGAACAGCACGAAGGCATACAGCTCCGTGCCGCGGAAGACATTGCCATTGTCGCGCTTGAAGCTGGCGCGTATCCACAACGGTTCGTAAGCTTGCACGACGGCGGGCGTATCCGTTTCCACGGGCCCCGCCACATGGATGTTGACTTGCGTTTCGGTGACGGCATGCTGGTAGGTGGCGCCCGTTGTGAAGCGTTGATACTCCCAGCTGATGTCGGCCGTGTAGGGCAAGCCCGCGTTCGGCGCTTCGGGCAACACCCATTTCGCCACCACGCGCTCGGCCAGGGTCAGTTCGCCGGCGGCCGGTGGTGTTGCTTCCTGGCCACGCCAGAACGGATCGGCGATATCGGAACAGGCGACGGCGATGGCGCCCGAGGCGATGGCCGAGGCGACGCCCGCTACCGTGAATTCGGGCTGGCCCGAGCCGGCCCCTTCGAGCGAGCAGCAGTCGACGCTGGGATCGGTTTCCTCGAAGGTGCCGCCCACGCTGAAGCTGGCCTTGCCGGACCCGAGGGCGGCTGAAATGATGGCCACCAGCGCGGCGATGATGGCAATGATGATGGCGAGTATCTTCCACCACGGGTCGGCAAACGGCAGCTCGCCATGCGTGCCCGCGTAGGCGGGGGTCGGCGTCCAGACGAGGGTCATGCCGGTCGGCACGATGGGCCCCAGGCCGGGCGGGCAGCGGCAGTCTTTCCCGTCGCCGCCCGTGCTGCCCCAGCGCTTGCCGGGCAAATGGCCTTGCGGCTTGGACAGTTCCAGGGTGCCTTCCTCGACCGTGCACGTGTAGGTATTGGTGGCGCTGTCGAAGCGCGTCTGCGAGACGAAGATTTGCTGGATCGAGCGGCGCGGCGTGTAGCCGTCCGCCTTGGCGACGAAGCTGACGAGGCGCTTGCCGGGCGCCGCATGCTGGAAGTCGGCATCCCACATGACGAGCATGGCCGCGCCGGCGGGAATGCTGGCAAAGAAGAAAGTGCGCGCCACGGGCACGATGCCGGGGTCGCCCACGCTTTCCAGGTACACCGTGACATTGTTCAGGGCGCTGCCGGACATATTGGTGACGTGGGCGGCGATGCGCAAGCCATAGATGGCATTGTCGAAGATGCCATCGGGCAGCATGATATTGGTGACGGGCTCGATCGCGAACGGCCGCGTCAGTACCTGCAGGGGGGTATCGCTCATGATGCTTGCTCCTCGGGGCTTTGCTGCTCTTGAGCTTGCTCTTTCTCCAGATCGGTGACGATATACGTGATGCCGCCCATGACCTCGCCGTCCTGGCTCTCCAGCACGCGCAGCAGCGCATACTGGCGTGGCGGCAAGGCTTCGGCGCGCACGCTCAGGTACACGGCCTGCGCCTGGCCGCGCGGCACTTCCAGCGCCAGCTTTTGCTCGCCAGGCGCATCGCCATTGCAATGGGGCGTGCGCGCCAGGCCAGCGACCAGGCGCGCGTCCCTGGCCGGCTGCCATCGCTCAAGCCCCAGGGTGGCCAGCAGGCGCTCCGGCAGCTCGCCGCCCTGTTCGATCTGCAATTCCACTTTTTTCGTTGCGCGGGGCAGGGCCGACACCGCGATGCTCAGCAATTGCGCACGCCTGGCTGCCAGCACCACGGTGACATTGCGCTGGGCGATCTGCTCGTGCTGCTTGGGCTGGAAAGGAAAACCGTTGGGCAGGGGATCTGGCAGCGGATTGATGTCGCCCGGGCCGTGGGCGACGGCCAGCAGGCATTCGTGGCCGCCATTGACGATGACGGGGACCCAGGGCACCAGGCACAGCACTTCCTGCGTGGCGCCGGGCGGCAAGTCCGCAAAGGCGGAGCCGATCTGCGTGGCGGCGCCGACGGCGATCTGGCCGGAAGGGTCGGCCCAGTAAAAGTCCACGCGCACGCCGTTCGAGGCGCTGTTGCCCGTGTTGTGCACGCGGCCCCACAGGTAATTGCTGGTGCCGGCGATGGGCGCGCCGGGCGGGCCATTCGGATCATTGCCCGGCACGACCCAGATATCGGCGCTGTCCCACCACGAGGGCTGGCCGTCTTCGATGATCAGGTGGGCTGGCATGGCGTTCTCCTTGTCCTTGGCCGGTGCTTGTAGCTTAGACTGCGGCGGCGATTCAGCGATTGATCAGCCTCAAACCTGCTGAAATACGGCAGCATGTGTTTATGTGGAACGTAGTGTGCGATTTTTCATAAACAGGCACAGCTGGCCCAAAGTTCTAAATTTGTTGTGCTGGAAATAAATGGTATTGCTGGCAAAGGATGAGCTATTATTTGAAAGATAATTTGAAGTGTTTGATTGCAATTTTATTGATGTCGATTTCATCGTTATGGCAGGATGGATTTTCCTCGTGACGTATGGGTGACGTATGAAGAGGTATTTTGTGAAAAAGGAAATTGAATACCAATGTCAGGAATCGACTTGTCAGGCGACATTTCATTGGACTGTGAGCTTTTGTCCTTTTTGTGGAACGAAGCAAACGGTTGTCAAGGTGAAGATAATGTCACCGCAATTCGAGGTGAAAAACGTTGACGGGAATACGCCGTTTCCCATGAGTGATCAGACCAGGATTGTTGCTTCCAGTGAGCGGGATGATCGCGGAATGAGGGGGCGAGCATTGCCAGATCCTGTTTTATTGGACGATGGTCAGAAAAAATACAGTATTCATATTGTCGACAGTATTTCAAATTCGTACTGCGATAGCGTCTCGTTTAGTGCTTTGTTGCGATACGGGAAAAGTACCTTGGGTCTGGATACAAGGCGGGTGGAGTCGATTTTATCGGTGGCTTTGCAACGTTTAAATGTCGTCAACGAAAAAGCGTTGTTGGATGAACTTGATGGACTGTTGCACGTTTTTACAGACACTGAAAAAAAATTAGATAACAAGAGTCGTGTTGACGCATTGCAAAGTGTCTGTAAGCCGCGTCCTGGCGCGATGAAGGGTGTCGATCCAGAGATCGCGGAGCGGTACATCAACGATTTTTGTCGCAAGCATAGCGTGATGCAGAGGTCAGGTATCTGGGGCTGGAAAATTTTGTAGGGTAGTGGGTTGCATAGAGTTGATTTGGTTTGATCGTTCAAATTACAATTTTTAAAAACAGAGGAAAACATGAATCAATCCGATCTGGACTGGTTGAAGAACCGTGTAGCTGCGGCTGTGGATGATGATTTTTATCTGGATCGGGGTGAAGAGAGGCGCATTAAAGAAGAGTCCGCCGCACGCGGTATCGTGAGCAGAGAAATAGAGTTGGTGATCCGTGAACAGTTAGATGAATACTCCGCAGTGTCCGAGCGTGCGCTCGTAGAGGAGCTGGATAGGTTGCTGCATCAGTTCACTGACAACGACAAGAAACTGGATCAGAAAGAAGAGCGTCTGGCACTGAGTAAAGTAGTTAACGTGGCGTCTGGCAAACGTGTTGGACTGGATCCACGTGTGGCAGAAGAATATGTGACTAATTTTTGTAAGGCAAACGGGGCATCGCGTTCGACGGATACAAAAAAATGGTTGGGTTCCCAGATGGGACTGGCGGTTGTCGCCGTTGCCGTTGTTGGCGCTGCGATCTTCTTTGCGACTCGGGCGTCGAAGGATGTAACTTCAGGCGCAGTGTCACAAGTCAATGAGAGCCGGTCTGTGGATAAGAAGGCGATTAAGCTCAATGAAAATGATCGTTCGGAAATCGATGATCAGTTGCGTCGTGCCTCCCTTTATATTGAGAAAGCTCAATACACTGATCCGCCGGAAAGTTCGGCCAAGGCTTCTCTCGATCAAATTCGCCAGATCGACCCCGAGGGACAATATCGTGGTGAGGAGGTCAAAGGGCTTGCCAGCAAGATAGTTGATCATTACATCAAACTGGCTGAAAAAAGTGCCGCATCAAATGATCTTGGCGCGGCTGCCAAGTGGTTGGCGCGTGCGAAGCTGCTGAACCGTGATCGTGAGGTAATATTAGAAAAGGAACGAGCACTAGGGCTGGTGAAGGCAGAGCGTTAAGTCTGCGCTATCTCCGCCAGCAGAGATAAGCAGAGCTCGCAATGGCCAAGGCATTCGATTTGATCGTATGCCTTGCCTTGTTGCATCAGCAGAAGGTTGGAATGTGTCTGAAACAGTGAATGACGTTTGCATCAACGCCGCTTGCGGCCGGACCTTGCCGCTGCGCGTGGCGCATTGCCCGTTTTGCGGCGCGCGCCAGATGGCGCAAGCGCCTGTTCTGGAGAAAGCCGTAGCGCCGCCGCCCGTACCGCGCATGCCACCGCCGGTGCCCGCGGCTCCGCCCATTCCTTCGCCTGCTCCTGCGCCCACCCCCGTGCCGCAGCCCGCACCCGTTCCCCAGTCAATCCCGCCAGCGCCTGCCGCGCCGGCAGCTGCGCCCGCCAAGGCGCCGCCCGCCAAGCCTGCCACCAGGGGCTCGGTGCCGCCGCCGCGCCCGCCCGTGCGCTTGCGCACATGGATCGCGGCGGCAGTGGTGCTGACCGGTATCTGGTTTTTCAACAAGCCAGCCGACAAGCCTGCCAGCGTGGCGGAACAGGTCGAGGCCGCCACTGCGCTGGCGGCGCAATGCGACCTGGACGGGGCACGCAGCGCGCTGGCCGTGCTGAAAAGCGCCAAGGCGCCCGCCGCGCAGATCAAGCGCTTGCAGGCAAGCATCACCAAGTCCGCCGCTACCTGCGACAGGCAACAGCAGCGGGCGCAGGCGTGGCTGGCGCTGCAAGGCAGCGTCAACCAGGCCCTCGACGCGGGCAAGCCGGAGCTGGCCGCCACGCGCCTGGCCGTGCACGTCAAGCGCTGGGGCGACGATCCCGACACGCTGGAACTCGACTCCAAGGTGAAAGTGGCGCTGGCCAGCGCCCAGCTCGACCTGGCTGACGCCTGCCTGGCGCGTTCGGACCGGGTGTGCCTGGAAAACAGCCTGCTCGCCGCCGAACGCTATAAACGGCCGGAACTGGCGGCGCGCACGCAGGCGCTGCGCACGGCGCTGTCGCAATTGCTCGAGCGCTCGCTGCTCGATACTGCCCCGGGCCAATAGCGCCAAGGTGTACAACGCCCGCCGGGGTCAAGCCGGGCGGGCGCATTTTACTCAGCCTTACTCTTGCGGCACCAGCGCCAGCGCCGCGCTGAAGTCGCCCATCGGCTTGCCGCCGTTGGCCACCAGCGCCTTGTCGCGCGTGCTCAAGCCATCCAGTACGGGCAGGGCGAAGCGGTGCGTGATGGCGCGCAGGATGGACGCCGAATCATATTGCGTATGGTCAACTAATCCCTTTTTCACGTAGGGCGAAACGAGGATGGCCGGCACGCGCGTGCCCGGACCCCAGCGGTCGCCCTTCGGCGGCGCGGCGTGGTCGTAGAAGCCGCCGTTTTCATCATAGGTGACGATGACCAGCATGTTTTTCCACTGCGGACTCTTTTTCAGCTGGGCGATGACGCTGGCGATGTGCGCGTCGCCGTCGGCCACGCTGGCGTAGCCCGCATGCTGGTTCAGGTTGCCTTGCGGCTTGTAGAAGGCCACGGGCGGCAGCTTGCCGGCGCTGGCGTCGGCAAGGAACTGGCTGTCGAAGTCGCGCAGGTGGGCGGCGCGGTAGGCGGGCGCCTTCACGGGGTCCATATTCGCAAAGTAATTGAAGGGCTGGTGGTGGAACTGGAAGTTCGGCGGATTCGGGAAGCTGCCGGCGCGCGCGCTGGCCGTGGCCAGGGCCGTGGTGTCCTTCCAGGCGCCCGCATACCAGGCCCAGTCGATGTTCTTGCCAGAGAGCAAGTCGCCGATATTCGTCTGCGTTTGCGGCGGCAGGGTGGTGGCCTTGGCCGTGTCCGCATACAGCTTGCTGCTGTCGCCCGAGGCGGGCGCGTTGCTGCTGGGCTGGAATGGCGGCTGCATGGTATTGACGGCGTAGAACATGCCCGTGCTGTCGGCCGGCGTCAGCGCGCCGTCGTTGGCATAGGCAGGCGCGCCGTTCAGGACGGTGCTTGGCGCCGTGGCGGACGGCGTCAGGCGCAGGAAGTTGCCGTTGGCGTCGACGTCGATCTTCGCGATCGAGCCCTTGGCCACCGAGGTGTCCGCGTTCGGATAGGTGGGCGCGCAGGCGCATATCAGGTACTGGTGCGTGAGGAAGGAACCGCCGAAGGCGCCGATGAACAGGTTGTCGGCCAGCGCATACTGTTTGGCGATGTCCCACAGCTGCATCTTGCTGCCGTCGTAATAGCCCATGCTCAAACCGCCCGCATCGGAATACGCGGCGAACTTGTCGTTGGCGCCGCCGTTGATCTGCATCTGGTTGTTGTAGAAGCGGTGGACCAGGTCGCGCGTGATGACCGATTGCGGCAGGTACAGGGGGCTGTTGGCATCGTCGATCTGGAACGGCTTGTTGGGCAGGTTGGCCGATTGCGCCTGCGTGATGACGGTGCTCTGGCCGGCTGCCGTCATGCCGCCCCAGGTGGGCGGCAGCACGGGCAGGGTGCTGCCGTCGACGTCCTTCTGCGGCACGTAGGCGGAGGTCGACGTGGGGTTCACGCCCGGCACGCCGTTGGCCCCCGGGAACAGGCCGTACAGGTTGTCGAAGCCGCGGTTTTCCGCATAGATCACGACGATGGTCTGGATATTGTTCAGCGCCAGTGCGCTGTTCAGTGCCGCCAGCGCGTCGGCGGGCGCCGCCTGCGCGCTGGCGCTGGCGATGAATGCCGTCACGCTGGCGTTTTCCGCCTTCAGTTTCGCCAGCTCGTCGCCGCTGGCCTTGTTGAAGTCGGACGCCAGGCCCGCTTCGGACACACCGAGGCGCGCGGCCAGCTTGCTGCTGGCGGCCGCAAAGTCGCCGCCGTTGCCGTCCATGACTTGCGCCAGTTCCGTCGACAGGGCGCTGACGAAACCGCTGTGCCCGGCGGGGGCGCGCAGCAGCAGTTTTTGCGTCACCTTGCTGCCCACGTCGCCGATGGCTTCATGGCGGATGGCGTCCGTGCCGATGGTCACCAGCACGGCACCCTGGCCGCCGAGCGTGTAGCTGCCGTCGGCGGCCGTGCGCACGGTGGTGGAGGCGCTGTCGCACGTCAGCTTGGCGCTGGCGCTTTCCAGGCACACCTGGGCGTTTTCATAGTAGCTGCCGATCACCTGGCCCTGGGTGCTGGGCGTGATCGCATAGTCGCTGCCGCAGGCGGCCAGGCCCAGCGTCAGTAACAACGGCAGGGGCCGTAAAGAGGTTTTTGCGTGCAAGTTCATTTTCATGCCTTCTGGGTGGAAAACGTCGCATGCTAGGCAGGCAATATGTCAGCTGCGTGACATATCAGCGCCTGTTACATGACGTAATGTACGGACTTGATACATGAGGTTTTGCAGGGTTTTGTCACGCAGCTGTCACATGCCGTTGCTACGCTGCCAGCCCATGATGAATACGAATCCCTCCCTGCTGCTTGCCGTCGTGGCTGCCTGCCTGCTGGCCGCCTGCCATCCGGCAGCGCAGAAAGAAGCCGCGGCCAAGCCCGCCTATCTGTCGGGCGCATACGCCCCCACCCTGCAACGCCAGCCTTCCGTGGACCAGATGACGGCCATGGGCCGCGCCATGTTTTTCGAGCCCAGCCTGTCCGTGTCGGGGAAGATGTCGTGCGCCAGTTGCCACAGTCCGGAACACGCGTATGGGCCGCCAAATGCCCTGGCGGTGCAGCTGGGTGGCCCCGAACTGAAGGATGCGGGCACGCGGGCCGCACCGTCGCTGCGCTACCTGCAGACGGCGCCAGCCTTTACCGAACATTTCCATGACGACGATGGCGACGACAGCGTCGACGCGGGCCCCACGGGCGGGCGCAACTGGGATGGCCGCGCCCAGTCCGGCCACGAACAGGCGCTGGCGCCGTTGCTGTCGCCGCGCGAGATGGGCAACCGCGATGCGGCCGCCGTCGTCGCCAAGTTGCGGGCCGGCCCCCTGGCGGCGCAGTTCCGCCAGACGTATGGCGCGGATATCTTCGAACAGCCGGGCCAGGCGCTGCGCTGGGCGCTGATGTCGCTGGAAGTGTTCCAGGAAAGCCCGTTGGACTTCTATCCGTACACGAGCAAGTACGACGCCGTGCTGCGCAAGCAGGCCGTCCTGAGCCCGCAGGAAGCGCGCGGCCTGGCCCTGTTCAATGATGAGCGCAAGGGCAATTGCGCGTCCTGCCATATCAGCCAGGTGAGTGCCGGCGGCGCCTTTCCCCAATTTACGGATTACGGCTTGATCAATATCGGCGTGCCGCGCAATGGCAAGCTGCCCGTCAATGCGGACCCGGCGTTCTTCGACATGGGCTTGTGCGGCCCGGACCGCACCGACTTGATGGAGCACAAGGAATACTGCGGCAGCTTCAAGACGCCATCCTTGCGCAACGTCACCTTGCGCAAGGTGTTTTTCCACAATGGCAGCTTTGACAGCCTTGAGCAGGTGCTGCGTTTTTACGTGCAGCGCGATACGGCGCCGCAAAAATGGTATCCGGCAGACAAGAACGGCAAAGTGCGCAAATACGACGACTTGCCGCCCGGCCTGGTGGCGAACGTGAACGTGGAAGCGCCATTCGACCGCCAGCCGGGCCAGGCGCCCGCCCTGAACGAAACGGAGATCGCCGACGTGATCGCCTTCCTGCATACCCTGACGGATGGCTATCAGGCACCCCGCCCGGCACAGGGAAAAAATGGCTGAAAAGATATCAAGATACCATTGCTTACAACTACGCCACAAAAGCCTGTTTTTATGTGCGTTAGCGCACGCTAGAAAATTTTAGGCAGGTGTATATTGCGAACTGATCTGTGTCTTTTGATAACAATGAAAGGGAATATCATGAAAGTAAGCAAAAATTGGATGACCGTGTGCGCCGCCGGGATGATGGTTGTGGCACTGGCTGCCTGCCAGAAGAAGGACGATGTCGCTGCAGGCCCTGCTGAACAGGCTGGCCAGAAGATCGATGCGGCCGCTGCCAAGGCTGAAGCCGACATCAAGGCCGCCGCTACCAAAGCTGACGCTGCCGTGAGCCAGGCCGCTGCCGATACGGGCGCCAAGATGGACCAGGTCGCCGCTGACGCCGACAAGAAAATGAGCGAAGCGGCCGATGCCGTCGGCAAGAAAGTGGAAAAAGCCGGCGAAAAGATGCAGGAATCCGCGCACAAGTAATCATCGTAGCAAGCGCGCCAGGGCCGGCCACTTCCGGCCCGGCCCCCGCAGCTGTCGTCAGGTGATGGCGGCTGCGGCGACGCCATCGCTGGCCTGGCCGCCTGGCCTCTTCTTCCCCGCCGTCTCCGTTTTATCCACTCCGTCCGCGCCCCCCAGTACCACGCTCAAATCGACAAAGCCGTCGCGCCACGCGCGTTCCAGGTCTTGCTCCACCGCTTCCAGGGTCGTTCTTTCCACCTGCTGAAAACCGCGCAAGCCATACGCCCGGTTGCGCCCGTGCGCCTTGGCCAGGTACAGCGCCATGTCGATCAGGTTGACGCTGCGCTCCCATGTGAGCGGCCGTCCCAGCGGCGCCAGCGGATAGGGCGCAAAGCCCACGGACACGTGTACCTTGATGGCTTGCCCCTGGTAGTGGATGCTTTGCGCCGCCATGCCGTTGAGGATGCGCCGCGCGATATCGTCGAGTCCGTCGCGCGCGACGGCTGGCAGGAAGGCGAGGAATTCTTCGCCGCCCCAGCGCACGATCATGTCCGTTTCGCGCAGCACTTCGTGCAGGGTTTCGGCGATCGTCGTCAGCACCAGGTCGCCTGCCGCATGGCCGTAAGCGTCGTTGATGTGCTTGAAATGGTCGACGTCGAGCAGGAACAGCGCGCCCACGACATCGGCGCCGCCATACGACGGCTGCGGCTTGCCCGCATGGCTGCGCATGAATTCCTGGAAATGGCGGCGGTTGTACAGGGCCGTCAGCGGGTCGCGCGAGCTCTGGCGCTTGAGTTCCTGGTTTTTCACCTTCAGCTGCACGTTCGCGTGGCGCACCTTGCGGTACAGCAAGCCGACGATGACGGAGGCCATGGCCAGTACCAGCGCCAACAGCCACCATACGCGCTGCTGCAGGCGGCGGTTGTCGATTTCCGTGCTCTTGATCTGATTCTCGCGGCTCAGCAGCTCGATCTGGCGCTGTTTCTTTTCCGCCTCATACTTTTCCTGCAGCTCATATACGGCCTTTTGCCGCTGCTTCTCGAACAGCTGGTTCGAGATGCCCCGTTCGCGGTGATATGCCGTGACGGCGCCGCGCAGGTCGCCTGCCTTTTCCAGCGCCATGCCGTATTCCAGCATCACGGCCTGCATTTCCGGCTGGTTGGCCGTGCGTTCGTAGTAAGCCAGGCCCGTGGCCACGCTTTGCTTGCCTTCCTGTAAACGTCCCTGGCCGATCAGCGCCTGGCCGATGTTCAGGCGCGCCGTCGCCTCCACCTGTTCATTGTTGACCAGGCGCGCCGCCGTGATGGCTTCATTCGCAAAGCGCAGGGCGCGCGCGTAGTCGCCTTCCTTCAGATAGCTGTCCGACAGATTGACGAGGGTGACGGCGACCATACCGCGCGCGCCCAGCTGGCGTTCCAGCGCCAGGGCCGCCAGCAGGGCGCGCTGGCCCCGCTGCGGCTGCTGCGCGTCGAGCGCCAGCCCGTATTCCGTATTCTTGGCCTGCGCCATGCGGCCCGGCGATGCCAGGGTGCCGGACACGGCCAGCAATTCGTCGAGCACGTCGAAGCCCTTGTCGTATTCGCGCATCTGCGTGTACAACAGGGTGAGGGCATTCAGCGCGGCGGCCAGGCTGGAGGGGGAGTTGCTCTGGCGCGCCAGGTCGACGGCCGCCTGCAGCTTGGCCAGCGCAAACGGGAAATTGCCTTCCTCGGCCCAGGACTGGCCCGCGCTGATGGTGGCCTGCACGCGCACGGGCAGGTCGTCCGTGCGGTTGGCGATGCGTTCCGCCTCAAAGGCCAGCAGGTGCGAGGCGCGGCGCTCGTTCATGGCGAACGTGACATAGGCTTTGCAGAGGATGCCTTTTGCCAGCGCCACGTCGCTCTTGTTCTGACGGGCGTAGGCGATCAGTTCCTCGGCCAGCCGCATGGCGATATCGTTCTGTCCCAGGCGCATGCGGACGGTACTCAGCTGTGTCAGGAATTCCGCGCGCACCAGCAGGGGAGCGTTGCGCGCCTGCGTTTCCACCTCCTCCAGGCGCTGCAGGGCGCGCGCGGGGACGAAGCGGCCATCTTCGCGCACGGCGGCAATATGCTGCTCCAGCTTGCTGACCTGGGCATGGCTGGCGGGCGGCAGCAAGCAGGCCAGTACCAGCAGCCAATGCGCCTTTCGCCATGATGCCCGATTCTGTCTGCCTGCCAACGTCCCGCTCCCGCAATGACACCTGTCTGTAACAGATTATATTCTGTTGCAATCAAGAAATATCATGCGGGGCACAGAAATTTGCGAAAGTGCACACTGCCGGCATTGACAAGGCCCCCTTACTGCGCCAGCTGCTGCAGCAGGTACAGGCGCTGGTACAGGCCGCCTTCGATCTGCATCAGGGCATCGTGTGGCCCCGCTTCCGTGATGCGGCCGTGGTTCAGCACGATGATGCGGTCGGCCTCGCGGATGGTCGACAGGCGGTGGGCGATGGCGATGATGGTGACCTTGCCGCGCAACTCGTTGAGGGCCTGCTGCACGATCTGCTCCGTCTGGCTATCGATGCGCGACGTCGCTTCGTCGAGCAGCAGAATGCGCGGTTGGCCTGCCAGCGCGCGGGCAATCGCGATCAGCTGCTTCTGCCCCGATGACAGGCGCGAGCCGCCTTCGCCCAGCGGCGTGTCGTAGCCGTGTTCCAGCGCGGCGATGAAATCGTGCGCATGCGCGGCGCGGGCGGCCGTCTCGATCTGCGCCTGCGTGTAGCCGCGGCCCATGTCGATGTTTTCGCGCGCCGAGGCCGCCAGCAGGAAGGGGTCTTGCGGCACCAGGCCCACGTCGGCGCGGAAGTGCTCGTTGTCGATGCTGTCGAGGGCCACGCCATTGATGGCGATGCTGCCCTGCGCGACGGGATAAAAGCGCAGCAGCAAGGAGAGCAGAGTCGACTTGCCGCTGCCCGTGTGGCCGACGATGCCAAAGAAGGCGCCCTGCGGGATGGTCAGCGACAGGTCGTGCAGCACGGGCTGGTTTTCCACGTAGGCGAACGTCAGGTTCTGGATGTCCACGGCGGGCAGGTCGCTGCCCGCTTTCGTCTGCCGCAGGGCCGGTGTTTCCCTTCCCTGTGCATGCTCGAGCGCCTGCGCTTCGTCCAGCAGGGCCGAGACGCGGGCCGTGGCCACCACCGACTGCTGCAACTGGCTGAATTGCATGGTGATCTGGATCAAGGGTTCGATCACGCGCGCGATGTAGCTGATGAACGCATACAGCACGCCCACTTCCACGGCGCCCATCTCGCGCCGGCCGAAGCTGAAGATGACGACGGCCAGCAGCACGATGTTGAGCATGTCGAGCGCGGGGCGCAGCAGCCAGGCGTTGGCGCGCAATTCCTGCATGCGCGCCGTGTAGTGGTCCTGGTTGATGCCAGTGAAGCGCGCGCCGAAGCGCTTTTCCGCGTTATTTGCCTGCAGCACGCTCATGCCGCCGATCGATTCGGCGATCTGGCCGTTGATCTCGCTGCGCAGGGCGCGCGCGCGCGTGACGGCCGGCGCGCTCCAGCGCTGGTACAGGAAGACGATGACCAGCACGGCCGGCAGCAGGGCCAGCACGATCAGCATCAGCCGCCAGTCGAGGAAGGCCATGGCGGCCATGGTGCCGACCAGGACGATGGAGCTGTCGAGGATGACGAACAGCACTTGCACGTACAGCGATTTCACCGCTTCCGTGTCGTTGGTGACCCGGCTGACCAGTTGCCCCGTGATGGCGCGGTCAAAGAAGGCCATGGGCAGGCGCAGCACGTGCTGATACACGGTTTCGCGCAGACGCTGCACCGAGCGCATGGCCAGGCCGGACAGGCGCACCAGCTGCAGATAGCGCAGGCCGGAAGCGACCCAGCCCGTCAGCAGGCATCCGCCCAGCAGCAGCGACATGCGCGTCCAGTCCAGGTTGCGCGGCAGCAGATGCTGGTCGATCAGGGCCTTGCCCAGAATGGGGCCCGTCACTTCCAGGGCGGCGGCGAGGATCAGCCAGAACGTGGCCCAGTATAAATGGCGCAGGTCGGGCGCGGCGGCGCGGCGCAGCAGGCCGATGGCTTGCGCGGCCTGGCGGCGCACGGATTGCGTGGCGGTGGTGGCTTGTTCGGTCTTAGATGGCATCGAGGCTGGCCTCCAGTTGTTGATAGCGCCACTGGCTGGCATACCAGCCGTCGCGCTGCATCAGCGCGTCGTGGTTGCCCGTTTCCGTGACGTGGCCGTCGCGCAGCACCAGGATCAGGTCCGCGTTGACGACGGCGCTCAGGCGGTGGCTGGCGATGATGGCGCTGCGTTCGGGGCGCTTGCGGCGCAGTTCTTCCAGATGCTGCAGGATGCGCGTTTCCGTACCCGTGTCGACGGCGGACAGCGCGTCATCGAGCAGCAGCAAGCCGTTGTCGGCCAGCAGAGCCCGGGCAATCGCCACGCGCTGGCGCTGGCCGCCGGACAGGGTGATGCCTTTCTCGCCCACGTGGGTGGCATAGCCGTCGGGGAATTGCAGGATATCGGCATGGATGTCGGCCAGCTGCGCCGCCCGCTCCACTTCCTCGCGCGTGGCGCCGGGACGGGCCAGGGCGATATTGTCGGCGATGGTGGCGGAGAACAGGAACGATTCCTGCGGCACCCAGCTGATGGCAGCGCGCAGCGCGTGCAGGGTGTAGGCGTCCAGCGGCTGGCCGCTCCACGTGGCCGTGCCCGATTGCGGCGTGACCTGGCGCAGCAGCACGCGCAGCAGGGTCGACTTGCCGCTGCCCGTCGGGCCCACCAGGCCCAGGGTCTGGCCCGGCTGCAGGCGCAGCGAGATGCCGGACAGCGCGGGCGCCGTCTGGCCCGCGTAGGCGAAGCCGACGTCCTGCAATTGCAGGGGGCCGGGCGTGAGGGTGGCGATGGTGCCATGGTCGTCGATGGCCAGCGGCGCGTCCAGCATCGGCTGCAAGCGCTGCCAGGCGGCACGGCCCCGTTCGATCAGGGAAAGTACCCAGCCGGCGGCGAACATGGGCCAGATCAGCTGGCCCAGGTACATGGAAAAGCTCGTCAGCGCGCCGATGGTCAGCTGGTCTTGCCACACGAGGTAGCCGCCCAGGCCCAGGGTCAGCGCCGTGGCGGCCGTCAGCGTCAGGCCGACTGCCGGTTCGTACGCCGCTTCCCAGCGCTGCGCCGTCAGGCTCGCGTTCGCCGCGTGGCCGGCCAGGGTGGAAAACTGCTGGCTGCTACGCTCTTCCAGGCCTAGCGCGCGCAGGGTGCGCACGCCCGACAGCGATTCCTGCACATGGTCGTTCAGCGCGGAAAAGCGCTTCAATGAATCCGTCGACGCCGTGTGGATATGGCTGGAAATGCGCCAGAAGGCCAGTCCCATCAGCGGGAAGGGCAAGAGGGCGATGCAGGCCAGGCGCCAGTCCACGCCCAGCAGCATGATGCCCAGCACCATCAGCAAGGTCAATGTGCCGTCGAAGCCGGCCAGCATGGCTTCGCCGGCGGCCATTTCGATGGCGTCGATGTCGTTCGTCGCCAGCGCCATCAGGTCGCCCGTGCGCTGGTTCTGGTAGAACGACGCGCCCTGCTGCGACATGCGCGTGTAGAAACGCGTGCGCAGCATCACGCCCAGCTGGTAGGCGGCCTTGAACAGGGTGATGCGCCAGCCCACGCGCAGGAAGTAGATGACGACGCCGACGGCGAGCAGGGTCAGCAGCTCAAGCCACAGTTCGGCAGCCGTCATGCGGTGCGCGGCCAATGCGTCGATGATGGCGCCCACGCGGCGCGGGATCCAGACGGTCAGTGTTGCCACGCCTGTCAGCATGACGGCAGCGGCGGCATACGCCGGCCAATGCTGACGCACGAAGCCGGCGATGAGCCTCGATAAACTCATGGTTACCTTTTGTTTTTAGTAATGGGGTGTCGCGGGGCGGAAGGACGGGCACGCGGACGGAAAGTACGCGTAGGATACAACAAGGTAGAAAAGCGCGCTGTGGACGGGCACGCAAAAAACGGGCCGTAGCCCGTTGTTTTGCTGCATCAGTGCGGCGCGCGACGCTTACTTGCGACCGCTGCCTTTGCCGCCCAGCATGTCGAGCTGTTTCGATGGCGTGCCTTTGGGGGCGGCCTTGGCTGCCGGCTTGGCGGCTGGCGCTGGCGCGTGCTTCACGGCGGCCTTGGCCACGCTCTTGCCGACGGCGCTGGCCGGCTTGGCGGCCGGTTTGGCCGGTGCTGGTGCGGCGGCTTTCGCTGGCGCGGCGGCGGGTGCAGGTGCGGGCTTGGCCGCTTCAGGCTTGGCAACCGGTTTGGCTTCGACCGCTTTCACGGCGGGCTTGTCGGCGGCCTTCTCGGCAACCTTGGCAGGCGCTGCCGCCGGTTTGGCTGCGGGGGCGGAGGCGGCAACGGGGGCGGGCGCTGGCTTGGCGACAGGCTTGGCCACTTCGGCAGGCTTGGCGGCAACGGGCGCTGGGGCCGCTGCTGGCGCAGGTGCAGCGACAGGGGCAGCGGCAGGTGCGGCGATGGCCGGCGCAGGCTTGGCTGCGGCAGGGGCAGGGGCCGTTGCGGCGGCAGGGGCGGCAGCATCGAGGCGGGCCTTGGCCGAGGCCAGCAATTCCGCCTGGGTGCTCGAGGCGATGCCGAACAGCTGGCGGCTGTAGGCCAGCACGCTCTCGATGTTAGGCTGCGCCTGGTTGCTGCTGTAGCTGAAGAAGTCGCGCGGGTCCTGCGTTTCCAGCAGGTGCTGCGCCGTTTCCGCTGTCTGCGACAGGGCGGCTTTGCTTGCGTTCAAGTTCAGGGCGATGATTTTCTCGGCGCTTTCAAAGACTTTGCTGGTCAGCGTGCTGAAGATTTGCAGCTGGTTTTCCAGTTGCGACTTGGCGGCGCTGGAAATTTGTTCAGGAAGCGGAAACATATTTACTCCTTTGTACGGATTAAAATGCTGGCAAAACGCTCTGCAAAATCCCGAAAACCAGAGTTGGCCGCGTTTTGTAAAGCGGGTAGCGTGCTGAATAGCTGATCATAGGCTGATTTTGATGCAACGCAATATGAATATTCTAGCGGTGATTCGAGTTGGTTGAAAGTTATTTTTATCGCGCCGCCCTGTCATGGCGGCATAGCATTCATCAGCTTGTTGCTGTCTGACGAATGTTTGCGCCCGCGCAAGGCGCGCATCGTGATTCTATGGCTATGTTTTTGCCAGTCGCTATATTTTTGCACTGCAGCATTCGCACGGAAGTAGATGTAATGGCAATAATGTCATTGCCCCCAAGTAGCCAACAGAAGGAGTGTCCGCATGGACCTTGTCATCCGCAATGCCAGCCTGCCCGACGGGCGCCGCGCCATCGATATCGCCATCGAGGGCGGCCGCATCGCCGCCGTCGGCCCCGCCTTGCCCGTGGCGGGCGCGCAAGAGATCGACGCCGCCGGCGACCTCGTCACGCCGCCGTTCGTCGACGCCCACTTCCACATGGACGCCACGCTCAGCTACGGCTTGCCGCGCGTGAACGCCTCCGGCACCCTGCTCGAAGGCATTGCCCTGTGGGGCGAACTGAAGCCGCAATTGACGCAAGACGCCCTGGTGGATCGCGCCTTGCAGTATTGCGACTGGGCCGTGGCGCGCGGTTTGCTGGCCATCCGCTCGCACGTGGATATCTGCGACCCGCGCCTGCTGGCCGTCGAAGCGCTGCTCGACGT
Source organism: Janthinobacterium sp. MP5059B (assembly GCF_001758645.1). Taxonomy (NCBI): domain Bacteria; kingdom Pseudomonadati; phylum Pseudomonadota; class Betaproteobacteria; order Burkholderiales; family Oxalobacteraceae; genus Janthinobacterium; species Janthinobacterium sp. MP5059B. The sequence goes on along the minus strand of NZ_LRHX01000016.1, from coordinate 454,499 downwards.
CAAGCGGCAAGTGGCGCCGTATCTCGATTTGCAGCTGGTGGCATTCCCACAGGATGGCATCCTGCGCAGCCCCGGCGCCTTCGACAATCTGAAGCGCGCGATTGCCATGGGCGTCGACGTGGTGGGCGGCATCCCGCATTTCGAGCGCACCATGGCCGATGGCGCGGAATCCGTGCGCCTGCTGTGCGAATTTGCCTGTGAACGTGGCCTGATGGTCGACATGCACTGCGACGAGTCGGACGACCCGCTGTCGCGCCACATCGAAACCCTGGCCTTCCACAGCCAGCGCCTTGGCATGCGGGGCAGGGTGACGGGGTCGCACCTGACGTCCATGCATTCGATGGACAATTATTATGTCAGCAAACTGCTGCCCCTGATCCGCGAGGCGGGCGTGGCGGCCATTGCCAACCCCCTCATCAACATCACTTTGCAGGCGCGCCACGACACGTATCCGAAGCGGCGCGGCATGACGCGCGTGCCCGAGATGCTGGCCGCCGGCATTCCCGTCGCCTTCGGCCACGACTGCGTGATGGACCCGTGGTACAGCCTGGGGTCGGGCGACATGCTGGAAGTGGCGCACATGGGTTTGCACGTGGCGCAGATGACGGGCCAGCAAGCCATGCACGACTGCTTCCTGGCCGTGACGGAGACGCCGGCGCGCATCCTGGGCCTCGATGGCTATGGCATCGCTCCCGGCTGCCATGCGGATCTGCTGATCCTCGATTGCAGCTCCACGGTGGAAGCGCTGCGCCTGCGCGCGGCGCGGCGCCTGGTGCTGCGGCGGGGGAAAGTGGTCAGCGAGGCGCCCCGCGCGCAATCGCGCCTGCACCTGCCGGGACGGCCCGAAACGGTCAATTTTCGCCTGGGGCGCTGATACAATCAGCCATCACTTGTTATCGGGAGTACCGCTTTGAAAGAAATTGATATCCGCCCGGCCAACGAAGCCGACTTCGACGCCATGTGGCCGATCTTCCAGACCCTGGTTGCCGGCGGCGACACCTATACCTTCCCCGCCGATACCACGCGCGAAGAGTGCCATGCCTACTGGTTCGGCCCCGGCGTGCAAAGCTTTGTCGCCGTGATGGGCAGCGAGCGCCTGCTGGGCATGTACAAGCTCGTGGCAAACCAGCCGGGCCATGGATCGCACGTGGCCAATGCCTCGTTCATGGTCGATCCCGCCGCGCAGGGCGTGGGCGTGGGCCGCCTGCTGGGCGTGCACTGCATGGAAGAAGCACGCCGCGCGGGCTACCTGGCGATGCAGTTCAACTTCGTCGTCAGCACCAACCTGGCTGCCGTCACCCTGTGGAAAAAACTGGGCTTCACTGTCGTCGCCACACTGCCGCTGGCCTACCACCATGCGCAGCTGGGCTATGTCGATGCCTACGTGATGTACCAGCTGCTGACCGACCCGATGCAGTGGCCGGCATGAGCGGCGCCATGACAGAGCCGATCACCGTCATCGAGACGCCCCGCTTGCGCCTGCGCACCGCTACCCTGGACGATGCGGCCTTCTACATGGAGCTGGTCAACGACCCGTCGTGGATCGCCAACATCGGGCAGCGCAACATCCACACCCTGGAAGCGGCCCGCGCCGCGCTTGAAACGGGACCCATGGCGCAGTTCCGCGACCATGGCTATTCGCTGTACATCGTCGAGCGCCGCAGCGACGGCGCGCCTGTCGGCATGGCCGGCCTGGTGCGCCGCGACAGCCTGCCCGGCCCCGATATCGGCTATGCCGTGCGCCCTGCCTATTGGGGCCAGGGCTATGCCTGGGAAGCGGCGGCCGCCATCGTGCAGCATGCGCAGCACGTGCTGCGCATGCGCACCCTGTACGGCATCACTTCGCAGCAGAACCAGGCGTCGATCAACCTGCTCAACAAGCTGGGCCTGCGCTTCGAGCGTTTCTCGCGCCTGCCGCCGGATGGCAAGGAGACGAATGTCTACCGCAAGGATTTTCGTCTGGATTGAGGCGGCAAATGCGTATCAGGGAAGTGAAAAAAAGTATTTAGAAACCGGCGCCTTTTGTAGTGGTGGCGCGCGGTCTTTGTTTTTATAGTTGGCATACCGGTGGAAAACCGCCGGACTATAAAAATGGAGACGTGTTATGAAAATCATGACTGCTGTTGCATGGGGCGCCCTCATGTCCGCCGGGTTCGCAGACGCCTCGGCGCAAAGTTGCTCGGTGCCTGTGCTCAAGGTGCTGGCGCAAAAAAGCCTGGGCCTGACCGTGATGGAAAAGACCCTCGCCGAGTATGAAAAGAAAAGCGGCACCAAGGTACAAATCAGCTATTTCGGCGAAAACGACCGCCGCTCCAAGGCCAGGCTCGATGCTTCCACCAAGGCCGGTTCCTACCAGATCTATTACATCGACGAAGCCAACGTGGCCGAATTTGCCACTGCCGGCTGGGTCGTCCCCCTGCTCAAATACCTGCCCAAGGAAGCCGACTACGACGACTTCCTGCCGGGCCGCCGCGCCGTCGCCTCGTACAAGGGCGTGGCGTATTTCGCGCCCCTGATCGGCGGCAGCGACTTCCTGTTCTACCGCCGCGACCTGCTGGAAAAGGCCGGCATCGCCGTGCCGAAGACGCTCGACGAACTGGTCGCCGCCGTGAAAAAACTCAACAGCCCGCCCAACGTGTATGGCTGGGCGGCGCGGGGCCAGCGCGGCTCGGGCATGAATGTGTGGCGCTGGTCGCCGTTCATGCTGGCCGCCGGCGGCAAGTGGGAAAAGGATGGCGTGCCAACCTTCAATTCGCCGCAGGCCGTGAAGGCCACCACCTTGTACCGCGACCTGTTCAAGTATTCGCCGCCGGGCGGCGCCACCTACGACTGGAGCAATGCGCTCGAAGCGTTCAGGTCGGGCAAGGTGGCCTTCATGATCGAGTCGACGCCGTTTGCCGACTGGATGGAAGACCCGAAAAAATCCTCGGTGGTCGACAAGGTCGGTTATGTGCGCCCGCCTGCGCCGCTGGCATCGGCCGCCTATGGCCACGGCCTGGCCATCTCCGCCACGGGCGCGAAGGATGAATGCACGCGCCAGGCGGCCGGCAAGTTTATCGCTTTCGCCACGGGCAAGGAACAGGAGCAGGCGCGTCTGAAGGACAACGTCTTCAGCGACTACAACCGCAGCAGCACCATCGCCAGCGACTACTTCCGCAAGCACGTCAAGCCGCAGATCCAGGCGGGCCTGACGGACACCACGCCCGTCTCGCGCGTCACCATCTGGCCTAGCCCCGAGTGGCCGGACATCGGCGACAACCTGGGCGTGGTGCTGGAAGAGGTATTTACGGGCACGCGCGGCGACGTGCAAAGCGCGCTCGATGAAGCCAATGAGTACGCGACGGAAGTGATGCAACGGGCCAGCAAAAGAAAGTAAGCCGCATGCCGTTCAGCCGCCGCCCGTGAAGGCGGCGGCCAGCTTCCCTGTGCCTGACAGTCCGTTGCGAGAGTCTCTCCTATGCCACACACTATCCGTAAAAAACGCCATACCTGGCTGCCGGCCGTGTTTCTGACGCTGCCGCTGCTGGTCCTGCTGATACTGGGTCTGGTGCCCAGCATCGCCGCCATCAACCTGGCCCTGCAAAACCGCGTGCTGCGCTACAGCGACAGCGATTACGTCGGCTTTGCCAATTTCATCCGCCTGTTCGGCGACCGCCGCTTCGTCAATGCCGTGCAGGTATCGGCCATCTGGGAAGTGGTCACCGTGGCCGGCTCGCTGATCGTCGGCGTGCTGCTGGCCGTGTTCCTGTTCGAGAGAGTCAGGGGACGCACGCGTGACGTCATCGCGCTGCTGCTGATCGTGCCCGTGCTGCTGCCGCGCGTCTCGGCCGCCTTCATCTGGAAGTTTATGTATTCGCCGCTGATGGGCATCCTCAACTGGCTGCTCGAGTGCGTGGGCCTGGGCGGCACGGCCCTGCTGTCCGATCCCGCCACGGCCCTGTATGCGGTGGCGCTGGTCGACATCTGGCAATGGGGCCTGTTCTTCGGCGCCGTCATCCTGAAGCTGCTGGAAACCCTGCCCGCCGAACCGCTGGAAGCGGCGCGCCTCGATTACGCCAGCACGCTCCAGGTGTATGCGTATATTGCGCTGCCGATGCTGAAGGTGCCCATCATGAGCCTCGTGTTCATCAAGATGGTCGAGTCGCTGCGCTCGTTCGACCTGATCTACGTGATGACCAAGGGCGGCCCCGGCATCTCCACCGAAACCCTGGACATGTACGCGTATGCGCAAGGCATCGGCCTGATGGGCAAGGTGTCGTATGCGTCCAGCATGGCCGTGCTGATGATGCTGGCCACGACTGTCATCTTCACTTTACTCTGGAAGCGGGTCGCCAAATGGGAAAACTGACTGTTCGGCGCGGCATGGACCATGCCGCCACCACCGCCATTACCACCGCCATCGTGCTGGTGGCGCTGTTTCCCATCCTGTGGGCCGTGCTCAATTCCTTCAAGGAGTTGATGGATATCGTCACGCCCGTGCCGCGCTTTTTCTTCAGCCCGACCCTGGCCAACTACAAACAGGTGCTGGCCAGCCCCGAAGTGCTGACGGGACTGGGCAACAGCGTGGCCATCGTCGGCGTGGCCGTGTTGCTGGGCGCCGTGCTGGGCGTGCCGGCCGCGTATGCGATCGCCCGCTATCCGATCCCGGCCAAGAAGGATATCCAGTTCTTCCTGCTCTCCCTGCGCTTTTTGCCACCCGTCGCTGTCGCCATTCCCTTGATCTCGATCTGGATCGACCTGGGCCTGTACGACTCGCGCCTGTCGATGGTGGTGACATATCTGCTGGTGACCCTGTCGACCATCATCTGGCTGTCGATTCCCGCGTTTGCCCGCATCCCGAAAGAGATCGAGGAAGCGGCGGCGCTGGACGGCTACGGCCCTTATCATGTGTTCTGGCACGTGGCCCTGCCGGTGGCCTCTAAAACCCTGATGGGCGGCATCGTCTTCAGCTTCGTGCTGGTCTGGAACGAACTGATGATTGCGCTGGCGCTCACCTCCTCGAAAAGCATGACCCTGCCCGTGGTGGCGTCGGCCTTCACGTCGATGGGCCAGGAAGTGCCGTGGGGCGTGGTGAACGCTTCCACCGTGCTGCTGGCGCTGCCGCCGCTGCTGTTCGTCGGCATCCTGGGACGGCTGCTCAACTCCATGCTCAAACATAAATAAGGAAGGCTATCATGCAAGCACTCGTACTGGAACAGGCGCATTCCATCACCCTGCGCGATATCGACGTGCCGCTCGCCGTCGGCCCGCGCGACGTGAAAATCAAGATTCATACCGTGGGCATCTGCGGCAGCGACGTGCATTACTTCAAGCACGGCAAGATCGGCCCCTTCGCCGTCGAAGCACCGATGGTGCTTGGCCACGAGGCATCCGGCGTGGTGGCCGCAGTGGGCGCGGAAGTCACGCACCTGAAGGCAGGGGACCGGGTCTGCATGGAGCCGGGCGTGCCGCAGTTCGATTCGCCGGCCACCATGCGCGGCCTGTACAACCTCGATCCCGCCGTGCGCTTTTGGGCCACGCCGCCCATCCACGGCTGTCTCACGCCATATGTCGTGCATCCGGCCTCGTTCACCTTCAAGCTGCCCGATAACGTCAGCTTCGGCGAAGGCGCCATCGTCGAACCGCTGGCCATCGGCCTGCAGGCGGCCAGGAAGGCGGCCATCAAGCCGGGCGACGTGGCCGTGGTGATCGGCGCCGGCACCATTGGCGCCATGAACACCCTGGCCGCGCTGGCGGGCGGCTGCTCGCGCGTGATCCTGGCCGATCTGGTGCCGGAAAAACTGGCCCTGTTCGCCGGCAATCCTGCCGTGACCACGGTCGACGTGCGCCAGGCCAGCCTGGCCGATACGGTGCGCGAGCTGACGGACGGCTGGGGCGCCGACATCGTTTTTGAAGCCAGCGGCAGCATGCGCGCCTACGACAACATCATCGATCTGCTCTGCCCGAACGGCTGCCTGGTGCTGGTCGGTATGCCGCCGGATAAGGTACCTTTGGATATCGTTGCCATCCAGGCCAAGGAAGTGCGTATCGAGTCGGTGTTCCGCTACGCTAACATCTTCCCGCGCGCCATCGCCTTGCTGGCCTCCGGCAAGATCGACGTGAAGCCCTTCATTTCGCGTACCTTCGGCTTTGCCGACGGCGTGCAGGCGTTCGAGGAAGCGGCCAAGGGCCATCCGCGCGACGTCAAGATCCAGATTGAACTGGCAGGAGACTAACCATGGCAAATATCGCCTGCAGGCAGCTGCACAAGACGTATGACGAGAAGACGGCCGTGCTGCAGCCGTTCGACCTGGAAATCGATGACGGCGAATTCATCGTCCTGCTGGGGCCATCGGGCTGCGGCAAGTCGACCTTGCTGCGCATGATCGCGGGCCTGGAAGACATCAGCGGCGGCGAGCTGCTGATCGGCGGCGCCGTCGTCAACGACTTGCCGCCCCGCGCGCGCAACGTGGCGATGGTGTTCCAGAATTACGCGCTGTATCCGCACATGACGGTGTACGACAATATCGCCTTCGGCCTGCGTCGCCTGAAGGTGCCGAACGACGAGATCGAGCGCCGCGTGCGCGAGGTGGCGGCCATCCTCAGCCTGGACAGCCTGCTCGAGCGCAAGCCGCGCGCCATGTCGGGCGGCCAGCAGCAGCGCACGGCGATTGCGCGCGCCATGATCAAGACGCCGCAAGTATTCCTGTTCGATGAGCCGCTGTCGAACCTGGACGCCAAGCTGCGCGCGCAGCTGCGCGCCGACATCAAGCGCCTGCACCGCCGCCTGCGCACCACCACCCTGTACGTCACGCACGACCAGCTCGAAGCGATGACCCTGGCCGACAGGGTGGTGCTGATGAAGGGCGGGCATATCGAGCAGATCGGCACGCCGGCGGAACTGTACAACCACCCGCGCACCCTGTTTGCGGCCGGCTTCATCGGCACGCCAGCCATGAATTTCATCGACGGCGTCATCGAAAAAGAGAACGGGCAAACGGTGCTGGTATGCGCCGGCTACCGCTGGCCATTGATTTCGCCCCGCTTCGCCGCGCTGCCGGCCGGCATGCGCGTGGTCTTCGGCCTGCGGCCGAACCACTTGCGCGCGGCGCTGCCGCAGGAACACGCCGGCAGCCATGGCCTGGCGTGCGCCATCGACCTGGTCGAGCTGCTGGGCGCCGAAGCGCTGATCAGCTTTCAGTGCGGCGCCTTGACCTTGTCGGCCCTGCTGCCGGCGAATGCGGCCAACAGCGCGGCGCAGGTAGGGCAGACCCTGGCGCTGGCCTTCGACGAAGAGCACATGCATCTGTTCGACGCCGACAGCGGGCTGGCTGTGGCGCCCGGTGGTCAGTAAGTGGTTAGAATAGGGTGACCAAGACCGTGCAAGGAAACTGCCGTGACGCCTGACCTGGAACTGATCCATAAACCGATCCACGAATCGTTTCGCGCGTGGGCGCACGGCTTTCCGCACACTGTGGCGAAATGGCATTTTCATCCCGAGTACGAGCTGCACTTCATCATCACATCGAATGGCAAATTTTTTATCGGCGACCATATCGGCAGTTACGGGGCAGGCAATCTGATCCTGACAGGGCCGAACCTGCCGCATAACTGGGTCAGCGAACTGCCGGAAGGCGTGGTCCTGCCCGAGCGCGACCTGGTGCTGCAGTTTTCCAGCGACTTCATCGAACGTTGCGCGCTGCTGTTCCCGGAGATGGCACCGCTGAAAGCCCTGCTGGCCGAGGCGGGCAGGGGCTTGCAATTTCCCGATGCGCTGGGCCTGCGCCTGGTGCCGCTGATGAAGGAATTGACGACGGCGCAGGGCTTGCGCCGGGTCGAACTGTTTACGCGCCTGTTCGGCGAGCTGTGCGACTGCCGCGAGCGGCGTCCGCTGGCCAGCGTCACCTACCTGGCGCAGGCGGGCCGCTACATGTCGTCGACCATCAACCTGGTGCTGGCCTATATCAAGCAGAACATCACGCTCGATTTTTGCGAGCAGGACGTGGCCGACGTGGCGGAGATGAATACGCTCAAATTCACGCGTTTCTTCCGCAAGCATACGGGCACCTCGTTCATTCAATACGTCAACCAGGAGCGCATCGCGCTGGCCTGCGAGCTGCTGATGAACACGGACATGAAGGTCACCGATATCTGCTATCGCACGGGCTTCAACAACCTCTCCAATTTCAACCGCCAGTTTTTGGCACACAAGCAGATGTCGCCGTCGAAATTCCGCTCCTGCCTGCTGATGAACATGCCCGAGCCGTCAGGCGACGGCCATTCTTAACTTTCTTTTGGAATCAAATGACTTATCTCGGTATCGATATCGGCACTTCCGAAGTCAAGGCCATCCTCACCGATGACGCCCAGGCCATCCTTGCCAGCGCCGGCGTGACCCTGCGCGTCTCCAGCCCCCATCCCGGCTGGTCGGAACAGAATCCCGAGGACTGGTGGCACGCCACCCTGGACGTCATCGCGGCCATCCGCGCCGCGCAGCCGGTGGCGTTTTCCGGCCTGCGCGGCATTGCCCTGTCGGGCCAGATGCATGGCGCGACCCTGCTCGACAAGCAGCAGCACGTGCTGCGCGCGGCCATCCTGTGGAATGACACGCGCGCGTTTGCCGAATGCGTGGAGCTCGAGGCGCTGGTGCCCGAGTCGCGCGCCATCACGGGCAACCAGGCGATGCCCGGCTTCACGGCGCCCAAGCTGCTGTGGCTGCAAAAGTACGAACCCTCGCTGTTCCGCGCCACGGCCAAGGTCTTGCTGCCGAAGGATTACGTGGCGCTGCGTCTGACAGGCGAGTATGTGTCCGACATGTCCGACGCTTCCGGCACCCTGTGGCTGGACGTGGCCAGGCGCGACTGGTCCGAGCGCATGCTGGCCGCTACTGGCTTGACGCGCGAGCATATGCCGCGCCTGGTCGAAGGCAGCGACGCTGCGGCGCAGGTGCGCCCGTCCCTGTGCCAGGAGTGGGGCATCGCGCATTCGGTGCTGCTGGCCGGCGGCGCGGGCGACAACGCAGCCGCCGCCGTGGGCCTGGGCGTGGTGGAGCCGGGCGCCGGCCTGCTGTCGCTGGGTACCTCGGGCGTGCTGTTCGCCGGCAGCGATGGTTTTGCGCCGAATCCGGGCCAGGGCGTGCATGCGTTCTGCCATTGCCTGCCCGAGCGCTGGCACCAGATGAGCGTGATCCTCAGCGCCGCGTCCAGCCTCAGCTGGGTGGCGCGGCTGACGCAGTCGGGCGACATCGGCGAACTGGTCAGCCTGGCGGAAAATGTCGAGGCGCGCACGGCGCCCATCTTCCTGCCTTACCTGAGCGGCGAACGCACGCCGCATAACGATGCCTCCGCGCGCGGCGTATTTTTCGGCTTGTCGACGGAACACGGGCGCGCCGAACTGGCCTACAGCGTGATGGAAGGCGTGGCCTTTGCCATGGCCGACGGCAATGCGGCCTTGCGCAGCGCCGGCACGCATCTGGAAGAAGCGTCGTTCGTCGGCGGCGGCTCGCGCAGCCGCTTCTGGGCGCAGCTGTGCGCGAATGCCTCGGGCTTGCACGTGCTGCGCCACGACCACGGCGTGGCTGGCGGCACCATGGGCGCGGCGCGCCTGGCGCAGATGGCGGTGACGGGCTTGCCGCCCGCGCAAGTGTGCATGCGCCCGCCCGTGCAGGAAACCATCACACCGCAGGCGTCCGCCATGCTGGACGACCGCCTGACGCGCTACCGGCGGCTGTATCCGCTGCTGCGCGAAGAGTTCGCGGGAGCGGCTGTGGTGGCGCGCTGACGCTGCCAACAAGATTGCCGGCCTGACCATGCTGTGGGCACGCCAATATGGCCAGGCAGTCAACTTTTCCATGTAATTTGTTGTTTCTATGTTGAAAGTGTTTCTCTAACGAAAGCGCTGCTTGGTTTTTCACGGGGCGCGCCCCATGATTTCCCTATTTGGTGAGAATTGGATAGTTTTGGTGGCGTCTTTGTTGCCATCCTGTTCTTGCCGCCGGGAGAAACACATGCAACTCGCGAATCTGAAAATCTCCGTCCGCCTGGGTCTGTTGGGCGCCTTCTTCTTCCTTGCGCTGGTGTTCGTTGGCGCGCGTGGCTGGAGCGCGCTCGACGCGGCCAGTGCGCGCAGCGCGGACGCCATGCAGCGTTCCGTCGCCTTGACGGAAGCGGTCGACGCGGCGCGCAGCGCGCAGGTGGAATTCAAGATCCAGGTGCAGGAATGGAAAAACATCCTGCTGCGCGGCGGCGATGCTGCCGCCTTCCAGCGCTACCGCGAAGCGTTCGTCGCCAGCGGCGCGCAGACGCGCAAGGAATTGAAAAGCCTGCAGGCGATGATGGGCGCATTAAAACTCGACACGGCGTCCGTGGAGCACGCGCTGCAGGCGCACGACGCGCTGGGCGTCAGCTACCTGGCGGCGCTGCAAAAGTATGATGGTGCGCGCGCCGACAGCGCCCATACCGTCGATGCGCTGGTGAAAGGCATGGACCGCGAACCGACGCGCCAGATCGACGCCATCGTCGCGACCATCGGCAAGCAGTCGCACACCCTGATGGCGCAGATGAAGGAGCAGGATGCGGCCGCGCACCGCAGCGCCAGCATCGCCATGCTGGCCACCGTGCTGGTGACCCTGGTCGTCGGCAGCGTGACCGTGTGGTGGCTGATCCGCAGCATCACCGTGCCGCTCGGTGCGGCCGTCGGCATCGCCCAGCAGGTGGCGGCGGGCGACCTGCGCGCCGTGGTGGCCGACGGCAGCCGCGATGAAATCGGCGACCTGCTGCGCGCCTTGAAAGCGATGAGCGGCAACCTGGCCGCCATCGTGGGACGGGTGCGCGCCGGCACGGAGGCCATCGCCACGGCGTCCGGCGAAATCGCCAGCGGCAATATGGACCTGTCGTCGCGCACGGAAGAACAAGCCAGTTCGCTGGAAGAAACGGCCGCCTCGATGATCGAGCTGACGTCCACCGTGCGGCAGAATAACGACAACGCGGACCAGGCGCGCCAGCTGGCCGGCGGCGCCTCCGACGTGGCGCAGCGCGGCGGCGAGGCCGTGGCGCAGGTGGTGCAGACCATGAGCCATATCAATGCCTCGTCGAAGCGTATCGTCGACATCATCGCCGTCATCGACGGTATCGCTTTCCAGACAAATATCCTGGCCCTGAATGCGGCCGTGGAAGCGGCGCGGGCCGGCGAGCAGGGACGCGGCTTTGCCGTCGTTGCCACCGAGGTGCGCAACCTGGCGCAACGTTCGGCAGCGGCGGCCATGGAAATCAAGCAGCTGATCGGCGAATCCGTGCGCACGGCGGAAGAGGGCAGCGTGCTGGCCGGCCAGGCGGGGCGCACGATGGATGATGTGGTGAGCAGCGTGCAGCGCGTCAACGCCATCATCGGCGAGATCGCCGTGGCCAGCGTGGAGCAGCGCGACGGCATCGAGCAGATCAGCATCGCCATCAGCCAGATGGATGGCGTGACGCAGCAGAATGCGGCCCTGGTGGAGCAGGCCGCCGCCGCTGCGGACGCGCTGCAGCAGCAGGCGGCCAGCCTGGCCGACGCCGTCAGTATCTTCAAGTTGCATGCGGAGCCCGGCGCGGCCGCACCGGCGGGTGCCACGCTGGCCCGGAGGCTGTCGCTGGCCTGACGAGGACCTGCCCCGTGCCGCTTGATGCCAGTCAAGCGGCCCCCGATCAGGCAAATATCGCGCCCAAATTCTTATACTATTTCCTTTCCGCATGGTTCTGCGCCCGGCCGCATGGCGCGCGTTGCAAAGGAAAAGCATGTCTTCCAAATCTTGCCTGCCGGGTGACGCATGACGGCGCTGCTGCTGGCGCTGTGCCTGGTCCTGGCCGTGGTGCTGAGCTTGCTGCTGGCCTGCCAGTGGCAGGCGGCGCGCACGTGGCGCCTGCGCCATGCGACGGGCGTGGTGCTGCAGGCAGAGCAGGGCCAGCGCATGGCCGATGCGCTGGCCCTGTTGCAGGCGCTGCCGGCGGCCGTCATCGGCACAGACCACGATGGCGTGGTGCAGTACCTGAATCCCCGCGCCAGCGCCATGGGCGGACTGCTGGGCGACGGTGGCCTGGGCCAGCCCGTGACACAGCTGCTGCCCCTGTTCCATGACGGCACGCCCATCGATGCGGCGCGCCAGGTGCGCGACTGCGTGGCGCAGCAGGAAGTGCTGGAAGTGGCGCGCGGCGCCGTGCTGCTGCGCCATCTCGACGGCAAGCGCATCGATGTGCAGTACAGCTGCGCGCCGCTGGCGCAGGGCGGCGCCGTACTGCTGCTGCACGATGTGTCGGCGCGCCGGCGTGCCGAGCAGCAGCTGGAATTCATCGCCCACCACGACGGCTTGACGGGGCTGCCGAACCGGCTGCATTTCCAGATCCGCTTCGAGCACGGCATCGCCTACGCGCGCCGCCACCAGGCGTTGCTGGCCGTGCTGTTCGTCGACATCGACCGCTTCAAATCCATCAACGACAGCCTGGGGCACGACGTGGGCGACCAGGTGCTGACGGAGTTCGCGCGCCGGGTGCAGCAGTGCGTGCGCAAGGTCGACACGGTGGCGCGCCAGGGCGGCGACGAATTCATCATCCTGCTGACGGAACTGCGCACGGCGCACGATGCCGAGCGGGTGGCCGAAAAAATCGTCGGCGCCATCGCCGCCCCCTTCGTCATCGGCGAATACAGCCTGTCGGTGGCGGCCAGCGTGGGCGTGGCCCTGTACCCGGACGACGACGACGACGTCAATGCGCTGATCGAAAAGGCCGACCTGGCCATGTATGCGGCCAAGCGCCATGCGCCCGGTACCTGCCTGCGCTACGCGCCGCGCATGCAGACGCAGTCGTATTCGCGCACCATCCTCGAGACGGCCCTGCGCCACGCGCTCGAACGCGATGAATTCGCGCTGTACTACCAGCCGCGCATGGACTTGAAGATGCGCAGGATCACGGGCGTGAAGGCGCTGCTGCGCTGGAAGCACCCGGAACTGGGCCTGATGATGCCGCTCGACTTTTTACCGGTGCTGGAGGAAAGCGCCTTGATCTTGCCGGTGGGAGCGTGGGTGATGGCCACGGCGGTGGAGCAGGCGCGCAGCTGGATCGCGCAAGGGCAGATGCTGACGGTGTCCGTCAGCCTGTCGGCGCGCCAGTTCTACCAGCGCGATATCGCACGCAATTTCGCCGCTGCGCTGGAGGCGGCCGGCGTGCCGGGGCATTGCATCGAACTGGAAATCGCCGCCGGCATTCTGATCGCCCGCAACCAGAACTGCGAACTGATACTGCGCCAGTTCCGCCAGCTGGGCATGGCGATTGCCATCAGCGATTTTGGCACGGGCGACGCTTCGCTGAACTATCTGAAACGCTTTCCCACGGATGCCGTGAAGATCGAAAAGTGTTTTGTCGACGACGTGGGAAAGCCGGGCGGCGACGGCGCCATGGTGCGTGCCATCGTGGCGATGGCACGCACGCTCGGACTGCGCACCATCGCCGGCGGGGTGGAAAGCGGCGAGCAGCTGGAACTGCTGGCCGAGATGGGCTGCGACGAGGCGTTTGGCTACTACCTGGGCCGCGCCATGGCGCCCGAGGGTATCGAGGCGCTGCTCAAAAGTGGCGAAGCCATTCAGAACTGATAGCGCAGCGACAGCATGGCGTTGCGTGGATCGCCGTAATAGCCGCCCATGCCCGTCGAGTAGTAGCGCTTGTCGAAGACATTGTTGACGTTCAGGGTCGCCACCAGTTGCTTGCTGAGCTGGTACTGCGCCATCAGTCCCGCCACCGCATAGGCCTTCTGCGTGAAGCGTTCGCCGTTCGGCCCGCGGTCATCCATGTAGATATCGCTTTGCCAGTTCACGCCGCCGCCCAGCACCAGGCCAGGCACGCCTTGCGCCAGGCGCCAGGTGGTCCACAGCTTGGCCATGTTCTGCGGCTGGTTGGTCTGGATGCGTGCGCCGGCGGCATTGCGGATGCGGCTATAGGCATAGCTGGCCGTCAGTTGCCAGTCGGGACGCAGCTGGCCCGAGACTTCCGCCTCGAAGCCGCGCGTGGTGGCGCCCTTGACCGTGTGGTAGGCGTAAGAACCGCCGCCCGTGCCGATGATCCAGACATTGCCCGGATCGGCTTCGGCCAGGTTTTCCTGCTTCAGCTGGAAGAGGGCGGCGCTGGTGGTGAGCTTGCCGTCGAAGAATTCGCCCTTGGCGCCCACTTCGTAGTTCTTGCCTTCCAGCGGCGCCAGGAAGCGGCTGTTGACGTCGCGCTGGCTTTGCGGCGTGAAGATGCTGGTGTAGCTGGCATAGGCCGACCAGTGCCGGCCCAGGTCGTAGACGAGGCCCGCATACGGCGTGATCTTGCCGTTTTCGCGCATCGCGTCGTACAAGTCCGTGTCGGCATCGTAATCGCTGCGGATGTCGCGCTTCCAGTACGACAGGCGCGCACCCAAAATCACCGACAGCGCGTCCGTCGGGCGCAGGCGCAGGGTCGAATACAGGCCGCTTTCTCGCTCCTTGTCGTACGAGCTGCCCAGGCGCGTGCCGCTGTAGTCGGGCACCGGCATGGCGCCATTCCAGGCGTGGATATCCGGCACCGTGTAGTCGTAGCCAGTCAGGCGCCACCCCGGATAGATGGGGCTATTCGTCTTGAGTTCCGAGGCGCTCACGCCCAGCACCAGTTCATGCTTGCGGCCGAAGGCCTGGAACGGGCCGCTGACGTAGGCGTCGAGCGAGGTCTGTTGCGGCTTGCTGTGCCAGTTGGCCAGCCACAGCTTCATGCCGCCGCCCGTCACGCGGTCCGGGTAGCCGTTGCCGGAAAAACCCTGCAAGGCATCGTACTGGTTGCTGCTGCGGCTGACGGCCACCTTGGCGATCCAGTCATTGTCGAAATAATGATCGAGCGTGGCGAACAGCATGCTCTGTTCGCGGTCATACGTGCTCCACGCGGCCGTGCCGTTCATCGAGCGGGAAAAATGGGTTTGCGAGCCGTCGGCATAGAACATGGGGAATTCGCGCCCCGCGCCCTTGAGTTTTTCCTGCTGGTAGTTGATGCCGGCGCTGAGCACCGTCGACGGCGTCAGGTCCGCTTCGACGATGGCGTACAGCACGTCCTTTTTCTGCTGGTAGCGGTCGATGAACGAGCGCTGGTCTTCATGCGCGGCGACGATGCGCGCGCGCACCTTGCCGTCCGCCGTCAAGGGCGTCGAGACATCGCCTTCGATGCGGTAGCGGTCCCAAGAGCCCAGCTGCGCGCCGGCCGTGGCGGCAAACGCGCGGCCCGGGCGCTTGCGCACGAGGTTGATGGCGGCCGACGGGCTGCCCGTGCCGCTGATCAGCCCCGTCGCGCCGCGGATGATTTCGACGCGGTCGTAGATGGCCATGTCGTAGGTGCGCGCTTCCAGGTTCTTGCTGGTCGGGATGCCGTCGAACATGTACGACGTCACTTCGAAGCCGCGTGAAAATACCTGGTCGTATTCGCGCGTGCTCGACGAATGGTCGACCGTGATGCCGGGCGCCTGCACCAGCACGTCCTGCAAGGTGCGCAAGCCCTGGTCCTCGATCTGCTGGCGCGTGACGACGCTGACGGCTTGCGGCGTTTCGCGCAGCGACAGGTTCAGGCGCGTGGCGCTGGTCAGGCCCGCGTAGCCGCGCTTGCCTTCCGTGGTGCCGTCGCGCAGGGCGCTGGAGCTGACGGCTACTTCGCCCAGGGTCGCGGCAATCGGCGCGGCGGGCGATGCCGTGCCTGCCTTGCGCAGCACGTAGCTGCGTTCCCCGCTGGGCAGCGCATCGAGGCCCGTGCCAGCCAGCAGGCGGGCCAGTGCCTGCGGCACCGTGTAGCTGCCGCTCAGGCCCTGCGTGCGCACGCCTTGCAGCAGTTCGGCCGCCGCGCCCACGCTCACCTTCGCCTCGATGGCAAAGCTGGCGATGGCGGTGGATAGCTCGCCGGCTTGCACGTGGAAAACCGTTTGCGCGGCGGCTGGTGTGGCGGCATCGGCTGCCATGGCCGGTGCCTGCGCCAGCGACAGCAGGATCACGGCGCTGCCGATGGCGCGCGCGAGGGGAGTCAAACGGGGTGGGTGCATGGTCTTGCCTTTCCGGTGAGTGTCGTTGTAATACTCACAGGACAGGCCATGCCGAAAAAAGGGGCCAATTCTTGTCAACTATTTTTTGCGGGCCGCGATGGTGACCCAGTACGGAGTGCGGTACAGCATGTCGACGGGCAGCATGCGCGCCAGGCTTTCCAGCACGGCGTCCGTGTCGTCGAGCTGGAAGGCGCCCGACAGGCGCAAGCCCGCCACTTGCGGCTCCACGCGCAGCAGGCCGGGGCGGTAGCGTGACAGCTCCAAGGCGAAGGCATCGAGGCGCATGTCCTGCGCCGCCAGCATGCCGTGCGTCCACGCATCGGCTTGCAGCGGCGCCGGCGTGGGCAGGCCGGCGTGGCTGGCGTCGAAGCGGCTTTGCTGTCCCGCCATGAGCGTGCGGACGGTGGCCGAGGGCGCGCGCGGCGTGATTTCCACCGCGTGTTCGAGCACCGTCACGCGGCTGCTGTCGTCGTCGACGCGCACGGTGAAGCGCGTGCCCAGCGCGCGGATGCGGCCATGGCAGGTGGCGACGATGAAAGGGCGGCTGCCCGCATGATCGGGACGCGTCTGCACCAGCACTTCACCGCGGCGCAGGGTCAGCAGGCGTTCGCCGGCGCCATACGCCACGTCGACGGCGCTGTCCGTGTTGAGCACCAGGGTGCCGCCATCGGGCAGGGACACTACACGCCGTTCTCCCACGCCGCTGCGGTAATCGGCCAGCATTTCGTGGCGCACCAGCAGCCACGCGGCGGGCGCCGCCATCAGCGCCAGCAATACCTGCACGGCCACGCGGCGCTGCGGCCGGCGCAGCACAGGCACGGCCAGATCCGGCGGCAGCAGGCCAGCCGTCTGGCTCACCTGCTGCACCCTGTTCCAGGCGCGCGCATGTTCCGGGTCGCGTGCGCGCCATTCGGCGCTGGCGGCCAGGTCGTCCGGCGTGGCCTGGCCAGACTGCTCCAATAAATACCATTCGACGGCCTGGCGCGCCACCTTGCGCGACAGCGGAGGATATGGCGAAGCAGCGGCGCTCATGCCGGAAAATCCGGCGCCAGCAGCACGCATTCCGTCAGCGCCTCGGCCATGTAGCGTTTCACGGAGCGCTCGCCGATGCCCAGCAGCGCGGCGATATCCGCGTAGGCATGGCCTTCGATCTGCGCCATGATGAAGACGGCGCGCACCTTCGGTTTCAGGCCGTCGAGCATGGCATCGACCGCTTGCAGCGCCTGCAGGATTTCCACGCGCTGCTCGGTCGATGGCAGATGCTGTTCGGGCAGGGCTGCGAGCGCTGCCAGCCACGCCCGCTCCAGCGACTGGCGGCGCAAATGGTTGATCAGCAGATGTTTGGCGACGGTCGCCAGGTAAGCCTTGGGGGCGCGCAGGGCCGGCGTTTGCGGCTGCATTGGCGCGCCGGCCAGCAGGCGCGCGAAAGTATCCTGCATCAGGTCGGCGGCTTCGGCAGCGTTACCCAGGCGCCGCTGCAGCCAGTGCGCCAGCCAGCCGTGGTGTGCGCGGTAATGGCTTTCCAGCTGCGTGGCCAGCAAGGGGGAGGGCGCGAACGGACTGCCTGGCATAGTGGGGATGGCCTTAATGCAAATAAGAATTATTCTCATTTTAGCGCGGTGAGCGTGCCGATGCAATGCGCTGTTGCTGTCCCGCCACGCACTTGCCGTCACGTGGCGGGACCGCCAGGTCCTCTACAGCAAGGCCAGCGCGACGGCGGCCAGTACGGCCGCGCCGCCGATGATGCGCGCCAGGCGCATGGCCTGGTGCGGCGCGTAGGGCAGCAGCCAGATCAGCAGCAAGCCGCAGCCCGTCAGACTGCCGACCCAGTAGACGAGGCCGTAGCCGCCGCCGGCGATGTGCATGGCCCAGGCGAGGCCGGCCGCCAGCGCCAGCCAGCCGGCCCATTGCAGGCGGCGGCGCAGTGGCGCGGGCGGTTCGGCGCCGCGTCCGTGCAGGTCGGCGTAATGGCGGTCCATCGCCAGGCACAGCGAGGACAGGCCCGCATAGCACAATGCGAAGACGAGGAAATTCGCTAACAGTTCCATCACGCGGCCTCCATCGTTTGCGCCGGTTTCACAGGTGCTGCCTTGGCCGCCTTCACGGGCAGCGGTTTCAATTTGAACGCCGCATACGCGAGGCCCAGGCCCAGCACCAGCACCACCAGGTCGAAGGCGGCGACCGCCACTGGGCCGCGGCCCAGGAACAGGGTCACGCCCAGGTGCGAACCGGTCGTGAAGACGTTCAGCACAGGCAGCGATGCCAGCAGGAAGGCGCCGGCGGCCAGCTGCATGCGCCACATGGCGCGCGACGGGCGCAGCTGGGCGATGATGGCGGCCAGGGCCCAGGCGCCGAAGAAGCAGGCGATTTCCTCTTTCGGCCGGTCTTCCATCGTCACGGACAGCAGGCGGTTGGCCCAGAAGTAGGCGCCAAAGGCGATCGGGATGCCGGCGATGGCGCCGATGTTGAGCGCTTCGACCAGGCGCAGGCCGAAGCTGGCGCGCTTGCCGGCGGCCAGCGCCTTTGCCTGCTTCTGGCGCGTCTTGACGGCCCACAGCAAGGCGCCCGTGGCGACCATGGCGCAGCCGGCCAGGCCGGACAGGAAGAACAGGGCGCGCAGCAGCGGCCCGCCGAAATGCGCGACGTGCAGTCCAACCATCACGCCTTGCGTGGCTGCCGCGCCGGGCTGCGCGTCGCCATCGCTTGACAACAGCTTGCCGGAAACGCCATCGAATTCCATCGACGGCTGCTTCGACGACATGTCGCGTCCACCGGCGCGCGTCAGCGAAATGGTGGCGTTGGCGTCGCCCGGGTGGTTGACGGAAATGCGCTCGACCTTGCCGCCGCCCCAATGCTGTTCCGCCTGGCGCACGAGGGGCGCCAACCGTGCCAACGGCGCGGCCACGCCGGCTGGCTTGCTGTCGCCCGAGCGGCCCGGGAAGGCTTCGGCGAAGAAGGCATCCTGGTCGCCCTTGTAGGCGGCCGTGACGCCGGAAGGCATGTACAGGAACATCAACGTGACCAGGCCCGTGTAGGTGATCATGATGTGGTAGGGCAGGGCCAGCACGGCCGTCACGTTATGCGCGTCCAGCCACGAGCGCTGGCCCTTTTTCGGCCGGAAGGTAAACAGGTCCTTGAAGATGCGCTTGTGCGTGACGATGCCGCTGATGATAGAGACAAACATGAACATGGCGCAGAAACCCACGATCCAGCGGGCCCAGATGGCCGGCATGTAATGCAGGTCGAAATGCAGGCGGTAGAGGAATTCGCCGCCCCGCGTCTCGCGCGGCTTGGACAGCACTTCGCCCGTGGCCGGGTCGGCTTTTTCGCTATGAAAATTGCCGCGCCGTCCGCGTTTCTTTTCGCCGGGCTTCGAAGGCTTGCTCCAGCCCAGTTGCGTGGCCGGGCTGCGTTCGCCGGGCAGGCTGATGAACCAGCGCGTGGCGCCTTCTGCCCGCTCTTCCATCGCCTTCTGCGCCACGCTGGCCGCTTCCTCGGTGCTGACCTGGCTGGCGGCGGCGCCGTGTAATTCGGGCTGCATCCACAGGGTGATTTCATTGCGGTAGTAGCTGGCCGTGCCGGCGCAAAACACCAGCAGCAAAATCCAGCAGACGAGCAGGCCGGACCAGGTGTGCAGCCATGCCATCGACTGGCGGAAACCTTCTTTCATGCGAAACTCCAGGATAGTGCGTCCATCCACTGCAGGATGGCGGCGATGATGGCGGCGGGGATCGCGAGGCCCAGCCAGGCGCGCAGGGCGCTGCGCGTGGCGAAGACCCACATCACGGCGCAGGTGTAGATGGCAAACGACAGCAGGGTGGCTGTCATGACGGCTTCGGAACGGGCCATGGGCAGGCTTACCGACAGCAGCATGGTGACCAGCGCGGCCAGCACGTAGCCGCCAACGATGGCCGCCACGCTGCGCGAAGCCACGCCGAGGCGGTAGAGCGCGCCGGCGGAGAGCCGCAGGCGCGGCATTTTAATGATGGCTGGCGCTTGCATGGTCAGTCGTGATCCTTGCTCGGCGGCAGGGCCGGGCCGGCCGGCAGCGGCGTCACGCCTTGCGGCTGCACCAGGCTCAGGGTCGTCACGAACATGGCCTTGTCATAGGCTTGCGTGCCGCGCTGGCCGGCCGTCTTGTCCGTGTGCTGCACTTCCAGCACATAGGTGCCCTTCCATGGCAGCGGGAAGCTGACCAGGCCTTGTGCATCGCTCCACGCTTCCTTGCCCCAGCCCGATTGCACCACGGCGTTGACCTTGGCTTGCGCCAGCGGCTTGCCCTGGTAGCTGACCTGGAACTGGCCTGGTTTGCCGGTCGGCACCAGGTCGAGGGTCAGCGCGGGTGCTTGCGCCTTGCTATCGGCGATCAGGCGCGCGGCCGGGACCCACACGGTGCGCGTGCTCTTGCCATCCTTTTTCTCTTCCCACGACGGGTAGTTGTCTTCCTCGACGATGATGCTTTCGCCGGCACCCACCTTGCCATTCAGGATGAAGGCGCCGGCCGTCTTGCTCGCCTGCAGCGGCTGCGTGCCCTTGGCCGACACCCATGTCACGTTCTTGATGCTGAACTTGTCCAGCAGGCCGGGCGACGCCTCGCGCAGGTTGTCGCCGAACTCGCCGAAGTACACGCTGGCCGCCTTGCCGTCCTGCTGCAGCCAGATCTGGTGCGCGCTGGCCGTGCCGGAAACGAGGGCCGCGCCCAGCAGGGCGGCAGCGAGGGCGCCGAGGCGCGCGATGGAGGTGATGTGCATGGTGTATCCCTTATCTTCTTATGTGAAATGGACAAAGCGGCCGCGCTCCCGGGGGACAGCGGCCTGCGATGCATCAGTACTGGTAGCGCAGGTTCAGTGCCACGTTGCGCGGTTCGCCGTAATAGCCGCCGTTATAGAAACCCACGCGGCGGAAATACGTCTTGTCGAACAGGTTGTTGACATTCAGGCTGGCCGACAGTTTCGGGCTGATCTGATAGCGCGCCATCAGGTTGGCCAGCACGTAGCTGCCCTGGCTGACCCGGATCTTGCTTTTGTTCGGCAGGGTGGCCGTCGTCCAGATCTCGTTCTGCCAGTTCAAGCCGCCGCCGATGGTGAGATTTTGCAGCTCGCCCGGCAGGCGGTAGGTGGTCGAGACGCGCAGCATGTTGGTCGGCTGGATGGTGTTGGTCACCACGCCCTTGCCCGTCTTCGACTTGCTGTGCGTGTAGCCGGCGAACAGCTGCCAGCCGCTCAAGGGGCTGCCCGACACTTCCGCCTCGTAACCCTTGCTTTTCGTGCCCTTGCCCGTCGAGATATAGGGACGGCTGCCGTCCGGCAGCACGAAGGTCAGCGGCACCGATTTGTCTTCCTCGCCCAGGTTGTCCTGCTTGGCTTCATACACGGCAAACGAGGCATTCACGGCGCCGTCGAAGAATTCGCTCTTCACGCCCGCTTCCACATTGCTGCCCGTGATCGGGTCGAGGAAGGCGTTGTTCTTGTCCTTCAGGTTTTGCGGCTTGAACAGGTCCGTGTAGCTGGCGTACAGCGAGGTACTCTTGCTGACATCGAGCACCACGCCCGCGTACGGCGTGACGACATCGTCCGTCTTGTAGGCGGAGCTGCGTTTCACAAAACGGCCCTGGGTATCGTAGCGGTCGTTATATGTTTCCCATTTGGAGACGCGCGCGCCGGCCAGTACCTTGAAACTGTCCGTGACATTGATGCGCGTGGCGATGAAGGCGCCGGACTGCTTGGTGGTGGCGACGTCGCGCGCGCCAGTGCGCGTGAGCGCCGGCTCGGGCACGTCGCCGGTCCAGTTGCGGAAGTCGGGGATGGTGGTGGCGAATGGCAGCGGATCGGGCAGCAAGGTTTCATTCGTCGTGCCGGTGCGCTTCCAGCCGTTCACGCCCAGCACCAGGTCGTGCTGGCGGCCGAACAGGGGGAAGGTGCCGTTGGCCGACAGGTCGAAGTTGTCCTGCTTTTCATCGTAGGGGAAGGCGCCGCTCCAGACTTCCAGGCCGCTGCCGTCGCGTTTCGGATAGCCGCTGCCGCCGTAGAACAGCTTGCCGTTCGAAGAGCTGTCCAGGCGTCCGTAGGCGGCCTTGATTTTCCAGTCGTTGGCAAAGCGGTGTTCGAGGTAGACGTATTTGTTTTCGAATGCGCGCTCCCAGCTGCTCCACTTGGCCGCCATGTTGAACGAGCGGGGCATGTTGGCCGGCGTGCCGTCCGAGAAGAACAGGGGCGTGGTGCCCCAGCTCGTGCCTTTCGGTGTGTTCTTTTGATAGTCGATGCCGGCCGTCAGCAACGTTGCAGGCGTCAGATCCGCCTCGACGATGACGGCGCCCACCAGCTTGCGTTCCTTGTACAGGTCCATGTAGGAATGGCGGTTCTGGCCTGCCACCACGACGCGCCCGCGGATGCTGCCGTCCGCATTCAGCGGCGCGCTGATGTCGCCTTCGAGCCGGACCTTGCTCCAGGAACCCACGGTCAGGCCGGCCGAGGCGGCAAACTCCTTGCCGGGACGCTTGTGCATCATGTTGATGGTGGCCGATGGGTCGCCATTGCCGCTGACCAGGCCCGTGGCGCCGCGCACGATCTCGATGCGGTCATAGATGGCCGTGTCGAACAGCGCATTGCTGCCTGAATTGACGGCCACGCCATCGATCTGGTAATTGCCGATGGAAAAGCCGCGCGCCGAAAAGCTCGTGCGTTCGCTGTCGTTTTCCTGCACCGTCACGCCCGTCGACTGCACCAGCACCTCGGCCAGGCTGTTCAGGCCCATGTCGTCCATGCGCTGGCGCGTCACCACGGAAATCGATTGCGGCGTTTCGCGGATCGACAGGCCCATGCGGGTTGCCGTGGCCATCTGTTTGGTGGTGTAGGAACCCGTGTGCTCGGTCGATGCCTTGTCTTGCTGGCCCACTACCTTGATCTCGCTCAGAGTGGCTTCATCGGGCTTGGCGGGTGCCTCCGCAGCCAGGGCCGCGCCGGCGCCCAGCGCTGCCGTCAGCAATGCGGAATGCACGGCGATGGCCAGCGGACGCATGGCGACATTGGAAACTGGTGGGGAAAACGGGCCGGCAACCATGCCGGCCAGCGAACGTGCTCGCGCCATGAAACATCCTTCTTCTCGTGTGCCCGCCGTCGAGCGGCTGGCGTTTTTGGTATGGGAGGCTTGCTTGGCGGTGGTGCCTGGCTGGCGCAGCGTGTCATCCAGCCGCGCATCAGTCAGGCGACTGTGCGCAAACTCGGGTGGGAGTCTAAATGTGAATGAGAACTATTCTTATTATAGTGCGGGGTTGCGAGACATGCAAGAGAGCGATGTGGTAATGAAGCCGCAGCGATGCCGTCAACGCGCACGGCCGCCCCATTGCTGGCGGCGGCCGTGCATGCGCAGGAGCGCGGGCGTTTACAGCTGGCCGCGCAGGGTCAGCATGGCGTTGCGCGGTTCGCCATAGAAGTTGGAGCCATAGGCGGCCCACACGCGCGTGTAGTATTTTTTGTCGAACAGGTTGTTCACCGTCAGCGACAGCTCCAGTGTGGGACTGAGGCGGTAGCCAGCCTGCAAGCCCACCGTGGTGACGGGTCCCTGCTCGAATTTCACTGGCCCGTTCAGGCGGTACATGCTGCTGACGCTGCGCAAGCCGCCGCCCACGCTGACTTTATCGAGCGCGCCGGCGAGCCGGTAATTGGTCCACAGATTGACATTGTGGCGCGGCGCGATGAAGGAATACAGCTGTGCCTTCTGGTCGTCGCTGCCTTCGAGGGTGCGCGTGCTGGTGTAGGAATAGCCGCCCGTGATGTTCCAGCCGGGCAGGGGACTGCCGCTCAGCTCGGCTTCCATGCCCTGGCTGCGCATCTTGCCGGCGCCGATGGAGAGCAGCGGGTTGGCCGGGTCGGGCATGACGCGGTTCTCGTCTTCCATGCGGAACAGGGCCGCATGCGCGTTGACGTTCTTGTCGAACAGCTCCGCCTTCAGCCCCAGCTCGAACTGCTGGCCCGTGCGCGGTTTCAGCGTCTGACCGGCAGCGTCCGTGGTGGATTGGGGCGAGAAGATGCGCGTGTAGCTGCCGTAGGCCGACACCTGCTTGTCGAGCTCGTAGACCAGGCCCGCATACGGCGTGAACTTGGCCTTGATGGTGTTGCTGACATCGGTGAACTGGTTGAAATACGCGTTGCGGTTGACGGTATGGTTGTCCCAGTGCGTCAGGCGCCCGCCCAGGTTGACGGCCAGGCGCTCGGTCGCTTGCAGGCGGGTGCGCGCGTACAGGCCGAACTGTTTGGTGCGGTTGTCATTGCCGTTGGAAAAGGTATAGCTGGGCCGCGCGATATTGTTATCGGGATGAAAGATGTTGATCGGCGCATTGTCTCCGCCGCCATACTGGAAATTCTTGTGCACCTGGCGGTAGTCGGCGCCCACGATCAGGTCGTGGCTGCGGCCAAATGCCTGGAATGGCGTGGCCAGGTAAGCGTCCAGGCCCTGCGTCTTCCAGTGGCTGCGGTAGGTCCAGCTGACCAGGCAGCTGTCGCCCGTGACGGGATCGGCGGAACAGTCGGACCAGCCGAAATTGCGCGACGGTTCATCCTGCTCGCGGTACAGGGCGGTCGCCTTGAACTGGCCGCCGTTCGCCAGTTTATGATCGAGTTCGGCAAAGTATTCGGTGACCTTTTCCGTGATGTGGTTCCAGGCCGGGTCGAGATAGGTGGAGCGGGGCACGTCGAGCAGGCGCCCGTCTTCATACGCGGGCAGGCCGAAGGCGGGACGGCCCTTGTATTGCTGGTGGGTGACGCCGCCCGTCAGCACGGTGCCTGGCGCCACGTCGATGGCAACAGTGCCGTACAACAGCGGTTTTTCCGCATACACATGGTCGACGAAGGAGCGCCGGTGTTCATACGCGGCCACCAGGCGGCCGCGCACCTTGCCATCCGCGCTCAGGGGGCCCGTGACGTCCGCTTCTGCGTAGTAGCGGTCCCAGGAACCTGCGCTGAGCACGCCGCTGGCGGCAAAGGTGTCGCGCGCGCGCTTGCGCACCAGGTTGATGGTGCCGCCCGGGTCGCCCGCGCCCTGGAACAGGCCGGCGGGGCCGCGCAGCACTTCCACCCGGTCATAGATGGCCAGTCCGAAGCCGGCCGACAGGTCGTTGCCCGTGCTGGCCGGCGTCATCACGCCATCGACCTGCACCGAGTCAAGCGCATAGCCGCGCGAATAAAAGTTGCCGTGGTTGCCGCCCGTGCTGCTGGCCTCGACGGTGATGCCCGTCACGCCGCGCATGGCGTCATCCAGGCTCAGCAAATTCTGGTCATTCAACTGCTGGCGCGTCAGCACGGAGACGGATTGGGGAATTTCGCGCAGGCTTTGCTGGCCCTTGCCGATGCTGACCGCTTGCGCCGCGTATGACTTGGTCAGCTCGCTGTCGATCACTGCCTCCTGGCGCGCGCTGACGGTAATTTCCGCCAGGGTCGCCACCTTGCCCGTGGCGGCGGGGGCGGAGCGGATGATGACGCTGTTGCCATCGATGCTGGCAGCCAGGCCGCTGCCGGCCAGCAGACGCTCCAGGCTGTCGGCCACGCTAAGGGTGCCGCTGACGGCGGGCGCCGTCTTGCCGGCAACGAGTTCGGGCGCGAACAGCAGTTGCAGATTGGCTTGCCGCGCCAGCTCATTCAGCGCCTGGCCCAGCGGCTGGGCGGCGATGGCCAGTGTGACGGCGGGCGCCGTTTGCGCCTGTGCCAGGGAAATGGTGCCCAGGGCCAGCATGGCGGCCAGGGCGAGGGGGGCGGGTGTCAGATTGAGGCGGGGGGACCACATGTTGCATTTCTCCAGGTTAATTTATTGTCGATTAACTTGGTAGACGCGGCAGCGGGCAAAACCCTCACCTGCGAATGCGAATTATTTTCATTTGTTTTTTTTGCAGTTGCATTGCCGGCGCCTGCGCGGCGGCTTTCGGCGCCATGCCGATGGTGCTGGTGGCGCCGCTGCGCACGATCTGCACGGGCAACAGCTGCGGCAGGGCGGCGGCGAAGCGGTCGAGCTGGGTCAGGCTGAAACTGCCGCCGATGCGCAGCTGCGCCACGGCGGGATCGCGCACGACGAAGCCGGTGTCGCCATAGCGCTCGAATTCGGCCAGTGCCGCGCCCAGCGGCACATTGTCGAAGGTGACCCTGCCGTTGCGCCATGGCGCCACGCTGCCTGGGGCCAGGCTGGCAATGGCGGACAGGCGGCCGCCGGCGTCGGCGCTGACGCCCTGGCCGGCCCGCAGGTCGGCCAGGTCTTGTCCTGCGCCCGCCACGCGCACGTAACCTTGCTGCACGGCCACGCGCAGCTGGCCGTCGTGTTCGAGCGTATTGCGTACGGAAAACTGCGTGCCCACTACCGTCACTTTCAAGGGACCGCTCAGCACGTCGAAGGGCTGGCCCTGTCTGCTTTGCACCTGGAACAGCGCTTCGCCGTGCGCCAGGCGCACTTCGCGGCGCTGGCGGTACAGGGTGACGTGCAGCTGCGTGGCCGTATCGAGTTCTACCTTGCTGCCGTCGGGCAGCGAGACGGCCAGGCGCTGGCCGCGCATGGTGGCATACGACTGGCTGAACACGGCTTGCTGTTGCCACCACTGGTAGCCGCCCGCGCCCACGCTGAGCAGCAACATGGCGGCGGCCGCATACGGCAGCGCGCGCAGCCAGTGGCGGCGGGGGCGGGAGGAAGGCGCGGCGTGGGGCACTGCCCAGCGCGCGGCGACCTGCGCGGGAATCTTGCGCGCCACGCGGTGCGTGTCCCGCAGCTGCGCGTACGCTTGCGCGTGCAGCGCGTCGGCTGCCAGCCAGACGGAAAATTCGGCCTGTTGCTGTGCATCGAGGTTGCCGCGTCGGCTGAACCAGCTTGCTGCGGCCAGCGCCACGCCGTCCTGCGTGGCGGCAAAGTCGGCGTACTCGCGCAAGTCCGCCTCGTCCTGCGCGGACGGGCCGAAATCGTAGCGGGGCGGGTGGGCGGTCATGGGCGCCATTATGTGGCTTCCCGCAAAGAATGCAACTGCGCCTGGCAACTGAGCATGCCCCGCGCGATATGTTTTTCCACCATGCTCACGGAAATGCCCATGCGCGCAGCGATCTGCGCGTGCGGCAATTCCTCGAAGACGTGCAGCACGAAGGCGTCGCGGCAGCGGGGCGGCAAGGCGTCGATGGCGGCCACGCAGGCTTGCCAGTCCTGGCTGCTTTCGAGCGCCTGCTCCGGCTGCAAGTGGCGCGGCGCGGCCGGATGCGCGGCCTCGGGCAGGGCGTCGAGCTCCTCATGCTGGCGCAGGGCGGCGCGGCGGTGATTGTCGATCAGCAGATTGCGCGCCGTGCGGTACAGCAGCGCGCGCGGTTCGCGCACGGCCGCTTCGCCCAGCACGCGCGCATAGCTTTCCTGCACCAGGTCGGCAGCAGCTTCGCGGTTGCGCAAGCTGCGCCAGCAAAAGTTCAACAGTTCTTGGTAATAGCGTGCAACCACGGCGTCCGATGTATGAGTCCGCAGCCAGGAGTGCCGCATATGAGAATGATTCTCATTATATGGCATGCCGGAGTGTAGCGCTAAGCGGCTTGGCGCACCGTGGCAGGCGTACAACGCTTTGCCGCTTGCCAGGCATGCGTTACCATCGGAAGTTAATATGGAGGCAAGATGGCTATTCAAATCATCAACACGGCGCCGGTAGCCGGCCAGCGGCCCGGTACTTCGGGCCTGCGCAAGAAGGTGGCTGTGTTCAGCCAGCCGCAGTATCTGGAAAACTTCGTGCAGAGCGTTTTTGACACGCTGGGCGACTGCCGCGGCCAGACCCTGGTGCTGGGCGGCGACGGGCGCTTTTACAACCGCGCGGCCATCCAGACGGTGCTGCGCATGGCGGCCGCGCATGGTTACGCGCGCGTGCTGCTGGGGCAGGGCGGCATCCTGTCGACGCCGGCCGTCAGCTGCGTCATCCGCAAGCATGGCGCCAGCGGCGGCATCATCCTGTCGGCCAGCCACAACCCGGGCGGCCCCGATGGCGATTTCGGCATCAAGTACAACATCGCCAATGGCGGCCCGGCGCCCGAAAAGGTCACCGAGGCCATCTACGCCTGCACGCAAGGCATCGCCGAATACCGCATCAGCGACGCTGCCGACATCGATCTCGACAAACCGGGTTCGGTGCGCATCGAGCAGATGACGGTCGAAGTGATCGATCCGGTGCAAGATTACGCGGAACTGATGCAGCAGCTGTTCGACTTCGACGCCATCCGTGCCCTGTTCGCGGGCGGCTTGCGCATCTGCTTTGACGGCATGCACGCCGTCTCCGGCCCGTATGCGACGGCCATCCTGGAAGGCATGCTGGGCGCGCCCAAGGGCAGCGTCATCAACGGCGTGCCCCTGGAAGACTTTGGCGGCGGCCATCCGGACCCGAATCCCGTCAACGCGCAGGAATTGATTTCCATCATGGCGGCCGGAGATGGTGACAATGAGGCCCCCGACTTCGGCGCCGCCTCGGATGGCGACGGCGACCGCAACATGATCGTTGGCCGGCGCTTCGACGTGACGCCATCGGACAGCCTGGCGATTTTGGCCGCGAATGCCACCGTGGCGCCCGGCTACCGCGCCGGCTTGAAGGGCATCGCCCGCTCCATGCCCACGTCGGGCGCGGCCGACCGGGTCGCTAGCGCGCTGGGCATTCCGTGCTACGAGACGCCGACGGGCTGGAAGTTCTTCGGCACCCTGCTCGACGCGGGCATGGCCACCCTGTGCGGCGAAGAAAGCTACGGCACGGGCTCGAACCACGTGCGCGAAAAGGATGGCCTGTGGGCCGTGCTGTTCTGGCTCAACCTGCTGGCAGAGAAAAAACAGTCGGTGGAAGAGATCGTGCGCGCGCACTGGGCCGCCTATGGCCGCAACTATTATTCGCGCCACGATTACGAAGACATCGACAGCGCCGGCGCGCAGCAGTTGATGGAGGCCGTGCGCGGCCAGCTGGCCGCCTTGCCGGGCCAGGTAGTCAATGGCTACACGGTGGCGCTGGCCGACGATTTCAGCTATACCGACCCCGTCGATGGCTCCGTGGCGACGCAGCAGGGCATCCGCATCGTCATGACGGACGGCGCGCGCATCGTGCTGCGCCTGTCCGGCACGGGCACCGAAGGCGCTACCCTGCGCCTGTACCTGGAGCGCTATGAAGCCGATGTCGCGCAGCACGGCATTCCGACCCAGGAAGCGCTGGCGGGACTGATCGCCGTGGCCGAGCAGGTGGCGCAGATCCGCGCGCACACGGGGCGCGATGGGCCCACCGTGACGACGTAAAAAAAGGGCGCCCGAGGGCGCCCTTCTTCATTGCGGCAGGTCAAACCGGCATCATGCTTTTGCCGGGATGACCGCCTGGCGGTAGTTATCCACCATCTTGTAGCGCTTCGCATACAGGCCGAAGGCCAGCATGGCGACGGCGGCAAAGGCGGCGAAGAAGAACATCTGGAAAGCCGTCACGCTGATGCCGCTTTCGGCGATCTTGCCGATCACGCCTTCGTTCATGACGCTGCGGTTGACGATCAGCACCCACAGGTTGCCCACCGTGGTCGACAGATTCCAGAAGCTCATGATGGCGCCCTTCATCGAGACGGGCGCCTGGCTGTAGGCAAACTCGAGTCCTGTCGCCGAGACCAGCACTTCGCCAAACGTCAGCAGGGCATATGGCAGGATCTGCCACATGATGGAGACGGCATTGCCGCTGTCGAGGGCCAGCTGCAGCAAGCCGATGACGATCCACGCCAGCGAGGAAAAGCCGATACCGGCCGTCATGCGGCGCAGGGCCGTCGCTTCCAGGCCGAAGCGGTTCAGCATCGGGTACAGCACCAGGTTGTTGAACGGGATCAGCAGCATCACCAGCATCGGGTTCAGCGCCTGCATCTGCGCCGGCAGGAACCAGCTTGGTTTTTCCATGGTGTTCGCCTGCACGATCCAGGTCGAAGCCTTCTGGTCGAACAGCGAGAAGAAGGGCGTGACGAGGGCGAAGATGACGAGGATGCGCAGCACGGCGCGCACGCCTTCGACGGCTTCGTCGGGGTGGATGCCGCGCGCGCGTTCCAGCTGCATGGCCGTGCCGATGCTGCCGAAGGCCAGCAGCAATACCAGCGCCGTACACGCGGAAATCACGAAGCCCCATTCGGGAATGCTGTAGAACGCATACAGGGCGCCGATCACGCCGACATAGGCCACGTACAGGCCGGGACGCGAACCGCCGTCGACACGCGCCAGCAGGGCCGTGCGGGCCACGCGGGTGAACGAATCGGGGTTCGGCGGTGCCGGCGGCACGTGCACGTATTTTTTGGCGCCCATCCAGAAGACGATGGTGGCGGCCAGCATCATGATGCCGGGGATGCCGAAGGCGATCGATGGACCGTATTTTTTCAGGAACAGCGGCATCAGCAGCGAGGCGAAGAAGGAGCCGAAGTTGATGATCCAGTAGAACAGGTCGAACACCAGCTTGGCCTTGTGCTTGTTGGTCTGGTCGAACTGGTCACCGACAAACGAGGCCACGAGCGGCTTGATGCCGCCGGAACCGAAGGCGATCAGGAACAGGCCGAAATAGAAGCCGTTGACGCTGTTTTCAAACAGGGCCAGGCAGGCATGGCCGGCGCAATACACAAGGCTGAGCCAGAAAATGGTGTTGTATTTGCCGAAAAAGCGGTCGGCCAGCCAGCCGCCCAGCAGCGGGAAGAAGTACACGCCGATGACGAAGGTGTGGAAGACGTGCTTGGCTTCGCCCGTGCGCTGGTCGATCGGGATCATCAGCAGCAGGGTGCTGATGAGGAATGGCGTCAGGATGTTGCGCATGCCATAAAAGCTGAAGCGTTCGCAGCCTTCGTTGGCGATGATGTACGGTATTTGCCGGGGCATCTTGCCCGTGGCGGTTTGTGTCTCGGCCGATGACATTGGCTCTCCCCAAGTTTTTTTTGTAAGCCGCGATGCTAAGGCCTGCCGCGTTTGCTTGCAACAGAAAAAACGGCCTGTCCGCTATTTCGCAGGGATTTGTAAGGTATTGATTTTCATAAAGACATTACTTTCGGCACTTGCACGCGCAGGGCGGGGCAGCAACAGCTGCATTTGCAGCATGCCATCCGATGCGGGACAGTCCTCCAGGGTAAAACCGCAAGCCAGGTACAGGGTCAACGCCGCGTGGTTGTCCTGTGCCACGGCCAGGCGCACGCGGCCCAGCTCGGGAATGGCGCAGGCATGGGCGATGGCGGCCTGCACCAGCTGCCGTCCCGCGCCGCGCCCGCGCGCCTGCGGCGCCACGTACACGCCCCACAGGCTGGCCTTGTCATGCACGACGGCGATCGGTTCGCGACGCAGGCCGGCCATGGCGATCAATTGTTCATTGTCGAAAGCGCCAAATATTATTTGGTGGGAGGTGGCGTGCAAGCGCTCGGCTATCTGTGCCAGCGGCAAGCCGCTTTCCGCCGCATGCGTGGTGCAGAAGGTGGCGGGCAGTTCGGCAATGCCGGCCAGGCGCAGCGCGCGGTAGGCGCTGGCGTCGTCGGGCGCGAGGGGGCGGACAGTGATGGCGGGCATGTGGGCGAGTATCGGGCTTTGATGCCAGAAAGTAAAGCTTGCGCTGCACCGCCAGTGTCCGTGGCCATCGCGCCGGCTTAGGGCGTTACTGCGTGGCGATGCGCTGCATGGGCGCGTTGTCCTTGCGCCATTGTTCCAGGCTGATCAGGTCGCCGCTGACGATGTCGTCGACGAGGATGCGCTTGCCGTCGGGCGTGACGACAAAGCTTTCCCAGCGGTGCGCCGCATCGGGCGTGTTTTCGAAAAAGCTCAGCTGATAGCAGGCGACGCCATCGACGAGGCGCGTCTCGGGCGACGTTTCCATCACGGCGCCGTGCGCGCGTCCGCCCGAAGCCTTTTCGATATGCGCCGACCAGGCCTTGATTTCCGGCAAAGCCATCAGCGCATCGACGGCGCGCGCGTTCTGCTCCGGCACCGCCGTCTGGCTGCTCGCGGTCGGGGCATTGTCTGCCTGCGGCGCGGATTGCTGATGCAGGTAGAAAGCACCGAGCCCGGCGGCCAGCAAGCCGGCCAGGATGCCGGCGATGATGGTGGTTTTGGAAGAAGAGGCGCGTGGCGGCATGATGGTGAGCGTGAGAAAGAGGGACGATGGCGGCCATGCTAAAGCAAAACGCACAGGCCGGCAATCGCCGGGCTTGCCAAACAGGCTTGTAAAATCAACAGGCGAAAAAAAGCCACCTTCCGTAGAAGGTGGCTTTCGGGGCCGCCGGGAGGCGCTGGCAGCTTTTGGTCTGCCAGCCCTGTCCCTGCGTATGCGGCCAGTCGCGCCGTCGCCTGCGCGACTGGCCGCCGGACATTACATCATGCCGTCCATGCCGCCCATGCCGCCCATACCACCCATGCCGCCGCCCATGCCGCCGGCTGCTTTGTCGTCAGCGATTTCGCAGACCATGCAGTCGGTCGTCAGCATCAGCGAAGCGATCGAAGCGGCGTTTTGCAGCGCCGAACGGGTCACTTTGGCTGGGTCCAGGACGCCCATTTCCACCATGTCGCCATACGTGCCGTTGGCAGCGTTGTAGCCGTAGTTGCCCGAGCCAGCCAGTACGGCTGCCACGACGACCGAAGCTTCTTCGCCAGCGTTTTGCACGATCATGCGCAGTGGCTCTTCCATTGCGCGCAGGACGATCTTGATACCAGCGTCTTGATCAGGATTGTCGCCCTTGACCGTGATGTTGGCGCGTGCGCGCAGCAGGGCTACGCCGCCGCCTGGCACGATGCCTTCTTCCACGGCAGCGCGGGTCGCGTGCAGTGCATCTTCAACGCGGGCTTTTTTCTCTTTCATTTCGACTTCGGTGGCTGCGCCAACCTTGATCACGGCAACGCCGCCAGCCAGTTTGGCGACGCGCTCTTGCAGTTTTTCACGGTCGTAGTCCGAGGTCGCTTCTTCGATCTGTACACGCACTTGTTTCACGCGTGCTTCGATCGAAGCTGCTTCGCCGGCGCCATCGATAACGATGGTGTTTTCCTTGCCCACTTCGATGCGTTTCGCTTGGCCCAGTTCGGCCAGGGTCACTTTTTCCAGGGTCAGGCCGACTTCTTCAGCGATCACTTGGCCGCCGGTCAGGACAGCGATGTCTTCCAGCATGGCTTTGCGGCGGTCGCCGAAGCCAGGTGCTTTCACTGCGCAAGTTTTCAGGATGCCGCGGATGTTGTTCACAACCAGGGTGGCCAGCGCTTCGCCTTCGATGTCTTCTGCGATGATCAGCAGTGGACGGCCAGCTTTTGCGACTTGTTCCAGTACCGGCAGCAGGTCGCGGATGTTCGAGATTTTCTTGTCGCACAGCAGGACGAATGGGCTGTCCAGCACGGCAACTTGTTTCTCCGGGTTGTTGATGAAGTATGGCGACAGGTAGCCGCGGTCGAACTGCATGCCTTCAACGATGTCCAGCTCGTCGTTCAGCGACTTGCCGTCTTCAACGGTGATGACGCCTTCCTTGCCGACTTTTTCCATCGCTTCAGCGATACGCTCGCCGATCGAGTAGTCCGAGTTTGCCGAGATCGCGCCAACCTGGGCGATTTCCTTGGTCGTGGTGCAAGGACGGGCGATTTTCGCCAGTTCTTCGACGGTGGCAGCAACTGCCTTGTCGATACCGCGCTTCAGGTCCATCGGGTTCATGCCGGCGGCAACGAACTTCATGCCTTCGCGCACGATGGCTTGTGCCAGCACGGTTGCGGTGGTGGTGCCGTCGCCGGCGTTGTCGCTGGTGCGGGAAGCAACTTCCTTGACCATTTGCGCGCCCATGTTCATGAGCTTGTCTTTGAGTTCAACTTCTTTCGCTACCGAGACACCATCCTTGGTGACGGTAGGGGCGCCGAACGAGCGCTCCAGGACCACGTTGCGGCCTTTCGGGCCCAGCGTTACTTTGACTGCGTTGGCGAGGATGTTGACGCCTTCGACCATCTTGGCGCGCGCTGCGTCGCCGAATACTACTTCTTTAGCTGCCATGTTCAATTCTCCTGAGTTTCGGGATGTATCTGTCTACAACGTGGAAACAATTACTTGACGACGATCGCCATGATGTCTTCTTCGCGCATGACCAGCAGCTCATCGCCGTCAACTTTGACGGTTTGGCCGGCGTACTTGCCGAACAGGACGCGGTCGCCCACTTTGACATCCAGAGGACGCACTTTGCCGTCGTCGAGAATCTTGCCATTGCCTACGGCAAGGACTTCGCCTTGATCCGGTTTTTCAGCAGCTGCATCAGGAATGATGAGGCCGGACGCAGTTTTGGTTTCCTGGTCGAGGCGTTTGACGATGACGCGATCGTTCAATGGGCGCAGATTCATACAAAACTCCTTAAAGTTCAATGGATAGGTGTTGCTAAATGAATACATGCCTGGCACAGCGCCAGACGTGCTTTCAGTGACCGCCGTTGAAAGCAGCCCGCAACGGTCAAGCAAACCCCATGTCATCCTGTCCTTGCCTGTATCCGGCAGTGGTGCATCGCGGCGTCGCCCGCCGCGTAGCGTTCCCTGCAGTGGCCTGGCAAGCACCATCATTTCCTGAGGATTGCTACGAAAGAGTTTGTTAGCACTCTCTACTAACGAGTGCTAATTATAGGGACGGTAGGGGGCTTATTCAAGGGGAACATATAGATAGATGCTGAGCAGAGCCTGCATCTACACAGGGTTTGCGCCAGCACAAGCCTCGTTCCCGGGCGTCAGCAACAGGCGCGACTCTAGCATGCCGTTCGGAGAGGGGGCGTTCCTGTACGCATAGGAAACAGAGTTTGACTATGAAATTTGATAAGATGATTGCAATTGCATATCAATATCACCACTCGCACCAGAAAGCACGCCATGCCATTCCCGATTTCCCATCCCGCCCTGCGCCTGTTGGGCGCTACTCTCGTCGGTCTCGCCTGCCTGGGCAATGCCGCGGCGCAAACGCCCACCATCGTCGACGAGATCACCGTGGCGGCCCTGACGCCGCTGGAAAAGGAAATGTTGCTCAATGACTTGTTCAACGATTTGAACAAGGATGACGACGACCAGGAAGCCCATGTGTGGGACAACGGCGGCGACAGCGGCGTGCTGGTGAAAGTCACATATAACTTCAGCAACTCCGGCATGACGGAACACAGCTTGAAGGCGCACGTGTGCCGCGACCTGAAATTCGTCGTCACCGCGGGCGACAAGTCGCAGGACCTGAGCCGCCGCACTTGTTCGCAGAACAGCGGACGCTGGGATGTGCAGGGCAAGGACCCGGCGCCCGTCGTGTATCCGCCATTCCTGTCCGACGTCACCATCGCCAAGCTCAATGCCAGGGAACAGAAAGCGCTGCTGACGGCCGCCGTGCGCACCTTGAAAGATGAAGAGGATGGCAAGACGCGCCAGTGGAGCAACAAGGGCCTGGGCAATGCGGTGCCGCTGGCAGTGCGCCTGACGCCCTCGGGTACGGACGCCAAGCCTGGCAGTTATCGCAGTACTTGCCGCGACTTGACGATGGTTCTTGACGGCAAGGGCGGACAACAGACGCTGACGCGCCGCTCTTGCGAAAACCGCTATGGCGGACTCGATATCGAACCCGATTACGTCGACGAGTAAAACGCTGCCATCGCGGCGCCGGCAGATGCGCGCACTTGGCGAAAAGCGCCGGAAAAAGCGTGTATTGTCCGCCAACTGCCCTGCATTGATGTAAATATGTGTGACAGCGGCGTGATTCGATTGACGCCCATGGAGCGTCCGCCCTATAGTGGCGGGATGATTTCCGAATTCAACGAATTATCCGACAAAATAGGCCTGCTGGCCGAAATGACCCATGCGCTGCGCCGTGAAAACGCGCAACTGCGCAAGGACAATGCCGCGCTGGCCGCCGAGAACTCCCTGTATGTGCAGCGCATGCGCGAGGCGCAGGAGCGGGTGGAAGCTTTGCTGGAAAAAATTCCCGAACTGGTGCAAGCCGGCCTGGAGCAAGCCGCTTCGGAAGCGGGCGCCTATAGTGCCGAGAACGAGAAGGAAGCGTAATGCCGCGTGTCGATGTCAATATCATGGGCCAGTCCTACAGCATGGTGTGCCGCGACGGCGAAGAGCGCGCGCTGCGCGAAGCGGCGATCTATCTCGATAGCAAAATGAAAGCCATCCGCGACGCGGGCAAGGTCAAGGGCAACGACCGCATCGCCGTGCTGGCCGCCCTGGGCGTGGCCGCGGAATTCCTCTCCGTGAAGTCGCCGCAAGGTCCGCTGTCGGAATTGACGATACTGGAAGTGAAGCAGAAAATCTCGGCCATGCACACTGTCCTGGATAGCGCTCTGACGCCCCAGGAAAACCTTTTTTAAACATCGAATCAAACCTGCTGCGCGTCGCGCATTGCGGCCTGCGATGCTCGCTGTGCTTTAGCACAGCTGCGCTTCTTAGCCACAATTCATCGCCGCTCGCTACGGTTTTATTCGGTGTTATTAATTGGTTTTTAAGCGGATACGGTACGATTTGTCTTTGCGATGCGCGATCAAAGGAGTAAACTTGGGTCTACCCTGCGGTGTTCGCGATTGCCATATATTCCTTGAACCATTTATGCGCATCGGTTGCGAATTTTGTTTGATGGGAGTGAGCGTCGCTCGTTCGACGAACCCGAAATTGAACTAACGTGACCACCTTGAACCGTTTGGTTCGGGATGCCGGCATAGCGGCACAGGCGGGGCCCAATTTGCAGTACCAAGAAAACGGTTGCAGCATCGATGCGCAACCGTTTTTTTACGCCTGTTGCTTTTGATAGGGAGTGAATATGAAACAATATTGGCTGATGAAATCCGAACCCGATGAAGTGAGCATCGACGACCTCATGGCGGCGCCCAAACACACCATGCCGTGGTTCGGTGTGCGCAACTACCAGGCGCGCAACTTCATGCGCGATGGCATGCAACCGGGCGATGGCGTGCTGTTCTATCACTCGAGCTGCCCGCAGCCGGGCGTGGCGGGCGTGGCCGAAGTGGCCAGCGGCGCGTATCCCGATCACAGCCAGTTTGAAGAGGGCGGAAAATATTTCGATGCCAAGGCCACGCAAGAACAGCCGCGCTGGATCAGCGTCGACGTGCGCGGCGTCAGGAAGACGGCGCTGCTGCCCCTGTCCGAGATGCGCCAGATGCCGGAACTGGAAGACATGCTGCTGCTCAAGAAAGGCAGCCGTCTGTCCATCACGCCCGTGACGCCGGCGCAATGGAAAGTCATTACCGGCAAGCTGACAGGCTAGCCTTCGACCCGGTTACGGCCATTCTGCTTGGCCCGGTACAGGGCCTGGTCGGCGGCGGCGAGCAATTGTTCCGGCGTCTGTCCTGCGTCATTCAGCGACAGGCCGATGCTGGCCGTCACCAGGCCGCCGCGCGACGGCGCGTGGACGATGGCGGCCGCGGCAATCGCTTCCTGCATCTTGTGCGCCACGGCCAGTGCACCCGCGCCATCGGTGGCGGGCAGGATGGCGGCAAACTCCTCTCCGCCGAAGCGGGCCGCCAGGTCGCTGGCGCGCGGCAGCGCCGAATGCAGGGCGGCCGCGATCTGCTGCAGGCAGGCGTCGCCATACGGGTGGCCGAAGGTATCGTTGAGGCTTTTGAAGAAGTCGATATCGATGATCAGCAGCGCCAGCGGTTGATTGTTGCGCGCGGCGCGCTGCCACTCCAACTGCAGGGTCTGGTCGAAGCAGCGCCGGTTGGCGATGCCCGTCAAGCCATCCGTCAGCGACAGCTTTTCCAGTTTGTCGTGGGCTTCGCGCAAAGCCCGTTCGCTTTGCATGTAGCGGCTTTGCAGGGTGGCCGAGCGCAGCGCGTGGACCGTCAGCGCGACGAACAGGGCGCTGGCCGCCAGGTAGAAATGCTCGCGCAGCACGACGAATCCCAGTCCCAGCAGGGCTGCCGTGAAGAAGATGGGGCTGAAGTTGTCAATCAGCAAGGTCAACGGCCTCGGCGGCCGTGCTTCTTCCTCGCCCGGCTGCACGCGCATGGCCAGCACCGCCAGCAGCAGGAAAGGCAGGCTGGGCAGTACCTCGCTGGGACCGGCTTCGGCCAGCGCATGCAGGGTCAGGTAATTATAGGCGCCCGCGCAGGCGGCGTAGCACCACAGGAACACGCTGAGCAGCAGGTAGAAACGCCCTTGTGCGCCATCGCGGCGGTGCGCCAGCAGGCGCAGCGACGCGCAACAGGCCAGGACGAGGTTTTCCACGTTGTACGTCGTCACCAGCAGGCTGGCGGGTATCGGCGCGATCGAGCGCTGGTCGAAGGGCGAGACGGAAAAGATGGCCGTATAGGTCAGGTAAGCTGCCAGCAGCACTTGCACGGCGTCCAGCCATTGCAGGGTGCGCGAAGGGTGGCGGTCGCTGACGGAGGAAATGGCCAGCAGCAAGGGCGCGCCATACATGAAATAGGCAAAATCGGAGAAATACGTCGTGTCGGACGCCACATGGCCGCTCAGGTCTTGCCAGGCGGACAACGCCATGCCTACGCTCCAGAACAGCATGGCGGCCGCAAACAGGCCCCAGCCCGTGCGCACGACGCCGGGGGGGCTCAGGCTGGCGTTGCGGCAGCAGGCGGCCAGCGCCAGCAGTGGCGCCATCACGCCGAACAGGTAGCTTACGGCGGGACCGCGTGTCCCTGCCCAAGCCGTCAAGGCCAGTTGCGCCAGCACGTAGCCGCCCGCCAGCGCCAGCCAGAATGTCGTGGTCTTCCTCGCATACTGCATGGATGGGACTCCCCGCTCGAATTGCCAACACAGCATGATTGCACGCCCTGCTCTTGCTGCAGGGTAAAGCGATCATTGCGCTATCGCAAGCGAAGATTCATTCCGCAAGGAAATTATGCTGCTTTGAGGGAAAGGTTGCCGGAGGAGGTGATGGCGCGCCTGCCTGGCGCGCCATCGGGGGGAACAGCGGTTTTACGTGTTGGCCGGGCGGGCCTTGGTGGGCGGCGTGCCCATTACCTGGCTTTTATACGCCCACACCAGCAGCGCGATGGCGCCGACGATCATCGGCAGGGACAGCATCTGGCCCGACGTGATCGGCACGCCCAACCACACGACTTCCCAGTCCGGCGTGCGGAAGTATTCCGTGAAGAAGCGCGCGCAGCCGTACAGCAGGGTGAACATGGCGCCGACGGCCATGCGCGGACGCTGCTTGCGCGCATACAGCCACAGGATGATGAACACCAGGATGCCGTCGACCAGCATCTGGTAGAGCGGCGACGGGTGCACGGGATACGGAATGCCTGGCCATTGCATGGCCCACGGCAGGGTTTCCGGGGCGATGCGGCCCGGCAGTTCTGCATTGATGAAGTTGCCCAGACGGCCGGCTGCGTAGCCGAGCGGCACCAGCGGCGCGATGAAGTCGAGCACATCGAACAGGTTGCGGCCCGCCTTGCGGCTCCACAGGTACATGGCCAGGATGACGCCGAGGAAGCCGCCATGGAAGGACATGCCGCCATGCCAGACCATGAAGATCTCGAGCGGATTGTGCATGAAGTATTCGGGGCGGTAGAACAGCACTTCGCCCAGGCGCCCGCCGATCACCACGCCCAGCATGCCGTAGAACAGCATGTCATCGAGGTCTTCCTTCTTCCAGCCCAGCACGGCGATATGCGGCTGCTTGATGCGCACGCGGCCCAGGATAATAAACAGGGCAAAGGCCAGCACATACATCAGGCCGTACCAGTGCACGGCGAGCGGGCCGATCTGGATGGCTATCGGGTCGGGCATCGGGTGTATCAGCATGGAGTTTCTTTCTTTGTTTAAAGCCAAGGTTGCGTAGTATGGGGGCGCTTGCGGTTCTTTGCCTTAGCGGCCACTTAATTTATCGTGCTGGCTGGCCTATCTGCTTGCGCAACAGCGCCAGAAAGCCTTGCAGCACGGCGGACGGATTGTCGCGGCGCCAGGCCAGGCCCGTTTCCACCAGCGGCGTGGCGTCCCGCAGCGGCCTGTATTCTACGCCCGGGCGCATCAGATTCGATACCGATTGTGGCACAAGCGCGATGCCCATGCCAGCCGAGACGAGGCTGACGATGGTTTGCATCTGGATCGCTTCCTGGCCGATCTGCGGCGTGATGCCGGCCGCGCGGAACACGCCGAGGATGGCATCGTGCAGGGCGGGCGAGATCGCGCGCGGGAAAATGATCAAGGGCAGGGGCGGCACGTCGCGCAGGCGCACGGCGCCCGGCGTGTTCAAGATGTCGAGGCCGGACGGCGCGGCCAGCACCAGCGGCTCGGCCAGCACGGGCAGGTAGTCGAGCGCCCCTTTGGCCTTTTCGGGCAGGGGCGGGATCAACAGGCCCGCATCCGTGCGGCCGGCCAGCAATTCGTCCAGCTGCAGGTCGGAAGTGGCCTCCTGCAACTGGATCTGTACTTGCGGATAAGCCGTCT
Organism: Janthinobacterium sp. MP5059B; assembly: GCF_001758645.1. Taxonomy (NCBI): domain Bacteria; kingdom Pseudomonadati; phylum Pseudomonadota; class Betaproteobacteria; order Burkholderiales; family Oxalobacteraceae; genus Janthinobacterium; species Janthinobacterium sp. MP5059B. The sequence goes on along the minus strand of NZ_LRHX01000016.1, from coordinate 414,101 downwards.
GATACGCGCGCAGCAGCGGCGGCAGCACGCTGTAGTCGGCCGAGGAAACAAACGCCAGGCTCAATCGCCCCGCCTCGCCCTGCGCGGCCCGTTGCACCAGCGCGGGCAAATCGAACGCCTGCGCCAGCAGCCGGCGCGCCTCGGGCAGCAGGGCCGTGCCGGCCGGCGTCAGCTGCACCTCGCGGCGCGTGCGCACGAACAGGGGCGCGCCCAGCAAGTCTTCCAGGGCCATGATGGTTTGCGACAGGGGCGGTTGCGTCATGTGCAGGCGCGCGGCGGCGCGGCCGAAGTGCAATTCCTCGGCGACGGTGACGAAATAGCGCAGCTGGCGCAGTTCAAGGTTCATATGCGTTTCCATGTGGAATAAGTTCTGTGATATATAAAATGACTCACAGACACGTGCATCATATATTTGACAGTGGGGCGCGCGCAAGGCAATCTGACGTACCCCCACTGCATGCAGGGTTTTGCTGAAAATCCGGGCAGACAGGCACCAACACTTTTGGAAGGTCCATCATGCCGCAATACCGCTCCCGCACCACCACCCACGGCCGCAACATGGCTGGCGCCCGCGCCCTGTGGCGCGCCACCGGCATGAAGGATGGCGACTTCGACAAGCCGATCATCGCCGTCGTCAACTCGTTTACCCAGTTCGTGCCCGGCCACGTGCACCTGAAGGACCTGGGCCAGATGGTGGCGCGCGAAATCGAGGCGGCCGGCGGCGTAGCCAAGGAATTCAACACCATCGCCGTCGATGACGGCATCGCCATGGGCCACGGCGGCATGCTGTATTCGCTGCCTTCGCGCGACCTGATCGCCGATTCCGTCGAATACATGGTCAACGCCCACTGCGCCGACGCCATGGTCTGCATCTCGAACTGCGACAAGATCACGCCGGGCATGCTGATGGCCGCCATGCGCATCAATATCCCCGTCGTCTTCATTTCCGGCGGCCCGATGGAAGCGGGCAAGGTCGTCAAGGTGGTCAATGGCACGCAGAAGATCATCAAGCTGGACCTGGTCGACGCCATGATCAAGGCGGGCGACAGCACGGTGTCCGACGCCGACGTGGCGGAGATCGAACGCTCGGCCTGTCCTACCTGCGGTTCCTGCTCCGGCATGTTTACGGCCAACTCGATGAACTGCCTGACCGAGGCGCTGGGCCTGGCCCTGCCCGGCAACGGCACCATCCTGGCCACGCACTCGGACCGCCAGCAGCTGTTCCTGCGCGCGGGCCGCCTGATCGTGGAACTGGCCAAGCGCCATTACGAGCAGGACGATTACTCGGTGCTGCCACGCTCGATCGCCACCAAGTCCGCATTTGAAAACGCCATGGCGCTCGACGTTTCCATGGGCGGCTCGACGAATACCGTGCTGCACTTGCTGGCCGCCGCGCACGAAGCGGAAGTGGAATTCACGATGGCCGACATCGACCGCATCTCGCGCAAGGTACCGTGCCTGTGCAAGGTCGCGCCGATGACGGACAAATACCATATCGAAGACGTGCACCGCGCGGGCGGCATCGTGGGCATCCTGGGCGAACTGGCGCGCGCCGGCTTGCTGAACACGACCCTGCCGACCATCCACGCGCCGACCCTGGCCGACGCCATCGCGCAAAACGACATCATGTGCACGGACAATCCGGCCGTGCATGAATTGTTCCGCGCCGCCCCAGGCGGCGTACCGACGCAAACGGCGTTCTCGCAATCGGAGCGTTTTGCGGCAGTCGACACGGACCGCAGCACGGGCTGCATCCGCGACAAGGCGCACGCCTACTCGCAGGATGGCGGCCTGGCCGTCTTGTACGGCAACCTGGCGGAAAAGGGCTGCATCGTCAAGACGGCAGGCGTCGATGAAAGCATCCTGAAATTCTCGGGCAAGGCGCGCGTGTTCGAAAGCCAGGATGCCGCTGTTGAAGCGATTTTGGCCGATACCGTGCATGAAGGCGACGTGGTCATCATCCGCTACGAAGGCCCGAAAGGCGGCCCTGGCATGCAGGAAATGCTGTACCCGACTTCGTACATCAAATCCAAAGGTCTGGGCAAGGCGTGCGCGCTGTTCACGGACGGGCGCTTCTCGGGCGGTTCCTCGGGCCTGGTGATCGGCCACGCCTCGCCGGAAGCGGCCGAAGGCGGCGCCATCGGCCTGGTGGAAGAGGGCGACTTCATCGACATCGACATCCCCGAGCGCACCATTAATTTGCGCGTGACGGACGGTGAACTGGCCGCGCGCCGCGCCGCCATGGAAGCGAAGGGCGACGCTGCCTGGCTGCCCGTCAACCGCGAGCGCTATGTGTCGCAGGCGCTGCAGGCGTATGCGGCGCTGACGACGTCGGCTGACCGGGGCGCCGTGCGCGATCTCTCCCAACTGAAGAAGCGCTGACCACACCAGGCAAAACCTACTGCGCATCGCGATTTGCGGCCTGCGATGCTCACTGTGCATCCGCACAGCTGCGCTTCTCAGCCACAACTCGCTGCCGCTCGCTACGGTTTTGCCAGGTGTTGGATACTGTTGCGCAGGTAAGACAGCCGGCCCCGATCTGCTGCGCGGGGCCGGCTGTCGTTACATCGCCTTACAAACAACATGGTCATGGACGCGCAGATGGGGCAGAATATGCATGCCTCCTGACTACATTGCGTTACTACATTGAAACGCTTGATCTGGGCTCGTGGTGCATCTGCGGAAACACAGTAAAATGCCGCAGGAAGTAACTTTGGAGAAAAGACAATGAAACGTTTTATGTTGGTGAGTGTATTGGCCGTATCGGCTTTGGCATCGCAAGCAGCGTTGGCCAATCCGGACCTGGCGAAAGCAAAAAACTGCATGGCTTGCCACGCGGTGAGCACGAAACTGGTGGGCCCTGCGTTCAAGGACGTGGCTGCCAAGTATGCCGGTCAGAAAGACGCGGAAGCCAAGCTCGTGGCGAAAGTCATGAAGGGCGGTTCCGGCACCTGGGGCGCGATCCCGATGCCAGCGAACCCGCAAGTGAGCGATGCGGAAGCCCACACCCTGGTCAAATGGGTACTCGCACAGAAATAATCTGTGCCGCAGTAACTGCAATCAGCGCGCCGGCAATCCCGGCGCGTTTTTTTTGCCCGCTGCCTTCTGCAGATTGCCCATGCCTTCCAATGTCGCCCGCACCGCCTCGTCGAGCGGCGTATGCGGCTCCTGGCCCAGCACCGCCAGCAGCCGCGCATTGTCCATGGCCAAGGGCGTTTGCCACAGATAGCGCATCTCGCGCATTTCGCGCAGGGTCGCCACGAACGGCGACGCCAGCGCCACCAGCCACCACGGAAAACGCCGGATGGCGGGCGAAGTTCCTGTCGCCTGTTCCACCACGCGGGCAATCGCGCCCGTCATTTGCCGGCCGTCGTGGTCCCAGTGGCCAGCCATGTGAAAGCGGGAGAACGCCGGCAAGGTGGCGCGCATGGCCAGCAATTGCAGCATTGTGCGTGCCACGTCGGGCAGGTAGGACCACTGGTGGCCGACGCCGTGCGCACCGGGATACAGCACGCTGCGCACGGGCTGGCCCGGTTTCACCAGCCCCTGCGAAAACCAGTTGTTGCCGGCGCGGGGGCCGAAGAAGTCGCCCGCGCGCACGATGATGACCCTGGCGCCCTGCGTGCTGGCCCATTCCAGCCGCGCTTCCAGTGCCACGCGGATGGCGCCCTTGCGCGTGAGCGGGCGTTGCGGCGCATCTTCCGCAAGTAAGTCTCCCGATGCGGGAAAGGCGTCGGGACCGAAGTTGTACACGGTGCCCGGCAGCACGATGGTGGCGCCCTCGGCAATCGCCGCTGAAATCGTGTTGTCGAGCATGGGCAGCACCAGCCGGCCCCAGTGGCGGTAGCCGGGCGGGTTGACGGCGTGCACGATGACGGCGCAGCCTTTCGCGGCCGCCAGCACGTCCGCGCGCGACAGGGCATCGCCGCGCAGCCACTCGATGTTATCGCCGCGTGGCGATGGCGTTTCTCCCCGCGTCAAGGCGCGCACCTGCCAGCCTGCTGCCTGCAGTTGGCGGACCATCTCGCCGCCGATGCCGCCCGTCGCGCCCAGTACCAATACCGTTTTGTCCATATTGTCCTCCGTGTGGTTGATGGCGCCAGTATCTGCTGCGCAAGGCTAATTGGGAATTGACGAGTATCGACCATGGGCTATACATTTATGTATGACCACCTCGATCGCCTGGGAATACTACCGTTCGCTGCTGGCCGTGCTGAAGCACGGCTCCCTGTCCGGCGCGGCACGCGCGCTGGGCATCACGCAGCCCACCGTCGGCCGGCATATCGCCGCGCTCGAGCAGGCGCTGGGCGCGACCCTGTTCACGCGCTCCCAGCTGGGCTTGCTGCCCACGGAAGTGGCCCTCGCGCTGCGGCCCCATGCGGAAACCATGGAACATACTGCCGCCCTGATGCAGCGCGCCGCCAGCAGCCAGGGTCAGGGCGTGGCCGGCGTCGTGCGCATCGCGGCCAGCGAAGTGGTGGGCGTCGAAGTGCTGCCGCCCATCCTGGCCCGCCTGCGCGCGAGCCATCCGGGCTTGACCATTGAATTGGTATTGAGCAACAAGGTGCAGGATTTGCTGCGACGGGAAGCGGACATCGCCGTGCGCATGCTGCGGCCGCGGCAGGAACAGCTGGTGGCGCGCAAGGTGGGCGATATCGAACTGGGCCTGCATGCCCACGTGGATTACCTGGCGCGGCATGGCACGCCGCTGGTACTGGCCGATCTGGCGCAGCATGCCGTCATCGGCTACGACGAGGCGAGCCCCTTCGTGCGCAACGCGGGCGCGGCTTTCAACGGATTTGCGCGGGAAAATTTTGCCTGGCGCAGCGACAGCGACCTGGCGCAACTGGCCCTGATACGCGCAGGCGCCGGCGTCGGCGTGTGCCAGGCGGGTCTGGCGGCGCGCGATCCTGCCCTGCGGCGCGTGTTGCCGCAAGCGTTTGCGCTACCGATGGAAACGTGGGTCACCATGCATGAAGACTTGCGCGGCAGCCTGCGCTGCCGCGCCGCCTTCGACGCGCTGGCCGAAGGCTTGCTGGCTTACGTGGCCGGACAGCAAGAACCGTAGCGAGCGGATGTGAGTTGTGGCTGAGAAGCGGAGCTGTGCTAATGCACAGTGAGCATCGCAGGCCGCAAATCGCGCCGCGCAGTAGGTTCTATTATTTGACCACTTCCATCTTGGTCTTCTTGCCATCGCGATAAGTGAACAAAGTCAGCGCGCCATCCTTGATGTCGCCGTTGGCGTCGAACGAGATCGGGCCCGTCACGCCCTGGTAGTGCACCTTGGCCAGGAAAGGCAGGTAGACGGATGGTTTCGACGATTTCGCGTCGGCCATGGCGGTGGCCATGGTCATCACGGCATCGTAGACGTATGGCGCGTACAGCTGCACTTCCATATTGTATTTCTGCTTGTAGCGGGCGCGGAAGTCGTCCATGCCTTTTTGCTGCGCGCCCGTCACGCCGCCCGCTTCCGCGCAGGTGACCATGTCCTCGCCCACGGCGTCGCCCGCCAGCTTGCCCAGCGGCTCCGTGCACAAGCCATCGCCGCCCATGAACTTAGCCTTGATGCCCAGCGCCTTCATCTGGCGCAGCATGGGGCCGCCCACGGAGTCCATGCCGCCAAAGAAGATCAGGTCGGGATTTTTCGACTTGATGCTGGTCAGGATGGCATTGAAGTCCGTCGCGTTGGCATTCGTAAATTCCTTGCCGACGATTTGCACGCCCGGGGCCGCCTTCTTGGCGCCCTTGACGAATTGTTCCGCCACGCCCTGGCCGTAGGCCGTGCGGTCATCGATGACGGCGATTTTCTTCGCCTGCAGCTTGCCCACGGCATACGCGCCCAACGTTCCGCCCAGCTTGTTGTCATTGGCGACGACGCGGAAGGCCGTGTTGAATTTCTGCTGGGTATATGTCGGGTTGGTGGCGGCCGGTGAAATCTGTGGAATGCCGGCATTGAAGTAAATGCGCGAGGCGGGAATCGTCGTGCCCGAATTCAGGTGGCCGACCACGCCGTTGACCTTGGCGTCGACGAGCTTTTGCGCCACGGCCGTGCCCTGCTTGGGATCGGCTGCGTCATCTTCGGGGACCAGCACGAATTTCACGGCTTTGCCGTCGATCTTGAACCCTTTGGCGTTCAAATCCTCGATGGCCATCTTGGCCGCGTTCTCATTATCCTTGCCCAGGTGGGAGCTGGCGCCAGAGACCGGGGCGACGTGGCCGATCTTGATGATTTCCTGTGCGCCCGCATGGCCGGCAAAGGCAAGGGCGACGGCGAGAGGAAGGACTTTGGTCTTGAGCAGCATAAACATTCTCCAATGGATAAAGATACGGCGGCGTCTCGTGAAAACCGCTTCGACAGGCGGTACGTGTGAAGAAAGGTACAACAAAAAACAGGCGGCGCAAAGCCGCATTTCGGGCTTTTTACATTTTGTCGCAACAATCACCAAAGTGAGGCGCGATGCACCGATTTCGCAGGCGCGAGCGCACCAAAGAATGGCGTTGGAGGAAAGAATAGGGTAGGTCGGGTAGGTCGGGTTAGCGCGCAGCGCGTAACCCGACTGCTCAGGGCTATGCGGGAGGGTGCAGGTGACCTAATTCATGGCTCACGGCATGCGCGACGATCTGCTCCAGCGACTGCTGCAGATCTTCGCGCAGGGCGCCGCGCATGCCGATCAGGGCGTTTTGCAGGGCCGTCTGCAGGACGTGGGCGATGCGCTCTTCCAGCAGATGGTCGATCTTGCCCTGCACCTGGTGCAGGATGCGCTGGGTCAGCCGCTGTTCGATGGCGTCCCAGTCTGGTTGCGCCACCGTTGGCGGCAACGCCGGCGTTGCCTCGACAACAGGCTCGACTGGCATGGCGGGCGCCGCCTCCGGTCCCAGCAGCACCTCCGTCAGCAGGGGAATGCCCTGGTCGAATGGCGGTTGATTCATGTCTTCCCTGCCACGTAGTGGGTCGGCTGCACGTTTTGCTGGCGGTAATGCAGGAAGCGCTGGCGGCCCGCCTGCGCATCCTGCTCATCCATGGAAACGATCTCGAAGACGCGCTGGAATTGCGCGTAATTGGCGGGCGGCAACTGCGACAGGTTGACGAGGATGTCGTGATGCGGCAGCTCGGCCGCCTCGTCATCGGTCAGGATGATGGGCGTCTGCGCCGCCAGCGGATCGCCGGCCAGCACGTGGGGCAGGAAATCCGTGGCGGAAATGGTCCACATGGCGCTGTTCAAGGCGTCGAGCTGGGCGCTGTCGGCCGCCAGCACGACGACCTTGTTGCCGGCCATATACGCCTTGCGGGCCAGGCGGCAGGCGTAGGCCAGCTTGTCCGGCACATTGCTGTGAAAATCGACGCGGCTCATGGCGGGGCTCAGGCAGCCATGCCGCTGTGGCGCAGCAGGGCGTCGATGGACGGCTCGCGGCCACGGAAGGCCGTGAACGATTCCAGCGCGGGGCGCGAGCCGCCGACGGACAGGATTTCTTGCAGGTAGCGCTTGCCCGCTGCAGTGGTAGCGGCCGGTCCCAGCGCCCTGGCTTCTTCAAACGCTGCATAGGCGTCGGCGGACAGCACCTCGGCCCATTTGTAGCTGTAGTAGCCAGCTGCGTAGCCGCCGGAGAAGATATGCCCAAAGGCATTCTGGAAGCGGTTGAACGGGGGCGGGATGAGCAGCGCGAACTTGGCGCGCACGCCGTCGATCAGTTGCTGCACGCTCTGGCCCGTGCTGGCGTCGTAGTCATAGTGCAAATGCATGTCGAGCAAGGAAAACTCCACCTGGCGCAGGGTTTGCAAGCCGGACTGGAAATTCTTGGCGGCCAGCATCTTGTCGTACAGCGCGCGCGGCAGCGGCGCGCCCGTGACGGCGTGCGCCGTCATGTGTTCGAGCACTTCCCATTCCCAGCAAAAGTTTTCCATGAATTGCGATGGCAGTTCCACGGCATCCCATTCGACGCCGGCAATGCCCGACACGCCCAGCTCGTCGACGACGGTCAGCATATGGTGCAGGCCGTGGCCGAATTCGTGGAACAGTGTGATCACTTCGTCGTGCGTGAACAGGGCTGGCTGTACCTTGCCGTCGACCACGGCCGGTTCCGTGAAGTTGCAGGTGAGATAAGCGATCGGCGTTTGCACGTGTTGCGCGTCGGCGCGTCGGCCGCGCGCGTCGTCCATCCAGGCGCCGCCGCTCTTGCCCGCGCGCGCATACAGGTCCAGGTAGAACTGGCCGACCAGTGTGCCGTCGCGCTCGATGCGGTAGAAACGCACGTCCGGGTGCCACACGGGTGCCGTATCAGGCTTGATCTCGACGGCGAACAGGTTCTGGATCTGGCGGAACAGGCCGTCGATCACCTTGTGTTCAGGGAAATACTGTTTGACTTCCTGGGCCGAGAACGCGTAGCGGCGTTCCTGCAGTTTTTCGGAAGCGTACGGCACGTCCCACGCTTGCAGTTCCGCAATGCCCAGCTCTTCCTTCGCGAATTGTTTCAGTTCTGCCAAGTCCTTCTCGGCGAACGGGCGCGCGCGTTTCGCCAGGTCTTCCAGGAAAGCGATGACTTGCGCGGGCGAGGTGGCCATCTTGGAGACCAGCGACACTTCGGCGAAATTGGCGTAGCCGAGCAGTTTTGCCTCTTCGTCGCGCAATTGCAACAGAGTGACGATGTTGAGCGTATTGTCCCAGTCCTCTTTCTTGCTGAACACGTCGCCTTGGTCCGAGGCCTTGGTGGCGTTGGCGCGGTAGATGGTTTCGCGCAGCGCGCGGTTGTCGGCAAATTGCAGGATCGGGTAGTAAGAGGGAAAGTGCAGCGAGAATTCATAGCCTTGCTTACCCGCCTTGTCGGCGGCGGCGCGCGCGGCAGCCTTCACGTCGTCGGGCAGGCCGGCCAGTTCAGCTTCGCTCTCGACCAGCAGCTTGTAGTCATTGGTGGCGTCGAGCACGTTTTCGGAAAAACGCGTCGAGACGGCCGCATGTTCTTCCTGGATGGCGCCAAAGCGCTCTTTCTTGTCCTCAGGCAACTCGGCGCCACCCAGGCGGAAATCGCGCACGGCATTGTCGACGATGCGGCGGCGCGATGGCGACAGGCTGGCGAAATCGGCGCGGGCCTGCAATTGCTTGTATTTGCCGAAGAGGATTTCGTTCTGGCCCAGTTCGGTCAAGAATTCCGTCACCTTGGGCTGGTTCGCATTGTAGGCGGCGCGCAGTTCCGGCGTATCGATCACGCTGTTCAAGTGGTTGACGATGCTCCAGGCGCGGCCCAGGGTTTCGGCGATCTGGTCCTGGGGCGTGACGAAGTTTTCCCAGCTGACTTCTTCCATGGGCGCTTCCAGCCGCGCCACCGTGGCGCGCGCCTGGGCCAGCAAGGTGTCGATGGCAGGCGTGACATGCTCGTGCGTAATCGCGTCGAAGCGTGGCAGGCCGGAAAAATCAAGCAGGGGATTGGTATTCATCGTCGGTTCCATATATTAAAAGGGGCGGTCAGGCCGCCCCGGTGTTTTTACACGCGCTCTGCCGCCTCGACGGTATTCATCAATAACATCGTGATGGTCATCGGCCCCACGCCACCCGGCACGGGCGTGATGTGCGACGCGACGTCTTTCACTCCGGCAAAATCCACGTCGCCGCACAGCTTGCCGTTATCGTCGCGGTTCATGCCCACGTCGATCACGATGGCGCCCGGACGGACCATGTCGGCCGTCAGGGTATTGCGGCGGCCGACGGCGGCAACGACGATGTCGGCGTTGCGCGTGTGGTGGCCCAGGTCCGGGGTCGCACTATGGCAGATGGTGACGGTAGCGTTCGCTTGCAAGAGCAGCAGGGCCATCGGCTTGCCGACGGTGTTGCTGCGGCCGATGACGACGGCGTGCTTGCCGCGCAAGTCCACGCCCGTGCTTTCGATCAGTTTCATGCAGCCGTACGGCGTGCACGGGCGGAAGCCGGGCAAGCCCGTCATCAGTTCGCCGGCGCTCAGGACGGAATAGCCATCGACGTCTTTTGTCGTGGCGATCGCTTCGATGACCTTGTGCGGGTTGATGTGCTTGGGCAAGGGCATCTGCACGAGGATGCCGTGGATGGCCGGGTCGGCATTCAGGCCGGCAATACGTGCCAGCAAGTCCGCTTCGGACAGGTCCGCTTCATATTTTTCCAGCACCGAGTGAAAACCCACGTCGCCGCACGCCTTGACCTTGTTGCGGACATACACCTGGCTGGCCGGGTCTTCGCCGACGAGTATCACGGCCAGGCCGGGCTGGGTGCCCTTGGCCGTGAGGGCGGCGGCGCGCGTGGCGATCTCGCTGCGCAGTTTTTGGGAGAGGGCGATTCCGTCGATCAGTTGTGCTGGCATGGTAGGGAGGCTGAGAGCTGGTAGGAGGGAAAAGTCAGATTATAAAGCCGGGCGGCGCAAAGGGGCGGTTTTGGCTATGCAAAGGCGTAACAACAGCGGGCCAGAGACGCGAGTCTGAGAAAATGCCGATGGCGGCGTTGCAGCTCCTTGCCGTACTGGCGTACTGTCTGTGTCGCCGCGCCTTGCCCTCGACATTTTTCAGGCCCGCCTGGCCCGGCATAAAAGCGGGCCGGAGACGCGGGCCTGAGAAAATGCCGATGGCTGCGTTACGGCTCCTTGCCGTACTGGCGTACTGTCTGCGTCGCCGCGCCTTGCCCTCGACATTTTTCAGGCCCGCTTGGCCCGGTATGCCTGTGCGGACGACTGGGGCGTTAATGCGTTTTGCTGGTGTGCTGGTGGCCTAGGGAGTGCAAGGGCCTGCGGTTCTTTTGGCGCCGTTTTTGGCACTTTGATCACCCTAGTTTCCGGGCAGAATTTGCGGCAGTGCAGCATAAATTTCATAGGGTAATTTCATGATGTGAAATGCTATATCGTAATTTGAAAAATAGTAAATACGCTGTTAGAATCCCCACACTAAATCGACTTAATAGTAAATAATCAGCGAAATACCGTCCGACAGCGATCCGGAAAATCGGGGTGGGGCGTTCACAAAGGAGACTCAACAGATGTCAGCTCAACTGAACCAGGTAACGACACAGATCGGCACCGACCCGGATATGCAGGAAACCAAGGAGTGGCTGGACGCGCTCGAAGCCGTTCTGGAAAATGAAGGTCCGGAGCGCGCGCATTACCTGATGGAGCGCATGGTTGACCTGGCTCGCCGCCGCGGCGCCCAGATCCCGTTCTCCAGCACCACCGCCTACGTCAATACCATCCCCACCAAGCAAGAAGCACACTGCCCCGGCAACCTCGAATACGAAGAACGCCTGCGCTCGTGGATGCGCTGGAACGCCATGGCCATGGTCGTCAAGGCCAACCGTGCCGACGGCGACCTGGGCGGCCACTTGTCCTCGTTCGCTTCGCTGGCGAACATGCTGGGCATCGGTTTCAACCATTTCTGGCACGCGCCAACGGCCGACCACGGCGGCGACCTGCTGTACATCCAGGGCCACTCCTCGCCCGGCGTCTACGCGCGCGCCTTCCTCGAAGGACGTTTGACGGAAGAGCAAATGCTGAACTTCCGCAAGGAAGTCGACGGCAAGGGCCTGTCTTCGTACCCGCATCCGAAGCTGATGCCTGACTTCTGGCAGTTCCCGACCGTGTCGATGGGCCTGGGCCCGCACATGGCGATCTACCAGGCGCGCTTCCTGAAATACCTGCACGCACGCGGCATCGCCAAGACCGACAACCGCAAGGTCTGGGCCTTCTGCGGCGACGGCGAGATGGACGAGCCGGAATCGCTGGGCGCGATCGGCCTGGCCGCACGCGACATGCTCGACAACCTGGTCATCGTGGTCAACTGCAACCTGCAGCGCCTGGACGGCCCTGTGCGCGGCAATACCAAGATCATCCAGGAGCTGGAAGGCGAATTCCGCGGCGCCGGCTGGAACGTCGTCAAGGTCATCTGGGGCCCGGGCTGGGACGCCCTGCTGGCACAGGACAAGGAAGGCATCCTGCAGCGCGTGATGATGGAAACCGTCGACGGCGAATACCAGAACTACAAGGCGAAAGATGGCGCCTACGTGCGCAAGCACTTCTTCGGCAAGCATCCGAAGCTGCTGGAAATGGTTGCCAACATGACGGACGACGACATCTGGCGCCTGACCCGTGGCGGTCACGATCCGCACAAGATCTACGCGGCATTCAAGATCGCCCAGGAACACAAGGGCCAGCCAACCGTCCTGCTGGTGAAAACCATCAAGGGCTACGGCATGGGCAAGTCCGGCGAAGCGCGCAACACGGCGCATCAGACGAAAAAACTGGACGACGAAGCCATCCGCGAAATGCGCGACCGCTTCTCGCTGCCGATCCCTGACGACAAGCTGGCCGACATCCCGTTCTTCAAGCCGGCCGACGACGCGCCGGAAATGGTCTACCTGCACGAGCGCCGCAAGGCCCTCGGTGGCTACCTGCCGCAGCGCCGCCAGAAGTCGGAAGAAACCCTGCCGGTGCCTGGCCTGGACGCCTTCAAGAACGTGCTGGAAGCGACGCCGGAAGGTCGTGAAATCTCGACCACGCAAGCGTTCGTGCGCGTCATTTCGACCCTGCTGAAAGACCCGAACCTGGGCCAGCGCGTGGTGCCTATCCTGGTCGATGAATCGCGTACCTTCGGCATGGAAGGCCTGTTCCGCCAGATCGGCATCTACAACCCGAAAGGCCAGTTGTACGAGCCAGTCGACAAAGACCAGGTCATGTACTACCGCGAAGACAAGGCTGGCCAGATCCTGCAAGAAGGCATCAACGAAGCGGGCGGCATGAGCTCGTGGATCGCCGCGGCGACGTCGTACTCGACCAACGACCGCATCATGATCCCGTTCTACACCTTCTACTCGATGTTCGGCTTCCAGCGCATCGGCGACCAGGTATGGGCTTCGGCCGACATGCGCGCCCGCGGCTTCCTGATGGGCGGCACGGCTGGCCGTACGACCCTGAACGGCGAAGGCTTGCAGCATGAAGATGGCCACAGCCATATCTTCGCCGCGACCATCCCGACCTGCATGCCGTACGATCCGACCTTCAGCCATGAAGTCGCCGTCATCATCCAGGACGGCCTGCGCCGCATGATCGCCAACCAGGAAGATGTGTTCTACTACATCACGATCATGAACGAGAACTACGCCCAGCCAGGCATCAAGCCAGGCCAGGAAGAAGGCATCCTGAAAGGCATGTACAAGCTGCAGGAAGGCCAGGCTGACGCCAAGCTGCGCGTACAGCTGATCGGTTGCGGCACCATCCTGCGCGAATCGATCTTCGCCGCCGAGCTGTTGCAAAACGACTGGGGCGTGGCTGCGGACGTGTGGTCGGCACCGTCGCTGACCCTGGTGGCCCGCGATGGCCAGGATGCGGAACGCTGGAACATGGTCAACCCGTCGAAAGAGCAGCGCGTGCCGTACGTGACGTCGCTGATGCAGGACACGGACGGCCCGATCGTCGCCACGACCGACTACATGCGCGCGTTTGCAGAACAGATCCGCGCCTTCATGCCGAAGGGCCGCACTTATAAAGTGCTGGGCACCGATGGCTTTGGCCGCTCGGACAGCCGCGCCAAGCTGCGCGAGTTCTTCGAAGTGAACCGTTATTATGTCACCGTGGCCGCGCTCAAATCGCTGGCTGACGAAGGCAAGATCGACGTGTCGGTGGTGGAGCAGGCGATCGCCAAGTACGGCATCGACGCGAACAAACCGAATCCGGTGACCCAGTAATCGTTGTGCGGACCCGATGATGCCAGGGCGGTGCGAAAGTGCCGCCCTGGCGTGTGTGCGGGTCCATCTGACAAATAAAATAACGGAGCAAGCTATGAGCATTGTGGAAGTCAAAGTCCCGGATATCGGCGATTTCAAGGAAGTCGAGATCATTGAACTGATGGTCAAGCCAGGCGATACGGTCAAGGTTGACCAGTCCCTGATCACGGTCGAATCGGACAAGGCCAGCATGGAAATTCCATCGAGCCACGCCGGTGTCGTCAAGGAATTGAAAGTCAACGTGGGCGACAAGATCGCCGAAGGTTCGCTGGTCCTGCTGCTGGAAGTGGCGGACGACGCCTCGGCGCCAGCGCCAGCGCCTGCTGCTGCCGCTCCGGCACCGGCTGCTGAAGCTGCACCAGCCGCCGCTCCTGCGGAAGCGCCAGCACCTGCCGCTTCCGGCGCGCCTGCGCTGGTGGAAGTGACCGTGCCCGATATCGGCGACTTCAAGGAAGTCGAAGTCATCGAACTGATGGTCAAGGTCGGCGACAGCATCAAGGTCGACCAGTCGCTGCTGACGGTCGAATCGGACAAGGCCAGCATGGAAATTCCATCGAGCCATGCCGGTATCGTCAAGGAATTGAAAGTCAAGGTCGGCGACAAGGTTGCCAAGGGTTCGCTGGTACTGGTCGTGGAAACGACGGGCGTCGCTGCTCCTGCCGCTGCTGCACCTGCCGCGCAAGCTGCCGCCGCACCAGCGGCCGCCGTCGCTTCGGCGCCGGTGGCTGCCGCAGCACCTGCTGCCGCACCAGCTCCCGCCGCCGCGCCTGCCGCAAATGGCAAGCTGGCGCACGCGTCGCCATCGATCCGCAAGTTCGCGCGCGAACTGGGCGTGGACCTGGCCCGCGTGGGCGGTTCCGGTCCGAAAGGCCGCATCACCCAGGAAGACGTGCAGAACTTCGTCAAGGGCGTGATGTCGGGCGCCGTCGCCGCGCCAAATGCGCCGGCCGCTGCCAAAGGCGGTTCGGGCGTGGGTCTGGACCTGCTGCCATGGCCGTCGCTGGACTTCAGCAAGTTCGGCACGACCGAATTGCTGCCGCTGTCGCGCATCAAGAAAATCTCGGGTCCGAACCTGCACCGCAACTGGGTCATGATCCCGCACGTCACGCAGTTCGACGAAGCGGACGTGACGGACCTGGAAGCGTTCCGCGTCGACACCAACGCGGCCAATGCGAAGAACAAGGATGCGGCCAAGCTGACCATGCTGGCCTTCGTTATCAAGGCGTCCGTCGCCGCGCTGAAGAAATTCCCCGCGTTTAACGCTTCGCTCGACGCCAAGGGCGAAAACCTGATCCTCAAGCAGTACTACAACATCGGCTTCGCGGCCGACACGCCGAATGGCCTGGTGGTACCGGTGATCAAGGGCGCGGACCAGAAGTCGGTTTCGCAGATCGCCCGCGAAATGACGGAACTGTCGCTGCAGGCGCGCGAAGGCAAGCTGAAACCGGCCGACATGCAGGGCGCCAGCTTCACGATTTCGTCCCTGGGCGGCATCGGCGGCACGCACTTCACGCCTATCGTCAATGCGCCGGAAGTGGCGATCCTGGGCCTGTCGAAAGCCTCGATCAAGCCGGTATGGGATGGCAAGGCCTTCCAGCCACGCCTGATGATGGGCACCTCGCTGTCCTACGACCACCGCGTGGTCGATGGCGCGATGGGCGCGCGATTCTCCGTGTACCTCGGCGAAGTCCTGGCCGACATGCGCAAAATTCTGCTGTAAGGAGCGATTGATGAGCACAGTAGAGGTAAAAGTACCGAATATCGGCGATTTCAAGGAAGTCGAAGTCATCGAACTGATGGTCAAGGTCGGCGACACCATCAAGGTGGACCAGTCCCTGATCACGGTCGAATCTGACAAGGCCAGCATGGAGATTCCATCGACCCACGCGGGCGTCGTCAAGGAAGTCAAGGTCAAGGTCGGCGACAAGATCGCCGAAGGCAGCGCGCTGCTGGTGGTGGAAGCAGCTGAAGGTGCGGCTGCTGCCGCTCCTGCGGCGGCTCCTGCACCTGCGGCAGCAGCTCCGGCGGCTGCCCCGGCGGCAGCACCGGCAGCCGTTGCCGCCATCCCGGCCGGCAATTACAGCGGCCAGGTCGACATCGATGTCGACATGATGGTATTGGGCGGCGGTCCTGGCGGCTACTCGGCGGCGTTCCGCGCGGCCGACCTGGGCATGAGCACCGTCATCGTCGAGCGCTACGCCACTCTGGGCGGCGTGTGCCTGAACGTCGGCTGCATCCCGTCCAAGGCGCTGCTGCACGTCGCTTCCGTCATCGATGAAACGGCGCACATGTCCAACACGGGCGTGACGTTTGCCAAGCCGACCATCGACATCGACCAGGTCCGCGCTTACAAGGAAGGCGTGATCAAGAACATGACGGGCGGCCTGGCCGGCATGGCCAAGGCGCGCAAGACGCAAGTTGTCACGGGCGTGGGCCAGTTCCTCTCCGCGAACCATATCGAAGTGACGGCAGGCGACGGCTCGAAAAAAGTCGTGCAGTTCAAGCAAGCCATCATCGCGGCCGGTTCGTCCGTGGTGAAACTGCCATTCGTGCCGGAAGACCCGCGCATCGTCGATTCGACGGGCGCGCTGGAATTGCGCCAGATCCCGAAACGCATGCTGGTCATCGGCGGCGGCATCATCGGCCTGGAAATGGCGACGGTGTATTCCACCTTCGGCGCGCGCATCGACGTGGTTGAGATGATGGATGGCCTGATGCAGGGCGCGGACCGCGACGCCGTCAAGGTGTGGCAGAAGTTCAATGAGAAGCGCTTCGACAACATCATGACCAAGACCAAGACGGTGGCTGTCGAGGCGCTGCCGGAAGGCATCAAGGTCACGTTCGAAGCAGCCGAAGCGGGTGCCACGGCACCGGCGCCGCAAGTCTACGACCTGGTGCTCGTCGCCGTGGGCCGCAGCCCGAACGGCAAGAAGATTGCCGCCGACAAGGCCGGCGTGCAGGTGACAGACCGCGGTTTCATCAACGTCGACAGCCAGATGCGCACCAACGTGCCGAACATCTTCGCCATCGGCGACCTGGTGGGCCAGCCGATGCTGGCGCACAAGGCCGTGCATGAAGGCCACGTGGCAGCGGAAGCCGCTGCCGGCCAGAAGTCGCACTTCGACGTCAAGGTGATCCCGTCGGTCGCCTACACGGATCCGGAAGTGGCATGGGCCGGCATCACGGAAGACGAAGCGAAAGCCAAGGGCATCAAGGTCGAGAAGGGCCACTTCCCTTGGGCCGCTTCCGGCCGCGCCGTGGCCAATGGCCGTGCCGAAGGCTTCACCAAGCTGCTGTTCGACGCGGAAACGCACCGCATCATCGGCGGCACCATCGTCGGCACGCATGCGGGCGACATGATCGGTGAAATCGCGCTGGCCATCGAAATGGGTTGCGACGGCACCGACATCGGCAAGACCATCCACCCGCATCCAACCCTGGGCGAGTCGATCGGGATGGCTGCGGAAGTGTACGAAGGCGTGTGCACGGACTTGCCGCCGCCGCGCAAGCGCTGATAAAGAGTTAACTTTCAGTATAAAAAACCGGGACATGTTCCCGGTTTTTTTATTTCCCTTGACCTGCAGCATAGTAAAACGTGGCGCAGCGGTGTCTTGTGAAAATTGGTGAGTATTGCCGTGTGGAAAAAGTGGCAGAATGGAGGTCTGTAACCATGTTTTGCTTTTGCTTCAACGGAAGCGTGTGATTTTTCCAGGAATGTTGCCAGCGTGGGATACGGTCAAATTCCGCTGTACTGAGAGAGTTTTGCAACGATGAAAAAATTTACCGCCCTTCATATTGCCGATGTCCGTTTGCGCCGGGCCGATGAGCAAGAGCAAGCCGTGATGCTGCATGCCTTGTACCAGGATGTGGCTGCTATCCTGGCGGCAGGCAAGAAGATCGATGCGATTTTCTTCACGGGCCAGCTGGTGGCGCTGGGCGCCTGTGCCGATACGACGCCCGTGTATGTCTACGAATACTTCCTGCGCCCCTTGCTGCAGGCGGCCAGCTTGCCCGGCGCGCGTTTCTATCTGGTGCCGGGTAGCCGCGTGCAGGGTGTCGCGGCTGCGGCGCTGGGCAATGCTGGCTTCAGCTTTTTCTCCGCCGACGAGCACGCCAGCGCCGAGCAGCGCGCGTACTACAAGAATATCCACGCCGTGTTCCATGGCCACCAGCATACGGGCGATGCCAGTTCGCTGATGAAGTCGCTGGGCATCCTGTTCAAGAGCAATCCCGGTAGCCTGTACAGTGCGCAGGGCCAGATGGCGGCGTTTGCCTTGCTCGAGTTTGGCACGGGCGCGGCCGATGGCGGCGCGGCTGGCACGCAGTGGACGGTATCCCTGCGCGAGTTCGATGACGTGAGCAAGAACTTCGCCCTGTCGGTGCTGTACACGCCGAATGGCCAGGAAACGGGGCAGATGGATGCCGAGTATGTGTTTGCTACCTTGCTGCCGCAGCTGGCAGGCGAGCGCGCTTATCTCGATGGCTTGCTGGGCAAGGCGGGCGTGCAGCAGCGCGTGGACGCCGGCGTGGCTGCCGATGCGCGCGAATTCCTGATCGAACTGGCGTTCGTGATGTTCGAAGCCAAGACCGTCTTCCTCAGCGAGGCGGAACTGGAGCGTTTTGCCAGCGACTATTGTGGCGTGAAGGGCTGGAGCATGGCGGCCGGGGATTGGTTGGCGCCGCTGTATGCGCATGGCTTGCTGTTGCGGGCCGATGGCCAGGTGGCGTTTTCCTTCGATTACTTCCGCACGTATTTCCTGGCGCAGCGCTTTGAAACCTCGTTCGACCTGATGCGCTATGGCCCGGATCGCTACGATGGAAGTGAGTCTTCACTCAGTCTTGATGGCGCGTCGGCGGCCCAGCCTTTCCTGCGGGCGCTGGGCTTGAGCGATGCACGCGCCGAAGCGGCGCTGCCGGAAGATTGCAGCCGCCCTGGCTGAATTCCCCCGCCAGCCATCCCGCGTCAGTCCGCCAGCGGCTGGCGCAGGGTGCCACGCAGGAACAGGTCGAGACTGACCGCCACCTTGGCGCGCAATTGCGCCACATCCGGTTGTGCCTGTGGCGGAAATAGCAGGCGCGACATCTGGTCGCCCAGCAGGCAATTGAGCAGGTGCAGCGACAGCATGGCCGCCGTCAGCTCCGCGCGAAACAGGGGCGCGATGTCGGGGCGGCTGAAAAACCTGGTCAGCATCTCGCGCGTCTGTCCCGGCCCCACCTTGTAAAACGTTTCCGCCAGTTCCGGGTGCGTGGCCGCTTCCGCCACCACCATGCGATTGAGGCGGATCGCCGCCGGCATGGTGACGAGTTGCACGAACAGCAGGCCGAACTCGCCCAGGATGGTGGGCAGGGGCCGCATATCCGTTTCCAGCGCCGGCATGGTCGAGAAGTAGGCGGCGCGGCGCAATTCCACCACGGCATTGAACAAGCCGGACTTGCCGCCAAACTTCACATAAATCGTGCGCACGGCCACATGGGCTTCGCGGGCGATCATTTCCAGGCTGACCTTCCCATACCCCTTTTCCAGAAACAGGCAGCCTGCCGTGTGCAGCAGGTTGTCCATGCGCGCTTCCATGTCGGCCGCGCGCGGCCGGCCGGCTGGCTTGCCGCAGCAGGAAAGCTCCTGGGCGTCGTCGGATTCTTTATCGGTAGGCAAGGTATCGCTGAGGCCGGGATCGGACATGGTCTGGGTCTCTTTATAAGGTGGAAGGTAAGTGATGGCTCACACTGTAGTGCAAATTAAAATGAAATGCAATCGTTTCATTTCTTGACTTTGGCTTTTCTTTGCCCAATAATGAACATACATCATTTCATTTCCGGAGCAAGTATGTCCAACCAGCCAGGCCAGGCAGAGCACAAGGTGCTGAGTGCCGTCCCCCCCGCGGCCCCTGCCGCACCTTCCGCGCCCGCCGCTTCCGCCAGCTCCGCACCACCTAACAACCGCGTGAAAATCATCGCCGGCCTGATCGTCCTGGTCGCCCTGGGCGCTGGCGCCCGCATGTGGTACCGCAGCCACTATTTCGTGGAAACGGAAAACGCCTACGTGGCCGGCCACGTGCATCCCGTCTCGGCGCGCATTTCCGGCGTCGTCACCAAGGTCTTCATCGACGACAATCAAATGGTGAAAGAGGGCGACGTGATCGCCGAACTCGACCCGTTCGACCAGCGCGTGAAAACCGAGCAGATCGCCGCGCAGATCGCCAGCGCCGAGCAGCAAGTGCTGCAGGCCGATGCGCAGATCGCGCAAGTGCAGGCGCAAGCCAGCGGCGCCCAGGCGCAAGTGGCGCAAGCGGATGCGCAATTGCTGCGCGCAAAACAGGATGCGGACCGTTATGGCCAGCTGTACACAAGCCAGATGAAAGCCGTATCGAAAGCGGAACTCGACGCGGCCAACGCGGCCCGCTCGAGCGCCGTGGCCGACCTGGCCGCCCGCCGCGACAGCGCTTCGGCCGCCAAGGCGCAGATTGGCGCGGCGCAAGCTGCGCGCGACGTGGCCAAGGCACAAGTGGCCGTGCTGCGCGTGCAATTGAAGGACGCGGAACAACAGCTGCAATACAACCGCATCCTGGCCCCCGTCGCCGGCCGCATCGGCAAGCGCAACGTGGAAACGGGCATGCGCGTGCAGCCGGGGCAGCAACTGACGGCCATCGTGCAGGACAACGTCTGGGTCACCGCCAACTTCAAGGAAACGCAGCTGGCCGACCTGCACCGAGGCCAGAGCGTGCACGTGACCATCGACGCCATGCCGGGCAAGAAACTGGTGGGTACCGTGGACAGCTTCGCGCCTGCCTCGGGCGCGCAATTCGCCCTGCTGCCGGCCGATAACGCCACCGGCAATTTCACCAAGATCGTCCAGCGCGTGCCCGTGAAAATCGTCTTCCAGCCGGAAGACATCAAGGCCATGAATGGCCGCCTGGTGCCGGGCATGTCGGTGATCGCCGAAGTGGAAGTGAATCAGCCTGAAACGCAGCCGGCTGCGCGCCACGCCGCCGCTCCCGCTGCCCAGACTGCCACCCGCTAAGCTTCCATGAGCAGCCCCTCCACCACGCTGGCGAAGCCGCCAGCGTTTCCCGTGATCGACGAAAAAGTCTCCGGGCGCACCTGGCTGGCGGTCGCCGCCGGCATGCTGGGCGCCTTTATGGCGGTGCTCGACATCCAGATCACCAACTCCTCGCTCAAGGATATCCTTGGCTCGCTGTCGGCCACCCAGGAAGAGGGCTCGTGGATTTCCACGGCCTACCTGGTGGCGGAAATCATCGTCATTCCCCTCACCGCGCTGCTGGCGCGCGTGTTCGGACTGCGTACCTACATGATCGGCACCACCGCTTTCTTCCTGCTGTTCTCCACCCTGTGCGGGGCGGCCTGGAACCTGGAAAGCATGATCGTCTTCCGCATGCTGCAGGGGTTCACCGGTGGCGCCCTGATTCCGATGGCGTTCACCCTGGTGATGCTCAAGCTGCCGCCATCGAAGCGCGCCGTCGGCATGGCCATCTTTGGCTTGACGGCGACCCTGGCGCCGGCCATGGGACCGACCCTGGGCGGATACCTCTCCGAGCTGTATGGCTGGCCATCGATCTTCTACATCAACTGGGTGCCCGGCGTGCTGCTGATCGTCGGCATGATCTATGGCCTGGACAAGGAGCCGCTGCAACTGAAGCTGTTCTGGAAGGCCGACTGGCTGGGCATCTTCTTCATGGCCCTGGGCCTCGGTTGCCTGACCATCTTCCTGGAAGAGGGCAATTCGAAGGACTGGTTCGACTCGGGTTTCATCATCGCCTTTGCCGCGCTGGCCCTGACGGGTATCCTGGGCTGGGTCGTCACCAGCGCCACGCGCGCCGAACCGTTCGTCAACCTGGCCCTGTACGGCCAGCGCAATTTCCTGGTCGCCACCGTGCTGTCGGCCGTGACGGGCATGGGCCTGTATGGCTCGGCCTTTTTGCTGCCGCTGTTCCTGGGCCAGATCGCCGGCTACTCGCCGATGCAGATCGGTGAAGTCATCATGTGGGTGGGCTTGCCGCAGCTGTTCATCATGCCCTTCGTCGCCAAGCTGTCATCGACGGTGGATAACCGCATCCTGTGTTCGATCGGCCTGCTGCTGTTTGGCGGCTCGTGCATGATGAATGCCTACATGGACGCTTCCACCGGCTACGACCAGCTGCTGTGGTCGCAGGTGGTGCGCGCGCTGGGCCAGCCCTTCGTCATGCTGACCCTGTCGAACTTCGCCATGAAGGGGATCGCGCCGAAGGACATGGCATCCGCTTCGAGCCTGTTCAACATGACGCGCAACCTCGGCGGCTCGATCGGCATCGCCCTGCTGGCCACGGCCCTGAGCACCCGCGAGCACTTCCATTCGCAGCGCCTGGGTGAAGCGATCAATGCCTATTCCAGTGCCACGCAGCTGCGCATCGACCAGTTGACGTCCTCGTTCATGGCCAAGGGCTATGACGCCGTCACGGCCGGCAACCAGGCCTTGCAGGCGATCGATGGCATCGTGCGCCGCGAAGCGTATGTGATGGCCTATAACGACGGCTTCTTCCTGATCGGCGCCATCCTGCTGGCCTGCATCGTGCCCCTGTGGCTGGCCGACAAACTCAAAGCCCCCGGTGGCGGTGGCGGCGGTCATTGACCGCGTACGCAAACACCTCAAGAACAAGAAGGTACACATCATGAACACAGTTATGACCAAAATCGCCGCAGCCGCCTCGCTGGCCGTGCTGCTTGCCGCCTGCGGCACCGTGGGCCAGGATTTCAAGGCGCCCGCCAATCTGGCCGGCATCGACACGGCCACGTTCCGCCATGGCGCGGGTAGCGCGGACGCCGCGCAATTGCCGGCCGAATGGTGGAACGTGTTCGGCGACGACACCCTGAACCGGCTGGAACAAGCCGCGCTGCGCGACAACCCGAGCGTGAAAGCGGCTGGCGAGCGATTGCTGCAGGCGCTGGCGCAAAGCGGCACGGCGCGTGCGAACCAGGGGCCCAGCGTGAACGTCAGCACGGGCATCTCGAACTCGCGCACCTCGGCCAACACCTCGCAGGGCCTGGCCCTGGGCAACCGCTCCATCAGCGGCAACAATTTTTCCGTGGGTGGCACGCTGTCGTACGAGGTCGACTTGCTGGGGCGTGTCAAGCGCATGGTCGAAGCGGCCGATTCGCAGGCGCTGGCGGCGCAGGCCGACCGCGACGGCGTGCTGCTGATGCTGTCGGCGCAAGTGGCCAGCAACTACTGGCAGCTGCGCGGCCTCGATGCGGAAATGGCGATCCTGAATGGTGCGCTCGATACGCGCCGCGAATCGGCGCAGCTGGTCGAGGCGCGCTTCAACGCGGGCCTGACGAATGAGCTGGACCTGGCGCGCGCGAAAGTCGAACTGTCGAACGCGCAGGCCGACCTGCATGAAGTCAAGCGCCAGCGCAACCAGCTGGAAAACAGCCTGGCCACCCTGACGGGCAAGCCGCCGTCGGCGCTGCAATTGCCGGTCGCCGCCGATCCATCCATCTTGCCGCTGCCGCCAGGTATCCCTGTCGGCCTGCCTGCCAGCCTGCTGGCGCACCGTCCTGACCTGGTTTCCAGCGTGGCGGGCCTGCGCGCGGCGAATGCGCAAGTAGGCGTGGCCGAAGGCGCGTTTTATCCGACGCTGCAATTGACGGGCAATTTCGGCTATGCGTCCGAAAAGCTGCGCGACCTGGCGCAGGGCGGTTCGCGCCAGTTCAGCTTTGGCCCGCTGGCCCTGTCCCTGCCGATCTTCGACGGTGGCCGCAACCAGGCCAACCTGGACTTGAGCAAGGCGCGCTATGCGGAAGCCGTGGCGAACCATGAAACCAAGCTGCTGACGGCCTTGCGCGAAGTGGAAGATGCGCTGTCCGACGTGGAGCAGCGCCAGTTGCAGGGCGACGCCCAGGCCCTGTCGCAGGCAGCGGCGGCGCGCGCCTACCTGGTGGCGCGCACGCGCTACGAGCGCGGCATCTCGACCTACCTGGACGTGACGGACGCGCAGCGCAGTTCGCTGGCCGCGGACCGCGCCGCCGCGCAGATCAAGACCCAGCGCCTGCTGGCGACCGTCGCCGTGGCCCGCTCTTTAGGTGCCGGCTGGCAGCATTGAAGGACACCAGATAAAACCTACTGCGCGTCGCGCTTTGCGGCCGGCGATGCTCACCGTACTAAAGTACGGTTGCGCTTCTCGGCCACAAATCACTGCCGCTCGCTACGGTTTTCTCAGGTGTCGCAATGTCAACCATGAGCAAAAAATGGTAAGTCAATTCAACTAGTTACGTGAGCGTGGCCGGCGGCGGTGTCGCCGCCGGCCCGTAGCGTTCCAGCAGAAAATCGATGAAGGTCGTCAGTTTCGGCGTGGGCTGGCGGTCGCGCGCATACACGAGGTGCATGGGGCGCGGCGCCGGCACGTAGTCGGCCAGCAGCGGCACCAGCCTGCCGGCGGCGATATCGCCGGCCATCAGGATTTCCGCCTGCATGACGATGCCGAAGCCGTGCAGGGCCGCTACGCGCAGCGCCTGCCCATTGTTCGAGCGGAAGCGGCTCTCGCGCACGGGGCTGCCGTCGTCGTCGCCGCTCCTGGCCAGGCGCCAGCGCACATGGCGCGTCCATTGCATGAAGTCCAGGCATTCGTGGCGCGCCAGATCGGCCGGCGTGCGCGGTGTGCCGTGTCTGGCCAGGTAGGCGGGCGCGGCGCAGATCACCATCGCATACGGCCGCAGCGCGCGCGCCACCATGGCGGAATCTTCCAGCTTGCCGATGCGGATGGCCGCATCGAATCCTTCTTCCACCAGGTCCACCGTCCTGTCGTTCAGGTTCAATTCCAGGCTCACTTCCGGATACGCATCGAGGTAGTCGGCCAGCAGCGGCGCGATGCACTCGCTGCCGAAGGACACGGGCGCCGTGATCTTCAGCTTGCCGCGCGGCGCCGTGCGCATGGCTTCCGCGCCCCGTTCGGCCGCATGGATGCTGGCCAAAATCTGGCGGCACTGCTCCACATACTGCTGGCCGATTTCCGTCAGGCTTTGCCGCCGCGTGGTGCGCGCCAGCAGCCGCGTGCCCAGCCGCTCTTCCAGGTATTTGATGTGCTTGCCCACCATCACGGGCGAGATCCGGAACGCCTCGGCGGCGGCCGTGAAACTGCCCGCATCGACGACGGCGACAAAAATCTCCATGCTGCGCAATTTATCCATGGCGCCTTGATTGCAAACTTTGGGTTGGTAATCTTGTAAATTCTAGCGTATTTATTCCTTTTTGTAAGCGGCGCATACTGGCTCCATCGTTCAACCCACACAAGGAAGCAGCATGAAAATCGTCATCATCGGCGCCAGCGGCACCATCGGCACGGCCGTCGCCGCCCAACTGGCGCAACGCCATGAAATCATCGAAGTGGGCAGCCGCAGCGGCACGCACCAGGCCGACATGGGCGACATCGCGCAAGTGCGCGCCCTGTTCAAGCGCATCGGCAAGGTCGATGCCGTCGTCGTCACGGCCGGCAAGCTGCATTTCGGCCCCCTGGCCGAATTCACGCCCGAGCAGTTCCAGCTGGGCCTGGACAGCAAGCTGATGGGCCAGGTCAACGTGGCGCTGGTGGCGCAGGAATACCTGAACGACGGCGGCTCGATCACCCTCACGAGCGGCATCGTGGCCGAGCAGCCGATCCGCTTCGGCACGGCCGCCACCATGACCAACGCGGCCGTGGAAGGTTTTGTAAGGGGCGCCGCCATCGAGCTGCAGCGCGGCGTGCGCATCAATGTCGTCAGCCCCACGGTGCTGGCCGAATCGCTGGAAGCGTATGGCCCCTTCTTCTACGGCTTCGAACCGGTCGCCGCCAGCCGCGTGGCGCTCGCTTACAGCCGCAGCGTGGAAGGGGCGCAGACGGGGCAGGTGTACAAGGTCTGGTAAGCCGCTTGCCATGCCATGGGGCAGGTGGGACAATCGCAGGCTGAACAAGGAAGCGGCCGCGCCGTGATGGTGCGGGGCGCTTGCTTGCTGTGAACCACACACCGAGGCCCCATGAAAAACATCCTGATTCCCCTGCTGATGGCCGCCGCCGTCGGCAGCGCCTGCGCCGCAACGCAAGCGGCCGCACCCGCAACCCCGGCCACCGCCGCGCAACTGACGGCCATGAGCGCGCGCTATGCGCCCGTCGCGCTGACGGCCGATGTCGCGCACCTGTCCGCGGGCGACCGCCAGGCCATCGCCAAGCTGGTCGAAGCGGCCAAGCTGGTCGACGTGCTGCAGTTGCGCCAGCGCTGGTCCGGCAATGAAGCGCTGTGGGCAGCCCTGAAGAAAGACAAGTCGGCCCTGGGCCAGGCCCGTTTGAACTATTTCTGGATCAACAAGGGACCATGGTCGGTGCTCGACGCCCATGCCTCGTTCATGCCCGCCAGCTATGCCGGCATCGCCATTCCCGCGCACAAGCCGGAAGCGGGCAATTTCTATCCGCAGGGCGCCACCAAGGCCAGCCTGGAAACGTGGATGAACGGCTTGCCGGCGGACGACAAGCAGCAGGCGCAATGGTTCTTCACGACGATTCGCGCGGGCAAGGACGGCAAATACCACACAGTAAAATATTCGGATGAATACAAGGTGGAACTGAAGCAATTGGCCAAGCTGCTCGACGAGGCGGCGGCCGCCACGGACAATGCATCCCTGAAGAAATTCCTGACCTTGCGCGCCAAGGCTTTCCTCGACAACGACTATCTGCCGTCCGACTTCGCCTGGATGGACCTCGATTCGCCCGTCGACATCACCATCGGCCCGTACGAGACGTATAACGACGAGCTGTTCGGCTACAAGGCCGCGTTCGAAGCTTACGTGAACATCCGCGACCAGGCGGAAACGCAAAAGCTCAATTTCTTCGCCAGGCACATGCAGGAGCTGGAAGACAACCTGCCGCTCGACGCCCGGTACCGCAACCCGAAAGTGGGCGCGCTGGCGCCGATGGTGGTGGTCAACCAGGTATATGGCGCCGGCGACGGCAACATGGCAGTGCAGACGGCCGCCTACAACTTGCCGAACGACGAGCGCATCATCAGCGCGCGCGGCTCCAAGCGCGTGATGTTGAAGAATGTGCAGGAGGCCAAGTTCAAGGCCACCCTGACGCCGATCTCGAAACTGGTGCTGACGCCCGAAGCGCAGCAGGACGTGGATTTCAATTCCTTCTTCACGCACATCCTCGCGCATGAAATCATGCACGGCCTGGGTCCGCATGCGACCGTGGTCGACGGCAAGCCATCGACACCGCGCCAGGACTTGAAGGAAGCCTATTCGACCATCGAGGAAGCCAAGGCCGACATCACGGGATTGTTCGCGCTGCGCTACATGATGGACAAGGGGCAACTGAACGACACCCTGGGCCAGGGCGAGGCGGCCGAGCGCAAGCTGTACAACACTTTCCTTGCCTCCGGTTTCCGCACCCTGCATTTCGGCTTGACGGATTCGCATGCGCGCGGCATGGCCATTCAGATGAATTACATCCTCGACAAGGGCGGCTTTGTGTCCCTGGGCGACGGCAAGTTTCGGCGTCGATTTTTTTGGCAAGATCAAACAGGCCGTGATCGACCTGGACCGTGAATTCCTGACCATCGAGGCGACGGGCGACTATGCGCGCGCGAAAGACCTGATGACCAAGTACGTGGTGATCCGCCCCGAAGTGCAGGTGGCGCTCGACAAGATGAAGGCCGTGCCCAACGATATCCGCCCGGAATTCGTCACGGCCCGCGCGCTGGACAAGGCGGCGAAGAAATAAGCTGACCTTGAGTATTATCAGTGTGAAAAGCCGGTGCCTCTGCGCCGGTTTTTTTGGCTATGTCACCGTCAGATGTGGGAATGCTCCCAGCGTTGCTTTCAATAACGTTTCTGGTGAACGGATGCGCCTGGCGTCGAGTACCCAGCGCCATCCCAGGTAGTTCGGCAGGTAGCGCGTCGCCACGCCGTGAAAGGGACCCAGCCATTGCCGCAAGCGGCTGTGATACGCATTGACGTTCTGTACGTGGGCGGCACCCTGCACACGGATGCCGGCGCGCAAGTTGACGGCCTGGTGGCTGATGCCCGCCTCCCTGGCAAACGCCCGGTAGGCGGCATGGCCATCCGTTACCAGCAGAACATCCTTGTCGATGACGGGCAACAAATAACGGTGCAGCTGCGCCTTCGTCAACGCCCCTTTGCCCGTGACGAAATCGAGGGTCTGGCCTGTGCGGTCGCGCGCCACCAGGATACAGACCTGTTCATTGGAAATGCCGCGTTGGCGGGCACGTCCGCCTCGGCGGCGGGCCGGACGCGTCATCTGCCTGGATCCCTTTTCCGATTCCAGTACATACAGCTCATCGGCCTCGGCAATGCCATGCAGACCGTGCGGCCGGTCCGTCCTGGCTACGCTGAGAAAGCGGTGGCGCCAGCGAAAAGTGGTGTTGCGGTGCAACCCCAGCTGCTGAGCGGCCTGGCGCACCGATCTGGACTCCAGCAGGCAATCGGCATAATCGAGCCACAGCGCCTTGTGGCGCAAGCGGGCCAGCGGCGTGCCCGTCAAGGCATTGAATGTGCGCCCGCAAGGCACGCAGCGGTAGCGTTGCAGGCTGTGCGCATGGCCATGCCGGTGCAGGCGAGACGAGTGGCAGGCGGGACAGGCCAAGCGCGGCTGCGCCACACTTTCCAGCAGCGCGATAGTCGTGTCGGGTGGCGCGTCGCCACGCAGCAGGAGCATTCCTGCTTGCCGCTGGCGCCGGTTCAATCGCGCAAACTGCGCGATAAAGCTGATCCATTCGGCTGCCTGCATGAGCTGCTCCCTGGATGGTGACTATGCAGAGTCAGACAACACAGTCCAGGAAAGATTCCGGCAGTTCCCCTATTTACCGGTGACAGAGCCGTTTTTTTTCGTCTTTATTTATGAAAAGTTGCCAGTTTTTCCTTGTGGAAATATTTTCACCGCTTACTCTGCAGCGGTATATCCTCTTTTTCCCGCCGATCCCATGCCCAATCCGCTCTTGCTGATGAGCTTGCTCATCGTTTTGTCTCCTGTGTCCGCCGTGGCTGCCGCCAAGCTCACCGACCTGGAAACCCGCTGGCTGCAGGCGGGCCAAACCGTGATCGCGTTTGCGCGTGCGCAAGGCTTGCCCATCGATATCATCGTGCAGCCGCAGGATGCCCCCGGCGCCGTGCCGCTGGCGCTGGGCTACGCGGCAGGGCGGTGCAAGCTGGTGCTGTCCTTGCGCGGCAATGCGCAGGCGGACAGTGTCCTGCAAGGCGTGCCGGCTGCGCGCCACGGCCTGATGATGGAAGCGATGACGGCGCATGAGATCGGCCATTGCCGGCGCTATGCGCAGGGCGACTGGCATGCCTTGCCGCGCGGCTTTGTCGAACCGCGCAGCATGCAGCGGAGCAAGTTGACACCGTTGGCGCAGGAACTGCGCGAGACGCGCCGCGAAGAGGGCTATGCGGATCTGGTGGCCCTGGCGTGGATGCATGGACGCCACCCCGGGCAGTATCAGGATGTGCTGGCCTGGATGCGCGGCGTGCGCGCGGCCGGCGATGGCGCAGGCGGTTCGCACGCCACGCAAGCCTGGCTGGCGCTGGCCGCTGGCGCGGGTGCATTTGATGAGTCCGTTTCACCATTTGAACAGGCGCAAGTATTGTGGCGGAAGGGCTTGAGCGGCGACAAATAAGCGATGATTTTTATGCGAATGGACTGTCAGCGTGTGCTGTCGCACGGAGCTTTGCGCGCGGCAGGGGTCTAATCTGGGCATCAATTAACCAGAGAGGAACCATCATGAACAAAATGATCGCACTCATGCTGGCCGCCAGTGCCAGCGCCCTGCTTGCCGCCACGCCCGCGTATGCGCAGGATGCCTCGTACAAGAGTTTGACGGACAAGGCATCGGCCGACTACAAGCAGGCCAAGGCCGCCTGCGACGCCCACAGCGGCAACGCGAAAAAAGTCTGCGTGGAGGAAGCCAAGGTGGCGCGCGCCAAGGCCGATTCGGACGCCGTGGCGCAATACCGCAACACGCCGCGCGAACTGGGCAAGGCCCGCAAGGATGTCGCCAATGCCGAGTATGACCTGGCCAAGGCCAAGTGCGGCGACCGCACGGGGGCCGATAAAACCACGTGCATGACCGATGCCAAGGCGGCGAAAACGGCGGCCCTGGCTGACGCGAAAACGGGCGCCAGGGCCGGCACCAATGTGGCGCAAAATCCTCCCGCCACGACGAAGGAAAACTGCGATGCCATGGATGCGACGGCCAAGGCCGCCTGCGTGACGCGCAATGCGGCCGGCAGCACCAAGACGGCCGTGGCCGACTCTGTCATCACGACGAAAATCAAGGCTGACCTCGTCAAGGACAACGACTTGAAGGCACTCGATGTACACGTGGAAACGGTCAACGGCGTCGTCATGCTCAGCGGCTTCGTGCCTTCGCAGGCGCAAGTGAAAAAAGCCGCCGACCTGGCCCGTGGCGTGGAAGGCGTGACGGATGTGAAGAATGGCTTGAAAGTGAAGTAAGCCGCATTCTGTCGATGCGTTAAAGCCGGGACTGGAGCCGCACGCAGCAGTGTGGCTCCAGTTTTTTTTGATTGTATAAATTACGATCATAATATAACATGGGAAAAATCCAGTCGGCTGATGCTGACCGGCATTCACTTTTTCTCATGAGGACGGCATGCTTTCCCTATCTTTTTCGCAATGGCTGGAGCGGCGCGGCGTGCACTTTGCCTGGGTCATCGTCGCCATTACTTTCCTCACCGCCTTGACGTCGTCGGCCGCGCTGGGTTTGCCGGGCGCGCTGATGCAGCCCTTGAGCCGCGAGTTCGGCTGGGATGCCGAGCAGATTTCCTCGGCCCTGGCCGTGCGCTTCGTGCTGTTCGGTTTGATGGGCCCGTTTGCCGCCATCCTGATGGAGCGTTTCGGCTTGCGCAATGTCATCTGCGTGGCTCTGGGCCTGATCGCAGCGGGCATGCTGCTGGCCACGCGCATGACGCAGTTCTGGCACCTGGTCGCCCTGTGGGGCATCCTGCTGGGTCTGGGCTCGGGCATGACGGCGCTGGTCTTGAGCGCCGTGGTGGCGAACCGCTGGTTCGAGACGCACCGTGGCCTGGTGGTGGGCGTGCTGACGGCCAGTTCGGCCACGGGCCAGCTGCTGTTCCTGCCCGTGGGCGCCTGGCTGATAGAACACTACGGCTGGCGCACGGCCGTCATGCCCGTGTTTGCCGTCTGCGCCATCGTCGCCGTGCTGGCCTTCCTGTGCATGCGCAACCGCCCGCAGGACGTGGCCTTGCGTCCCTACGGCGCCGACCCGGCCACGCCCCTGGTGGCGGCGCCGGCGGCGACAATGACGTTTGCCACGCCGTTCATGATCCTGCGCAGCGTGGCGGCGAACCGCACCTTCTGGATATTGTTCGGCACGTTTTTCATCTGCGGCCTCAGCACGAATGGCTTGATCCAGACGCATTTCATTTCGCTGTGCGGCGACTCGGGCCTGTCCGCCGTGCCGGCCGCATCCGTGCTGGCCATGATGGGCGCGTTCGACCTGTTTGGCACCATCCTGTCCGGCTGGCTGTCGGACCGCTATGACAACCGCAAGCTGCTGTTCTGGTATTACGGCTTGCGTGGCTTGTCGCTGTTCTGGCTGCCGTATTCGGAATTCACCTTGTACGGTCTGTCCCTGTTCGCCATGTTCTACGGCCTGGACTGGATCGCCACCGTGCCGCCGACGGTGAAGCTGGTGGGGGCCACGTTTGGCCGGGAGCGGGCGGGCATGGTCTTCGGCTGGATCTTCGCCGGCCACCAGCTGGGCGCCGCCGTGGCCGCCTACGGCGCGGGCCGCATCCGCACCCTGATGCTGACCTACAATCCTGCCCTGTTCGCGGCCGGTGCCGCCTGCCTCGTCGCCGCGCTGCTGGTGCTGGCGATCCAGCGACAGAAGGCGGCCGTGGCCTCTGCCCAGCCCGCATGAAAAAAGCCAGGCCCGCGTGAGCGGAGCCTGGCTTTTTCATTTTTTCAAGATTTCAAGAACGCCTCAGAACACGTTCAGGGCAAGGCGCATTGCCGAAGGCAGTACGAATAGTACGACTAGGCAATGCAACGCCGCCATGGACTGTTCTGTGGTGTTCTTATTTTAAGTATTTGGCCAGCCAGCCCTCGACTTCGCTATAGAAGAAGCGGCTGTTTTCGCCCTTCAAGATCCAGTGGTTTTCGTCAGGGAAGACCAGCAGTTTCGCCGGCACGTTCAGGCGCTGTTGCACGGCAAAGTTCATCAGCGCATTGTTGGCCGGCACGCGATAGTCGAGTTCACCCACGGTGATCAGGATCGGCGTGGTAAAGCCCGTGCCTTTTTCGTGGTTGCCCGCTTGCATGACGGGGCTTTGGTCGCGCCACACGGGCAGGTTCGACCAGACGGGGCCGCCTGCATTGGTTTCACGGCCGAAACCGCCATCGCTGGTACCCCATTGCATGATCAGGTCCATTTCGCCCGCATGCGAGACGATGGCCTTGTAGCGCGTGGTGGTCGCTTGCAGCCAGTTGGCCAGGTGGCCGCCATAGCTGGCGCCGCCGGCAGCCAGCTTCGTGCTGTCGATAAATGGATATTTCTTGATGGCTTCATCGACGCCCTGGTTGACTTCATCGCCAGGGCCTTTCAGCGGATCGAACTGGATAGCCCGCGAGAATTCCTCGCCATAGCCGGTGGAACCCTTGTAGTCGGTCAGCAGCACGACATAGCCGGGCTTGGCCAGCAAATGATAGTTCCAGCGCAGCACGAACTGGTCGCGCCACATGCTGGCCGCGCCGCCGTGGATGACGGTAAACAGCGGGTATTTCTTGTTCGGGTCAAAGTTGGCCGGCTTGACGAGCATATTGTGGATCTGGCGGCCGTCGGCCGTGGTGAACCAGAAGTGCTCGGGCGCCTGCCAGTCGATTTTACTTGCCTTGTCCGTGTTGAATGTCGTCAGGCGCTTCGGCTGCTTGCCGTTGAAGGCGTAGATTTCCGGCGGGTTGATGGCGGATTCCCACACGCCCACCAGGGCCTTGCCGCCGCTGCTCAGCGAGTTGATGGTACCCGTCGGCAAGGATGGTTCCTCGCGCACGTCGCCACCCCTGGCGTCGATCGAGTACAGCTTTTCCAGGCCAGCATGTTCATAGCTGAAGATGACGCGCTTGCCGCCTTCGGGCAGTACGAAGCGGGAGATTGAACGGTCCAGCTTGGCCGTCAGGATGGTCGGCTCCGCCTTGACCAGCGGCCAGGCAAAGCTGGCCAGGCGTTTCACGTCATACACTTTGCCCGGCGTTTGCGCGTCGCTCAAGGCGAACAGGGTCTTGCCGTCGGCCGCAAATTTCAGGGAGCCATAGCTGTGCTTGTCCTGCGTCAAACGCTGCGCTTCACCGCCCGCCACGGGCAGCAAGTAAAGCTGGGAGTAGACGGCTTCGCGCTGGGCCGCATCGCGGTTGGTGGCCGCGTTGAAGACGACGGCCTTGCCGTCCGGCGTCCAGACGGCATCCAGCGATTGTCCCTCGTCGCCCTGGCCGCCGCCAAAGCCCGGCAGGGTGACCAGTTGTGTGCCCGACAGGATGTCGCGCGCGGTGTTGTCACCTCGTGCCGCGGCGTCGGCGTCGACGATGAGCAGCCGCACTTGCTTGTCGGTCAGCCATTTGTCGAAATAGCGGGGCGCCGTCGTTTCATACGAACGGGCGCTGTATTTGCGCTCCTTTCGCTCTTTCGCGCTTTGCTTGACGTCGGCTTCCGTCTTGTTGCCTGGATAGATATCGCTGATGAACAGCAATTGCTTGCCGTCCGGGCTCCATTTCGGCATGCGCGCGCCCAGGGTGAGCGAGGTCAGGCGCTGTGCTTCGCCGCCAGCGGCCACGTCGAGGCGATAGATCTGTCCCGCTTCGTCGCCGTCGCGCTTGGCAACGAAGACCAGCTGGCGGCTGTCCGGCGACCAGGCCACGGCGCTTTCGCCGCCCTTGGAGAACGTCAGGCGGCGCGCGGGGCTGTCGTCAAGCAAGGACTTGATCCACAGGTCGGACCATTGGTCTTGGCTAGAGTAGGCGCTGTCGACCACGGAAAACACGGCCCACTTGCCGTCCGGGCTGGCGACAGGGGCGCCCACCCGTTTCATCAGCCACACGTCTTCATGCGTGATGGCGTGCCTGGCATCGGTTTGCGTGGCGGCAACTGGGGTGGTGGCCTTGGTATCGGCGGCGTGGACGGTCGTTGCCAGCGAGGCGCAGGCCGCTGCGATCAGCAGGGAGCCGAGGGAACGGCGAAGACGGGGTGAGGTCATGGGCGTGGTCCGGTAGTGAAAAAAGTACAGCGGGCAACATTATTGCCCATCGTTTCCTGCACTGCCAAGGCTGTGTACCGTTACTTACCACGTGGGACGGTCACGTATCGGGCGGGCGCGCCATGGCTGATCAGTTAAACTTGTTCTTTTACTGATGCTACCTGTGGCCGGCCATGAAAATTAGTCTACCCTTATTGAAAACGATATTGCTGGGCGCGAGCTGCCTGCTGGCTGCCCCGGTTTTTGCCGCGGCGCCCGCACCGTACCCGAATACCAGTGCCATGGGCGTGGGTCACGCGGAAAGCACAGCCTGGTATGCGGGTTGCCTGAAGGTCAAGGATGCGGCGCCGCCGCCTGCCGACTTGCCGGCGCCGTCCGCCGTGGCATCGCTGCAGCAGTGCCAGGCAACAGACCTGTATTACGATACCAAGAGTATGTCCTCGCCCAAGCCGGCGGACTGGCGTCCTGCGCGCCATTGCGCCATGGCCACGCAGAACAGCGCTGTCCTGATGATGCTGTACCAGAATGGGCAGGGCGTGCAGAAAGACCCGTTGCTGGCGCTGAAGTACGCGTGCAGCATCGATGCGGCGCCGGCCGAGATGCAAGGGCGCATCGAACACTTGCAGAAGATCAATGCCAGCGGACGCGGCATGATCGATTTGTGCGACGACATCACCAGCGGCTACATGATGGGCGTGTGCAGCGCCATCGATGCGCGCCAGAAACAACGCGTGCGCACGCAGGCGACAGGCAAAGTCAGCGCAAGCATGCCTGCAGCGGCGCAAGCGTCGCTGCAAAAACTGCAGGCGGCGGCAAGCAAGTTTGCCGATGCGCGCGCGGCCAATGAAACGGACTTGAGTGGCACGGCCCGCGCCGCCCTGAGCATCGCCGCCCGCACGGCCGAGCTTGATCTGCTGGCGCACGATCTGCGCGAGTACGAAGCGGGCAAGCTGCCGGCCAGCATGTCCAGAGAACAGGCGGCGGCGCTCGACAAGGAACTCAACGCCATCTACGGCAAGCTCATGAAGAAGCCGGCGCAAACCCATGCGGGCGCCGTGGGCAAGGATGGCATCCGCGCCACCCAGCGCCTGTGGCTGGCATACCGCGATGCGTGGATGAACTTTGGCGCAGTGCGTTACCCGTCCGTGACGAGCGACAGTTGGGCTGGCCTGCTGACATCGCGGCGCAATGTGCAACTGCACGGCTTGCTGGAGAATTGAAGCATGCGGGAAGCGTACTACCACGAAGATGATTTTTGCATGATCGAACTGCTGCCGCTGGATAATTTGCAGCACTGCCTGACGCAGATGGGCGAGCAGCAGGCATTTGCCGACGCGCACCGCAGCGGCGCCGGCTGGACGCAGATGTACGTGCCCGAGGCGCCGCCATCGCCGCTGCGCGTGCTGGGCCTCACGGCGGACCAGTTGCGCCTGGCGCTGGCCGATGCCTTGCCGCCATACGACGCCGTCTACACGGGCTACAGCAGCTACCGGGTGGAATGCAAGAATGTGCTGGCCTTTGGCGGCGAGACGACGGAGACCCTGTTTGCGGGCCTGGACGACGACGGCATCGTGTGCGACCTGTGGTGCAGCGACGCCATGCCGGAACTCATGCTGCTGCCCTTGAAAGAGCAGCTCCTGCTGGCCGACTGGGGCGCAGGGTTGGCGTGTCCGCTGTCCGATGGGGAATTGTTTGCCCGGTATCTGCAGGAATACGAACTGGGCTGATTACTCGCAGGCGATGGCGTTTGGCTGCGCCACCTTCACCACCGACGCCAGGCGCGCCATGTCGTTGCCATCGCCTTGCTCCACATACGGTTGATAGGTGTCGATGACGATGCGCGCACGCGCTTGCCAGCCGCAATTGTCGGCCTGGCGCGCGGGCACGCGCAGCAGCCGGCGCGCCTCGCCATCGTTGGAAAAGCAGAACCACGCATCGTGCGTGGCGGCAGGGCGGGGCAAACGGCCCCACTGCGCCTTGTCGGGCGCGAAGCAAACGCGGTTGCCGATGATTTGCAGGCTCATCTCGTCCGTGCGCGCGCTGTACTGGCCGTCGAGCACGATGGGCGTTTGCGCCTGCGCAAGCAGCGGCAGTGCGCACAGCAGGAGATGGGGGGACAGCAGGGCGGCAAGTTTCACGGTGTATCTTTCCGGAGCGGCATGGGATGCACCAGTATAACTGCCATGCGCGGCTAGGCTTCAGCAAAAAAGCATGAACTGACACAGCAAGCACAAGTGCAATAAACTGTGTATTTTCAAATAATAAATATCTGTATATTGAGGTGCATCAATGGCGCGCTGCGCGCCATCCTGCATAGTTTTTCCTGCAAGTGGCGTGTCGCCATGTTTGCCGGACACTAGAGGAGAGCATGCGATGCATTCCAGACGAGAGTTTGTTGGCGCGGCGGTCGCGCTGGGAGCCTTGGGCCTGCTCGCTGGCGGCAAGGTGCTGGCGCAGTCGGATGCATTCGATACTTTGCTGCGGCAAGCCATCAACGATCCGTCGCTGCTTGAGGCGACGCGCACTAGTCGCGAGGGCTTCGGCGAGCAGTACGAATCGCGGGCCATTGCGCCGCGTACTCCCTTGTCTTCGCGGGCAATCTCGGAAGCCGCCATCACGCTCATTACCACCTTCGAAGTGACCGACCGCGCGCGCTACGAGGCGAAGTTCCAGCAGCCGATCTGGCCTGCCGGCGAGTCGGGCGTCACGATAGGCATTGGCTATGATTTGGGATACGTCACGGCCGACTGGCTCAACGAAGACTGGGAGGCCCGGCTCGCTGACGGCGAACTGGCAACATTACGCAAGGTCTGTGGTTTGACGGGGGAAGAGGCCCGCGATGCCTTGGCGCAGGTACGCGACGTAGCGGTTTCCTGGGATATCGCCGATCAGCAGTTTCGTACGCGCCTGTTGCCGCGCTACGTGGCGCTGACGCTGGCGCGCCTTCCCAACACGGACAAGCTGTCCGATGACAGCCTGGGCGCGCTCGTGTCGCTGGTCTACAACCGCGGTGCCAGCTTCCGCAAGGATGGCCCGCGCTATCGCGAGATGCGCATGATCCGCCAGCACATGGTCAACGAAGCCTACGATGCCATCCCCGCCGAGTTGCGGTCCATGGCGCGGCTGTGGACAGGCGTGCCGAATATGCGCGGCCTCGTGCTGCGGCGCGAGCTTGAGGCCGCGCTGTTCGAGCGTGGCCTGAAAAGCGCTTAGGTCCGCCCCGGCATCCACCCTGGCCAACCGAGGAGTGATATCGTGCATCCGATCAAACGCATCCTAGCCCTGCTCTGTATCCCCGTGTCCATGCTGCTGGCCTTTCCCTGCCAGGCACAATCCGGCCCGCCCAAGCGTGTCGCCTTATTGATCGGCAACTGGGATTACGACAAGAACGGGAAATTCGATCCCACGCCATCGGGCGATTACATTGCCGACCTCAAGAATCCCTGCAGCGATTCGGATCTGGTCAAGAGCCAGCTGGCCAAATTCGGGTTCGAGATCCATGACTATTGCAATGTGGACCAGGCGACCTTCAACGCCCGTGTCGCCGACTTTGCCAGCAGCCTGTCGGACTTGCCCAAGGGATCGATCGTCTTCCTCTTTTATTCCGGCCATGGCATGCAGTATCACGGCCACGCGTTCACGGTGCCGGTGCTGTTCCGGATGGATCATGCCGCATTCAGGAAGGACGATGACCTGGAGCAATTCAAACTGCTGCAAAAGAATGCCAACAACGTCGCCGAGATGCTGCAGAAATTGCCGGATGATAAGAATGTGGCACTCGTCGTGGCATTGGACAAATGCCGCGACGTGCCGGTCGACGAAAAGGTCACCTACAGCGAGGCCGTGTCGATCCGCACCGGGCCGAACACGCTGATCCAGTACGCCACCACCGCCGGCGACCGCACGCCCGACAACGACGGCAAGGGCCATAGCGCCTATGCGCTGGTGTTGGCCGACGAACTGTCGAAAGGCGGCGACATAGGCGATATCATGGCCGCCGTCGGCATCCGCGTCTGGCGCCTGTACGACAGCGGCAAGCGCGATACCTATGCCGAAACCAACGTTGGCCCTGCCTTCTCCGCCCTGAAGTTCAATCCGCTCAAGGCCGGCATGTCAGCCGCGCCGCACGACGTGGCGGCGACCGTCAGCCGCAAGCGCCTGATGGTGCGCGATCGCTACGATGGCGTCACGCTCGACATCTTCTGGTGTGAAGGCGATGGCGAGCAGGCGCGCTATGCCTTTGCCACGTCGCTGGCGCGCGACATTGCCATGCGGGCCAGAGAGTTGGGCGTGGGGCGCGTGATGGTCAAGCCCCTGTCGCAAGACATGAACAATAACAATGGCTACAACGTGCATCGCAATATCATGCGCTACGACCAGGCGTATCCGCTTGAGCGGGAAATGCTCTTCAAGATCGCCAGTGCCTATCCGGTCGGTAACTTCCTTCCGCAGCGCGGCGTCGGCGTCAATGGACAGGCGACCCAAAACTATGTGTCGGCATTCGTGTGCGGGCGGCTGGCCGACGGGAGGGCTGATGTGGCTGCATTGGAGCATGCCAGCGGCAAGCGCTAAGCTGGGTAGGCGGCAAGCGCAAAAAAGGGCTACGCGCCGAAGCGGGTAGCCCTGATCTGTACTGCTGTATTCGTGGTAGGCCGTGCGGGATTCGAACCTGCGACCAACGGATTAAAAGTCCGCTGCTCTACCAGCTGAGCTAACGACCCGAAAGAGGCCGCATTATATATCAG
Organism: Janthinobacterium sp. MP5059B; assembly: GCF_001758645.1. Taxonomy (NCBI): domain Bacteria; kingdom Pseudomonadati; phylum Pseudomonadota; class Betaproteobacteria; order Burkholderiales; family Oxalobacteraceae; genus Janthinobacterium; species Janthinobacterium sp. MP5059B. The sequence goes on along the minus strand of NZ_LRHX01000016.1, from coordinate 375,369 downwards.
TTGAAAAAGAATGCAAAGCATTCCTGTGAGAAAGTGCTGGCCAGCTAATGCAGGGCTGCCGTGAGCTTCAGCACTTCGTCGATGCTGGTCGTGCCATCGATGATCTTGCGCGCGCCGGCGATGCGCAGCGGCGTCATGCCGTCGAGGATGCTCTGGCGGCGCAGGGCATGCAGGTCGGCGCCTGCCTTGACCAGCTGGCCGAACGTTTCCGTCACGCCCAGCAGTTCATAGATGCCGGCGCGTCCCAGATAGCCGCTGTGCCGGCACAGGGCGCAGCCGACGGGGCGGTACGTGGCGGCCGGCCGCTCCAGCTGGCCGCCTGTCAGGCGCTGCCACGCCGCGGCACCGGGAGCCGTGTCCAGCTGCTTGCAGCCGGGGCACAGGCAGCGTAACAGGCGCTGCGCCAGCACGCCGGCCAGGCACGCTTCCAGGAGATAGGCGGGCAAGCCCAGTTCCAGCAGGCGCATGACGGCCGAGGGCGCGTCGTTGGTGTGCAGGGTCGACAGCACCAGGTGCCCCGTCAGCGCCGCCTGGATGGCCATCTCGGCCGTGGCCAGGTCGCGGATTTCTCCCACCATGATGATGTCGGGATCTTGCCGCATCAGCGCCCGCACGCCATCGGCAAACGACAGTTCGATGCCGGCCTGGGTTTGCACCTGCATCTGGTTGAAGGCCGGTTCGACCATTTCGATGGGGTCTTCCACCGTGCATACATTGACTTCGCTGCCGGCCAGCGCCCTCAAGGTGCTGTACAGCGTGCTGGTCTTGCCCGAACCGGTGGGGCCCGTTACCAGCACGATGCCGTGCGTGCGTGCCGTCAGCTGGCGCCAGCGTTCGGCATCCGCAGGCGGAAAGCCCAATTCGGCCAGGCTCTTGACGGCCACTTCCGGGTCAAAGATGCGCATGACGAGCTTTTCGCCGAAGGCCGTGGGCAAGGTCGACAGGCGCAGTTCGATTTCCTGCCCCTGCGCATTGAGCGTCTTGATGCGGCCATCCTGGGGGCGGCGCTTCTCCACCACGTCCATACGCCCCAGCAACTTGATGCGCGCCGTCATGGCCAGCAATACCACGGGCGGCAACTGATAGGCCTGGTGCAGGCGGCCGTCGATGCGCAGGCGCACGAGGCCCGCGTCGCGCTTCGGTTCCAGATGGATGTCGGAAGCGCGCTGGGCAAACGCGTATTGCCACAGCCAGTCGACAATGCGCACCACGTGCTGGTCGTTGGCGTCGAGGCTGCTCTTGTTGCGCCCCAGCTCCACCAGTTGTTCGAAATTGTGGCGCAGCGCCAGGTCTTGCGTGGAGGCTTGCCGGGCCACCTTGACGGAACTGGCCAGGCTGAAAAATTGCGCGATGGCGTCAGCGATGTGCAGCGGGTTGGCGATGACCAGGCTCAGCTTGCGCGGCGCCAGGTTTCCCAGCTGTGCCTGCCAAGCGAGCGCATATGGCTGGGCCGTGGCGATGACGATGCGCTCAGGCGTGCTTTCCACGGGCAGGATGTTGAAGCGGGCCGCATAGCCGGCCGTCATGACGTCGGCCACCTGGCTGAAATCGATGTGCAGGGGATCGATGCGCACATACGGCAGGCTGGAGCGTTGCGCCAGCCAGGCGCACAGGGCATCGAGCGTGAGTGCGCCGTGGGCGATGCTGCACAGCGGATGCAGGGCGGGTGCCGGCAGCAGGGCGGCCTGGGCGTCGATGGCGGCCGCTTGTGCTGCATCGAGCAAGCCGTCTTCCTGCAGCCAGGCCAGCAGCTGCGGCAGTTGCAGCGGCGTATCGGGAGAAGGAGGGGAAGCGGGCATGGCCGGTGCCTTTCCAGGCTGCCGGCCATGCGTGGGTAGGCTGGCGGTTACAGGGTGCTGGCGATGCCCTTGACCCAGGTCTTGGCGGGCAGCTTGGTCTCGGCGACGATCTGCTTGGCCCGTTCCAGCAAGGCGGCTTGCGCTTCCGTATCGAGTGCCACTTTCGTCTTGAAAGCGATCGCCACCACGTTCCCATCATGGACTTCCGGCAGGCAGATCACCTGTTCAAACGCAAACTTCATCGCCTTGATGTTCTTCGCGTAGCTGGGATGGTCGCCGAACAGGTTGACCGTCATGATGCCGTGCTGCGCCAGGCAGGCGCAGCAGGCGGAATAGAAATCGGCGCTGTCGAGCACGGGACCGCGCGCCGTGGCGTCGTACAGGTCCACCTGCAGGGCGTCCAGGGTGCCGTGGTTGGCGTCGTCGTTGACGTAGTCGAGCGCATCCATCTCGCGCACGTGCAGGCGCTCGTCGTTGGGCGGCAGCTTGAACATCGAGGCGCAGATGGTGATGACGGACGGATTCAGTTCGATGGCATCGACCTGCGCCTGCGGGAACTGGCGGTAGCAGAACTTGGTCAGCGCGGCCGTGCCCAGGCCCAGCTGGGCGAGGCGCTGCGGCTGTTCGATCCACAGCATCCACGCCATCATCTGTTGCGCGTATTCGAGCTCCGGCCAGTCCGGCTTGCGGATGCGCATGGCGCCCTGTACCCATTCCGTGCCGAAATGCAGATAGCGCACACCATCCATTTCCGACAGGGTGACAGGGGCATAGCGGGGCTTGCGCGCAGGGCGCGAGGATTCGACTTGTTCGATGGATTTTCGTTTGATAAGCATAAGGCGGCCTGAAAGTGTGCCGCATTATAGCCCGCGCCGGGGTGCCATAAAAAATGCCGGCCCCATGAGAACGACTGGGACCGGCATTTTAAACTGCTGTGCAACGACGCGCAGCAGCTTATGTCAGGCGTTACTGTTGAGCAGGCTCGATGGATACGCGCAGACGGATGCGCTCGCCCGGATCGTAGGACATGATGCTCGTGTAATTGCGGCCGCGGTAGTCGTAGGTGACCTGGTAGCCATTGTTGCGCGATTCCCAGTGGTCGACCTGGCGGCATTGCTTGACGGCTTGTTCCTGCATGCCGCCCTGGTAATTGTTCTGGTTGTCGACACGGTCGCCGACGACGGCGCCGGCAATCGCACCAGCGGCTGCCGCAGCCGTGCGGCCATTGCCGCCACCGACCTGGCTGCCGAGCAGGGCGCCGGCGATACCGCCGACGATGGAGCCGCCAGCGCTGCGCTGTTGCGGCGGGGCCTGGACTTGCACGTATTCCGTGCGGCATTCCTGGCGTGGACGGTTGATCTGTTCCACTTGCGGCACGACGCGCACGACCTTGCCGAAATCTTCAAAGTCGGCGGCCTGGGCGAGTGGCAATGCACCGATACAAAGGGCTGACATCATCAATTTGGCTTGCAAGTTCATTTGTAACCTCGTTATGTAGAGAATCTTTCAGGGTATTTTTTACAACTTGGGACTATAGTAATCCCGCCAGACGGGGACAAGTGTTTCGCATGGCAACAAAATGTAACAGCCCAAGCCCCTTGCCCCACAGTCTGTAACATGCACTTTCAATCGATACAAGATGTTGAAATGACTTGAAACCAGCGGTTTGTAACAAATCTTGCGTTTGACATCATATTCGGGTTGATTCATGCAGGACAACACGTTACCCTAATACGCGTATGGCTTATATAAAATCGCACTGAATCGCATAAAAGTTGATACAGATCGAATCACCGCGTGCGCATTGACCCGCGTGCGGGGATGCAATAAGAAGAGCAGCTAGAAGAGATCCATACATAACAGGTCGATTTGAGGGAAAAATGAGTTTGTTACTAACCGTGCCGCCCAACCTTGTCCAGTCCATCCGTGCCTTTCGCGTGACCGAATTACAAGACGAGGCGATCCGTCTCGGGCAGCACTTTTTATATGCGCATTGCAACGCTGGACAGACCAAACAACAAGTCATCGGCATTATTGCAGAAGCATTCCTGTTTCCGAAAAACCTGGCGAAGAATTTTGATGCCCTGCGCCTGTGCCTGACGGACACCATGTGCAAGGCCGGCACGCAGACGGGTTTCCTGGTGGTGCTCGAGCAATTGCCAAATACGCAAAAATTCGACAAGGAAGCGCGCGAGATCCTGCTCGACGTGTTCCGCGACGCGGCCGACTACTGGGCCGAGAAGAAAGTCCCGTTCCGCGTCTTCTATTCGTTCGAGTAAATACTTACTCTTGCCGCGGCGCCGTCAAACCGGCTTCCCGCGCAGGTGAGAATCGTCATTTTCGGGCGGCTGCGGCGCGCCGGCGCTCATGTTGCGCCGCAACAATAATACCGGCCTTTCTAGATTCGCATCGCCATAGCGGGTACAATGCGCGCTATGAAAAATATCGTTATCCTCATTTCCGGACGCGGCAGCAACATGGAAGCGGTCGTGCGCGCGGCGCAAGCCGAGCAATGGCCAGCCCGTATTGCCGCCGTCATCAGTAACCGGGCCGATGCCCAGGGACTGGTTTTTGCCGCGGAACACGGGATAGCGACGGCAGTCGTTGCCAACAAGGATTATGCCAGCCGCGAACAGTTCGATGCGGCGCTGCAAGCCGTGATCGATGGCTTTGCCCCCGACCTGGTCGTGCTGGCCGGTTTCATGCGCATCCTGACGCCGCCCTTCGTCGAGCATTACGCGGGGCGCATGCTCAATATCCACCCGTCGCTGTTGCCGCTGTTCCCGGGCATGGCGACGCACCGCCAGGCGCTCGAGGCGGGCGTAACGGAACACGGCGCGACCGTGCATTTCGTGACTGCCGAGCTCGATCATGGCCCGGCCGTGGCGAGCGCGAAAGTCCCCGTCTTGCCAGGCGACACAGAAGAGAGCTTATCGGCGCGCGTGCTGGTAGAGGAACATCTGCTTTACCCGCGCGCCATCCGCCTGTTCATTGACGATAAACTGTCAGTCGAGCATGGCCAGGTCCGCGTGGACCCTCAATAAAATATTACAGGAAGAATAACAATGAGATTGCCACCAGCGATACTTGCCAATGCTGAAGAAGTATTGCGCGAAATTTTACGTTTCACGGCCCCGGCCGACACCACCCTGTCGCGCTATTTCCGCGATCATCCGCGCCTCGGTTCGCGCGAACGCGGCGCCATCGCCGAAGGCATTTATGCCGTGCTGCGCAACAAATCGTTCTTCACGGACTTCGCCGAAGCGGGCAGTGGCCCGACCATGCGCCGTTTGACCATCCTCGGCCTGGCCGAAGCCGTCGGCGCCGACTCCTTGGGCGGCCTGACGGAAGAAGAAGTGGAATGGCTGGAACGCATCACGCAGATCGACCGCAGCCTGATGCCGTCGAATATGCGCGCCAACATGCCGACCTGGCTGTTCGACAAGCTGATCGCCCAGTTCGGCGAAGCGGAAACCATGAAGCTGGCCGATGCGCTGAACGCACCGGCGCCGCTGGACTTGCGCGTGAACTCGCTCAAGGCCACGCGTGAGGACGTGATGCTGGCCCTGGCCGAAGCGCCTATCCTCAGCACGCCGACGCCGTATGCCCCGCTGGGCTTGCGCGTGATCAAGAAACCATCGTTGCAAAACCTGCCATTGTTCCAGAGCGGTGCCATCGAAGTGCAGGATGAAGGCAGCCAGATCCTGTCGCAGATCGTCGGCGCCAAGCGCGGCGAGATGGTGGTCGATTTCTGTGCCGGCGCGGGCGGCAAGACCCTCGCATTGGGCGCGCTGATGCGCAACACGGGCCGTCTGTACGCATTCGACGTGTCGGAAAAGCGTTTGGCCAAGCTGAAGCCGCGCATGGCCCGCAGCGGCCTGTCGAACGTGCATCCGGTGCAGATCGCGCATGAGCGCGATGCCAAGATCAAGCGCCTGGCCGGCAAGATCGACCGCGTGCTGGTCGATGCCCCGTGCAGCGGCCTGGGCACCCTGCGCCGCAATCCGGACGTGAAATGGCGCCAGCAGCCGAACTCGATCGTGGAATTGCAAGCCAAGCAGGCAGCCATCCTGGCCGGCGCGGCGCGCCTGGTCAAGGGCGGCGGCCGCCTGGTGTATGCCACCTGCAGCTTCCTGAACGAAGAAAACGACTTTATCGCCGAGCAATTCCTCGCGGCCCATCCGGACTTCACCCTGGTGCCGATGAGCAAAGTGCTGGCCGAACAGAAGATCGAGCTGGAAATGGGCGACTACCTGAAATTGTTGCCGCATCTGCACCAGACCGATGGCTTCTTCGCCGCCGTGTTCGAACGCAAGGTCATGCCGAAAAAAGTCTACGCCGATGAAAAGCCGGCCGACGACGTTGACGCTGAACCAGCCGAATAAGGCTCACGGGCCGCCGCTGCAGCATCGCAGCGGTGGCCATGCACTTGCGCCAGCCTGTCTGGCGCAAGCTGTGGGCACTCCGCCCGGTTATTCCCCCGCACCATCTTCCAGACGCCATCCGCCATGAACGAAACCCCGCTGCTCAACCTGATCACTGACTTTGTCGACGATTTCCGTCAACCGGCCATCCTGTGGCAGGCGCTGGTCATCGTCGCCTGCCTGGCGCTGAGCTGGCTGCTGGTGCGGCAGTTGCGCGTGTTCCTGCACCAGCGCGCGGAAGCGGCCGCCACGCCGGCCACGCCGGAAACCTTGCAGCGCACCGATAGTTTTATCCGCATCCTGACGCCCGTGCTGGCGGCCATGCTGCTGGGCATTGCGCAGCATTTCCTGGCCAAGTTCCAGTCGGTCAATCTGCTCAGCATTGCCATCCCCCTGTGCACCTCGATGGCGCTGGTGCGCTTCGGGTTTTATGTGCTGCGCCGCATTTTTGCCCGCCATGGCGACATCAGTCCCACCATGCTGCTGCTGGAAAAGATATTTACAGTCGTGGTGTGGGCCGGCATGGCCCTGTACATCACGGGCCTGTGGCCGGAATTGCATACCTTCCTGGAAAGCATCGTCGTGCCGCTGGGACGCAACAAGGTGTCCGTGGCTGCCATCTTGCAAGCCGCTATTTCCGTGGCCGTGCTGCTGGTGCTGGCCATGTGGGCCGGCACCTCGCTCGACGAGCGCCTGATGAAAATGCAGGGCCTGCACACTTCCTTGCGCGTGGTGATGTCGCGCATGGGCCGCGCCGTGCTGATCCTCGTTTCCGTGCTGGTCAGCCTGTCGCTGGTGGGCATCGACCTGACGGTGCTGTCCGTGTTTGGCGGCGCCTTCGGCGTGGCGCTGGGCTTTGGCTTGCAAAAGATCGCCGCGAACTTCGTGTCCGGCTTCATCATCCTGCTGGACCGCAGCCTCACCATCGGCGACATGATCACGGTGGGCCAGTTCACGGGCAAGGTCACGCAAATCAATACGCGCTATACTGTGTTATTGGGTGGCGATGGCGTTGAATCCATCGTGCCGAATGAAATGCTGATTTCCGGCGGCGTGCAGAACATGTCGCTGAGCAACCGCATGGTCTGGCTGTCGACGGCCGTGTCGGTGGGCTATGAAACGGATCTCGATGTCATCTTCCCCTTGCTGGAAGCGGCGACGGCCAAGGTGCCGCGTGTGTCGCAAAGCAATCCGCCATCGGCCACCCTCGTGCGTTTCGGCGCCGATGGTCTCGACGTGCAGATCGGCTTCTGGATCGCGGACCCGGAAAACGGCACCGGCGGCGTGAAGTCGAATGTGAACCGCGCCATCTGGCGCACCTTGCAGGAACATAAGGTCACTGTACCGTTTCCGCAACGCGAATTGCGTATTGTTGGTACGCCTCCTGCCCCGCTCGCCAGCGCGGCAGAGGGTGAGTCCGCCCCATCCGGCACCCAGCCTTAACCTCGCTGCCTGCCTCCGATTTTGCCTGACCGCACCCATTAGGGCGTACAATCACGCCTAAAATTAACTCTGCCGGACCTCCAGAATCACTGGAGCGACCGTGCGCATGCCCTGTCCACTTGGAGTAGCAGTAATGACATTGAGTTCCGTTTTACACGACGTTTTGCAGTTCATGGCAACTGGCATTACCGATCTGTCCGCATGGCAAGTTTTCCTGTACACCATGGTGGTCACGCATATCACGATCGCCAGCGTCACGATTTACCTGCACCGCCACCAGGCCCACCGGGCGCTGGAATTGCACGCCATCCCCAGCCATTTCTTCCGTTTCTGGCTGTGGCTGACGACGGGCCAGGTGACCAAGGAATGGGCGGCCATCCACCGCAAGCATCACGCCAAGTGCGATACGGAAGAAGATCCGCACAGCCCCGTGACGCGCGGCATCAAGAAAGTCTTCTGGGAAGGCGCCGAGCTGTACCGCGCTGAATCGAAGAACATGGAAACCATGGCCAAGTACGGCCATGGCACGCCGACGGACTGGATCGAGCGCAACCTGTACACCAAATACAGCTGGCTGGGCGTGGTGTCCCTGTTCGTCATCAATTTCATCCTGTTCGGCGTGATCGGCATTTCCGTGTGGGCCGTGCAAATGATGTGGATCCCGATCACGGCAGCCGGCATCATCAACGGCATCGGCCACTACTGGGGCTACCGCAACTACGACTGCGCGGACGCGGCCACCAACATCATTCCGTTCGGTATCCTGATCGGCGGCGAAGAGTTGCACAACAATCACCATACCTATGCGACGTCGGCCAAGCTGTCGTCGAAATGGTATGAAATCGATATCGGCTGGGCGTATATCCGCGCGCTGGAAATGCTGGGCTTGGCGAAGGTGAAAAAGCTGGCGCCGGAGCCGAAGTTCTCGCACGGCAAGCTGGAAGCGGATTTCGAGACCTTGCAGTCCGTCATCGCCAACCGCTACGACGTGATGGCCAAGTATGCGAAATCGATCAAGCATGCCTGGAAGGAAGAGCTGGAACACCTGAAGCACAAGGCCGAGCTGGAAAAGCGCTTCCTGAAATCGTCGCGCAAGCTGATGCAGCGCGAGCCGGGCAAGCTGGCCGATGCGCACCATGAGCAGTTGTCGGAGTTGTTCCAGCACAGCAAGGCGCTGGAAACCATGCACCACATGCGCGTGGAGCTGGGTGCCATCTGGGAACGTTCGCACTTTACGCGCGAGCAATTGCTGCAAAAGCTGCAAGACTGGTGCACGCGCGCCGAAGCGTCGGGCATCAAGTCGCTGCAAGATTTCTCCCTGCGCCTGCGCAGCTATGCTTGATCGCACGGTGAGGTGACATAAATGGCTCCGCTTGCGGGGCCTTTTTTTTTTGCCCTGAGCGTGAAGGCGATGGGGGCTTCGCGTGGCATTTCCCGAGAATGTTGATTTGCTAAAATAATAATTTCATGAAATACTTTCCTTGTGAATTAGTTAAAATAGGAAAGTTTGCATGGCAATGTTAATACGAAGTGCGTTTATGGGATGTGTCATGGCGGCGCTCTCTGCCTGCGGTGGCGGTGCCTCGGTGCCAGAACCGGCGAGTCCCAATCCTGGCATTCCCGATTCTCCACCCGTTGTAAAAAGCAGCCTCGCGCTCAGCGGCACAGCGGCGACCGGCCTGGCCCTTGTCGATGCCTCCATTCAGGCGAAATGCCAGGTGGGCAGTGCACAGGCGCGCACCGGACCGGATGGTGCTTATCAAATGGAGATTGTCGAAGGGAAATTTCCATGTCTCCTGCAATTGACCACTCCCGTCAGTGGCATCAAATTGCATTCCGTTGTGGTCGGAGCGGGGAGTTCGGCAACTGCCAATATCACGCCCCTGACCGACATGCTCAGCTCGCGGTTGTTTGGCCGTGATCTCAGTGCCTTGTTCCCGGACATCGACGCGGCATCGCTGGTCAATACAGTCAATGCCGCCAATGTGCTTGCCGCACAGTCGGATATCGTGAATCTGTTGCAGGCAAAGTTCAGTATCAGCTTCTTGCAAGACTTTATCGGCACGCCATTGAAGGCCGCGACTGCGGCTGACAAGGCTGGCGGGGATGCCCATGACAGGTTGCTGGACCGCTTGGGTTCCTATTTTAATTCCATTCAGCTCGGATTGATTAACCAGGCGCTGGTATCGGGGCAGACGGTTGACGACATCAAAAAGCTCATCGTTGAACTCAAGGCCGTACCGGTGGCGCATGCCGGAAAGCCGCAAGCGGTAGCAACTGGGGCGACAGTCTCGTTGGATGCGAGCGCCAGCCAGATTGCACCCGGTGTCACGGCAAATTTCCGTTGGTCTATTATTGGCAAGCCTGCCACGAGTGTGGCGGAGCTGAGCCTGGCGAACACCGCCAAGCCAACTTTTGTCGCGGATAAGCCCGGAAGCTACATGTTCAGTGTTCTCGTCGATTATCCGGGCGAGCGCTATGTGAGTACTGCCATTGTTGAAGTAACGGCGCAATTGGACGCGCCATATCAAACCACGCCGGCCGTCAGCGGCGCGCCGAATGGCGGCATGTATGGTGACTACTGGAAGCTGGAATTTACCGGAGCGAATGCCGGTTTTTGCGACGTGCTGTTTGTCTCTCCCTCTGGCAGCAGCTATACGCCGGGTATGTGTATTTCCAACGGAAAACTGTTGGGCGACTTTGCACTGCGTGGTGATGTGGAAAAAACTGGAAGCGTCACGCTGAATATGCGGGTCAATCCGCATATTCCCGAAAGTACGCAAACTGCCGCCATCTTTCGTGGCGTATTCGGGCAGGACGGGACCGGGACGGGTACGTGGAGTATTCCAAACAGCGCTGCAAACGGTGCCTGGACCGCAACGCGCTATATTGGCCGGCAGCCCTATCGCAGCGTGACGCTGGCAAATCCCGATGCGGGCTCGTTTGCCCTCGGAACCGATGCCGCGGCAGGCGTCTGGCGCCGCCCATCGACAAAAATCTATCCTGAGTTCGCGCTGGTATTACCCGGCGGCGAAACGGCTTGGCAAACCGGCTCGCCGTTTTCAAGCGGAATGGTGCATGTATTTGGCGAGTTTCTCAGTGAAGGTTCTACATGGCAACTTGGAAACAAGAGCACGGTTCACACCTCCACGTCGATTGAGGGCATTCAGGCATCTGGCACCATCGTGCCGAAAACGCGCATCGTGGGCACAATGTCTGCCGCTGCTGGCAAGACGGTGACGTTGTCCTTCGATTCTTATGGCATTGAGAATGCGCTGGCGTTGAGCCTGGCCGATATCACTGGCACCTATGTTGCTGACGGCGCCAGTTACATTGCGCCGGATGGCAGCATCAGTGGCACGACAGAGGCTGGCTGCCGGGTCCAGGGGCGTATTGCCCCCATTTCTCCCGATTCGAAGGCCAACCTGTTCCGCCTGAAGCTGACATTTTATGGACCAGCGTCCAACCCGGCAGCATGCTATGAAACGCAAATGGGGCCGGACTATGATGGTTATGCATTCATGGAAGTATCGGAGGGCGAGCGTTATTTCTATACCTTGTTACGGCCAAGCGGCGTACCTGTCGGCTATACCACGCCAGTCGGTTTCTATCCACGGTATATTCTAGGCATGAAGATTCGCTAGCATCCGGCTGCGGGGGCGTACGGCGTATGTCCCCAATCCGATGTCGGGCGATTCGAGGCGGGTTGCCGGGGTGGTCGGCTTGCAGGCCTGGGTGCTTGGGCAATAAAAAAACCGCTCATCGGAGCGGCTTTTTCATCAGAGAACACAATATCAATTACTTGATTTTGGTTTCTTTGTACGTTACGTGCTTGCGTGCTTTAGGATCAAATTTCATGATCTCCATTTTTGCAGGCGTCGTACGCTTGTTTTTGGTGGTCGTGTAGAAGTGACCCGTACCGGCGGTCGATTCTAACTTGATTTTGTCGCGGCCTGATTTTGCCATGATAGCTCCCTTATTCTGCTAATTAGACTTTTTCGCCACGAGCGCGCATATCGACCAATACGGCGTCGATGCCGACTTTATCGATGACGCGCAGACCGGCGTTGGACAAACGCAGGGAGACCCAGCGGTTTTCAGATTCAACAAAAATACGACGATTCTGCAAGTTAGGCAAAAAACGACGTTTGGTTTTGTTGTTTGCATGGGAAACATTGTTGCCGACCATCGGCTTCTTCCCAGTGACTTGGCAAACACGTGCCATGGCGCACTCCTTAAAGATATTCCAAATTGGAAAAACGAGAGTATATCCAAAATAAGCCGATTTATCAATGACTTGCGAAAAACAATTGTGTCGTGTTGTATTGAAATAATTTAACAATTTGACTTTTCCCCTTCCTCATAGGGGGAAGCACTGGTAAACAGTGCTGTTTACTGTTAGATAAGCGTCTTGCTGCTGTCACGTATGTCCTTGTTTACACATGGTTAACTGCTGCCTGGCCAGCCCCGGCCTAGATCTGGCCGTGTTCCGAGAAGGAATGTACTTGCCGCCCGGCAACGACGAAATGGTCGAGGATGCGCACGTCCACCAGCGACAAGGCTTGCACCAGCGCGCGCGTCAGCAACAGATCCGATTCGCTGGGCTCCGGCGTGCCGGACGGGTGGTTGTGCGCCAGCATGACGCTGGCCGCGTTGTGCAGCAGGGCTTGCTTGACCACTTCGCGCGGATACACGCTGGTGTGGGTGAGGGTGCCGCGAAACATTTCCTGGGTGGTGATCAGGCGGTTCTTGACGTCCAAAAACAACACGTGGAATGCTTCATGCGCCAGGTGGCCTAGGGTCAGGCGCAAATAATCTTTGACGGCGTGCGGCGAATTGAGGGCCTGGCCCGCTTGCAAGTCTTCGATGATGGCGCGCCGCGCCAGTTCCAGCACGGCTTGCAGCTGGGCAAACTTGGCGCTGCCCATGCCGTGCACGGCGGAAAAACTCACGAGACTGGCGCCAAACAGGCCACGCAGCGAGCCGAAGTGCTCGACCGTGTCGCGCGCCAGCTCCACGGCGCTCTTGCCGCGCACGCCCGTGCGCAGGAAGACGGCCAGCAATTCCGCGTCCGACAGCGACTGCGCGCCATCCTCGATCAGGCGTTCGCGCGGCCGTTCGCCGGCCGGCCAATCCTTGATGCCCATCTTGCCTCCCGTTCGCGCCCGGCTCGTCGTGGCGCCTGCCAACGATTGTCGCGCCTTCCCCGGGCGGCCATGCTGCGCTAGCTCGTCTTCATGGCGAATCATATGAAAAAAACAAAAACCAAGATGCCCGGCCTGGCCATTTTCAAGCGCTATGATTTGCCTGTCGTTGCACTTCATGTAAGTTGCAGCGGCGGGGAGTCAGGGCCCTGAACTCAATGTCTTCCACTTGTTTTACAGGAGTCGTCATGCCGTACATCAAAGTTATCAATGGAGTCATGCAAGAGTTCAACGCCGCCGGCGTCAACACGGGCAAGGTCAGCGGCATCGGCCTCAATGCGCACGCGTATCTGGAGCGCCGTCAATGGAGCGCTACCGCACCGCTGGCGCCGGAAGTGGAACATCCTGATTACAGTACCGATTTGCCTTATCTTGCGGCCAACGGCTTCAAGTACATCCAAGTGATGGTGGCGCCCTTCAACGGAAGAATGGCTAGCGACACGGGCTACCAGACCTGGGACTATGTTGTTGGCGAGCCAAAGTTTGCAACCGACAACACGCTAACCGCGCTCAATATCAAGCCCGAATACTGGGCTGCGGTGCAGGCGCTGCTTGACTATGCGTTAGCCAATGGCATCGGCATCATCGCCTGTCCATTCTGGAATCCCTTTGCCGTGCCGGAGTTGGTGGGGGAAGCGGGCGCTACGGGAGCTACGCCGGACCAGCACGATGCCGCCGCGCGTGCCGCACTGGCCAATCCACAATCGAAAACACGCCACTACATGCGTGCCTTTGCCAAGGCGTTTGCGCAGCGCTACAGCAACCACGCCGGCATCGCCGCCTGGATGGCTGCACAGGAACTGATGGCCATTGCCAAGATAGACTTGGCTACCACCCGCGAAATCATCCAGGAAACGGCGCAAGCGCTGCGCGACAACGATGCCCTGGGGCGGATGATTTCCTCGGGTAATGCAGGAATCCCCGCGTATATACCGCACCAGGGTACCCTCGAACAATACATTGCGGAAACCCTGCCATTGATAAATCCGGATCCCGTCGACTGTATTTGTGAAAACCTGTTCTTGAATAATGAATATGTCAGCAGCGCCATGAACAGCAACGCGGATCTGCCGGCCGACTTCGTCTCGTCTTCGCTTGCCTACCTGCAAGTGATGCAGCGCGCTGCCCATGCCTTGGGCAAGCCGTATTACCTTGGCAGCTTTTGCCTGTCGAAAGAGCAGGAAACGGCGTTGCAAGATACCGAACGACAAGACAACCTGCATGCCTTGCTGAGCGCCATACGCCGTACGGGCGTGCAACTGGCATGCTATTGGGCCTGGAATGCGGGGAAAACCATGGAGCGCGCCGGTTTGAACCTGGTGGAGACGCCGGGGTACAGTAACAAACGCAAGGCTGTCTGGGACGCCTTGCGCGGCCAAGATGCCATGCGTCCAGCACCGCCCAAGCCTTGTTTCGGCGTGACGAAGACCTTGCAATTCAAGCCTGGCCTGCTGCTCACCGTGCCGTCGTCCGTGCGCTACGAGAGCGCGGATTTTTCGCTTTCGTATTGCATCCGGCAACAGGACTTCTCCTCGACCGTTGCTCTGGCGCAGGCTTTTATCGCGCATCAGGCGAACAAGAAAGGATGGGGGCTGCTGACGCAGGATATCAAGACGTTCCTGTATTTATTCAATGGCGTTGGCGACAATGGCCTGGGCGCCAACAGCAATGGGCATGGCTTGAAGGTGGACATTCCCAACCGCTGGTTCCGCTGTACTTATACTGTGAAGCATGATGGACGCATCAGCCTGTATGTGGATGATTTCCTCATGTATCAGAGTTTGCAAAACATGGCGCCGCCATTCTTGAATGCCACTGGCACTCCGCTGGTGATCGGCCGCGCCGTGCATGCGCTGGAGCAGGGCGCGCCCGCCTGGCAGTTGTCGGACGTCATCCTGTACGACCGCGTGCTGACACCGAAGGAAGTGTATGACTATGGCCAGTATGGCATCGTGCACCGGCCCGTGGGACGCTGGAAGCTCGACGGCAACCTGGAAGACAGCTCCGGCTTCGGCAATCACGCCAGCACGGCGGGCGGGTTGACGTACGTCAACGTCTGATTCGCCGATCCGGCGTCGGATGTGTTGCGCGGCCATGTTTTTTGACAAAAGCATGGCCGCGCCGAGATGGCATGGGGCGCGCTGGCTCAGGGTGGCTTACAATATCGTTTTGCACCAGTTACTTGAAAACTACTATGTCCAACGAGCAACCAGCAGTCGTCACCGAAGCGGCTTACCTCACCCTGCATTATCGTCTTGCTACTGTTGACGGTACTGACATTGTCACGACCTTCAGCGGCAATCCCGCGACCTTGATGCTGGGACAGGGCCAGCTGGCGCCGTTCCTCGAGCAGCGCTTGCTGGGCTTGCCTGAAGGCACGCACCAGACGTTCGAGCTGGCGGCCGGCGAAGGCTTTGGCGAGCGTAATCCCGAGCTGGTGCAGTCCGTCTCGCGCGCTACCCTGGACGAGAACTCCGTGCCCGGTGCCGACTACAAGATCGGCGACCTGGTCGACTTCGCCGCCCCGGGCGGCGGCCGCTTTGCCGGCGTGCTGCGCGAAATGCGCGACGACTCGGCCCTGTTCGACTTCAACCATCCGCTGGCTGGCCAGCCGCTGCGCTTTGAAGTCAAGCTCATTTCGGTCCTGTAAGGAGTAGCGATGGATAAAGAACTGTTACTGGCCCAGCCCCGCGGTTTCTGCGCTGGCGTCGACCGGGCGATCGAAATCGTCGAACGCGCCTTGCAGCAATTTGGCGCACCGATCTATGTGCGCCATGAAATCGTCCACAACGCCTATGTGGTGGCCGACTTGCGCAACAAGGGTGCCATCTTCATCGACGACCTCGATGACGTGCCTGCTGGTAATACGCTCGTGTTTTCCGCCCATGGCGTGTCGAAAGCCGTGCGCGCCGAGGCGGAATCGCGTGGCCTGAGCATTTTTGATGCGACTTGCCCGCTGGTCACCAAGGTGCACATGGAAGTGGGCAAGATGCGCCGCGAAGGCCGCGAGATCATCATGATCGGCCACGATGGCCATCCCGAGGTCGAAGGCACCATGGGCCAGGCCGATATGGGCATGCATTTGGTGGAAACGCTCGAAGATGTGGCGAAACTGCAGGTCGCCAATCCGGAGAGCCTGGCCTATGTTTCGCAAACAACGTTGTCAGTTGACGACACTAGCGACATTATTGCGGCCTTGAAAGCGAAATATCCGAATATCGCCGAGCCGAAAAAAGGCGACATCTGCTACGCCACCACGAACCGCCAGGAAGCCGTGAAATTCATGGCGCCGCAAGTGGAAGTGGTGATCGTCGTCGGCAGCCCGAACAGCTCGAATTCGAACCGCTTGCGCGAAGTGGCCGAGAAGATGGGCACGCCTGCCTATATGGTCGACAATGCCTCGCAAATCGACCCCGCCTGGCTGGAAGGCAAGCTGCGCGTGGGTGTGACGGCTGGCGCCTCCGCGCCCGAGGTGCTGGTGCAGGCCGTCATCGACCGCTTGAAAGAGTGCGGCGTGCGTAGCGTGCGTCCGCTCGACGGCGTGCAGGAAGCCGTCACGTTCCCGATGCCGAAAGGCCTCGATGGCATCAAGCGCGACGTCGCCTGAGTCTGTATGGCTGTTGAGTATCGATGAAATAGTTACCTCAAAACCGAATTTAATTCGGAAATGATCGATTTATTCCAAGCTTAGTTTTTGCAAAAGATCGTTATGATTGCCTCAAGCTTGAATATGTTGTCGTTATGACTAAGCAAGGTCACGCCCGTTTTCAGTGCGTGCACCATGCTGGTGAGAACGGTCCAGGGATGGCACTGCAGGAATTCTTCCTCCGGTGCCGTTTTTGTATCAGCGCCCCATGTTCTGGCGGAAGTTGTTCCCGAAAAATGCATATTTGATAGGGCAATCATGGATACATTCATCCAGCAGATCATTAACGGCTTGGTGTTGGGCAGCATGTATGCCTTAGTCGCCCTCGGTTACACAATGGTGTACGGCGTTCTGAACCTGATCAACTTCGCCCACGGCGACGTGCTCATGATCGGCGCCATGGTGGGCTTGACCATCCTCAAGCTGCTGGGCATCTATGTGCCGGACTGGCCCGGTTACCTGAAACTGGCCACCGCCATCCTCGGCGCCATTCCCATCTGTATTCTGGTCAATATCATCATCGAGCGGGTCGCCTACCGCCGCCTGCGCAACGCCCCCCGCCTCGCCCCCCTGATTACCGCCATCGGCGTCTCCATCCTGCTGCAAACCTTCGCCATGATGATCTGGACGCGCAATCCCTTGCCCTTTCCGCAATTGCTGTCGACCGACCCCATCAACATAGGCGGCGCCGTGATTTCGCAAACGCAAGTGCTGCTGCTGGCCCTGGCCGCGCTGTCGATGGGCGGATTGGTGTTGCTGGTGGAAAAAACGAAAATGGGCCGCGCCATGCGCGCCACGGCGGAAAATCCCCGTGTGGCTGGACTCATGGGTGTCGATTCCGACAAGGTCATCGTTGCCACCTTTGCCATCGGCGCCGCGCTGGCGGCCGTGGCGGGCGTGATGTGGGGCGCCAACTATGCGTCCATCCAGTTCTCCATGGGCGCCATCCCCGGCTTGAAGGCCTTCTGTGCGGCCGTGCTGGGCGGCATCGGCAATATCTATGGCGCCATGCTGGGCGGTATCTTGCTGGGCATTATCGAGAGTCTGGGCGCTGGCTATATCGGCGACATCACGGGCGGTTTCCTGGGCAGCCACTACCAGGATATCTTTGCCTTCGTCGTGCTGATCATCGTGCTGACCCTGCGCCCGTCCGGCATCATGGGCGAACGTGTGGCCGACCGTGCCTGATGTGAAACTGGGAGATTAAATCATGGCACTACTCGATTTTGACGCTAAGAAAAATCCGACCAAAGCCTACGCCGGCATGCTGGTCCTGGCCGCGCTGCTGATGGTGTTCCCGTTCTTTGCCGCCCAGTTCGGCAACTCGTGGGTGCGCATCATCGACATGGCCTTGCTGTACATCATGCTGGCCCTGGGCCTGAACATCGTCGTCGGCTTTGCCGGCCTGCTTGACCTCGGCTACATCGCCTTCTATGCCGTGGGCGCCTACCTGACGGCCTTGCTGGCCTCGCCCCAGTTCGCCATCCTGCTCGAATCGGTGGTGAACCAGTATCCGGTGCTGGGCGAAACCCTGGTGCAGCTGATGGGTCCGGAAATCCGCGAAAACGGCATCCACCTGTCGATCTGGATCATCGTGCCGCTGGCCGCCTTTGTTGCCGGCCTGTTCGGCGCACTGCTGGGCGCGCCCACGTTGAAGCTGCGCGGCGACTACCTGGCCATCGTGACCCTGGGCTTTGGCGAGATCATCCGCATCTTCATGAACAATTTGAACGACCCGATCAATTTCACGAATGGGCCGCAAGGCATCAATCTGATCGACCCCATCCGCATCTTCGGCGTCAACCTGGCGGGCGAGGCGGGCACCAACAGCACCGTCATGGTGGCCGGTTTTTCCATGCCGTCCGTGAACGCCTATTACTTTTTGTTCCTCTTCCTGTGCATCGCCGTCGTGTTCGTCACCAAGCGCCTGCAGCATTCGCGCCTGGGCCGCGCCTGGGTAGCCATCCGCGAAGACGAGATCGCCGCCAAGGCCATGGGCATCAATACGCGCAACGTGAAATTGCTGGCCTTTTCCATGGGCGCCTCGTTCGGCGGCGTGGCGGGCGCCATGTTTGCCTCGTTCCAGGGTTTTGTTTCGCCGGAATCGTTCTCGCTGACGGAGTCGATCGCCGTGCTGGCCATGGTGGTGCTGGGTGGCATCGGCCACATCCCCGGCGTGATCCTCGGTGGCGTGATCCTCGCCTCGATACCGGAAGTGCTGCGCCACGTGGTGGAACCGGCCCAGCAGGCGCTGTTCGGCCACGTGGTGATCGAGGCGGAAGTGCTGCGCCAGCTGCTGTATGGCCTGGCCATGGTGTTGATCATGCTCAACCGTCCTGCCGGCCTGTGGCCATCGCCGAAGCACGAAGACCGGCCCGACCACGATGTGGACCAGCCGAACAAATCCACCGGCGTCGTGTCCGCTTAAGGGAGGGATAGCATGAGCGAACAGATCATTCTCAATATTGCCGGCGTGAACAAGCGTTTCGGCGGCTTGCAGGCGCTGACCGACGTGGGCATCACCATCCGGCAAGGCCAGATCTACGGCTTGATCGGCCCGAACGGCGCCGGCAAGACGACGTTCTTCAACGTGATCACCGGCCTGTACCAGCCCGATACGGGCACCTTCGAACTGGCCGGCAAGCCGTATTCGCCGTCCGCGCCGCACAAGGTGGCCAAGGCGGGCATCGCGCGCACCTTCCAGAACATCCGCCTGTTTGGCGACATGACGGCGCTGGAAAACGTCATGGTGGGGCGCCATGTGCGCTCGCACCAGGGCGTCTTCGGCGCCATCTTCCGCCACAAGGCGGCGCGCGAGGAAGAGGCGTCCATCCGCAAGCGGGCCATGGAGCTGCTCGATTTCGTCGGCATCGCCCAGTTCGCCAACCGCACGGCCCGCTTCCTGTCGTATGGCGACCAGCGGCGCCTGGAAATCGCTCGCGCGCTGGCCACCGATCCGACCCTGCTGGCCCTCGACGAGCCGGCGGCGGGCATGAATGCGACGGAAAAGCTGGCCTTGCGCGAGTTGCTGGTGAAAATCAAGGCCGAAGGCAAGACCGTGCTGTTGATCGAGCACGACGTGAAACTGATGATGGGACTGTGCGACCGCATCACGGTGCTCGAGTATGGCAAGCGCATCGCCGAAGGCTTGCCGGCCGAAATACAACAAAACCCGGCCGTCATCGAGGCTTACCTGGGGGGATCGCACGCATGAGTAATATATTGAAGGTGGCGGGCCTGCACGTGGCCTACGGCGGCATCAAGGCGGTGAAAGGCATCGACCTGGAAGTGAACGAGGGCGAGCTGATCGCCCTGATCGGCGCAAACGGCGCCGGCAAGACGACGACCCTGAAAGCCATCACGGGTACTTTGCCTGCCTGCAAGATCGAGGGCACGATCAGCTACCTGGGCGAATCGCTGAAGGGCACGAAATCGTTTCATCTGGTAGAAAGGAAATTGGCCATGGTGCCGGAAGGGCGGGGCGTGTTTACCCGCATGTCGATCCGCGAAAACCTCATGATGGGCGCCTACACGCGCACGGACAAGGCGGGCGTCGAGGACGATATCGCCCGCTGGTTCGACGTGTTTCCCCGCCTGAAGGAACGGGCGGCGCAGATGGCCGGCACCCTGTCGGGCGGCGAGCAGCAGATGCTGGCCATGGCGCGTGCCCTGATGAGCCATCCGAAACTGCTGCTGCTCGATGAGCCATCGATGGGCCTGTCGCCCATCATGGTCGAGAAAATTTTCGAGGTGATCCGCAAGGTGTCGTCCGAAGGCATCACGATTCTGTTGGTCGAACAAAATGCCCGCCTGGCCCTGCAGGCGGCGCACCGCGGCTATGTGATGGATTCCGGCCTGGTCACCATGGGCGGCAACGCGGCCGCCATGCTCGACGACCCGCGCGTGAAGGCGGCGTATCTGGGGGAGTAAGAGGGATCAGGCATAAAAAATGCCCCAGCTGGGCTGGGGCATAATGGCATCCGTCGGGGAAGTACGGGATGGATGCCTGGAGGAGCCGATAACAGCAGACCGCCGTGGCGGTCGCTTGATAATTACTTGGCGGCAGCGCGCGGCACGACTTTTTCAGCCGCTTGCGTGAACTGGTTCACGGCCGAGGTCAGGTTCGCTTCGATGGCTTCGACGGCTTGCTTGCTGGTTTTCGAGAATTGCTCGTAGCCTGCATTGGCGTTGCCGATGGCGCTTTTCAGGATGGCGACGGCGTTTTCCGAACCGGCTGGCGCGTTCTTGGTGACTTCTTCCACCAGCGACAGCACTTTGCGGTTGGTTTCAGCGATTTGCGATTCAGCAGCTTTGCTGAACTCGGCTTGCGTGCCGGACGTGATGGCAGCCAGGTGACGGCCGTAAGCGATGGCTTTTTCAGCGCCAGGCTGGGCTTGGGCAGCGGTCAGGGAGAAGAATTCTTGTGGATCTTTTGCCGACAGCAATTGCTTGGCGGCGGCGGTCGATTCTTCCAGCGTTGCCTTGGCAGCGGTCAGGTTCAGTTCGACGATCTTTTCGATGCCTTCGAAGGCTTTGCCCGTCAACGACGAGAACAGGGCGAATTGGGCTTCCAGGTTGGCTTTGGTAGCGGACGAAAATTGCTCAGGAATTGAAAACATATAAATCTCCAAAAAATCGAAATCTGGTTAATTTGATGCTGCGTGTACCGTTTGGGAAAGCAGGTGAATCTAAATTTTTCAAGCTGAACAAGAATTGTGCAACGCAACAAACCCTATTCTACGGCGAAAAAAAACGAAGTCAAGCGATTCTTGTGCGATGCAACAATTGAATAGATTTGCGTCAAAAGCCATTGTTTCTAAACGGAAATATTTGATTTCTGAGTGTTAATGGTTTAGCCCTAAACCATTATTTCCCCGCCTTTCAGGACGGGTGCGGCGCAGCATGCTAGACTTTGCCTCCCGCACTGGCGCAGCGCTCCGGTGCAGATCCTGTTTCCCGAGTCGATACCATGTCCAATCTTCCCGCCGCGGCTGGCGCCAGCGGCAAAGCCTCTTTCCTGACGACCCTGGCGCCGATGGCCTTGCCCGGCTTCTTCGTGTTGTTATGGAGCACAGGTTTTATCGTGGCCAAGTTCGGCTTGCCGTATGCGCCGCCGCTGAACTTTTTGCTGCTGCGCTTCCTGGGCGTGCTGGTGATCCTGCTGCCGCTGGTGCTGCTCTTGCGCGCGCCGTGGCCCGTGGGCCAGTTCCGCCAGATCGCCGTGGCCGGCATATTGATGCAGGCCGGCTACCTGGCCGGCGTCTGGTGCGCCATCAAGCTGGGCATGCCGGCCGGCCTCTCTGCGTTAATTGTCGGCATGCAACCCGTGCTGACGGCCTGCGCCGCGCCCCTGATCGGCGAATCCGTGCGCCCGCGCCAGTGGATGGGCCTGTTCTTTGGCTTGCTGGGCGTGGCCCTCGTCGTGTATGCGAAGATCAACCTCGTGGGCCTGACGGTGGAAAGCGTGCTGCTGTGCGTGTTCGCCCTGCTGTCGATGACGGCCGGCACCATGTACCAAAAACGCCACTGCCCGCAATTCGACTTGCGCACCGGCACAGTGGTGCAGTTTGCCGCCTCCATCGTGGTGGTCTTGCCGTTCGCCCTGTATTACGAAGGACTGGACTTGCATTTCAGTAATGTGCAATGGACGGCGAATTTTATCGGCGCCTTGCTGTGGTCGGTACTCGTGCTGTCCATCGGCGCCATCTTCCTGCTGTTCGCCCTGATCCGCCGCAGCGATGCGACAAAAGTGACGGGCCTGCTGTACCTGACGCCGCCCACGACGGCCGTGATGGCCTGGCTGATGTTTGGCGAAGCGTTCAATATGCTGGGTATCGCCGGCATGCTGGTGGCCGTGGTCGGCGTGGTGTTCGTGGTCAAGAAATAGACTAGATATAGCGGGAGAGCAGGGCAGTGAGCAAGCAAGCATCTGAAACACAGTCGGCGCAGCAAGCCGTAGACGCCGTCATCGTGTCGCGCCGTTCGATCCGCGCCTTTTTGCCCACGCCGGTGGCGCAGGACGATATTGCGCGCATCCTGGAAGTGGCGGCGCGCGCGCCATCGGGCGCCAACATGCAGCCGTGGAAAGTGTATGTGCTGTCGGGCGAAGCGCGCCTGCGCCTGTCGCGCCGCATCCTGGCCGCCTACGACGCGCCCAAGGCAGCCGATGCGCCCGCGCGCACGGCGTCGTACACCTATTACCCGCGCCAGTGGACGGCGCCCTTCATCGAGCGTCGCCGCAAGATCGGCCTGGATCTGTACCAGCTGCTGGGCCTGGAGCGTGGCGACACGGCCGGCATGGCGGCCCAGCATGGACGCAATTTCCAGTTTTTCGATGCGCCCGTGGGCCTGATCTTTACCATCGAACGGGTGCTGGAACAGGGTTCCTGGCTCGACTACGGCATGTTCTTGCAAAACATCATGCTGGCAGCGCGCGCGCGGGGACTCGACACATGCCCGCAAGCGGCCTTCATCCATTACCATGACATCATCCGCGACGAGCTGGGCGTGCCGGCCAGCGAAATGGTGGTGTGCGGCATGGCCCTCGGCTATGCCGACCCGGACAAGGTCGAGAACCGCCTGAACACGGAACGCGAGCCGCTGGCCGGCTTTGTTAAATTCATGGACAAATAGACATTACTGGCGACGGACACGGTCAAACAAGCGCTTAAGGATGAGTTTGTTTGCTGATCGCCAACGATTTGTATTTCATTGCTGCAATAAATACTGTCCTAACTGTTAAATAGACTTGCGATTACTCTGCATTTCGCTACACTGCAATAAGGCAACAGCTTCACGGGGAATTATCGAATGGCTAAGTTTAAACTTGCGCTGGGTATCCTGGCTTCCCTGCTGTTTGCGCTGGCGCCGGCTGCTGCCGTGCACGCCAAGGAAGCGAACGGCAAATCCTCTGCGTCCAAGAAACAAAATACCAAGAAAGTCAAAGTCGTGCTGCGCAAGGGCGCGACGGCCGCGCCGCGCGAAAAGACCGTGCGCCGGGTCGTCATGGTGCGCGGCAAGCGCAAAGTCATCTATCAAAAAGTCAGCAGCGTGGCCGTGCCCATGGCCGCACCGATGCCGACCATGGGCGATCTGGCCGGCCTGAACCTGACGCGCGATCCGCTCGACCTCAAGTCCAGCGTGGCGCTGGTGCTGGACCAGGCCAATGCGGAAGTGCTGTTTGAAAAGAATTCCAATGTGGCCTTGCCCATCGCCTCCATCACCAAGATGATGACGGGCCTGGTGGTGGTCGAAGCGCGCCAGGACATGGATGAATTGCTGACGATCACGGACGAGGACGTTGACCGCGCCAAGTTCAGCAGTTCGCGCCTGAAAGTGGGTTCGCAATTGACGCGCGCGAATATGCTGCACATCGCCTTGATGAGCTCGGAAAACCGCGCCGCCTCGGCGCTGGGCCGTAACTATCCGGGCGGCTTGCCGGCGTTTGTCGATGCCATGAACAGCAAGGCGCGCCAGCTGGGCATGATGGATACGCATTATGTCGATTCCAGCGGCTTGTCGAAAATGAACGTGGCCAGCGCGCGCGACCTGGGCAAGCTGGCCATGGCCGCTTTCCGCCATCCGCTGCTGCGCGAATACTCGACGGACCCGAAAGCCATCGTCGAAGCCAGCGGCCAGCCCATGCAGTTTGGCAATACGAATCACCTGGTGGCCAACCCCGGCTGGGAGATCGGCTTGCAAAAGACGGGATTCATCAATGAGGCGGGACGTTGTTTGATGATGCAGGCGGTCATCGAAGGACGGGCCGTGATCATGGTCTTCCTCGATTCCAAGGGAAAACAGTCGCGTACGGCCGATGCGGGACGCATGCGCAAGTGGCTGGAAGCTTTGAAACCTGCCAACATGAGCCTGCCAGGGGGGTAAGGTGTCCAGGGCGGCATGGCCGCCCTGCATTCTTATTACTCTTGAGGAATGAATCCCAAGGTCACAGAAATCTGGTTCGCCGTTTCCACCAGGTCCACCAGCCACTCATCCTGCAGGCGGTCGGCTGGCGCCGAGATCGACAGGCCGGCGATCAGCTTGCCGGAGTCGTCGCGGATGCCGGCGGCCATGCAGCGCACGCCCAGTTCCAGCTCTTCATTGTCGCGCGCATAGCCGCGCTCGCGCACCAGGCTCAGTTCGCGCTCGAGTTTTTGCAGATCCGTGATGGAATTCTTGTTGTGTCCGGCCAGGCCCGTGCGCGTGGCATACGCGCGGATGGCTTTCGGCTCCTCCACCGACAGGAACAGCTTGCCCGTCGAGGTCAGGTGCAGCGGGCCGCGGCCGCCGATGGCGCGCACCACCTGCATGCCCGAGCGCTCGGAAAAGGCGCGGTCGATGTAGACGATCTCGTCGCCCTGGCGCACGGACAGGTTGATGGTTTGCTGGGTTTTCTTGTGCAGCTGGCGCATGAAGTCCAGCGCCGCTTCGCGCACGCTGAGGCGGCTTTTCACCACATTGCCCAGTTCCAGCAGGCGCATGCCCAGCCGGTACGTGCCCGGTTCGATGCGGTCGACAAAGCGCGTCAGCACCATGTCGTTGAGAATGCGGTGCGCCGTCGAGGGGTGCAGGCCGGAAACCTTCGACAATTCCTTCAGGCTGACCGGGTCTGAATATTTCGCCAGGGCATCAAGCAGGGCGACCATGCGTTCGATCACCTGTATCGTTGTCTTGGGGGCCGCGACCGGTTCAATTTTCATGATGGATTTGGTGCAATGCAGTATTCATGCTTCTTTATACCATAATGTGAAAAAATAGTGAAATGTTCCGAGATATTCAGCGAATAAATGGTCACAGTGCTATGTCGCCCCCATAATGTGCCCACTGCACTTGATTTACATATGGAAAACTATGCAACCTGTAAATGAATTCAAAAGTAAGAGTGGCTTGAAGCGGATCTTTTCCGCTTTTTTCTACTCGCTCGATGGCTTGAAGGCGGCCTGGCGCCATGAACACGCGTTCCGCCAGGAACTGGGCCTGTTCGTCGTCGGCACGGTGATCGCCTTGCTGCTGCGCATCTCCGCCTTTGAGAAGCTGGTGCTGATCGGCGTGCTGCTGCTGGTGCTGATCGTCGAGCTGATCAATTCCGCGCTGGAAGCCGTGGTCGACCGCATCTCGCTGGAGCGCCATCCGCTGTCGAAGAACGCCAAGGACTTCGGCAGCGCGGCCGTGTTGCTGACCTGCATCCTGGCCTTCGCCACCTGGGCAGTGGTCCTGTTCAACCGTTTCTATTGAACACCTGTCAAAACCTACTGCGCGTCGGTATAGGCAGCCTGCGATGCTCACTGTACTAAAGCACAGTTGCGCTTCTCGACCGCCTCTCCCTTCCGCTCGCTACGGTTTTGTCAGGTGTCCTTGGTTTTAACTGCTTTATCCCCGTTGTGCGCCATCCATATGCGAAAATCGCATATCAAACGGCGAAACGCTTCGTTCTCTTTGCGGCCATAGCGCCGTAATCTGGTGGTTCTGAAAGTTCAACCACTCGGGGATCTTAGATGCTGTCGAAAAAAATCATCATTGCCGCCGCCATCAGCGCGTTTGCCATTCTGCAAACGGCGCAGGCTGCCGATATCACCCTGCTCAACGTGTCGTATGACCCGACGCGCGAGCTGTACCAGGATGTGAACACGGCATTTGCCAAGGAGTGGAAAGGCAAGACGGGCGACAACGTCAAGATCAAGCAATCGCACGGCGGTTCCGGCAAGCAGGCGCGCGGCGTTATCGATGGCCTGGAAGCGGACGTCGTGACCTTGGCCCTGGCCTATGACATCGATGCGCTGGCCGAGCACAAGCTGCTGGCCGCCGACTGGCAGAAGCGCTTGACGCACAACAGCTCGCCGTACACCTCGACCATCGTGTTTCTGGTGCGCAAGGGTAACCCGAAAGGCATCAAGGACTGGAATGACCTGATCAAGCCGGGCGTCTCCGTCATCACGCCGAACCCGAAAACCTCGGGCGGCGCCCGCTGGAACCACCTGGCAGCGTGGGGTTACGCGCTGCGCCAGCCGGGCGGCAACGAAGCGAAGGCCAAGGATTTCCTTGGCAAACTGTACAAGAACGTGCCCGTGCTCGACTCCGGCGCGCGCGGCGCCACCACCACGTTTGTTGAGCGCGGCATCGGCGACGTGCTGATCGCCTGGGAAAACGAGGCTTACCTGGCCGTCAAGGAACTGGGCCCGACCAAGTTTGACATCATCACGCCGTCCGTCAGCATCCTGGCCGAACCGCCTGTTGCCGTCGTCGACAAGTTTGCCGACAAGCACGGCACGCGCAAGGTGGCCGAGGCTTACCTGAACTACCTGTACACGGACGAAGCGCAAGACATCATCGCGAAGAATTACTATCGTCCGGCAACGGACAAGGCGGCGAAGAAATACGCGTCGCAATTTGCCAAGGTCAACCTGTTCACCATCGAGCAAGTGGCGGGGGGCTGGACGGCGGCACAGAAGGCGCACTTTGCCGACGGCGGCATCTTCGACCAGATCTACCAGCCTAAATAATATCGGATGGCACGATTGCCAGACCGTTACTAAAAGGATCCACCATGGCGCTGCGCAGCTTTTCCGATTACCGGGTACTGATCGTGCCGGGCTTGCATAACAGCGGTCCCGAGCACTGGCAGAGCCGCTGGCAGCGCCTGTATCCGCAATTCGAGCGGGTCGAGCAGGACGACTGGAACGCTCCCGACCTGGCCACCTGGTCGGCGCGCCTGGACCAGGTACGGCGGCAGGATGCGCGCCCGACCCTGATCGTGGCCCACAGCTTCGGCTGCCTGACGACGGTGCACAGCCTGGCCCGCGACCCGCAGGGCGTGGCTGGCGTGCTGCTGGTGGGGCCGGCCGATCCCGACAAGTTTGGCGTGGCGAAGGCATTGCCGCAAAAGCGGCTGCCTTGCCCCGGCATATTGATCGCCAGCCAGACCGACCCATGGATGACGGCCGAACACGCGGCGCAGTGGGCACGGCGCTGGAATTGCAAGTATATTGATGGCGGTGCGCTGGGTCATATCAACGCCGAGTCGCGCCTCGGTGACTGGGTCTACGGCCAGGCGCAACTGCAAACACTGTTTGATCTGGCGCAAAGCGACAAGCGCCACCGTCAGGCAGCCTGATTCGACGCACATCCCATTGCCACACAACCTCACAAGGAGATCACGATGACTTTACGCTTGGGCGATGTCGCCCCTGATTTTGAACAAGACAGCTCGATCGGCCCGCTCAAGTTCCACGAGTGGGCGGGCAATTCCTGGGTGGTGCTGTTTTCCCACCCGGCCGACTTTACCCCCGTGTGCACGACGGAACTGGGCCTGACGGCCAAGCTCAAACCGGAATTCGACAAGCGCAACGTGAAGGCTATCGCGCTGTCCGTGGATGCGGCCGAATCGCACAAGAGCTGGATCAAGGATATCGAAGAGACGCAAAACACGGTGGTGGGCTTCCCCATCATCGCCGACGTCGACAAGAAAGTATCGGTGCTGTACGACATGATCCACCCGGAACAGTCCGTCACGGCCACCGTGCGCTCCGTCTTCATCGTCGATCCGAACAAGAAGGTGCGCCTGATCCTCACGTACCCGCTGAGCACGGGCCGCAACTTCAATGAAATCCTGCGCGTCATCGATGCCCTGCAACTGACGGACGGCTACACGGTGGCCACGCCCGGCAACTGGAAAGATGGCGACGACGTCATCATTCCATTGACCGTGCAAGACCCGGACGTGATCAAGCAGAAATATCCGAAGGGCTTTACGGCCGCGAAACCATACTTGCGCCTCACGCCGCAGCCGAACAAGTAAGAACGGGGTCAGATCCTATGGGTCTGACCTCAGCCGTCAAGGTGTTGGGTTAAGTGTGTGCCCAACCCCACCCCAAAAGCCGGGGTCGGACCCACAGGGTCCGACCCCTTTTTTTCCGCCCAGCATTTCCATCGGCAAGTATGCAAAATCCATCTAAGCAAATGAGAAATGGTTAGTTCTTTTTATAACGATTGCATGTGATTATTGCGGCCTATAACTCAAAAATGTAATAAGAAGGAGTTTCTATGTCTGCAGCATCAGCAGCACCGCTCAAGGCGCGCGGAGCGCCGTTTCGGGTCATGCCGGGGTTTAAGCTGTCACTGGGCTTCACGCTCTTTTACCTGGCCTTGATCGTCCTCATTCCGCTGTCGTCGGTGTTCCTGAAAACTTTCACCATGACATGGGACGCCTTCTTCAGCGCCGTCACGTCCGACCGCGTGATGGCGTCGTACCGCCTGACGTTTGGCGCTTCGCTGATCGCCGCGCTGCTGAACGTGGTGTTTGGCGGCATCCTGGCCTGGGTGCTGGTGCGCTATAAATTCCCTGGCAAGCGCATCATCGACGCGCTGGTCGACTTGCCGTTCGCCTTGCCGACGGCCGTGGCCGGCATCACCCTGACGGCTTTGTATTCGTCGAACGGTTGGTTCGGCCAGTTCATCGAAGGCGTGCTGGGCATCAAGGTGGCATTCACGCCGCTGGGCGTAGTGGTGGCGCTGACCTTCATCGGCTTGCCGTTTGTCGTGCGCACCGTGCAACCGGTGCTGGAAGACGCGGAAAAGGAACTGGAAGAAGCCGCCGCCAGCCTGGGCGCCAATTCCCTGCAAACGTTTATCCGCGTCATCTTCCCCACGATTTTGCCATCCTTGCTGACGGGCTTTGCGCTGGCCTTCGCCCGCGCCACGGGCGAATACGGTTCCGTGATCTTTATCGCCGGCAATATGCCCATGGTGTCGGAAATCACGCCGCTGTTCATTATTACCAAGCTGGAGCAATACGATTACGCGGGCGCCACGGCCATCGCCGTGGTGATGCTGGTGGTCTCCTTTTTGCTGTTGTTGACGATTAACCTGCTGCAAGCATGGACGCGCGGAAAGGCGAAGAAATCATGAGTACGAATACGACTGCCATCGCTGGCGTGGACAATGCGCGCCCGACGGCGCGCCGCTTCGAGCCGAATGTCGGCCCCGTCGTGCTGGAGCCATTGTGGGTGCGCACGGTACTGATCACCATCGCCCTGCTGTTCCTGACGACCTTTTTGATCGTGCCCCTGGTGGCCGTGTTTGCGGAAGCGTTCAAGAAGGGCTGGGAAGCGTATATCGCCGCCATCATCGACCCGGACGCGATTTCCGCCATCAAGCTGACCCTGATCACGGCAGCCATCGCCGTGCCGCTGAACCTGGTGTTCGGCGTGGCTGCATCCTGGTGCATCGCCAAGTTCGACTTCCGCGGCAAGAGCATCTTGCTGACCCTGATCGACTTGCCGTTTTCCGTCTCGCCCGTGATTT
The DNA here is from genome assembly GCF_001758645.1 of Janthinobacterium sp. MP5059B. Lineage (NCBI taxonomy): Bacteria > Pseudomonadati > Pseudomonadota > Betaproteobacteria > Burkholderiales > Oxalobacteraceae > Janthinobacterium > Janthinobacterium sp. MP5059B. Next base: position 345,554 of record NZ_LRHX01000016.1, on the reverse strand, counting down.
CCGGCCTGATCTATGTGCTGATGTTTGGCGCCCAGGGCTGGTTCGGCCCGTGGCTGCAGGCGCACGACATCAAGATACTGTTTGCCGTGCCCGGCATCGTGCTGGCCACCATTTTCATTACCTTCCCGTTCGTGGCGCGTGAACTGATCCCGCTGATGCAGTCGCAGGGCAGCGAAGAGGAAGAGGCCGCCATCGTGCTGGGCGCGTCGGGCTGGAATACCTTCCGCCGAGTCACCTTGCCGAACATCAAGTGGGGTCTGCTGTATGGCGTGATCCTGTGTAACGCCCGCGCCATGGGCGAGTTCGGCGCCGTGTCCGTCGTGTCCGGCCATATCCGCGGCGAAACGAACACCATGCCGCTGCAGGTGGAGATTCTGTACAACGAGTACAACTTCGCCGCCGCGTTCGCCGTCGCCTCCCTGCTGGCCCTGCTAGCGCTGGTGACCCTGGCCTTGAAAGCTTTCATTGAGTGGCGTTTGAACGAGAGCGACGCCGACGATTCCGCCTTACGTTCTACGGAGCACTGATATGACCATCGCAGTTAAAAACATCCACAAGCGTTTCGGCGATTTCGTCGCCCTCGACAATATCTCGCTGGACTTTCCCGCCGGCGAATTGACGGCCCTGCTGGGCCCGTCCGGTTGCGGCAAGACCACCTTGCTACGCATTATTGCGGGCCTCGAACATCCGGACAGCGGCCAGGTGCTGCTGGACGCGGAAGACGCGTCGAACCGCCACGTGCGCGAGCGGCAAGTCGGTTTCGTCTTCCAGCATTACGCACTGTTCAAGCACATGACGGTGTTCGAGAACGTCGCCTTCGGCTTGCGCGTGAAGTCGCGCAGCGAGCGCCCGTCGGAAGACCAGATTCGCCGCAAGGTGAAGGATTTGCTGGAATTGGTGCAGCTGGACTGGCTGGCCGACCGCTATCCGCCGCAGCTGTCGGGCGGGCAACGCCAGCGCATCGCCCTGGCGCGCGCGCTGGCTGTCGAACCCCGCGTGCTGCTGCTCGACGAGCCGTTCGGCGCCTTGGATGCCAAGGTGCGCAAGGAATTGCGCCGCTGGCTGCGCCGCCTGCATGACGACTTGCACGTCACCAGCATTTTCGTCACGCATGACCAGGAAGAAGCGCTGGAAGTGGCGGACCAGGTGGTGCTGATGAACAAGGGCACCGTCGAGCAACTCGGTTCCCCGGAGCAAGTCTACAACCACCCGGCTTCGCCCTTCGTGTATGGCTTCCTCGGCAACGTCAACCTGTTCCACGGCCGCGTGCACGACGGTGTGATGGCCACGGGCGACGCCAGCTTCGAAGTGCCCGATTACGCGGGCGTGAGCGACAGCAAGGGCACGGCCTATGTGCGTCCGCACGACCTGGAAATCGACCGCTACACGCAGGGCGCGGAAGGCATCGTTGTGAAACTGAGCCGCGCCCATGCCATCGGCCCGCTGGCCCAGCTGGATTTGCAGCGCGTGGATAACAGCGAGCTGATCGAAGCGGTGATGTCGAACGAGCGTTTTACCCATCTGCAGCTGAAGGAAGGCGAGACATTGGTTGTCCGCCCGAAACGCCTCCATGTATTTGTTGAACCCACCCGAACTTGATACAGGATAGCCATGAACTTTCAACAATTGCGATCGATCCGCGAAGCGGCCCGCCGCGGCTATAACCTGACGGAAGTGGCCAACGCCCTGTTCACGTCGCAGCCGGGCGTGAGCCGGCAAATCCGCGAACTCGAGGATGAGCTGGGCGTGGTGATTTTCGAGCGCAACGGCAAGCGCTTGACGGGCTTGACGGAGCCGGGCAAGGGTATCCTGAAGATCGTCGACCGCCTCTTGATCGAGGCGGAAAACCTGCAGCAGGCCAGCCTCGAATACAGCGGCCAGACCAGCGGCACGTTATCGGTGGCGGCCACGCACACGCAGGCGCGCTATGCGCTGCCGAAAGTGGTGCAAAGCTTCCGTGCCGCTTTCCCCGACGTGCGTATCGCGCTGCAGCAAAGCGCGCCCGAGCACATCGCGGAATGGGTGCTGTCCGGCAAGACCGATATTGGCATCGCCACGGAAGGCTTGAGCCAGTTCCCCGACCTCGTGTCGTTCCCGTGCTACCGCTGGAGCCATTTGATCGTCGTGCCGGACGGCCACCCGCTGCTCGAGCATTCGCCCATCCGCCTGGAAGACCTGGCGAAATATCCGCTGATTACCTACGACAAGGGTTTCACGGGACGCGGCCATATCGACGATGCGTTCGCCAAGGCGGGCGTGGCGACCGATATTATTCTCACTGCCATGGATTCCGACGTCATCAAGCAATACGTGGCGCTGGGCCTGGGCGTGGGCATCGTCGCCTCGATGGCCTTCGATCATGGCCGCGACAAGGGTCTGCGGGCCGTGGAAGCGTCGCATCTGTTCGCCACCAACACGACGCGCCTGGCCGTGCGCCGCGGCGCCTACCTGCGCGCGTACGCCTATGAGTTCATCCTGCAACTGGCGCCGGACCTGACGCGCGAAGACATCGACCGTGCCATGGCGGGCGAGGACGCCCTCTAGGCGATGGCTGCCCTTTGCGCGCGCGTCAGGCTGGCCACGGCGCGCGCGTAGCTATCCTGGACCAGCTTCGCCAGGTAATCGGCCGGGAAGCGCGCCACATCCACGATCGTTACCCAGTGAAAACGGCCCATGTAACGGGCCGGTTTCACGCCCGGCATGTCCGTCAGTTCGATAAAGCGCCCGGCGCTGACCCGCAGGCTGAAGCGCCACTGCTCCGGTGCGCTGGTCTTGAAGTACGAAAATTTTTTCCCCGCCACTGCATACACGAGGATATTTGACGGCGCACCGTACAGCACGGCTTGCGCGCCGGGCAGGGCCGCGCAAAATTCCTTCAATTCATCTATTGTCATTCGTCAACCGCCATGAATTGTTGCGTGTTGTGGTCGAAGGCATAGGCCGCGCCGGCCGGAGCATCCAGCAGGGCAATAAAACGGTCGTCCACGCTGAGCACGGCGCCCAGCGACACGAGGGCCACGTTGGCGCTGTCGTGCATGTAGTCGTCGCTCTCGTCGTTGGCCGTGAAGCGCCAGCCGCTGTCGTCGTCGTTGTCAGGCTCCTCGCGGTACAGATAACCGACGGGCGCGCCGTCTTCCAGCACTTTTTTCGTCACGAAGCACAGGCCCGCATAGCGGTTGACGAGGTTATCGTCATCGTCGTGCTGGGTATTGATGATGTGGCGCGCATCGAAGGCGACGGGGTCCTTGGCCTGTAAATCCTGGATGTAGCCGGGCATGTTGTCGAGCTTGCCGGTGAAGTGGCCATGCGGTTCGACCGTATCCACCAGCACCCACATGCGCTCGGCGCCCGGCGCTTGCGGATCGTCGCTGTGGAAGGCGAAGATCAGCTTGACCACCTCGCCGGGGCGCACCTGGGCGATGGCCTCGGGTGGCGATTTATAGAAAGTGTAGGGATGGCGCGCCGCCAGTTCGGCGGCGTCGGCCAGGTGCCAGCTGGGCATGGTTGCTTATCCGTGATCAAAAAGAGTAAGACCCATGGTAGCCGATTGCGTGTCAGGATGACCACGCATACCTTCCTGCTTGCCATTGGAGCAGGGCGACCCTGCCACTTTACATGTGCTGAGATACAACAATCCTGTTCCCCGGAACGGCGAGCGCTCATGGCAACGATGGCGGCAAGCCCCGTGATAGCAGGCCTCGCCAATAAATTGATAAGACCAATTGAAATTTTCAATGGCCGAAGATGTTTCTTTTATTGCATTTAGATTTCCTGGATGATATCTTTTGTCCAATCGCAAAAAAATATAACAAAAATATAATCAACATTGTAGTTTTTGAAATTCATCGATAGGGGAAACTATGAACATGACTAAACATGCCGTGCTGGGTCTCTGCCTCGCTGTCTCGGCTTGCCTGGCGCCATTGGCCCAGGCTGCTAGCTGGGTGGAAATCACCGACCCTGCCATGAGCGGCTTCCTGGTGGGCGGCAATACCGTCACCTATGGCAGCGTGGCAGCGGACGCGGTCTGGGTCTATGACGGCGCCAACCCGGCCGGCGCGCAAAGCACGGCCGCCATCAAGAGCTTGGTCAGCAGCAAGTTTGGCCTGCCCTCCAGCGGCGCCGGCTCGTTGGTCTTTGCCGCTCAAGGCGACCTGGCCAGCAGCAAGTCCGGTTCGTTTACCGTCAACTCCAGCTTTGACTACCTGGCCGTGCATTATGGCCGTGGCGAACTGTTGTTCCACTGGGACACGCCGCTTGCCGCGAATACGGTCTTCAGCATTGCCAACCTGCCGCGTGGCCTGAGCAATTTCCGCGCGTACAACTCCGTCTCTGCCGTGCCTGAGCCAGCGACCTACGGCATGCTGATGCTGGGCCTGGGCCTGGTCGGTTTTGTCGCGCGCCGCCGTCGCGCCTGAGCCTGATGCGCCTGCGGGCGCAAGACATGAAAAAGCCCGGAAACGCGATGCGTTCCGGGCTTTTTGCATGGCAGAGCGCTATTTACCAGCTATAGCCAGCCTTGGCGTAGTAGTAGCGGCCGTTGAAACCGTTCGGCGCGAAGATGCTGTACGGCTGGGTGCCGTTGACGTTCAGGTTGCCCGCGCTCGTCACTTGCGCCGGGTAGCGGTTGGTGACGTTGTCGATGCCGGCCACCAGGCGCCAGTTCTTGCCCAGTTTCACGGAACCGGACACGTCCAGCACCCATTGCGGATCATACGTCTGGTCCAGCTTGACATCGTTCTGCGGCACGGTGAAGCTGCCGTAGCGCGTCACGACGCCGTGCGCATTCCAGATGCCGAAGCCGTAGTCGGCGGCCAGGCTGAACTTGTCCTTCGGCGAGGCCACCGTGATGCGGTCGATGCTCTGGCGGTCGATCAGTTTCAGGTTGTTGGCCGTCAGGATGGCTGGATTGTCGGCGATTTTCTGTACCGTGCTCTTGTTATGGTTGTAGGCCACGGTGAGATCGAGGCGGTCCTTGTCCTGCAGGTCGATGCGGTAGGTGCTGACGATGTCCACGCCTTCCGTGCGCGTGTCGACGGCGTTGGTGAAGTAGCGCGCCGCGCCCACGCTCGAGCCTTGCGTCGCCAGCTGGGCCTTGAGCTTGTCGTTCAGCGCCAGGTTGGCCGAGAACAGGATGCGGTTGTCGATGTCGATGCGGTAGGCGTCTACCGTCGTGGTGAAGTTGCGGTTAGGCTGGAACTGCAGGCCCAGGCTGTAGTTGCGGGCTTTTTCCGGTTTCAGGTCCTGTGCGCCCAAGGCGCGCGCCTGCGGCGTGTTGACGGCAAAGGTGCCCGTCTCGATGGCCGTATTGTTGCCGTTGATAACCTGGAAGTTGGTGGTGGTGATGGTGTAGTACTGCTGCGCCAGCGATGGCGCGCGGAAGCCGCTCGATACGGTGCCGCGCAAGGACAGCGCGTCCGTGAAGGAGTAGCGGGCCGAGCCCTTGGCCGAGGTGGTGCTGCCGAAATCGCTGTAGCGCTCATGGCGCAGGGCCACGCCGCCCGACAGTTTCTTCGTCGCTTCCGCTTCCAGATTCACATAGATCGACTCGTTGTGGCGCGAGTGGCTGCCTGCGTTGACAGGGCGGAAGCCGGCAAAGCCTTGCGAGCCGCCGCCTGTGTACGACGCTGCGTCGCCGGCGCCGATGCTGTATTTCTCATGCCGCGCTTCCGCGCCGACGGCTACAGTCAGCGGACCCGTAAAGTAGGAGACGGGAAACTCGCGCGCTGCGTCCAGATTGAATACGGTCTGTTCGTTTTTCAGCGAACCGGCGTAGAAATGCGTGGGGCTGTTCGCGCCCAGCGACTGGTTGACCGTGTTGTCCAGGTCCAGTTCGAACTTGTTGCTGCCGTAATTGATGCTGGCATCCCAGCGCCAGCCGGCCGCTTCACCGCGCAAGCCCGTGACGAGGGACTGGTCCGTCAAGGTGCTGTTTTGCAGCGGCAAGAAGCCTTCCGGATAGATCGGCGTGCGCTGCGAGTAGACCTTGGTGACGGGGTCCTGGATCAGGGCCGTGCGCCAGGTGGCGGCGGCCGACGTGTCGCGCTTGCCATAATTGCCGAAGGCATACCAGTCGATATTGTCGTTGATGCGGTATTCGCTGTTGAGGAAAATCGTTGCCGGCTTGCTTTCCGGATCGCCATAGCGCTGGTTGACCTTGCCGTAGCGCGGTTCCAGCGGATTGCGGAAGTCGGCGCCGGCGCGGTTGGTCGGGTCGCGTTCCGCCACTTCCGCCGAGACGCGCACCCAGCCGTCGTCACCCAGGGCGAAGCCGGCCGAACCCTTGATGGATTTTTGCTTGCCGTCGCGTTCCTGCGTCTGGCCATAGCCCACTTCGATATCGCCGCCGGCCGCGCCTTTTTTCAGGATGATGTTGATCACGCCGGCGATCGCATCGGAACCGTACTGGGCCGCCGCGCCATCGCGCAGCACTTCCACGTGGTCGATGGCGGCCAGCGGGATGGCGTTCAGGTCGACGGGCGCCGAGCCGCGGCCCAGGGAACCGTTGACGTTGACGACGGCCGAGGTGTAGCGGCGCTTGCCGTTCACCAGCACCAGGGTCTGGTCGGGCGACAGGCCGCGCAGCTGGGCCGGACGCACGGCGTCGCTGGCGTCGGCGCCCGTGGCGCGGGCAAAGTTCAGCGATGGCAGCAGGCGCGCCAGCACGGTGGCCAGTTCGCCCGAACCCGTGCTTTGCAGGTCGCGCGAGGTGAGGATGTCGATAGGCGATTCGGAATCGATGGTGCGGCGGTTCTTGGCAAAGGTGCCGGTGACCACCACCGATTGCAGTTCACCTTCGGCCGGCAGCTCTTGCTGCGCTTGCGCCTGCATTGGCAGGCTGAAGCAGGCGATCAGGCTGGCGGCGATAACGGTTTTCACGGGCAGGGCGGGAAGCTGGGAGCGGGCGGTGCTTGAACTCATCGACAATATCTCTTCGGTTGGTGGATGCGCGAACCATGGCGGTCCGGTGATGACATCAGAGTAACAGTGGGCCTGTGGCGTGCTTACGAATCGTTCTGTCTATCGATATGCAATAAATGTCTGATACACGTCCAAATGGCGCGGGTAGCGCATATGGCCTCGTTTCCAGCATACGACCGGGCACGGCAAGGCCGCAATGCTGCACAGCAGTAAATTGCCAGCTGTTGTATAAATACGACTATCTGCGATGAGCGTGGGGAGCCTGGCGGCGGCATGCGCCGCCAGACGGAGCGCACCTACTGTCCCGGATTGGGCAGGCTGGCGTGGATGGCGTCGACGGCCGCCACCAGTTCCGGCGACAGGGTCACTTGATGGGCGTCGATATTTTGCTGCAACTGCGCCACGCTGGTGGCGCCGATGATGGTCGAGGCCACGAACCAGCGCGAGTAGCACCAGGCCAGCGCCAACTGCGCCGGCGTCAAGCCGTGCGCGCGGGCCAGCGCCGCATACTGGCTGGCTGCCGCGACGGTAGCGGGGCGCACGTAGCGGGGACTCCAGCCGGCCGGGAAGCGCGTCAAACGGCCCTTGGCCTGCGGGTCATCGATATATTTCGCCGTCAGCTGGCCGAACGCCAGCGGACTGTAGGCCAGCAAGCTGACATTTTCCCGGTGGCATGTTTCGTCGAGCAGGCTCGTCTCGAAATGGCGCGCCGTCAGGTTGTACAGGTTCTGGATGGAGGCGATGCGCGGCAAGCCTTTCAGCTCGGCCTGCTTGATGTATTCGCACACGCCCCACGACGATTCGTTCGACACGCCGATATGGCCGATCTTGCCTTCCTCGACCAGCTTGCCCAGCACGGCCAGGGTGTCTTCGATGGCGACCGAGGCGTGCTCCTTGCGCGGGTTGTACACGCTGGCGCCGAAGATGGGCAGGTTGCGGCTGGGCCAGTGCAATTGATACAGGTCAATGTGCTCCGTCTGCAGCCGGCGCAGGCTGTCTTCGACGGCGGCGCGGATGTTGACCGCGTCGTGGTCCGTCTTGCCCTTGCGTATCCAGTGCATGCGCGAATTCGGCCCGGCCACCTTGCTGGCCAGCACGATCTGGCTGCGCTTGCCGCTTTTCTTCAGCCAACTGCCGATGTAGCGCTCCGTGCTGCCCTGCGTCTGCGCGCTGGCCATCACCGGATACATCTCGGCTGTGTCGACGAAGTTGATGCCCCGCTCCAGCGCGTAATCGAGCTGGCTGTGCGCTTCGGCTTCGCTGTTCTGCTCGCCGAAGGTCATCGTGCCCAGGCAGATCCGGCTCACCTCCAGGCTGCTGGAACCCAGCTTGACCTTGGCTATCATTTCGCCTGTTTGCCGCGCAGCGCGCGCGCGCAATCCTTGATCAGCGCGGGACCGGCGTAAATCAGGCCGCTGTACAGCTGCACCAGCTGCGCGCCCGCCTCGAGCTTGGCCACGGCGTCGCTGCCCTGCATGATGCCGCCCACGCCGATGATGGGCAGCGCGTCGCCCAGTTCCGCCTTCAGCAGGCGGATCACATTGTTCGACAGCTCGAACACGGGCGCGCCCGACAGGCCGCCCTCTTCCGCGCCGTGCGGCATGCCTTCCACGGCGCTGCGCGACAGGGTCGTGTTGGTGGCGATGACGCCGTCGATCTGGTGGCGCGTGAGCGAGTCGGCAATGCTTTTCACCTGTTCGCCATCCATGTCCGGCGCGATTTTCAGGGCCAGCGGCACGTAGCGCTTGTGCTTGTCCGCCAGGCGCGCTTGGGCATCTTTGAGCTGCGACAGCAGGGCGTCGAGTTCCGACGCGCCCTGCAGCTGGCGCAGGTTTTTCGTGTTCGGCGACGAGATGTTCACCGTCACATAGCTGGCATACGGGTAGACTTTTTCCAGGCACAGCAGATAGTCGTCGGCCGCCCGCTCGATGGGCGTGTCGGCATTCTTGCCGATGTTCAGGCCCAGCACACCGGCGCGGTCCTGGTAGAACTTCGACGCCTGCACGTTGGCGACAAAGGCGTCCACGCCGCCATTGTTAAAGCCCATGCGGTTGATGATACCCTGCGCTTGCGGCAGGCGGAACATGCGCGGTTTCGGATTGCCCGCCTGCGCGCGCGGCGTGACGGTACCCACTTCGATGGAGCCAAAGCCCAGGTCGGCCAGCGCGTCGATGTAGGCGCCATCCTTGTCCAGGCCGGCGGCCAGGCCCACGGGATTGGGGAAGGTGATGCCCATCACCGTGCGCGGGTCGGCTGCCGGCTTGCCGGCCAGCTTCGTCAGGCCCAGCGCGCTGGCGCGTTTCAGGGCGGGCAGGGTGAGATGGTGGGCCGCTTCGGCATCCATCGAAAACAGCAGCGGGCGGGCGAGGGAGTACAGGAATTTTTCAGACATGGGGCGCTTTGAGTAGGTGTGCGGGCCGCCGGGAAGGGCTGGCGGCGCGCGAAATAAGTGCCGTATTTTACCGTGTTCCACGCGGCTGCCGGGTGTATAGTTCTTGTTGGCCAAATGCAATATTGATCCATTGATAATCCGCATCCGGCCTTGGACTTTCCTGTTTCTTCTCTGTTCTGTTTACTTCATAAGCGAGACATCGATTGAAAAAGACACGCATCTTGACGGCCATCGCAGCCGCCAGCGCACTGCTGCTGAGCCACCCGGCCCTGGCACTGCCCAATACGCAAGACACCCGCATGCTGAGCGAACCGGCCGTCTCCAGCCGCCACATCGCCTTCATCTATGCGGGCGACCTGTGGCTGTCGAACCTCGACGGCGGCGGCGCGCGGCGCCTCACTTCCGACTTGGGCGACAAGTCCCATCCCGTGTTTTCGCCCGATGGCAGCCAGATCGCGTATAGCGCCAACATCGACGGCAATGTCGACGTGTATGTGATCGCGGCGGCCGGCGGCGTGCCGCGCCGCCTGACCTTCCACCCGGGCGCGGACCTGGCGCAGTCGTTCACCCCCGATGGCCAGGCAGTGATGTTCACCTCGCCCCGCGCCGCCTTCAACAACCGCTTCCAGAAGCTGTTTACGGTGCCCGTGGCGGGCGGGGTGGAAACCCAGCTGGAAATCCCCAACGCCTCGCGCGCCGCTTATTCGCCCGATGGCAAGCGCATCGTTTACAACCCGCTGGCGCCGGCCTTCAAGCAGTGGAAGCGCTACCGGGGCGGCACCAATTCCTGGCTTTGGCTGTTTTCATCCAGCGACAAATCCATCGAAAAAATCCCCCAGCCGACGACGCGCTCGAACGACGTCGACCCCATGTGGCTGGGCGACAGCGTGTACTTCCGCTCCGACCGCAACGGCGAATTCAACCTGTTTGCGTATGACGTCAAGACGAAATCCGTGCGCCAGCTGACGCGGCACGCGGATTTCCCCGTGCTGAACGCGTCGGCCGCGAACGGCACCATCGTCTACGAGCAGGCCGGCTATTTGCACGCGCTCGACATCGCCAGCGGCCAGGCGCACAAGCTGACCATCGCCGTGGCCAGCGACCTGGGGCAGACGCGCCCGCGCTGGGTCAAGAGCGCGAAATACATCCGCGACGCGTCGATTTCGCCGTCGGGCGCGCGCATCGCCTTCGAGTACCGGGGCGAGATCGTCACCATCCCCGCCGACAAGGGCGATGTGCGCAACCTGACGCAGACGGCCGGCGCCCACGAGCGCACGCCGATCTGGTCGCCCGATGGCCGCTCGGTCGCGTATTTCTCGGACGAGTCGGGCGAGTATGAACTGCATGTGCGGGCGCAGGATGGCAAGGGTGCCGTGCGCAAGTTCAAGCTGAATGGCAGCGGCTTCTATGACAGCGCCGTCTGGTCGCCCGACAGCAGGAAGATCGCGTTTGCCGACAATGGCTGGAGCATGTATGTGATCGACATCGGCACGGGCAAGGTGCAGAAGGTCGCCACGGAGCCGATGTATGGCGTCGACAAGAGCATGCGCGCCTCGTGGGCGCCCGATTCGCGCTGGCTGGCCTACACGCTCAATTCGCCCACCTACACGCGCAGCGCCTACATCTATTCCGTCGAGCAGAACAAGTCGATGCCCGTGACCGATGGCTTGTCCGACGTGGCCCAGCCCGTGTTCGACAAGAGCGGCAAATACCTGTATTTCTTCGCTTCGACGAACGCTGGTCCCAGCAACAACTGGTTCTCGCAGCAGAATGAAGACAACCTGGTGACGCGCACCGTGTGGATGGCCGTGCTGCGGCGCGACTTGCCGTCGCCCCTGATCAAGGAGAGCGACGAGGAAAAGGCCGCCAGCGCGGAGAGTAAAAAAGACACGGCGAAGGCGGAGCCGGAAGCGAAAAACGAACCGAAGGTCGATCCGAAGACGGGCCGCGACGATCCGAAAGTGACCGTAGCGCCCGTGGCGCCGATCAGCATCGATTTCGACGGCATCGCCACGCGCATCGTCGACTTGCCGCTGCCGGCCGCGCAGTTCTCCAGTCTGACGGCGGGTGCCGCAGGGCAGATCTTTTTGCTGCGCGAAAGCGACGGCAAGAAGGCCGTGCAGCGTTTTGACCTGAAGGAGCGCAAGGCGGAAACCGTGGTGGCGGAAGCCGATGAATTCGAAGTGTCGGCCGATGGCAAGAAGCTGCTGTACCGCCAGAAGGACAATTGGGCCATGGGTAGCGCCACGGGCAAGCTGCTGGCGCCGGGCGAAGGCAAGATCAAGGTCGACGCCATCGAAGTAAAGGCCGATCCGCGCGCCGAGTGGACGCAGATTTTCAACGAGGTGTGGCGCATCAACCGCGATTACTTCTATGACCCGGGCATGCATGGCGTGGACTGGAAGGCCATGCGCGACAAGTACGCCGTCTTCCTGCCCGAGCTGTCCAGCCGCGCGGACCTGAACCGGTTGATCCAGTGGATGTGCAGCGAGCTGGCCGTGGGCCACCACCGCGGCGGCGGCGGCGATGATTTTATCGAAGCGAAGAAGGTGCCGGGGGGCTTGCTGGGCGCCGACTATGAAGTGAGCGATGGCCATTACCGCTTCAAGAAGGTATATGGCGGCTTGAACTGGAATCCGGCCCTGCGCGCGCCGCTGACGGAGCCGGGCCTGAACGTCAAGGCGGGCGAATACCTGCTGGCCGTCGACAGCCGCCCGCTGGCGCCACCCACCAACTTGTACAGCGCCTTCGAGAACACGGCCGGCAAGGCGATCGACCTGACCGTAGGACCATCGGCCGACGGCAAGGGCGCGCGCACCATCACCGTGGTGCCCGTGCCGACCGAGGATGCCTTGCGCAACCGCGACTGGATCGAAGGCAATATGCGCAAGGTGAATGCGGCGACGGGCGGCAAGGTGGCGTATGTGTATGTGCCGAATACGGCGGGCCTGGGCCACACTTACTTCAAGCGCTATTTCTTCCCGCAGGCGGACAAGCAGGCCATCATCGTCGACGAGCGTTTCAATGGCGGCGGCAGCGTGGCCGATTACTACATCGAGATCCTGCAGAAGAAGGAAATCGCCTGGTGGACCATGCGCTACGGCGCCGACATGAAGACACCATCCGCTTCGATCCAGGGGCCGCGCGCCATGCTGATCGACGAGACGGCCGGTTCTGGCGGCGACCTGCTGCCGTGGATGTTCCGCAAAAATAACATGGGCCCGCTGATCGGCAAGGCGACGTGGGGCGGCCTGGTGGGCGTGCTGGGTTTCCCCGTGCTGATGGATGGCGGCTTCATCACGGCGCCGAACCTGGCGTTCTGGACGCGCGAGAATGGCTGGGGCGTGGAAAACGAAGGCGTGCCGCCCGATATCGACGTCGAGCAAACGCCGGCCGACGTCATTGCCGGACGTGATCCTCAGCTGGAAAAGGCGATCGAGGTGATCCAGGCCGAACTGGCGAAGAACCCGCCTGTGCAGCCCAAGCGTCCGGCGTTTCCGGACAAGAGCAAGTAGGTCGGATTAGGCGCGAAGCGCCGTAACCCGACACCATTGTTGGCATCGCAGTGTCGGATTACGCGCTTGCGCGCTAATCCGACCTGCCAAATAATCCCAGGTTTTACAGGATCACCCACTGCCCCTTGATCCGTGCTTCCAGCGGCTTGAAGTTGATTTTATAGGCCATCTTCGGGCTTTGTGCGATCCAGTAGCCCAGGTAGATGTAGGGCAGGCCCAGTTCGCGCGCCTGGGCGATTTGCCACAGCACGTTGTAGGTGCCGTACGAGGCGCCCGGCACGTCGGGATCGAAAAAAGTGTAGACGGACGACAGGCCATCGGCCAGCACGTCGATGATGCTGACCATGCGCAGGATGCCTTCGGCATCGCGGAACTCCACCAGGCGCGTGTTGACCCGGCTTTGCAGCAGGAATTGCGCATACTGGTCGCGGCTGTCCTGGTCCATGCCGCCGCCCGCGTGGCGCGTGCTCTGGTAGCGCAGGTACAGTTCGTAGTGCTCGTCGAGGAAGGACAGGGTGGCCACGCCCGCCTGCAGGTCGGCGTGCCGGCTCCAGGCGCGGCGCTGGTTGCGGTTCGGGGTGAACTCGCCCGTCACGACGCGCACGGGAATGCAGGCCTGGCAGCCATCGCAATACGGGCGGTAGGTGAAAATGCCGCTGCGGCGAAAGCCGTTGCGCACCAGTTCCGAATACACGTCGCTGTTGATCAGGTGCGAAGGCGTGGCCACCTGCGAGCGGGCCTGGCGGTCGTCCAGATAGCTGCACGGGTAGGGCGCCGTCGTGTAGAACTGCAGGGTGGCAAACGGTAGTTCGTTCAGGTGCGTCATGCTGATCCTGTCTGGTCTGTCCGCGGCAATGGAAGTCTGCGTGGAGATATCATAGCTTTTTTATGCCGGTGGTGCAGCTTGCCAATCCGTGATTTGCGCTGCTTCAATGGCGACGCGCACATGGGCGAGGAAGCGCGCGCGCGAAATGGGCGCCGCGCCCAGCGAGGCCAGGTGCTTCGTTTCTTGCTGGCAGTCAATCATGGCCACGCCGCGCGCGTGCAGAAAGCGCACGAGGTGCGCCAGCGCGATCTTCGAGCCATCCGTCACGCGCGCGAACATCGATTCGCCATAGAACATGCGTCCGATCGACACGCCATACGCGCCGCCGACCAGTTCTCCATCGAGCCACAGTTCCGACGAGTGCGCGTAACCCAGCTTGTGCAAGCCCGTGTAGCCGGCGATGATTTCGTCGGAAATCCACGTGCCCGGGCCATCCTTGCGCGGCGCTGCGCAGGCGCGCATGACGGCGTCGAAATCGCCGTCGAAGCGCAGCTGCCAGCGACCGTCCGTGGCGGCGCTGCGTTCGACCTTGCGGATCGCCTTGGCCAGGCTGTCGGAGACCTTGAAGTCCCCCGTCATGAGCACCATGCGCGGATCGGTGCTCCACCACAAAATAGGCTGGCCTTCGGAAAACCAGGGGAAGATGCCGCGCCGGTAGGCGTCGAGCAGGCGCGCGGGCGACAGGTCGGCGCCGGCCGCCAGCAGGCCGGGCGCCTCGTCGGTGAGGGCGCGCGAAACGTCGGGAAACGGGGTGTGGGTATCGAGCCAGGGAATCATGCGGCGTCAAAGGTGGCAGTTGGTGGAGGCTTACTCGGGGGCTTGCTCTGCATCCGTGCGCGCCATCGGGCGCGTGATGTCGCCCGTATGGAAACCATAGCTGCCGCCTTCGCGGATTTTCACGCGGTCGGCAAAGAACAGTTCCAGGGTGGCGCGGATGGTGGGAAATGCCAGGTCATCCCAGGGTATCTGCGCTTCCGTAAACATCTGCACGTCCAGGCTTTCGATGCCCGGCGCGAAATCGAGGTCGCGCAGGCGCGCCAGGTAAAACAGGTGCACCTGGTGCACGCGCTGCACGTTCAGCAGTGAAAACAGGGGGCCCAGTTCGATATTCGCGCCGGCTTCCTCCACCGTTTCGCGTTCGGCCGCGTCGGATGTCGTTTCATCGTTTTCCATGAAGCCGGCAGGCAGGGTCCAGTAGCCCAGGCGCGGCTCGATGGCGCGCTTGCACAGCAAGACCTGCAGCTGGCCATCCTCTTCCCACACGGGGATGGAGCCGACCACCATTTTCGGGTTCTGGTAATGGATGGCGTCGCAGTTGGCGCAGACATAGCGCGGACGGTTGTCGCCTTCCGGAATGGAGAGGCTGACAGGATGGGCGCATTCGGAGCAGAATTTCATGGGCGGGCTTGGGAAAATGGAAGTCTAGTGTAACGCTTACTGTACACCGATTGCGCGCGGCGTGGCGTGTCGGGCGGACACAATGCCAATCGGCAATTGGCCGGGGTTTTTAATTAAATAGCTCTATTGCAGCCTAAGTTGAGATAGCTATTGCCTAAGCTACCCGTTTGCCCTTATAATTCTTGTGCGGGGTGGAGCAGTCTGGCAGCTCGTCGGGCTCATAACCCGAAGGTCACAGGTTCAAATCCTGTCCCCGCAACCAATACCGGAAAGCCGCTGATTCTTGCAAAAGATCAGCGGCTTTTTCCATTGCTGGCCAACGACAATATCCGGCAGACGGGGCAGGAATGACATTGTCAATTCACGCCTTTACGCCGCGCAACAATCTGGTATATAATTCGTCTGCGGGGTGGAGCAGTCTGGCAGCTCGTCGGGCTCATAACCCGAAGGTCACAGGTTCAAATCCTGTCCCCGCAACCAATTCGAAGCCGCTGATTTCTCGCAAGAGAATCAGCGGTTTTTTCGTTGTGCGCCGCAGTTCACTCCTGCGCCTGGCGTGCATACACCACCAGCCGCAGATGGCGGTCCGCATCGATGGTGAGCGAGGTGTGTTCATATGCGACCTCCCCGCCGTCGATTGTCAGGCGGCGTACGCCGGCACATGGCGCATGCACGTCGTGGCGGCGCCACCATAACTTGAATTCGGGCGAGACTTTTTCCAGTTCCTCTACCAGCGCGTGGATATCCGCTTCCTGCGTGGCGCGCGCATAGTCGCGGCGAAAGCTCGACAGCATCAGCGGCGCCTGCTCTTCCCACGCCGTGAAGCGGGATCGCAGCAGCGGGTCGGTAAACAAGAGCCACAGCAGATTGCGGCGCGAGGCGGCATGCGCGCCGAAGCCAAACAGGGTGTCGGCGCCCCCGTTGAACGCCAGCACGTCCCAGCGCAAATTGAGCACATACGCTGGATGCGCCAGCTCGTGCATCAGGCGGCGCACCAGCGGCGGCACCACGCAAAACGTCTTGCCCTCTTCGGCCGGCGGACGCGCATGCGCCAGCAGGAACAGGTGGCGGCGTTCGCCCGCGTCCAGTTTCAGCACTTCGGCCAGCTTGTCGAGAAAGGCGCTCGAGACGCCGATGTCGCGCCCCTGCTCCAGCCAGGTGTACCAGGTCAGCCCCACGCCGGCCAGCGCCGCCACTTCTTCGCGGCGCAAGCCCGGCGTACGCCGCCTTCCACCGCCGGGCAAGCCCACGTCTTCCGGCGACAGCCGCGCGCGGCGCGCCTGCAGGTAGGCTGCCAGTTCGTGGCGGGTGCGGGCCAAGGTGCGCATGGTGATGCCTTTCCGGTAAGCCTGTTGCTATCAGTAATAGCATAAACAGTTAAATTGTAATTGTTTATATTGTATTCCAGAATGCCTGCTTTCTTTCCGAAAGCTTGCCCATGTCCGACTCTTCCTCCTCCAGTAGCCTCGCGCCTGCCACCGCCGTGCTGCCTGCCACCGTCTACCTGATCGCCATGGGCGCGTTCGCGCTGGGCATGGCGTCGTATGTGACGGCGGGCTTGATGCCGATGATTGCCAGTGCCTTTTCCATCTCCCTGGCGATGGCGGCGCAACTGGTGACGGCGTTTACGCTGGCCTATGGCCTCGGCTCGCCGCTGGTGGTGGCCTTGCTGCCGGCGCGCGCGCAGCGCTCGGGCCTCCTGATCGCCCTGACAGTGTTCGTGCTGGCGAACGGGGCCAGCGCGCTGGCGCCCGGTTTCAGCGGTTTGCTGGCATGGCGCGCCATTGCCGGCGTCGGTGCGGGCGTCTACCTGGCGCTGGGTATCGCGGCGGCGGCCGGCGTGTCGGCGCCGCAGCAGCGGGGCAAGGCCATCGGCGTGATCATGGGCGGCATGGCGGGCGGCACGGTGCTGGGCGTGCCCTTGAGTTTGCTGCTGGCGCAGCAGCTGGGCTGGACTGCGGCCCTGTGGCTGGTCGCCGTCCTTGGCGGGCTGGCGCTGGCGGGCTTGCTGTGGAAGCTGCCCGCGCTGCCGGCGGTGCCGGCCACGTCGCTGCGCCGCAAGCTGGCCTTGCTGGCCGATGGGCAGGTGCTGTCCATCCTGCTGGTATCGCTGCTGGCGGCCATCGCCAGCCTGGGCATGTACACGTTTATCGCGCCGTTGCTGGCGTGGTCGGCGCAGGGGGCGGCGGTGTCCGCCACGCCCTTCCTGTGGGCCTGGGGCGTGGGGGGGATCGCGGGCAGCGTGCTGGTCGGACCGTGGGCGGACAAGGTGGCGGCGCCGAAACTGACCTGGCTTATCTTGCTGCTGCTGGCGCTGGCCTTGGGCGCGCTGCCGCTGGCGGCCGGCTGGTCGGCCTGGCTGATGCTGGCGCCGATCGTGCTGTGGGGCGCGGCTGGCTGGGCCCTGCAAGTGCCGCAGAACCAGCAACTGCTGGCCGTGCGCGCGCGGCAGGGCGATGGCAACCTGGCCATCGCCCTCAACGAATCGGCGTTGTACCTGGGCAGCGCCATTGGCGCGGCCACCGGCGGGGTGCTGCTCCTGCTCGACTGGCCCATGTGGCTGCTGGCGGCCGGTGCCGCCCTGGTCGCCGCTGCAGCGTTGCTGCTGCAGTTGCCTGCCGCGCGGCGGACCTAAGCCTTTTTCGCCAGCTGCATGCCCACGGGCAGGGCGCGGATGCGCTTGCCCGTGGCCGCGAAGATGGCGTTGCACAGGGCTGGCGCGATGGGCGGCGTGGCCGGTTCGCCCACGCCGCCCAGCTCCATGTCCAGGGTGCCCGGCACCAGGTGCGTGTGGATCACGCGCGGCGCGTCGGCGGCGCGCAGCACGGCGTAGTTGTGGAAATTGCTTTGCTCGACCCTGCCATTCTTGAAACTGATTTCGCCGCTCATGGCCAGCGACAGGCCCATGATGCAGGCGCCCTCGATCTGCGAGCGCACGCGGTCCGGGTTGATTTGCGGGCCGCAATCCATGGCGATGTCGACCCTCGGCACGATGACTTCGCCGGCCGCATTGATCTCCACTTCGATCACGGCCGCCACATAGGTGACAAAGCTGTAGGACACGGCCAGGCCCAGCCCCCGTCCCTTGGGCAGCTTGCGGCCCCAGCCCGCCTTGGCCGTCGCCAGCTCGATCACGTGGCGCATGCGGCCGATGTCGACCGGATACTTCGCCGGATCTTCGCCATAGTTCCAGCCGTCCGACAGGTCGGCCGGGTTGATCTTGCGCGCGGGGCCCAGCAGCGCGAGCAGGTAGTCGCGATGGTCCTTCTTCGCCGCATGCGCCAGTTCGGCCGTGAACGACTGGATGGCAAATGCGTGCGGGATGTTCGACACGGAACGGAACCAGCCGATGCGCGTGTGGGCCGGCACTTCCGGCACCTCGACGCGGATGTTCGCAATGGCGAACGGCACGTTGATGGCCGACATGCCCAGCTCGAACGGCGCCTGCCTGTTCGCGCCGGCGGCAAAGGTCGAGGTGATGGTGGGCGCGGCCGTGCGGTGCAGCCAGGCCGTCGGCATGCCTTTCGCGTCCAGCGACGCTTCCAGCCGTTCGACGGACACCGTGTGCAGGTAGTCGTGCTGCAGGTCGTCGTCGCGCGTCCACGTCAGCTTGACGGGCGCGCCATCCATGGCTTTCGACAGCAGCGCCGCCTCGACGGCGAAATCGGGTTTCGATTTGCGCCCGAAGCCGCCGCCGAGCAGGGTCACGTGGACGGTCACGTCGTCATACGCCAGGCCCAGGGCCTTGGCCACATTGCTGCGCGTCGCTTGCGGCGCCTGCACGCAGGCCCACACTTCGGCCTTGCCGTTGGCGATGCGCACGGTGGCGGCGGGCGGCTCCATGGTGGCGTGGGCCAGGTGGGGCAGATAGTATTCGGCACTGAATTTCCGCGCGGCGGGAGCGGCGGCCAGCGTGGCCACCGTCTTGCCCTGGTCGCGCGCCGGGCTGGCCGGCTGTCGCACGGCCGCTTCCAGGGTCTTGCGGAAGGTCTTCGAATCGTAGCTGCCGTTCGGGCCATCTTCCCATTCCAGAACCAGCGCTTCGCGGCCCTTGATGGCGGCCCAGGTGTTGCTGGCGATGACGGCCACGCCGCCCAGCGGATTGAACATGGCCGGCGGCGGACTGCCCGCCAGTTCGACGATGCGCAGCACGCCCGGCACTTTCAGGGCCGCCGTCTTGTCCACGCTTTTCAGCCTGCCGCCAAAGACGGGAGGGCGGGCGATGACGGCGTACGCCATGCCGTCGAGGCGCGTATCGATGCCGAAGTGGGTATTGCCCGTGACGATGTCGTGCAAGTCGATGCCGCGCGTGCTGGTTTGGCCGATGTAGCGCAGCTCGCCCGCCGTTTTCAGGCTGATGCGCGCGCGTGGCGGCACCGGCAATTTGGCCGCTTCTTCGGCCAGGGCGCCAAAGGACAGCGAGCGTCCGCTGGCCGCATGCACGACCGCGTGGTTGACGGCTTTGACTTCCGTCACGGGTACGTCCCAGCGCACGGCGGCCGCCGTTTCCAGCATCAGGCGCGCGGTGGCGCCCACGTGGCGCATGGCGCGGAACGAGTGGCGCATGCTGCGCGAGCCGTCCGTATCCTGGCTGCCGTAGCGCGCTTCGTCGGCGGGCGCCTGCTGCACGCGCACCTGCGCCCAGTCGGCACCCAGTTCGTCGGCCGCCACCATGGGCAGGCTGGTGCGGATGCCCTGGCCCATTTCGGAGCGGTGCGCCACGATGGTGACGATGCCGTCGGCACCGACCGACAGGAAGACCAGGCTGTCGTCGACCACGCCGCCAGCCATCTTCTCGCCGCCGTATTTGACGGCATCGGCCGCCATCACGAGGCCGGAAGGGCCGGCCACCAGGGTCAAACCGGCCAGCGCGCCGGCGGCCTTGAGCCAGTTGCGCCGCGCAGGCGAATGTGCGGCAGGAGTGTCATGCATGCTCATTTGGCCGCTCCTTTCGCGTTGATGCTGGTCGCGGCCTGCTTGATGGCCGCGTGGATGCGAGTATAGGTGCCGCAGCGGCAGATATTGCCGCTCATCGCTTCGCGGATTTGCTGGTCGTTCGGTCTTGGGGTCTTGTGCAGCAGGGCCGTGGCCGACATGATCTGCCCGGCCTGACAGTAGCCGCATTGGGGCACGCCGTGTTCCTGCCATGCCTGCTGCAGCGCCAGGCCGACCTTGTCTTCGCCCACGGCTTCGATGGTGGTGATCTTCTTGCCGGCGGCGGCCGACATCGGCGTCACGCAGGAGCGGATGGCTTCGCCATCGAGGTGCACGGTGCAGGCGCCGCACAGGGCCATGCCGCAGCCGAATTTGGTGCCGGTCATGCCCAGTTCGTCGCGCAGGGCCCACAGCAGGGGAGTGTCTTCAGGCAGCGCAAGCTCGTGCTGCTTGCCATTGATGGTCAGGGTCGTCATGTGTATTCCTCGGTGTAGGATGGTGCGGGAAAGCGCGACGGCCATCCACCATACGGATGAGCGCATCAGTACGGGATGGTAGCACCGCCCGCCCTGCGCTGCAGGACATGGGGCCGGTGGCATACTGCGGCTTCTGATATTGGAGTTTTCATGACATACCTCACAACGGCGCCGGGCTTGCCCGATATTCTCGCTCCCGGCTTGCAAGTGGTTTTTTGCGGCCTCAATCCGGGCGTGGACGCGGCGGCGGCCGGCCACCATTTTCTCGGCCGCGGCAACCGTTTCTGGCCGGTGCTGCACCTGGCCGGCTTCACGCCGCATCTGGTGGCGCCGCAAGACGATGCCAGCGTGCTCGGTTTCGGGCTGGGTTTGACGGCGGCCGTCGGGCGCCCGACCAGCCGCGCTGACCAGGTGGGGGCGGACGAGTTCGCGCAAGCGGCGGCGGGCCTGCGGCATAAACTGGCATTGCTGCAGCCACAGTGGATCGCCTTCCTGGGCAAGGCTGCCTACGCGGCGATGACGGGGAAGCGCCAGCTGGAGTGGGGCGAACAGCCGGAGCGCTTCGGCGGCGCGCGCGTGTGGATCTTGCCCAATCCCAGTGGGCTCAATCGCGGCTATTCAAAGGAGCGGCTGGTCGACGCGTATGCGGAACTGCGGCGTGCGCTGGACTGATAGCGCGCTGGCGTTCAGCGCACTTGCGCATGGATGGCGGGGCTTAGCGGGCTTGCTCCAGCTGCGCATACACGGCGTTGGCGATCTTGCCCAGCTCCCGTTTGGGCAGGCTCGCCGAGAGGGCATAACCAAGCTGGCCGTCGATCCAGTAAAACACGCTCAGCTCCTTTTCCTGCGTATAGCGGAAGGCCGTTTCCTGCCTGCCGGCCCGTTCTTTGGCCACATACAGGGTCAGGCGCTTGCCGCCGCCATCTTCGTACATGAATTGCGCCACGGGGCCGTCGCCATCGCCGGGCAGCAGGCGGCCGCCGATCAGGTGATAGCCGAGCGGTGACAGCGCGGGCGGCTGCAATTTGCTGCCCAGGCGTTTCGACAGCCATTGCACCAGGTGCGCCTCCTGTTCGGCACCCACTTCCACGGGATGGCGCACTTCGGGCGTGTAGACGGCATGGGCGATGGCGGCGCTGCGCGCCAGGGACATCGGGCTGGCGCTGGTGGTCCGCATGTCGCCGCCATCGCCGCGCAGCATCCAGCCGCCCATGCCGCCGGCGATGAGCAGCACGATGGCCGCTGCAGCCTGCATGGCGTGGTGCTGCCAAGCGCCGTTCGCCGCCGGTGGCGATGCCGCCTGCAGCAGGTCCGGTGGCACGGCTTCGTCCAGCACGGGGTCGAACAGGGCACGCAATTGCCGGTTCTGTTCGCGCCAGGCGTCCACCCTGGCGGCATCCTCGGGGTGTGCGCGCAGGTGGGCGTCGACAGCCGCGCGCTGCGCCTGGGGCAGGATGCCGTCGGCCAGGGCGTGCAATTGCGCTTCGCTGATGGCTTGCGTTGTCATTTCACGACTTTCAGGGTAGGGGCGCCATGGCTGCCGGCTGGGCGGCCATCGAGCAGTTCGCGCAGCCGTTCGCGCCCGCGCGACAGCCGCGACATGACCGTGCCGACGGGGATGCCCAGGGTGGACGCCACCTGCTCATACGGCATCTGTTCAAGCGCGACAAGCAGGATGACTTCGCGCTGCCCCAGCGGCAAACGGGCCAGCGCCGCATCCATTTCGCCGATGGCGATGGCTTGCCCCGGCGCGTGCTCCGGGGCGGGCAGCAGGGCGTCGTCGTCGAGCTCCTGCAGCGCCAGGCCGGGGCGGCGCAATTGATCCACGTGCAGATTGTGCATGATGGAAAACAGCCAGGGCCGCATCTCGCCACCCCGTTGCCACTGGTCGAACTTGCGCCAGGCCCGTTCCACGGTGTCCTGCACCAGGTCGTCCGCGTGCACGGCGCCCACCAGCGCGCGCGCATAGCGGCGCAGGCCGGGCAGGCAGGCTTGCAGTGTGCGGCTGTCCTCTTGCGTGGTCATCGTGGCGGCGGGAGGGGGGGGCTTAGGGCTTGACGACGTGCCACACGTTCTTGAAATTGTCGCCGGCCACGTCGCCCGGTTTCTTGTCTTCCTTGTACAAATACAGGGGCTTGCCCTTGTAGGTCAGCTGCATGACGCCGTTGTCTTCGCGCTTGATGCTGCCATACGGGGCGGCGGGCGCCGCTGCGGTGGCGATGACGGCGGGCCAGGCCACCAGGCAGCCGCCGCTGCAGGCGCTCTTGCCGCTGTCGGCGACATCCTTGTCGAACACATACACGGTCATACCGCTGGCGTTGACCAGCATGCCGTTGGCCGGCATGACGTCGGCGGCAAAGGCCAGCGGGGCGGACAAGGCGGTGAAAAGGGCGGTGGCGGCGAAAGTGGTAAAGCGCATGATGGTCTCCTTGAGGTTTTGAGGGCTTGCAAGGGATAGACGCATGCCGCCCGCCGTTTATTCCCGCGCAGGCAAAATATTTATTTCCGGCGCATGCAGGCTGGCCCACAGGTGGGCGGCCGCCATGGTGCGGTGCGGCGCGTACTGGCGCAGCCACTGTTCCGTGCGCGCCATGTCCGGCTTGCTCTCTTCGCCGAGCAGCTTTTGCAGGGCGGCGCGGATGGCCACGTCGCCATGCAGCGAGCAGTCGGCATAGCCGTAGCCGCGCAGCAGCGCGTAATTGACAGTCCACGGGCCGATGCCCTTCACGCCCAGCAGCGCCTGCGAAATGGCCGCCACGTCGCCGGAGGGCGGCAGCTCCAGCGACAGCTCCCCATCGTTGACGAGGTGGGCCAGGCGCAGCACGGTTTCGGCCTTGGCGCGCGAGAATTTGTGGCTGGTCAAATCCTCGATTTCCAGCCTGGCCACGTCGCGCGCCTCGGGATAGCACCACAAGCCGTTGCCGTGCTGGCGTCCCGCCTGCAAGATGAAGGTGCGGCGCAGGGCGATGGCGAACGGCAGGTTGATCTGCTGGCCGATGATGGCCCAGGTCAGCGCCTCGAAGGGACTGGCCGACTGCACGATGCGCAAGCCCGGATTGCGCCGGACCAAAGGCGCCAGCAGCGTGTCGCCGGCGGCCAGTTGCGCGAACGGCTGCGGGTCGATGCGCAGGCCGAGGATATTGAGCAGGGCGCCAGGCAGCGGCGTTTGAAGACCGGCATCGTCATCGCTGTCGATGTCGGCGCGGCAGATGGCCGCGGCGTCCGTGAACGCCACGTCCAGCACCACGGGCACGCCGCGCAGCAAAATACCCTTGCGCAGGCCCATCGGCGTGACTTGTTCGGCCACGGCTTGCGCATCGCGGCTGTGGAAGGCGATGACATCGTCGCGGCGGTAGCCGGCGGGAAGGGGGAGGGTCCAGTGCAGCAGGGTCATGGTAGGCCAAAGTCAAAGACGGTATCAGGGAGGCGATGCGGGCGCACCGCGTTTCTTGCTGTTTGCCTTCAGCGCGCGCAGATGTCGGTGGTGGGCGGGCTCAGGGCCGCCGCGTGCTGGATCTGCAGGGCGTCGGGCACGCCATTTTTCACGGCCGTCAGTTCGGCCAGGATGGAAATGGCGATTTCGGCCGGCGTCTTGCTGCCGATGTACAGGCCGATGGGGCCATGCAGGCGCGCCAGCTGTTCCGCGCTGACGTCGAACTGCAGCAGCCGTTCGCGGCGCCTGGCGTTGTTGGCGCGCGAGCCGATGGCGCCCACGTAGAACGCAGGGGACTTGAGCGCTTCCATCAGGGCCAGGTCATCGAGCTTGGGATCGTGCGTGAGGGCGACGACGGCGCTGCGGCTGTCGAGCTTTAATTCCAGCACGAGATCGTCGGGCATGGCGTGCAGCAGGGGCACGCCGGGCACGTTCCAGCCGCCCCGGTATTCCTCGCGCGGGTCGCAGACGATGACGTGGTAATCCATGGCCGTGGCGATTTGCGCCACGAAGCGCGACAGCTGGCTGGCGCCGATGATCAGCAGGCGCCAGCGCGGGCCATGCTGCGTGGTGAGTACGCCATCGTCCAGTGCCAGCACGGCGCCCGGCGTGGCGCGCTGCAGGGTGACGGCGCCGCTGCGCAAGTCGAGGCGGCGCTCGACCAGTTCATGGGCTTCCAGGCGCGCCAGCAGTTCGGCCACGCGGCTGCCCGCATGCAGCGGCTCGATGGCCAGTTCGATGGTGCCGCCGCAGGGCAGGCCGAAGCGGTGCGCCTCGTCGGCGCTGATGCCGTAGCTGACGATTTCCGGCAGCGTGCGCACGATGCCATGCACGCGCACGGTGTCGATCAAATCATCTTCGATGCAGCCGCCGGAAACAGAGCCGACCACCGTGCCATCGTCGCAGATGGCCAGGGTGGCGCCCACGGGGCGGGGGCTGGAACCCCAGGTCTTGATGACGGTAACGAGTTCGCAGCGGTGGCCGGCGTCGAGCCAGGCGGCGCTGGTTTTCAGAACTTCAAGGTCGATGCTGTCCATGGCGCGCAGGAGGAAAGCCGCAGGTACGCGGCAAAGTATGGAAAAGTATTCAAGATTGTGGATATACTACCTGTTCCATCACCCTGCGGAGAATTTTCATGTCAAATGAAGTCAAGACGCAAGAAGAGGGTATTCCCAAGTTCGGCAAGCTGCTCATCGTCCTGTTTTTAGCCGTGGTGTTCTGCGGTGCCCTGACCTGGATCATGGGCACCTACTTCCCCAACTTCCCGGGGGCCTGAGCAAACCCTGTTTGATCAGGATGAAGAACGTCTGACAGAACCGTAGCGAGCGGCAGCGATTTGTGGCCGAGAAGTGCAACTGTGCTTGAGCACAGTGAGCATCGCAGACCGCAAAGCGCGACGCGCAGTAGGTTATGGCAGGCGTTCTAAGGCTTGAGCGGTTTCTTCGCCGCCTGCTTGGCGCGCACGTCGGTGACGGCGCGGTTCACGGCGGCCATGCGCGAGTTGGTCCCCGGGTGCAGCGCCGTGTAGCCATTGGCGACCGTGGCCGGTACTTGCGTGGCCATGCGCTGCCAGAAGCGGGCCGCGTTGTCGACGTTGTAGCCGGCGCGCGCCAGCAGGTAGATGGCCAGGGTGTCGGCTTGCACGTCGAGTTCCTGCGGCATGGCCTTGATGCCGGCGGCGCCCGTCAGCATCGACACGTCGGGCTGCACGGCGCCCAGGCTGTCGATGATGCTGCCTGCCGTGCCTGCCGTGCGCTGGCTGCGCGCGTGGTCGAGGATGTTGTGCGCCATTTCGCGGGCGATGACAAAGGCGATGCCTTCGTCGTTTTGCGCCGCATTGACCATGCCGCGCGTGAGCATGATGCGCGCGCCGTCCGAGTAGGCGTTGACATTGTCCGCATTGCCCAGGGCGACGCGGAAGGCGCAGGCGCGCGTGACGGGAATCTTCAGGTCCTGCTGCTGGCCATCGCGGGCGATGGTCATGTTCAGGCTCGCGCTTTTCGAGGCCAGCGGGCCGACGATGGCGCCGAACGGGCCTTCCGCTTTCGGGCCGGCCGGCAGCGGCTTGCCTTCGGCGGCCAGCAAGCCGTCGCCCTTGCGCAAGCCGGCGCGCGCGGCGCCGCTGCCCGGCAAGACGCCGGAGACCTGCATCTGTTCGCCGTAGCCGAGCGCCGCCTGGGCCGCGTCGGCATAGATGCCAGGGTAGGAATACTTGTTCTGCGCCGTGAAGCCCAGCAGGTTGCGCGCATACGTCTTGCACAGGTCCGCATTGTTGATCAGCAGGGGCGCCGAGACTTTCGACAGGCGGTCCTGCAGGGCCACCATCTTCACCAGTTCTTCCTGCGCCGCCTTTTGCTGCGCCGTCGGGGCGGGCGCATCGGGTGCCGGCACGACGTTGAACGGACCGCTGACATGCGTCGTTGGCGTGGTGCAGGCAGAGAGAAGGGCAACGCAAGCCACCAGCAGTGGCGAGGCCAGATGGCGCAGCGAAGTCGGGGCTGGGATCAGATGGCGGAAACCTGGCATGAGAAAATCCTTAATGTTTGCCGGTGCTGCCGAAACCGCCAACACCGCGTTCGCTGTCGCCGAATTCCTCGACGACGTTAAAGCCCACTTGCAGCACCGGCACGATAATCAGTTGCGCCAGGCGTTCCATGGGATTGAGCGTGAAAGCGCTCTGGCCCCGGTTCCAGGTCGATACCATCAGCTGGCCCTGATAATCGGAGTCGATCAAGCCTACCAGATTCCCCAATACGATGCCGTTTTTGTGGCCCATGCCGCTGCGCGGCAAAATCATGGCCGCATACGACGGGTCGCCGATGTGGATGGCCAGGCCGGTGGGAATGAGCACGGTCTGGCCCGCTTCGATGGTGATGGCTTCATCGATGCAGGCGCGCAGATCCAGGCCGGCGCTGCCCGGCGTGGCGTAGGCTGGCAGCAGTTCTTTCATGCGGGCGTCGAGGATCTTGATGTCGATATTTTTCATTGAAGCTAAGTCGTCTAAAAATGGATTATTTGAGCAGTGAATTTTTTGCCAGGCGTTTCGAGATTTCCGAAATCAGCTGGCGCGCCAGGTTCAGTTTCGAGGCGCGCGGCAGCACGGTATGGCCTTCCTCGTCGAACAGGATGATGGTGTTGTCGTCCTGACCGAACGTGTTCTGGCCGATATTGCCGACCAGGAGGGGAATCCCCTTCTTTTCTCGCTTGGTCGAGCCGAATTCCACGAGGTTTTCCGATTCGGCGGCAAAGCCCACGCAGTACGGATAGCCGGCCAGGTTGGTGCGTGCCGCCACGGTGGCAAGGATGTCGGGATTTTTTGCACGAACTGCAGTTCGGGCACGGAGCCGTCGGCCTGCTTTTTCATCTTCTGGTCGCTGGCGTTGGCGACGCGCCAGTCGGCCACGGCGGCGACAGCGACGAAGACATGCTGGCCGTCGACGTGGGCCAGCACGGCATCATGCATCTGCTGCGCGCTTTGCACGTCGATGCGGCGCACGCCGAAGGGCGCGTCCAGGGCCGTGGGGCCGGAAATGAGCAGCACCTCGGCGCCCGCTTCGCGCGCCGCGCGCGCCACCGCATAGCCCATCTTGCCCGAGGACAGATTGGTGATGCCGCGCACGGGGTCGATGGCTTCGAACGTGGGGCCGGCCGTGACCAGCACGCGCTTGCCCGCCAGGACTTTCGGCTGGAAGGCGGCGATCAGCTCCGTCAGCAGCTGTTCCGGCTCCAGCATGCGGCCCAGGCCAACTTCGCCGCACGCCTGTTCGCCGGCGGCCGGGCCGAACAGCTTGATGCCGTCGTCGCGCAGCTGCTGCACATTGCGCTGCGTGGCGGGGTTCTGCCACATTTCCACGTTCATGGCCGGCGCCACCAGCAGGGGCAGGTGGGAAGGACGGGCCAGGCACAGGGTCGACAGCAGGTCGTCGCACACGCCGTGCGCGAGCTTGCGCAGAAAATCGGCCGAACACGGCGCGATCAGGATGGCGTCCGCATGGCGCGTCAAATCGATATGCGCCATGTTGTTGTCGATGCGCGCATCCCACTGGCTCGTGTGCACGGGGTGGCCGGACAGGGCCTGCATCGTGACGGCCGTGATGAAGTGGCTGGCCGCATCCGTCATCACCACTTGCACCGAGGCGCCGGCCTTTGTCAGCGCGCGGCACAGTTCCGCCGCCTTGTAGCAGGCGACGCCGCCCGAAAGTCCCAGAACGATTTTTTTGCCGGACAATTCCATGCCGTTCTCCTGCGTGTCTATTTGTTTACCCGGCGCAGTTCATCGATGATGAACAGGGCCGCGCCGATGCAGATGGCGCTGTCGGCGATATTGAAAGCGGGGAAATGGCCCCAGCTTTTCCAGTGGAAGTCGAGGAAATCGACGACGTGGCCGTACATCAGGCGGTCGATGGCGTTGCCCAGCGCGCCGCCGAGTATCAGCGCCAGGGCCCAGCAGAACATGCGCTGGCCGGCGTGCTTTTTCAGCAGATAGATGATGTAGATGGCGGCCGCCAGGGCGATGCCGGTGAAGAAATAGCGCTGCCAGCCGCCCTGGTCGGACAGGAAGCTGAACGCGGCGCCCTTGTTATACGCGAGCACCAGGTTGAAATACGAGGTGATGACCATCTCTTGCGCATAGCGGAAGGTCTTCAGGATCGTGATCTTGGTGATCTGGTCGAACAGGATGACGATGGCGGCAATGCCCAGCCAGGGCACGAGCGACGCCGAGGATGACGATTTCGATGAAAAACGGTTTTTAGTGGCCATATTTTTCCAGGGAAGATAAAGCCGCCGCCTGGTGGCAGGCGGCGGTTGGAAGCGGGACGCAGGCAGCGCCCCGGGGTGACAGTCTATGCGAAACGGCGCGATTCGCCCTTGCCAAACAGATTGCTGACGCAGCGGCCGCACAGGGTAGCATGCGCGGCGTCCGTGCCCACGTCGCTACGGTAGTGCCAGCAGCGCTCGCATTTCGGCGCCGTCGACGCGGCTACGACCACTTCCTCTGCCGCTTCGTCGGCCACCTCGGCCACCGTGGCTTGCGAGGTGATGAAGACGAACTTCAAGTCCTCGCCCAGGGTGGTCAACAGCTTGTACTTCATAGGCGCGGCCTTGATCGTCAGTTCCGCCTGCAGCGATGAACCGATGGCGCCCGAGGTGCGCAAGTCTTCCAGCTGTTTTGTCACGTCCGTGCGCACGGCGCGCAGTGCCGTGTATTTCTCCAGCAGGCCGGCGGCGTCCGAAACTTCCGGCAACTGCCACCAGGTTTGCGTGAAGATGGTTTCATCGCTGGCGGCATAGGCTTCGCTTCCTGCGAAGACGGCCCATGCTTCTTCGGCCGTGAACGACAGGGCAGGGGCCATCAGGCGCAGCAGGCTTTGCGTGATGTGCCACAGTGCCGTCTGCGCGGAACGGCGCGCGTGCGACGTCAGGCCCGAGGTGTACAAACGGTCTTTCAGGATGTCCAGGTAGAAGCCGCCCAGGTCTTCCGAGCAGTACGTCTGCAGCTTCGACACCACCGGATGGAACTCGTAGCGCGCGTAGTTGTTCTCGATCTGCGTTTGCAGCGACGCCATGTTGGCCAGCGCATAGCGGTCGATTTCGAACATTTCCGCCACCGGCACGGCGTCCGTGGCCGGATTGAAGTCCGACGTATTGGCCAGCAGGAAGCGCAGGGTGTTACGGATGCGGCGATACGATTCCGTCACGCGTTTCAGGATCTCGTCGGAGATCGACAGCTCGCCCGTGTAGTCGGTCGACGCGATCCACAGGCGCAGGATGTCCGCGCCCAGGGTGTCCGAGATCTTTTGCGGCGCCAGGGTATTGCCCAGCGACTTGGACATCTTCTTGCCTTCGCCATCGACCGTGAAGCCGTGCGTCAGCAGGGCTTTGTACGGCGGACGGCCGTTCAGCATCGACGACACGAGCAGGGACGAGTGGAACCAGCCGCGATGCTGGTCCGAGCCTTCCAGGTACAGGTCGGCCGGGAATTGCAGCTGCGTCGAGTGCGAGCCATGGCCTTGCGGGCCGCCCAGCACCGTCTGGTGCGTGGCGCCGGAATCGAACCACACGTCCAGCGTGTCCTTGTTCTTGGCGTAGATGGCCGCTTCGTCGCCGATCAGGTCTTTCAAGTCCAGTGCCTGCCATGCCTCGATGCCGTCCTTTTCGATCAGCTTGGCCACTTGCTCCAGCAGTTCCGGCGTGCGCGGATGCAGGTCGCCCGTTTCCTTGTGCACGATGAAGGCCATCGGCACGCCCCACTGGCGCTGGCGCGACAGGGTCCAGTCGGGACGGTTGGCGATCATGCCGTGCAGGCGCGCCTGGCCCCAGTCCGGGAAGAACTCGGTGTCGGCGATGCCTTGCAAGGCCGTTTCGCGCAGGGTTGCGCCCCCGTCCTTCGGCGTCACGTCCATGCCGGCGAACCACTGCGAGGTGGCGCGGTAGATGATCGGCGTCTTGTGGCGCCAGCAATGCATGTAGCTGTGGTCGAACATCTTGACTTCGAACAGCGCGCCCGCTTCGCGCAAGGCGTTGCAGATCGGCTTCGACGCTTCCCAGATGGTCATGCCGCCGAACAGGGGCAGGGTCGAGGCGAACTTGCCGTCGCCCATGACGGGCTTGATGATGTCGTCGTCCTTCATGCCGTGCGCCTTGCACGAGATGAAGTCGTCCAGGCCGTAGGCTGGCGCCGAGTGCACCACGCCCGTGCCGCTTTCCGTGGTCACGTATTCGGCCAGGTACAAAGGCGACAAGCGGTCATAGAACGCGTCGGCCGCATGCAGCGGGTGGCGGAAGCTGATGCCGGCCAGGGCCGCGCCGTCGCACGTGGCGATGGTCGTGCCATCGAGCTTGAAGCGCGCCAGGCTGGCGACGACCAGGTCTTGCGCCAGGATCAGCAGCAGCGGCTGGCCATCGCGCTCGGCTTTCACCAGCGCATATTTGACTTCCGGGTGTACGTTCAGGGCCTGGTTCGACGGGATGGTCCACGGCGTGGTGGTCCAGATGACGATGAAACCGTTATCGGTCGGCAGGGAAGGCAGGCCGAAGGCGGCCGCCAGTTTTTCCGGCTCGGCGAATTTGAACCCGACGTCGATGGCGGGATCGCGTTTTTCCGCGTATTCCACTTCCGCCTCGGCCAAGGCCGACTGGCAGTCGAAGCACCAGTTGACGGGCTTCAGGCCGCGGTAGACATAACCTTTTTCCAGCAGCTTGCCCAGCGCGCGCAATTCGTCGGCTTCATTGCCGTGCGCCATAGTCAGGTAGGGGTTGTCCCACTCGCCCAGCACGCCCAGGCGGATGAAATCCTTTTTCTGGCGCTCGACCTGCACGTTGGCGTAGGCGCGGGCCTTTTCCAGCACTTCGGCCGTTGGCAGGTTCTTGCCGTGCAGTTTTTCGATCTGAATCTCGATCGGCATGCCGTGGCAATCCCAGCCCGGCACGTACGGCGCGTCGAAGCCGGCCAGCGAGCGCGACTTGACGACCATGTCCTTCAGGATCTTGTTGACGGCGTGGCCCAGGTGGATATCGCCATTCGCGTACGGCGGGCCGTCATGCAGGATGAATTTCGGGCGGCCGGCGGCAGCCTTGCGCACGCGCTCGTAAATCTTCTTGTCTTGCCATTGCTGTACCCATTGCGGCTCGCGCTTGGCCATGTCGCCGCGCATCGGGAACGGGGTTTCCGTCATGTTGACCGGGTATTTGCTTTCAGGCTTCTTGTTCTGCTTGGGCGTGGCTGGCTTGTTTTGATCGGACATAATCTTCTTTAATGGTATGGAGTATATTTTTGCAGCGGGTTGGCGGCGGCAGGTGCCGCCAGGCGGTGGAGTTGGCCGGCGTCAAATTCGGTCGGTGGCGGTAATGGCGCCGCTGCGCTGCTCAAAATACGCACGCGCCTGGTTCGAGTCGCGCTCGATGGCGGCCGTCAGGGTGGGCAAATCGTCGTACTTCTCTTCGTCGCGCAGTTTTTCCAGGAATTCCACGCGCACCAGCTTGCCGTAGCAGGACTGGGCGAAATCAAACAGATGCACTTCCAGCAAGACGCGGCCGCTGTCGTCGACGGTGGGGCGCACGCCGAGGCTGGCCACGGCCGGCAGCGGCACTGGTCCCAGGCCATGTACTTGCACGATGAAGATGCCGGACAGGGCGGGGCGGTGCGCCACGCGCAGGTTCAGGGTGGGAAAGCCGAGGGTACGGCCCAGCTTCTGGCCGTGGATGACGTGGCCGGAAATAGCGTACGGATGGCCCAGCAACTGCGTGGCCAGCGGGAAATCGCCGGCCGCCAGCGCCAGGCGCACGGCCGAGGACGAGATGCGCGTGCTGCCGCTCATCACGGTAGGCAATGTTTCTACATGGAAGCCATATTGGCGGCCCGCTTCCTGCAGCATGGCCACATCGCCGGCGCGCCGGGCGCCATAGCAGAAGTCGTCGCCGACCATCAGCCATTTCACGTGCAAGCCGTCGACGAGGACTTTTTCCGTGAATTCCTGCGGCGTCAAGGCGGCGAACTGGGCGCTGAAGTGCTCGACGACGACACGGTCGATGCCGGCGTCGTCCAGCGATTGCAGCTTGTCGCGCAAGTTGGCGATGCGCTGCGGGGCTTTGGACAGGTCGCCCGCGCGCTGCGCGAAGAATTCGCGCGGGTGCGGCTCGAACGTCATCACGGCCGCTTCAATGCCGAGTTCGGTCGCGGCGCCGCGCACGCGTGCCAGCAAAGCCTGATGGCCAATGTGGACACCGTCAAAATTGCCGATGGTCAGAGCGCAAGGCGCTCGTGCCTGGGCATTGGGAAGTCCGCGGAATACCTTCATAGGAATCTGATGAAAAACTGTGCCAAAAGGGGGATTATACGGACTGTTTCAGGGATGCACACCCGGCAGGGCGGGCACAGGGCGAATTTCACTGCTGAAATAACAAAAAGCGTTGCCGGCGGGTGTGCTGGCAACGCTTTTGGATGGCACTCGACTAGCTGCCTGCAACTCCTGGAGGATGTTGTCTTATTTATTCATCAACGTCCAGTAACGGGCCAGGTCAGCCGCGCCATCCGTGCCCTTGACGGCTTTGAGTGCTGTCGAGGCATTGGACTTCTTGCCGGCGTGAATGTAAGCGATGCCCAGATGCAGCTTGGCTTCTTCCGCATACTTGGCGCTGCCCATTTTCACGGCATCGTTCATCAAGCCCAGGCCCTTGTCGGCCTGGCCGTCGTAGACCAGGGCGAAGCCCAGCTTGCTCAAGCTGTCGGCGTCCTTGTTCTTGACGTATTCCGCTTCCGACTTGGCGGCGTTGGCTTTCAGCTCGGCCTGGGTTTTCAGGGCCAGGTCTTTCAGGCGCTGGTGACGCGGCGCATCGGCGCCGGTACCCAGTACGCCTTTTTTGTAGCCTTGCTCGATGATGCTCAGCGCTTCGCCAGGATTGCCTGCTTGCAGGGCCAGCTGGCTGATTTCCATGTATTCGGAAGGTTTGCTGAACAGGCCGTTGGCCAGGCGCAGGCGCTGGACGTCCAGGGCCAGGCGTTGCGAGAAGCCAGGCTTGCCCGAAACGCGGTTCAGCAGGTCAGCCCAGTAGCTGGTTTTCGGATAGCTCGATGCCAGTTTTTCCAGGGTGGCGACGTAGCCGCCCTTGTCGTTTTGCTTCAACTGGATGTTGGCCAGCATTTGCAGGCTTGCTTCCGAGTTGCCGCCGCGCGATTGCAGCTCTTTCGCCGCTTCGGCGTAGTTGCCGCTGACGTAGTAGGTCTGGATCAGCAGTTCGCGCATCTGGGCATCGTCGCGGTCTTTCAGCGAGCGCTTGATCCAGGTGATGGTGTTCGGCCAGTCCTTGGCGCGGTAGTACATGCCAGCCAGGGCTTGCGTGAATTTCGGGGCTTCGGCGGCGCTCAGGCGGCCGGAATTGATGACGGCTTCAAAGGCCTTGATGGCGGTGCCGTTGTCTCCGGCGGCGGCAGCGGCCGAAGCGCGCACGCGTTCGATCTGGTAGCTTTCAAAGGCGGTCTTGCCGCCGACGCTGTCAGCTTCGCGCAGCTTGGCCAGCGCTTCCTTGTTTTTGCCGCTGCTAGCGAGTTTTTGCGCTTCTTGCAGTGGCTTGCCCACTTCGGCACGCACGGTGTCCGCGGCGTATGCCAGCGAGCCCAGGCCGATTACGGGAGTTGCTGCGGTAAAACCGATAGCGGCCATGACGAGGCCGAGATGAGCGAGACGAAACTTGGACATAAGAAAGTCTTTCAGTAAAAAGCGAATAGGCAGGAAGTCCTGCCTATTCGGATGTAAAGAGAACCTGATTGCTGCAGCTTACTGGAATTGCTCGTTGCCGACCAGACCGATTTTGGTCACGCCCAGACGCTGCGCCGACGCCATCACACCGGCGACGACTTTGTATTCCACCAGCTTGTTCGGACGCAAATGCACTTCCGGCTGGTCTGCTTGCGCAGCAACGTTGCTCAGCTTGGCTTCCAGCGAAGCGCGGTCAGGAATGACCTGATTGTCCCACAAGATCGTACCGTCAAAATCGACATCGATCGTGACGACCACTGGTTCGGTTGTCGGTGGCGGCGGGGTGCCGACCGGCATGTTCAAGTTCACCGAGTGGTTTTGCTTAGGAATCGTGATGATCAACATGATAATCAGCACCAGCATCACGTCGATGAGGGGCGTCATGTTCAGTTCCATCATTGGTTCCGGATCCGCGCCTGCTGCGCTTCCCGAACCGACATTCATACTCATAGTGTTTCCTTTAAGAAGTCCAACGAAGCACCGGGCGAAACTGCCGCCCGGTCAGCTTCTGGCGGTGGCATCCCCATGTTGCCGGGACGCCGCCGCCAGTCGCTATCAGCCCTTGTCAGGTGGTTCGGTGATGAAGCCGACCTTCTGGATCCCGGCACGTTGGGTCGTGTAAATAACCCGGCCGATCGATTCGTAGCGTGTTTCTTGGTCGCCACGAACGTGTACTTCCGGCTGCGGTACTTTCACTGCTTCAACTTTAAGATAATCGAACAATTCGTTCGTGTCTTTCAGTCTGGTCTGGCCCAGGTAAATCTCACCGTCCTTGTTAACAACGATGTTGACGTTTTCTGGCTTGCTTTGAAGGGCTTGGTTGGCCTCGATCGGCAGATCGATTTTCTGCAATTTGAGGACAACCGGACTGGTGATCAAGAAAATGATCAGCAAAACCAACATGATGTCGACGAGCGGCGTCGTGTTGATTTCTGACATTACTTGATCTTCATCTCCGCTGTCGGAGCCGACGGACATCGACATGATTCTTATCCGATCTTTTTAGCGCCGGCAGCACGGCCAGCTTCGCTGGTCGACATTACGCCGGAAACCAGAACCGAGTGAACGTCGGCGCTGAACGAGCGGATGTCTTCCATTGCGGATTTGTTACGACGAACCAGCCAGTTGTAACCCAGAACGGCAGGAACGGCGACCAGCAGACCGAAAGCGGTCATGATCAGTGCTTCACCAACTGGACCTGCAACTTTGTCGATCGATGCGTTACCGGTCATGCCGATAGCGGTCAGCGCGCCGTAAATACCCCAAACGGTACCGAACAGACCGATAAACGGTGCGGTCGAACCAACGGTTGCCAGGAACGACAGGCCATCTTGCAGACGCGATTGGACTTTGTCCGAAGCGCGCTGGATCGACATCGTCACCCAGGTCGACAGGTCGATTTGTTCCAGCAGGGCGCCGTCATGGTGTGCGGTTGCCTTGGTGCCCGATTCAGCGATGAAGCGGAATGGCGAGCCTTCGCTCAGGGTTGCCGAACCAGCAGCGATCGAAGGAGCTTTCCAGAATTTGGAAGCGGCTTCTTTGGCTTGCTTGAAGATCTTCATTTGATCCAGCAGTTTGGTGATGATGATGTACCAGCTGCCGATCGACATGATGGACAGGATGATCAGGGTAGCGCGTGGCACGAAGCCGCCGTCCCATACTGCGGACAGGCCGAACGGGTTGTGCACTTCTTCGGTTTTGGCTGGAGCTGCTGCATCAGCGGCTGGAGTTGCTGCTGCGTCTGCTGCTGGAGCGGCTGCATCTGCAGCAACTGGTGCTGGTGCAGCGTCTGCCGCAGGAGCCGAAGCGGCAGCCGATGCTGGCGCGTCAGCGAATGCCGGAGCTGCTACCAGAGCGGTAGTAGCGGTAACGGACAACAGAACCGCGGCAAAAAATGCGGACAAACGGGTATTCTTAAACATGCTTCCTCCAAAATTAAAAATAACAGATCGCTGAACGTAATGACAACGAAATCATAGTGTGAGACAGGGGATAACTGTC
The DNA here is from genome assembly GCF_001758645.1 of Janthinobacterium sp. MP5059B. Taxonomy (NCBI): domain Bacteria; kingdom Pseudomonadati; phylum Pseudomonadota; class Betaproteobacteria; order Burkholderiales; family Oxalobacteraceae; genus Janthinobacterium; species Janthinobacterium sp. MP5059B. The sequence goes on along the minus strand of NZ_LRHX01000016.1, from coordinate 309,401 downwards.
TCGGGTTTTAATCCAGCGACCAAACGTATTGCATTTGCTGCCAGCCTTGTTCCGGCTTGCCGTCAACTGTTGCCGGCTTAAATGTACAGCGGCTAATACCTTGCACCGCGGCTTTGTCCAGGTCTCTGAAGCCGCTGGACTTCACGATCTTCGAATCAGCGACCTTGCCGTCTACACCGATCAGGAACGACAGTGTCACCACACCGGTTTCCTCATTGCGCTGCGACGACTTTGGATAAGCCGGTTTTTCGCAGACACTGAAGTCAACCACGGCCGGTGTACGCACCGATTTGGCTGGTCCAGGAGTTGGCGCAGGCTGTGCAGGCGGTGCTGGCGGTGCCAATACATTCGTGGCTGGCTTCACAGCAGTCGTATTTGCAATCACGTTCTGTTGTGGCGGCGGCTGCTGCACGTTCACCTCGACTGGCGGAATGAATGGCGGCGGTGGCGCCTTCATTTCTGGCGGCGGTGGTGGCGGTGGAAGATCCTTCGGTGGAGGCGGTTTGACTTCCTCGATAATCTTGGTTTCAACCGGTTCCATCATTTTGGTAACTAACCGCTTGCCCAAGCCCGTCGCGATCCCGTAAGCCGCGAGAACGTGCAGCAGGACAACGACAGTTATGCCTGTGTAGTTCTTGGGACTTTTCTCGTTCGAAAAATTCATGCCTGCTTTCTCCAAATACCATCTCTTGTCTTGCAACTGAACCCCAAAATGACGACACAAAGCTCCAGCCGTATCCGGGACGTCGCCGAATTATACATACGAATTCTTTATTTTACACAGATTTTTAACGCCTAAAACCGGTTAAATTTTTGGCGCTTTTGCGCCCTGAAAACGTACTTGCTTATGTCATCTTTGCACGCTTTCGGACAGAAAAAAAGGCGGTCTTATCGGTTTTTTACAGCCGTTTTGGACGACCGCTGCTAAGTTCTCCGATGTGCCTATATGGCGGAATTATATTTCGTGATATCCAATATGGAAACTGCTAAATTTGGAGAAAAATCTTTCTTTATGGAAATGTTTTGGCTCTGAACCAGACCACTTAGCCTTCGGTGCGCACCAAACGGGTGCGGAACGCACTTCACCCAGGTCAAAAAAGGCGCTCCTGGAGGCCTATTTGAGGCCGTCAGGCCATACTGAATTCCTATACGGGCATAGGAAGCGCTTATATTCTTGCTATTGATTATTATCAACAAAACATTTCATGGCCGGGCAACCGGGTCATCGCGCCGGTTGCGCTTCTCGCGCCGGCAATTCAGGGTGCCCAGGACCACGCCCTGGGGATCGACCGTATCGAGGTGTACATCGAAGCCCCACAGCCGCGCCACATGCTTGAGCACCTCGGCTGCCTGCTGGTTCAGCGGGCGGCGCTGGAATTGCGTGTGGCGCAGGGTCAAGGCGCGGTCGTCGCGCGTATTCACGGACCACACCTGGATGTTCGGCTCGCGGTTGCCCAGGTTGTATTGCTCGGCCAGCTGCTGGCGCACGTAGCGGTAGCCGGCATCGTCATGGATGGCGGAAATGGCCAGTTTTTCATTCTTGTCGTCGTCAAGCACGGCAAAGAAGTGGAATTCGCGGATCAGCCGCGGCGACAAATACTGGGCAATGAAGCTTTCATCCTTGAAATTGCGCATGGCAAAGTCCAGGCTCTTGCGCCAGTCGCTGCCGGCCATGTCGGGAAACCAGGCGCGGTCTTCGTCCGTCGGGTGCTCGCAGATGCGGCGGATGTCGCTCATCATGGCAAATCCCAGCGCATACGGGTTGATGCCGCTGTAATACGGGCTGTCGATGGGCGGCTGGTAGACCACATTGGTATGGCTTTTCAGGAATTCCATCATGAAGCCGTCACCCACCACGCCTTCGTCATACAGCTGGTTCAATATCGTGTAATGCCAGAAGGTGGCCCAGCCCTCGTTCATGACCTGGGTTTGCCGTTGCGGGTAGAAGTACTGGGAAATCTTGCGCACGATGCGCACCATCTCGCGCTGCCATGGTTCCAGCAGCGGCGCGTACTTCTCTATAAAGTACAGCAGGTTTTCCTCGGGTTCGGGCGGAAAGCGGGGGGCGGCCTTGCGCTGGTCTTCCTCGTCCTCGTCATCCTCGCGCCGGGGCAGGGTACGCCACAGCTGGTTGATCTGCGACTGCACATAGGCTTCGCGCTCTTTCTGGCGCGCATATTCCTTCGCCATCGACAGTTTCGCCGGGCGCTTGTAGCGGTCCACGCCATAGTTCTGGATGGCGTGGCACGAGTCGAGCAGCAATTCCACGGCATCGACGCCATGGCGCTGTTCGCATTCGGCGATGTAATTCTTGGCAAACACCATATAGTCGATGATGGCGTCCGCATCCGTCCAGGCGCGGAACAGGTAATTGCCCTTGAAGAAGGAATTGTGGCCGTAGGCCGCATGCGCGATCACCAGCGACTGCATGGTCAGGCTGTTTTCCTCCATGAGATAGGCGATGCAGGGGTTGGAGTTGATGACGATCTCGTAGGCGAGGCCCATCTGGCCGCGCTTGTAGCTTTTCTCGGTAGACAGAAAGTGCTTGCCGAAAGACCAGTGGTTGTAGGAGACGGGCATGCCCACCGAGGTATAGGCGTCCATCATCTGTTCGGCCGTGATGATTTCCAGCTGGTTTGGATAGGTGTCGAGGCCAAACTGTTTTGCTACGCGGCGGATTTCCTCGTGGATTTGCTCGATCAGCTCGAACGTCCATTCCGACTGCTCGGGCAGGGCGTTCGGGTGGCGCAGGCGCACGAACGGTTCGCCCGGGGTGTTGCTGGCGCGGTCAAAGGCTGCACTCATCATTTCACCTGTTTCTTGAACAGTTCGCGGAAGACCGGGTAGATATCGGCCGGCGTGACGATCTTTTGCATGGCGAAATGGGCGTGATGGTCGAGCACGCCCGCGTATTGCTCCCACAGGTTTTGCTGCGGGCCATCCGTGATCTCGACATAGGTGTAGTACTGCACCTTGGGCATGATGGTGTTGATCAGCAACTGGCGGCACAGCACGGAATCGTTGTCCCAGTTGTCGCCATCGGATGCCTGCGCCACATAGCTGTTCCATTGCCCGGCGCCATAGCGCTCGTCGATGATGGTGTTGAGCAAGTGCAGGGCGGAGGATACGACGGTGCCGCCCGACTCGCGCGAATTGAAGAATTCATGCTCGTCCACTTCGGCCGCCGCCGTATGGTGACGGATGAAGACGACTTCGATCTTGTCGTAGACGCGCTTGAGGAATAGATATAACAGGATGAAGAAGCGCTTGGCCGTGTCCTTGCGCGATTCGTCCATGGAGCCGGACACGTCCATGATGCAGAACATGACGGCTTGCGTCATCGGCTTGGGCACCTTGACGCGGTTGCTGTAGCGCAAGTCGAACGGGTCGATGAAGGGAATGGCCAGCAGGCGCGTGTGCAGGTGGTGGATCAGGCGGCGCAGTTCCGTCACCAGCGGGTCGCTGTCGGGCGCGCCTTCGTGCAGCAGTTCGGCCAGGTCTTCCTCGGCCTGCGCCAGCTGCTTGCGGGCGCCGCCGCCGACGGCGATGCGCCGCCCCAGCGCGCCGCGCAAGGAACGCAGCACATGGATGTTCGATGGCGTGCCCGACATATTGTAGCCGGCGCGCTGGTTCTTGAATTCCGTGGTGGCCGTCAGCTGGGTTTTCACCATATGCGGCAATTCCAGGTCTTCGAAGAAATAATTCATGAATTCTTCGCGCGACAATTCAAAGATGAAATCGTCTTCCGTCGTCTCGTCGCTATTGCCCGCCTTGCCCCGCCCGCCGCCACCGCCGCCTTTCGGCCGGGCGATCTGGTCGCCTTTCAGGTATTCCTTGTTGCCGGGATTGACCACTTCCCATACGCCGCCATGCGCGTGGCCGAACGATGGTTCGCCCACGTCCTTGACGGGGATGCTGACCTTCTCGCCATTCTCGACGTCCGTGATCGAGCGCCCTTTGATGGCACGCCCCACGGCATCCTTGATCTGGCCCTTGTAACGCCGCAGGAAACGCTCGCGGTTGACGGCGGATTTATTCTTGCTTTGCAAGCGCCTGTCGATGAGATATGTCAAAGGGTGCCTCCTTGCCTCTCGTCTCGCGCGCCCCGCCATCCATCGGGCGGGAGCGCGCCTTCGCTGTCCGCGCTATGACGACTTGCGTACGCGCAAGTACCATTCGCATAACAGGCGTACCTGCTTGGCCGTATAGCCTTTTTCCACCATGCGGGCCACGAAGTCGGCGTGCTTGTTGGCATCGTCGGCGCTGGCCTTGGCATTGAAGGAAATCACGGGCAGCAATTCCTCCGTATTCGAAAACATTTTCTTTTCAATCACGGTGCGGAACTTTTCATAACTGGTCCAGGCGGGATTCTTGCCGCCGTTCGAGGCCCGCGCGCGCAAGCCGAAGTTCACGATTTCATTGCGGAAATCCTTCGGATTGGAAATGCCCGCCGGCTTCTCGATCTTTTCCAGTTCATTGTTCAGCGATTCGCGGTCGAAACTTTCGCCCGTGTCCGGATCGCGGTATTCCTGGTCCTGTATCCAGAAATCGGCAAACGTCACATAGCGGTCGAAGATGTTCTGTCCGTATTCCGAATAGCTTTCCAGGTAAGCCGTCTGGATCTCCTTGCCGATGAATTCCACATAGCGCTGCGCCAGGTGCTCCTTGATATAGGAGAAGTAGCGCTGCTCGAGTTCCGGCGCGAACTGCTCGCGCTCGACCTGCTGTTCCAGTACATATAATAGATGCACGGGATTGGCGGCCACTTCGGAATTGTCAAAGTTGAACACTTTCGACAGGATCTTGAAGGCAAAGCGCGTCGACAAGCCGTTCATGCCTTCATCCACGCCCGCGTAATCGACGTATTCATGCATGGACTTGGCTTTCGGATCCGTATCCTTGAGGTTCTCGCCATCGTAGACGAGCATCTTCGAAAAGATGCTGGAGTTTTCCGGGTCTTTCAGGCGCGACAGGATGGCGAACTGCGCCATCATGCGCAGGGTGCCGGGCGCGCATGGGGCCTTGACCAGCGAGGAATTGGCCACCAGCTTGTCGTAGATCTTGATTTCATCGGAGACGCGCAGGCAGTACGGCACCTTGACTATATAGATACGGTCAAGAAACGCCTCGTTGTTGCGGTTGTTCTTGAAGGTCTTCCATTCCGACTCATTCGAGTGGGCCAGGATGATGCCGTCGAACGGAATCGCGCCGAAGCCTTCCGTGCCCTTGTAATTGCCTTCCTGCGTGGCCGTCAGCAGCGGGTGCAAGACCTTGATGGGCGCCTTGAACATTTCCACGAATTCCATCAGGCCCTGGTTGGCCAGGCACAGGCCGCCCGAATAGCTGTAGGCGTCCGGGTCGTCCTGCGCATAGTCTTCCAGCTTGCGGATGTCGACCTTGCCCACCAGCGAGGAAATATCCTGGTTGTTTTCATCGCCCGGCTCCGTTTTCGAGATGGCGATCTGTTTCAGCACGGACGGATAGCGCTTGACGACGCGGAACTGGTTGATATCGCCATTGTATTCATGCAGGCGCTTCACGGCCCACGGGCTGGGGATGTTGCGCAGGTAGCGGCGCGGGATGCCGTAATCCTCTTCCAGGATGGTGCCGTCTTCTTCCTCGTTGAACAGGCCCAGCGGCGATTCGTTGACGGGCGAACCTTTCAGGCAATAGAAGGGCACATGCTCCATCAGCGACTTGAGCTTTTCCGCGATGGACGATTTGCCGCCGCCGACAGGCCCCAGCAGATACAGGATCTGTTTGCGTTCTTCCAGGCCTTGCGCCGCGTGGCGGAAATACGAGACGACTTGCTCGATGACTTCCTCGGTGCCGTAGAACTCGCGGAAGGCGGGATAGATCTTGATGATCTTGTTGGCGAAGATGCGCGACAATCGCGTGTCGTTGCGCGTGTCGACCAGTTGCGGCTCGCCGATGGCGGCCAGCATGCGTTCGGGCGCGCTGGCATAGGTCAGCTTGTCCTTCTTGCACAGGGCCAGGTATTCGGTGAGCGACATTTCCTCTTCGCGGGTGCGCTCGTAGCGTGCTGCATAGTTATCAAAAATGGTCATGTCAATGTCCTTTAATGTAAACCTGTACTGCCAGTCACCATGGCCGCCCGCCTGGCACTCGCCTGGGCTTGCCGTCTGAACTTTTCCTGTACCCCGTATCGATTTTTATTGTTGTTTCAAGCCCGGCTGTCTTTGCGAGTCCGGATTGCCCGGACCAAAAAACTGGCGCTTGATGCCGTGTGCTGACGTAGCCAGCCGGCTTTTTTTTCACTGTTGATAGCGCTTGTTGCACCTACCTTTACCCCATGAAATTTATTATTGCTCTAAAGGATCAGGAAGTCAAAAGATATGTCAGCATATCCTTAATACTTGTTTGTAAATTGTTGATTTAATTGGATAAATCATCAGATTTTCCATCAATTTCAATGAACCTTTTTGTACCTTTTAAATCATCATACGACAATTCGCCAGCGCGTGCCGGAGCCGGCCATGGCGCTGCCGCGGCCTGCGCCATGGCGGCCGGGCGCCGGTGAGGCTGGCCATCTTGCGCTAAGATGCCTGCATGTCTGATGGCCCTGCGCGCCGCGCGTGCGTCTTCCGCGCCGCGCCCGGCGCGTGCGAGCCAGCATTTTTATCGTCACCCTATAAGGAACACCCATGATGAACCCTCAATTGCGCGCGATCGTCCGCGGCATGCCGAAGGCCGAACTGCATATCCATATCGAAGGCTCGCTGGAGCCAGAACTGATTTTCGCACTGGCAGAGCGCAATGGCGTGCCGCTGGGCTATGAATCGGTGGAACACTTGCGCAGCGCCTATGCTTTTACGGATTTGCAGTCTTTTCTCGACATTTATTACGCTGGCGCAAGCGTGCTCTTGAAAGAGCAGGATTTCTATGACATGACGCAAGCCTACCTGCGCCGCGCCGAAGCCGATAACGTGCTGCACACGGAAATCTTCTTCGACCCGCAAACCCACACGGCGCGCGGCGTGGCCATGGCTGATGTGATCAACGGCATCCACCGCGCCTGCCAGGACAGTCCCGTCAGCGCGGCCCTGATCCTGTGCTTCCTGCGCCACCTGAGCGAGGAAGAAGCGTTCGAGACCCTGGAAGACGCGCTGCCGCACCGCGACAAATTCATCGGCATCGGTCTCGATTCGTCGGAAGTGGGCAACCCGCCCGAGAAATTCTCGCGCGTGTTTGCCCGTTGCCGCGAGCTGGGCCTGCACCTGGTGGCCCACGCGGGCGAGGAAGGTCCGCCAGCCTACATCCGCACGGCGCTCGACGACTTGCAGGTCGAACGCATCGACCATGGCGTGCGCTGCCTGGAAGACGCGGAACTGACGGCCCGCCTGGCGCGCGAACAGGTCGCCTTGACGGTCTGCCCGCTGTCGAACACCAAGCTGCGCGTGTTCGACCAGATGCATGACCACAACCTGGTGCAACTGCTCGACGCGGGCCTGCTGGTGACGGTGAACTCGGACGATCCCGCGTATTTCGGCGGCTATATGAACGACAATTTCGACGCCATCTTCGACGCCCTGCCGCTGGGCCTGTCCCACGCGCAACGCCTGGCGCGCAACGGTTTCATCGCCGCCTTCCTGCCGCAAGCGCAGAAAGACGCCTTCCTCGCTACCGTCGATGCGTATTTCGCCCAGCACGCGGCCGCCCACGGCAGCGCGCAATAACATCTTCATAAAGACCCGCCGCCCATGTTCCGCCTCTCCCTGAAAATGACCGGCCGCGACTGGCGCGCCGGGCAACTGCGTTTCCTGCTCGTTGCGCTGATCGTCGCCGTGGCGGCCCTGTCGGCCGTGGGTTTCTTCGTCGACCGCCTGCGGGCGGGCCTGAACCGCGACGCGCACCAGCTGCTGGGGGCCGACCTGGTCATCAGCGCCGACCAGCCCGTCAATGCCGCATGGCGCGCGGAAGCGCAGAAGCGTGGCTTCCTCCTGGCCGACACGGTGACGTTTCCCAGCATGGCGCAGGCGGGCGAGGGCGAACAGTCGCTGTCGCAGCTGGCGTCCATCAAGGCCGTCTCGCCCGGCTACCCGCAGCGGGGCAAGCTGAAAATCACGACCAAACCGAGCGAGGCGCAGGATGCCGTGGGACGGCCAACCGACCAGGTGCCGGCGCCCGGCACCCTGTGGGTCGATGCGGCCATCCTGTCCAGCCTGAACGCCAGGCTGGGCGACACCCTGACCCTGGGCGACAAGGCATTTACGGTCACGCAACTGATCGCCAGCGAGCCGGACCGCGGCGCCTCCTTCCTCAATTTCGCGCCGCGCGTGATGCTGCCCCTCAGCGATCTTGCCGCCACGGCGCTGGTGCAGAACGGTTCGCGCGTGTCATACCGGCTGCTGCTGTCGGCTCCACCCGCCAAGGCGGCCGAGCTTGCGCAATATCAAACCTGGCTGGAAAGCCAGATCAAGACGCAGGCCATCAAGGGCGTGCGCATCGAGTCGCTGGAATCGGGCAGTCCGCAGATGCAGTCGACCCTGGACCGCGCCGACCGTTTCCTGTCGCTCGTCGGCTTGCTGTCGGCCATGCTGGCGGCCGTCGCCGTGGCCATGGCGGCGCGCCGCTTCATGCTGCGCCACCTGGATGCGTGCGCCATGCTGCGTTGCCTGGGCTTGACGCAAAACCAGGTCACGGCCATGTACGTGATCGAATTCCTGCTCGTTGGCCTGGCCGGCAGCGTGGTCGGCGTGATGGTGGGCTTCGGCGGTCACCTGGTATTGCTGGAGCTGTTGGGAAAACTGGTGCAGAGCGACTTGCCGCCCGTCTCGATGCTGCCCGCACTGCAGGGTGTGGCCACCGGCATGCTGTTGCTGCTGGGCTTTGCCCTGCCGCCGATTTTGCAGTTGCGCAATGTTCCCCATAACCGCGTGATCCGCCGCGAACAGGAGCCGCCGCAGGCGCTGGCCGTGGCCACCTACGGCCTGGGCATCGCCGCCTTCGTCGTGCTGCTATTGTGGCAGGCGGGCGACGTGAAACTGGCGCTGCTGACGGCGGCCGGCTTCCTCGGCGGCTTCTCCCTGTTCGGCCTGGCCGGCTGGCTGGGCATCCGCTCGCTGAAAACCCTGCGCGGCGCCTTCAATCACCAGGGCTGGCGTTTTGCCGTCACTTCCCTGCAGCGCCGCCCGGGCGCCACCGTCATCCAGGTGGTGTCGCTGGCGCTGGGCCTGATGGCCTTGCTGCTGCTGACGGTGGTGCGCGGCGACTTGATGGTGGCCTGGCGCAACGCCACGCCGCCGGACGCGCCGAACCGCTTCATGATCAATATCCTGCCGGAACAGAAAGACCCGATCGCCGCGCGCCTGGCCCAGGCCGGCGTGGCCAACGCGCCCTTGTATCCGATGATACGCGGGCGTTTGGTGGCCGTGAATGGCAACGCCATCACGGAAACCACCTACGAGGACGACCGGGCCAAGGGCCTGGCCGACCGCGAATTCAACCTGTCGACGATGGCCACGATGCAGGAAGAAAACAAGCTGGTCGCCGGCAAGTGGTTCGGCAATGGGCCCGGTGCGCCGGCCGAGGCATCGGTGGAGGAGGGCATCGCCAAGACATTGAAACTGAAACTGGGCGACAAGCTGCGCTTCGACATCGCCGGCCAGCCCGTGGAAGCGGCCATTACCAGCTTGCGCAAGCTGGAATGGGGCTCGATGCGCGTCAATTTCTTTGTCATCATCAATCCGGCCGCCATGGCGGATACGCCGCAGACGTGGATCACGGCCTTTCACCTGCCGCCCGCGCAGGCGGACCTGGGTAATGCCTTGCTGCGCGATTATCCGAACCTGACGGTGGTCGACGTGGGCGGCGTGCTCAAGCAGATCCAGGGCGTGCTGGACCAGGTAGTGACGGCCGTCGAATTCCTGTTTGCCTTCACGCTGGCCTCGGGCTTGCTGGTGCTGTATGCGGCCCTGATGGGATCGCAGGACGAGCGCACGCGCGAAGCGGGACTGCTGCGCGCGCTGGGCGCCACGCGGCGCCAGCTGGCGCAGGCCCAGTTGATCGAGTTTTCCCTCGTCGGCGCCCTGGCCGGCTTGCTGGCGGCATCGGGCGCGGCCGCCATGGGCTGGGCGCTGGCCACGTACCAGTTCAAGTTCGCCTGGAGCTTCGCGCCCGGCGTGTGGGCCTTTGGTTTGCTGGCCGGCGCCCTGTGCGCGATTGCCGGCGGCTGGCTGGGCTTGCGTAACGTGCTCAAGCATCCGCCCCTGCAGACCTTGCGGGAAGGCTAGTCTTAAGCGCTGACGCTATCGCCTGCGCCCGCCCGCAGAAATTGCGCGTAGGACATCACCGGCTGCCCCAGCTGGTGTGCCGGCACGTCGAACAGGGCCCAGAAATACGTCATGCGGCCCAGGCAGATGGTGGGCGCGGCGCAGTAGCGGAACCAGTTTTCGCCGATCTGCGCCGCGTACATGCCGTCGCTGTCGGCGTCGGAAAAGTAGGGAATCACGCGCATTTCCAGCAGGGCCAGCAGCAGTGACTCGGGCGCGTCGCTGTCGCGCGCCATTTCGTACTGCGTGTGCAGGCTGCGTTCCGTTTCGATGATCATCAGCTTGGCGTGGCCTTCGCGCGTGAAGAACAGGATGCCGCTGGGATTGGGGAAAATATAGTATTCGACAAAACCATGGCGCTGGCACAGCTCGTGCACGACGGCGGCCAGCGCCTCGTCTTGCAGGAAACTGTAGTCGTGCAGCATCAGCAAGTCGCGCACGGTTTCCGATTGCTGCAGGAAGAACTCGCGCTGCAGGGCAACGATTTCCTGTTCCAGGATGTCGAGCGCATCGTCGTCGCTCTTCTTGATGTAGCGGTCGATCAAGCCCCGGTTGAAGGCCGTCACGGCCACTTTTTCATCGGCCGCGCCCGTAAATAGAATCTTCTTGCACGGCAAGTCGCGCACGGCCTGGCAAAATTCCAGACCATTCATCTGCGGCATCGAATAATCGACCACCAGCACGGAGGGCACGGCAAAGCGCTGCGCCTGGCCGCTGATGCGCCAGATGCGCTCGATGTCGAGCGCCACGTTGCACTGGTCGGGCGGCAGGTTTTGCGTGTCGAAGTTGACGTGCAGCGGCGTTTCGCCCGGCTGCGCGCTCTGGCGCAACCAGTGCAGGGCGCTGCTGGTGTCGTGGAAGGTCTTGCGCGCCAGGCCGGGATCGAGCTGGAACGCCAGGCTTTTCAGGAAGGAATCGCTGTCGTCGATCAATACGGTCAGGGTCGGATGGGTGTAGACGGGCAGTTGCATGCGTCACCTTGCGGGGGAAGAGGGTTGGAAGCGGGCAGGCACGGGCTGGGGGAATTCCAGGATGAAAATCGCATAGGCGTGCTCGCGCGACACGCAGCGGATGCGCGCCTGCCAGGCGGTGGCGATCTGCCGGCACAGGGCCAGGCCGATGCCGCTGCCGTTATGGACGGGATAGGAGTAAAAACGCTCGAAGATCAGCGGCAGGCGGTTCTTCGCGATGCCGCAGCCCGTGTCGATGAACAGCAGCCTGGGCACGGGGCGGGCGCCGTCGATGATGATGCGCACGCGTCCCTTGCCTGCCCGCTGGATGGCTTTCAGCGCGTTTCTCAGCAGGTTCAGCAGGATCACCACGCACAGTTCGTCCTGGCCGGCGAACTGGAAGTCGGCACGCACGTCCACCTTGACGCTGCTGCGCTGGCTGTTGCTGGTAAATGGGTAGCGCTTGAGCACGGAGTTCACCATCTCCAGCATCGATAGCGCCTGGCTAGGCTGGAGGTTGCGGTTCACGGCACTGGCGCTCATCAGGAACAGATCGATCATGTGATGCATGTGGCGCACTTCGAACTGGATGCGCGACAGGGCTTCCTGCAACGGGGGCATGTCGTCCGCCTGGTCGGCCAGCTGCGGCAGCAGCCGGCGCATGCCCCGCACATTGGCTTCCACGCTGGTCAGCGGCGTGCGCAGCTCGTGCGCCACGGAACCGAGCCCGGCCGCCAGGCCTGCCAGCCGTTCCAGTTCCAGCACCTTGCTGCCCACTTTCACCACGGACAGCGCGGCAATGGTGAACCAGTGCACGGGCAGTTGCTGCAGCACTTCACGTTGCAGCAGGAGGCCGCCTTCCCCCTGCAGGATGACGGCGAGGCAGGCGGCGCTGGTGCCGATCAGGTAGGCACAGCACGCCAGTTTCGTTTCGAAATGAAACAGCACGACCAGGCCGATCAGCAGCGATTCGCTCCAGATGGACGACGCATGGTTCATCAGAAACATGAAAGTAAAGAAGAAGGGCAGGATGTAGCTGAGCGCGAACAGCAGGTAACGCGACAGCCAGCGGACCGAGAAGCGGCGGGCAAACAGGCCAGCCATGCAGATGCCCACGCCCGTCAGGCGCAGGGTCAGGTTTTCATAGGCTTGCGGAAAAAAGTAATGCCACAGCAGGTAGTACAGCGGCATCGCCACCGTGCCCACGGCGGCCAGCATGGCGACCCGGCCGGCCAGGTCCTCATGCGGCACGCGCTCATGCAGCAGCGAATGGAGCAGGCGCCTGCGCCAGTGTGTCCATCGTCCTCGCAATTGCTGCGTCATGACTCTGCCTAGATTCTCTTTAGAACATTATCATCGCGTAAATTTTCCTGGTTGAACGGTTATCTCGTCGGACATTGATATACGTCAATGGATGGGTTTGCAACACGGTCAAGGCTTTAATTTGCAGCAAACCTTTCCCTAGGAGAAAAACCATGACCATCGCTACCAGCGTGCATACCCCATCTTTCGCCCGTGCCGAACACTGCCTGCCCGACTACATCGTGCGGCGCATGGATGCGCATCACATCACGCGCATCGAAAAACTGCTGGGCGGCCAGCATCCCCATGCCTGGCAACCAACCCCCGCCCATGCTATTTTCCTGGCGGGCAATGACTACCTGTCCATCGCCGCCGAGCCGACGCTGGTGGCGGCGCAGGTGGCATCCCTGCAGGCGCATGCGGGCGGCATGCTGATGTCGGCCGTGTACTTGCAGGAAGGCAGCGAACAGCACCGGCTGGAAAGCCGGCTGGCCCGCTTCATGGGCTGCGAGGATGGCATCCTGGCGCAGTCCGGCATGGCGGCCAACGTCGGCTTGCTGCAGTGTATCGCCGGCCCCGGCATTCCCGTCTACCTGGACATGCAGGCTCACGCGTCGCTGTGGGAAGGCGTGCTGTCGGCCCAGGCCCAGGCCGTGCCCTTCCTGCACAACGACATGACGCACCTGCGACGGCAGGTGGCAAAGCATGGCCGTGGCGTGATTGTCGTCGATGCCCTGTACAGCACCAACGGCAGCCTGGCGCCGCTGCTGGAGCTGCTCGATATCGCCGAGCGCAGCGACTGCGTGGTGGTGGTCGACGAGTCGCATTCGCTGGGCACGCACGGCCCGCAGGGCGCGGGCCTGGTGGAAGCCTGGGGACTGGGCCACCGCGTGCATTTCCGCACGGCATCGCTGGCCAAGGCCTTCGCGGGCCGGGCCGGTTTCATCAGCTGTTCCAGCCGCTTCAAGGGGTATTTCTTGTCCGAATCACGCCCCGCCATCTTCAGTTCCTGCCTGCTGGCGCATGAGCTGGCGTGGCTGGGCGCGGCGCTCGATTTCATCATGGCCGCCGACGAGCGCCGCGCCACCCTGCGGCGCCACACGCTGCAGGTGCGCGACGGCTTGCGCGAGCTGGGCTACAACGTCAGCGATGGCACGGAGCAGATCGTGGCGCTGGAGGCGGGCGGCGAACCGGCCACCCTGGCCCTGCGCCAGGCGCTGGAACGGCACGGCATTTACGGCGCCATGTTTTGTGCCCCGGCTACGGCGAAGAACCGCGCCATCGTGCGCCTGACCCTGAATGCGGGCTTGCGCGAGGATGAGTGCGCAAGAGTGCTGGCCGCCTGCGCCGCCATCCGCGACGAAACGGGCGTGGAACACTGGCAGTCGACGCGGCGCCTGCGCAAGCTGGCGCTCGTGTAAGGGCGATGCGTCAGCCGTTCGCTGGCTGGCTGCCGGCGATGCCGGCCAGCAGCATGGATAGCGGTGCCAGCTGTTCCGCGCTGGCGCTGCCCAGCAATTCCTGGCCCAGTGCCTGCGCTGTCGCATCGGCGTGGAGCAGCAGGGCTTGTCCCGCTTCCGTGATGACGGCATAGCCGACACGGGCATCGCGCGCATCGGCCTGGCGCGCCACCAGGCCGATTTTTTCCAGCGGCATCAAGGAGCGCGTGATGCCGGACGCCGTCAGCGCCAGGCGTTCGGCCAGGTCGATGCGGCGCAGGCGGCCGCCAGGCGCGCGCTGCAAGTGGTACAGCAACTGATAATCGCTGAAGCTCAGGCCATGCAGATTGCCCAGGATGCTGTCGAAGCGGCGCACCAGCACGGCCTGGGCGCGCGCCAGGCGCAGGCAGAAGTCCAGCGCGCTGGCGCCGTCCGGCGGCGGGGGAGTGTGATCGATCATGACGTCCTTTCAATTCGCTGCGAAGTGCTTGAGTGCGCAAGTGTAAAGCATGGCCGCTCAATAGCGTGCCTGTCCCTGCTCCAGCAGCTGTGCCTGGTACAGCGCCAGCAGGGCGTCCAGTTCGGCATCCGCATCGAAGGCTGGATCGTCGGGCACCTTGACGGCATCGAGCAGCTCGAAACGGAAGGCCGCCGCGCCGTCGCGTTGCCAGTCAGCCTGCAGGAGCGTATTGCGGTGCTTGCCCAGGTTCAGTTCGAAGCGATGGCGGTTCAGCGCGCCAGGGGCATTGCGGCTGCGTTCGAGCAGGGTGCGTCCGCTGGGCAAGTGGCGCAGTGCGATGATGCCCAGCGCGGGCGCTTGTTGCCGGTAGGCCGCTTTCAGGGCCGCTTGTCGTGTTTTATCCATGCTGTGACTGCCTTAAGGTTGAACTGCATAATCGCTTGCCCCGATGCGGGGAATATCCGTCCACAATATGGCGGCCACGGCGGCGGCCAGCAGCAGGGCGCCGCCAGCGCAGAACAGCTCGCCCACGCTCAGGTGGCGCAGCAACGCGCCCGTGGCCGCCGCCGACAGGGGCGCCAGTCCCAGGAAGATGCCCATGAACAGTGCCATTGCCCGGCCCAGCATGGCGGGCGCCACGCGCCGCTGTATCCACGTAAAGATGGCTACCTGCACATAGCCGCCCAGCATGCCCGTGACGGCCAGCAAGGCCGCGCCCTGCCAGACCGTGCCGATTTGCCCCAGCGCCATCAGCAGCAGGCCCACGACCGCATCGACCAGCAGCAGGGTGGCGCCGAAGCGGCGGCGCAGCCAGGCGCCGCCCAGGCTGGACGCCAGCATGCCGGCCAGGGTGCCCGCGCCGTGCGCGCCCATCAGCACACCCAGCGCCGCAGCGCCGTGCAGGCGCTCGCTGGCCAGCACGGGCAAGGCCACTTGCAGCGGCCCCATGACGAAGAAGGCCACCACCGCCCAGTACACATAGCAGCTGCGCAAGGGAATGTCACGCCACACCATGGCCAGGCCCGCCGCCATGTCGCGCCACATGCCCTGCGCCGCCGCCGCGGCCAGTGGCCGCAGGCTGACTTGCCGCAAGGTCCAGGCCGAGAACAGGAACGTCAGCGCATCGATGGCAAAGGCGGCGGCCAGCGCCGCCATTCCGGTGTGCCGGGCGCCATCGTGGGTGCCGAGCACGAGCGCCGCCAGCAGGGGACCGGCCAGCAAGGACAACTGGCGCGCACCCATCTGCAGGCTGTTGGCCGCTTGCAGTGACTGCGACGGCACGGCTTGCGGCAGGATGGCCGTGCCGGCGGGAATGCCGAAGGCGGAAGCGATGCCCAGTGCCAGCGCGGCCGCATACGCCAGCGCCAGGCTGGCCTGGTCCAGCAGCAGCAGCCCGGCCAGCGCCAGCAGGATGGCGGCATTGGCCAGTTTGCTCACCAGCAGTACGCACCGGGGCGAATGCCGGTCGGCGACCGTGCCACCCAACAAGATGAGCACGGCGCGGGGCGCGCCCATCAGGGCCACGGCGATGCCCAGGCTGAGGCTATCGCCCGTCACGCTCAGCACCAGCCACGGCAGGGCAAGCATGCTGAACTGGTCGCCCAGCATGGACACGAGGCCGCCCCCCAGCAGCCAGCGGAAGTTGGTATTGCGCATCAAGTGGGATTCTGCGGTGGTCGACATGCTTTATCTTCCCGTGTTTAAAGATTGCATGGTAGTTGATATAAGCTTGAGTAGTCAAGTATATTGCTTTTTATTGTGGCAGCGACAGCTGCCGCCGCATGAGGCGCCAGCGCTTGCGCTATCATGGCGGCCATGACTGATACCACTGCCCCCACCCTGTACGAGACCATCGGCGGCGCCCCCGTGCTGCGCGAAATGGTCGACCGTTTTTATGACTTGATGGAGCTCGAAGCCGAGTTCGCCGGCATCCGCGTCATGCATCCGCCATCGACGGACGGCTCGCGCGACAAGCTGTATTTCTTCCTCACGGGCTGGATGGGCGGACCGGATTTGTATATCGAGAAATTCGGCCACCCGCGCCTGCGTGCCCGTCACTTGCCCTACGCCATCGGCACCAGCGAGCGCGACCAGTGGCTGCGCGCCATGGCCTGGGCCATGGAAGACACGGGCATCGAAGAATCCTTGCGCGTACGCCTGATGGAATCGTTCTATCAGACGGCCGACTGGATGCGCAACAAGCCTGACTGACACCCATGAGCCCAATCGAGTTTTACAGCCTGCTGGGCGCCGCCATCGTCGCCATCGTCCTGTTGCTATTGATCTTGCTGCGCCCGCGTGGCGCGGCCGGCGATGGCGCCACCACCCTGGCCCTGGTGCAACAGCACCAGCAGCAAAGCCTGGATCGCATCGACAGGGTCGAGCGCGAAGTGCGGCTGCAGCTGCAGGCATCGGCGCAAGCGACGCGCCAGGATCTGGCCAACGGCCTGGCGCAATTCCAGGCGGCGACCTTGCAACAGCTCGACAGCCTGCGCACGCAGATGCAGGCGCAGGGGAAAGTCGGGCGCGAAGAGCAGGCGCAAAGCCTGGCGCGCTTTGCCGAGAGTACCAATCAAACCCTGGCCCAGCTGACGGAATCGAATGCGCAGCGCATGCTGGAAGTGCGCGCCACGCTCGAGAGCAAGATCCGCGACTTGCAGGCCGACAATGGCGCACGCCTGGAAGAGATGCGCAAGACGGTCGACGAGAAACTGCACGCCACCCTGGAAACGCGCCTCAGTGCGTCGTTCCAGCAAGTGTCGGAGCGGCTGGAAAAAGTCCACCAGGGTCTCGGTGAAATGCAGCAGCTGGCGCTGGGCGTGGGCGATTTGAAGCGGGTACTCACCAATGTGAAGACGCGTGGCACCTGGGGCGAAGTGCAGCTGGAAATGCTGCTGGAGCAGGTACTCACTGTCGACCAGTATGCGAAGAACGTGGAAACCGTGGCCGGCAGCGGCGCGCGCGTGGAATTCGCCTTGAAACTGCCGGGCCTCTCCGACGGCGGCCCTCCCGTGTGGATGCCGATCGACGCGAAGTTTCCCAAGGAACAGTACGAGCGCCTGGTCGAGGCGGCCGAGCGGGCCGATGCCGACGGCGTGGCGCTGGCTGGACGCGAGCTGGAACGGGCCGTGCGCGGCGAAGCGAAAACCATCGCCGAGAAATACCTGGCGCCGCCGCACACCACCGACTTTGCCATCCTGTTCCTGCCCACGGAAGGCTTGTATGCGGAAGTGTTGCGCCGCCCGGGCCTGGCCGACGAATTGCAGCGCGTGCACCGGGTCAGCATCGCCGGACCATCCACGTTGACGGCCTTGCTCAACAGCCTGCAAATGGGTTTCCGCACCCTGGCGCTGGAAAAGCGCTCGTCGGAAGTGTGGCAAGTGCTGGGCGCCGTCAAGACGGAGTTCGGCAAGTTCGGCGACGTGCTGTCGCAAACCCGGCTGACCCTGGAAAAGGCGGCGAAGAATATTGAAAGCGCGGAAGTGCGCAGCCGGCAGATGGCGCGCAAATTGAAATCCGTGGAAGCCTTGCCGGGCGAGGCGGCCGCCTTGCTGCTGGGTAAGGCGGACGCCGGCGACGGCGAGTAGCGCGCAGCCTCAGGCCGCCCGCACAGTGCGGCGGCGCAGCGCGCTGTAGCCGACCAGCGCCACTCCCGCCAGCAGCATGGCCCAGGTTTGCGGTTCGGGCACGGCCGGCAAGACCGTCGGCACCGTGGGGGGAAAGGTGGGGATGATCACGGTGGGCGGCACGATGATGCTGCTGCCCTGGTCCGGCGGCAGACCGCCGCCACCGCCGCCACCACCGCCGCCGCCCATGCCGGCCGGCGGCGTGATGCCGCCGACGGTACGCACATAATTGTTGAAAGGCAGGAATGGAATGCTGGCCACCTCGGGCGGCATGGCGCCGCCCGTGAAAGAACCGCCGCGCAAGGCGTCGGGATTGTCGATCAGTGGCACGCCTGCCGCTTCCGGGGCGGCGGGGGCGGCGGCAACAGGCGCTGCACCGCCGGGCGCGGCGCCTGCCGCCGGCGGCGCCGACGCGGGTGCCTGCGTGATACGGCTGACGTTACGGCAAATCGTCGGCACGAGGATGCACTGGCCCTGTACGCAATACACGAGTCCCCGTTCCTGCATCTGTTCGCTCCAGCCTGCACGTGTGACATTGCGGCAAACGCGGCCAGGGCCGAAATGCATGTCGCTGATGCGCGTGTTGTAGTTGCCCTTGCCGCGGATGGCGTCGCGGCTGATCACCACGATCTCATCGTACTGGCGCGCGCGCATGCGCTCCTTCAATTGTTCGCGCACTGGCGGCGCGATATCCGTATAGCGGTCTACCGCCGCCACCACGTCACCCATGAACGGGTCGACGCCTGGACGGTTCCAGTTGCAGTTATCCAGCACACCGGCGCGCGCGATGCCTTTCGCGCTGGCGGTCAAGGGCGCCAGGGACAAGGTAGCAAGCAGGCATGCCACGCCCAGCATGCTGGCTCCCGCGATCCATGAGCTGTGTCTCATTGTTAGTTTCCTCATGAAAACAATATCAAAATTGAACTTTATACAAGTTTGAATGTTATCACCGAAGAAACTTCAATATCAACTAATAAATAAAATTATTACAATTAGTGTTGTCTTTATTGATTTATTGGTCGTGGAAATGATTAATATTTTTATCTTGATAGCTGAACAGTTGCCGTGCAGGATAAATTGATTGCGAAAGGGCAATGCGAACGGCCCGCGCAGGGCGGGCCGTTGTGAAGAGGAGGGCGAAACGCAGGTGACGCAGCGTGGAATGCAGCCCGGCCAGCGCGTCAGCCTGGCCGTTGGTGGTACATCAGGTCAATCCATGGAACAGCACGATATCGACCAGGTCGCCGGCCGCCACGTGGCCTTGCGCTTCGTGCAGCACGATCATGCAATTGGCTTGCGTCATCGAGCGCAGGATGCCGGAGCCTTGCGCTCCCGTCACGCGCACGTGCTGGCGCCCGTCCGCGCCCCGTTCGACGATGCCGCGCTGGTATTCCGTGCGGCCCCGTTTCTTGCGGATGGGCGCTTGCGCCGCCACCTGCAGCAGCTGCAGGGCGGATGTGTCCGCGTCGGCGCCCATCAGGCGCAGCAGGGTCGGGCGGGCGAGGAAATAAAACGCCGCCATCACGGCCACGGGGTTGCCGGGCAGGCCCAGCAGCAAGGCCGATTCGCCCTCGCTGGCAATCCGGCCGAAGGCCATGGGGCGGCCCGGGCGCATGTTGATTTGCCAGAAGGCCACGTCACCGAGGCGCGCCAGGATGTCGCGCGTAAAATCGGCCGCGCCGCTGGACACGCCGCCCGACGTGACGATGACGTCGGCCGTGGTGCAGGCGCCGCGCAGGGCCGCTTCCAGCGCTTGCGGATTGTCCTTGACGATACCCATGTCGAGCACCTCGCAGCCGAGGCGGGTCAGCATGCCCAGCAGGGTGTAGCGGTTGCTGTCGTAGATGCAGCCCGCGTCGAGCGGCTCGCCGATCGAGCGCAACTCGTCGCCGGTGGAAAAGAAGGCCACGCGCAGGCGCCGGCGCACGGGCACCGTGGCGATGCCCAGCGAGGCCAGCAGACCCAGCTCGGCCGGTCCGAGTATCTTGCCCTGCAGCAGGGCAGGCTGGTCCTGCATCAGGTCCTCGCCCTTGAAGCGGCGGTTGTCGCCGGCGCGGATGCAGTCCGGCGCCACGGTGATGTGCTGTGCGCTGGCGTGCTGCACCAGTTCCTGCGGCACCACGCTGTCGCAGCCGTCCGGCATGACGGCGCCCGTCATGATGCGCGCGCATTGGCCGCGTCCAATGTTGACCGTGCCGGGACGCCCGGCCAGGATGGTGTCGACCACGGCCAGGGTGACAGCAGTGTCGCCACCGAGATCGGCGCCGTGCAGGGCGTAGCCATCCATGGCGGAATTGTCGTGCGCGGGCACGCTGATGGGCGAGATGATGTCGGCCGCCAGGATGCGCTCGAACGCTTGCGGCAGCGGCAGTTCCTCGATCTCGGCGACAGGCGCGACGGTGTCGGCCAGGATGGCTTGCGCCATCGGCACGGACAGGCCCTGCGCCTGCAGGGCCGCCAGCTCGTCCGGGGTATTGATGTTGCCGAACGCGCTATTGTTCTCGAAGAGCACCTCGGCCAGTTTCAAGGGGCCATGCCAGGTGCGCATGCGGCGTTCTCCGCCGCGCAGGTACGCATCGAGCTGGGACAGGGCGGAAGTCTTGACGAGACAGAAGACGGGGTGCGGGCGGCGCACCGGCTGACCCGTCGAGGGATCGATGTCCTCGGTGACGGCGATGGCCAGGTCCGCATTGTGCTCGGCCAGGCCGGCGGCCAGGCGCGCCGCCAGGTCGGGCGGCAGCAATGGCGAGTCGCACGGCACGGTGAGCAGATAGGGGGCGGTGGCATGCTGCATGCCGCTGTGCAAGCCGGCCAGCGGACCGAGCTGGCCGGGCAGCGCGTCCGGCCACACGGGCAGGCCGAAGCGCGCGTAGTCGCCCGCATCCGCATGGACACTGATGGCCAGCTGGCCCACTTGCGGCGCCAGGCGCTGCAGCACGTGGCGGACCAGGGGCTGGCCATGCAGGGACAGCATGCCCTTGTCGCGCTGGCCCATGCGCGTGCCGAGGCCGCCGGCCAGGATCAGGCCGGTAATGTCGTGTTTGTTGATCATGAGAGGCGAAAATGTGGATGCATACGCCATGGTAGCAGCGGCAGGCGTACGCCGCTCCCGATTCAGCCGCCGATGTACGACATTTCCACTTTCTTTTTACCGTGCTCAAGTGCGCCGCCCGTCAAATCCGTCTGGCTGGTGCGCAATTGCGAATAGCGGTCGCCGCGGCCGCGCCACAGTTGCGCCACGGCCGAGGAAATTTCCGCATCGCTGTGGTCGCCGCGCAGCAGGCTGCGCAAGTCGTGGCCGCTGCTGGCGAACAGGCACGTGTACAGCTTGCCTTCGGTCGAGAGGCGGGCGCGGCTGCAGTCGG
This sequence comes from Janthinobacterium sp. MP5059B, assembly GCF_001758645.1. Lineage (NCBI taxonomy): Bacteria > Pseudomonadati > Pseudomonadota > Betaproteobacteria > Burkholderiales > Oxalobacteraceae > Janthinobacterium > Janthinobacterium sp. MP5059B. The sequence continues at coordinate 287,967 of NZ_LRHX01000016.1, read as the reverse complement.
CGCAGAACGCTTGCGTGACGCTGGAAATGAGGCCGATTTCGCCGCTGCCATCCGCATAGCGCCAGCGCGCCGCCGTTTCGCCCGTGTAGTTCGGGTTGATGGGCAGCAAGGGCATCTGCGCGCCGATACGGCGCACGACTTCTGCCGAAGGGATGACTTCCTGCAGGTTCCAGCCGTTCGAGGCGCCCACGTCCATGTATTCGATGAAGCGCAGGATGTATGGCGTGCCCTTGAAGTGGCGCGCCATGGGCACGATTTCCTGCTCGTTCATGCCGGCCTTGACGACCATGTTGATCTTGATGGGGCCGAGTCCTGCCTGGTGCGCCGCATCGATGCCGTGCAGCACGTCGGCCACGGCAAAGTCCACATCGTTCATGCGCTTGAAGGTGGCGTCGTCGAGCGAATCGAGCGACACGGTAACCCGGTTCAGGCCCGCATCCTTGAGCGCCTGCGCCTTTCTTGCCAGCAAGGAACCATTGGTCGTCAGGGTCAGGTCCAGCGGCTGGCCCGACGGCGTGCGCAGTTCGGCCAGCATGGCGATGAGCTTTTCGATATTCTTGCGCAGCAGCGGTTCGCCGCCCGTCAGGCGGATCTTTTCCACGCCGTGCGCGACGAACAGGCGCGCGATGCGCGTGATTTCCTCAAACGACAGCAAATCCGTGTGTGGCAGATACACGTGGTTCTTGTCGAACACGTCCTTCGGCATGCAATACACGCAACGGAAATTGCAGCGGTCGGTAATCGAGATGCGCAAGTCGTGCAAGGGCCGGCCCAGGCTGTCGGCCACATTGCCGCTGGGGCTTTCCAGCTGCGCGGGGATCGCCGGTGCCCCGTTGCGGGCTTCGGCGAGGTAGATAATCTTGTCAGCCATGAAAGGTGGTACCACTTACGTTGAGTCGTTCAAGGCAGATACGATAGCACGAGGCCGAAGATGGCACAGGCGAGCAGCAATTTGATGGTGCCCACTTGAAACCTGATCAGCGCCACGCCGGCCGCCAGCGCGATGAACATCGCCAGCCAGTCCCAGTGCGGCAGCGGGTTTTCTTGCCAGAAGACATGGCGGCCAAAGAACAGCGCCAGGCTGGCGATGACGCCCACCACGGCCGCCGAGATGGCCGTCAGGGGCGCGCTCAGGCGCAGATTGCCGCGCGATGCTTCCACCAGCGGCGCGCCGGCCAGGATGAAGATGAACGAGGGCAGGAAGGTGAACCAGCTGGCGACGAGCGCGCCGCACACGCCCGCCAGCCACAGCTGCTCCCCTGTCACGGCATGGCCCCAGCCGCCGACAAAACCGATGAAGGCGACGATCATGATCAGGGGACCGGGCGTCGTTTCGCCCAGCGCCAGGCCATCCATCATTTGCGCGCTGGTGATCCAGTGGTAGTGGTCGGCGGCGCCCTGCACCAGATAGGGCAGCACGGCATACGCGCCGCCAAACGTGAGCAGGGCCGCCTTGCTGAAAAACACGCCCATCTGCGCCAGCGGCTGGTCCGCGCCGCCCGCCAGCGCCAGGCCCAGCCAGGCGAGGAAAGCCAGGGCCAGACCCAGCGCACAGGTGGCCAGCAGGCGCGGCCAGCTGAAGCGCGCGTGCTCCGGCGTGGGCGTGTCGTCATCGATGAGGGCGGCGCCGTAGCGGGCCGCGCCGACATGTTGCGTGCCGCCCAGATGAAAGTGGCCCGGCAGCCAGCGCCCGCCCGCCATGCCCAGCAGGGCGGCGGCGAGCACGATCAGCGGAAATGGCAGCTGTAGCACGGCGATGGCGACAAATGCGCTCGCTGCGATGGCGATCAGGCCGGGGCTGCGCAAGGTGCGCCGGCCCAGGCGCCAGGCGGCCGCCAGCACGATGGCGACGACGGCCGGCTTGATGCCGTACAGGACGCCGGTGATGGCGCCCACGTGGCCATACGCCATGTAGAGCCAGGACAGCATGATCAGCACCAGCAGCGAGGGCAGCAAGAACAGCAGGCCCGCCACCAGGGCGCCGCGCGTGCGGTGCATCAGCCAGCCGATGTAGATGGCCAGCTGGGTCGCTTCCGGCCCCGGCAGCAGCATGCAGTAGTTGAGGGCGTGCAGGAAGCGCTGCTCGGAAATCCAGCGCCGCTTTTCCACCAGCTCCGCATGCATCATGGCGATTTGCCCGGCCGGGCCGCCAAAACTGACGCAACCGAGCTTGAGCCAGTAGCGGAAGGCGCTGCGCAGGCTGACGGGGGCGGGAGCTTGATTGGCGTTCTCGTGCATGGCGGGCGGATGGCTGGCAAAGAAGTGGACGTAAAAAAGGGGAAGCCTGAGCTTCCCCTTTCATCATTGGCGGCTGGGCGAACCCGGCGCGCTTATGGACGTTGCGTGTTGACCTGGATCAACGGCTCATCCGATTGCGGCGGCAATGGCTTGCGTTCGCGCGGCTTGCGCACGGGAGCAACTGCCTTGGCAGCGGCTTCCTGCGCCAGGCGCAGTTTTTCCGGATCGGTGGCAGCCAGGGTCAGGCCGGCCGAACCGAGCACTGCGCTCAAGTCCAGCGGCGCGGCGACTGGCGCAGCAGGAGCCGGTGCAGGAGCAGGAGCAGGAGCAACGACAGGGGCTGGCGCCGGAACAGGTGCAGGAACAGGGGCGGGAGCCACTTCGGCAACCACCGGGGCCGCTTCCACCACGGCCGGTGCCGCTTCGGCGACTGGCGCCTCTTCAGCTACGGCGACGGTTTCCAGGACAGCAACCGTTTCCACGACTGGCGCCGCTTCGACAATGACTTCCGCTGGAGCAGGCGCTTGCGCCGGTGCAGCTTCCGTTTTCTCGGCAAAGCTGTACTCGGCAGCTGGTACTGGTTCGGCAGCGGCTGGTTCAGCTTGCGCTGCAGCCGCTTCCACAGGGGCTGGCGCTACGATCACTTCAGCGGCTGGTGCGGCTTCTTCGACCTTGGCGATGTCCACGACCTTGGCGATTTCGACCACTTCGACCACTTCAGCCACGACGGCAGGAGCGGTTTCGGCAGCAGCTTCCACTGGCGCAGCGACGGCGACGACAGCGGCGGCAGCCACGACGGCTACTGGAGCGGCATCGGCGGCAGCTTCCGGCGCCGGAGCAACCGTGAAGCTGATTACCGGCGCATCCTGGCCTTCGTTTTCACCGTTTGCCGATTCGATCAGCTCGCCCGTTTCGCGGTCGCGGCGGTTGCGGTTGCGGCCACCACGACGGCGGCGACGACGCGGTTCTTCGCCTTCCACGTCGTTTTCCGTCTCTTCGCCTTCAGGACCGGCATTGGCCGGCGCTTTCAGCAGGTTGGCCGGTGCGGCGTCGGATTCCGGGCCGTTGGACGGCACGACGACATTCACTGCGCTGGCGGTGGCGCCAACCAGTGCCAGCTCTTCAGCTTTCACTTCAGCAACAACAGCCTTGTCGGCGCGCGGTTCGCGACCTTCGCGTGGCTGGCGTGGCGGACGTTCGGCACGTTCTGCGCGTTCCGGACGCTCGGCGCGTTCAGGACGCTCACCGCGTTCGCGTGGTGCTGCCGTTGCATCGCCGCCTTCGCGGGCTTCACGCGGTTCGCGTGGCGGACGCGGTGGGCGTGGCGGACGTGCCGCTTTTTCCAGTGCTTCCGCTGCTGTATCGTCCTGGGCTGGACGGCCCTGGCCCGGTTCGCGTTCTTCGCGGCCAGGCTTGCCGTTGCGGCCACGGCCACGCGGGCCACGGCTGTTGCGGTCGCCGCGGTCGGCGCCGGCCGGCTTGGCTGGTGCGACAGGGGCGGGTGCCGGTGCCACCGGTGCCGGGGCGCCGGTGAAGAAGCTGATGATCTTGGCGATCAGGCCCTGTGGTGCGGCAGGCGCGGCCACTGGAGCCGGTTTCGCTTCGACGGGCTTGCGCTCGACCAGCGGTGCCGGCTGGTCAGGGGTGATCGTCTTGACGACGGCTTCCTGGCGCGGCTTGGCTTCTTCCTTCTGGCGCTTGCTGTAAGCCATGTCGGTTTCAGCGCTTTCAGCCAGGTTGTAGCTGGCCTGGCTGTCTTCCAGACGCGGATCGTCGTGCTTGATGCGCTCGAGCTTGTAGTGCGGCGTTTCCAGATGCTTGTTCGGGATCAGGATCACGGCGATGCGGTGGCGGTTCTCGATTTTCAGTACTTCGCCACGCTTTTCGTTCAGCAGGAAGGCGCCCACGTCCACGGGCACCTGCACGTGGATGGTGGCCGAGTTTTCCTTCATCGCCTCTTCCTGGATGATGCGCAGCACCTGCAGGGCGGACGATTCCGTATCGCGGATGTGGCCGGTGCCGGAGCAGCGCGGGCACGTCACGTGCGAGCCTTCGGACAGCGAAGGGCGCAGGCGCTGGCGCGACAGTTCCATCAGGCCGAAGCGGGAAATCTTGCCCATTTGTACACGGGCACGGTCATGGTGCAGCGCATCTTTCAGACGCTGTTCCACTTCGCGCTGATTCTTTGCCACTTCCATGTCGATGAAGTCGATGACGATCAGGCCGCCCAAGTCGCGCAAGCGCAGCTGGCGGGCCACTTCTTCGGCCGCTTCGCAGTTGGTGTTGAAGGCGGTCGTCTCGATGTCCGAGCCGCGTGTGGCGCGGGCCGAGTTGACGTCGACGGAGACCAGCGCTTCCGTGTGGTCGATAACGATGGCGCCGCCCGATGGCAACGGCACGGTGCGGCTGTAGGCCGTTTCGATCTGGTGTTCGATCTGGAAGCGCGAGAACAGCGGCACGTCGTCGCTGTAGCGTTTTACGCGGTGCACCATGTCGGGCATCACGTGGCTCATGAACTGGTGCGCCTGGTCGTAGATCTCGTCGGTGTCGATCAGGATCTCGCCGATGTCGGGCTGGAAGTAGTCGCGGATGGCGCGGATGACGAGCGACGATTCCTGGTAGATCAGGAAAGCGCCGTTGGCCGACTTGCCGGCGCCTTCGATGGCGCGCCACAGTTGCATCAGGTAATTCAAGTCCCATTGCAGTTCATCGACGTTGCGGCCGATGCCGGCGGTGCGGGCAATGACGGACATGCCAGCAGGCAAGTCCAGTTTATCCATGGTTTCGCGCAATTCCTGGCGCTCTTCACCTTCCACGCGGCGCGATACGCCACCGCCACGCGGGTTGTTCGGCATCAGGACCAGGTAACGGCCGGCCAGCGAGACGAACGAGGTCAGGGCGGCGCCCTTGTTGCCGCGCTCTTCCTTTTCCACCTGGACCATGATTTCCTGGCCTTCGCGCAGCGCTTCCTTGACGGAAGCGTTACGCACGTCCACGCCTTCACGGAAGTACGTGCGGGCAACTTCCTTGAAAGGCAGGAAGCCGTGGCGGTCTTCGCCATAGCTGACGAAGCACGCTTCGAGCGATGGCTCGATGCGCGTGATCACGCCCTTGTAGATGTTGGATTTGCGCTGTTCGCGCCCGGCTGTCTCGATATCGATGTCGATCAGTTTTTGTCCGTCGACAATCGCTACGCGCAGTTCTTCTTGCTGCGTGGCATTAAACAACATGCGTTTCATTTTTATAACTCCGCGACCCGTAGGCCATCTCAAAGCCACTTCCGGGGAAGCGGCGAAGTACAGGGATATATGCGAGAACGGGAGTGCTGGCGGGGGAAATGCCTAGGCGTGCGGAGCAACAACGCGTACGAGGTATACGTTACGGCCGCAACAGGCGCGGTGAGGTCGATCGTCATGCCGAGTGCACAGGACACTTGCAACTCATCTGAAGCAGCCCGGATGTCGGGGGCAGAGAATGCAAGTGGTCAGCAAATTCAGAGCCAAATCGTAAGCCGGCTCATTACAGGGATCGCGATGGCGAGGCTTGGCCTCAGCCTATTCATCGACAACCCTCAGTATTGTGGCCGCATACGGGGTTTGGCGAAAACGGCAAGCGTTATCAACTTCATCAACCCGCGAGCCCGACTCGATAAGTCGCGCTAACGGGTACTTATCCTTATAATCCAATACACTCACTTCAGCATCTCCACGCGTTATCCGATTACAACTACGGTGCAACCTTGATTCGCGCAGGGATGGTGCATATACATTTTTTTCCACCGAATTTGCAATTTGGCGAGGCCGGTGGAGACGCCCCTGTGTAAAATGTGCTTTTATTCTTACACTCGCAGCAGCCAGGGCCGCAGCAAAAACAATTATATATTCAAAATGAAGGACTTAGAGAGATTTCTGGGAAGACATAGTAAATGAAGAGTCAAAATGATGTTGTTCCCCCTTCAACACCCCCGGTTCAGCCGCAAGCCCAATTCGTAACGATCGCCGAGGAAGAAGCAGGCCAGCGCATCGACAACTACTTATTAAGAGTGTGCAAGGGAGTGCCTAAAAGCCACATCTACCGGATCTTGCGATCGGGAGAAGTGCGGGTTAATAAAGGCCGTATCGATCAGCTGTACCGTCTCGCCGCCGGCGACGTGGTGCGCATTCCCCCCGTGCGCGTGGCCGAAAAGGCGCCCACGGGCGCGCCGGCCGCCGAATTCAAGATCATCTTCGAAGATGCGCAGCTGCTCGTCATCGACAAGCCGGCCGGCGTGGCCGTGCATGGCGGCTCGGGCGTGTCGTTCGGCGTGATCGAGCAATTGCGCGCTTCGCGCCCCGACGCCAAGTTCCTGGAACTGGTGCACCGCCTGGACCGCGACACGTCCGGACTGCTGTTGCTGGCAAAGAAACGCTCGGCGTTGACGAATCTGCATGAACAGATGCGCGACGGCGTCACCGACAAGCGTTACCTGGTGCTGGTGGCCGGCGACTGGAAGAATGCACGCCAGCATATCAAGTTGCCGCTGCATAAATATACGACGGCCGAAGGCGAGCGACGGGTGGCCGTGCAGGCCGATGGCCTGGCATCGCACACGGTGTTTTCACTGTTGCATAAATATCACAACTTCGCCTTGCTGGAAGCGGAATTGAAGACGGGACGCACGCACCAGATCCGCGTGCACCTGTCTTCGTCCGGTTTCCCCATCGCCGGCGACGATAAATATGGCGACTTTGCCCTCAACCGTGCCCTGTTGAAAGCCGACAGCACGCGCGGTGCCCTGAAACGCATGTTCCTGCACGCGCACCAGATCACGTTTACGCATCCGGAAACGGGCAAGACGATGACCCTGAACGCGCCGCTGGCTGCCGAATGCGAGCGTTTCTTGGTAAGCTTGGGCAAACCATTGGCCGTTGCCGCACGATAAGTAAGCACCGTGCGCGCGACACTACTCACAAGGTAGTCAGTCGCCGTCATTCACTATCAAGGAGCCGGCGGCTATGCCGTCGGGAAACATGGCAAGAAAGCAATTTGATCTGATCGTCTTCGATTGGGACGGTACGCTGATAGACAGTACCTCGACCATCGTCAAGTGCATCCAGGCTTCGGCCAAAGACTTGGGCTTGCCAATTCCCACCGAGTTGCTCGCTTCGCATGTGATCGGCCTGGGCTTGCAGGAAGCCATGCAGCTGGTGATGCCCGACGTGGAGCCGAAATACCATGCGCGCATGGCCGAGCGCTACCGCTATCACTACCTGTCGCGCGACCATGAGCTGGCCCTGTTTCCGGGCGTCTACGAAATGCTGCAGGAACTGTCGCAGCAGGCGTATTTCCTGGCGGTGGCCACGGGCAAGAGCCGTGTCGGCCTGAACCGCTCCTTGAATGCCGTCAAGCTGCTGTCGCTGTTCGATGCGACGCGCTGCGCCGACGAAACCTTTTCCAAGCCCCATCCGGCCATGCTGCAGGAACTGACGCGCGAACTGGGGCAGGATATGCGCCGTACCGTGATGATCGGCGACACCAGTCATGATTTGTTGATGGCAAGCAATGCAGGCGCGGCCAGTATTGCCGTAGAGTATGGAGCGCATCCGGTGGAGCAGTTGCAAGCTTGCCATCCCCTGTATTCGGCCGCCACGGTGGCCGACCTGCATCAATGGCTGAGCGAGCACGCATGATGAACGATGTTGTCGATGTATTCATTTGTGCCGCCGACGCCGTGGCCGATGGCGGCAAGGGCGTGCGCTTTCCCGTCTCGGCCGGTGGCGAAGCGACCACCGGTTTTGTCGTGCGCCACGGCGGCAAGGCGTATGGCTACCTGAACCGCTGCGCCCACGTGCCGATCGAACTGGACTGGGCCGAGGGCGAGTTTTTCGAGTCCAGCGGCTTGTACCTGATGTGTTCGACGCATGGCGCCATCTATGTGCCGGAAAGCGGCCTGTGCGCGGGCGGCCCCTGCAAGGGCGGGCGTTTGCGTCCGATTGCCGTGGCCGAGCGCGATGGCCAGCTGTACTGGCAACCCGACGAGTATGTCCAGCCACTGCCGGCCTGAGGCCGGGACGGGCTTTCTGTAATTTAAGCAAAGTGAACCATGAGCGATAACACGAATGACAAGCTGGCCAGCAGCGCGCCAGCCGCCGGCCACGGCGCCCCTGCGGGACACTGGGAGCGCGACGTGCTGGAAAAGCTGGTATTTGCCACTTTGCAAGAGCAACGCGCACACCGCCGCTGGAGCATCTTTTTCAAGGTCTTCAGCCTGCTGATCGTGCTGTTCGCCCTGTGGGTGTTTTATGACTACAACACGGCCGACGACAGCGAAACCCTGGGCCGCCACACGGCCCTGATCGACATCAGCGGCGCCATCGAGTCCGAAGGCAGCGGCTCGGCCGCCGTCGTCATCCCCGCGCTGGACAAGGCATTTTCCGATGCCGGTTCGGTGGCCGTGGTGCTGCATATTAATAGTCCGGGCGGCAGTCCCGTGCAGGCCGGCATGATCGTCGACGAGATGCAGCGCCTGCGCAAGGGCTATCCGGACAAGCCTTTATATGTGGTGGTCGATGAAATGTGCGCCTCGGGCGGCTATTACATCGCCGCCGCCGCCGACCGCATCTACGTCAACAAGGCCAGCGTGGTCGGTTCCATCGGCGTGCTGATGGATGGCTTCGGCTTCACGGGCGTGATGGAAAAGGTCGGCGTCGAGCGCCGCTTGCTGACGGCGGGCGAGAACAAGGGCTTCATGGACCCGTTCAGCCCACTGACGGAAAAACACAAGGCGTATGCGCAGAGCATGCTCAATGAAATCCACCAGCAATTCATCGACGTCGTGCGCACGGGACGGGGCAAGCGCCTGAAGGAAACGGCCGATACCTTCTCCGGCCTGTACTGGACGGGCGCGAAAGCCGTGGAAATGGGCCTGGCCGACGATTTCGGTACGGTCGACAGCGTGGCGCGCGATATCGTCAAGGCGGAAGACATCGTCGACTACACGCAGCATGAAGGCTTGCCGGAACGGGTGCTCAAAAAGTTTGGCGCCGCCATGGGCGCGGGCGCCATGAAGGCGGCCGTGCAGCAGTCACAACCGGCGTTGCGCTGAGGACATCACTCTTGGCTGACAGGCAAGCCAATCGAGAATGATTTTCAATAAGGTGGTAAATTGGCTTGAAAACGGGGCTGCTTGGGCTATAGTGAAAGCGTAGTTCTTTTCAAGGAGGGGCGATATATCAACTATGTTGTCAGTACTAACTTGATTGGCAGGTCTTGGAACTACTCGCCGCATCGCAGATGTGGTTTTGAGTGAATTTACATTCCTCACTAAAGTCCCGATGGGGCTTGGGAACGGCGGCGCAATGCCGCCGTTTCCTTTTGTGTGTGCTGGATGGGCCGGTGTCGGCGGATGCGTCTGGGTGCGCTGGCAAGGCAGGCATGCGAAGGCAGGGCATGGCTGGTCGGACGGGCCGCGCTCAGACGGCGCAGCCGTTGCAGTGCGCGGGCAGCGGCTGCCTGGCTGCCGCAGCGCCGGCGCTGGCGTTGGTGTCGGACGGTGTGTCCGCCGTGGCAGGCGCGGTCACGCTGTCGGTTTCCGCATCCGCGTGCGCAAAACCACCCAGCTCCAGCCAGCACATGAAATGGCATTGCGCCTCGGCATGCCAGTGCGTCTGGCTGGCTGGCGATGGCGGCGCGTCCGCATCCTGCGGCGCAGGGGTGCTGCTCCAGCGTGCCACGCCGAGTCTGACTTTGTGCATGGCCGCCTGTTCCGCAGCGATGCGCTGGCGCATGTCGGCGATGCTGCCTTGTAAGGCGATGGTATCGGTATGCTTCATACAATGTCCTTGTGGGTCGTTGCCTGGTTATTATTCCTAAAGCTCGTTAGGCGGATTCCTACCGAAGTTTCAGTCTATCAATGCGATATTCCGAGCGCTTGATATTTCTCAAAGGAATCAACCATTTCTCGCCAAATCTCACCTTGTTCTTTTTGGTATTTCTGCGTGTGCCATGGTTTCATGCTGCCTGGACCGCCGCGCGGGCGCCAGGTGCCGCCGCTTCACGCTGCCAGCCGCTTCTGGTAAAGTCACGCCCATGAGTAAATTATCCCTAGACCGCATCCTGCAATCGCAGGGTTTTGGCACCCGTAAATATTGTCGTTCCCTCATCGAGGATGGCGATGTCGTCATTGATGGCTTCACCCAGACCAATTACCGCACCACCGTCGAGACCGAAGGCCTGGTGCTGCATGTGTTCGAAGAAGAGTGGGTGGTCCGCCAGCACCTGTACCTGGCGCTGAACAAGCCTGCCAACTTCGAATGCTCGCGCAAGCCCAGCCATCACCCTGGCGTGCTGACCTTGCTGCCGGAACAATTCACCTGGCGCGAAGTCCAGCCCGTCGGCCGGCTCGACCACGATACGACCGGCATGTTGCTGATGTCCGACGATGGCCCGTTTATCCATGCCCAATCGTCGCCGAAGCGCCACGTTCCCAAGATTTACCAGGCCACCACGCAAGAACCCGTAACGGATGAACTGGTGGCCCTGCTATTGGCTGGCGTGCAATTGCACGACGAACCGGCCCCGCTGGCGGCCCTCGTCTGCGTCAAGCGGGGCGAGCACCAGCTGGAAATCGTGCTCGAGCAAGGCAAATACCACCAGGTCAAGCGCATGCTGGCCGCCGCCGGCAACCATTGCAGCGCGCTGCACCGTTCCGCCATCGGCAGCCTGACCCTGGAATCGCTGGGCATCGCCGAAGGCGAGTGGTGCTACCTGACGCCCGAGCAGATCGCGCTCCTGGCCTAGTCCCTTCCTGACCGCCAAAGCCGGGGATGTCCCGGCTTTTTGGCGTCTTTAGTCTCCATTGCCTGCATTTGACGAAGTTTCCCGCCCATGAAATTAGCTACCCTGAAGGATGGCACGCGCGACGGCCAGCTGGCTGTCGTGTCGCGCGACCTGAAAACGGCCCATCTGGCCGATGGCATTGCCCCGACCCTGCAAAAGGCGCTCGACGACTGGAGTTTCATCGCGCCCCAGCTCGATTTGCTGTACCAGACCATCAATAGCGGCCGCGGCCATCGCGCCTTCGAGTTCGACCCCGCCAACTGCATGGCGCCCTTGCCGCGCAGCAGCCTGCGCGTGGCCGGCGCCTCCTATCTGCCGCAGATCGAGCGGGCCTGCAAGGCCGCAGGCCGCGAGGCACCGGCCAACTTGCGCGACGCACCGCGCATGTACCAGGGCGCCAGCGACGATTTCCTCGGTGCCCACGACGAGATCATCCTGGCGCACGAGCAGTGGGGCATCGATTACGAGGCAGGCATCGCCGCCATCACGGACGACGTGGCCATGGGCTCCACGCCCGACCAGGCGCACCTGAACATCAAGCTGTTGATGCTGGTCAACGACATCACCCTGCGCAACCTGGTGCCCGACGAGCAGGCGAGTGGTTATGGTTTCCTGCAAGCGAAACCGGCCATGGCCTGCTCTCCTGTCGCCATCACGCCTGACGAGCTGGGCGATGCCTGGCGCGGCGGCAAGGTGCATCACGCCCTGCGCTGCAGCCTGAACGGCAAGTTGACGGGCCAGCCCCACGCGGGCGCCGACATGGCGTTCAATTACCCGCAATTGCTCGCTCATCTGTGCCAGACGCGCAACGCGCGCGCCGGCAGCGTGGTCAGCGCGGGCGGGGTCGCCAACAAGGAAGTTAAGAAGGGGTTTTCCAGCATCGTTGAGCGACGTAACCAGGAGATGATCGCCGATGGCGTCGCCAGCACGCCATTTCTGTTGTTTGGCGATGTTGTTCGATTGGAGATGCTGGGGGACGACGGCAAGTCCTTGTTTGGCGCCATCGAGCAGACCGTCAAGCAGGCCGAGGCGAGGAAAAGCCGTTAGGAGCCCCGAGAAAATGGCCATGACTGCGTTGCAACCCCTCGCCGTACTGTTCGTACTGTCTTCGGGGCTGCGCCTTGCCCTGACCATTTTTCGGTCTCCTTTGAAGTGGGCGCCTGCGGCTGTTTCATTCAGGCAAAGGAAAAGCAGGGGATTCGCCCTCCTTTTCCCTTGATGGCGTTGCGGTAATTGAACCGATAATGCCACATGCCCAGTCCGTATTGCGCCTAGCCAGGCTGCAGGACTTCACCGGAGTTGATTGATGTCGGAAGACAGCGACGCAGAAAAGACCGAAGCCGCGTCACCGAAGCGCCTCGAGCAGGCGCGTGAGGAAGGCGACGTTCCGCGATCGCGTGAAGTGGCAACGTTCACTGTGCTGATGGCGTCCGGCTGCTGCCTGTGGTTTGCCGGCGACGCCATCGTGCGGCGGTTGACGGCTGTCATGGTGTCCGGGCTGACCCTGGACCGGGAGCAGATACTCAATCCCGATGCGATGATGCTGCGCATCGGCTACGACGTGGGCTCCGTCTTGCTGACTTGCCTGCCGTACGCGCTGGCCATCATGCTCGTCGCCCTGGCGTCGCCCGTGCTGGTGGGCGGCTGGCTGTTCAGTTCCAAGGCGTTCACCCCCAATTTTGGCAAGCTCAACCCGATTCGCGGCCTGGGCAACATGTTTTCGAAGAATGCGCTGGTGGAATTGCTCAAGGCCATCGCCAAGACCCTCGTTGTCGGCGTCGTCGCCTGGATGGTGATGCAGCATCAAAAGGACGCCGTGCTGGGCTTGTCGGTGGAATCCTTGCGCGCCGGTTCGGCTCATCTGATCAGCTTGCTGATCACGGCCTTTTTGCTGATCGTCGGCGCGCTGGGCTTGATTGCCGCCATCGACGGTCCGTACCAGATGTGGCACTACGCTAACAAGATGAAAATGTCCTTGCAGGAAGTCAAGCAAGAGTCGAAAGAGTCGGACGGCAATCCGCAGATCAAGGCGAAGATACGCCAGATGCAGCATGAAATGTCGCGCCGCCGCATGATGGCCGATGTGCCGACGGCCGACGTGGTGGTGACCAATCCTACCCACTACGCGGTGGCCTTGAAGTACGGCGAGAATTCGCGCGGCGCGCCGCAGGTGGTGGCCAAGGGCATCGACGAGGTGGCGGCGAAGATCCGCGAACTGGCCGGCGAACACAAGGTTGCCATCCTGGAAGCGCCGGCCCTGGCGCGCGCGCTGTACAAGCACACGGACATCGGCGACGAAATTCCCGAGGCGCTGTACGGCGCCGTGGCCGAAGTGCTGGCCTACGTGTTCCAGCTGCGCAGCTATGGCAAGGGCCAGGGCGAGCGTCCCGACAAGCCGAAGAAACTCGACGTGCCGCCCGAGCTCGACCCGCAGAATCCCGCCTCACAGACACCGCCCGCAGCCGGCGCAGAAGACAAGAATAAAGGAAGTACACCATGAACGGCCTGAGAATGCCAGCCTGGCTCAGCGGAATGGGCGGCAACGCCAGCAAGGGCATCGCCGCGCCTGTCATCATCATCATGCTGCTGGCGATGATGGTGCTGCCGCTGCCGGCCTTCATCCTCGACATCTTCTTCAGTTTTAATATCGCGCTGTCGATCATCGTGCTGCTGACGGCGCTGTACACGGTCAAGCCGCTCGACTTCATGGCCTTCCCGACCATCCTGCTCGTGTCGACCATGCTGCGCCTGTCGCTGAACGTGGCTTCCACGCGCGTGGTGCTGACGGAAGGCCATACGGGCGCCGACGCGGCCGGTAAAGTGATCGAGGCGTTCGGTCACTTCTTGATCGGCGGCAACTACACGGTCGGTATCGTGGTCTTCATTATTTTGACGATCATCAACTTTACCGTGGTGACCAAGGGTGCGGGCCGTATCGCCGAGGTGGGCGCCCGCTTCGCGCTGGACGCCATGCCTGGCAAGCAGATGGCCATCGATGCCGACCTGAACGCCGGCCTGGTCGGTGAAGATGAAGCGCGCCGCCGCCGCACGGAAGTGGCGCAGGAAGCGGAATTCTATGGCGCCATGGACGGTGCCAGCAAATACGTGCGCGGCGACGCCATCGCCGGCATCATGGTTACCGTCATCAATATCGTCGGCGGCTTGCTGGTGGGCTTGCTGCAGCACGACATGGGCTTTGCCGACGCGCTCAAGAACTACACCCTGCTGGCCATCGGTGACGGCCTGGTGGCGCAGATTCCTTCGCTGATCATTTCCACGGCGGCCGGTATCGTCGTCTCGCGCGTGGCCAGCGAACAGGACATCGGCACCCAGCTGGTGGGGCAGCTGTTTGCGAAACCGCAAGTACTGTATATTACCGCGGCCATCATCGGCGGCATGGGCCTCATTCCCGGCATGCCGAACATGGTCTTCTTGCTGCTGGCCTCGCTGCTGGCCGGTGCCGCCTTTCTGATCAGCAAGAAACGCATGCAGGAAAAAGAGGCGTCCGAAAAACCGGCCGAAGTGCCGCAAGCGACCGTGGCGCCCGAGCAGGAAGAAGCCAGCTGGCAAGACATCATGCCCGTCGATACCCTGGGCCTGGAAGTGGGCTACCGTTTGATTCCCCTGGTCGACAAGACGCAGGGTGGCGAATTGCTCAAGCGCATCAAGGGCATCCGCAAGAAATTTGCCCAGGAAGTGGGTTTCCTGGCGCCGCCCGTGCATATCCGCGACAACCTGGAATTGAAGCCGTCCGCCTACCGCATCACCCTCAAGGGCGTGGAAGTGGGCGTGGGCGAAGCGTTCAACGGCCAGTTCCTGGCGATTAATCCCGGCATGGCCAGCGGCACCTTGCCGGGCCTGGCCACGAACGATCCCGCTTTCGGCTTGCCCGCCACCTGGATCGACGCGAGCTTGCGCGACCAGGCCCAATCGATGGGCTACACGGTGGTCGACGCAGGCACCGTGGTGGCCACGCACCTGAACCACCTGATCACCTCGCACGCTTCCGAGCTGCTGGGCCGCGCGGAAGTGCAGTCGCTGCTCGACCACCTGGGCAAGGAGTCGCCGCGCCTGGTGGAAGACCTGGTGCCGAAGATGCTGTCTTTGTCGACCTTGCAGAAGGTGTTGCAGAACCTGCTGGCCGAGGGCGTGCACATCCGCGACATGCGCACCATCATCGAAACCCTGGCCGAGCATACGGTCAGCACGCAAGACCCGAACGACCTGACGGCGCTGGTGCGCGTGGCCCTGGGCCGCGCCATCGTGCAGCAACTGTTCCCCGGCTCGGCCGAACTGTCCGTGATGACCCTCGACAGCCGCCTGGAGCGCCTGCTGATGCAAGCGATGGGCAATGGCGGCGACGGCGCCGGCATCGAGCCGGGCCTGGCCGACACCATCGCGCACCAGGCAGGCCTGGCTGCCCAGCAACAGGAAGCGCTGGGCCTGACGCCGGTGCTGCTGGTGCCGGCGCCGCTGCGCGCCTTGCTGTCGCGTTTCCTGCGCCGCGCCTTGCCGCAGCTCAAAGTGCTGTCGCATGCGGAAGTGCCGGAAACCAAGACCATCCGCGTCACGGCGCTGGTGGGGGCACAGTAGTTGACAGCATTAGTACCGGGGTCAGACCCGCCGGGCCTGACCCCAGCCCTTGCCTTTGGTCAAATAAACATCAATTTCCTCTCGGCAAACTGAATAACGGGTACTTTCCCGTCCTGTTCCTTCGATCGTTTCCTGCAAGCATCGCTAATAATGGAAACTGTCCGGGTGATCTGTGTCCATGTGGAAGACAGCACTCAAGCAACAGGAGTCGATGATGGTCACACAGTTCAGCCAATATTGCGCCACCCCCGCCTTGGGAGGCCGGTCATGAATGTGAAGAAATTTACGGGCGCCTCGTCGCGCGATGCGCTGCGCAAGGTGCGTGAGGCGCTGGGCCCCGATGCCGTGATCTTGTCGAACCGCCAGGCCGATGGCGTGGTGGAAATCCTCGCGCTGGCCAATGACGATGCCGCTTCGCTGGCGTCGCCGCCGGCCGCTTCCGAAATGGCCCAGCCCCGTCCCCAGTTGCAGACCCAGTTCGCCACGCCGCAGCGTCCGGCCGCCCCGGCCCAGCGCCCGGCCGCGCCACGTCCCGCCGCACCGCGCCAGGCTGCCTCCGAGCCAGTGGACATGGCCCGCATGCAGCAGATGATGGCCAGCGCGCTGGCGCACGTCAAGGAAAACGCCGCCGCCGAGATGAGCGGCATGATGAATGAAATCCGCGCCATGCGCGGCATGATGGAAACCCAGCTGGCGGAAATCTCGTGGGGTTCGACGCAGCAGCGCGAGCCGCAAAAAGCCGTCGTGCTGCGCGAAATGCTGGCCGCCGGCTTCTCGGCCAGCCTGGCGCGCTACCTGATCGACAAGCTGCCGGCCGGCCTTGATGGCGCGCAAAGCATGCGCTGGATCAAGACCGTCCTGAGCCGCAACCTGAATACGGTGGCCAATGAAGACGCCATGCTGGAGCAGGGCGGCGTGTTTGCCCTCGTGGGCCCGACGGGCGTCGGCAAGACCACCAGCACGGCCAAGCTGGCGGCCCGCTGCGTGATGCGCCACGGTCCGGAAAAGCTGGCCCTGATCACCACCGATGCCTACCGTATCGGCGCGCACGAACAGCTGCGCATCTACGGCAAGATCCTCGGCGTGATGGTGCATTCCGTGAAGGACGAGGCGGACTTGCGCATCGCCCTGAAGGAATTGAAGAACAAGCACACGGTGCTGATCGATACGGTGGGCGTGAGCCAGCGCGACCAGATGGTCACGGAACAGGTGGCCATGCTGTCGGGCGCCGGCGCCGATGTGAAACGCCTGCTGTGCCTGAATTCCACGGCGACCCAGGAAACCCTCAACGAAGTGGTGCGCGCCTACCAGGGCAGCGGCCTGGCCGGCTGCATCATGACCAAGCTCGATGAAGCGGCCTCGATCGGCAACGTGCTCGACGTGGTGATCCGCCAGAAGCTGAACCTGTTTTATGTGTCGAACGGCCAGCGCGTGCCGGAAGACCTGTACCTGGCCGACCGCGGCTACCTGATCGACCGCGCCTTCAAGCTCAAGCGCGATGCGGCGGCGACGCAGTTTTCCGATGCCGAACTGCCGCTCCTGATGGCGCAGGCGGCCGCCCGCAATAATGAAGCGCGCGGGGTGCACCTTGGCTAATTTCGATTTCGACCAGGCCGAAGGCTTGCGCCGCATGCTGGCCGGCCCGCAGCCGCGCGTCATGACGTTCCTCTCGGCCACGCCGCAGGACGACAAGGGTGCCATGCTGGTCAATCTGGGCGCGTCGCTCGTCTACGGCGGCAATGACGTGCTGCTGCTCGACGCCAGCGGCGGCAGCGATGGCGTGGCGGCGCGCCTGGGACTGGCGCACGGCGCCAGCCTGCGCGACGTGGCGCGCCAGCAGTGCGGCTTGAACCAGGTCATCCACCAGGTGCCGCAAGGCTTCGGCGTGGCCAGCCTGGGTGCGCGCAACCATTTGATGGACAGCATGGACTATGCGGGCGAGGACGAACTGCGCCGGCTGGGCAAGACGTTCGAGGTACTGGCGCGCCAGAGCGGCATCGTGCTGGTCGACGGCGTCATGGCCGACGAGGGCGATTGCTTCCCCGTGCCGCTGATGGCCTCGTCCGATATCGTCGTGCAAGTGTCGACCAGCGCCACCTCGATCAAGGCGGCGTACTGCCTGATCAAGCGCCTGAGCCAGGAACTGGGACGCCGTCCGTTCGGCATTCTCGTCACCGGCGCTTCCGAATCCGAGGCAAAAGTGGTATACGATAATATGGCGCAGGCGGCGAGCCGCTACCTGGCCGTGAAGCTGACCTCGATGGGTTCGGTGCCTGCCGACGAGTATCTGCACCGCGCGGCGCGGCTGGGCCGCAGCGTGGTCGATGCGTTTCCGCTGGCGGGCGCGTCGGTGGCGTTTCGCGGACTGGCCGAGCGGCTGGCCCGTTCGGCGGCACCGGTGCTTGGCGGCACCTTGTACCAGACGGGGAGCCCGCACCAGTTCAGCGCCTGAATCGAACCGTAGCACCAGATAAGATGAGAAAACAATAAGCAGCCTATGTACACGGTCAAAGGGAAATCGAACAAGGACTATTTGCTGACGGAGCACATTCCGCTGGTGAAGCGTCTGGCGCACCATATGAAGGCGAAATTGCCGCCTTCGGTCGAGGTCGATGACCTGATCCAGGCCGGCATGATCGGCCTGCTCGATGCCATTAGCCGCTATGAAGAGACGCATGGCGCGCAGTTCGAGACGTATGCCGTGCTGCGCATCCGCGGCGCCATGCTCGACGAATTGCGCACCAGCGACTGGCTGCCGCGCAGCATGCGCCAGAACATGCGCAAGATCGAGGAGGCGATGAGCACCTTGCAGCAGCGCCTCGGCCATCCGCCGACGGAGTCGGAAGTGGCAAAGCTGCTGAAGATGTCGCTGGCCGACTACCAGGAAATGCTGGGCGACGGCGGCGGCCACCAGCTCGTGTACTACGAAGACTTTCATGACCCGGACGGCAATGACAGCTTCCTCGACCGCCACTGCGTGGACGAAGACAGCGACCCCTTGCGTTCCCTGCTCGATACCGATTTCCGGCAATCCGTGATCGATGCCATCGACGCGCTGCCACCACGCGAGAAAATACTCATGGGCCTGTATTACGAAGAAGAGCTGAACCTGAAGGAGATCGGCGCGGTGATGGGCGTGTCGGAATCGCGCGTCTCGCAGCTGCATACCCAGGCCGTCGCGCGCCTGCGCGCAACCACCTTTGAAGGGAAGCAAGGCGTGGACTGGTCCAGCGTAATCGGGCTGGCGCTGGCGCTGGCGGGCCTTTTGGTCGGTCAGGCACTGGAAGGCGGCAAGATGGCCTCCCTGCTGCAGCCGGCCGCCTTTGCCATCGTTGTCATCGGCACCTTCGGCGCCGTGCTGCTGCAAACGCGGCTGCGCACCTTCGTGCGCGGCCTGGAAATGCTGCGCTGGGTCTTCCTGCCACCGGCCGACACGCGTGCCGCGCTGGCACGCGACATCGGGCAGTGGAGCCTGACGGCGCGGCGCGACGGCCCGCTGGCGCTCGAGCGCCTGATGGAAAACACGGCCGACCGCTTCAACGCCAAGGGCTTGAGGATGATCGTCGACGGCATCGCGCCCGACAAGCTGCGCCAGCTGCTCGACGTGGAAATCTCCGCCTACGAAATGGCCGAGCGCCAGGCCGTCAAGGTGTGGGAATCGGCGGCCGGTTATTCGCCCACCATCGGCATCCTGGGCGCCGTGCTGGGCCTGATCCACGTGATGGAAAACCTCACCGATCCGAGCAAACTGGGCGGCGGCATCGCCGTGGCGTTTGTCTCGACCATCTATGGCGTCGGCCTGGCCAACCTGCTGTTCCTGCCGGTGGCGAATAAACTCAAGGCCATCGTCTCGCGCCGCGTGCTGCAATACGAAATCACGGCCGCCGTGCTGTACGACATCGCCACGGGCGACCATACGCGCATCATCGAAGAGCGCGTTTCCAGCCTCTTGCACGAGCACTGACCATGATGCGGCGCGCGCGCAGGAAGTATGACGAGGAACCGGACAACCAGGACCGCTGGCTGATCTCGTATGCCGACTTCATCACCCTGCTGTTCGCCTTCTTCGTTGTCATGTACGCGATTTCGCAAGTCAACGAAGGCAAATACCGCGTCTTCCAGAATGCCATCGGCCAGGCATTCAGCCTGGAAAAGGGCGCGCCGCCCATCATCATGGAAGCGCCGCAAGCCATTCCGCTGCCGAACCCGGCCCTGAAACGCCGCACGGAAGCCATCCGCCGCGAGCGCGAACACATGACGCGCCTGGCGCAGGACCTGACCTCCACCCTGGCGCCGCTGGTGAAGGAAGGCAAGGTGCGGGTCACGCAGACGAGCCGCGGCGTGAGCGTGGAAATCAATGCCAGCGTGCTGTTCGACCCGGGCGCGGCGCGCCTGACGGTGGAATCGGACCAGGCCCTGCGCGCCGTCGCCGTGCTGCTCAAGGACGATACGCACGACGTGCAGGTGGAAGGGCATACGGACGTGCAGCCGATCAGTAATTCCAACTTTGCCTCGAACTGGGAATTGTCGGCCGCGCGCGCCAGCGCCGTGGTGCGCCTGTTCATCGCCAGCGGCGTCAAGGCGTCGCGCCTGACGGCCGTCGGCCACGCCGACAATATCCCCGTGGCGCCGAACGAAACGGCGGAAGGGCGCGCGCGCAACCGCCGGGTCGCCGTGACGATTTTGTCGGGCATCCCCGAAACGGTGACGGAAGTGCCGACGGCGCCGGTGGCGCCAGCACCTGCGCCAGCCAACTGACGCTCGTCAACTGCTGGCTGCCGCTTGGTACAATCGCGCTTTCTTCCTCTTTTATCGTTCCCTCATGAAAAGCAGCTCCCAGGGCGGTCTCGTCTATTCCACCGAAACGGGCCGCATGTGCCCCGCCTGCCGCCAGCCGCTGGCGCAATGCGCATGCAAGGCGCAATCCAAGGCGGCGCCCGCGGGCGATGGCGTGGTGCGCGTCTCGCGCCAGACCAAGGGCCGTGGCGGCAAGAGCGTCACCGTGGTCAAGGGTTTGCCGCTGGACGCCATGGCGCTGGCCCTGCTGGGCAAGCAGTTGCGCACGCAGTGCGGCTCGGGCGGCACGGTCAAGGATGGCGTGATCGAGGTGCAGGGCGACCATGTCGACACCATCCTTGCCGCGCTGGTCAAGCTGGGCCACCAGCCGAAAAAGGCCGGCGGCTGACGTGCGGAGGCGTGCGGCCCGCTGCCGCAGGCCTGTGGTAACGTGCATTTCCTTTTATGCGCCACCTCATCATGAATAGCAAACTGACCTGCATCGCCTGCGCCGCTGCCATCGCGGCGGTACTGGCGCTCGTGTACTGGCCCGCGCCCGACGCCGGCGCGCCGCAAGCGGATGCGGCTGCCGCCAGCGCGCCGGCGGGGCGCAGCCTGGCGTCGTATCTGAATATCGGCGCCGCCCCCGTCGCCGATGCCGCACCCGTTCCCGTGACCCTGGCGCGGCAGCTTGCGCGCCTGGCCGCCAGCGGCAGGGCGGAAGACGCGTATGCGGCGTTCAGCCTGATCGACGACTGCATCGTCTTCCAGCAGGAAGGGCGCTTGCCGGGCATGGAATTCGAGCTGGGCCGCGAAATGACGGTGGAAGAAAAAGCCGCCCAGCAGCAGCTGTGCGCGGGCCTGACACAGCGCCAGCGCGAGGACCGCCTCGGCTATCTGGCCACCGCCGCCAAGGCGGGCGTGCCGGGCGCGGCCACCCTGTTCCTGTCGGAAGGCCCGTTCGGCGACCGCAGCGCGCTGCGCAACCGTCCCGACGATCCGCTGGTGCAGGCATGGAAGCGGCAAGCCATCGCCCAGCTGACGGCGCAGGCGGACGAGGCGGAACTGACCAGTGTGGCTACCCTGATGATGGCGTACTTGCGCGATGGCGAGGTGGTGCGGAAGGATGCACCGCAAGCGTATGGCTACCTGCTGGCCCTGCGCCAGGTATACGACGATATCCTCGCGCCCGGCGTCACCAATCCGTATCAGGATGAGTACTGGCACTGGCTGCAGGCGGAGCTGACGCCGGAGCAGCAAGCCGCGGCCAGCGCCAGGGCGCAAGCCATCGTGGCGAAATACCGGCAGCATGCGGGCCGTCCCGCGCACGGTTGAGCTGGCAAGGCCGCTGCGCCTTGCCGGGTTGCTGTTAAGGTTGCTGTTAACTAAGGGGGATTAGCCGATGACGACGCGCCGGCTGGCCGTGTTCGTCGTCGGTTGGCCGCTGGGGCCATAGAAATTGCCGCTTTGGGCCGGGGGGCGCATGGCATTCAGGGCGCCTTGCGTATGTACCATATGCTTGTTGACGAGCAGACTGTTCAGGCGGTTTTGTTCCTTGGCTTCGCGCGTCGTCTCCAGCAGGGCTTTCCACAGGGGCGCCGCTTCCGCTTCGCCGGCGCCTACCAGCCAGTCTTCCATGCCCGCTTCGGCCGCCATGAAACCGGCCGCCGCCAGCGCCTGGTGGCGTTGCGCCGCCAGCTGGCTCAATTGTCCTACGAGTGCCGTCTTGCGCACCGTGAGCTCCGTGATTGCATCGATGTCAGCCGCAACCAGATGCCGCTGTTCTTCTTTCATCAATGCCAGCAATGTGGTCATGAGCTGTTGCTCGTCGCGCAGGCTGGAAAACGGAGTCACTGATTGCATGAGGAAACCTATCTATTTCGTGAGTGCAGCAAGTCCTTGACCGTGTCGAGGAGACCGTCCGCCACTTTTTCTGAGTTGACCTGGAACTGGCCGTCGGCGATCGCCAGCTTGATGCGTTCGACTTTTTTCGTGTCGAACACGGCGCCGCTGCCGGCAGTTGCACTGGCCGCTAATGCCTGTCCTTGCGGCGACAGGCGTACATTGTCCGACGTTGTCGGTGTTGCCTGGGCTTTCTCGGCATTCCGGGCGCCGGAGGTACTCGCGGGCGCCACCGGCAGGCCGGGATTGCTTTTAATGGTGTTGTCGGTAATTTTCACAGCGTGATCCTCGTCTGGTCGAAGTCAAAAAACTCCGGGATATGTGTCATTATCGGCACCTTCTCCCGAAACTTTAGTGCGCCAGACCACAATATCGCTGTCCATCCGTGTTTAAAAGGCGACCTCCACCAAGCCGCCTGCGCGCGCCACGCCGCTGATCTGCTGGCCGCTCTGCGTGCGTACCTGCACCGTCTGGCCATCGCCGGCGCTGCCGATGGCGCGCCCTTCTGATGCCACCTGGAAACCATTGCCACTGGAAACCACGCGTACCAGCTGGCCTTGCATTACCACCGGCTTGCGACGCAGGGTGTCGAGGCGCATCGGCGTGCCGGGTGGCAAGGAAATATTCGTGCTGGCGCCCACCACCTGGGCCATGTCCGTGGCGATGCCTGCCGGCAATGCGGCCAGGTCGCCCTGCATCGTTACCAGCTGGCTGGCGTCGATGGCTTGCCCTTGCGCCAGCGGCACGGCGCTGGCCACGTAATCGCCGACGACGGCCACGTTCGCTTGCAGATAGATGGTCCAGTTGCTTGGCGCCGTGCAGCGCACGCCGACGGTGGTCTTGCCCCAGGCGCGCGCGCCCGGCGCCATGAATGCTTGCGGCGCGGGGCAGGCGGCCAGGTTCAGGCGCGGATCGACGGCGCCGACGGTCACCGTCACCTTGCCGGGCAAGCCGTTGCTTTGCACTTGCAGGAATTGTTCCACGCTGTTGCGCAGCGCTTCCGGCGTCTGGCGGCCGGCGTTTTGCGCCTGGGCCAGCAGTGGCAGGGAGGCAAGAGCGAAGAGGAAAGCAAGCGGTGTTTTCATGGTGATAGGCCTCTGGAATAGTGCCATGATAGTGCGCGCGGCCCCGTTCGAAGCCCCGATTAAGGGGTAAAAGTAAGGTCTGATCCGGCGATGGTCTTGCTGGTGGGCGCCGTACTATGTTTCCTGTCATCACTAATCCGCCATCCTTCCGCCATCTCGGGCGCCAGTGGCAGATCTTTCCGGAGCCTGACATGATAGGGAAACTCGACGATTACATGCGCTTCAACGAGACGGCGCTGAGCCTGCGCTCGACGCGCCAGGAATTGCTCGCCTCGAATATCGCCAATGCCGACACGCCCAACTACAAGGCGCGCGATGTCGATTTCGCCGCCGCGCTGAAGGGCGCGATGGCGCGCAAGGATGGCGTGCCGCCGGCCCTGAAGGGCACGGCGCCGCAGCATATGCCGGGCAAGGGCGTGGCCGCGGCTGCGGGCGCAGCCGGCGGCGGCAAGGTCGAGACCCTGGCCGACGGCACGCCGCTGCTGTATCGCGCGCCGGCCCAGGGCGCCGTCGATGGCAATACGGTGGACATGGATCTCGAGCGCAACGCCTTTGCCGACAATGCCATCCGCTACGAGGCGGCCGTGACGTTCCTTAACTCGCAGATCAAGGGCATGCTGACGGCCATCCAGGGAGGACAATAATCATGTCGCTATTTAATATCTTCAATGTTTCCGGTTCGGCCATGAGCGCCCAGGCGCAGCGCCTGAACACGGTGGCCAGCAACCTGGCCAATGCCGACAGCGCCACCAGCGCCACGGGCGAAGCCTACCGCGCCAAGCAGGTGGTGTTCGAAGCCGTGCCCATGGCCAATGGCGCCACGGCCGTCAAGGTGCAGAAGGTGATCGAAGACCCGTCGCCGATGAAGCTGGTCTACGACCCGAAGAACCCGCTGGCCGACGAGAAGGGCTACGTCACCATGCCGAACGTGAATACGGTCGACGAGATGGTCAACATGCTGTCGGCTTCGCGCTCGTACCAGACCAACGTGGAAACCATGAACGCGGCCAAGTCGCTGCTCCTGAAAACCCTCACCATCGGCCAATAAGGCTGACTGATCATTATGGCAACCATCGATACCAGCACCTCCAAAGTCACCGACCTGATGGCGACGATGAATCCGAAGAAGAGCACGGCCGAGCCAGGCAGTGTCGAAGCGGAAACGAACAAATTCCTCACCTTGCTGGTTACCCAGCTGAAAAACCAGGATCCGATGAATCCGCTGGACAATGCACAGCTGACCAGCCAGCTGGCGCAATTGTCCACCGTGACGGGCGTCAACAAGCTCAATACGACCGTGGAAAGCCTGAAGGCCAGCTATCAGCAAGCCGAATCGATGCAGGCGGCCAACATCATCGGCCATGGCGTCTTGACAGCGGGCAAGGATATCAACCTGAGCAAGAGCGCCGCGCTGCTGGGCGTGGACCTGGCCACGGCAGCCGACAAGGTCAAGGTCGTCATCTACAAGGATGGCAAGGAAGTCCATTCCATCGACCTGGGCGCACAGGCGGCGGGCACCTTGCCGCTGGGCTGGAACGGTTCCACCGCCGATCTCGACAAGGATGGCAAGCCGGTCGTGCTGGCCGACGGCGCCTACACCTTCACGGTGGAAGCCACGCGCGGTGGCACCAAGCTCAAGGATGCGACGGCGTTGATGTTCGGTTCGGTCGCCAGCGTGTCGACGGGCGCGAATGGCGTGAAATTGAATGTCCCGGGCGTGGGCAGCATCACCATGGCCGACGTGAAACAGATTCTGTAAGCCGCTTCCCCTTAGCGTGACCCTCTACCCCTAATTTCTACCAGGAGAACACAATGTCTTTCCAACAAGGCCTGAGCGGCTTGAATGGCGCCGCCAAATCGCTGGACGTCATCGGCAACAACATCGCCAACTCGTCGACCGTGGGTTTCAAGCAGTCGCAGGCCCAGTTCGCCGACATTTATGCCAACTCGCTGTATGGCGTGGGCGGCAACCAGGCGGGGATCGGCGTGTCGGTCTCGCAAATCGCCCAGCAATTCAACCAGGGTAACCTGGAAACGTCGTCGAATCCCCTCGACATTGCCATCAATGGCGGCGGCTTCTTCCGTACCAGCGTCAACGGCGCCATCCAGTACTCGCGCAATGGCCAGTTCCAGGTCGACAAGAGCGGCTTCATCGTCAACGCCCAGCTGGCGCAGCTGACCGGCTATCCGGCCGACGTCAACGGCAAGATCGTCGCCGGCGCCGTCGTGCCGCTGCAAATCGATCAGTCGGACATGAAGCCCCAGGCAACGACCAAGGTCGACACGCAAGTCAACCTCAATTCGAACACGGCCATGCCGACCACGGTGCCGTTCAAGTCGACGGACGACACCTCGTACCACAAGCAGTTCCCCGTCGAAGTCTTCGATTCGTTGGGCAATTCCCACAACATGGCCAATTTCTACGTCAAGACGGGCACCAACACCTGGGATGTCTACTCGGCCATTGACGGCACGGAAGTAACCAGCATGAAGGTCGCGGCCGCCCTGCAGACGGACCCGGCCTCGCTGGCCGCGCGCGCCGCCTACCAGGCTGCCGCCACGGCCGTGCCGCTGGTGCCGGCCAATGTGACGACGGCCGCCGTCGCCTATGGCAATGCGGTTGGTGCCGCCGTCTCGGCGGCCGCCGCCGCCGCGGGCGCCACGCCGGCGCAACTGGCCGCCATCGCCGCCACTTACGGCAGTGCCGTGCCGAACGGCGTCAACTCGAGCCGCACGCCCGACCAGATCGACGCTGCCATCCGCGCCGTGACCGTGGTGCCAGCCGTCAAGACCGGTTCGCTGGTCTTCAACACGGTCGGCAGCCTGGACCGGGCCGCCATGCTGGCCCTGACGCCGCCGCAAACCTTGCCTGTCACCGTCAACCTGCCGATCTTCCCGGCCACGGGCGCGAATGCGACCCTGTCGGTCCAGGTCGACTTCACCAAGTCGACCCAGCTGGGCACCGCCACGGCGGAAAAGAAAACGGAAGCGGACGGCTACAAGGCGGGCCAGCTGAGCCAATTCATCGTGGGTGACGACGGCGTCATCCAGGGCCAGTACAACAATGGCAAGACGCGCGCCTTGGGCCAAGTGGTGTTGAGCAACTTTACCAACCCGAACGGCCTGGAACCGCTGGGCAACAACGCCTGGGTGGAAAGTTCGGCCTCGGGCAAGCCCGTCACGGGCGAGCCCAAGACGGGCAACCTGGGCAACTTGCGCGCCTCGGCCGTGGAAGTGTCGAACGTCGACCTGACGGCGGAACTGGTCAACATGATCACGGCCCAGCGCGCCTACCAGGCGAATGCACAGACCATCAAGACGCAGGATTCCGTTTTGCAGACCCTCGTCAACCTGCGTTAAGAGTAAGGGGAGCGGTTCTTTCGGACTGCTCCCGGCTTTCGTTTTGCACGGAGAAAACACATGGACCGTCTCATCTACACCGCCGGCTCGGGCGCCAAGCACATCCTGGACAAGCAGGCGACTACGGCGAATAACCTGGCGAACGCCACCAGCACGGGTTTCCGCGCCCAGCTCGACTCGTTCCGCGCCGTGCCCGTGGTGGCCGACGGCATGATGCCGACGCGCGCCTTTGTCGTCGATTCGACGGTCGGTTCCGATTTCACGCAGGGTCCGATGCAGCACACGGGCCGCGCGCTCGACGTGGCCGTGGAAAACGGCGGCTGGATCGCGGTGCAGTCGGCCGACGGTTCCGAAGCCTACACGCGCAATGGCGCCTTGAAACTCAATGAAAACGGCATGCTGCAAACGCAGGGCGGGCTGATGGTGCAAGGCGATACGGGCCCCATGGCGATTCCGCCCGGCGTGACGGTGGCCATCGCCAGCGATGGCACGGTGGGCACGATTTCCACCGACGTGCCGCCAGGCCCGTCGACGGTGCTGGGACGCATCAAACTGGTCAACCCCCCCGAGCAGCAACTGGTGCGCGGCGATGACGGCCTGTTCCGCCTGAAGGATGGCACGGTGGCGCAAGCCGACCAGGCCGTCAAATTGACCACGGGCGCGCTGGAAGGCAGCAATGTCAGCCCCGTCGACTCCATGGTCAGCATGATCGCCCTGGCGCGCCAGTTCGAAACGCAAATGAGCTTGTTGAAGAATGCCGAGAATAACGCGGCGAAAGCCACCCAGATCCTCGCTTTGAATTGACGGGGGCCACCGCATAATGGCCACATAGAAATAGTCTACAGGGCTGGTTAGCGCTGTTATTGGAGAAAAATCATGATTCGTTCCCTTTGGATTGCCAAGACCGGCCTGGAAGCGCAGCAGACGCAGATGGACGTGATCGCCAATAACCTGGCCAACGTCAGCACCACGGGCTTCAAGAAGTCGCGCGCCGTGTTTGAAGACTTGCTCTACCAAAATGTGCGCCAGCCGGGCGCGCAATCGTCGCAGCAAACCCAGCTGCCATCGGGCTTGCAGATCGGCACCGGCGTGCGCACCGTGGCAACCGAACGCATCCATACGCAGGGCAATCCCCAGGCCTCGGGCAATTCGCGCGATGTGATGGTCAACGGCACGGGCTTTTTCCAGGTGCTGATGCCGGACGGCGCCACCGCCTACACGCGCGACGGCTCGTTCCAGACGGACGCCAACGGCCAGCTGGTGACGTCCGAAGGTTTTGTAATCCAGCCCGCCATCACCGTGCCGACCAATGCGCTGAGCCTGACCGTGGCGCGCGACGGCACCGTGTCCGTCACCTTGCCCGACACCGTTGCGCCATCGCAAATCGGCTCCCTGCAACTGACCACCTTCGTCAATCCCGCCGGCCTGGAATCGAAGGGCGAGAACCTGTACATGGAAACGGGCGCTTCCGGCGTGGCGCAAACCAACACCCCGGGCACGAACGGCGCCGGTGTGCTGATGCAGGGCTATATCGAGACGTCGAACGTCAACGTGGCCGAAGAAATGGTCAACATGATCCAGACGCAGCGCGCCTACGAGATCAACAGCAAGGCCATCACCACATCCGATCAAATGCTGCAGAAATTGTCGCAACTTTAATTTTCATAGTCGTCATGCCATCCGCCGCCGGATGGCAGCGGAGGTTCGCCATGCAATACCCCATCATCGCTTTGTTCTCTGCAGCCCTGCTGTCCGGCTGCGCCATCACGCCTACGTCCATCGTGCAATATCCCACCAGCACGCGCGCGCCGATGCCGGAACCGGTAGTCGTCAACAACGGCTCCATCTACCAGCCGTCGACCTACCGTCCCGCCTTCGAAGACCGCCGCGCGCGCCACGTGGGCGACACCATGACGATCGCCATCACCGAGCGCACGAATGCCGTCAAGGCGGGCGCCAGTTCCGGCAACAAGTCGGGCAGCGTGGGCTTCAGCACGCCGGGCATGCTGCAGGGCCGCCTGGGCGGCACCGTGGCGGCAAATGGCGCGACGAAATTTGCCGATGGCGACAACCAGTCCGCCAGCAACACGTTTTCCGGCGTGATCGGCGTGACGGTCATTGAAGTGCTGCCGAATGGCAATCTGATCGTCGCCGGCGAAAAACAGATCGCCATGAACAAGGGCACGGAATTCATCCGCTTCTCGGGCATGGTCAATCCCGACACCATAGGCACGGGCAATGTCGTGCCATCGACCCAGGTGGCCGAAGCGCGCGTCGAATACCGCACCAACAGCCAGATCGACCGCG
Source organism: Janthinobacterium sp. MP5059B (assembly GCF_001758645.1). Lineage (NCBI taxonomy): Bacteria > Pseudomonadati > Pseudomonadota > Betaproteobacteria > Burkholderiales > Oxalobacteraceae > Janthinobacterium > Janthinobacterium sp. MP5059B. Next base: position 258,889 of record NZ_LRHX01000016.1, on the reverse strand, counting down.
CCGAAATGGCCTCGATGGCGTCGCGCTTCTTCCTCAGCCTGCTGCCTTTCTGATCATGGCAACGTTGACCTTTCCCCGTTTTCTCGCCATCTGCGGCCTGGCTGCCTCGCTGCTGGCGCCCGTGGCGCAAGCCGAGCGCATCAAGGATCTGGCCAGCATCGCCGGCGTGCGCCAGAATCAGCTGATGGGTTATGGCCTCGTCGTCGGTCTCGACGGCAGCGGCGACCAGACCACGCAAACCCCATTTACCATCCAGAGCGTGGCGGCGATGCTGCAGCAGCAGGGCATCAACTTGCCACAAGGCACCAGTTTGCAGCTGAAAAACGTGGCCGCCGTGATGGTGACGACGGCCTTGCCCGCGTTTGCCCAGCCGGGCCAGTTGCTCGACGTGACGGTATCGTCGATGGGCAATGCGAAAAGCTTGCGCGGCGGCACCTTGCTGATGACGCCATTGAAGGGCGCCGATGGCCAGGTGTACGGCATGGCGCAGGGCAACGTGCTGGTGGGCGGCGTGGGCGCGCAGGCGGCAGGCAGTTCCGTCGTCATCAATCACCTGAGCGTGGGCCGCATCTCGGGCGGCGCTACCGTCGAGCGCAGCGTGCCTTCGGCCTTGGGCGCCAACAACACCATCCGCCTGGAATTGAATGCCACCGATTTCGCCACCGCCAGCCGCGTGGTCGACGCCATCAACAGCCGCTACGGCGCCGGCACGGCCGCCGCGCTCGACGGCCGCGTGATCCAGGTGCAGTCGCCGAGCGGCAGCGACCAGCGCGTGTCCTTCCTGGGCCAGCTGGAAAGCATCGAAGTCAATCCGGCCCGCCTGGCGGCCAAGGTCATCATGAATGCGCGCACCGGTTCCGTCGTGATGAACCAGTCCGTGACCCTGGAAACATGCGCCATTTCTCACGGCAACCTGTCCGTCACCATCAATGTCGAGCCGCAAGTGAGCCAGCCGGCGCCCTTGTCGGGCGGGCGCACGGTGGTCACGCAGACGGCGCAGATCGATATCAAGAAGGAACCGGGCAAAGTCATGCTGGTCAAGGGCGGCGCCTCGCTGTCCGACGTGGTCAAGGCCCTCAACGCCATCGGTGCGTCGCCGCAAGACTTGCTGGCCATCCTGCAGGCGATGAAAGCGGCCGGTTCGCTGCGCGCCGAACTCGAAATCATTTGATGGGCACGCCATGATCAGTCAAACCGACCTCAGCAATACCGCCGCCTATGACGTCAAGGGCATGGATGGCTTGCGCCAGTCCGCCAAGGCGAAGGACCCCGCCGCCCTGAAAGAGGCGGCCACGCAATTCGAAGCCATGTTCATCAACATGATGATGAAAAGCATGCGCGAAGCCACGCCGCAGGACGGCATCATGGATAGCCAGCAAAGCAAGATGTACACCTCGATGCTGGACCAGCAGACGAGCCAGAACCTGGCCAAGCGGGGCACGGGCCTGGCCGACGTGCTGATCCGCCAGCTGTCGTCGTCGAACCAGGCGCTGGCCGCCGATGGCGCCGAAGCGCCGTCGCCCCGTTCATCGAGCATGGCACAGGCGCTGGCCGCCTTCCGCCAGCAGCAGGGCGCCCTGACGGAAGGCGCCGGTAGCGCCGCCGCCAGCGGCAAGACCCTGAGCGACAAGGCCAACGCCACGCAGGCGCCGCACGTGCGCGCCTTCCAGGAAAAACTGGGCGTGCATGCGGAAGAAGCCAGCCGCGCCACGGGCATCCCGGCCAAGTTCATGCTGGGCCAGGCGGCGCTGGAAACGGGCTGGGGCAAGCGGGAAATCATCGCCCGCGACGGCAGCAGCAGCCACAACCTGTTCGGCATCAAGGCATCCAGCGACTGGAAGGGCAAGGTCACGGAAGCCGTCACCACGGAATACGTGAATGGCAAGGCGCAGCGCAAGGTGGAAAAATTCCGCGCCTATGACAGCTACGCGGACAGCTTCAAGGATTATGCACAGTTGATTACCAACAACAAACGCTACGAAAAAGTCCTGGCCAGCGCGGGCGACGCCAGCACGTTCGCCCACGGCTTGCAAAAGGCCGGCTACGCGACGGATCCGAATTACGCTGCCAAACTGACAAAAATCATCAAGAATTCGCTGGTCGGCTAAGCCGCGTCCATACCCTTGTGCAGGCCGCGCGCTTCAAGTTTTCGCCGCGGCTGCCGTAAATACATTTGACGGTAACCAATAAGACACCATGACTTCGAATCTACTCAGCATCGGTAAGAGCGGTTTGCTTGCAGCGCAGGTGGGCCTGTCGACGACCGGGCATAACATCACCAATGCCAACGTGGACGGTTACAACCGCCAGGTGGTGCTGCAGCAGACGGCGCAGTTCAATAATGCCGGTTATGGCTTTGTTGGCAATGGTACCGAGGTATCGCAAGTCAAGCGCCAGTACGACGGTTTCATGGCGGCCCAGGTGAATGGCGCGCAGTCGGCCACCAGTTCGCTCGATGCGTATTACACGCAGATCAGCCAGATCGACAATATGCTGGCCGACCCCACGGCCGGGCTGTCGCCGGCGATGGCCGATTTCTTCAAGGGCGTGCAGGATTTCAGCTCGAATCCATCTTCCGTCTCGTCGCGCCAGGCATTGTTGTCGAGCGCAAATTCGCTGACCGCGCGCTTCCAGGGCCTCAGCGCGCGCCTGACGGAAATCGGCGACGGCGTCAATTCGCAGATCACCTCGAACGTCAAGGTGATCAACTCCTACGCCAAGCAGATCGCGGAACTCAATACCGCGATTACCAACCTGACCGTGAATGAAAGCAATCAGCCCAACGATTTGCTGGACCAGCGCGACCAGCTGATCACGGAGCTGAACAAATACGTCAAGGCAACTGTTCAGCCTGGCGCAGGCAACTCGATTACCGTCTCGATCGGCTCGGGCCAGCCGCTGGTGGTGGGCGACAAGAACTTTGAACTGGCCACCACGCCGTCGCCGACGGACCCGAACCGCCTGGACGTGGGCTATGTGACGGGCACTTCCGTCACCAAGCTGTCGGAAAGTTCCCTCAGCGGCGGTGCGCTGGGCGGCTTGCTGGAATTCCGCAGCGGCAGCCTGGACCGCATCCAGAATTCGCTGGGCAAGGTCGCCATCGCGCTGGCCTCCACCTTCAATGAGCAGCACAAGCTGGGCCAGGACTTGAATGGCGACATGGGGGGTGATTTCTTCAAGTTGCCCGATCCCGTCATCGGCGCCGACTACCGCAACAACGCGACCAGCACGACCGTGCTGTCGGCCAAGGTCAGCGATCCGACCAAGCTGACGGCCAGCGATTATGCCGTCAAGTATGACGGCGCCAATTATGTGGTGACGCGCCAGAGCGACGGCGCGAAAACGACCATCAACCCCTATCCGCAAACCGTGCCGCAAACCATCGACGGCGTGGATTTCTCGATCACGGGCGCGGCTGCCGAAGGCGACAACTTCATGGTCAGGCCGACCGCGCACGGCGCTTCCGACCTGGCCGTGGCGATTACCGACCGCAACAAGCTGGCCGCCGGCGCGCCGATCGCCACGGGCGCGCCCGTCAGCAACACGGGCAGCGGCAAGCTCGGCGCAGGTAGCGTGGACAAGGCGTATCTAACGCCGGGCAACGCCTTGACGGGCACCGTCACCTTGACGTATGACAAGGCGACCACTTCGCTGTCGGGTTTCCCCGCGGGCCAGGCCGTGACGGTGAAAGGCTTGAACGGCGCCACCACCACGTATCCGGCCGGCACGGCGAACATCCCGTACACGGAAGGCGACAGCTTCAGCTTTGGCGGCATCAACGTCAACATGACGGGCGCGCCTGCGCAAGGCGATAAATTCACCATCGCGCCGAACTCGGGCGGCGTGGGCGACAACCGCAATGCCTCCTTGCTGGCTGGCTTGCAGACGAAAAACATTCTCGATGGCGGCAAGGCCACGTTCCAGGGTTCGTACGCGGAAACCGTCAGCTATGTCGGCAACAAGACGCGCGAAGTACAAGTCAGCGGCCTGGCGAGTCTTGCGTTGTTGCAACAAACCAGCACGCAGCAGCAGGCCGTTTCCGGCGTCAATCTCGATGAAGAGGCGGCCAACCTGCTGCGCTACCAGCAAGCCTACCAGGCTTGCGGCAAGGTCATGCAGATCGCCAGTACCCTGTTCGACGTGGTCATCGGCCTCGGACGTTAATTATTCAAGCGGCGGCGCATAGCGCCCCGCCGCCATCAGGAAGGGCAGCATCATGCGCATCAGTACCAAAATGATCTATGACGCGGGCAGCACGCAGCTGAACAATCTGCAGGGCGCGTTGAACCGCACCCAGATGCAGCTGTCGGCGAATCGCCGCAACCTGACGCCGGCCGACGACCCGATCGCCTCGGCGCGCGCGCTGGAAGTGACGCAGTCGCAAACGATCAACACGCAATTCGTGACGAACCGCTCGAACGCCAAGAATTTCCTGTCGCAGGAAGAGCTGGCGCTGGCCAGCACCACCTCGCTGATCGCCGATGTGCAGCAACTGGTGCTGAAGGCTGGTAATCCGGCATTGAAGGATATCGACCGCCAGAGCCTGGCCACGGAGTTGAAAGGCCGCTTGACCGACCTGATGGGCATCGCCAACACGTCCGACAACGCGGGCGGCTACCTGTTTTCCGGCTACAAATCGACTACCCAGCCGTTCAGCCAGACGCCGGGCGGCGCCACCTATGTGGGCGACCAGGGCCAGCGCGAACTGCAAGTGGGCTCGGCGCGCTACCTAGCCACCAGCGACTCGGGCGCGACCGTATTCGAGAACAATTTGACGGGCAATGGCAAGTTCACCACGGCGGCCGATCCGGGCAACTTCACGCGCGGCGGCGCCGGCATCATTTCCGGCGGCACCGTCACCGATCCCACCAAGCTGACGGGGCACAAGTACACGATCGACTTCCAGGTGACGGGCACGGGCACGGATGCCAAGACGACCTATACCGTGACGGACGTGACCCTGGGCCAGACCATCCCGAATCCCGCCGTGCCGGTGGCCTACAAGTCGGGCGACGCCATCAACTTTGACGGTCAGCAAGTCAATGTCGCGGGCAAGCCGGCCGACCTGGACAAGTTCACCCTGGAGCCCAGCAGCAAGGAATCGATCTTTACCACGATTACCAACCTGATCGGCGCACTGGGCCAGCCGGCCACGGGCGACGCGGGGCAGGCGCGCCTGACGGCCAGTCTGAACGCGGCGCACGATCTGCTCGACACGGCCTACGACAACGTGCTGTCGGTGCGCGCGGAAGTCGGTTCGCGCCTGAAGGAACTCGATACCCTCGACAGCGCCGGCGACGACCTCGACCTGCAATATGCGAGCACCCTGTCGGGCTTGCAGGATCTGGACATGGTGAAGGCGATTTCCCTGTTCAGCCAGCAGCAGATCACCCTGCAGGCGGCGCAGAAGTCATTCACCTCCATCTCGGGCTTGTCGCTGTTCAACTACATCAGCTAAGCGGCCGGCATCGCAGAATGAGCGGCAAGCCGGGGCAGGGAGGCCATCTCCCGCCCCGGCTTTTTTGCGTCCGCAAGATGGCCGTCTTGACAAGATATACAGTCAAACTGTGCAGTCTACCTGCCTATCTGTTATACTTGGGGCTGTTGATCCACCACATGGCTAGTATGCGCACCCCACAAGAAAACCACGAACAAGTTCTGCAACTGGCCGGCGAATTGCGCATCCTGGTCGGCAAATTGCGCCGCCGCCTGCGCGAAGAGGCGCACCTGGGCGATGTCAGCATGTCGCAGGCATCCGTGCTCAGCCGCCTCGAACGCGACGGTCCCGCCACGGCCAGCAGCCTGGCGCGCGCCGAAGGCATGCGGCCCCAGTCGATGGCCGCCACCGTGCAAGCGTTGACGGAGGCGCAGATGGTGACGGGCTCGCCCGATCCGGCTGACGGCCGGCAAACCATCTTGACGCTGACGGACAGCTGCCGCGCCTGGATCGCGGCCAGCCGCGCCGCGCGCGAAGACTGGCTGGCGCGCACCATTGAAACCCGGCTCACGCCGGACGAAGTCACCGAACTGGACAAGGCGGTGGCATTACTCAAACGCTTGGCGGAGTGATCCGCTGAATTTTTCACCACGACCCCGGCAAGGAGCCCGCACGCCCAGATGAACAACACATTCCGTTCGCTACGCATTCCCAATTACCGTATCTGGGCCGGCGGCGCCCTCGTGTCGAATATCGGCACGTGGATGCAGCGCACGGCGCAGGATTGGCTGGTGCTGAGCGAATTGACGCAGCACAATGCCAGCGCCGTCGGCATCGTCATGGCCTTGCAATTCGGCCCGCAACTGCTGTTGCTGCCGCTCACTGGCATGGCGGCCGATTTGCTCGACCGCAGGAAATTGCTGCTGTGCACGCAGGCGGCCATGGGGCTGCTGGCGCTGGGACTCGGGATATTGTGCATCAGTGGACAGGTAGCACTGTGGCACGTGTATGTGTTTGCTTTCCTGCTGGGCTGCGTGACGGCCTTCGATTCGCCCGTGCGCCAGACTTTTGTTGCCGAAATCGTCGGCGAGGAAGATTTGACGAATGCCGTGGCACTCAATTCCACCTCGTTCAATGCGGCGCGCATGCTGGGCCCGGCGGTCGCTGGCTTGCTCATCAGCAGTGTTGGCAGCGGCTGGGTCTTCATCATCAACGCCGTCTCGTTTGCCGCCGTGATCGGTTCGCTGTTGCTGCTGCGCGTGGAATTGCTGCGCCGCGCGCCGCGCCTGAAGGCCACGCGCGCCAGCCTGGGCGAAGGCTTCCGCTATGTGCGCCAGCGGCCGGACCTGATGGCTATCTTGCTGATGCTGTTCCTGATCGGCACCTTCGGACTGAACTTCCCGATTTTCCTGTCGACCATGTCGGTGACGGCCTTCCATGCGGGCGCCAGCCAGTATGGCGTGCTCAGTTCCGTGATGGCGTGCGGTTCCGTGGCCGGCGCCTTGCTGGCGGCGGGACGTGGCCAGCCCACGCTGGCCTTGCTGCTGGGGGCGGCTGCGCTGTTCGGCCTGGCCTGCGCGCTGGCCGCCGTGATGCCCAATTACTGGCTGTTCGGCATGATGCTGGTGGTCATCGGCATCGCCGCGCAAACCTTTACCACCAGCGTCAACAGCAGCGTGCAACTGTCGACGGCGCCCGCCATGCGGGGCCGCGTGATGGCGATACTGCTGGCCATCTCGGCGGGCGGCACGCCGCTGGGCGCGCCCATCGTGGGCTGGGTGGCCGACACCTTCGGCCCGCGCTGGGCGCTGGGCATAGCCGCCCTGTCGGGCCTGGCGGCGGCCCTCGTCGGCGTGCGCTACCTGGTCAGGCATCACCAGTTGCGTTTGAATGTCGACTTGCGGCGCTGGCGCGTGGCGTTGAGCACAGACCAGGCTTGATGCCTGTTCTTATGGTGCTGACGTTGCCGGTGCTGCGGGGCGCAAGGGATTTGGTGGCGCGGGCGGCGGTGGCCGGTCGCGCGTGGCAAAGCCGCGCGGCAGCAGGCGCGCTGTTTCTATGCCGCGCAGGAACATGTTCTGGAATGGCGTGGCCAGGTAGGGCAGGACCATGCCGATCACCAGCAAGCCCACGCCCAGGGTGACGGGGAAGCCGATACCAAAGATGTTCAACTGCGGCGCGGCCCGTGTCAAGATGCCCAGCGCCACGTTGGTCAGCAGCAAGGCAGCGATGATGGGCAGCGAAATTTGCAGGCCGGAACGGAAGATTTCCCCACCCCAGGCCGCCAATTGCTGGAATCCCCCGCCGCTGATGGGACTCGACGAAATCGGCAGGCTGACAAAGCTTTCCGCCAGCGCCGCCAGCAAGACCAGGTGGCCGTTGACGGTCAAAAACATCAACGTGGCCAGCATGACGAGGAACTGGCTGATGGCCGAAGACCTGCCCTTGGTTTGCGGATCGAAGAACGAGGCGAAGCCCAGGCCCATGGTGAGACTGCTGATCTCGCCGGCCATTTCGATGGCGGAAAACACGATGCGGATGGAAAAGCCCATGGCCAGGCCCACCAGCATCTCCTGCGTGAGGATCAGCAAGCCGGGCAAGGACATCGGGTTGACGGCAGGCAAGGCCGGCACGGTGGGGGCGATGATCATGGCCAGCAGCGCGCCCAGGGTCACTTTCACCGTGGCGGGCACGGCCGCGTTGCCGAACAGGGGAGCGGCCGCGATCAGGCCGAGGATGCGGCTAAGCGGCCACAGCAGTGCTGCGATCCAGGTATTGAGTTCGATGCTGGACAGGGTCAGCATAGGAGGATCAGCGATGGCTGCACTAACCCACCAGGTTCGGGATGCCCGTGAAGACCTGGCGCATGTAGTCGAGCATGACGGACAGCATCCAGGGGCCCGCCACGACGATGGCGACGAAAATGCCGACCAGCTTGGGGATGAAGGACAGGGTCGCCTCGTTGATCTGCGTGGCCGCCTGGAAGATACTCACGATCAAGCCGATGATGAGGGCGACCAGCAGCATGGGCGCCGCCACCATCAGGGTGATTTCCATCGCATGGCGGCCCAGGGTCATGACGCTTTCGGGTGTCATCGTATTTCCCCTAGTAAAAACTCTGTGACAGCGAGCCCAGCAGCAACTGCCAGCCATCGACCAGCACGAACAGCATCAGCTTGAACGGCAGCGAGATCGTGGCCGGCGACATCATCATCATACCCATCGACATCAGCACGCTGGCGACCACCATGTCGATGATCAGGAACGGGATGAAGATGGCAAAGCCGATCTGGAACGCCGTCTTCAGTTCGCTGGTGACGAAGGCCGGCACGAGGATGCGCAGCGGCACGTCTTCCGGACCTTGCAGGGCCGGCGAGCGCGACATCTTGGCGAACAGGGCCAGGTCGGCCTGGCGCGTCTGCTTGAGCATGAAGGTTTTCAGGGGATCGACGCCCTTGTCCATCGCCTGCTGCATGGTGATCTTGTTTTCCTGATAGGGCTGGTACGCATCCGTGTAGATCTTGTCGAACACGGGGCCCATGACGAACAGGGTCAAAAACAGGGCCAGGCCCACCAGCACCTGGTTCGGCGGCGCCGATTGCGTGCCGATGGCCTGGCGCAGCAGGGACAGCACGATGATGATGCGCGTAAAGCAGGTCATCATCAGCAAGGCCGCCGGCAAAAAGGTGAGCGACGTCATCAGGATGAGCGTCTGCACCGGCAGCGAGTAATTCTGGCCGCCGCCCGGCGCCGGGGTGCTGTTGAAGGCCGGGATGCCCGGCTGGGCCATGGCCCATAGCGGCAAGGCCAGGGCGGCTGCCGCCAGCAGCCAGGTCAGGGGAGTCTTCAAGGTGGACCACGCCATCTGCTGCTTATTTCCCATTGCGTTTTTCGATGGTCTGTTTCAGCCACTCGGAAAAATTGGCGGCCGCGGGGCCGTTTTGCGCCGTGGCCAGTTGCGGCAACTCGCCTTCCTGGCGCGGCATGGTGGCCAGCGCGTTGATCCTGCCGGGAGAGGCGCCGACGACGATCCACTGGTCGGCCACTTCGACGAGGACGATGCGTTCGCGTCCGCCCAGGTTGAGCGAACTGACGACGCGCATCTTGTTGTTGCCGCCCATAACCTTGGGGCCATAGCGCTTCATGAACCAGGCCAGGCCGATCAGGAGGGCCAGCACGAACATCAGCGCCAGGATGGTTTGCAGCAGACTGCCGGCCGAGCTGGTCGGCGCCATCGTCATCGGTGCGCCGGGCGGCATGGCGGGCAGGTCGGCGGCCGGCGCGGAGGCCGGCACCGCTGTGGCGGCCGGCACCGTCGCGGCTGGCGGCGTCTCGCTTGCCACCGCGATGGAAGCGCTGGCGGTGCTGGCCGCCGGTGCCGAGGCGGCTGCCGGTTCAGCTTGGGCAATGCTGCATGCCGCCAGGAGCGGCAGCACGGTGGAAATCAACAGGCCAGGCTTCATTTATTGAGTTTTCGGATACGTTCGGAAGGCGTGATGATGTCGGTCAGGCGGATGCCGAACTTGTCATTCACCACCACCACTTCGCCCTGGGCGATCAGGCAGCCGTTCACCAGCACGTCCATCGGTTCGCCGGCCAGGCCGTCGAGCTCGACCACGGAACCCTGTGCCAGCTGCAGCAGGTTCTTGATGGCGATCTTGGTGCGGCCCAGTTCGACCGTCAGTTGCACGGGGATATCGAGGATGAAATCGATATCGTTGTGCGTTTCCGACTTCGATGCCTGCTTGGAAAAGTCCTTGAACACGGCTGCGCTGGCCGCGCTGGCCGTATTGGCGGCCTGGTTCTGCAGCGCTTCGGCTTCCGCCTTGGCCTGCTCGGCAATGGCCGCGCCCCAATCGTCTTCCGCGCTTTGGTCGTCTTGGTTGTCAGACATGTGTTTCTCCTGTTGTACTGATGCGGACCGCAGCGGCCCGGGTATTTTATTTAGTGGTTATTCATGTTATCGGCATTGGCGAGGAGTTTCTCCACCTTCAATGCATATTGTCCGTTCAACACGCCGTAGGTGCAATCCATCACGGGCACGCCGTCGACGGTGGCGGCGATCAGTTCGGGAATATTCAGGGGGATGATGTCGCCCACCTTCATGTTCAGGATTTCGTCGAACGACACGCGCGCCGTGCCCAGCGAGGCCACCAGCTCGACTTCGGCGATCTGGATCTGCTGCGTCATCAGGCGGATCCAGCGCTTGTCCACTTCCAGCGCCTCGCCCTGCAGGCTCGAGGTCAGCGAATCGCGGATCGGCTCGATCATCGAATACGGCATGCAGAAGTGGATTTGTCCGGAAACGGAGCCCAGTTCCACCGTAAACGTGGACGCCACCACTACCTCGTTCGGCGTGGCGATGTTGGCGAACTGCGTGTTCATTTCTGAACGGATATATTCGAACTCGACGGGGAAGACCGGCTCCCACGACTTGGTGTACGCCTCGAAGACGATGTCGAGGATGCGCAGGATGATGCGCTGCTCCGTCTGCGTAAAGTCGCGCCCTTCGACGCGCGTATGGAAACGTCCGTCGCCGCCGAACAGGTTGTCGACCAGCAGGAAGACCAGGCCCGGATCGAAGACCATCAGGGCCGTGCCGCGCAGCGGCTTCATGTGCACCAGGTTCAGATTGGTCGGCACCACCAGATTACGGATGAACTCACTGTATTTCGAGACGCGCACGGAACCGACCGACACTTCGGCGCTGCGGCGCAGGAAGTTGAACAGGCCCACGCGCAGCAGCCGGGCGAAACGCTCGTTGATAATTTCCAACGTTGGCATCCGGCCGCGCACGATGCGCTCCTGGGTTGCCAGGTTGTAGGTACGAACTCCCGTGACATCTTCCGGCGCCTGCGCGTCGTCCTGGTCTCCGTTGACGCCCTTCAGAAGGGCATCGACTTCTTCCTGGGAGAGGAAATTATCGGCCATGGCTGCTTATTGAATGATGAATGCGGTAAATAATACGTCCGTCACGTCCTGCTCCGGCCCTTTGTCCTCGAACGGCTGGTTCACCTGATTGATGATTTCGGCCGCCAGCTGCTGCTTGCCTTCCACGGTATTGAGTTCGGATGCCTTCTTGCCGGACAGCAGCAGCAGCAAGCGGCTGCGCACCTTCGGCATGTTCAGCTTGATGGAATCCATTTCTTCCGGACTGCTCACCTGCAGGGTAAACGCGATCTGCAGGTATTGTTCGCCATTTTCCGGCTGCAAGTTGACGGTGAAGGCATCGACGGGCACGAAGACGGGCGGACCTGCCTTGGACGCGGCATGTTTTTTCTTGCTGGGCGCCGATTCTTCTTTATCGGCCTTGCCATGCAGGAAGTACCAGGCGGCACCGCCACCGATACCGCCAGCCACCAGCACCGAGGCCAGCACGATGATCAGAAGCTTCTTTTTCGAGGCGCCGGCGGGAGCCAGGCCTGCATCTGCTTTCGGATCTGCTTTCATTTTTGGATTTGCTTTCAATGGTACTCGAGTGCATGGAAGTGGATCACGACGCCATTATGTCATTATCGGCAAATTCTGCGCAGAAGGATGCAGTGAAAAGAGGGCGGAAGCGCCCTCAACTCGCTGTTTTTAGACGAAAAGTTACGCTGTGGGGCACGCCTGTGGCCCGAGGACGACGAATTACCCTCAGGCAAAGGTATCCACGGCACTCAGGCTGGGCCGGCTGCGTGTGCCGGTGGCCGGCGCGATGGCGATCTCGCCACCGGAGACGCCGCCACCCTGGCCATTGCCACGGCGTCCGCCAGATGCTTCCCGGTTACCCTGGTCCTGCTGTTCCGGCGTGCCGGCCGAGACCGTGGCGCTGCCAAAGGCGATGCCCGCTTCGCTCATCATTTCGCGCAGGCGCGGCATGGCCGCTTCGAGCGCCTGGCGCACTTCCGGCTGGGCCGACATGAAGGCGGCATCGGCCTGGTCATTGGTGACCGTCAGTACCACTTGCACGGGTCCCAGGTCGGGCGGATTCAGGGTCAGCGTGGCGCTCTGGTCGCCGCCGGCCGCCATCCACACGACTTTCTGTCCCAGTTGCTGGTCCCAGGCCGGCGTGCCGACCCGGCCCGCCAGCTTGTCGCTCGGCACGGCTACGGCCGCCGCGGCCTGCTGCAGCGCGCCCGGCTGCAACTGGGCCGCCAGGCGGCTCAGGTCGGCAGGTGTTTCCTTGAGGATCGGTTCGGCCATGGCGGCGCCAGCCTTGGCGGTGGCTGCCAGTTGCGCGTCGATGACCAGCTTGCCAGGTTCGGCCTTGCCGGCCGGCACGCTGGCGCCTGGCGCGGCGGCCGTCTTGCCCTGGGCCTGGAGCAGGCTGTCGGCAAAGTCGCCGCTGTCGGCTTGCGCGATGACGGTGGCGGCGGCCTTGCCGCTGCCCTGGCCGGCGGCCAGCAAGGGTCCTGTTGCCAGGTTCTTGCCCTCGGCCTTGCCGCTGGCGCGGGCCGGCAGTTCCGGCACGGCCTTGGCCGCTGGCGGCTGAATGGCCAGCTGGATGCTGCCCACCAGGGCCAGCATCTCGGCGGCCGGATCGGCTGGCGGCGTGACTGTTGCGGCGGGGGCGGCAGGCACGCTGGCCTCGGCCGTGGCGCTGTCGGGTGTCGCCGCCTCGCTCGATTGCGCGGGCGGCTGTTCGCTGCTGGCCGCCTGTTCGGTGTCTGCCTGCGCGGGCTTCGCTTCGGTCGCTGGCACCTGGGCGGGTGCTGGCGTGGCAGCAGGGCGGGCCGTCGGCGCAGGTGCTTGTACTTGCGCTTGCGCCATATTGCGGCTGGCCTGGCGTTGCTCGATCTGGCGGTTCAGGGTGCGCTGGAAGTCGCCGGCCGTGCCGCTGGTGGACGGCTGGCTGCGGTTGGCGGCGCCCGGCGTGGCATTCGGCGAGACTATCTGGGAAATCGGGGTTGGCTGGGTTTGCATGATGCTGCCTCAGTGTTGCTTAGCGTTTGTAATAGGCTTGTCGCGCCGCGTGCTCATCCATTGCTTTCTGGTCGCGCTTGTTTTCCAGCTTCAGCGCCTGTTCCTGCGCCCGGTTGTTCAGGGTGGTGTACGACATGCGCTTGCGTTCGGCCAGTTGCCAGCGCATCTTTTCATTGTCGCTGCGCGCCTGCGCATGCTCGACCACTTGCTGCTGGCCCAGGATGGCGCTGTCGAGTTTGACCATGAAGGCCTGGAAGTTGCGGTAAGCCATGGGCGTGATACCGCTGCTCATGCTGGCCTCGAAGCGCTTGGCATAGTCGTCGCGGTAGCCGGACAGCATGTCGAGCTTTTCGCGGCAATCGTCGAGCGCTTTCAGGGCCGCGCCCAGGCGCTTGGCACAGTCGTCCGTTTCGCGCTGGGCAAGGTCGATCAGGGTTGCAAGTTGGGAAGGAGAAGCCATGACTGATTATATTCCCGCTATGCAAGCCCTAATCACTCGAATAGAGCGGTAAGTTGCCCCAAGCTCTCGTCCATGCTGACCCGCTCCGTGATTTGCTGTTGTAAAAACGCTTCAATCTTTTCATGCAGGGCGATGGCCTGGTCCAGCACGGGATCGGTGCCGGCGCTGTAGGCGCCCACGCTGATCAGGTCGCGGCTGCGTTCATAGCGTGAATACAGCTGTTTCAGTTTGCGCGCCTGCTGCTGGTGCTCGTGCGTGGTGATCGAATGGGCCGCACGCGAAATCGATTGCTCGATGTCGATGGCCGGATAGTGTCCCGCTTCGGCCAGGCGGCGGTTCAGCACGATGTGGCCATCGAGAATCGCGCGCGCCGAGTCGGCGATCGGGTCCTGCTGGTCGTCGCCCTCGGTCAGCACGGTGTAGAAGGCCGTGATCGAGCCGCCGCCTTCCTCGCCATTGCCGGCCCGCTCAACCAGCACGGGCAGCTTGGCGAAGACGGACGGCGGATAGCCCTTGGTGGCAGGCGGCTCGCCGATGGCCAGGGCGATTTCGCGCTGGGCCATGGCGTAGCGGGTCAGCGAATCCATGATCAACAGCACGTTTTGCCCCTGGTCGCGGAAATACTCGGCAATCGCCGTCGCATACGCGGCCCCTTGCAGGCGCATCAGCGGTGGCGTGTCGGCCGGCGCGGCCACGACGACGGAGCGGGCCAGGCCTTCGGCGCCGAGAATCTGCTCGATGAATTCCTTGACTTCGCGTCCCCGTTCGCCGATCAGGCCGACGACGATCACGTCCGCCTCCGTGTAGCGGGCCATCATGCCCAGCAGCACGCTCTTGCCCACGCCGGAACCGGCAAACAGGCCCATGCGCTGGCCGCGGCCCACGGTCAGCATGGCATTGATCGAGCGCACGCCCACGTCGAGCGTGTCGACGATGGGCGCGCGGCCCAGGGGATTGGCGGGGCGCACGTTGATGGGGGCGCTGTCGGTCGTGTGCAGCGGGCCCAGCTGGTCGAGCGGACGGCCTGCGCCATCGAGCACGCGACCCAGCAGTTGCGGACCCACGGGCAGGTGGCGCGCGCGGTCGCTGGGGCGGCGGCGCGGATGCGCCACGCTGCCGGGGCGGGGAATGGCCGGTTCGACGGAAAACACGCGCGTGCCGGGCACGATGCCTTCGACGTCGCTTTGCGGCATCAAGAACAGGCGTTCGCCTTCAAACCCCACCACTTCCGCCTCCACCCGGCCGCCATTCGGCAGCGGCACGGTGCAGGCGGCGCCTACGGCCAGGCGCAGGCCCACGGCTTCCATCACCAGGCCGGCCACGCGCGTGACCCGGCCTGAAATCTGCATCGGTTCGACAAAACCGACCACGGCCGAACAGTCGCTCAGGTAGGCGCGCCAGCGCGCCGCATGGGCTGTGGGGCCTTTGACGGACTCGCTCACGGCGCCAGCCAGTCCAGGTCTTTGCCCAGCGCATGCGTCAGGCGGTGCCAGCGGGTGGACGTCTGCGCGTCGATCTGGTTGCTGGCCGTGTCGATCTTGCAACCGCCGCGTTCCACGCTGGGGTCTTCGATGACACGCCAGCCACCCTTGTCGAGCTCGTCTCCGATGCCGTCGCGCACGACTTGCGCGTCTTCCGGGTTGAGCATCAGCAAGGCAGGTTGTTGCAGTACAGGCAAGTATTCGATGGCTTCGCGCACCACGGGCAGCATCAGTTCGGGACGCACGGGCAAGGCCGTCTTCAGCATGCCCTTGGCAAGCTGCAGGGCCAGTTCCATCACGTCATTGGCGATCAGTTCGTCGGCCTGGTGCACGGCCGTGCCGAAGTCGACGGCGATGGTTTGCAGATGCGCCAGCTCGATGGCGGAAGCCGCCTTGCCTTCCGCATACGATTGCGCGTGCCCATCGGCATGTCCGGCCGCATGGCCTTCCGCATAGCCGGCCGCGCGGCCTTCGTCGAAGGCCGTGGCGCGCGCCTCCTCACGGATGGCGTCGAGTTCTTCCTGCGTCGGATATTCGAGCGGCGGAGCCGGTTCTTCCTCGTGCAGCTCGGCAAATGGGTCGAACTCGGGCTCGGGGTCCGGTTCGAGCAGCTTGCGCGCCGCCACCACGCTGGGACGCTCGTCGCCAAACGAGGTCATTTCCCAGCGCTGGTAGGCGGTTTGCTGCTCTTTGGGAATCAAATTAGACAAACGAATCCTCGCCTTTTCCGCCTAAGACAATCTGCCCCTCGTCCGCCAGGCGGCGCACGATCTGCAGGATCTGTTTCTGCTGCGATTCCACTTCCGACAGGCGCACGGGGCCTTTCGACTCCAGGTCTTCGCGCATCATCTCGCCGGCGCGCTGCGACATGTTCTTGAATATCTTGTCGCGCAGCTCTTGCGAGGCGCCTTTCAGGGCGATGATCAGCATTTCCGACTGCACTTCGCGCAGCAGCAGCTGGATGCCGCGGTCGTCGATATCGATCACGTTGTCGAACACGAACATTTCGTCCATGATCTTTTGCGCCATGTCGTTGTCGTAGTTCTTGATATTGTCCATGACGGAGCCTTCCTGCTCGCCGCTCATGAAGTTCAGTATCTCGGCCGCCGCGCGCACGCCGCCCAGCGACGATTTCTTGATGTTTTCGTTACCTGACAGCAGTTTCGTCAGCACGTCGTTGAGTTCGCGCAAGGCGGCCGGCTGTACGCCGTCCAGGGTGGCGATGCGCAAGACCACGTCGTTGCGCAGGCGGTCCGTGAAGTGGCCGAGGATTTCGCAAGCCTGGTCGCGTTCCAGGTGGACGAGGATGGTGGCGATGATCTGCGGGTGTTCGTTGCGGATCAGCTCGGACACGGATTGCGAATCCATCCACTTCAGCGATTCGATGCCGGACGCATCCTTGCCGCCCAGGATGCGCGACAGCAGCACGGACGCCTTGTCGTCGCCCAGCGCCTTGGTGAGGACTTGGCGGATGTATTCGTCCGAATCGAGGCCGACGGTGGAATTGAGTTCCGTCTGCGCGCGGAAGTCGTCGAGCACCTCGACCACCTGCTCGTGCGCGATGCCCTTCATGGTGGCCATGGCGGCACCCAGTTTCAGCACTTCGCGCGGGCCGAGGAATTTCATGACCTCGGCCGCTTCGCTCTCGCCCAGTGCCAGCATCAGGATCGATGCTTTTTGCAGTCCCGTTGTCTCAGTCATTATTGCCTATCCATGCTTTGATTACGTTGGCCACGACGCGCGGGTCTTCCTGCGCCAGTTTCCTGGCCATCGCCAGGTTTTCGCGATAACCGCGGGCCGTATCTTCTTCCAGTTCTTCCAGCTCCGCTTCGCTGAGCAGGACTTCGTTTTCTTCGCCGTCCTTGGCCAGTTCCGGCTCGATGACGGGCGGCGGCGCGCCGAAATCGTCGATCTTGCGCATCACGGGGCGCAGCATCGGACGCACGATCTTGATGAAGATATACAGCAGAATCAGGGCCGTGATGAGGAATTTCGCCAGTTCCTTGGCCAGCGGCAAGTTGGCCGGGTCGCGCCACCACTCCAGCTTGCCTTCCGGCGCGCGGTCGATGCCGTCGAAGGGCGAGTTGGCCACGCTGAAACTGTCGCCGCGTTCCTTGTTGTAGCCCATCGCTTCCTTCACCAGATTATTGATCTGGACCATTTCGGCAGGGGAGATCGGCTTGACGGTGACCTTGCCATCCTTGTCGAAGGTGCGGCGGTAATTGACGACGACGGCGACCGACAGGCGGCGCAGGCCGCCCATGGATTTCTGTTCGTAGCGCACGGTCTTGTCAACTTCGTAATTCGTCGTCGATTCCTTCTGTGTCGGTGCCGTCGGTGCGCCGCCCGGGGCGCCAGGTGCCTCGGCCGTCAGCGGAGCCGTTGCCACGCCTGGCGGCTGGTTCGACAGCGCGCCCGGCACGCCGGACGGGTTGGCATTGCCGGCGCCCGTCGATTCGCTCGTCTGCTGGCTGCGGATGGTGGATGCTTCCGGCGGCGAATTCGGCTTGTAGGTTTCTGCGGCCTGCTCGCTTTGCGAGAAATCCACGTCGGCCGTCGCTTCGGCGCGCACATTGCCTTCGCCGACGATGGGCAGCAGGATCGATTCGACTTGCTTGATCACGCTTTGCTGCAACTGCTGCACGTACTTTAATTGGTTTGGGTCCAGGCTCTTGATGCCGTTGGCGCGGTCCTTGTCCTTTTCCTGGTTCGACAGAAGGGTGCCGGCCTGATCGACCACGGTGACATTGATTGGCAGCAATTCCGGCACGCTGGACGCCACCAGATGCACGATGGCGCTCACCTGCAGCTGGTCGAGGCCGCGGCCAGGGTGCAGGTTCAGCAGCACGGAAGCCGTCGGTTTTTGCTGTTCGCGCACGAAGACGGATGGTTTCGGCAGGGCCAGGTGGACGCGCGCCGTATCGACGGCGGACACCGATTCGATCGATTTCGCCAGTTCGCCTTCCAGCGCGCGCTGGAAATTGACCTGTTCCAGGAACTGCGACACGCCCAGCTTCTGGTTTTCCATCAGCTCGAAGCCCACGTTGCCGCCTTTCGGCAAGCCTTGCGCGGCCAGTTTCAGGCGCGCATCGTGGACTTGTTCGGATGGCACGAGAATGGCGCCGCCGCCTTCGGAAAACTTGTGCTTGATGCCCAGCTGGTCCAGCGATGCGGTGATGGCGCCGCCGTCGCGGTCCGTGTAATTGGAGAACAGGACTTTGTATTCGGGCGGCTGGTTCCACATGTACAGGGCCACGCCGATGGCGATCAATGCCGCCACGCCCAGGCCGCGCAGGAAATTCTTGCCCATCGGCGTCTTGGCGAAGGCTTGCACGGATTCCACGGGCGAGCGGGCAGGCGCCGGTTCAGGCGGTATGCGGTTTACATCGATTTCTTCGGCTACAGCCATGATTGCCTTCCAGGGCGTGTGGTTTGACGGGTATTCGGTGCTGCGTGGGGGCCGCTTCCTCGGGAGGAGGGGGCGATATGCAGAATTATCCGCCACTGTCACGCGCTTCAATCGTCCAAATAGAAGGCGCTTTTGCCGCCTGCTCGGCCGAGCGGCTGGCGTTGGCGCTGGTATTGTGGAACCCTGGCAACATGTGACGGAAGTTATTGTACCCGTCGTTGCCTGGCAAGCCAGGGTTTTGTTCTCTGGGTGCAACAGGCAAGGAACAGTTATGCAGCAGACCAGAATCGGGAGGCAAAGTGAAAACAGGCGGTATCGATAGCAGCAGGATCGAGGCGATGATCGCGCAACTGAAGTCGGCGGCCACGCGGCCGGAGGCGAAAATACCGGCGATCCAGACCGAGATGCCGGCAGCGAAGGTGAATTTTGCCGATGCCTTCAAGAGCGCGTTGGACTCCGTGAGCGGCGCGCAAAAGGCCTCGTCGGCGCTGGGCCAGCGCTTTACCATGGGCGATGAAAAGGTCAGCCTGTCGGACGTGATGGTGTCGATGCAAAAGTCGAGCATCGAATTCCAGGCGACGGTGCAGGTGAGGAATAAATTAGTTTCTGCATATCATGAGATCATGAACATGCAGGTGTAAACGTCGCACCAAAGCTACTGCGCGGCGCCCTTTGCGGCCTGCGATGCTCGCTGTACTTCAGTACAGCTGCGCGTCTCGGCCGCAAATCATCGCCGCTCGCTACGCTTTGGCGGGACGTTTTGTGGCCTTCAATTCTTCCTTAACCCAACCCCGCCATGCGCGCATTTCTCTCGCGCTCCAGTCGCGTGATATAGCGCTGCACGTGCGCCAGCATGCTGCGCGGCAGGTCGACGAACTGGCAGCCCAGGCGGCGGTTCAGCTTGTTGTTCAGCAGGGTCATGTCCAGCGAATTGCGAATTTGTAAAGTCGCGGTGACGATGCCGACATCGGGCAAGTCGATGCGGCAACCCGGATAGTCCCTGCCGATGGTTTCGCCCAGCATCAGTTTATTGTCGAGGATGGCGATGCCGCCGCAGCTGATGTCGGCCAGCGGGAACAAGGTGTCGGCGCCGCCCAGCGAGGGCGGCAGGGGAATCGCCACGCGCACGGGATTGCTCACGGGCGTCGTCATGCGGTAATACTCGCGCCGCTGCAAGCGGATCAGCGTTTCTGGAATAGCAATTTTCAAGGCGGGCGTGCCGCCATAATTGCACTCTTCCACCAGGGCGCTGGCAAACAGGATGCGGATCTTGTCGAGCGAGGTTTCAAACGAGATGCCTGTGGCGGCCACCATGCGCCGGTTCTGGTCGGCGTTCACGGAACGGTCGAGGATGACGGTATCGCGTTCGGCATCGACTTCCAGTATGGAGGTGACGCACACATCGGATTCACCGTGGATCAGCATGCGGATCAGCTGGTTCTTTTCGCTGATGCTGCGCAGCAAGGCGATGATTTCCCGCCGCGATTCCACTTCAAAATCATGCCAGTTTTCGAGGCCGGAATCCATAATATGTGCTTGCATTGATGCCTGTCTATGTATCGGTGAGGTTGACGCTGGTGTCGGGCGGCGGCGGGATCGGCCCGCCATTCGCAGATTCAATATGATATAACCAGGCCAGCAGTTCCGCAATCGCCCGATACAGGCCGGGCGGAATCTGGCGATCCAGGTCGACATCCATCAACAGCGCCACCAATTCCTTCGATTCATGCACGAAGACGCCGTGTTCGCGCGCCGTGCTGATGATCTGGTCCGCGATCAGGCCGCTGCCCTTGGCCACCACCTTGGGCGCCGGCGTGCCGCTCTGGTAGGCCAGCGCGACGGCCGTCTGCGGCACCTTGCGCCTGGTGTCGTCAAGCATCATCTGCTTCCGCTGGCTCGGCAGCGTCCGGCTTGCCGGCGATCGTCAGCGACGACAATGGCCATCCCGCCGCGGCTAGCGACGCTTCCAGTTGCGCCGCATGCTGGCGCAGGGTGTCGGCGCTGCCTTCGCTGCCCGCTTGCAGCTGGATGGCCACGCGGCCGCCCTGCAAGACCACGTGCGCGGCCAGATCGCCCAGCAGGGGAAACTGGAAGCGCACATTGCTGCGCCAGGCCGTCGCTTCCTCGTCGCCATCGCGGCTATCGTGCTGCTGTCCTTCCGGCGCATCCTTGCTGATATCCCACTGCATCTTCTGGCCGGGCCAGGCTTCGCCCTGCCACTGCACGCGCGCCTGTTCGTGCGTATGCAGCTGTAAATTGATCAGTTGCGCCGAGGCCAGGTCGGTACCCGTTCTGGCCATGTCGCCCTGTGCCGCCTTCTGCATTTGCGGCTCCAGCAGCAGCGACGCCAGCGGCCGCTTGCCTTCGGCCCATTCGGCCACATGCGATTCATAGAACAGGCCGCTGCTGCCGACCGCATCGCGCAGGTTCTGGGCTACCTGGGCCGGGGCGGCCCCCGGCGTGGCCATCAGCGGCGTCTTGCCGACCAGCGACAGGGGCGCGCCGGGCACGCTTTCGGCTTGGCTGAGCACGCTGCTGATGGCGCGCGCGGTGGTGCTCAGCTCGGGCGCAGGCGTGTCGCCTGCGAGGGCGGGCAGCAGATTGGCTGGCGTCAGGGGGGCACGGCTGAGCAGGGTGGCGGCCGTGCTGCTGGCGCGCGTGCCCGCCTGGGCGGCGCCGGCCTGGGGACCACGCGTTTCGGCCGCGTCCGGTTCTGCGTCCGCATCCGCATACGTCAGCAGGGCGCTGGCGGGCTGGTCGCGGTTATTGCCGATCTGAAAAGAGGGGCGGGGATTGATGCCGATCAAGGTCAGGGGGATTTCCGTACCCGGCTGGACGCCGGCGGGCAGCTGCATGCGGGCGGGGGTGCCGGCCACGCGCACGAGGAAGCTGCCGTCGCCCATGCGGGCCAGTACTTGTCCCTGCATGGATTTGCCGATGAGTCCCTGCAGCGAGCGCTGGAACTCGGCCTGGCGCGGGTCGGCGACGGCATCGGCCACCCGCGTGGCCTTGACCGGGGTCAAGGGCGTCATGCCGATCGCATCCATCTTCGGCAACATGGCGCCCCCGTGTGCGCTTACGCGCCGTAGGCGTTGGCCAGGCGCCGTTCAGTGCCGGTGCTGTTGATCAGCTTGGACAATTGTGCCATCCATGGCATGGTCAGGTCGCGGATCTTGCGGTCGTCTTCCAGGATCTGCTTGATCAGGGCAACCTTGCGCTGGCGGCCAGCACTTTCCAGCACGACTTTTTCTTCATTCGCCTTCAGCGTGGCTACATGCGCGCTGATGCGCTGTTCCAGCGCTTCGAGCTCGTCCCAGTCGGCGTTGGTGGCGGCGGTTACCATCTGGCCCGTCAGGGTCTGCATGGCTTCGTAGGTGGTCAGGACTTCTTGATTCGTCATCATGGGTCAGGCGCTCGCAAGGCTGGGCATACGTTTCAAATCGGCACCGGGAATGGCGGCGGGGGTGGCGCCGATGGCGTTCCAGGTTTCGCGCAGGTCGGTCAGCAGGCGCTGCACTTCTTCCAGCAGGGTAATATCGTTGTTCAGGTTGGCCGTCAGCAGGCGCGCGCTCATGTACTCATACAGGGCGTCGAGGCCTTCGGCGATCTGGCCGCCCGCTTCCTTGTCCAGACTGGCGCGCAAGCCATTGTCGATGATCTGGATGGCTTTCGAGATGGACTTGCCTTTTTCCGGCACATTGCCCGATTTCATGTGCATCTGCGCGCTGAGCACGGCCACCAGGGCGCCGTCGTACAGCATCACGATCAGCTTATGCGGCGAGGCCGAAACGATGCCCGTTTCCAGGCCGACCTTGGCATAGGCATTGACGCCGCGTTGTTGGGTTCCAAACATATGTTCTCCTGATGGTTGGGCTTAGCGGTTGGCGGCGATGGAGGCCAGCTGCTGGGTCAAATAAGTTTGCGTGGACGTCAATTTGCTCAGCGTCACGTCCAGGCGCGAATACTGGGCGCGGTAGCGCGCCTCGATGGTATTGAGCTTGTCGGCAAAGCGCTGGCGCTGGTCGGCCACATCCTTGATGCTGTTATTGATGCCCGCGGTGCGGCCCGTGATGAGGCCGTCCGTGCCAAGGAAGGAGGCGGCCATGTTGTTCAGCTGGTAAGCGTAGCCTTGCGAAAAGCTCACCGTGCCCCGGTCGCCCAGGCCACCGCCCGTCACTTCGACCTTCAGGCCGTCGGCCGGCGAACCGGGCGCGCCTGTCAGGGTCTGGCCCGAACCGATGACGGGCTGGCCGCCGATGGTGCCGGCCACGTCCGTGCCCTTGGTGGGGGTGATGCCGGCGCCGATCAGCGACTCGACGCCCGTACCGGTCACGCTGGCCACGGCCAGGTTGGAGACGGAACCATACCGGGCCGACGCTACCACCAGCCGGCCGCTGCCGTCGATGGATGCCGTCACGGACGCGCCGTTTTCGCTGAAGGCTTTTACGCCATTAATCGATGACTGGATCATGCCGGCCAGCTGGGCAGGTGTGTAGTTGCCGGCAGGAATAGTCACGGTGGCCGTATTCTTGGCCGCCGCAGGGTCCGTGTCGTTCAGCGTGACGCTCCAGGTGGTATCGCTGGCGATCGTCGTCGACGCCGGCAAGGTCAGGGCACCGCTCAGGGTGCCCTGGCTGGCCATGTTGGTAATGTTCAGTGCATACGTGCCAGGCTTGGTGGCGGCCGTCGAACTGGTGAAGCTGACGTTGCTGTCCGTGGTTTTTCCCAGCGCGGAGAAGAGGCCGGCCACATCCGAGAAATTGGCGTTGATAGCCTTGTCGAGCACGGCCGAATCCAGCACCAGGCTACCGTCTTTCTGGAAGGTGATGCCGACCTGGTCCAGGGTCTTCAGGTTGCCGGCCAGTCCAGTGATCGAGGTGCTCAGCTGTTTGCGCAGCTGCGACTGGATCGATTGCGTGGTCGAATCGCCCAGCATGACGCCAGCCTGCTTGGTCTCCGCATTGTAGGACGTCATCTTGGAAATCGACGCGTTCAGGTCATTGTAGGCCTTGACGAAGGCGGTGACGCTGGTCTTCACCGTCGACGTGTCTTTCGAGATGGACAGGGAGCTGCTGCCTACTTTCAGCACGTTCAGGGTCACGCCTTCGATGGCGCTGTCGATGCTGTTCGAGCTGTTCGTGATGGGAATGCCATTGACGCTGAGCATGGTGTTTTGCGCGGCGCTGTTCTGATTCAGGTTTTGCGTGCCCGACGCGTCGTACGACAGCAAGTCGCTCAGCGCGCTGTCTGCAGGCTGGCCATCGCTGCCGCTGAGCGAAATTTTCATGCTCGAATTGGCGCCCGACTTTGCCGAGCTCAGCACCAGATGGTGGGGCTTGTCCGAACCATCGGAAACAATGCTGGCGGTCACGCCCAGGCCCGCATTGTTGATGGCGTCGCGGATGCCTTGCAGCGAGTTGTTCGTGGAGTCGATGACCACCGTGCCCGTCGCCTGCGTGGCATCCTGGGTAAAGCCGCTGCCGATATAGGCGCCGCCCGTGCCGGCCGTCAGTCCGGCGGCGGCCGGATTGCTGCCGGCAACCGTGATAGGGCTGCCATTGGTCGAGCTGAGCGTGATGGAGCTGGCGACGGTGACGTTGAAGCCCGTGTTGGTGGCCGTGGATGCATGGCCGATGCCGCCCTTGACGTCGCCCGTGACGACTTCTTCGATCTGGATGTTCGTGCCGTCGGCGCGCGTAAATTGCAGGGTGCCGTCGGCAGCCTTGCCGCTGACGGTAATGTTGGCCTCTGCCAGCGCATTCGAGACGGCGTTCGGGCCGGCCAGGGTGGTGTCGAGCGAGGCGCCCGTGATGCCGGCGCCGGCACCCACGCCATTGCCCTGCGTAACGATATTGATGCCGCCGACGGACAGTGCATAGGTGCCATCGGCACCGGTGGCAACATTGCCATAGCCGGCGAACAGGGTGGCGCTGCTGGCGGCCGGCTGCGCCGTGGCCGTTACGCCCGTGGTGCTGCTCTTGGCATTGATGGCTTCGGCCAGCGCGCGCGCACTCTTGATCGTGCTATCCGTGGGAATGGCCGTGCCATTCAGTGTCAGGGAGCCGTTGCTGATGCCATTTTGCAAAGTCGCGCCGCTGAGCGCCGTGCCGTTCAGACCGAAGGTGCCGCCGGCAACTTTACCGAGCTGGAAGGAAATGGTCGTCTTGGCGCCCGAGCCGATGGTGGAGATCTTGCTGGCGTAGCCGGCCGAGGTCAAGGTTTGCGATTGCGCCAGCTGGCTGACATTGATATTGTAGTTGCCGGCCACGGCCTTGGCGCCGGCCGTGGCCGTGAATACCAGCGGGTCGCCGGGGCTGGCCGAAACGGCGCGGAAGTTGTTACTGTTGCTCAGGCCGGAGAGCGACGTCTGGAAGGCGCCCACGGCACCGCTCAGGGTGCCCAGCGCACTCAGCTTGGCCTGGTAGGAAGCGGTTTTCTTGTCATAGCCTGCCAGGGGCGCCGATTCGGCGGTCATCAGCTTTTCGATGATGGAGTTCACGTCCAGGATGCTGTTGCCGATGCCCGGGGAGGATAAGGTTGGTGCGATGGCCACTGTCTGCTCCTAGGAAAACACTAATATAAGCTGTTATCGGCAGAATTAATCAGGACTTGAGAGGGGCTTTTATGGCCCTGTTTCCTATTTGCGGAAAAGTCAGGCGGGAAATGTGGAGGAGTGTTGCATGAGTGACATGATAAAAGGCAGGGCCAGACCGGAGGTTGTCTGGCTGGCCCTGGCTCGCGCTTCCCTTGCTATGTTGCGATACTGCATTGGTTCTGCGCTTGCTGTCGGCATGGGCCTAGACGCTCTGGCTGATCAGCTGGCCTTTTGCCGAGGCAAATGACTTGGCGATTTCCAGCGCTTCCCGGGTGGGGATCTGGCGCAGAACTTCCTGTGTTTCCTGGTCAATCACTTTGACCACGGTACGCTGGCTGTCTTCGTCGATGGAAAATTGCAAGCCCTGAGTTTTGACCTGTGGCGACTGGTTCAGTTCCGAAACGGCCTGGTCCAACTCTTCGCGGCTCGGTTCCTTGGCTTTGTTGGCCGTCGCGTCGATGCCGGTGTTCGCGCTGCGTGCCGTCTGCGGGCGTGCGATAGCCGCTTCCGCGGATGGGTAGTTCTTGTCGATGCGCGCTGCGGAGGCGGCAGCTATGGTGTCGATAGTCATGTTGCTCCCCTAGTGAAAATTCCCCTGCCGAAGAAATCCGGCAGGGGAACCTGAGTCCAGCGATGTGGCGTTGCTAATCGAAGATTAGCCGCGCAGCAGGCTCAGCACGCCGTTTGGCAGCGAGTTCGCTTGTGCCAGCATGGCGGTACCAGCTTGTTGCAGGATCTGGCCACGGGTCAGGCTGGCCGTTTCTGCAGCAAAGTCGGTATCGACGATGCGGCTGCGCGAGGCGGACAGGTTTTCCGTCGTCGATTGCAGGTTGCTGATCGCCGAGGAGAAGCGCGATTGCAAAGCACCGTACTGTGCGCGTTGGCTGTTGACCGTGGACAGGGCTGCATCCGTGATCTTCAGTGCCAGCTGGGCGCCGTCGAACGTGGTGACGTCCAGCGTGGCGACCGATTTCAGCGTCGAACCCTGGTTGGCGCCAACAGCGACACCACCCGTCAGTTTCAGGCCGGTTGCGGCTGTTTCGCTGACCGAGAAGCTGCTGTCGCCGTCGAAGGTGACGCGGCCGTTGGCAGTTGCAACACCGCCAGCTGCGGTAGCGGCCGTGAATGGGCCAGCCACTTTAATGCCTGCCGTGTCATAGGTGGATACTGCCAGCTTGACGTTGGCATTGGTGCCGTTGGTGATCTTGATATCGGCGCCGGAAGCATTGCTCAGCTTGATGCCTTGATTGACCGAGTCAAATTGGGCGGTGACGCCCGTCTTCGCTGTTTGGGCATTGATCGCATTGATACCAGCGGCAAAGTCAGCAGCCGTGTTGGCGGCGCCCGTGACGGCGAACGATACGGTAACGTCGGCAGCATTGTCCGAGGCAATCTTGAACGAGTACGCTTCAGCACCCAAGTCCAGGTTGACGTCGGTGCGGGCTTCAGCCGTCACGCCGGTATTGGCCGTTTTGGCATTGACTGCGGCGGCGACCGACTTGGCCGACGACGTGGTCGTCGTGTCGATGGTGGCGGCGCCAAACTTGCCCGAGATTGCCAGCTTGCCGGAAGCGACAGCGTTGCTGGCCGTCGATGCTTGCACTGCAGCATTTTCCACGCGGTTGTTGCCGTAGGTGCTGGTCAGGAAGTTCGCGCCATTGGCCGAAATCAGTTGGTTGGCATCGGCACCGACCTGGAAGTTGGCCGTACCCATCGTGCCGTCCAGCAAAGCCTGGCCGTTGAACGAGGTGGTGGTGGCGATACGGTTCAGTTCCGAGTTCAGCTGGCCGACTTCGGTTTGCAGCGCTTGACGGTCGCTGGCCGAGTTGGTGGCATTCGACGATTGCACGGCCAGTTGGCGGATGCGTTGCAGGATGTCGCCCGAGCTCGACAGAGCGCCTTCAGCCGTTTGCGCCAGCGATACGCCGTCGTTGGCGTTGCGGGTGGCTTGCGTCATGCCGTTGATTTGCGACGTCATGCGGTCGGAAATCGACAGGCCGGCGGCATCGTCTTTGGCGCTGTTAATACGCAGACCGGAGGACAGGCGTTGCAGCGAGGTGCTCAAGGACGATTGCGAAGTCGACAGGTTGCGTTGCGAGTTCAGGGAAGCGATGTTGGTGTTAATTACTGCAGCCATTTTAATTCTCCAGACAGGTACTACATTGCGCTATGTGCTATTCACGTTGGTCTGCCTCTGTACTTTGAAGCAATCAAACCGTCGTTGTAATGTTTATCGGTGGCTGCCTGAAAAAGTTGATAGGGAAAAACATTCTTTATTTTATTTTTTTACCCTCATTTTTCCGTACCGCGGCACGCTAGACGACAGAGGCGGGAAAAACTTGAGGGTGGAAAAATGTTTATTTTCATTATTTTGCACGCCTGCTTTACTTGTCCATCAGTCATGCCAGTCTGCCTCATCATTCTGCAAAGCATCTATTAGCCGCCCCTTTCCCCCCGTGCTCGTCGTCTTGGCGCATGGCATAGCTGGTAATATTGTTACCAAATTGCACATTCCGCCTGCCGTGGCTGTCGTGGCAGCGCGATCTGGCCTAACCTCGAGCTTTTATGATAACGACTGATATGGACGCAAACAGCTCCGCCGCCGCGCCGCTGTCGCAAGACGTGACACAGACCATCAATGCGGCGTTGGACATGGCGCAGCAGCATTTGCGTGATGGCGAACTGGACATAGCTGCACAACTGTTTTTGGCTGTCCTGGAATTGGCGCCGCAGGAACCATTTGCCAATCGGCAGCTTGGCTTGCTGTCCATGCGGGTCGGCGATGCGGCTGCTGCCGTGCCTTATTTTGCTGTCGTGCTGGGCGCGCACCCGGACCAGGCCACGAGTTGGCTCGATTATATTGAAGCACTGATAGTGGCCGGGCAATATGAAACAGCCCAGCAAATGTTGACGCTCGGGCGCCAGCATGGCCTCGACAGCCTGGACACCGACCGCTTGCAGCAGGAATTGATCGCGCGTATGAATGGCGTGCCAGGGCCTATCGCATTGCCACCGCCTGAGCCAGAAAATGTGTCCGCCCCTTCTGAGAGGCCACGCTCGGAAGCCATGACGATATTGTTCGATCAGCAACGTTATCCGGAACTGGAGCGCGAGGCGCGCGCGTTGACCCGCCGTAAGGAAAATGACGGCGTGGCCTGGAAGATGCTTGGGCTTGCCTTGTTGATGCAGGGGCGCCTCAGGCCTGCCTTGCCATGCATGCAGAAAGCCGTCCGATTATTGCCACGCGATGTGGAAGTGCAGAACAATATGGGGCTGGTCTTGCAGGAGCTGGGGCGGCTGGGCCCCGCTGAGCTCAGCTATCGCCGGGCGATCACCATGATGCCCGAGTTTTTCAGTGCCCATAGCAACTTGTTGATGCTGCAAAGCTACAGTGCCATGAGTGCCGCCGGCCGCCATCTGGCCGAAGCCAGGCGTTACGGTAAAGCGGTGGCTTCCTGTGCCAGCAAGCCTTTCAAAACCTGGTCGTGCCGGCGCGATGCCGCGCGCTTGCGCATCGGCGTCGTTTCGGGCGACCTGCGCAAGCATCCGGTCGGGTATTTTTTGGAAGGCATGCTGGCATCGCTGAACACGCGGCGAGTCGAACTGATTGCCTATCCCACCGTGATCAAGGTGGATGACTTGACGGACCGCCTCGCTCCTTATTTTTCCGCATGGCGCCCCATTGTTGACAAGACAGATGAAGAGGCCGCGAAAATGATCGAAGCCGATGGCGTGCATGTCTTGCTCGACCTGGCCGGCCATACTGCCGATAACCGCCTGCCGCTGTTTGCCTGGCGGCCCGCCCCCGTGCAAGCTACCTGGCTCGGCTATTTCGCCACGACGGGCGTGCAGCAGATGGATTATCTGCTGGGCGACCGCTTCGTCGCGCCGCTGAAAGAGAGCGGGGCGTTCACGGAAACGCTGTGGCATATGCCGGACAGCTATTTGTGTTTCAGCCCGCCAGCCTTCGATATTCCCGTCAGCCCCTTGCCCGCCCTGGAAAACGGCTTTGTCACGTTTGCCTGCTTCAATAAACTGAACAAGATGAATGATGGCGTGGTGGCCGTGTGGGCCAGGGTGCTACACGCCGTGCCTGGTTCCCGACTGTTCCTGAAAACATTGCAATTGACTGACGCTGGCGTGTGCAGCCGCACCCTCGCCCGTTTTGCCGCCCATGGCATAGGCGCCGAACGCCTGCGCCTGGAAGGCTCCGCGCCGCGCGCCGAGCTGCTGGCCGCCTACCAGCAAGCCGACATCGTGCTCGATCCCTTCCCGTATCCAGGCGGCACCACCAGCATGGAAGCATTATGGATGGGTTTGCCCATCGCCACGCGTTCCGGCGAATGCTTCCTGTCTCACTTGGGCGAGTCGGTCATGCACAATGCGGGCTTGCCGGACTGGATCGCTGCGGACGACGAGGAATATGTGGCCATCGCGGCCCGGAAAGCCGGAGATCTGGCACAGCTGGCGGTCCTGCGCGGCGGCTTGCGCGCCCAGGTACTGGCCTCGCCCCTGTACGATGCGCCCCGTTTTGCGCGCCACTTCGAAGACGCCATGTGGGGCATGTGGCGGGCGCGGATGGCTGTGATTGACAACGCAGGAGAACAATGATGGCCCGTACCACCCTGATTACCGGCGGCGCCGGCTTCCTCGGTTCGCACTTGTGCGACCGCATGATC
The DNA here is from genome assembly GCF_001758645.1 of Janthinobacterium sp. MP5059B. Lineage (NCBI taxonomy): Bacteria > Pseudomonadati > Pseudomonadota > Betaproteobacteria > Burkholderiales > Oxalobacteraceae > Janthinobacterium > Janthinobacterium sp. MP5059B. The sequence goes on along the minus strand of NZ_LRHX01000016.1, from coordinate 228,923 downwards.
GCCGATGGTCACGATGTGTTGTGCGTGGATAATTTCTACACGGGCAGCAAGGACAATATCCGCCACCTGCTGGGCCACAAGCGTTTCGAGCTGCTGCGCCACGACGTCTGGCTGCCGTTGTACGTGGAAGTGGATCGCATCTACAACCTGGCGTGCCCGGCCAGCCCCGTGCATTATCAGAACGACCCCACCTCGACCACCAAGACCTCGGTGCTGGGCGCCATCAACATGCTGGGTTTGGCCAAGCGCAAGCGCGCGCGCATCCTGCAGGCGTCCACCTCGGAAGTGTATGGCGATCCGCAAGTGCATCCGCAACGCGAGGATTACTGGGGCCACGTCAATCCGATCGGCCCGCGCGCCTGCTACGACGAAGGCAAGCGCTGCGCCGAAACCCTGTTCTTCGATTATCACCGCCAGTCGGCCGTGGATATCCGCGTCGTGCGCATCTTTAATACCTATGGCCCGCGCATGCATCCGAACGATGGCCGCGTGGTCAGCAACTTCATCGTGCAGGCGCTGCGCGGCGATCCGATCACCCTGTACGGCGATGGCCAGCAGACGCGCTCGTTCTGCTATGTCGACGACTTGATCGAAGGCATGGTCCGCATGATGAACCAGACGCAGGAAATCGGTCCCATGAACCTGGGCAATCCCGCCGAATTCACCATCCGCGAACTGGCCGAGCTGGTGCTGCGCCTGACGGAATCGAAAAGCGAACTGGTCTTCCGTCCCTTGCCAGCCGACGATCCCGTGCGCCGCCAGCCCGACATCGCCAGGGCGCGCGCCGCCCTGGAATGGGAGCCGACGGTGAGCCTGCATGATGGTTTGAAAGAAACTATTGCCTATTTCAAGAAAGTGATCTTCGCATGAAACAGCAATTGCTCCCGGCAGTGTGCCCGGTCTGTGCCCACACGGTGGCGGCAGCGTTTTTCGACGGCGGCCAGCAAGCCCTGGCTACCCTGGGCTGGCCGGCCAGTGCGGCCGAAGCGCAGGCAATGGCCGTGCAGCCGCACGATTTCGTGCAGTGCCCGCAGTGCACCCACGTATGGAACCGCGCGTTTTCCTATGACGCCATTCCCTATCAAAACAATCCTAACCGCATGTTCAACAAGGGCGGTATCTGGAAAGGCCACCTGGCCGATACGCGCGACGTGCTGCTGGCCCAGTTGCCGGCTTCGCCCACGGTGATCGACATCGGTTGCGGCGAAGGCCATTTCGTGCGCGCGCTGGCCGATGCCCGTAGCGAGCAGGGGCGGTTCATCGGCTTTGATCCGAACGCCACGCCGGAAACGGGCCGTGGCGTGGAGTTTCACGCGCGCTATTTCCAGCCGCTGCAGGACGTGCCCGAATTCGCGCCCGATGCGCTGGTGATCCGCCATGTGCTGGAACACCTGACCGACCCCGCTTCGCTGGTCGAGCAGATGGCGTGGGCCGCTTCTCGCTCCGACAAACCAATCTGGCTGTTTGCCGAAGTGCCGTGCATCGACCGGGTCTTCGCCACGGGCCGCCTGGCCGATTTCTTCTATGAGCACATGTCGCACTTCACGACGGAATCGTTCCGTACCCTGATGCAGCGCGCAGGCGAAGTGGTGCAACTGGCGCATGGCTATGACGGCGAAGTGGTGTATGCGCTGGTGCGCCTGCAGATTCCGAAGGCGCTGCGCGACCAGGCGCGCCACAGCAATGCGTTTGCCGTTGCCGCCCAGCGCAGCCGCAAGACCATTGCCGCCCAGCTTGACACCCTGGCCACGGGCGGCCAGCGCGTGGCCATCTGGGGAGGTACGGGCAAGGCCGCCGCCTTCATGCATCAGTTCGGCGCCGATGCGCAGCGCTTCCCGCTGGTGGTCGATTCCGATCCCGACAAGGCCGGCACCTTCGTGCCGGGCCTGGGCCAGGAAATCGTCTACCGCGACGTGCTGAAAACAGCGCCCGTCGACGTGGTCATCATCCCCACGCAATGGCGCGCGCGCGATATCGCTGCGGAAATGGCGCGCGAGGGCATTATCGCCAAGTCCATCTTGATTGAGCACGAGGGTGGCTTGATCGATTTCTTTGCTGACGAGCACCCTTACCATTAACGCGGTTGTTTTGCTTGGCAGGTGCTAAGCATATTGCCCGTTAATTATCAGCATCTTTTCCTGCATAAGATGGTGCATGCTTATTTTTTTTGCAATCGCCATCTACGCAGTCCGCCATCAATTCATTTATTTATTGATGACATTGTATGTCGGTACTGATGGATGTACTTCCGAAGAATTTATTTGCGAATTTTAAATGTAAGTCATTGCAAAATTTAAAGAAAATAATTTTCAGGATTATTTTTATTAATTTAATATGCGGAGAGATATTTCATGTTATTGTTATGTCTCAATGTTGCATTTTAAATTACTCTATTTTGAATGAGAAGGCTTGTTTATGCATGTCGTAAATTTTTCACGCAATACACTATTATTTGCAAGTCTCATGAGTTTGTCTGCGTCCGGTTTTGCTGAAGTTCTGGAAATTAAGCCGAAGTATGATTACTCTACGTACTTTAATTCCAGTAACTATACAAGTGGTGTGATCAATAGTTCTCTCTATGGCGGTAGTGCAGGTGCCGGACCGAGTAGTAGCTATAAGCAATATGAGAAGTTTCTATTGCCAAGTTATGTTGCTGGAACGAGTGTCTCATCTGCCATCTTCGATATAAGTTATGTTTCGATCTTCAATTCTAATCGTGATATAAAAATATATGCGGTGGATAATAATTGGGAGGCATCGAGCCTGTTTAATAGTGCCGGCCCGGACGCCAAGGAGGAAATAGGAAGCCTTCCTCAAGGAGGGTATTCGCATGCTGCGGTTGATCTGACGGAATTCGTGAATGGTGCATATCAGCGTGGTGACGGCGCGGTTGGATTTGTCATTATGTCCAAGTGGGGATTTACAAATTTCAATGATGCGATCAATATTGGCAGGGAAAAGTATCTGAACGTGACACTGACTTCCGCAGTTCCCGAACCTTCAGGCTATGCCATGACGTTACTGGGATTGGGATTGCTTGGATTCGTTGCACAGCGCAGTGCAAGGCGCAAGTCTGCAGAGGCGTAGTGCGTATTCCACTGTCTTGCTAAATGTAAAATGCCGCTCGATGAGCGGCATTTCTATTGGCGCGTACCGTTTGAAGTGGCTCAGTCCGCCACCACCACCCGATTCTTGCCCGTCTGCTTGGCCTGGTACATGGCGCGGTCGGCGCGCTTGACCAGTTCGGCCTGGTCTTCGTTGGGCAGGCGCAGGGCCACGCCGGCGGAAAAGGTGATCAAGACCTTTTCGTTGTCGTGCAGGAAGAAATGCCGGGTCAGCTCGCGCTGCAAGCGCGTCATCGTCGATGACGCCGCCTCGACCGTGGTTTCCGGCAACAGGATGAGGAATTCCTCGCCGCCGAAGCGGGCGATGACGTCCATCGAGCGCAGGGTTTCCTTGACGATCTTTACCAGGTGTTTCAGCGCCGCATCGCCGGCCAGGTGGCCATAGGTGTCGTTCAGGCGCTTGAAATCGTCCAGGTCCAGCATGGCGATGCACAGCGGCGTGCCACGGCGGTCGGAACGGGCCGTCTCGCGCTCGAACACGTCGTCCAGGCCACGGCGGTTCAGGCTGCCCGTCAGCTGATCTTCCCGCACCAGTTCGCTCATATGCTGGAGCTTCGCTTCCAGGGTGTGGATGCGCTGTTCCGCATCCTGCACTTCCTGGCGCGCCAGCACCATCTTGTCGCGCGCGCGCAAGGCTTCGTTCTGCACCATGCGCGTTTCGCGCAAGACTTCGTCGAGCACGCTGTTCAGTTCGCTGATATTTTCCGCCTGGCTGATCTTTTCCGAATAGCCGCCGATCTTTTCATGGAAGTCGCCCGTGCTGGCCGCCACTTGCCCCAGGCGGTCGATGAAGGTCATCATCATGTTCTTGACCGTCAGCTTGACGTCGGACAGGCTGTGCTTGAGCTGGCCTTGCTTGTAGATGACTTCCTTCAGGCTGCGCGTGGCGTCTTCCAGCGCGCGCTGGTCGAGCGGGCCGGCGATCAGGTTTTGCACGGCATCGACCTGGCCGCGCAGCCAGCTGTCGTCGTCGAGCAACTGGCTGACGTTATCCAACAGCAACTTGAACAGGCGCAGCAGCAATTCCTGCTGTTCGGCCGTGTCGCCGCTTTTCAATTCGATCTGGTAGCACAGCTGTTTCAGGCGCAGGGCCGCTTCGTTCAGCGCTTCTTCCGTGTGGGCCAGCTTGATGGCCGCGCCCAGCGATTCGGCCTCTTCCACCAGCGCGGGCGTTCCCGTCAGCAAGGTGGCGACGGCAAAGCCCAGGGTGCGGCTGAGCAATTCGCGCAGGGTGCGCGTCTGTTCGCCGTCCGGCAGGGGCGGCAATTCGATGCCGCCGCCTTTCTTGACCTGTTTTTCCGCCAGTTGTGCCAGGGTGCGCGCATAGCTGTCCCAGTCGCGTGCTTTCAGGGCGCGCTGGAAGCGCCGGCCAAAGTCGCCCAGTTCGCCTGTCGATTCGCTCATCTTGGCGGCAAACTGCGTCAGGACGTTTTCCGCGCCGCTTTCCGCGCCTTTTTCTACATTGGCGCTGGCGGCCAGCACGGCTCCCGGCGCGGCAGGGCTGTCCGCCGGTTCGCTGATGCCGGCGATTTCATTGTAGATATCGCGGTAGGCGCTCGGCGTGGGGGCGATGCGGCGGGTGGCCAGGCGGCGAAACGCTTCGCGGGCGATATCGGCCGGGTTCATCGCCGCAGCGGCGGCAGTATTCGTGGCGCCAGCGGGAGCGCTTGCTGGTGAAGATGGCAATTTACTGGACATGTAGGCACAGCCTTTTTAGATATTTCTCATTATCCTCATGATATGCGAGTTGGCAAAGAACTTATTGTGCGAGAAGCAAGGAGAAGTCCTGTCAATTCGCCCGATGCCAGCATGCATGCCGCTTTGCCGTCAATCCACCAGCTGGTTGCGGATGGCGTAATGTGTCAGTTCGGCACTGTTCTTGAGTTTCATCTTGACCAGCAGGCGGGCGCGGTATTCGCTGACGGTTTTCACGGACAATTTCAGCTCTTCGGCGATGGCGCCCACGGCCTTGCCCGAGGCGATCATGACCAGGGTCTGGTATTCGCGGTCCGACAGGGTGTCGTGCAAGGCCGTTTCGTGGTCTTCGCCCACCGTGTTGGCCAGTTCCTGCGCCAGCGAGGCGCTGATGTATTTCAAGCCCTGCGCCACCTGGCGGATGGCCGTGACCAGCTCGCGCGGCGCGCTCTGTTTCGTCAGGTAGCCGGCCGCGCCCGCCTTGAGCGAACGGATGGCGTACTGGTCCTCGCGGTGCATGGAAAGCATCAGCACGGCCAGTTCCGGCTTTTCCTTCTTGATCTGCTTGAGCACCTCGATGCCGCTGCGGTCGGGCAGGGAGATGTCTAGCAGCAACACCTGGCATTTCGAGCCGCGGAACAGTTTGATGGCGTCGTGGCCATTTTCGGCCTCGCCGGCCACGATGATGTCCTTCGTATCGGCGAGGATTTGCTTCAAGCCCTCGCGCACGATCGCGTGATCGTCGGCGATAAATACCCGGATGGTGGCTTTTTCTTTCATGACTGCGTTGTTTCCTATCTAATTCACCCACTGGCCGCTTCTGGTGGCGGCCCGCTGTGCGCGGGCGCACTGGCTGCAGCCGCTATTATCGCCTCTCGTGGCGTGGTCAGCCGGATTTTTATGCTGAGGATGGTGCCGCCGTCCGGCCCGTCCATGAGGCTCAGGGTGCCGCCCAGCGCGCTGGCGCGTTCGGCCATGCCGCGGATGCCGAACGATTGCGGCTTGGCGCGATCGGACAGGCGCATGCCGACGCCGTTGTCGGCGATGGTCAGGCGCAGATGCTGGCGCTGCCGGGCCAGGCGCACGCTGACCTTGCTCGCCTGCGCATGCTTGGCGATATTCGTCAGCGCCTCCTGGGCGATGCGAAACAGGCTGGTCGCCTGGTCCAGCTCCAGTTCGATGTGCTGGCGGTTCGACATGAACTGGCATTCGATGCCGGCCTGGCGCGCGAATTCCTTCACTTGCCAATCCAGCGCGGCGACCAGGCCCAGGTCCAGCATGGAGGGGCGCAAGTCCAGCGAAATGCGGTGCACGGCGTCGATGCTGCGGTCGACCAGGGCATCGACATAGTCGGCCTTTTCCTGCAGCAGCGGGTCGTCCGGCGGCAGGCGGCGTGCCAGCATGGCCAGCGCCATCTTGATCGCCGTCAGATTGCCGCCCAGGTCATCGTGCAGTTCGCGCGCCAGGCGCGTGCGTTCGTGTTCCTTGACCTTGTCGATATGCGCAGTCAGCTCGGCCAGGCGGGCGCGCGACTGGCGCACCTCGATCTGTTCGAGCCGGCTTTCCGTGATATTCGTCATGATGCCTTCCCACTGCACCGTGCCGTCGGCCAGCGCGCGCGGCGTGGAGCGCAGGTTGATCCATTTGACGTCTTTCCAGGCATCGATCCAGATGCGGCCTTCCCAGTTCCAGCTCCACAAGGCGTTTTTTGAGGCCTGCATCGATTCCAGATACGAGGCGCGGTCGTCGGCCAGTATCAATTGATAGAACAGTTCCGGACGCGCATGCAGCTGTGCCGGCCCCAGGCCCAGCAGGGCCTGGCAACCGTCGCTCAGGTAGGCAAAGGATGCACGGCCATCCGCATGCAGGCAGAACTGGTACACGAGGCCAGGCGTATTCGAGACGATGGCGTTGAAGCGCGACTGCACCTGCGCCAGGGCGGCGGCCGTCGCCTGCGGCGTGTGCAAGTCTTCGCCCTCTGCCAGGAGCAGGGCGCGTCCCTGGCGGCTGGCGCGCGACAGTTGCAGGCTGAGCGAATACAGGCTGCCATCGCGGCGGCGCTGCTGTACATGCAGCCGGGCTTGCGCGCCGATGCTGTCGTCCAGTGCCGCCAGCACGGCGGCCAAGTGCTGCGCGTCCAGCTGCGGCGCCAGCGTGAACGGCGTCATCGCCAGCAATTCCTGGCGCGTGTACTGCAAGTTGTCGCAGGCGGCGTCGTTGGCATCGAGCAATTGCAAGCTGGCAGAGTCGTACAGGTAGATTTCCGGCGCCGCCGCGCGCATGGCGGGGGCCAGCTGGAGAGTGTCGTGCATGGAGTCGTCTTTCTTCATCAGCGGCGGGCGCGCCAGAAGGCGGCGAAGCGGCGCAGCACTCTGGCTGGGCGGGAATTATGCCGGCCTGGCGTGCCCTTGCGCAAGCGTTGCCACCAAGCACGGCGGGCGCGGCCCAGCGCGGCCGACAGGCGGCTGATCCTGCGCCACGGACGCGTGGCGCGCAGGCGGGCGATCCAGCGGTCCTTGGTTTCCATGAACAGGCCATGCCAGCGCGCAAACCACGGCAAGGTCAGCAGAGTGGGGCGCGTCAGGCTGTACAGGCGGGCCACGGCGGCCGCACCACCCAGCTTGGCGATGACGATCACGCCGATGCCGGAAAACGCATGGCCGCGCGCGATCGCCAGCAGGGCCAGCAGCTTGACGGGAAACAGCAGCACGGCTGGCAGCACGAAGATGGCCAGCGCCCAGTACGGCGGCAGGCGCCTGATCCACGCTTCCAGTGCATGCAGGGGCGGAAATTGCGCCACCACCTGCATGATGCGCGCGCCCGTCGCCCACAGCCATTCCTCGATCAGCAGGAAGATGGCGGCCAGGTAGACCAGCGGCGCGAACAGCCAGCGCCTGACTCTGTAGAATTTTTTCATCCGTCTCCGTGTGCGGCGCAGGTTTGCCGCGATTGCCACGATGATACGTCAAAAAAGCCCGTCTGCCCCCGCATCCCGTGTGCCTGCGGGTCCCTGGCGGGGCTACAATAGGCAGATGAATAAAGCCTTTGTAAAAGAATCCGACAACGACGACGATGAAGAAGCGGCCGCGCTGGCGCTGGCCATTCCCGCCGGCGCCAAGAACTACATCACGCCGGCCGGTTACCAGCGCATCAAGGATGAGCTGCTGCAGCTGATCGACGTCGACCGTCCGGAAGTCGTGCGCATCGTCCATTGGGCGGCGTCGAATGGCGACCGTTCGGAAAATGGCGACTATATCTACGGCAAGCGGCGCCTGCGCGAAATCGACCGCCGCATCCGCTTCCTGACCAAGCGCATGGACCTGGCCGCCATCGTCGACCCCAGCGTGCACCATGGCAACGACCAGGTGTTTTTCGGCGCCACGGTAACTTACCGCACCAGCGACGGCGAAACGCACACCATCACCATCGTCGGCATCGATGAATTCGACCCCCTGAACGGCAAGATCAGCTGGGTCTCGCCCATGGCCCGCACCATCACCAAGGCGCGCGAAGGCGACGTGATCACCCTCACCACGCCGCTGGGCGAGCAGGAACTGGAGTTGCTGGAAGTGACGTATCCGGCGCCTGGGGAGACTTGAATTGATGTGTTCCGCATGAAAAAACGGCTGGGCAGAGAATCTGGCCAGCCGTTTTCTAGTTGCGTTCGCGCAATATCCTATTGACCCCGGCGACGCGGCGCACATTGCGCAGCAGGGCGGCCAGGTGGACCCTGTCCTTGACTTGCACGGTGAACCGCAGCTGGTCGAGGACGTTGTCCTTGTCTTCGTCCATACCGACATAGATGATGTTGGCGTCGGACTCGCCGATTTCGGCGGCCACGCGGGCGAGGATGCCCCGTTCGCTGTTGATCAGCACCTTGATGCGGCAGTCGAAGCGACGGTTCAGTTCGGTTCCCCAGCGCACGGCGATCCAGCGGTCCGGTTCCTTGGCGCGCTGGCGCTTCGCTTGCGAGCAGTCGCTCGTGTGTACCAGCAGCCCCTGGTCGCGGCGCAGCTGGCCGATGATCTGGTCGCCCGGGATCGGCAGGCAGCATGGCGCCAGCTGTACCGAAACGCCTTCGCTGCCACAGATGGTGACGGGGTCGAGCTCGCTGCCGCTATTGTGTTCCACCGGCATGCTTGCCGCTTCGCCGCCGATCAGGCCGAAGATATGGCGCGCCACCAGGGTGGCCATGCGCTTGCCGATGCCGATGTCCGCGTACAACTCGTCCATGGAATTGGCGCTCGATTCGTTGAGCAGGCGTTCGATCAATGGCGCTGGCAGGTCGGCGTCGATGTTCAGGGTGTGCAGCGCCTGCGACAGCAATTGCTGGCCCAGGGCGATCGATTCGGGCAGGTTGATCGTGCGCAAATGGTGGCGGATGGCCGAACGGGCCTTGCCTGTACGCACGAATGACAGCCAGGTCGGGCTGGGGCGCGACGAAGAATCGGTGATGATCTCGACAATGTCGCCATTGTGCAGCTCGGTGCGCAGGGGCGAGGTTTCGTTGTTGATCTTGACGGCCACGGTCTGGTCGCCGATGCCCGTATGGATCGAGTAGGCGAAGTCGATGGCCGTGGCGCCGCGCGGCAGGGCGATGATCTTCGACTTCGGCGTAAATACGTAGACGGAATCGGGGAACAGGTCGACCTTGACGTGTTCGAGGAATTCGGCCGAGTCGCCCGTCTGCTGCTGGATGTCGAGCAAGGATTGCAGCCACGCATGGGTGCGCTGCTGCAGATCGGACGGGTTCGATTCGCCGCTCTTGTACAGCCAGTGTGCCGCTACGCCGGATTCGGCCGTGCGGTGCATTTCCTGGGTGCGGATCTGGAATTCGACGGGCGTGCCGTAGGGACCGATGACGGTCGTGTGCAGCGACTGGTAGCCGTTCAGTTTGCGGATCGCGATGTAATCCTTGAACTTGCCCGGCATGGGCTTGTACAGGCTGTGCAGGGTGCCCAGGGTCACGTAACAGTCGGCAAAGCTGCCGACCACCACGCGGAAGCCGTATACGTCCAGCACTTGCGAGAACGACAAATGCTTGCTGCGCATCTTCTTATAGATGTCGTACAGGGTCTTTTCGCGGCCCGTGACGTCGGCCTCGAGCTCGGCCATGGACAAGGTGCTTTTCACCGCTTCCATGATCTTGTTGACCACTTCGCGCCGGTTGCCGCGCGCCGCCTTGACGGCTTTCGCCAAGGTGCGGTAGCGCATCGGGTACAGGTGCGAGAACGACAGGTCCTGCAGCTCGTGGTAAATATTGTTCAGGCCGAGGCGATGCGCGATCGGCACGTACACTTCCATGGTCTCGCTGGCGATGCGGCGCTTTTTTGCCGCCGTCATGAAATCCAGCGTGCGCATATTGTGCAGGCGGTCGGCCAGCTTGATCAGGATCACGCGCACGTCGGACGCCATGGCCAGCAGCATCTTGCGGAAGTTTTCCGCCTGCGCTTCGATCTGGCTCTGGAATTCGATCTTTTCCAGCTTCGACAGGCCGTCGACCAAGTGCGCCACGGGTGCGCCGAAGCGCTCGATCAATTCATCCTTCTTGACGTCCTGGTCTTCCATCACGTCATGCAGCAGGGCGGCCATGATGGCTTGCGCGTCGAGCTTCCAGTCGGCGCAGATTTCGGCGACGGCGATCGGATGCGAGATATACGGCTCGCCCGAGCGGCGCATCTGGCCCAGGTGCATTTCGTCGGAGAAGCGGTAGGCTTCCTTGACTTTTTTCAGGTCGGCAGGGGAAAGGTATTCGGCCAGCTTGTCGGCCAGGTGGCTGACGGAGGCCACGCCCAAGGCGGGCGCTGGCGGTGCTGCGGGGGTGTTGCTGCCGGACGTGCCGGTGCCGGGCGCGGAAGCGCCCTGCGATTTTGCCGCCTGGCGCGAGGCCAGGGGCGGCAGTGCTGCGGAAGTCGTGTCGGCTGGGGTCAGACTCATAAAACGTCGCGTTGCTTCACAGTGTGAATAAAGGATACGGTAGAACCAGGGGTCAGCACTGTTCCGGCACGCGGCTTCCCACTACATCGGGACCTTTTTCAGCATTTCGATGCCGACTTTACCGGCAGCGATTTCACGCAGTGCGACAACGGTAGGCTTGTCCTTGGCTTCCACCTTTGGGGTGTGGCCTTGCAACAACTGACGTGCGCGATAAGTCGCAGCCAGGGTCAGCTGAAAACGGTTAGGGATCTGCTTCAGGCAATCTTCGATTGTGATACGGGCCATAGTAACTCCTAAATTTTATGCGTGGTGCGGGGCGCTGTGTGAACTGGCGTGCAGACTAATTACTCTGCGTGCAGGCCCAGCTGGGCGAATAGCGATGCGTTGCGGGCCGCTTGTTGCGCAAACCGGCAACGGGCCGCTCTCACGATCGCGCTCAGTTCGGACAAAGCGACCGTAAACTCTTCATTGATAATAACATACTCGAACTCGGGAGCGTGTGCGATTTCGCCGCCAGCCGCCAGCAGGCGGCGCGTGATCACGTGCGGCTCGTCCTGGCCGCGCTTGTTCAAGCGTTCTTCCAGCGCATCGATCGATGGCGGCAGGATGAAAATGCCGGCCGCACGGGGGAATTGCTTGCGCACCTGGCGCGCACCTTGCCAGTCGATTTCCAGCAGGATGTCGGTGCCGGCGGCCATTTGCTGTTCCACCATGATGCGCGAGGTGCCGTAGTAATTGCCATGGACTTCCGCCCATTCCAGGAATTCGCCCTGGTCGGCGCGCGCGACAAAGTCTTCCGCCGTCGTGAAATAATACTCGCGGCCGTGCTGCTCGCCCGGACGGGGCGCGCGCGTGGTGGTCGAGATCGACAATTTGATGCCGGGCTCTTGCGCCAGCAATGCATTGACCAGTGTCGATTTGCCGGCGCCCGATGGCGCGGCGACCACGAACAGGCTGCCGGAGAAGGCGGTAGGGTGGCTCATGCGGATCTTTCCATATGCGTGTGATGGCGGCGTTTGCGCTTGCACGGGCGCCGCCCAATCCGGTATTTTACCAAGAGGCAAGGCGGCGGGCCAGCCCCCGCTGGCGACATGGTAAAAAATCAAGCTGGCCGGGGCGTTTCAGCGGGGCAGCCGTCCCAGCGTGATTTCGCCTGTGTTCAGGACGATGGCCCGGCCATTCACATCTGTACAGTCGCGGTTGCTGATGCGCACGACCGTGCTGTCGACCGACACTTCCGCGCCCAGGCTGCTGCGCGAGCAGATGCGGTAGGAGGCGGCATCGGCGCCCGTGTAGATGGATGCGCCGCGCTCCTTGAGGGTAAAACAGCCGGCCGTGCAGCTTTCGATCGCATATGGCGACGGCAACTGCGCCGTTTGCGCCTGCGCTCCGGCCGCCAGCAGCGCCAGCAAGGCGGCAAATGTCCCTGTGCGTGGCGTGGCCATGGCTTACTCCAGGTTCTGCACTTGTTCGCGCATCTGCTCGATCAGCAGCTTCAAGTCCATCGAGGCGTCGGCCAGTTCCTTGACGGACGCCTTGGCTCCCAGCGTATTGGCTTCGCGATTCAGTTCCTGCATCATGAAGTCGAGGCGCTTGCCTACTTGCCCGCCCTTGGTGAGGATGTGGCGCGTTTCGCCCAGGTGGGCCGACAGGCGTGCCAGTTCTTCCGACACGTCGATGCGGATGCCGTACAGGATGACTTCCTGGCGGATGCGTTCCATGGCGTCCTGGCGCGACAGGGCCGAATTCGAGCCCTGGCTGGCCAGGCCCAGCGCATCCTGCATGCGTTCGATGGCTTTTTGCTGGAAGGCCGCCACCACTTGCGGTATCAATGGCGTGATGCGCTTGACGATGGCTTCCATCGCTTCGATGCGCGACACCAGCACCGCTTCGAGCGCCGCGCCTTCGCGCTTGCGGCTGTCGACGAAGGCCGCCACGGTGCGCTTGGTCAGCGCGCCCACGTCCGCCTGCAGGGACTCTTGCCCCACTTGCGCTTCTTCGATGATGCCAGGCCAGCGCAACAGTTCGGCCACCGTCATGACGGGGGCGGAGACAAAATGCTGGCCTACTTCGTTTTGCAGGCGCGCCAGTTCGGCCAGCAGGGGCAGGTTCAGGGCCTGCGTGCCTGCCGTCGCGGCCTTGCGGCCAAAGCTCAGGCGTACCTCGACTTTGCCGCGCGTGATGGCGGACATGACAGCGGCGCGCAAGTCTGGCTCCAGGGCCCGCAGATCGTCGTTGATCCGGAATTGCAGGTCGAGAAAGCGCGAGTTGACGCTCTTGATTTCAATTGTCAGTGTGCCTGCAGCACCTTCGCTGGTGGCAACCGCGTAGCCTGTCATGCTTGAAATGCTCAAAGGATTCCCCGATTTGATCTTGTATACAGTCACTTATACACTTAATCAGCCAGCGCAGGCAATACCGCCCGCGCCGCAAAACAGGACCGAAGAGCACGATGGCCTGAAAATTGCTGAATAGTGTGCGTTTTACGGCATTGTAAAGAAAATTGTGTTTGGCGGGGCAGGATTGTAGGGATCATGTGTGCGCCGCCTGCCATTGCGTCTTGCGCTGTTGCATGACTGCAAATAGACGGGCGCGCGGTGGTAAAATCGCTGCCGCAACCCCAATCACACAGGACATCCCATGACATTTGAATCCCGCCCGAGCGGCCGCGCCGTCGACGCGCTGCGCGCCATCCGCATCACCCGCCAGTACACCAAGCATGCCGAAGGCTCGGTGCTGATCGAGTGCGGCGACACCAAGGTCATCTGCACCGCCAGCATCGAAGACAAGGTGCCGGGTTTCCTGAAAGGCAAGGGCCAGGGCTGGTTGACGGCCGAGTACGGCATGCTGCCGCGCTCGACGCACACGCGCATGGACCGCGAAGCGGCGCGCGGCAAGCAGTCCGGCCGCACGCAGGAAATCCAGCGCCTGATCGGCCGCTCGCTGCGCGCCGCCTTTGATTTGCAGGCGTTCGGCGAACGCACCCTGCACCTCGATTGCGACGTCATCCAGGCCGATGGCGGCACCCGCACGGCCTCGATCACGGGCGCCATGGTGGCCGCGTATGACGCGTTTTCCCAGTTGCAGGCACGCGGCGCGATTGCCGCCATTCCCGTGAAAAGCTTTGTCGCCGCCATCTCGGTCGGCGTCTACCAGGGCATGCCGGTGCTGGACCTGGACTACGTGGAAGACTCGGGCTGCGACACGGACATGAACGTGGTCATGACGGAAGCGGGCCACTTCATCGAAGTGCAGGGCACGGCCGAAGGCGCCGCGTTCGACCGCGCCGGCATGAACCGCTTGCTGGACCTGGCGCAGGGCGGCATCGCCGACCTCATCGCCCTGCAGAAGCAGGCATTGGGGATCTGATCTTTACATAGATTTACATCCTGTTGCCCGCCACGCCGGGCAAGAAACCCACAGCTGCCGCTTTTTGCGGCAGCGGCAGGCCAGGGTGAGGGGAGCGCAAAAGGTTTACAATGTCGGCACTTCAACCGGACTACTGACATGACCCAACGCCTCATCCTCGCCTCCAACAACGCCGGCAAGCTCAAGGAATTCAACGAGCTGCTCTCGACCATCGGTTTTTCCGTCCACGCCCAGGGCGAGTACGCCGTGCCGGAAAGCGACGAACCATTCCACACCTTCGTTGAAAACGCCCTGCAAAAGGCGCGCCATGCGTCGCGCCTGACGGGCTTGCCGGCGCTGGCCGACGATTCGGGCGTATGCGTCAATGCGCTCGGTGGCGCGCCGGGCGTGTATTCGGCCCGCTATGCGGGCGAGCCGAAATCGGATGCGGCCAACAGCGCCAAGCTGATCGCCGACCTGGAAGCGCATGCCGACAAGTCCGCGTACTACTACTGCGTGCTGGTGTACGTGCGCCATGCGGACGACCCGCAGCCGGTGATCGCCGACGGCCGCTGGAATGGCGAGATGATTGCTACGCCGCGCGGCAACGGCGGCTTCGGCTACGATCCGCATTTCTTCCTCCCCGCGCTGGGCAAGTGCGCGGCCGAATTGACGTCCGATGAAAAGAACGCGCTGTCGCACCGTGGCCAGGCCCTGCGCGCGCTGGTGGAAAAACTGCGATGATCCCGATCAAACTGGTGGGCGCCGTTGCCAAATCCGCAGCGAAACCCGGAGCCTCGCCCGCGCCGCAGGAAGGCATTTCCGGCGCGGCCGGGGCGGCCCTGAAATACCTGCAGCCGGGCGCGCTGAACCTGACGGCACTGCCGCCGCTGTCGCTGTACATCCATTTCCCGTGGTGCGTGAAAAAATGCCCGTACTGCGATTTCAATTCGCACGAGGTGCGCGGCGACTTGCCGGAAGGGGAATACCTGGCGGCCCTGCGGTTGGACCTGGAAATGGCGCTGCCGCTGATCTGGGGCCGCAAGATCCACACCATCTTCATCGGCGGCGGCACGCCCAGCCTGATGTCGGCGGCGGGCCTGGACCGGCTGATGTCGGACGTGCGCACCTTGCTGCCATTGGAACCCGACTGCGAAATCACCATGGAAGCCAATCCGGGTACCTTTGAGGCGGAAAAATTCAAGTCCTACCGGGCCAGCGGCATCAACCGCCTGTCGATCGGCATCCAGAGCTTCAATGGCCGCCACCTGCAGGCGCTGGGGCGTATCCACGACGACAACGAGGCGCGCCGCGCGGTGGACATCGCGCACGCCAATTTCGACAATTTCAACCTCGACCTGATGTACGCGCTGCCCACGCAAACCCTGGCCGAGGCGCAGCAGGACCTGGAAACGGCGCTGTCGTTCGCGCCGCCGCACTTGTCGCTGTACCACCTGACGCTCGAACCCAATACGCTGTTCGCCAAGTATCCGCCCGTGCTGCCGGACGACGACGAGAGCGCCGATATCGCCGACATGGTGGCCGCGCGCGCCGCGCAGGCCGGTTACGGCCGCTACGAAGTGTCGGCCTATGCGCAGCCGGGCCGCCAGGCCAAGCACAACCGCAATTACTGGGAATTCGGCGACTACCTGGGCATCGGCGCGGGCGCCCACTCGAAGATTTCGTTCCCGCACCGCGTGCTGCGCCAGGCCCGCTACAAGCAGCCGCGCGCCTACATGGACGCGGTACTGGCCGGTAAGCCGGTGCAGGAAGAGCGCGAGCTGGCGCGCGAGGAAATGGGTTTCGAGTTCATGTTGAATACCCTGCGCCTGACGCAGGGCTTTACACCGAACCTGTTCGCCGAGCGCACGGGCCTGGCCATCAACGCCATCGAGCAGCCGCTGAACGCGGCCGAAACGAAAGGCTTGCTGTACCGCGACCACCAGGTCATCCGCCCGACGGAGCGGGGGTTGTGCTTCCTGAACGACCTGCAGCAGATGTTCCTGGAAGACTGACGCGGTCTGATGCGCTAGTGCGCGGTGGCGGCGCGCAGGCGCTGCAGCTTGGCCGCGTACAGCCCGTGCTCGCTGCGCGTGGTGCTGTTGTCCATCGCCAGTTCCAGCTGCCGGCCCGCCTGCGAGAGTTGTCCCATGCGCGCATACGCCTGCGCCAGCCAGAAGTGGAATTCATGGTAGTAGGGATCGCGCGCGATCTCGCGCTTGAACAGGCGCGCCGCTTCCTGGTAGTCGGCCATTTCCATGGCGCGCTGGCCCAGGTTGAAGAAGTGGAACGGAGGTTCCGGCTGCAAGGCCAGCAATTTGCGCCGTAGCAGCTGCGCTTCGTTCGCGCGTCCCAGGCCGTCGAGTGCCTGCGCCAGGTTCGACAGCAGCACGGTATTCGATGGCGAGCGTTCCAGTGCGTAAGCGAGCGTGCGCCGCGCCGGCTCGATGTCGCCGTGGCGCAGCTGGATGATGCCCAGCGTATTGAAGGCGCCCGCAAACGTGGGATCTTGCAGGATGGCGGCGCGCGCATACCAGTAGGCTTGATCGAGCTCGCCGCTGGCCATGGTTTCGGCGGCGCGATTGTTGAGGTACATGGCCAGGATGGTCGCCTCGCTGATTTGCAGCGTGCGCTGGCCTGCAAGGTCTTCGCCAGGCAGGAAGTCGATGAGCATGATGGCGTCGGCCTCGTAGCCGACGGTATTGCCGGCGGCACGGCGTTCCAGCGCGAGGTTGACGTGGCCGGCGACGAAATACATGCCGCCGCTGCGGCTCCAGCTCTCTTCTCCCAGAACCAGCTGGTAGTGCACATTGAGTCCCATTTCCTTGGCCAGCGCGGCCGTCATCAGCACCAGTGACAGGCAATTGCCGCTGCGCGCATCGAACGCCTGTGCCGCCGTGCGCGTCATGGCGGCATCATATTCAAGCTGCAGCCCGGCCCTGTTGCGCAGGGCATCGGCCAGCGCGCGGCGGGGATTCTTGCTGCGCCCCTCGCGCGCGATATCGACGCGCACGTACTGCCGCATGGCGTCGCTCATGGCAAACGCCTGCCGCGGGTCGACCGGCACGGCCGGCGCGGCAAAGCTGGCATCGTTGAAAAGGTCGGGCGGAGGCGGGGTGGCGGGTGCCGTGGCGCAGCCGGCAAGGGCTGCACACAGCAGCAAGGGGGACAGGAGGCCCAGGCGCAGTTGTGCGCTGACGCGGCGGATACATTTCATGTTCGTGCTCCCGCAGAACGATGTCAGGCGCAACACGTATTGCTGCCGGTGGTGCACCCTGCCACCTGAAACAAGTATCCTCGCGCGCCACGGCGCTGTCAAACCCTTTTGACTGGCCCTGTTGCCAGTCTTAAAACTCTTCCCAATCCTGCTCGCCAGCCACCTGCGCCTGGGGCTTGCGCGCAGCAGGCGCGCTCCTGGCCGCGATGGCTGGCTGCTTGGCGGCACTCCTGGCCGCCGGCTTGGCCTGCTGGGTGGGTGCCGGCCGCGCGCTGCGTACCGGCGCCTTTGTCGCCATGTGTTCGAGCTGGAAGCCGGCCGCCACCTGCGCCAGGCGCGCGGCCTGGTCCTGCATGCTTTCGGCCGCTGCCGCCGCTTCCTCCACCAGGGCCGCATTTTGCTGCGTCACCTGGTCCATCTGCGCGATGGCCTGGTTGACCTGGTCGATGCCCATGCTCTGCTCGGCGCTGGCGGCGGTGATCTCGGCCATGATGTCGGTGACGCGGCGTACGCTGTCGACCACTTCGTTCATGGTGCTGCCGGCCTGATGTACCAGCCGCGTGCCATTGTTGACCTGTTCCACCGAGTCGCCGATCAGGGTCTTGATTTCGCGCGCCGCCGCGGCCGAGCGTTGCGCCAGGCTGCGCACTTCCGTGGCGACGACGGCAAAGCCGCGCCCCTGCTCGCCGGCGCGCGCCGCTTCGACGGCCGCGTTCAAGGCCAGGATATTCGTCTGGAAGGCGATGCCGTCGATGACGCCGATGATGTCGACGATTTTCGTCGATGCCGTATCGATGGCACCCATCGTGTCGACCACCTGGCTGACGATGCTGCCGCCCCGTTCGGCCACGCCGGAAGCGGCCACCGCCATCTGGTTGGCCTGGCGCGCATTGTCCGCATTCTGCTTGACGGTGCTGGTCAATTCCTCCATCGACGACGCCGTTTCTTCCAGCGAACTGGCTTGCTGTTCCGTGCGCGCCGACAGATCCTGGTTGCCGGCGGCGATTTCGCCGGAGGCCGTGGCAATCGCATTGGTGCCCGTCTGCACTTCCGACACCACCTTGCGCAGCGCTTCGTTCATGCCGTGCAGCGCGCGCATCAGGTCGCCGATTTCATCGCTGGCGGGCGTGCCGAAATGCGTGCGCAAGTCGCCGTCGGCCACCGTTTCAGCCACCTTCACGGCGGCCTTCAATGGCTGAGTGATCGAGCGCGTGATCAGCCAGGCACAGACGCTGCCCAGCGCCACCACCAGCGCGCACAAGGTCAGCAGCAGGGTGAAGCTGCGCCCGTTGGCTTCCTCGATCGCTTGCGCCGTGGCGTCGATGGCCTGGCGCTGCTGCGACAGCAGGGCCTTGACGTTGTTCTGGTATTTGGCGGCGGCCGGCGCGAAGCTGTCGCGGTAGGCGCTTTCCGCCTGCGCCGCGTTGCCGGCCTTGCGCGCATTCATTACCAGGGTCTTGGCATCCTGGTACTTGACGCGTTCGGCGATGGACGACTTGAAGATGGCTTTTTCTTCATTGCTGTCGAGCAGCGCCTCGATCTTCTTCAGCAGTTCGCTGCCCTGTTTCGTGCTGTCGGCGATGGTGTCGGCAAACACGCTCGACAAGGTTTCATCCGTGCTTTTGGCGATCATCGAGGTACGCGCGATGGCCGAGTAGATCAGCACGTACCAGTCCGATACCAGGCGTTCCTTGGCCAGCGGTTTTTCCATCATTTGCCGCGTTGCTTCGGCATTCACATGGGCGCTGTACAGCGCGTACGAGGTGGAGATCACGGACAGCAGCAGCACCAGCGCGAAGCCTGCAGCCAGGCGCGTGCCGATACGAAGGTGGGAGAGGGCGTGCATGGTCGAAACTCCTGTCGCAGAGGGATTGAAGGTTGCCTGTGCGACATAGTATGCACTGATAAGTGACCAATAGGCGAGGGAAAAGCGCGCTTGTCTTTGCGCGTGTTGCAGTCTCGCCCTTGCTACAGGTCGAGCGCCTGGCGCAGGTCCGGCTGCTCGGCCCAGCGGGCGAAGGCCGCCGCCATGCGCTCGCTTTCCGCGATGGCGCGGCGCCAGTCGCGCATGCGCGCCGCGTGGTCCTGCCCGTAATGGGGGAAGTCGCGCCGGTCCGGCAGTTTGCCATTCGGCAAGCTGGCCACGAAGGCGGGCGAGGGCGAGACGAGGATCATGTTGTCGAGTGCGCTATCGCCGCTGCGCGCGCGGCGCCAGGGCATGGCCTTGTCCAGCCAGCCCGGCACGATATGGTCGGCAAAATGCGGGTACAGCACCAGGTCCGGTTCGCGCTGGTAAGGCAGGTGCAGATGGTAGTCGACCAGGCCGCCGTCCCAATAGCGCCCGGGCGGCGCGCCGGCGATGTCCGTCACGGCGTCGAGCACCAGCGGGATGGAGCCGGAGGCCAGCAGCGCGTCGCGCAGGTTCTCTTGCGCCAGGGGCACGAAATGCGAATGAAAGGCGTCGAAGCGCGAGCGCAGCCAGCTGGCGCCGTCCGGCCCCGCATGGAACACCGCGCGTTCCAGCGAGGCGGCCAAGTGCGCCCGTGCCACGGCATTGCCGGCGGCGGCCAGCAGGAAGCCGCGCCGGTCGCGCCATTTGCCCGGCTGCGCCAGCGCGCCGATGCCGCGCACGGCCAGCACCGACAGGCTATGGCGCTCGTGCCGCAGCAGCTGCGCATCCTGGCCATCGAGGACCGCATCGAGCAGGGCGCGGCAGGTGCGGCTGACGTGCGCCGCATCGGGCTTGTCGGGATAGCGCTGGCCCACGTATTCGCGCACCAGGCGGCGCTGCGCGGCCACCGGGTCCGGGAACACGGCGGCGGCCATGCGCCAGGCGCCGATCGAGGCGCCGATGAAATGGCGCGGGCGCGGCGCCTGGGCCAGGAAGTCGCCGAACAGCCAGCAATCGAGCTGGTGCAGGATCAAGCCTTTTGGCCCGCCTGCGGCAGCAGGGACGATGGCGACGTCAAGCGCGCGCAAGCCGTTGTCGGCGATGCGCGCCCGGGCGCGGCGGCCCAGGCGGATGGTGATCGGTGATTGCATGAGTAGTCGTTGACGGCCTGTGGCCAGCTATTTTACCGCCAGCGTGGCGTCACGAAACAGTCGCGCTCGTTATAGTCACATTGTTAGTATTAGTAAATTTCTTTAAGGCAACCATTCTCTTGAGAAATGTTGCATAATATTGGACGTTGAATTTTTGGCATGTGCCAAGGATTCCTTATGCCCTGCTTTTTTATTGGAATCGTATGCAATTGAATCACGCTTTTGTTTTGACCCTCATCGCTGGCTCTCTCGTTGCCTGCGGCGGTGGCGGCTCGTCCTCCCCAGCTGACCCGGTGGTCGCCGTGAATCCACCCGTGACGCCCGTAGTACCTGTTACCCCGCCAGTGGTGCCTGTCACGCCGACCGCCACCGGCGAAGACACGGGCTCCGTCAGCGCCCGTTTCGTCAATGGCGACAACAGCCGTTTCGTCTTTACGTCGATCGGCTTGCAGAGCAATGGCAAGGCCAGCACGCTGGTGCAGGATGCCTCCGGTGCTTTGAGCACTATCGGCAGCATCGTCCTGACGGGCAATCCGTCCGTGACGCGTGACATCAGCGGCGACGCCGCCTTCGCGCAGGGCCGCTGGTTCAAGGGCGCGTTCAGCAATATTTCCGGCGCCACGACCTTGACCGGCAATAATGCCAGTGCGCATTATGTCGCCTATAACGTGCTCGCCGCACTGCCAGCGACTGGCACGTTGACCTGCGATGCCGGTGCGTTCACTGCGCCAAGCTATACGGGCGGCAGCAGCGTCTCGTCGACCGCTTACTTCGGCACGGCCAGCGGCACCGCCAGCGTATCGTTCGATGCTTCCGGCGCCAAGGTGGCGCTGTCCATCGATGCCAGCGCGGGTGGCAGCACGGGCAAGGTGAGTGCTGCTACCAGCATGGCTTCGGCCGCGTCGAGCAGCATCACCGGCGGCTACCTGTCGAATGGCACGGGCGCGCAGCTGATGCTGGGCGACGGCGGCGCTGGCCGCTATCTGCTGATCGCCGCTTACAAGGCGCAGCTGGCCAATGGCGCCAATTACCAGGGCGTGGCCACCTTCCGCTGTTCCTGATCACGCGGGCATGAAAAAAGCGGCGCCGTGCATTGCACGGGCGCCGCTTTTTTTATGTACGTCGTGCCTAGAGCCTATCCCGGTAGATGAATACATCCCCCGCTGGCGCGCCTCAGAAGCGGGGACTGCGTTGATCGTCGTCGCGTGGCTCGCCACGCGTCCTCCTCACGCCTTGTCCGCGCTCCTGATGTGCTGCCAGCAGAAGACGCTCCCTACCGGGATAGGCTCTTAGCGCAGTGCCGAGATCATCTGTTTCAGCTTGCCGGAATCGACGCAGAAGGCGCGGATGCCTTCAGCCAGTTTTTCCGTCGCCATCGCGTCTTCATTCATCATGAAGCGGAAGGCTTCCTCGTTCAGCGACATTTGCACGATGTTGGTCGATGGCGCCGCTTCGGCGCTCAGCTTGCGCTCCACCGGCGCATCGCTGTCGGCCAGCTTTTGCAGCAGGTCGGGGCTGATGGTGAGCAGGTCGCAGCCGGCCAGTTCGAGGATTTGCGACGTGTTGCGGAAGCTCGCGCCCATCACCTCGGTCTTGTAGCCGAACTTGCGGTAGTAGTTGTAGATGCGGCGGACCGATTGCACGCCCGGATCTTCCGCGCCCATGTAGTCGATACCCGTCGATTTCTTGTACCAGTCGTAGATGCGGCCGACGAACGGAGAAATGAGCTGCGCGCCCGCTTCGGCGCAGGCGATGGCCTGGGCCAGCGAGAACAGCAGGGTCATGTTGCAGCGGATGCCTTCCTTTTCCAGGATGGCGGCGGCGCGGATGCCTTCCCAGGTGGAAGCGATCTTGATCAGCACGCGCTCGCGTGGAATGCCGGCGTTCGAATACAGGGCGATCAGGTCGCGGCCCTTGGCGACAGTACCTTCCGTGTCGAACGACAGGCGCGCATCGACTTCGGTGGAGACGCGGCCGGGGATGGTTTGCAGGATTTCCACGCCAAACGCGATCAGCAGGCGGTCGATGATTTCGGCTGTGGAGGCGTTCGGATGGTCGCGCACGGCCTTTTCCAGCAGCGGCTTGTATTCATCCTTTTGCACGGCCTTCAGGATCAGCGACGGATTCGTCGTCGCATCGCGCGGCGTGTAAGCCTGGATCGATTGGAAGTCGCCGGTGTCGGCCACCACGGTAGTAAATTGCTTCAGTTGTTCGAGTTGGTTCATGGCTGCACGGGAA
The DNA here is from genome assembly GCF_001758645.1 of Janthinobacterium sp. MP5059B. Lineage (NCBI taxonomy): Bacteria > Pseudomonadati > Pseudomonadota > Betaproteobacteria > Burkholderiales > Oxalobacteraceae > Janthinobacterium > Janthinobacterium sp. MP5059B. The sequence continues at coordinate 206,321 of NZ_LRHX01000016.1, read as the reverse complement.
AGAGTGAATGGGCTTGCCGGAGTATTGTACCGAATCCGTTGCATCAAGCATCGACTATTGTCTTCCCCGTGCGCTACTTGCTCAATTGAATCTTGCTTTTTTGAGAACTCGCGCATAATTGCCTGGACTTGTTTATTTTGCACACTGTTCTGATAAGCAATGTGCGATGCCACACTCCAGATGAAGAGCATCTTTTGACACAAGATATCGTTAGCGCAGTGGCCGCCTTCAACGGCGCGGCCCGCCTGTATGCATTGGCTATCGGTGACGATGGCCAGGACAGCGGCTTGCTGGTCGAAGCCTTTGCCGCCGACGAACGGCTGCAGGAGGTCGGCGCGCGCGACATCATCGCCTTGTCCACCAGCGCCCATGTTGCGCTGGCGTCCCTGCTGGGACAGCCGGCCAGCCTGCATATCAGCCTGGCGGACGGCACGCGCACGCAGTTTTCCGGCTATGTCAGCGAAGCGGCCATGCTGGGCAGCAATGGCGGCCTGGCGCGCTACCGGCTGCGCATCACGCCTTGGTTGTTTCTGCTGACGCAGGTGCGTAACAGCCGCGTCTGGCAAGATCGGAGCGTGAGCGCCATCATCGACGAGGTATTGCAGGCGTATGCGCCATATGCGCTGTGGCGCTGGAGCGACGAGGTCGCATCTTTCATGCAGGACGCGGGCGAACGCAGCTATTGCTGCCAGTACCGCGAATCGGATTTCGATTTTATCCGCCGCCTGCTGACGGAAGAGGGTATCGCCTGGCGCTTCGAGGCGCACACACTGGTCCTGTTTGCCGATAGCAGTCAGCCCTGCGCCACGCCCGAAGACGCCAGCAGCGCGCAGGCGGACGGGCTGCGCTTTCATGGCGCGCGCGTCGGCGAGCCTAGCGACAGCGTACAAGCCTTGAGTGCGCGGCGCAGCCTGCAGGTGGGCCTGAGCAGCGTGCTCAGCTATGACTACAAGGCGAAAAAGGCCGTGGCCGCCAGCGTGCCGGCCAACATCGCGCTTGGCGGCAAGAACGCGCCGGTGCTGGAAAGCTACGACACACCGGGCCAGTACTGGTACGCCAGCGCCGCCCAGGCGCAGCGCTACGCGCAGTTGCAGATGCAAGCCCATGAAGCGCGCGCCCAGTTGTGGCAGGCGCGTTCGACCGTGCGCACCCTGCGCGCCGGCACGCGCTTTAGCCTGACGCAGGGACCATTGACGCCAGCCGATGGTGCCGCGTCCGAATATGTCGTGCTGCGCGTGGCCAGCATCGGCGTCAACAACCTGCCGGCGCCTGCGCTGGAGGGGCTGGCGGAACTGTTCGGCCCGATACCGGAATTGCTGGAAGAAACCGTGGCAGAGTGGGGCGCAGGGTTTCCCGATGTCGCCGCCGCGATCGCCCAGGCGCAAACCAGCGGTTACGCCAACTGCATCGAGATGATCACCGCAAGCACGCCGTGGCGTCCGGTGCATGACAGCAACGATGCGCGCCAGCACGCCACGCCGACCGCCCTGGGCAGCCAGAGCGCCATCGTCGTCGGCGCCGATGGCAATGACGCGGCCAGCGGCGCCGATGAAATTTACTGCGACAGGCTGGGCCGGGTGCGCATCCGTTTCCACTGGCAGCAGGAGACTGGCGCGACCTGCTGGGTGCGCGTGGCGCAGCGCGCGGCCTGCGGCGGCATGGGCAGCCAGTTCCTGCCGCGCATCGGCCAGGAAGTGTTGGTGCAATTCCTGGAAAACGATATCGACCGTCCCGTCATCATCGGCGCGCTGTACAACGGGCAGGGCGAGGGCGGCACCGTAGCGACGCCGGGCGGTATTGCGCGCGATCAAAACGACGCTGGTGTTTTCCAGCCGGCACACGATCACGCCGTAGCGGGCCAGGGCAACCTGGCGGGCGGCAACAGTCCCTTGTGGCATGGTGCCGCAGGCGCCAGCGCGGCGCACCGCAATGGAGCAGCGCAATGGGGCATCCGCAGCAAGGAGTTCGGCAAGGCGGGCGGCATGGCCGGTTACAACCAGCTGCTGTTCGACGACACCGACCAGCAGGGACGCATCCAGCTGAAAAGCAGCCATGCGGCCAGCGAACTGAGCCTGGGGCATCTGATCCACGGTGCCGACAATTACCGTGGCAGCCTGCGCGGCGCCGGCGCCGAGCTGCGCACCGATGCGTATGGCGCGGTGCGCGCCAGGGCTGGCTTGCTGGTGACCAGCTATCTGCTCGGGCACGACGCGTCGCAACGCGATCCGGCCGGTGACAATGCCGGCGGCATCGCGCTATTGAAGCAGGCAGTGATGCTGGGCGACACCTTCAGTGCTGCCGCCAAAACGCACGAAACGGTCGCCTACGCCAGCCATGTGGGCGTCACCGCACCGAATGCCAGCGAACTCGACGAGCAGGCGGCGCCCCTGAAAGCCGTGCAGGCCAGCGTGGCGGGCATGCACGAACAATTGCCGCACACCAAGGACGCCATCATCGCGATTGCCGCCAGGGCTGACCTGGGCCTGATCGCCGGGCAGGACCTGCAACTGGCCAATGGCGAGAGCGTCGTCCTGATGAGCGGGCAGGACACGCAATGGAGCAGCGGCGGCCAGTGGCGCCTGCACACGGGCCAGGTCATCGGCATGTTGGGCGGCGCCGTCAAGGCCGGGGAGGGTGATGCCGGGGTGCAGCTGATCGCCGCCCAAGGCATTATCGACGCACAGGCGCAAGGCGATACCTTGCGGCTCCAGGCGCGCGACGAGGTCAACGTCATCAGCGCCAACGCGCATGTCGACTGGGCGGCGGCAAAAAGCATCCGCCTGTCGACGGCGGGGGGCGCCAACATCACCATCGAGGGTGGGAACATCACCATCCAGTGTCCTGGCAAGATCACCGTGTTTGCAGGCAAGAAGAGTTTTGTCGGGCCGACACGGCTGGCTTATCCATTGCCCAGATTTTCTCGTTCCATATGCAAACGATGCAGGCTTAACGCCGCCGAATCAGGTTCTCCTTTTTCCATGGTGGAAGAGTGAATAGCCAAAACAACGTTAGAGGAGCATGACTAAGTGGGTATCAATATGTTTCCCTCTGACTGGAAGGTGTCATTGCACACGCGATTGCAGGCGTTTCGACGACAGTTTCCCGAGGCGCATATTTATGCGCTGATCGATGGCGTTTTTGACGAGTCGTGTTATCCATTGCTTAAGCGTGCCCGGCACCTGCAATATGAGGCGTTGTTTGCAGGTACGCCATGTGCTGATGAAGAAACGTTGACAGTTTCTCCGCTGCTGGTTGAGTTTTGCGATGCAGGTCGCTTTACTTGGGAACGGCTGCTTGAGAAAACCAATGGTCATCCGGCACTCAGCTTAATCGTCACGCCGGAGCCGCTGAATCAACTGGCAGCCCGCTTGGCACCATGGTGCATCGTTGATGCGGCAGACTATACGGTGGCATTGTCGTTTGCCGATACCCGCATTTTGCCGCAGCTTTTCAAGACCTTGACGGTGCAGCAGCTGGGCCAGTTTTGCGGGCCGGCACACCATTGGCAATATGTCACGCGCAAAGGTGACTGGGGTGATTTGACCTTGCCTGCAGAAGCGCTTCCGGCGGCGGTTGGCATATCGTTAAGCGAGCAGCAATGCGCTCAACTGATGCGCGCGGCGGAAGGCGACGGTATCCTGTTCCAGGTGCGCGCGACCAGCCCTCGCTTGTTAGAGTCCCATGCTGCAGAACAGGCCCATGCCCTGGTCGAATATTGGCTGGGTTGTGCCGATCATGCGCGGCTCGAAACACCGCCAGATCGATTGGACGTATGCATATTTGGCCTCGAAAACCCAGGTCTGCAAGCGCGGCCGCAACTTGCGTCCTGGCTCGCAGAACCTGCTCGGGCACAAACGCCAGATTCATTGTTTGAACGATGGATGGCAGAGCAATCCTCTGTCGATGTGCCGACCTTATCAGTGGAGACAAAGTCATGATTATCTTGTTCAGGCAGTGGCTGTGGCGAGGTGTCTTGCTGGCCGCATGTTTACCCGGTGTCGCCATGGCCGCAAGTATTCAGGCGTTGAATTATTCTTCGCGCGAGGTCAATTATATTGCGGTTGAAAATCCGGGCAATACCAACAGCGGCGGCGGTGGCGATTCGATCCGTCCATATGGGCAGGGCGGATCGATATGCTGTTTCAGCGTGCCGGAAAAGTGGCATGCGGATTTGAAGGTGGTGGTGGTCTATCAGTTGTCCCCGGACCCGACCTTTCATCGCGAGACGGTCAGCATTCCGCCTTATCCGGATGGGAAGGGCGGTGATATCTGGCTGATCGTCTATGAAGATGGCAGCGTGGGAGCTGTGGCGTCGCATTACGGACCGAGCCGGCCGGAGTGGCCGGGGAAAATCAAGGGATATCCGGTGCCGACGAAGGAGTATCGGGACGAGCGTCGTAAGGCAAAAATAGAATTGGAAAAAAAATGGTTAGATACAATGGAAAAAGGATTGGAGCGTAATAGTCATAAGATGACGGCTGCTGAAGTTGATGAATTAAAGGATGTAATTGAGTATAAGAAGAAACTCATCCAGAGCCTTGAGGGAATGCATCCATGACTGCATTTTTGGCCACTATTTATTCTGCTGGGAAAAATGAACCAGCAGATTCAGCTAAGTTTTTTGATGATGAGACAGAACTAAAAATATTAGGTGATTTAGTCAGGAAAAGGGAATGCCCCACCCCGGGATTCCCCCCATCATGCGATGCGAATCTATTTTTCGGTTTCTTCTTCGATGGCACCAATAATAATATGAAACGGGATCTGGCTTTTCATTCGCATAGTAATGTGGCGCGCCTGTATCATGCATTTCCAGGTGATAAAGATACGCATGGCAGCGAGGCGTGGCCGGACTTGGATGCAAAATACCACAAGAGTTACTTTCGTACCTACGTTCCCGGAGTGGGAACACGTTTCGACGAGGTTGGTGATACGGGAGAGGGATTTAGCGCTCTCACCAGCGACCGTGCGCGTGGCCTGGCCTTTGCCTACAAGGGAGAAAATCGCATCATCTGGGCATTGGTGGAAGCACTCAATAATGTGCACAGATATTATACCGATGCTCCTCTGGTGGACGATAAGTCCTTTAAAAAGGACTTCAATACGCTCAGTTTGCCCAGCAAAGTGCAGCCTTCAGAGGCGCTGGTGAACGCTTTCACGCAGGCTCTGCAAAAGTTGCACAGCAATTTGCGGCCATTTGTGCCAACCGATGCGCCGGCGAAAAGCGTCAATAAAGGCAAGGTGCTCAATATCTTCGTGTCGATGTTCGGTTTCTCGCGTGGCGCGGCCGAAGCGCGCTCGTTTGCCAACTGGTTCATCTGGTTATGCAAGCTCGATGCGCAACTGACCGCTAGCAAGGGCGTCAAGGCTCGCCAGTTAAGTATTGGCACTATCGAGGTGACCTTCGACTTTATGGGCCTGTTCGATACCGTCGCTTCGGTTGGCTTGGCGGCTTCAGTGCCCCTCCCGAACAGGATGGTGGATGGACATGGCGGCTGGGCCGACGCCGAAGTGTCGCTCAGAATACCCACATCACCGGGGCCAAGCAAGTGCCTGCATCTGGTGTCGGCGCATGAAGTACGCCGGTCTTTTCCCTTGGACTCCGTTGCTCACCTGGGCAATATTCCCCCTAATTGCACGGAAATTGTTTTTCCTGGCGTTCATTCGGACATCGGGGGCGGCTATTTGCCGCGAGAACAAGGGCGTGGCACAGATCCAAGCGGAGGCGACTTGATGTCGCGCATTACGTTGGCCACGATGTATCGGGCTGCCCGCCTGGCCGGGGTGCCGCTGAAGCTGGAAGAGGCCAGTGAAGAGACGAAGCGGGCCTTTCGCATCGATCCGCGCACAATAGCCACTTTCAATGCGTATATCGGCTTTTGCCATGCGCAGCAAGGCGCCGAGCCATCATTGCGGCTACATAGGGTCATGGAATTCCAGCACATGCTGTACATACAGTGGCGCAAGAAAATGCTAGGCAAGATGGGGGATTTACCGAATGTCAAGAATCTGGCAACAAGCTATAAAAGCGGGAAATTCGATTTTACTGATCTCACTATGGCGGACAAGGAGCTGGAAGAAGAGGTTGCGAGCTTTGAAAAATGGCGCGCCAATCAGCGCACGACCAGCAGTAGAGGGCGGCCCCGTAATCCTGAATGGGAACCTATCGCCGAATTTTGGGACAAGCCAGTACCACCCGCGGAAGTAAACAATTTTTTTGAACAATTCGTGCATGACTCGCGCGCGTGGTTCAAGCCGTTGGGGAAAGACATTCCCGACTTGTGGTACGCGCTGGAATTGCTTGTGGCTCAGGAAGAGCGAGCCCGTGACTGGGAGAACGGACCGAATGCCGACCCTGGTAAACCCAATCCCTATAGCTTGAGCAATAAGGAAAAAGAGCAATTGCTGCGATACAAAGCTGTCAAAGGCACTGAAAATGAAATGGATGCGATCGAGCCGGACAAGGGCGGACGCGAGAACAGACTCCTGGGAGGTGGCTACTTGCGTTTCCGGTCAATTTACATGGGATCGGATACCTTCAAGCCGTCGGGCGCTCAGTATGCGGGCATGCTACCTGTTTTGCACAAGGAACAGCGCGGTATCGCGGTGGCCCATCACAGATCTGCCGATGCGATGGAGCAAGCGAAGACGGTGTAAGTCAAGCTAAGTCATTGAGCTACCCGTGCGGCCCGGCGGAGTTTGGCAAATTTCCCCTAAGTGACACCGCCTTCGCCGGGGGCAGTTTTGCAGACAAGAAATTGAAAATCCCTTCTATTGCATTCCCCGCAAGCCTCACAGGGAATGACGGATAGGCAACCGGCTGGCGCCGGCATGGAATCAGCCGATGAAGGAATCGAACTGCATGTCGAATTCCTGCAGCGCCTTCTGTGCATTCTGCATCTTCTTGCGGAACTCCGGGCCCCGTTGCAGGGCCAGGCCCACGGCCAGCACGTCGATCACCACCAGGTAGGCCAGGCGGGCGGAAATCGGTGTGTAGGGGTCGGTATTGAAGACCAGGTCGATCGGGATCAGCACGGTCGCCAGGTCGGCCAGCGGCGTGCCTGATGGGGCCAGCACGACGACGTCGGCGCCGCCGCGGCGCGCCAGTTTCACGGAGCGGACCAGGGCGGGGCTGTTGCCTCGCTGCGAGATGGCCACCAGGCAGTCGCCGCCGCGCAGCAGGGCCGCCGCGATGCTGTGGATGTTCGGGTCGCTGTAGGCCACCGTCGGCACGCCCGAGCGGAAGAACTTGTGCTGCGCGTCGGCCGCCACGATGCCCGACGTGCCCTGGCCATAGAATTCGATCTTGCTGGCGCGCGACAGGATGTCGAGCGCGCGCTGGATCGCTTCCGGGTTCAGGTTGTTGCGCAGGTCGAGCAGGGTGTTGATCGAGCGGCTGCAGATTTTATTCACCAGGTCGGCCGCCAGGTCGTCCTGCGCCGGCTGTTCGTTTGCGCCCGGCATGGCCAGGGCCAGGCCCTGCGCCAGCTTCAGCTTGAATTCATGCCAGCCGTCATAGCCCAGGGTGCGGCAAAAGCGCACCACGGTCGGCTCCGACACCTGCGCGCTTTTCGCCAGCGCCGTGATGTTCTGGCTGACCGTCTGGTTAGGCTGGTCAAGCACGGCCAGCGCGACCTTTTTCTCCGACTTGGAGAGCGAATCGAGCTGGGTGCGGATGGAGTCAAGCAGCATTAAATTTGTCTTCTGTTTTCGGGAAGCGGTGAAGCAGGGGTTTCGCAGAGCACCGCTCCGCGTCTGCGTAACGGCCTGCCCATGTATGGGCAGGCTCCTTGCGCTGCCAACCTAGTCTTCAGGCAGGGGTGAAGCAGGGGTTTCGTGGAGCACCGCTCCACGCCTGCGTAACGGTCTGGCCTTGCAAGGCCAGACTCCTTGCGCTTCCAAACTAGTCTTCAGGAAGCGCCTCTTCACGCCACTGCAAGCCATCGCGGCCGATCAGGGCGCTGGCGGCCGCGGGGCCCCAGGTGCCGGCCGTGTACGGAATCGGCGCGCTGTCGTTCTGTTCCCAGTTGTCGAGAATCGGCTCGACCCATTCCCAGGCCGCTTCCAGTTCGTCGCCGCGCATGAACAGGGTCAGCTGGCCGCGCAGGACGTCGAGCAGCAAACGCTCGTAGGCGTCCATGCGCGGGGTCTTGAACGATTCGCGGAAATCGAGTTCCAGTTCCGCCGGTTTCAAGCGCATGCCATCGCCCGGGGTTTTCGCCATCAGGTTCATGCGCAAGCCTTCGTCCGGCTGCAAACGGATCACCAGGCAGTTCGGCTGGAAGCTCGACGTGGGCTGGTTGAAGATCGAGTGCGGAATTTGCTTGAAGCGCACGACGATCTCGGCCAGGCTGTCGGCCATGCGCTTGCCCGTGCGCAGGTAGAACGGCACGCCGGCCCAGCGCCAGGTATCGATTTCCGCCTTCAGCGCAACGAAGGTTTCGGTGCGCGAATGTTCCGGCGCATCCGGCTCGTCGCGGTAGCTCGGCACGGTGGCGCCGTCGACGTGGCCGGCGCGGTACTGGCCGCGTACGATGTTCTGCGCCAGGGTGGTGGGCGTGAATTTTTTCAGCGAGCGCAGCACTTGCAGCTTTTCATCGCGCACGGCGTCCGGTGCGATCGAGGTCGGCGGTTCCATGGCGACGATGCACAGCAGTTGCAGCAAGTGGTTTTGCAGCATGTCGCGCAGCGCGCCCGAGGTGTCGTAGTAACCCATGCGGTTGCCCACGCCCAGTTTCTCGGCGATGGTGATCTGCACGTCGGAAATCCATTCGCGGCGCCACAGCGGTTCGAACAGGATATTGCCGAAGCGCAGGGCCAGCAAGTTCTGCACGGTTTCCTTGCCCAGGTAATGGTCGATACGGTAGATCTGCGATTCTTGGAAAACCTTGCCCACTTCGGCATTGATCTGCTTGGCGCTGGCCAGGTCGCGGCCCAGCGGCTTTTCCAGCACCACGCGCGAGTTCGGCGTCACCAGGCCGTTGTCTTCCAGGTTGTCGCAGATGAGGGCGAACAGATGCGGCGGCGTCGCCAGGTAATACACGCGCGTCAGGTCGGCATCGCCGCGCAGCGCTTCGACCAGCGGCGCATACGTGGCCGCATCGCTGGCGTTGAGCGACACATACACGATGCGCGCGCAGAATTTGCTCCAGGTGGCGGCATTCAGGGTGCTGGCCTTGATGTGGGGACGCGAGTTGCTTTCCACCATTTTCAGGAAGGCATCCTGGCCGCTGTCCTGGCGGCCAACGCAGATGATGCGCGCCGTCGGCGGCAAATCGTTCGCGACGTCGCGCGCATACATTGCAGGCAACAATTTGCGCATTGCTAAATCGCCGCTGCCGCCAAACAGGACCAGGTCAAAATCGGTAAGTGCCATAAGTGAGTGTCGTCGCAAAAGTAAAAGGGCCGGAGCGGGGAGGAGGCCGACCGGAAGTGCCAGTCTGTCGCTACTCTAATCGGTGGTGTAAATTTACTACGTAGAACAGGCAATTGCAAGAAATTTTACTACATTCCAGCCCCTGCCGTCGCCATTTTGCCCGGTATGCCCGCCAGCGGCGCCGGCATGGCCATTATATGCCGTTCGCCGGCGCCGGCGCGGTGTCCTGCTTTTCATAGCCTTTTCAAAGAAACCATGGTTGCCAGGGAAATTTCTAGTTCTCTCCGTCATCATTTGCGCTGTAGCAACAAGCAAATCAAGAAATGCTGTCAGGATCGCTGTTGGCAGCGTAAAGTAGCTTTGAAGAGAAGAAAGTAAAAAACCGTATAATTCAAGCTCGAATTGATAGCAACTATTGGTTGTAAGAAATTGTACGATATACACTGCACCGCTAGCGCCGGCCATGCCCCGAACCCGCCATCCGACGTCCATGCGACGTGCAGTCCGCACTGTCCGCAGCATCAGGGCAGGCGACTTAACTTTACAAGACGGCTCAAGGGGACACAATGAATTCAATGCAGCAAGATGTCGATGAACGCACGAGCCTGACAGGCAATAACAAATTCGAACTGTTCCTGTTCAAGCTGGGTACCAGTGATCACTCGACCAGCCGCGAACTATTCGGCATCAATGTGTTCAAAGTCCGTGAAATCATGGAAATGCCGGCCATCACGGCCGTGGCCGGTTCGCACCCGCACATGCTGGGCGTGGTTAATATCCGTGGCCAGATCGTGCCCGTGATCGACTTGCCGATGGCGGTCGGCTGCAAGAGCAATGGCTTGAAGATACTGATGGTGACCGAATTTGCTCGTTCGACACAGGCGTTTGCCGTGGAAGAGGTCGATGAAATCGTGCGCCTGGAATGGAACCAGGTGCTGTCGGCCGAATCGAGCGTCGGTGGCGGCCTCGTCACCAGTATCGCGCGCCTCGATGGCGACACGGACAAGACGCGCCTGGCGCAAGTGCTGGACGTGGAACAAATCCTGCGCAACGTGCTGCCGTCGGGCGACCCGGACGTGGACGAGAACAGCATCGGCCCGCAAGTGCGCTTGCCTGCCGGCGCCGTGATCCTCGCGGCCGACGATTCCTCGCTGGCCCGTTCGCTGATCGAAAAGGGCCTCGAAGCGATGGGCGTGCCTTTCATCATGACCAAGACGGGCAAGGAAGCATGGGAACGCCTGCAGGCCATCTCGGCCCAGGCGGCCACGGAAGGCAAGACGGCGAAAGACAAGGTGGCGCTGGTGCTGACCGACCTGGAAATGCCGGAAATGGATGGCTTTACCCTGACGCGCAACATCAAGAACGATGGCCGCTTCGCCAACATCCCCGTGGTGATCCACTCGTCGCTGACGGGCTCGACCAACGAAGACCACGTCAAGGGCGTGGGTGCCGATGGTTATGTGGCGAAATTCGTGGCGGCTGAATTGGCCGAGACGATCCGTAAAGTATTGGCGCGGTAAGCTGAAGCAACTGTAGGTCGGATTAGCGGCGTACGCCGCGTCATCCGACGCCATCATGGCCAACACTGTTGTCGGATTACGCGGGACCTTGCCCCGCCAATCCGACTTACGTGAGCGTAAAAAAAGCGCCGGACCCTCGCAGGTGCCGGCGCTTTTTCATGTTTGGAACGATTACGCCTGGTAAGCCGTCTCCGGCTGGCCCGCCACGTCCACGCGCACGGACAGCACGTGGCCGGTCAAAGGGTGGTTGGCAATTTCTTCGGCCGAGCGGTTATGGCTGGCGCTGGTGATGTACAGGGTGCGCAGGTCGGGGCCGCCAAACGTCACCATGGTGGGGCAGCGCACGGGCACGGTAATTTCGCCCAGCAGTTGGCCATCGGGGGCGAAGCGCAAGATCTTGCCGCCTTCAAACATGGCCGACCAGTAATTGCCTTCGCTGTCGACGGCCGCGCCATCGGGGCGCCCGCCGTAGTCGGCAGCTTTCTTGTCCATGGAAAAACGCTGGAATGGCTGCGGCGCGGAAATGGTTCCGCTGGCCGCATCGAAATCGAAGCGGTCGATGCGGTGCGTGGTGGTATCCGAGTGGTACATGGTGCGCTTGTCGGGGGAAAAGCCCAGGCCGTTCGAGACGGTCATGCCGCCCGACCAGACTTTGCGCACTTGTCCCTTTTCCAGCACGAACATTTCCGCCGCATCGGCGTTGCGCGGCTCGAAAATCGTGCCGACCCAGAAACGGCCTGCCGGGTCGACCTTGCCATCGTTGAAGCGCGTGGTGGCCATGTCGAACGGCGCCGGGGCGATTTCCGCCAGGCTGCCCGTCTTCGTGTCGAGGTGGGCAAAACCGCTGCGCAAGGCCACGATCAGGCCGCCGCCCGCGTTGATGGCCAGCGCCGACGGTTCCGTCGGCATGCTCCACTGGTCATGCCTGCCGCTGGCCGGGTACAAGCGGTGCACGGCGCGGCCATCGATGTCGACCCAGTACAGGGCCGCTTCCTTGCCATGCCATAGCGGGCATTCGCCCACTTGCATGGGTTTGTCGCTGACTACTTTAATTTCGTAAATATTCATCTATCTCTTTTAGTATGCGGCTTTTGCAGCTTTAGCCAGCGCAATCAAGCCATTGGTCGAGCTGTCGTGGTGGTCGGGACGGGCTTCGCCCGTCAGTTCGGCCTGAATTTTCTTGGCCAGCACCTTGCCCAGTTCCACGCCCCACTGGTCGAAACTGTTGACGTTCCACAAGACGCCCTGCACGAAGGTCTTGTGTTCGTACAGCGCGATCAGGGCGCCCAGGGTGGTCGGGGTCAGCTGGTCCATCAAAATGGTGTTGCTGGGGCGGTTGCCGGGGAAGGTCTTGTGCGGTACCAGCGCCTCGATCTCGCTGTCCGGCAAGCCTTGCGCCTGCAGATCAAGACGCACCTCATCGCCCGTCTTGCCCGTCATGAAGGCTTCCGACTGGGCAAAGCAGTTCGCCAGCAGGGCGTCGTGGTGGCCCGGTAAATCGTGCGTGGCGCGCAGGGCGGCGATGAAATCGATGGGCGTGATGTCCGTGCCCTGGTGCAGCAGCTGGAAGTACGCATGCTGCGCATTCGTGCCGCAGTCGCCCCAGATGACGGGGCCGGTCGGCACGTCGACGGGCACGCCATCCTTGGTGACGCGCTTGCCGTTGCTTTCCATGTCCAGCTGTTGCAAGTAGGCTGCAAAGCGGCTCAAGTCCTGGTGGTAAGGCGCGATGGAAACGGAGCCGCAATCAAGGAACTGGCGGTTCCAGAAGCCCACCATGGCCAGCACGACGGGCATGTTCTGTTCCAGCGGCGCCTGGCGGAAGTGCTGGTCCATCGCATGCGCGCCGGCGAGGAAATCGCTGAAGTATTCAAAGCCGATGGACAGGGCCACGGCCAGGCCGATCGACGACCAGACGGAGTAACGGCCGCCCACCCAGTCCCAGAAAGGGAACATGTTGTCCGGCGAAATGCCGAAGTCGACGATGGCTTGCGTGTTGGTCGAGACGGCCACAAAATGCTTGGCCAAGTCGCTTTCTTCGCCTTCGAGCAGGAACCAGGCGCGCGCCGTGTTGGCGTTGAGCATGGTTTCAGCCGTAACGAAGGTTTTTGAGGCGACGATGAACAGGGTCGTTTCCGGATCGACTTTCGACAGGGTCGCTTCCATGTCGTGCCCGTCGACGTTGGAAACAAAGTGCATTTCCAGGCCCGGGTTGGCATACGAGCGCAGGGCCAGGCAAGCCATTTTCGGCCCCAGGTCCGAGCCGCCGATGCCGATGTTGACGATGTCGCAAATCGGCTTGCCCGTGTAGCCGAGCCAGCTGCCATTGCGCACCCTGTCCGTAAACGCCTTGACGCGTTGCAGCACATCTTGCACGTCGGTATCGATATCCTGGCCGTCGACCACCAGCTTGGTGCCGCGTGGCGCGCGCAAGGCGGTATGCAGAACGGCCCGATGTTCGGTAAGATTGATTTTCTCGCCAGTGAACATGGCTTCGCGCTGCGCTTCCACGCCGCGCTCGCGGGCCAGGTCCATCAGCAGACGCATGGCGGTGGCGTCGACACGGTTCTTCGAGTAATCGAGCAGCAGGCCGGCCGCATCGACCGTCATCGTCGAGAAACGCGCGGGGTCGGCCGCGAACAGCTGGCGCAAATGCACGTCGCGCAGGCTGGCGCCATGCGCTTGCAGGGACTGGAAACTGGCGGTGGCGGTGATGGCAGGAGTAGGTGCTGGCTGGCGCATGGCGGTCGGCTTGGGTGCTTGTCTCGGTTGAAAGGAGCGCGGCGCGTTCGTGATGGCGAACAGCGGATCCGGCGTTGGTATGAGAATAATACATCAGAAAAACGTAATTTCACTACAGTTTGTGCAGGCGCATGGCATTTTCAGCGTTTTTTCAGCGTTTTATCCGTGCTGCAATAGATAGGCAAGCAAGGCGAGTGGACGTGGCACGCTGTTGTTTTGCCTTGAAAGGTCGTGGAAAAATGGATTATTTCTGCCACTGGCCACTGCAAGAGTGCTTCTGCACGACCATTTTGTAGTAAAATTTCACGAAATACTCATTTTTAAGGAAATCCATATGGCGCTGCATCCAGTAGTCGAATCCGTAACAGCGCGCATCATCGCGCGCAGCCGGCCATCGCGCGGCGCCTACCTGGCGCATCTGGATGCTGCCCGCATCCAGGGCGTGCAGCGCGGCGCCCTGTCGTGCACCAACCTGGCGCACGGCTTTGCCGCCTTTCCCGCCAACGACAAGCTGTCGCTGAAGGAATACAAGAAGCCTTCCGTGGCCATCGTTTCCTCGTACAACGACATGCTGTCGGCGCACCAGCCGTTTGAAGGCTTCCCGCAGATCATCAAGCAAGCCGTGCGCGAAGTAGGCGCCGTGGCCCAGTTCGCCGGCGGCGTGCCCGCCATGTGTGATGGCGTGACGCAAGGCCAGCCGGGCATGGAACTGTCGCTGTTCTCGCGCGACACCATCGCCATGTCGACGGCCGTGGCGCTGTCGCACAATATGTTCGACTCGGCCCTGTACCTGGGCGTGTGCGACAAGATCGTGCCGGGCCTGTTGATCGGCGCGCTGCACTTCGGCCATTTGCCGGCCGTCTTCGTGCCGGCCGGTCCGATGACGTCGGGCCTGTCGAACCAGGAAAAAGCCAAGGTGCGCCAGCTGTATGCGCAAGGCAAGGCCACGCGTGAAGACTTGCTCGAAGGCGAATCGAAAGCCTACCACGGCGCCGGCACCTGTACCTTCTACGGTACCGCGAACAGCAACCAGATGCTGATGGAAGTGATGGGCCTGCACTTGCCGGGCGCCGCCTTCATCACGCCGAATACCCCGCTGCGCGATGCGCTTACAAGAGCGGCCGCCCAGCGCGCCGCCGTCATCACGGCGCAAAGCGCCAGCTACTTGCCGGTCGGCCATATTGTTGACGAGAAATGTATCGTCAACGCCGTCGTGGGCTTGCTGGCCACGGGCGGTTCGACCAACCACACCTTGCACCTGGTGGCCATCGCCAAGGCAGCCGGCATCGTCATCGACTGGAACGATTTCAACGAACTGTCGGCCATCGTGCCGATGCTCACGCGCATCTACCCGAACGGCGACGCCGATGTGAACCATTTCCACGCGGCCGGCGGCACGGGCTATCTGATCCGCGAATTGCTGGACGCGGGCTTGCTGCACGACGACGTCAACACCATCCTGGGCCACGGCTTGCGCGCCCACTGCATGGAACCGTTCCTCGGCGAAGACGGCAAGGTCTTCTGGAAAGATGCACCGGCCACCAGCGCCGACGAAAACGTGCTGCGTCCCGCCTCGAACCCGTTCGCGCCGGACGGCGGCATGGTATTGGTCGCAGGTAACCTGGGCCGCGCCGTGATGAAGGTCTCGGCCGTCAAGCCGCAGCACCGCACGGTGGAAGCGCCGGCGCTGGTGTTCAATTCGCAGGAAGATTTCATGGCCGCCTACAAGGCGGGAACGCTGGACCGCGATTTCGTTGCCGTGCTGCGCTTCCAGGGCCCGCGCGCCAACGGCATGCCGGAACTGCATGCGCTGACCCCGGCGCTGGCCAATCTGCAGGATGCGGGCCGCCACGTGGCGCTGGTCACCGATGGCCGCATGTCGGGCGCATCGGGCAAGGTGCCGGCCGCCATCCACGTCTCGCCGGAGATTCTCGCCGGCGGCCCGCTGGGCCTGGTGCGTGACGGCGACATCATCCGTCTCGACGCCTTTACCGGCGTATTGGAAGCGCTGGTGCCGGCCGATGTCTGGCACGCCCGTTCGCTGGTCACGGCCGACTTGTCGCCGAACCACGTCGGCATGGGCCGCGAGCTGTTTTCCATGTTCCGTTCCACCGTCAGCGCGGCGGAAGAGGGTGCCACCACCTTCGGCCTGCCGTCGCCGATTCCCACCACCGTCGCCTTGCACGACGCCGACAATGTCGGTGATACCGTACCGGGTTCCGATGAAGACTTTTTGGCTAGGAAATAAGAGATGACCATGACACTACTGGAAATTATGCGCACTTCGAGCGTGATCCCCGTGATTGCGATCGACGATCCTGAACACGCCGTACCGCTGGCGCGCGCGCTGGTGGCGGGCGGCATCCGCGTGCTGGAAGTGACCCTGCGCACCAAGCACGGCCTCGAAGCGATCCGCGCCATGTCGGCAGTGCCGGGCGCCATCGTCGGCGTCGGTACCTTGACCCGTCCCGAGGAATTCGCGCAGGCGCGCGATGCGGGCGCCGTCTTCGGTGTCTCGCCAGGCCTGACTTCCGCCCTGGTGGCGGCGGCGAAAAGCAGCGGCCTGCCATTGCTGCCAGGCGTGATGACGCCAGGCGAAGTGATGGCGGCGCGTGAAAACGGCTTCCAGCAGCTGAAACTGTTCCCGGCCGTGCCGGCGGGCGGCATCGGCATGCTCAACGCGATTTACGGCCCGCTGCCGGACATCACGTTCTGCCCGACGGGCGGCATCTCGCAAGAGACGGCGTCGCAGTTCCTGGCGTGCAAGAACGTCGCCTGCGTGGGCGGTTCGTGGCTGACGCCGAAAGACGCGATCGCGGCCGGCAACTGGGACCGCATCACGGAAAAATCGCGAAAGCGGCCAGCGGCCTGCGTTCAGCGTAAGCGGCTCCGGCGCGGCAGGCTTCCCGCTTGCCGCGCTTTATTTCTTTCTCTCATGCGAGTCTTGCGCCGTCCCCTCACCATCGGCGAAACCGCCATGGCCCGCAGCGTCTTCCAGGGCGCCATCGACTACGCGCGCGTGCGCGTCGTGCGCGGCTCCTTTCTTCCGTTTGGCTTGCAGGACCAGAACACGGCCATGACGCCGCGCGGCAGCCTGCACTTCATGCCGGCCCAGTACCGCGACGATTTTTCCCGCGAAGGCAACAGCGGCAAGCTGTTCTTCATCCACGAGATGGTGCACGTGTGGCAGTACCAGCTCGGCTACGGCGTGCTGCTGCATGGCGTGCTGCTGGCGCTGCGCGGCGGCTACATCGGGCAGCGCGCCTACCGTTACGATGCGCAGGCTGGCGGCATCCTGTCCGACTTCAACATGGAGCAGCAGGGCGACATCATCGCCCACTACTTCGGCGCGCGCCAGCTGGGCATACCCGCCTACGTGGCGAAACTGCCGCAGCTGCAGGATATCCTGCAGGGCTTCCTGATCAACCCTGCCGACCGCCGCCTGCTGCCACGCTGACGCCGTCGCTGATGCCACTGCTACGGCGCCGTGTTCGATGCCAGGCGCACGTCCGGCGCGCGCAGGCTGGCCGCCGTATCCTTGCCCAGCAATAAACGCAGGTCGGCGCCCGCGCCGATGCCGCTGTCGCCGGCCGCCTGCAGTTGCGGCATGCCGCCCAATGCCAGGGCCAGGGCGGCCGCTGCCTCGGCGTGGCCGGGACGGTAGACGATGCTGCTGGCCTGGATGCCGTACGGCCGCTGGTTGCCCAGCCGCAGCACGCTGATGCCCATGCCGCCCAGCATGCCGCGCATGCGCGCCGCCATTCCCGTTTCGCCATTGCCGTTGATGACTTCCAGCCGTGGCAGCGGCATCGCCGGCTTGGCCAAGACGGGGATAGCCGCTGGCGCGGCTTGCGCCGCCACGGGCGCGTCGCGCCAGCTCAGCGCAAAGATATTCGGCTGCAATTGCGTCAGCTGCAAGCGGCTGGCCGGCGCCGCTGGCATGGGCGCCGGCGCCAGGTCGGGCGCGATGGCCTCCGCGGTGGCATCGACTGTGCCGATGCTGCGCGCCAGCGCCGCGATGGCCAGGTCCAGGTTGGCGCGCGCCGGCTGCTGGCCGTTGTCGAGTTGCAGCGACTGGCGCAGCGCGTCGGCCGCCTGGGCATACTCACCCTGCAGGTATAGCACGTAGCCGAGATTGTTGTAGGTCCTGGCCGTCGGCGCTTGCAGCGCCAGCGCCTGCAGCATGCTGCGGGCCGTTTCCAGCTGGCCCAGCTGCGCGTGCAGCACGGCGGCGCCATTGCGCGCATCGGCCGAGTCGGGCTCAAGCAGCAGGGCTTCGCGGTAGGCGGCCAGCGCCGCGCGCGGGTCGCCCAGTTCCAGCATGCGCTTGCCCAGCTTGCAGAACGCGGCAGTGCGGGTGGCGGGGCTGTCATCGATGCGCGCCTGGGGGGGCGCAACATGATTGCCCTGGCTGGCCGGGCCGGGCAGGTGGCCGCAGGCGGGCAGCAGGCCGGCGCAGGCGAGCATGAGCATCAGGGTGGTGTGCTGTGACATGGCGGTTCTCCGGTCAGCTGCCGCTGCCCATGCTGGGCAGGAGCACGCGGTAGATTTGCAGGAAGGCTGGTCCCATCAAAACGACCAGCAGCGAAGGGAAGATGAAAAAGATCAGCGGGAACAGCAGCTTGAGGGCGATCTTCGCCGCTTCTTCCTCGGCCATCTGGCGGCGCTTGGTGCGTAGCTGGTCCGACTGCACGCGCAGCGAGGCGGCGATGCTGGTGCCGAAGCGTTCGGCCTGGATCAGCATGGCCACCAGCGCGTCGACATCCTCGACGCCCGTGCGCAGGGCCAGGTTGCGCAGGGCCCGCTCCTTGGTGTTGCCGGCACGCAGTTCCAGCATCACCAGGTGCAGTTCCTCGGCCAGCACGCTGCTTTTCAGGGCGATCTCCGCGGCCACCCGGGCCAGCGCGGCATCCATGGCCAGGCCCGCTTCCACGCACACCGTCATCAAGTCCAGCGCATCGGGAAAGCTTTCAAAGATATCGCGCTGGCGCCGCTTGATCATTTGTGCCAGGACAATATTGGGCAGGTAGTAGCCGATGGCGGCCACGATCAGCAGCCAGAACAGCAGTGCCTTGCCCGCCATCTGGCTGCCCGACGCGCTCAGGCCCAGGAACAGCAGCAGGGGCAGGCCGATGGCCAGCATGGTCTTGGCGGAAAAGAACAGGATGGGCGCCGATGCCTGGCGCAGGCCGGCATTCATGAAGCGTCGGCGCATCACGGAACCTTCCCAGCCCTGGTCGGGCAGCGACAGTTTGGCCAGCGGACCGCTCAGGCGCACCATGCGCGCCAGCCATGGGCTGGGGGCCGATGCGCCAGGTGCCGCCGCGCTCTTGCCGGTGGCGTTGTCCATGCGCTGGCGCAAGGGATCGGGGGCAAAGCTGCGCATGGCCACCAGCACGGTGCCGAAGACGGCGATGAAGAGCAGGGCGAGAAAGGCAAAATGGACGGGGTTCATGAGAGTTCTCCTTGCGGGCTCAGACACGGATGCGGATGATATTGCGCATGACAAGGACGCCGCACACCATCAGCAGCAGGGCGCCGACGAGCATCTTGCGTCCACCCGGGTCGACAAACAGCATTTCCAGGAATTGCGGATTGGTCAGGTGGATCATGGCCGCCGCGCCGAAGGGCAGCAGCGACAGGATCCAGGCCGACAGCCTGCCTTCGGCCGACAGCACGCGCACCTGCCCCAGCAGCTTGATGCGCTCGCGGATGATGCGGCTGATGCTGTCGAGCAGCTCGGCCAGGTTGCCGCCCGTTTCGCGCTGGATCAGCACGGCGATGACGAAGTAGCGCAAGTCCGTGCTGGGCACGCGCGTGGCCAGGTTCATCAGGGCGTCCTGCATGGCGATGCCGAAATTGACTTCGTCGAAGGTGGCGCGAAATTCCACGGCCAGCGGCGCGTTCATTTCATCGCCGACCATTTTCAGGGCGGTGGGGAAGGCGTGGCCGGCGCGCAGGGCGCGCGCCATCAGGTCGAGCGCATCGGGCAATTGCTGTTCGATGCGCTGCAGGCGCTTGGCCTTGGCGCGCAAGACCACCAGCAGCGGCAGCAGGGCCGCGCCAGCCACCAGCGGCAGGCGCAGCATCCACGGCACGCCGAAGTAGCTGAACAGCAAAAACGCGGCGCCGGCCGTGGCCAGCATCACGCCGGCGAAGCTGGCCACGCTCCAGGTCAGCCCCGATTGCTCCAGCAGGCGGTCTAGCGCATGCACGCGGGGCACGCTGAGCAGCAGGCGCTGCAGGGCCGGGGTGTCGCTCAGCAGGCGCTTCTTGATCATCGAGCTGCCCGTGTCGCCATGCGCGCCGGCCGACATGATGCGCAGGCGGCGCGCCACCCTTTCCGCTTCCGGGCCGCGCGAGGTGTTCCACGCCAGGTACACCCCCTCGATCAGCAGCACCACGGCGATGAAGGTGAGGATGGCGAATACGTAATAGAGATAGTCCATGATGCTCCCCTTAATGGTACTGGCGGGCGGGATCGAACAGGGTTTCCGGCAGGCTGATGCCGAAGGCGCGCAGGCGTTCCAGGAAGTGCGGCCGTACGCCGCTGGCATGGAAATGTCCCTGCACCGTGCCGTCCTCGCCGATGCCCGTCTGGCGGAAGGTGAAGATTTCCTGCATGGTGATCATCTCGCCTTCCATGCCCGTGATTTCCTGGATCGAAATGATCTTGCGCTTGCCATCCGTCAGGCGCGCCACCTGCACCACCACGCTGACGGCGGAACTGATCTGCTGGCGCATGGCCTTCACGGGCAGGCCCGCCGAGGCCATGCTGATCATGTTTTCCAGCCGCGTCAGCGCGTCGCGCGGGGTATTCGCATGGATGGTGGCCATCGAGCCTTCGTGGCCCGTGTTCATGGCGCCCAGCATGTCGAGCGCCTCGGCGCCGCGCACCTCGCCCAGGATGATGCGGTCGGGGCGCATGCGCAGCGCATTGCGCACCAGCGCCCGCTGCGTCACTTCGCCCTTGCCCTCGATGTTCGCGGGCCGCGTTTCCAGGCGCACCACGTGCGGCTGCTGCATCTGCAGTTCGGCCGCGTCCTCGATGGTGACGATGCGTTCGGCCGTGCTGATGAAGCCGGAAATCGCATTGAGCATGGTGGTCTTGCCGCTGCCCGTGCCGCCCGAGATCAGGATGTTGACCTTGGCCTTGCCCAGCGCCTGCAGGGTGGTGCTCATTTCCTCCGTCAGGCTGTGCTTGAGCATCAGGTCGGCCAGGCGCAGGGGCTGGGCCGAGAAGCGGCGGATCGACATCACGGGTCCGTCGATGGCCAGCGGCGGGATGATGGCGTTGACGCGCGAACCGTCGGGCAGGCGCGCATCGACCATGGGGCTCGATTCATCGATGCGCCGGCCCACGCGCGAGACGATCTTGTCGATGATCTTCATCAGGTGGGCGTCGTCGGTAAAGCAGATGTCGCTCAGCTCCAGGCGGCCGTGGCGCTCGACATACACCTGGCGGTAGGTGTTGACGAGGATGTCGGACACGCCGGGATCGGCGAGCAGCGGTTCGAGCGGGCCGAAGCCGAGCACCTCGTCCTGGATGTCACGGATCAGCGAGCGCCGTTCCAGCTCGTTGATCACCACATTGTCTTCCGTGAGCACGTCGCTGACGAGGATTTTCAGCTCTTCGCGGATCTGCTCGCGCGACAGGCGCTGCATGCCCTCCAGGTCGACGCGGTCGAGCAGCGCCTGGTGGGTACGGTGCTTGAGTTGCTGGTAGCTCTGGCTCGATGCGCCCTGGTGCGCTGCATCGTCATTCAGGCTGGCGTCATCCTGGGCATAGCCCAGGCGGTCCCGCAGGGTGAGTTTTTCGGCAGTCATGGTCGGTCTCCGGTGAATGGGGTATCAGGCGCGCTGTAGGGAATCAAGCGCGCGCCAGCAGCCGCGAAACCCAGCCTTGCGCGGCGGGCGGGGTTTCGCCGGCCAGGCTGGCGGCCAGTTCCTGCAGGGCGCGCGAGACGGAATTGTGCGACGCCAGCTTGAGGATGGGCACGCCCTGGCTGACGGAGGCGGCCACCGCCTCGTAGTGGTTGGGGATGGATTTGTAGACGTGCTTGCCATACGCCGCTTCCAGGTCGGCCACGCGGATGCTGTCGCTGCTGGCATAGCGGTTCAGGATCAGGCGGATCTTGTCTTCGCGGTAGCCGAGGCCGCGGAATACGTCGAGCAGGCGCTTGCCGTCGCGCACATACGGCAAGGTGGCCTGCAGCACGGGGAAGATCAGGTCGGCCCGGTCCAGCGCGCGCACGCTGACGGGGTCGAGGCCGCGTCCCACGTCGAGCAGGATGTAGTCGTACTGGCTGCGCGCCAGGGTCAGCAAACGGTCGATATGGTCCGCCTCGACGTCGGCCGCATGGGCGGGATCGTCGGCGGCGGCCAGCACGCTGTAGGCTGGCGTGATCTGGATCATGCTGGCGGTCAGCAGCGAGGCGTCAAGGCGCACGATCTGCTGCGACAGCTGCGACAGGGTGGTGGCCGGCTTGTGGTCCGAGACGAACAGGGCGGCGTCGCCGAACTGCAGGTTCAGGTCGAACAGCGCCACCTTGCGCTGTTCGCCGGCGGCCAGCGCGTAGCCGAGGTTGGCGGCGATGAAGGTGGCGCCGCTGCCGCCCTTGCACGAGACGAAGGCCAGCACCTGGCCCTTGCGCGTGACCTGCTTTTGCAGCTTGTCCTCGATGCGGCGCAGCGCGGCGCACAGGGCCGCGTCGTCGTCCGGCAGCAGCACTTCGCGCACGCCGGCGCGCATCGCGCGCAGCAGGAATTGCGGACTTTGCTGCGGACATTGCACGATGATGGCCAGGTTCGGATGGCGCCCGCCCAGCAGTTCAAGCCGTTCCAGCTCCGTCTCGCCCGCCTGCTCCTGCTCCAGCAGCAGCAAGTCCGGCGTGGCGCCGTTGTCGAATACATCCGGTATGCTCGCCAGCAGCGCGACGCGGTCGGCCGCGCTGCGTTCGCGCAGCAAGCGGGTGAGCCGCTTGAGCTGGGCTTCATTCTTCGAGACGATGACGATATTCACTTGGTACTCCCGGTAATGGCGTTCAGTTGATCTGGAAGCCCAGGCTTTCGGCGTGCATGACCACGACCGAGGCTGGCACGGCGATATTGAGAAAACCGAACAGGCTGACCATCGGCGTATAGCTGACGTTGTCGATCGACACGCGCACGCTGTCGATGCAGCTGGCCGTGCGCGTGATGTCGCCGCAGGCCGACAGGTTGTCGCCCGGATCGAGCGGCGGCAAGGTCACTTCGGCGCCGCTCTTGTTCAGGTAGCGGATGGTGATGTTGGCGGCCGTCAGTTCCGGCGCGGCAGGCAGGGCCGTGCCGCCGAACAGGGCCAGCGTCTTGACGGCGTCCGTCTGGTCGATCCAGCGCACTACCGCCTCGCGCGCGGCGCGACGGCTCACTTCCTGCACCGTGTTGTACAGGTACAGCATGCGGCCAAATTCGAGGATGCCGAACAGCAGGGTGAAAAACAGCAGTGCCACCAGGGCGAATTCGACGGCGGCGGCGCCGCGCTGGCGGCCGGCTGGAGGAGACGATGAAAGGCGGTGGCGCATGGCGTTCTCCTTACAGCATGTAGCGCATGGTGGTGCGCGGCGAGAGCGGCGTGGCATAGCTGCTGGCCGCGCCGATCACGAAGGGCAGGTACTGGCCCACCGACAGCGTGTAGTTGACGACTTCGACGCGGATGCCGCCCGGCGCCGTGCCATCGGTGCAGCTGCTGTCGTTGAACGCCGCATCCAGGCAGGTGACCGTCACGTTGGCCGTGGTGAAGCCGCTGATGCCGGCGCTGGTGGCCGCATCGACGACCGTCTGTTTGGCGGCAGGCACGCCCTGCGATGCGATGCCGGCCTTGGCCTTGACGGACATGTTGCGCGCCGCATCGCGCGTGGCCTTGGTAAGCGCGTCGTAGTACCAGAAGGCGCGGCCGAAGCCGAAGATGCCCGCCAGCAGGGTGATCAGCAGGGCCAGCACGATGCCGAATTCGACGGCGGCGCCGCCGCGCTGCCTGAGGGGGGAAAGGTGGATGCGCATGGCCGCCTCACTTGTAGAGTTTGATTTCGGAATTCGGCACGGGCTCGATCAGGCCCGCGAATTCGACGTCGAGGCGCTTGGTGCCGCCGCTGAAATCGGCCTTCATCGTCATGAAGAATTTGCCGATGCCCACCGCATTCATGACGCCGCACGAAGCCGGCCCCACGGGCGCCGTGCGGCAGTCGACCAGCACCACGTTGAGGATGCGCCGGTTGCGCTGGCCCGGATGGGCTGCCGAGGGCGCCTGGAACGTGGGGCCGCTGGTCTGGTTGTACGGCGAAGGCGGCGTACTGGCAGGAAAGCCTGCGCCTGGGCTGACGGGGTAGCTGGCCGTGTCGAAGTAATTCGCCTTGGCCGTGCTGTACATGGGGTTGGCGTTGGCGTCCGCGACGCTGTACGCCGTGCCGGCCTTGGCCGGAGTGGCGCCATTGCTTTGGTAGGCAGGGCCGTAGGACCACAGCACGCCGTAGCCGGCGAACTGGGCGAACGTGGCCGAGGGCGCGGGGACGGGGCCGGCCGACGGCAGCTGGTAATTCGGCTTGTTGCCGGACAGGCTGACGGGCTGCTGGCTGGGCAGGGTGCTGGCGCCCGGCTGCATCCAGCCGGTGGGCGGCGAGTTGGCGGCGGTGGCGGCGCAGGGCGACGCGCCGCCCACGCAGGGAAATTCCTTGATGTTGGTGTCGGGCGGCGCCGTCGCGGGGTCGCACACGGAAGGTCCGCCGTAATCGTCGAAGCGCGAATTGAGCGAGGCGGCCAGCGAGGCCGACAGCCCCGTGTTCGTGTAGACCTGGCCCGTGCCGCTGGTGATGACGGCGCTGCTGCCCGTGCACATGAACGGCGCGGTGGAGGCGGCGCTCGAATGCGAGGCGCTGCAGCTGCCGGGCGGCGCATCGACGGGGTTGATCAGGTAGGGGTCGGACGGGCCGCCCAGCGGATTGAGGCCGAACAGGTTGTAGGTGACGCCGCGGCGGAAACCGAATTCCAGCAGTTCCGTCAGGCCCGTGCCGGCCGGCGCGGCCGGATACGTGTATTGCGCCGTCTTGTTGGCCGGATCGACGGCGCACACGCCGATCGGCGTGACGTCGTTGACGAAGCGGCCCGCCACGGCCACGCCCGAGGTACTGGTGCTGGCGATGCCGGCGATGCCCATCAGGTAGGTGGCGAAGGTCTTGCTGCCCGTGTCGACGCGGATGAAGGTCTGGCCCTGGGGGCTGGTGCGGGCGCTGGCGCCGGAAGACCACGGCCCGTCGGGGCTGGGGCCGAAACTGATGTTGGCGGCCGTCAGGGTCAGCGTGGTGGAAAAGTCGTAGCGGTTCTTTTGCGCGATGGCGATGGCCTTGGCCTGCGCGTTGTCGATGCCGGTGGCGCTTTGGTTGAGTTCCACGGCGCCGGCCAGGGCGGCGCTGTCGGCGCCGTTCTGCAGCTCCGTCTTGGCGATGTACAGGTGGCCCAGGTCCAGCACCAGGCCGCCCATGGCAAACAGCACCACCAGGGTCAGCCCCAGCACGATGGCGATCGCGCCCTGCTGCTTGTCGTGCCTGCGAAATGCGGTGTTCATGGCTGTCTCCTGGTGGCCTGGGAAAAGTGCATCGCGGGACTGGCGCCTACTGGCGTCCGCCCACGCCGATGGTGAAGACATTCGGTTGCGGTTCCGGCGCCGCAAACGATTTCTGGTAGCGCTGGTAGGCGCTGACGCCGGCCTTGCCGTCGATGCCGCTGACCGGGTTGGCATTGCGGTAGGCGTCCGGATACATGATCTGCTGCGCCTTGAGCAGGGCCACCGATTCGCCAAAGTGCGAATCGAGCACGGGCGTGGTGGTGGCGGCGCAGCCGGCCAGCAGGCAGAACAGGGCGGCGCAAGGCAGGCGATGTGCGGTTTTCATGGTGTTCTCCTATTTGAGGTCGAAGCCGGCGGCAGGCTGGGGCGCGGCTGCTTGCGGCTGCATGGGGGCCGGTGCCTGTGCCGCTGCGGGGGCGGGCGCCGGTGCGCTGCCTTCCATTTTTCCCTGCATGAACATGTCGCCGCGCGTCGGCTGGATATAGCCGTCGGTGGGCAGCTTGTAGTCGGGCGGCAGCGGCTTGACCAGGTGCGGCGTGATGATGAAGACCAGTTCCGAACGGTCCGTCTGGAAGTCCGTGCTGCGGAACAGGGCGCCCAGCACGGGCACTTCGCCCAGGCCTGGCAGGGCCTTGATATTGCTGGTCACGTTGTTCTTGATCAGGCCGCCGATGGCGAAGCTCTGGCCGTCGAACAGCTGCACCGTGGTGGTGGCGCGCCGCGTGGTAAACGATGGCAGGATGGCTGTGGCCGAGATGCCGGTGGCGGTGATGCCGATGCCGTCCTTGTTCAGGTCCGACACTTCCGGCGCCACCCTCAGGTTGATGCGTCCCCCTTCGAGCACGGTGGGCGTGAATTTCACGGCCACGCCGAATTCCTTCTCTTCCAGGGTGATGGTGGGCACGCCGTTATTGTTGGTCTGGCTGACGGGAATGAAGATTTTGCCGCCGGCCAGGAAGCTGGCCTCCTGGCCGCTGATGGCCATGATGTTCGGTTCGGCCAGCACCTTGATCAGGCCATCGCGTTTTTGCGCGTCGAGGTTGAAGAAGTTGTTCTTGCTGGCGCCGCTCAAGCCGCTGGGATTGTTGCTGAGCAGGCTGGACAGCAGCGAGTACGACCAGCTGCCGATGGTCTTGTTGATGCCCAGGCTGGCGCCCAGCTGGTCGACCAGCACTTTCGACACTTCGGCCACCTTCACTTCCAGCATCACCTGCTGCGGCGCGGCGATCGACAGCAGGTTGATCACGCGCGGCATGCCCGCATCGGGCGCAGCGGCGGGAGCGGGCGCGGCGGCGCCTGCGGCTGGCGCGGCGCCGGAGGCGGCGTTGCCGCTGCGGGCGCTGCGCTGCACATAGGCGTTGGCCAGCGACAGGGCATGGTCGGCCTTGACGACATCGCTGACCATGCCCGACAGGATCAGGGTGTCGCCCGCCACCGTGACGTTGATCTTTTCGTTCGGCAGCAGCTCGGCCATGCGTGCCTGCAGGCTGCTGCTGTCGATGCCGACGGCCAGGTCGATGATGGTGGCGTCATTGCTCTTGTTCCACAGGATCAGGTTGGTGGTGCCGACGGAGCGGCCCAGCAGGTACACCTCGTTGGGATTGAGCAGGATGACGTCGGCGATGCGCGGGTCGCCGACGGACATGCGGCTGGCGGCGAACGGCAGGCGCATCAGGGTCGACTTGCCTTCGGCCAGACTCATCTGCGGCGCCATCTCGGTGCGGCCGGCGCGCGATTCGCTTTGCGGCGGCGTGGCCTTGGGGCGGGCGGCGGCCCGGCTGGTCCGGGCGGCGCCGGTGTCGGCGGCAACGGCGGTGGCGGCAACGGGTTCGCTGCGTGCCTGGGGCGCCAGGGCGCCGATCATGGCGAGGGCAAGCGCCAGGCTGAGTACCCGGCTTCCGCTTGCTGTGCAATATGTGCTCATGGCGTGACTCCTCTGGTGCAGGTTAGAATTGTTGGGAGCTGCGTTCCAGCCCCTTGATGACATCGACGCGCGGACCGGCCTGTGGCGCGGCTGTGGCTGCAGGACGGCGGCGCGGGAGCGGCTTGGCTTGCACCATGGCGGCGGGGGCTGCCATGGCGACCTTTTCATCGAGCAAACTGGACTTGGTGGCGCCTTCCGTGTTGACGGGCTTGTCCTCGACCTGGTTGCGCAGCACCAGCGACAGGGTGCCCACGCTGCGTGCCAGGTCGAGTTTTTCCGCCTGCTCCGGCGTCAGCTCCAGGGTCACGGCGTTGACCACCTTGGGCTTGGTGTCGTCGCGGCTCGATTCCTGGGCAATGGCCAGCACGAGGATGCGTTCGAGCACGATCTTGGAAATGTTCGGGTCGCGGTCCGGCGTCTTGCGGGCACCTTCGCCCTGGGTATTGACGAGGATATCGACGAAATTACCGGGCAGGGCGAAGCCGGCCACGCCCACCACATCGTTGACGCGCACGGTCATGGCGCGCTTGCCCTCGGCGACGACGGCCGACAGGCCGCCTTGCGTGCCGGGAGGCGCCAGCTTGCCTTCCATGATCGGTTCGCCGTGCTGGATGCTGGTGCGCGTGACGCGCGTTTCCAGCAGTTTCGGATCGTTGACGGCGCCCGGCGGCAGCGCGTTCGATGGCCAGTCCACCATGCGCACCATGTCGGGCGTGAGGCGCGCCCCCAGGCTGATGTCGACCTGGGCCACGGCCACCTTGTTGATGTTGCCCGAGGCTTGGGCATTGATCCAGCGCGCGGCCACGATGACCGCGGCGAACGCCAGGATGACCGCAATGGCCATCATCGTCAGAGCGCGTGCGTTTCTCATTTTGCTTCCCCTTTGTGCTGGACCGCTTCCGGTCCGGTGTGTGTGCTTGCAAGGTCGTCATCGCTGCCGAAATAGTTTTGCCATGCCCAGAACAGGACTTCCGGAGACAGTTGCGCCGGGTGGTCTTCATAACGCGCCTGGTCGCAGATCTGCGCGAGGATGTCGCGCGGATAGCAGGCCAGCAAGGGCCGCTTGTAGAGGCTATGCAGGTGCAGCAGGTAGGTGTAGGAGGCTTCGTCGAAATTGATGCCCAGCTGGGCGCAGGTGCTGCGGAACACGGCCAGGTAGTGGTAGGCGCTCAGGGGGCCGACATGGATCTTGTAGCCGATGCGGCGCAGGAAGGAGTCGTCGGCCAGGTGCTGCGGCGCCAGGTTCGACGAGAACACGACGATGACGTCGAAGGGTACGGGGAACTTGTAGCCCGTGTGCAGCGACAGGTAATCGATGTGGCGCGCCATCGGCACGATCCAGCGGTTCATCAGTTCCACGGGCGAGCAGCGCTGGCGGCCCAGGTCGTCGATGACGAAGATGCCGTTGTTGGCCTTCAGGTGCGGCGGTGCCTGGTACAAGCGGTTGCCATGGTCGAATTGCAGGTCCAGCATGTCGAGCGTCAGCTCGCCGCCCGTCAGCACGGCGGGGCGTTCGGCGCGCACCCAGCGCGGGTCGGATGGCACGAGGCCGCCGCGCGACAGGGTGTGCAGCATGGGGTCGAGGAAGGGCAGCACTTCGCCATCGACCATCACGGCATGGGGCAGGGCGATGGCGCCGCTGAGCAGGCCGTTCAGGCGCTCGGCCAGGTAGCTCTTGCCGCTGCCGGCAGGGCCGTGGAAGAACAGGGCGCGTCCGGAATTCATGGCCGCGCCCAGCTGGTCGAGCACGGCCGAACTGGCCACCACGTCGCGGAACTCGCGCTGCACGTCATCGCGGGTGACCTGCATGTTTGCCACGCTTTGCGCCAGTACCTGGTTGCTGTAGTCGGCCAGGGTGACGGGGGCGGGGCCGCTGTAGGCGTTGCGGCGCATGTACTCGGCGGCGCGCAGGCGGCCCTGGTCGCCCAGCAGGTAACACAGGTCGGCGTCGGTGCCGCTGCCGCCGTTGCGGCGCGCTTCGCACAGCTTTTCGGCGCGCATGAAGGTGAGCAGCGGTTCGAGCACGCCGGCGCCCAGTTTTACGTGTGTCGACAGAGCGGGCAGGCCGATCTGGCCGCGCAGGAAGAGTATCTTGACCAGCAGTTCGACCAGGAACAGGAAGGGCAATCCCGTTTCCTCGACCGTGCGTGGCGCGCGCTTGGCCGCCGGTTCGACGCCGCCGCCGTCGCTGCGTTCTGGATAGGTGTCAGGCATGATGGGTACTCCTCGTTCGGGTGGCCGGATATCAGAAGATGAAAGGCAGCAGGCGGTACTTCACCTGGCGCATGTAGACGCGATAGCGCACGTCGGTGGACAGGAAACGCTCCTCGCGCAGCAGGCGCATCACCATCATGCTCATCGTCGCGACATAGATGACGGTGTTGGCGGGCGAGGTGTTGGCCAGCAGGTAGCCGCTCAGGGAAATCAGGTAGCTGGCATACAGCGGATGGCGTATCACGCGGTAGACGCCGCCCGTCTTGATTTCGCGCTGCGCCGCCACCAGGCCGAAGCTGCGGTTCAGCGACAGCAGGCCGGCGATCTGCAGCAGGCTGCCGACGGCCAGCAGGTAGCGCGCGCCGGGCCAGATGGCCATGTCGGCGGGAGACAAAAGGAAGGGCGCGAAGGTGGCGCCGATGGCCAGCAGCCAGTCGCCCGCATCGGTAGAAACGCTGACGGGGGCCGTGCGCACGATGAAGAACAGGGCGGCCAGGGTTTCGGCGGCGCAGAACAGCAGATAGCTCCAGTCGCCGCTGTGCAGGAATCCCATCACGTGGGCACTGGCGAAGAACGTCCACAGGCAAGCCATGGCGATGCTGGTGAACAGGCTGGCGTGGCGCGAGTGGCAGAGGGTGGTGAGAGTGTGCATGGTCAGGTCCTAGGGGGCTGGTCGTCGGAGCGGCGCGTTTCAGCGCAGGCTCCACAGGTGGGTGTAGTGCAGGAAGACCTGCAGCAGGGTGCCGCTGGCAATGGCGAAGGCGTAGGCCAGCTTGCCGGTGGCAGGCGGCGGTTCGGCGATCGTGGCGGCGCCGCCGGCAAGGCTGTGCAGCAGCGCGCCCAGCATCATGTGATAGGTGTTTTTCAATACCTGGCGCAGGCGCTGACCGGCCAGCGCGGCGGCCAGGGCCAGCACGCCGCCGCACAGGAAGGTCAGCAGGGCCGCTTCGAGCACGGCGTCGGGACCGAGGAAGGCGCCGCACATGGCCATCAGCTTGACGTCGCCGGCGCCCAGGGCGCGCAGCAGATACATGGGCAGCAGCAGGGCCAGTCCGGCGGCGGCGCCGGCCAGCGCCTGCAATAGGCCCAGGCCGCCGAAGGAGGCGTCGAACAGTCCGGCGCCGGACGGCACGAAGCTGTTGATGATCAGTCCCGCCAGGGTGCCCCACAGCACCAGCCGGTTCGGGATGCGGCGCGTGCGCAGGTCGTGCCACAGGGCGGCGGCGAGCAGGGTGGCGAGTACGGCCAGGCACAGCAGCATGGGCAGGTGGGCGTTCATGATGTCAGTCCTTCCTTGCTCATGCAGGGCGCCGTGGCCATGTGCATGGCCGGCGCCGCAGCCTGGCTGCCCAGCAGCCGTCCCACCAGGCGCCACACCAGCGCCGCGCCGGCCGCACCCACATAGCCGTCGAGCGCATAGTGCCAGCCCAGGTGGATGGAGCCGAGCAGGATCAGTACGGCAAAGGCGGTCAGCGAGATCCCGGCGGCGCGGTTGACGCGCCAGCCCATCATGGCCAGCAGCACGGCCGTGGCCACATGCATGCTGGGCATGGCGGAGATGCCCAGTTCACCGTTCGCGCCCTTGCTTTGATAGCCTTGCCACAGCATCTCCTGCACTTGCAGGGCCCAGACGGGGACGTGCTGGTTGGCGTCATGCAGGTAGGCCATCAGCGGCGCATACGGGTCGCTGGCATGCAGGTGGCCGTAGTAGCAGGGGCCGACGGAGGCAAACAGCACGGCCAGGATGCTGCCCAGGGCGATCCAGGTCAGCGCAAAGCTGAGCAGGAACTGCATGCGCAGCAGGGGGCGGCGCGTGTCGAGGATCAGCCAGTACAGGATGGCGTAGAACAGGAAGAACCAGAAGTGGTAGCTGAAGTTGAGCAAGCCCGTGACGAGCGGGTGGCCCAGCAGTGGTTGCAGCCTTTCCCATGGGGCCTTGCCGCCATGCAGCGCGATGTCCCAGGCGGACAGGGTGGCATCCCAGGTGTAGGGATGCAGACGGGGGATGGCGCCCTTGATGACGGTGAAGCTGGAGGCGAAGACGGGGATCAGCAGCATGGCCGGCAGCGCGTGCAGCAGGCGCTCGTTGCTCAGGTAACTGCGCAGATCGTGATACAGATAGTGGCACAGGCGGTGCGGGCGTTTCATCACCATGACATGGATGGTGTAGCCGCACAGGATGAAGACGGGGCCAATCAGGATGGCCATGAAGAAGCCGGCCAGCACGTTGAGGGTGTCCGATGCGCTGGGCAGGCCGCCGGCCAGCAGCGTCGCCACGGCGGCGTACGGCAGCACGATCAGCAGCAGGGCGCGGTGGGTGCGCAGCGAGGCGCGCAGGGTGTTCATGACAGGGCCAGGACCACTTGGTCCTTGACGTAGACAAACAGCAGCTTGACCTGGTCGCCAAGCAGGGTGATCGTGACCACCAGCACTGCCGCGATCAGGCCGGCCAGCAGCGCGTATTCGATCGCTGTGACGGCGGACTCGTCGGATAAACGGCTGAAGAAAGATTTCACGATGGGCCTCGCTATGCGTTCGTCAAGGTGGGCGTGCTGGGAATATTGGGCGGCGTAGTCCGGGCTGGCGCTGGGCCGGCCCGGACAGCAGCGCGTCAGGCATTGGCGGTGGTCAGCTTGGTGCCGATGGTGCTGAAGGTTTTTTTCAGCTGCGTGCCGACGATGGTGACGGCGGCGATGATCACCACGGCGATCAGGGCAGCGATCAGGCCGTATTCGATTGCGGTGACGCCATCTTCTTCGCGGATAAAGTTTTTGATGAGGTTCATGACAACTCCTGGTGGTGGTTAAGGTACGACGGTGGATGAAACGGTTTTGCAGCGTTGCTTCCTGGTGCTACGACCTGGCGCGCTCATGGACTTTCGCCCAGTGCCAGCAATCCGATGATGCAGACCACCGCCATGAGGGCCGCCACTAGGGCATAGCGGTAGAACGCAGCCTTTTCCTTGCCCTGTAAATAGGTGATCAGGGCCGTCGGAAGAAACTTGTCAAGGCGCATGCTGTGCTCCGTGTCGTGGTGGGCCGCGCGGTGATTTGCACTCCGGTAAATCCACTATAGAAGTCGGCACCTTGATCTACATCAGAAGAACATCCTTTTATTGCAAGGAGGAACTGCTCGTTTTTTTCGTGACAATTGTCATGGTCGAGTCTGGCGCGCGCAGAAGCGCAGGAGCGCAAGGGCGCATGCCGCGCCGCTGCTTGGCGATGGGAGGTAGGGAATGCGCGGCCGTGCAGCGGCCGTGCAGGAGGACAGTGGTGTCAGGCGCCGGGCGGCAATTGGCCCAGCTGGTGCTTGGTGGCGTAGGCGTACAGTTCCAGGCGGTTGTACACGCCCAGCTTGCGGTAGATCGATGTCAGGTGATTGCGCAAGGTGTGTTCGGAGATGAACAGCTGGTCCGCCAGCAGCTTGGCCGGCGTGCCGCTGCCGTGCACCAGCGCGGCGATGATCTTTCTTTCCTTGAGGGTCAGGCTGGCGATGGCGATGGCGTGCGCCGAGCCGCCGCCGGGCTGGGTCAACTGCGTCAGCATGCGTCCCAGCATCGCG
The DNA here is from genome assembly GCF_001758645.1 of Janthinobacterium sp. MP5059B. Taxonomy (NCBI): domain Bacteria; kingdom Pseudomonadati; phylum Pseudomonadota; class Betaproteobacteria; order Burkholderiales; family Oxalobacteraceae; genus Janthinobacterium; species Janthinobacterium sp. MP5059B. Next base: position 173,385 of record NZ_LRHX01000016.1, on the reverse strand, counting down.
TGTTCCAGCCACAGCTCGCCCTGGTACACCTTTTCGATGGCCTTCAACACCATCTCCGCCGGCGCATCCTTGCTGACGATGCCGCGCGCGCCTTTCAGTACCGTCTGGTCCAGGATGGCCTGGTCGTGGCTGGCCGTCAGCACCAGCACGCGCGTGCCGCCGCATTGCGCCAGCGCGGGCAGGATGGCCAGCGAACTGATGCCGCCCAGGTCCAGGTCCAGCACGATCACGTCCGGTTGCAGCGCCTTCGCCTGCTCCAGCGCCTCGGTGCCGTCGGACGCCGTGGCGACCACGCGCATGCCGGAGTGCTCGCCGCCGATCAGGCGCTCCAGGCCCCACAGCATGGTCTTGTGATCGTCGACCAGCATGACGCTGATGACATGGCTGGCCGGTGGCATGTGGCGTACGTCATTCATATGGGGATCTCGATCTGGACGGAGGTGTTGCCCAGCATGCCATGCGTGACGCGGGCCGTGCCGCCGAGGGCGGCGGCGCGCTCGGCCAGCGAGTCGGGCAGGAAATCGGGGACGTGCGCGGCGGCGCATTCGTTGTCGATGCTGATGTGCAGCGCGCCCTGCACGCAGGTCAGCTTGACGGCGCCGTGGCGCGCCGACGTATGCTTGCGGATATTGCTCATGCCTTCATTGACGATCTGGAACACCTCGGCCGCCAGGCGGTCGTTGATGTGCAGGTCGCCTTCGATATGCAGGGCGATGTCGATGCCATAGAATTCGCGGATCTGCGTGGCCTGGCGGCGCAGCGCGACCAGCAGTTCCGGCTCGCTTTGCACCTGGCCATTCTTGAACGTGCGCGCGTAGCTGCGCAGGTCGGTGATCACCTGGCCCGACATTATGATCAGCTTTTCCAGTTCCGGCAGCAGCGGGTTGCCCGGCGTGGCTTCGTTGCGCAGGGCGGCCAGGCCGTGGCGCAAGCCGATATACGGCTGCACGGCCGTGTCATGCAGGTCGCGCGCGATCTTTTCGCGTTCGCGCGAGGCCGCCTGCGACGCCAGGCGGTCGAGCAGGTTGATGTTTTCAATGACGGGAAACGCCTGCGCGCCGATATGGCTGAGAAACAGGGCGTCCGTCTTGCTCATGCTGGTGGCGGACACGATAAAGATCCGGCCTTTGCCATTGCGCAGGGGCAGCGGCGCGCTGATGAAGGCGTGCGCTTCGAGCAGTTCGGCCAGGCGGGCGCCCGCCGCGTCGTCATGCCGCAGCCAGCGTCCGCTGTTTGGCTCGAGCATGCGCGCGCCGCCTATCCATGGCAGCCAGGGGCCGGCGGGCTGGTTGTACAGCGCGATTTTATCGTGCGGGAAAGCGAGCAGGGGGCTGGCCGCGTCGTCGCTGAGGAGCGAGCTGGTATGCACGACGCCCGTGCCCGTGTGAATCACGCTGCGCAAGGACCAGACCCGCGTGCCCTTGTCCTGCATGATCAGCAGGCAACTGCGGCCGTTGAAATAACTGCGGGTTTTTTCCAGCACCGAGGTGATGGTCTGGTCGACGCCGAAGCGGGGATTGGACAGCTGGCTGACATCGCGCAGCAGCGCCAGGTGGCTGCGCTGGGTGATGGCCGAACCACCCCAGTAGGCGATCATGTAGCCGAGCGCCAGCAGGAAGGTGGTGCGCAGCAGCAGGCGCGACAGTTCCGCATCCGTTTCGCCGAACAGGGCGGTGGCGGCGAACAGGCCGGCCGAGGCCAGGGTGACGCGCGCGCCTTCCTCGAAGCCCCGCTGGAACGACGATGTCAGGATGGCAAAGAAAAAAAACAGGAAGAATAAATTGTTGTGGCTGCTGCTGGAAAACACGATCAGTGCATACCAAGCCACGTCGAGCCAGTACAGCAAGATGTCCTGGGGCAGGCTGAGGCCCAGCAGGGCCAGCACGTAGAGCAGCAGGCTGTGCATGGTGTACGCGGAAAAGATCAGCCAGGTGATCTTGGTCAGCTTGCCGGCGCTTTCGGGGTCGATGAACAGGGTCAGCAGGGTGGCGCTCGACAGCAGCAGGCGCATGCCGTTCACCATGGTCGTATCCATGCCGGCACCCGGCAAGCCTGATCTGAGGGGAGGATCGAGATTCACAAGCGCTCCTGGCCATGTCCCGCATGGTGGGGCCATGCGCAGGGATAGATACCACAGATAAATTCTTGTTATTGTTGCTGCAAGCAATGACGAGTCTACGCACACGCCGTAAAGATGTCTACTGGAATCCTTTCTCCGATGTTGCTTTTTTTACAGCGGCTGCACCATCACGCGGTTGCGTCCGGCGCGCTTGGCCAGGTACAGGGCGCGGTCGGCCGCGCCGATCAGGGCGGAGATGGCCAGCGGCTGCTGCGGCTGCTGCGTGGCGATGCCGATGCTCACTGTGATGTGCTTGACGTCATTGCCCGTCTTGGCATGCGGAATGCGCAGCTCGGCCGCGTGCTGGCGGATCGCCTCGGCCATGCGCAGCGCCTGCGCCGCGTCCGTGTCGGGCAGGATGGCGGCAAACTCTTCGCCGCCGTAGCGGGCCAGCAGGTCGGTGGGGCGCTGCAGCATGGCGGCCAGTTCGGCTGCCACGCGGATCAGGCAATCGTCGCCCTGCTGGTGGCCGTAATGGTCGTTGTAATCCTTGAAATGGTCGATATCGATCATCAGCAGCGACAGCGGGCTGCTGGTGCGCATGGCGCGCCGCATTTCCTTCTCGATCGCCACGTCGAAATGGCGGCGGTTGGCGATGCCCGTCAAGCCGTCGGAAAAGGTTTGCGAGCGCAAGACCATGGTCTGTTCGCGCAGCAGCTTTTCGCGCCCCACGGCGATGGTGACATCATTGATCTGGATCAGGCAATGGCGTGGCGAGCCGGGCAGGTTGATCGGCGTGACGGCGATGGCTTGCTGCATGCGTTCCTCGCCGTCGCTGCCGCCCGTGGCAGCGCCATGCGTGTACAGCGCAAACGGCGCCTTGTGCAGGGTTTGCGACAGCAGCGACTGGAAATTGTCGCGCAGTGCCTGGGTGATGGCCGAATCCATGCGCTTGTGCCGCAGTTCCGGAAAGACGGCGAAGAAATCCTGGCCCAGCACGGCGTCGGCCTGGCAGGCCGAGTGGCGCGCCATCCACTTATTCCACAGCACGATGCGATGCTGCTCATCGAGCACGATGGCGCCCAGGTTGACGGCGCCGAGTATGCTCTCGAGCAGGGCGAGTCGATGCAAGACATCCGGCATGATCGTCACGCCTGTCCCAGCACCTTGGCCAGGTAGCGGCTGACTTGCTGTTTCAGGTCGTGCAAGGCGGACAGGTCGAGCACGAAGGCCACATAACCGTGGATCTGGTGCTTGGACAGCACGAAGTCGATATGCAGCATCAGCACGACGGCTTCGTCATCCTGGCCGCCGAACGAGGAGAGGATTTCCGCGCTGGTGCCCACGTGGTACAGGGGCAGCGAGCCATGCAGTTCGCTGTCGAACAGGTTGGCCAGGGTTCCGACGCAGGAGTTGAGGATGATGTTGCCGATCTCGCTCATCGCTTCCTGTTCCATCTCCGTCAGTTCCTGCAGCGGCATGGCGTCGCCCACCATCAGGCGCACGATTTCCAGGCTCTTGTCCTCGGGAAACATCAGAATGGCTTCGGTGGCGAAAGCGCCATCGTAGTGCTGGCTGACGCCGCAGATGCGTTCGCCATCCTTCTTGCTGCCGAGCAAGGCTGCCGCGTCGGCACGGTTCAGGAAGGTGATCGACGGCACCGACATGGTGACTTCTTCATTCACGATCTCGCTCATGGCCGCCGCCGCATGGCCCACCCCGATGTTGAATATCTCTACCAGGGCGTCGTTCTCGAGTTCGGAAAGATTGACCATGCTCACAGTCCCAGTGATTCGATCAACTGGTGGATGCGCGTTTCCGTGATCGGTTTTTCCATGAAGCCCACGCCCAGTTCGCTGGCGCGGTTGCGGGTGGCGTTCTGCACATTGGCCGTGACGAGAATGATGTGCGTCTGCGGGCACAGCACGCGCAATTGTTCTGCCGCCGCCATGCCGCCCATGCCGGGCATGTTGACATCCAGTAGTATCAGCACAGGGTTGACGGTCTTGACTTTTTCCAGGGCTTCCTCACCCGTCGCCGCCTCAATCACTTGCCAGTCGGCATGTTTGCTGAGGATGAATTGATGCGACATCAAACGTGAAACCCGGCTGTCATCGACAACAAGTACCTGTTTACTGTGATTCATGTGCTATTCCTGAAACGTCATATCGGACTATCGTGCCATTTTCGCATATTTTAGAGGGCATAGAGTGTATTTGGGTGCGCGATTGCCCTAGGGCAAAGTTTTCCCGCCTGCCTGTTGTATTGAGTCGCATCGCCGGGCATGCTGGCCGGCTGGCCAGGCTGGCAATCCGTTAAAATAGCGCCATTCCTCACTTTAGCCTGAATGCCATGACCCAAGACGAATTGAAGCAAGCCGTAGCCCGCGCCGCCATCGACTACGTAGTAAAAGGTGAAATCATCGGCGTCGGCACCGGTTCCACCGCCAATTTTTTCATCGATGAACTGGCCAAGATCAAGGACACCATCAAGGGTACGGTCGCCTCGTCCGAAGCGACGGCCGCGCGCCTGGCTGGCCATGGCATTCCCGTCTTCGACCTGAACGATGTCGAGTCGATCGCCGTCTACATCGACGGCGCCGATGAAATCACGGCCAGCGGCGCCATGATCAAGGGTGGCGGCGCGGCATTGACGCGTGAAAAGATCGTTGCTTCCGTCGCGAAACAGTTCGTCTGCATCGCCGACGGCTCCAAGCTGGTGGAAACCCTGGGCGCCTTCCCGCTGCCGGTGGAAGTGGTGCCGATGGCCCGCGCTGCCGTATCGCGCCAGCTGGCTGCGCTGGGCGGCACGCCCCGCCTGCGCCTGAAGGCAGGTACTACCGAAGCGTTCATTACCGACAATGGCGGCGAAATCATCGACGTGCTGGGCTTGAAAATTGCCGACCCGGTGGCGCTGGAACAGCAGATCAACCAGATCGTCGGCGTCATCGCCGTCGGCCTGTTCGCCGTGCGCGGCGCCAATGTCTGCCTGCTGGGCATGCCGGAAGGCGTGCGTACCCTGGCGTACTAAGATGATAGCCGGCGTTCGCCGGCATAGATGTTTTAAACGGCGGCTCCTTGCGGGCCGCTTGTCATTTGCGCCTGGCGGTACACGGCCACGGTGCGCAGCAAGCCGCCGAGGAAGATGCCGCTGAAGCAGCCATAGGCGAGGCAGACAGGCACCATGAAGCCGGGCGCATGGGCATAGGCCGGGACGATGGCCAGGGTCACGGCGACCGCATATTTCATGCAGAAAATGCTCATCATCAAGATCATGGGTACCCAGCTGCCGGGACGCTGCACGCTGCCGCGCTCGGGAATGGCGGCTATCTTGCGCGCATCGGCCAGCCTCCACGCCAGCGCCGCGCCGGCCAGCGCGCCGGCGCCCCAGGCGAACGGCGCCACGCCGGCCAAGCCGAAACTGCCGTACACGCCGCTCAGGGACAGGACCAGCATGACCAGGGGAATGATGCACAGCTTGCGCAAGCTCACTTCGCGCGCCCGGCTGGCCAGCACGCCGCGGTAGACGAGAAAGCCCAGGATGGCCCAGACGTAGAGGGGAGTGTGGCTGAAGATTTGCTGCAACATGGTGTCCGCCTTGGAATGAGGTTGTCGATGGACGTACTGTGCCAGCCGGCGGCATGGGCGGCGAGCGGTGTGCGACGAAACGGGGAAGGGCAGCCGTGAAACAGCGCCAGGCGGCGTGAAAGGGAAAGGGGAGAATCAAGGGAAAACTACCCGCGGCGCGGTGGCCACGGGCGGGAATACGGAAAAACTTACTCGGTCGGCGGGACATAGCCCATGGCCGCATCGGCGCCATCGCCGAAGAAATGTTTTTCCATCTGCGTGGCCAGGTATTTGCGGGCGCGCGCGTCGGCCAGGTTCAGCCGGTTTTCATTGACCAGCATGGTCTGGTGCTTGAGCCAGGCAGCCCAGGCTTCCTTCGACACGGATTCGTAAATCTTCTTGCCCAGTTCGCCCGGGTACGGCGGGAAATCCAGTCCTTCGGCTTCCTTGTTGAGTTTGATGCAGTGGATCGTGCGGGCCATCTGTGCTCCTGAATCAGTGTAGAGATAAAGCGTGATTATAAGGCACTTTGCGCCAGCCCTCGCGGGGCCGTCGCGGCCTGGCGACACGCCGTTTGCCGCGCCCTTGCGCTGGATCAAATTTGATCTGCGCCGCCCTAGCTAGTAAGATGCCTTATCGCGCCAGCCGCTGGCTGCGCCCCTTCCAACCAAGTAGTAGTAATTAACCAAGATGGAATCCCTATGACCTCAGTGAAAGTCCATGGCATCGATGTCAGCAATACCGGCAGCTTCGCGCTGTTTGGCGGCATCAACGTGCTCGAATCGCGCGATCTCGCCATGCGCGCCTGCGAAGAATATGTGCGCGTGACGCAAAAACTGGGTATTCCATATGTGTTCAAGGCCAGCTTCGACAAGGCCAACCGTTCGTCGATCCATTCCTACCGCGGCCCGGGCCTGGAGGAAGGCATGCGCATCTTCCAGGACGTCAAGGCGGCGTTCGGCGTGCCCGTGATTACCGACGTGCATGAGCCATGGCAGGCGCAGCAGGTGGCCGAAGTGGTCGACGTGCTGCAATTGCCTGCTTTCCTCGCGCGCCAGACGGATCTCGTCGTGGCCCTGGCGAAAACAGGTAAAGTCATCAACATCAAGAAGCCGCAATTCCTCAGCCCTGGCCAGATGGCCAATATCGTCGAGAAATTCAAGGAAGCGGGCAACGATCAACTGATCCTGTGCGACCGCGGCACCTGCCTCGGCTACGACAACCTGGTGGTCGACATGCTGGGCTTTGGCGTGATGAAGAAAACCTGCGACGACCTGCCGATCATCTTCGACGTCACGCATGCGCTGCAGCAGCGCGATCCCGGTGGCGCCGCTTCGGGCGGCCGCCGCCAGCAAGTGGCGGACCTGGCCCGCGCCGGCCTGGCCGTCGGCATCGCCGGCCTGTTCCTGGAAGCCCATCCGGATCCCGACAATGCCCGCTGCGACGGCCCCAGCGCCTTGCCGCTGGACCAGCTGGAACCGTTCCTGGCGCAATTGAAGGCGCTGGACGACCTGGTCAAATCGTTTGCGCCGCTGAATATCAAGTAATGGTATCTAAGTAAAGAAAAAGCCCGGCATGCCGGGCTTTTTCAGTTTTACAGTGTCTTGATGAGCACTTGGGATTTACGTTGCCAGTTATACATATGCTGGCGATCCTTCGGCAAATCGTCGACCGTGGCCGGCACGAAGCCGCGTTTCTTGAACCAGTGCGAGGTGCGCGTGGTCAGCACGAACAGTTTGTTCAGGCCGGCGGCGCGCGCGCGGTTTTCCATGTGTTTCAGGATGCGCTCGCCGTCGCCCTGGGCTTGCACTTCCGGGTTGACCGTCAAACATGCCATTTCCGCCATTTTTTGCGCGGGGAATGGGTACAGGGCGGCGCAGCCGAAGATCACGCCATCATGCTCGATGACGGAGAAATAATCGATTTCGCGTTCGATCAGCTCGCGGCCCCGCTTCACTAAAGTGCCGTCCGCTTCCAGCGGCTCGATCAGTTTGATGATGCCGCCCACGTCTTCGATGGTGGCCTGGCGCAGGCTTTCCAGGTTTTCATGGCTGATCATGGTGCCCACGCCATCGTGGGTAAATAATTCCAGCAGGGCAGAACCATCCATCGAGAACGGCACGATGTGCGAGCGTTCGACGCCGTTATGGCATGCCTTGACACAATGTTTCAGGTAAAACGCCGTCGCGTCCGGCAGGAAGCCCGCCATCAGCACGGCTTCGGCCTGGTGCGACGACAGTTCGCGGATTTCCACGCCCGTGGCGTCTTCCATCATCGGTGTTTCCGTGATGAAAATCAGCTTGTCCGCGTGCAGGGCGATGGCGGCGCTGCAGGCCACGTCTTCCATGGTGAGATTGAATGCTTCGCCCGTCGGCGAAAAGCCCAGCGGCGACAGCAGCACCAGGCCGTCCGAACCGAGGATGGAATGGATGGTTTCGGCGTCGACCTTGCGCGTGATGCCCGTCAGTTCCAGGTCCACGCCATCGATCACGCCCAGCGGGCGCGCCGTGATGAAGTTGCCGGAAATGATACGGATGGCCGCATGCGACATGGGCGTGTTCGGCAAGCCCTGGCTGAACGCGGCCTCGATATCGAGGCGCAGCTCGCCGGCGGCTTCCTTCGCGCATTCCAGCGCGGCGATATCCGTGATGCGCACGCCATTGTGGAAGCGGCCTTCGACGTTACGCAGGGCCAGTTGTTCCGCCACCTGCGGCCGCGAGCCGTAGACGACGGTGACATTGATGTCCAGCGCATGCAGCAGGGACAAATCATGGGCCAGCACCTGCAGCGCCCCGGCGCTGACGAGTTCACCGGGGAAGGCGACCACGAAGGTCTTGCCGCGAAAGGCGTGGATGTAGGGCGCGACTGAGCGCAGCCATTGGACGAATTGGGTAGGGTTTTCCATTAAGCGCATTATAATTCGCTGCGCGATGTGCGCGCTTAAAATACCTGTAAAAAACAATGTCTTCAGCCAGCAATAAGTCTTCCCCTCCTTCCAACGTTGCAAATGTGCCCGCCAGCGGGGATGTTTCCGCGCCTGCCGCCACGCCTGCGCAGGGCCGCCAGCGCCCGCCCGTGAGCCAGCAAAGGCAGCAGCCGCCGCGCGCGGAGCAGCAGAAACAGCAACAGCAGCAGCGATCGGGAGAGGGCAAGCCCCAGGCCGCGCGCGCGCCGCGCGAGGGGCAGGAAAGCCGCGAAGCCCGCGATGCGGCCCGCGCCGCGCGCGAGGCGGAAAAGGCTTTCCGCAATCCGCTGCCGCCGATTACGTATCCGGAAGACTTGCCCGTCTCGGGCCGGCGCGCGGAAATCGCCAAGGCCCTGATGGAAAACCAGGTGATCATCGTTTCGGGCGAGACGGGTTCCGGCAAGACGACCCAGTTGCCGAAGATTTGCCTGGAACTGGGACGCGGCCAGAAGGGCATGATCGGCCACACGCAGCCGCGGCGTATCGCCGCTTCCTCGACGGCCAAGCGCATTGCGCAGGAGCTCGGTACGCCGCTGGGCGAAACGGTGGGTTTCAAGGTCCGCTTTACCGATACCCTGAGCCGTGGCGCGTCCGTCAAGCTGATGACGGACGGTATCTTGCTGGCCGAGACGCAGACCGATCCGTTGTTGAAAAATTACGACACCATCATCATCGATGAAGCGCACGAACGCAGCCTGAACATCGATTTCCTGCTCGGTTATCTGAAACAGCTGCTGCCGCGCAGGCCGGACCTGAAAATCATCATCACCTCGGCCACCATCGATGCGGAACGCTTCTCGCGCCATTTCGGCACGCCGGAAAAACCGGCGCCCGTGATCGAAGTGTCGGGCCGTCTGTACCAGGTGGAAGTGCGCTACCGTCCCGTGGAGCGCGAGCAGGTGGCCATGCCTGGTTCGGGCGCGAACGCCGACAAGCCGGGCCAGCGCACGGCAGCCGCGCGCGAAAAGCGCGACTTGATGGATGCCGTCGTCGATGGCGTGGAAGAACTGTGCCGCATCGGCTCGGGCGACGTGCTGGTGTTCTTGCCGGGCGAGCGCGAAATCCGCGACTGCGCCGAAGCGCTGCGCAAGCACCATCCGCCGCACGTGGAGATTTTGCCCCTGTTCGCCCGTTTGTCGGCCGAAGAGCAGGAGCGCGTCTTTAAAACCAGCAATGCGCGCCGTATCGTGCTGGCCACCAACGTGGCGGAAACCTCGCTGACGGTGCCCGGCATCCGCTATGTGGTCGATGCGGGCCTGGCGCGCGTGAAACGCTACAGCTATCGCAACAAGGTCGAGCAGCTGCAGGTCGAGCCGATCGCCCAGTCGGCCGCCAACCAGCGCGCCGGGCGTTGCGGCCGCGTGGCCGACGGCGTCTGCATCCGCCTGTACGAAGAGCAGGATTATTTGCTGCGGCCCCAAAAATTCACGGAGCCGGAAATCCTGCGCTCCTCCTTGGCGGCCGTTATCCTGCGCATGAAATCGTTGCACCTGACGGACGTGGAAACCTTCCCCTTCATCGAGCCGCCGCTGGCGCGCGCGGTGGCTGATGGCTACCAGTTGCTGCAGGAACTCGGCGCCGTCGATGAAGTCAACAAGCTCACGCCGCTGGGCAACAAGCTGGCCAAGCTGCCGCTGGACCCGCGCGTGGGCCGCATGATCCTGGCCGCGCTCGATAACGCGTGTTTGACGGAAGTGCTGATCGTCGCCTCGGCCCTGTCCGTGCAAGACCCGCGCGACCGTCCGATGGAACACCAGCAGGCGGCCGACGAGGCGCACAAGAAATTCGCCGATGAAAAGTCGGAATTCCTCAGCTACCTGAAAATCTGGCGCTGGTTCGAGTCCGCCATCGAGCACAAGAAAACCAACCGCCAGTTGCAGGATAATTGCCGCACGAATTTCCTGTCGCAGATGCGCTTGCGCGAATGGCGCGACGTGCATTCGCAGCTGCTGACCATCGTCAAGGAGCAGGGCTGGCGATTGAATGAGGCGCCGGCCACCTATGACAACCTGCATATGGCCTTGCTGACCGGCTTGCTGGGCAATATCGGCTTCAAGGGCGAAGACGAACCGGGCGCCGGCTACCTGGGTGCGCGCGGCATCAAGTTCCATATCTGGCCCGGTTCCTCGCTGTTGAAAAAGCCGGGCAAGTGGATCATGGCGGCCGAACTGGTCGACACGACGCGTTTGTACGCGCGCTGCGTGGCGCAGATCCAGCCCGAATGGCTGGAAAAAGTCGGCGTACACTTGCTGAAGAAATCCTGGGGTGAACCGCGCTGGGAAAAACGCTCGGCGCAGGTGACGGCGTCCGAACGGGCTACTCTTTATGGCCTGGTGGTGTACAGCCAGCGGCGCATCAATTACGGCAATTTCAATTTGCCGGAAGCGCGCGAAATCTTCATCCGCGACGCCCTCGTGGGCGGCGACTTCGACACGCGCGCGCCGTTCTTTGCGCACAACCACAAGCTGATCAAGGACATCGAAAACCTCGAGCACAAGTCGCGCCGCCTGGACGTGCTGGTCGACGATGAACTGATCGCCGCCTTCTACGACAAGCTGCTGCCGGCGGACGTGTGCAATGGCGCCGGTTTCGAGAAATGGCACAAGGAAGCCACGCGCGAAAACCCGAAGCTGCTGTATTTGAACCGCGAAGAGCTGATGCGCCACGAGGCGGCCGGCGTGACGACGGACCTGTTCCCGAAGACCATGTCCGTGACGGGCCTGGAAATGGGCCTGACGTACCACTTCGAGCCGGGCAGCGTGCGCGATGGCGTGACCTTGAGCGTGCCGCTGTATGCCTTGAACCAGTTGCCGCGCGAGCGCTGCGAATGGCTGGTGCCGGGCATGCTGAAGGAAAAAGTGCATCTGCTGCTCAAATCCCTGCCGCAAAAGCTGCGCCGCCACTGCGTGCCGCTGCCCGATTACGCGGCCAAATTCTGCGAGCGCGTGCATGAGGCGGGCGTGTTTGGCCGCGGCGACCTGATCGACGCCATCATCGCCGACATCCGCACGCAGATCACGATCAATGTGCTGACGACGGACTTCAAGCCGGAAACCCTGCCTGCCCATCACTTCATGAATTTCAAGGTGATCGACGAGCATGGCCGCCAGCTCGACATGGGCCGCAACCTGGCCACTTTGCAGGCGGAATTCGGCGGCCAGGCGCGCCAGAGTTTCCAGAAGCTGGCCGAAGTGTCGGGCGTGTCCGGCACCGGTACGCCCGGTGCCAAGGTGGCGGGCGCGCAAGTGGCGTCGCGGCTGCAGGCGCAAGCCCAGGGCGGCGCCGCCAACGCGGCAGCAGGCAAGGGCGGCGCGCCGGCCAAGGGAGTGGCTGCCGCTGCAGCGCCGGCGTCCCCGAATGCCACCGTCTCGCAGCACATGGGCTTGACGGGCTGGACCTTTGGCGAGTTGCCGGAGTTGCTCGAAATCGTGCAAGGCAAGCTGACCCTGATCGGTTTCCCCGCCCTGGTCGACAAGGGTACGCATTGCGACCTGGAAGTGTTCGATGATCCGACCGTAGCCGCCCGCACGCACAAGGTGGGTTTGCGCCGATTGTTCGCGCTGCAAATGAAGGAACAGATCAAGTACGTCGAGAAAAGCATCCCCGGTCTTCAGCAGATGGGCATGCAATTCATGGCTCTCGGTTCGCAGGAAGAGTTGCGCGAGCAAATCATCAACAAGGCGCTCGACATCGCTTGCCTGCAAGATCCGCTGCCGCTGGACGCCGCCTCGTTTGCCAAGCGCCAGGCGGAGGGCAAGTCGCGCCTCGTCTTGCTGGTCAATGAAATCGCCCGTTTGCTGTCGCAAGTGCTGACGGAATTCCACGGCTTGCCCAAGCGGCTGCAGAATATTCCCGCAGCGGCAGCCGCCGATATCCAGTCGCAGCTGCAAGGCCTCGTGCATAAGCGCTTCCTGACGGAAAACGAGTACACGCAGCTGGCGCATTTCCCCCGCTATCTGAAGGCGATCAACGTGCGTCTGGAAAAGCTGCGCGCCGACCCCGCGCGCGACACCAAGTTGATGGCCGAGTGGCAATCGGCCGCCGCGCCGTATCTGCGTCAGGCCAAGGACCGCCAGGCCGGCAAGAATACGGACCCGAAACTGGTCGACTTCCGCTGGATGCTGGAAGAGCTGCGCGTGTCGCTGTTTGCGCAGGAATTGCGCACGCCGATGCCTGTTTCTGCCAAGCGTTTGCAGAAAGTGTGGGAGTCGATGCAGCGGTAGGTCGGATTAGCGGGGCAAAGCCACGCGTAATCCGACAACATCGTTGGCGCGACCGGTGGTGCCGTGTCAACGGTGTCAACGGTGTCGCTGGTGGTGTCGGATTACGCGGCTAGCCGCTAATCCGACCTACCCGACCCATGTTTATCGAACTCATCGTCGCCGAGCGCCGAACGCGAGCCCAGGTCGCCCTGGCTGCTGCCCGTGCCAGCGCGGCTGCCGCTCATGGAGGTGCCGGTCAGGCTGCCTTCGCTGCCCGATTGCAGGCTGGCGCCGCTGCGCAGGTCGCTGCCGGATGGCATGCGGCTGCCTGCCATGGCGCCGCTGCCGTAGCGCATGCCGCTGCCATAGAACGCTTCCATCTGCTGGTTCCAGGCATCGCTGCCCATGTCGGGCCAGTTGTTCTTGTCGAAACCGGGAGCCTCTTTCAGCAAGTCTTTGTCCACGTTGAGCAGGAAGCGCTTGTTGACGGTGTCCAGGGTCAGGCGTTCCCAGGGCACGGCAAACAGCTTGTCGCCCATGCCCAGCATGCCGCCGAAGGATAGTACGGCATAGGCGATCTGGCCGGTGCGCATGTCGAGCATGATTTCCTTGATGTCGCCCAGTTCCTCGCCGCTGTGATTGTAGACATCGTCGCCGAGCAGGGTGTCAGCCCCCATCAGGGCCGGCCCCGGGCCGTCGTGGTTGCGGTACATGCCCAGGATGTCGCGGTCCAGATAGCTCATGGTGTTCTCTCCTCGTGAAGTGCTGATCGAACATCCAGATTACGCATGCGCACCAAGTCGCGCTTGATCTGCCTCAATGGTGCCAGCGGCACTTTTATCGGTGTGCAAGCGTACGGTGTGGTCAGCCAATTGCGGTACTCTATGCGTTCTAAAGAGGAGGCCGCACATGCTGACGATGCAACGATGCAGTGGGATGAACTTGCGGTACGCTCCACCACGACATGGGCGCCGCTTGCCATGGTAAAGCCCGCCACCAAATGGCTGCGCGGGTTATTGCGCGCCGGTAAGGCGCAGCAGCGCACGGCGACCAAGCTGGCCAAGGTGCTGTTCGGGCCCGTGCCGGCCAAGCCCACGCCTAAATCTAAACCTAAGCCCCGCAGCAAGCCCGTGGTCAAGACCAGGCCGACGCCGCGCGCCCGGCCCGCCAGCGACGCCGTGCCCTCGCTGGCGCCCTTTGCCACGCCCCTGTCGCCCCCGCGCGTGCGCAAGCGAACGCCGCCCCCGCCAGGCAAGTGGCTGGCCGCCCACTATGCGCCATTGCCGGAACTGGGACAGTTGCCGGGCCGGCGCCTGCCCTATTTCCTGTACCTGCCCGAGAAGGCGCCCAGCGCCGCCATGCGCAGCCGTGGCCGGCCGCTGCTGGTGATGCTGCACGGCTGCGAACAGAGCGCCACGCAGTTTGCTGAAGGCACGCGCATGAACCGCCTGGCCGAACGCAAGGGTTATGCCGTGCTGTATCCGCAGCAGTCGCTGCGCTCGCATGCGCGCCGCTGCTGGAAGTGGTACGACAAGCTGACGCAGGAGGGCGGCGGCGACGTGCGCCTGATTGTCGGCGCCATCGAGCAGGTGGCGGCCCGCTATGTGATCGACCGCGCGCGCATCTATATCTGCGGCATTTCCGCCGGCGCCGGCATGGCGCATATCGTGGCCTTGAACCATCCCCATCTGTTCGCCGCGCTGGGCCTGCATTCCGGGCCCGTGTTTGGCGCCGGGCATAACCTGATCGGCGCGCTGGGCGTGATGCAGCATGGCGCTGCCGCCCGTGCCGACGCGGCCATCGATGAAGTACTGGCGCGCCAGCCCGCGTTTCCCCGCCTGCCCACTATCCTGCTGCAAGGGCTGGCCGACAAGGTGGTGCGGCCCATCAACCAGACGCAGCTGGTTCGCCAGAGCGTGCGCGTGAACCGCTTGCCGTTTGATACCGTGGTGACGGCGCAGCGTCTGTCTGGCGGCGCGGCGGGCGGACGCAATCCGGCCCATGCGTATGGGCTGCACGACTATCAGGTGGGCAAGGATGTGCTGCTGCGCGTGGCGCAGGTCGAGCACCTCGAGCACGCGTGGAGTGGCGGCGATGCCAGCCTGCCGTTCAACGACAAGGCCAAGCCCGACGCCAGCAGGATGCTGCTCGATTTCTTCGCCAGCCACCGCCGCCGGTAAGCCAGCGTGCCTGCGCGCCGCAACGGTGCGCAGGCACTGGTACGCATCGTTCTTCCATTCCCCCTCAGGGCACGGCCAGCGCGCCGGGGCGCTGGCCGCGCCCATTTCAGCACAGATTCCACATGCCGCAGTACCATCGAGTTTATTTAATTGGTATTGTTGCGGTATTTAAAAATCACAAAAACAGGCGCTAAAAATACGAACTGGTATACAATTGGTACACGTTTTCAGTGTGAAGCGTGTCTGCCGTCCCATGCCCCGACGGCAGATATGCACTGACGGCAGCCACCCACGTTACGGAACGCGCCATGTCCATCAAGTCCAAGCAGTTGCTGTGGTTTTTTGCGTTTTTCCTCGTCTTTGAACTGAATATCTATCTGTCGAACGACATGATCATGCCGGCCATGCTGGGCATCGTCGGCGAGTTCCAGGCGGAGGAAAAATTCGTCCCCCTGTCCCTGAGCCTGTATCTGCTGGGCGGCAGTTCCCTGCAGATTTTCCTGGGGCCTTTGGCCGACACCATCGGCAAGCGCAAGCTGGTGCTGACTGGCAATACCTTGTTCCTGCTGGCCACGCTGGCCGTGCCATTTGCCGCGTCGATCGAGCAATTTCTCGCCGCGCGTTTCATCCAGGGCATGGGCTGCTGCTTCATCTTCGTCGGCTATGCCATGATCCATGAACTGTTCGATGACATGGCGGCCGTCAAGCTGAGCAGCATCCTGTCGAGCACCACCATCCTCGCGCCCCTTGCCGGCCCCATCCTCGGCAGCGCCATCATCAGCCGGCTGGACTGGCGCTACGTCTTTTTCCTCTCCGGCCTGCTGGCGCTGCTGTCCTTGCTGGGCCTGTTCAAGACCATGCCGCGCGCGGCCCCCAGGGTCACGCGCCTGGACCTTGCCGCCATCGTGCGCAGCTACGCGGCCATTTTCAGCAACAAGCGCTTCATGTTCGGCATGTTTACGGCCGGGCTGGCCACCGTGCCCCTGACGGCCTGGATCGGCTTTTCGCCCATCTTCGTGCTGCAGGAAATGGGCGCCTCCTACGCCACGTATATCGCCCTGCAATGCGTGATTTTGTCGGGCTTTGTCCTCAGCAGCATCGCCATCCAGCGCCTGCGCCAGGACTTCCCCCTCGTGCATCTGCTGCGCCTGGGCGGGCTGGTCGCGGCCGCCGGCATGCTGGGCGCCGGCGCGGGCCGCCATCACGTCGACATGTTCGCCGCCTGCATGTTTGTCTATTCCATCGGCTTCGGCCTGTTCAATGGCGCCCTGATACGCAGCGCGATCACGGCCAGCAAGGAATCGGTGACCTTGACGACGGCTGCCATGAGCTTGTTGTACTGCATTTATCTGTCCGCCTGGCTGCAGCTCTATAACGTGCTGTGCCAGCGTTTCGGCTATGCGCTGGAAACGTATGCGCTGCTGAATATCCCCGTCATCGTGGTCATCGCCGCCTGCCTGCTGCTGTTTACGCGGGGCATGGCGGGGCGCCGGGAAAGCGAGGTGCTGCTCGCCCGGCACTGATGGCGCAGCGATGCGCATGTTGTCGACCTTGTTTTACCTCCTGCGAAGTTTATTGACACTCTCCTGCGGAAAATGGTGCGCCCATGAAAATAGATGACCTGGCCTCGAAACACGATCAAGCAAAGATTTTCAACCTGGAATACGAGTTCCGCATCAACCGGCTGAAACTCGATTACATCACCCTGGCCGATGTCCGGCCGGCCGGCAGCGACCTGGAACAGCTGGCCGTGGAGCACCAGGCGGGCATCGCGGCCCTGCGCAGCTTCGTCGCCCTGAATTTCAACCATTTCAATGCAGCAAGCTGCTCGTCGCTGAGCTGCATTCCCACCCGCGCGCTCGGCGACGATGAGCGCTACCTGCACCGCATCTGGATGGGCGGACCGTTGCCGGCCATCGCAGCCGAAGCGATCCAGCAGTGGGGCGCGGCGCTGGAAGCGGTGCGGCACAACGGCGGCGCGCCGTACGTCTCCATCCTGTGGGTGTGGGATGCGCAGCAGCTGTGCAATGACGAGCGCTTCAGCCCCACGGGCGGCGCCGGGCGCTACACGATAGGCCGCTACGCCATCGGCGGCACGACCCTGCATATCAATTCTCTGCGCGCGCTGGCGCTGGATTTCGCGCCGGCCCGCTTCGGCGTACTCGATACCCTGCATATGCAGCGCTACTTCGCCACCTTGTCCGATTATTTCCGCATCCTCATCATGTGCGAATACGGCGGCATGTATATGGATGTCGATACGATCCCGCACAATCCGGCGACGATTTTCCTGATGAAGCCGGAAGTGCCCGATTATTTCCAGCGCAAGGATGGCGACAGCGAAGAGCGCCAGCATGTCAGCTGGATGAATCTGTTTCTCGATGAAACGGGCATGCTGATCGCCAAGAAGAACGATGCCGCGCTGCGTGTGATCCAGCGCAATGTGAACATCGCCTATGCGGGTATCGATGCGCGGATTCCCCGTTCCTGCCCGCAATTCGAGGCGCAGCTGTTTGGCCAGTTCTATGCCGAATGGAAGAAAAACCTGGGCGTGACCCTGCTCAGCCATGCCGAGTTCTACCAGCGCTATTGCGTGCTGTATGACGGTGCGCGGGAAGCGGTGGCGGGCGGCATCCGCGGCATGCGCTTGCTGGACGATATCATTACCGACGTGCACATTCCCCTCAGTGACGAGGAACGGCGCGCGTATGCGCGCTGCGTCGCCAGGCTCGACGAAATCGGCTGGCAACTCGACGATCCTTTGAGCCTGCCCGACATCGTCGATGTGTTCGATATCGAGGAAGTGCCGCGCATGGCGTATGCGGCCCAGCTGCGGGCGGACATCGACCATTTTCACTATTACTCGGTGCTGTCGGACGACCCGCAGCTCGATCGCGTGAATGGCGTCTTTTGCCGCTACCTGCTGGCCCACCGTTCGCGGCATATTGCCGCTGGCGATTTCTGGCGCCCGACCGTGGGCCGCCACGGCAGCCGCATGCCGGCCGCCAGCGATGCCGTCCCGTCCGGCGACGAGACGCAGGCGGGCCTACTGTCGCATGCGCCGCTCAAGCTGGTGCCAGGTGAACTGCTGGGCGATGAGACGAAGAACCGCATGGCGAAACTGCTGTTTGCCACCAGCTATCTCGAATACTGTTCGTTCGGCAATAAACTCAATCTGCAGTTCGTCGAATTGCAGCGGCGGCAGAATATCGACCCGTATCTGCAGCACATCCACGGCCTGCACGACGAAGACGGGCGTTTCATCGGCTTCTTCACGGCCGCCACGATGGCCGAGTTCCAGGCCTGCGGCGCCGTCTCGTATTACCGGGACGACATGAAGGCGCTCGACGATGCCTATGACGCATTCGTACTCGCGCATGCGCGCACCGACGACTGTTTCGTCAGCAGCCTGGCCATCGACGAAAAATACCGGGGGCAGGGCCTATTCCGGCAGATGTTCCATGAAATCCGCGACCTGGCCAGCCGCAAGGGCTGTGCGCGCATCACCTTGACGGTATGGGAAAAAAGCGAAGCGCTGCAAGTGTATCTGCACAAGGGTTTTCGCAGCGTGGGCACGTTCGACTATGCCTACAGCCTGTTCTATGACCGGCTGCATTTCCTCGTGTATGAAGGAAACTGAAGAGGGAAATTGAAGGCAGCAGGGGCGGCCGGCAGCCGCCCCGTGATGAGGCTTACAGGGCCAGGAAGGCCAGGCCCGCCACGGCCGTCGGCAGCAGGGCGCCGGCCAGCAAACCGACGGCGCCGATCGATTCATCCTTGAAGCCTCGGCGCAGCAGGGCCACGCCGGCCGGGTTCGGCGCATTGGCGATGACGGTCAGGCCGCCGCCGGCCACGGCGCCGGCCATCAGCATGTATTTCGCTTCGTCCGTCATGCCGACGATCAGCGAACCGAGGTAAGTGAGGGCCGCATTGTCGGTAATGGCCGTCAAGCCCAGGGCGCCGAAGAACAGGGCCAGCGGTTTCAGGCTGGAAACGATGGGCTGCAGCCACCATTGCTGCATGCCGCCCAGTACCACCAGGCCGCCGAGGAAGAAGCCGACCAATAAACCCTCTTTCAGGATCAGCGGGCTTTGATAGCGCTCATACGCCTGCACGAAGCCGAGGAAGAACAGGAACAGGCCGATGAACAGCACGGGATGGTGCGCCAGGGCGACGACGCCGGCCAGCACGATCATGTGCACCAGGCTGACGGCCAGCGGCACTTTTGGCGCTTCCACTTCACCGGCCTTCGGCTTGATGTCGGAGGTGTTGCTGTGCAGGTATTTGCGCAGCAAAATGCTCACGCCCGTCGCGTTGACGAGGACGGCGATGGCCGCCTTCCAGCCGAAGTGGGTGGCCATGTAGGCGCTATCCCAGTTCCACGTGGTGGCCACCATCAGCACGGGCGGCGCCGCGTACGAGGTGAGCGTGCCGCCGATGGAAACGTTGACGAACAGCACGCCCAGCGCGCCGTATTTCAGCCATTCAGGGATGCCCGGGCGGAAGATTTGCGGTGCCAGCATCAGCGCGGCCAGGGTCATGGCGGCCGGTTCCGTGATCAACGAACCCGTCAGGGGCACAAGCGCCAGGCCCAGCCAGACGAGGGCCAGTTCCGTGCGCAGCGGCATCACGCGCGCCACGCCTTTCAACAGGCGCTGCACGGCGTCGAGCACGGGGCGCGAGGCAGCCACGACCATGACGACAAAGACGAACAGCGGCTCCGTGTAATGGCGCGACTCGGCATACTCGATGGCCGCATCGCCGCCCGAGACAAAGGCCATGATGATGATCAGGATGAAGGCCCAGAAGCCGAACACGACTTCCACTTCGCCCAGCAAATGCAGCAGGCCCGCATGGCGGGGGTGGCGGCGCGACAAGGTTTCAAACGACTTGGCGGCGAAGGTGTGGATGAGCGCAAGCCCGAAGACGATGGCGCTGATGATTTGGATGGTGGTCAAATGCGTTTCCTTTGGACGGAGGAAGCCGCCCGATGCATTGCCGAGCGGTAAGGAGAGTGCTTATGGTACAGCAATCGATGTGAAAAACGGTGTTTTTCGGACGTGGCGGGACGGCCCCGGGGAGCTGCGGCGCAGATAAGTCTTGCCAAAAGCGGGACTGGATAGTACTGTATATGCATACAGTATTTATCTTCATATTCAATTATGCAACATTCCGAATTGATGGCCTCGCCGGAAGCCTTGCACCCGTCCCTGTGGCGCGCATCGCAGCTGGGGCAGGGCGCCACGCGCTGCCTGGATACGGGCTTTGCCGCCCTGTCCGCGCAGTTGCCCGGCGGCGGCTGGCCCAGCGGCAGCCTCATCGATCTGCTGGTGCAGCAGCCGGGCAGCGGCGAATTGCGGCTGCTGGCGCCCGCGCTGGCGCAGCTGCCGGGCTTGCCCATCGTGCTGCTGCAACCACCCCATCCGCCGCAGGCGCTGGCCTTGGCCGCGCAGGGGCTGGCGCCGTCGCAATTGCTGTGGTTAAAGAGCGCCAGCAGCAAGGATGCCTTGTGGGCGGCGGAAAATATCTTGCGCAGCGGTAGTTGCGGCGCCTTGCTGTTCTGGCAGCCGCATGTGCGCGCCGACAGCCTGCGCCGGCTGCACCTGGCCGCGCAGTCCGGAAACACCCTGTTCTGCATGCTGCGCCCGCTGCACGGCGCGCAGGATGCGTCGCCGGCGCCGCTGCGCCTGTCCGTGCGTCCGGCCGCCGGCGGCATCGAGATCGGCTTCATCAAGCGCCGGGGACCGCAGCGCGACGCGCCCCTGTTCCTGCCCCTGCAACCTCCTTCATTACTGCTACGCCATGCGACTCTGGATCGGCCTGTGCCTGCCCCGGCTCCCGCTCGAAGTGTTTTGCCCGCGCTGGTCGGTTGACAGCCTCGGCGTGGTGCTGGAGCAGGAGCAAGTGATGGCCGTGTCGTCGCTGGCGCGGGCAGCCGGCATCCGGCCGGGCATGCGCCGCGCCGGCGCGCTGATGCTGGCACCACAGGCGCGCCTGCACGAACGCTCTCCCGAACTGGAAGCGCAAGCGCTGCAAGCGGTGGCGCTGGCGCTGCTGCAATATTCGCCGCTGGTGGCGCAGGGCGAGGAAGCGACCCTGCTCGTCGATGCGGGCGCCAGCCTGCGCCTGTTCGGCGGCGTGCGCGCCCTGTGCCGGCAAATCGCGGCCAGCTTGCGCGCGCTCGGCTACACGGCCCAGCTGTCGTGCGCCCCCACGGCGCGCGGCGCCTGGCTGCTGGCGCGCGCCGCGACGCGCCGGGGCCGGACATTGAGCATGGCCAGCCTGGTGCGTCGCCTCGACCGCCTGCCGTGCGCCTTGCTGCCGCCCGCGCGCCCCTGGCTGGAATGGCTGGACGGCATCGGCTGCCGCACCCTGGGGCAGTTGCGCCATTTGCCCCGGCCCGGCTTGCAGCGCCGCTGCGGCGGGGCCTTGCTCGACATGCTCGACGATGCGCATGGCCACGGCACGGAACTGTACCTGTGGCTCGAAGCGCCGCCCACGTTCCGCGCCAGCCTGGAACTGTTCGACCGCGTGGAGCACGCCGACGCGCTGCTGTTCGGCGCGCGCCGGCTGCTGCAGCAAATGACGGGCTGGCTGTGCGCGCGGCAATTTGCCGTCGAGCGCATCCAATTGTTGCTGGCGCACGAGCGGGGCCGGGTGGCGCGTGCGCCCACCGTCATCGACCTGGCCCTTGGCGAGGCCGTCTGGCGCGACGAGCACCTGGTGCGCCTGCTCAAGGAACGCCTGGCGCAGCTGGTGCTGGACGCGCCCGTGATCGGCCTCACGCTGGAAGCGCTGCAGGTGCAGCCGATGGCGCCGCCCAGCGACACCCTGTTTCCAGAGCCGGGCGGCACGCCGCAAGAGCGCCAGCGCTTGATGGAATTGCTGGTGGCGCGCCTGGGCACGGACAATGTCTTGCAGGCCGCGCCGCGCGCCGATTACCGTCCCGAGGCGGCCAACCAGTGGCTGCCGCTGCCTGCCAAGGCCGGCGGCAGAAACGCGGTGCCGGACTTGCCGCCCGGCTTGCCCGGCATGCCCCGTCCCGGCTGGCTGCTGGCCCAGCCCATCGCCCTCCTGATGCGCGAGCACCGGCCATTCTATGGCTCGCCCCTGAAAATGGTGTCTGTTGCCGAGCGCATCGAAGCGGGCTGGTGGGGCCAGTCGCAAGCGCGCGATTACTTCATCGCCGAAGGCCTCGACCATGCCCACTATTGGGTTTACCGTGAACGCATCGCCGGCAGCGGAGAAGATGCCGCGCCGCGCTGGTTCTTGCATGGCTTGTTTGGCTGAATGCGTTGTCCTGCTGAAACTGCCATGCTTGGCTATACTGGCTGCCCGGCGCCGCATCTTTAATTGAAATGAAGGATATCCATGACACAGCTTTCCGACTTCCCCATCACCCAAAAATGGCCTGCCCGGCACCCCGAGCGCCTGCAGCTGTACTCGCTGCCCACGCCGAACGGCATCAAGGTTTCGATCCTGCTGGAAGAACTGGGCCTGGCGTACGAGCCGCACCTGGTCAGCTTCGAGCAGAATGACCAGCTGTCGCCCGCCTTCCTGTCCCTCAATCCGAACAACAAGATTCCCGCCATCCTTGACCCGGACGGTCCCGATGGCAAGCCGCTGGCCCTGTTCGAGTCGGGCGCCATCCTGCTGTACCTGGCCGAAAAGACGGGCAAGTTCATCCCCCAGGACGCAGGCCTGCGCTATGAAACGATACAGTGGCTGATGTTCCAGATGGGCGGTATCGGCCCCATGTTTGGCCAGGTGGGCTTCTTCCATAAATTCGCCGGCAAGGATTACGAGGACAAGCGGCCGCTGGAACGCTATATCGGCGAGGCCAAGCGCCTGCTGGGCGTGCTCGAGCAGCGCCTGCAGGGCCGCGACTGGATCATGGGTAGCCAGTACACGATTGCCGACATCGCCATCTTCCCGTGGGTGCGCTGCCTGGTGGGTTTCTATGGGGCGGGCGACCTCGTCGGCTTTGGCAATTTCCCGCATGTGCAGCGCGCGCTGGACGCGTTTCTGGCCAGGCCAGCCGTTGCCAAAGGAGTCAATATTCCCAAGCGGGATTAAAGCAGGAAGTAGTCGGGCGGCGCTACAATGCGCCATCGGCCGCCCTGCGCGGCAGCTTTGATCTGAGACAATGAAATCCACCCGGCAAGATTTTCCCGGCGCGCACGGCCATGTGCTGGCGGCGCGCCTCGATGCGCCCGACGGCGCCATCCGCGCGTATGCGCTGTTCGCCCACTGTTTTACTTGCGGCAAGGACGTGCTGGCCGCGCGGCGCATCGCGCAAGGTCTCACGGAACACGGCATCGCCGTGTTGCGCTTCGACTTTACGGGACTGGGCGCCAGCGAGGGCGAGTTTGCCGCCACCAATTTCTCGTCGAACGTCGACGACCTGGTCGCCGCCGCTGATTTCATGCGGGTAAAACATGCCGCGCCGCAATTGCTGATCGGCCATAGCCTGGGCGGCGCGGCCGTGCTGGCCGCTGCCGCGCAGGTGCCGGAAGCGACCGCCATCGCCACCCTGGCCGCGCCCAGCACGCCCGCCTACGTGACGCGCATGTTCAGCGAGCACCTGGAGCAAATCGCCGCCGAAGGCGAAGCGCTGGTGCAGCTGGAAGGGCGGCCTTTCCGCATCCGCCAGCAATTCGTCGACGACGCGGGCAGCCACAGCCTCAAGACCCACATCACCGGCCTGCGCCGCGCCCTGCTGGTGATGCACGCGCCGAACGACACGACGGTGAGCCTGTCGAACGCGATGGATATCTTTACGGCCGCCAAGCACCCGAAAAGCTTCGTTTCGCTCGACGATGCCGACCACCTGTTGACGGGACGCGATGACGCGGCCTACGTTGCCAACGTCATCGCTGCCTGGAGTGCGCGCTATATCAGCTAAGTAAGCAAGCGGTCGCCCATGAAAAACGCCGCGGCAGCAGAAGCTGGCGCGGCGCGGATACTATTGGTACTTTACAACACCTGACAAAATCGTAGCGAGCGGCAGTGATTTGTGGCCGAGAAGCGCAGCCGTGCTAAAGCACGGTGAGCATCGCCGGCCGCAAAGCGCGACGCGCAGTAGATTTGGTCAGGTGTTCTCAGTCTTCGTCAAATTCGGCGGATAGATCCTTCCAGCCCTTGCTTACGGCAAAGGCCGAAAATTCCTCGGGCGCTTCCAGAACGATCAGTTTCTTGTCTTGCAAGCCAAGGTCGCCGTGGCCGAAGTCGGGGCCTACGTAGCCGAGGCTGCGCAGGCGCGCCAGGATGTGGCCGACCAGGGTCTTGTCCTTATAGGCGCCCGCTTCGAGCGGGGCGGCGAAATCGACGTAGACGTCGATGATGCCGTAGCCTTCGTCGAAGATGCGGATGGCCTTGATGTCATGGGCACGGCCGGAGCCGTCGGTGGCCTTGAAGGGGCCGCTGAGCTGGATGTCGGTGTCATTGTTCATGCCGCCAGCATACACCAAAAGCCGGTGCCGCATGGGGGACGCCATGCAAAATCCTCTTGGGCTGGCCATGTAAAAATTTCTTACAAATTTGGCGGCGTCTGGGGCGCTTTTCGCCAATTTCAAGGCCTTGAAAGGGGCTGGAGAGGCCGTATATCGGTAACAAGCGGATGCTCATGGTGAGGTCCGCCCCTCTTATCGCTTCATTTGAAAAGGATATTTATCATGCGTACTTTTGACCTTGCTCCCCTGTACCGTTCCGCCATTGGCTTTGACCGCCTGGCACAGCTGCTCAACGAACAGCGCGCCGATGCGCAGCCGAGCTACCCACCGTACAACATCGAACTGGTGTCGGAAGACAAGTACCGCATCGTGATGGCATTGGCCGGCTTCTCGCGCGAAGAGATCGACATCATCACCGAACGCGATTCCCTGCACGTCACGGGCCGCAAGCAGAAAGATGGCGTCGAGCGCACCTTCTTGCACCGTGGCATCGCTGCCCGCGATTTCGAACAGCGTTTCCAGCTGGCCAACCACGTGAAGGTCACGGGCGCCACGTTTGAAAACGGCATGCTGACCATCGACCTGGTGCGCGAAGTGCCGGAAGCGCTGAAACCGCGCAAGATCGAGATCGGCACCACCACTGGCGCCACCGTCAGCACTTTGGAACAGCGTCAGGCAGCCTGATGTGATCCGAGTTGAGCTGATCCCGGCGCCACGCGCTGGCAACGGCGGGAGGGAACAGCGCTTCCCCATGCAGTAAAATACTGGCCGGTTGATCCGGCCAGTGTCACGTCCGGAGCCCGTTCGGGCCCTTCATCGCCCGCCATGCGCGGTGCGCGCGGCACGCAAGATTAAACCATGCTTAAAGGCGCAAATGCCTGTTTCCAAATAGAAAAAAAAATGTTAAGCACCGCCTAAGACTCGTGGCCCAATATTGCATACATCAAAATCTCATTGAATGAGGAGCAATTCATGGAACAGCAAACGAATACCGCATCCCTGAAAATCAAACGCACCGTAGCCGCGCTGGCCGCGATCGGTGTGCTGGGCGCCGGTGGCGCCATGGTGGTGCATCAGAACAATGCTGGCGCGAATGCCGCCGCTGGCGTACCTGCCGCTCCCGTGGCTGCCGCCGTGGCGCCCGCCGCTGCCGCGCCGCTGGTGGCCTTGCCCGACTTTAGCCAGATCGCCGCGCGCAACAGCCCGGCCGTGGTGAATATCAGCGTCACGGGCAGTACCAAGGTGGCCTATGACCCCTCGGCCCAGGCCGGCAACGACGATTTCGGCAACGACCCCTTCTTCGAGTTCTTCCGCCGCTTCCAGGGTCCGCAAGGCGGGCAGCGGGGTGGCCGCGACGTGCCCACGCATGGCCTCGGTTCCGGCTTCATCGTCAGTCCGGACGGCATCATCATGACGAATGCCCACGTGGTGCGCGATGCGCGCGAAGTGACCGTCAAGCTGAACGACCGCCGCGAATTCCGCGCCAAGGTGCTCGGCACGGATCCGAAGACCGATATCGCCGTGCTGAAGATCGACGCCAACAACCTGCCCATCGTGCCGCTCGGCCATTCCAGCGACCTGAAAGTGGGCGAGTGGGTGCTGGCCATCGGTTCGCCATACGGCTTCGACAGCACGGTGACGGCCGGCGTCGTCAGCGCCAAGGGCCGTTCCTTGCCGGACGACAGCAATGTGCCGTTCATCCAGACCGACGTGGCAGTGAATCCAGGCAACTCGGGCGGCCCGCTGTTCAATACGCGCGGCGAAGTGGTCGGCATCAATTCGCAGATCTACAGCCAGACGGGCGGTTTCCAGGGCTTGTCGTTCGCCATCCCCATCGACCTGGCGGGCCGCATCAAGGACCAGATCGTTGCAACGGGCAAGGCCAGTCATGCCAAGCTGGGCGTGACGGTGCAGGAAGTCAACCAGGGCTTTGCCGACTCGTTCAAGCTGGCCACGCCGGAAGGCGCCCTGGTCGCCAACGTGGAGCGGGGCAGCCCGGCCGACAAGGCGGGCCTGAAATCGGGCGACGTGGTGCGCAAGGTGAATGGCCAGCGCATCATCGGCTCGGCCGACTTGCCGGCGCTGGTGGGCACGTCCTTGCCAGGCGACAAGATCAGCATGGATGTCTGGCGTGACGGCAAGATCGTCAGCCTGACGGCAACCCTGGGCAATGCGGCCGACAAGGTGGCCGAAGTGGCGAAGAGCGACAGCGCCGCCGGCAAGGTAAAGCTGGGCCTGGCCCTGCGTCCGTTACAATCGGATGAAAAACGCGAGGCGGGCATCAGCGCCGGCCTGCTGGTGGAAGACGCGGGCGGCGCCGCCGCGAATGCCGGAGTGCAGCCGGGCGACGTGCTATTGTCGGTGAATGGCCGTCCCGTCAACACGGTCGAGCAGGTGCGCGACGTGGTGGAAAAATCCGCCAAGTCGGTGGCCTTGCTGATACAGCGGGGACCGGACAAGATCTTCATTCCCGTGCGTTTGGGCTGAAAACAAGAGTAACTAGAGAGAGGCAAGCCATGCGCTTATTGCTGGTAGAAGACGATACGATGATCGGCGAGGTGGTGCTCGATCTGCTGCGCGCCGAGCATTACGCGGTGGACTGGGTCAAGGATGGCGACATGGCCGATACGGCCCTGCAGACGCAGACCTATGACCTGGTGCTGCTGGACCTGGGCTTGCCCCGCAAGGATGGCCTCGACGTGCTGCGCTCGATGCGTTTGCGCAAGCTCGACACGCCCGTGCTGGTCGCCACGGCGCGCGACGCCATCGAGCAGCGCATCGCCGGCCTCGACGCGGGCGCCGACGATTACGTGCTCAAGCCGTATGACCTCGACGAGTTGCTGGCGCGCATACGCGCCCTGCTGCGGCGCGCCTCGGGGCGGCCGGAACCGATCTTCGAGCACCAGGGCGTGAGTATCAATCCGCTGACGCGCGAAGTGATCGCCGAGGGCCATCCCGTCAACCTGTCGGCGCGCGAATGGGCCGTGCTGGAAGCGCTGATCGCGCGTCCCGGCATCGTGCTGTCGCGCGCGCAGCTGGAAGAAAAGCTGTACAGCTGGAAGGATGAAGTCAACAGCAATGCCGTGGAAGTGTATATCCATGGCTTGCGCAAGAAGCTGGGCAGCGACTTGATCCAGAACGTGCGCGGCCTCGGTTACATGGTGCCCAAGGCATGAGGATGAAGGTCACGGTGACGCACTCGCTGCGCGGCCGCCTGCTGTGGTTTTTGCTGGCGGCCATCATCATGGCGGCCCTGGCGCAGGCGTCGATCGCCTACCGCAGCGCCCTGTACGACGCCGACCAGATTTTTGACTATCACATGCAGCAGATGGCCCTGTCGCTGCGCTCCGGCGCGCCGCTGGCCAACCATGCGCAAGCCTTGCCTGCCGACCCCGTCAACAACGACATGGTGGTGCAGGTATGGACGCCGGACGGCGTGCAGGTGTTCCGCTCGATCACGCGCGCGGAACTGCCGCAGCGCGCCGTGCTGGGCTTTTCCAACGTGAAAGCCAACGGCACGACCTATCGCATCTTCTCCGTGCAAACCAGTTCCCAGACCGTGCAGATTGCCCAGGACATGGCCGTGCGCAAGCGCATGGCCGGCAGCCTGGCCTTGCGCACGGTGGGCCCGATCGCGCTGATGGCGCCGATTCTGATGCTGGTGGTCTGGTGGGTCGTCAGCGGCTCGCTGGCACCCGTCTCGCGCGTGCGCAAGCAGGTGGCGGCGCGCCAGGCGGACGATCTGTCGCCCGTCTCGGAAGCGGGCTTGCCCGACGAAGTACGGCCCCTGGTGCATGAACTGAACCTGCTGTTCGGCCGCGTGAAGACGGCGTTCGACGCACAGCAGCATTTCGTCGCCGACGCCGCGCATGAATTGCGCACGCCGCTGGCGGCCCTGAAGCTGCAGGTATTGAGCCTGGAGCGGGCCGAATCGGAAGAAAAACGCAGCCTGGCGATCAGTCGCGTGAGCGCCGGCATCGAACGGTCCACGCGCCTGGTCGAGCAGTTGCTGGTGCTGGCGCGTCAGGAGGCGAGCGCCGCCAGCGGCGACCAGCTGCAGGCGGTGGACTTGAACGATGTCGTCAAGCGGGCGCTGGGCGACATGGCCGGCATCGCGCAGGCGCGCAAGATCGACCTGGGCCTGCATCACATGGATGCGGCCAAGGTGGCGGGCCAGGCCGATGCCCTCAACATCATGCTGCGCAATCTGGTCGACAACGCCATCAAGTACACGCCGCAGGGCGGCACGGTCGACATCGACCTGCGCGCCAGCCCCGTCGGCGTGACCTTGTCCGTGGAAGACAGCGGCCCCGGCATCCCGCCCGAAGAGCGCGAGCGCGTCTTCAGCCGCTTCTACCGCGTGCCCGGCACGGATGCCAACGGCAGCGGCCTGGGGCTGGCCATCATCAAGGCCATCGCCGAGCGCCACGGCGCGCGCCTGGTGCTGGACAAGTCCGAGCGCCTGGGCGGCCTGTGCGTGCGCGTGGAATTCCCGCAAGCCGTGAAAAAATAACGTTTTGATCATGATCTTTGGCATGTTGCATTGACGCGCGCGCCGCTGGCATATATTGTCTGCGCAATAAGCAATCAAGCAAACGGAGCGCAGCATGCAGAAGATCGGCTTTTCAGGCACCCTCGACCCCATCACCAACGGCCATATGTGGGTGATCGGCGAAGCGCGTTCGCTCGCCGACGAGGTGATCGTGTTCCTGTCGCAAAACCCCGCCAAGAAGCCGCAATTTCCCGCCGAAGACCGCAAGCGCATCATCGAGCAGAGCGCGCGCGAGTGCGGCTGGGACAATGTGCAGGTGGTCATCGTCAAGGGCGACTACACGGCGCGCGCGGCGAAAAAGCATGGCTGCGACTACCTGATCCGCGGCATCCGCACGACGGCCGATTTCGACTATGAAAACCTGATCCAGCAAACCAATGTGGACGTGCTGCAGGGCGCCAAGACGATTTTCGTCATGCCGCCGCGCGACCTCGGCTCCGTCAGTTCCAGCTTCGTCAAGGCGCTGGAAGGTCCCGTCGGCTGGAACTGGACCATGAAGAAATTCGTCCCCGGCCCGGCGTACCAGGCGTGGATCCTCGACTGCCTGCGCAAGGAGTGGGAAGCGCTGTGGAACTACGCCACCGCCTCGCAAGCGGACATCGCGCTGGCGGACCACTGGTTCGCGTACCTGACGGGGCCGCAGGCGTATGGCGGCGCGGACCGCCACTATCACAACCTCGACCACCTGGTGCACGGCCTGTCCGAGATCCGCGTGTGGGCCGACAATACCTTTGCGCCCAAGCGCGACAGCGCGCTGGTCAAGAAGGCGTTCTGGTTCCACGACGCCGTTTACAGCCACGACGACGATGCCCTGTATTCGAGCGAAGAGGCGAGCGCCCAGCTGTGGCTGGCGAGCGGCCTCGATGCGGGCGACAACCTCGATGTGGCGCAATTGATACGCGTTACCGACCATTTCCAGGGCCCCGGCATCAGCCATCCGCTGAAGGACGCCATGCTCAGCGCCGACCTGGCCATCCTCGGGCAAGATGACGAGGTGTATCAAGCCTATACGCAAGCCATCGTCCGCGAATACGCGCACGTGGACCCCGTGCGCTTCAACGAGCAGCGGGGCCTGGCCCTGCAGCACCTGTGCGGCAAGGCGCAGGCGGGCCAGCTGTTTGGCGATGCGTATTTTGCCGACCAGTACAACGAGCGGGCCATTGAAAACATGCAGAAGGAGATCGCGGCGCTGGCGGGGAGTGGGGTTTAACGGCGGCTGGCTACCGCATGCAGCAGTGCATCCTCGAGCCGATCATTGCCCCAGAATAATTCCCCAGCGCTGACGAAGCTGGGGGCGCCGAACAGGTTCAGCGCTTGTGCCTGCTCGGTCTGGCGGCGCAGCCGCAGCTTGTTGTCCGGTGTCACAGCCAGCGCCAGGACGGTGCGCGCATCGAGGCCCAGCCCCTCCAGGGCCTCGCTGACGGCTTCGATGTGGTCGATGTCGCGGTCTTCGGCAAAATTCATCGCCATCATGCGGCGCGCAAAGGGCGCAATCCAGCCCTGGTCCGCGCCGATCAGGGCCACGCGCATGGGCAGCAGGGCTGTGCGGGGGAAGGAACTCGGTTGCTGCCATGGCAATGCGTACTTTTCGCACTGGCGCGCCATGTCGCGCCACGTGTAGTCGCCCTTGAGTTTTTGCAAAATGAAGGGCGATGTCTCCCAGCCCAGCGCCTTGAAGACGACGCCCAGCAGGAAGGGTTTCCAGATCACATGCACCTTCTTTTCACGCGCCAGCGCGTCGATGCGCATGGCGCTCAGGTAGCTGTAGTTGCTGCCGAAATCGAACCAGAATTCCAGTGTGGCCATGGTGTCTCTTTCCATACGCTCAAGCGGTCCTGGCGCGTCGTCCTAGCTGGACGCGGCCGCCGCCTTGGCGCGCGCCGCGTGCAATTTCTTGAAGCTGTCGATCAGGCGCTGGTGCCTGTCGAGGCCTT
Source organism: Janthinobacterium sp. MP5059B (assembly GCF_001758645.1). Classification (NCBI taxonomy): domain Bacteria; kingdom Pseudomonadati; phylum Pseudomonadota; class Betaproteobacteria; order Burkholderiales; family Oxalobacteraceae; genus Janthinobacterium; species Janthinobacterium sp. MP5059B. The sequence goes on along the minus strand of NZ_LRHX01000016.1, from coordinate 142,475 downwards.
CCAGTTGCATGCTGGTCGGGGTCAGGCCGAAGAAGCGCACGCTGCCGTCCACCGAGCCCAGCACCGCGTCCATGCGGGCGTCGCCAAACATGCGGCGGAAATTGACGACGTAATCGTCCAGCTCCAGCTCGTCGTCCAGTTCCACTTCCAGCACCACGTTCAAGGCTTGATAGAACAGTTTGCGCTCGAGCGTGTTGTCGTTGTACTGCAGGAAGGTTTCCACCAGCTCCTTCGCTTCCTCGAACTGTTGCAGGGCCAGGTGAATCAGCAGCTTCAATTCCAGGGTCGTCAGCTGGCCCCACACCGTGTTTTCGTCGAACTCGATGCCGATCAGGGTGGCGATGTCGCCGTACTCGTCGAGCTCGCTGTTTTCCAGGCGGTCGAGCAAGTCTTCCAGGCTGGCATCGTCCAGGCCATGCAGGTTCAGGATGTCGGCGCGGAACAGCAGCGCCTTGTTGGTGTTGTCCCAGATCAAATCCTCGACCGGATATACCTCGGAATAACCGGGCACGAGGATGCGGCAGGCCTTGGCGCCCAGCTGGTCATACTCGGCCGTGTACACTTCCTTGCCCATGCCGGCGAGGATGCCGAACAGGGTTGCCGCTTCCTCGGCATTCGAGTTCTCGCCGTGGCCGGAAAAATCCCACTCGACAAAATCGAAATCGGCCTTGGCGCTGAAGAAGCGCCACGAGACGATGCCGCTGGAATCGATGAAGTGTTCGACGAAGTTATTCGGCTCGGTGACGGCTTCGCTGGCAAACGTCGGTTGCGGCAAGTCGTTCAAGCCTTCAAAACTGCGGCCCTGCAGCAATTCCGTCAGGCTGCGCTCGAGCGCCACTTCCAGGCTCGGGTGCGCGCCGAACGAGGCAAACACGCCGCCCGTGCGCGGGTTCATCAGGGTGACGCACATCACCGGGTACACGCCGCCCAGCGATGCATCTTTGACCAGCACGGGGAAACCCTGTTCCTCCAGGCCGACGATGCCGGCAAGGATGCCCGGATACTTCGCCAGCACTTCCTGCGGCACGTCGGGCAGGGCGATTTCGCCTTCGAGGATTTCGCGCTTGACGGCCCGCTCAAAAATTTCCGACAGACATTGCACCTGCGCTTCGACGAGGGTATTGCCGGCGCTCATGCCATTGCTGACGTACAGGTTTTCGATCAGGTTGGACGGGAAATACACGACCTCGCCGTCGGACTGGCGCACATATGGCAGCGAGCAGATGCCGCGCTCGGCATTGCCGGAGTTGGTGTCGATCAGGTGTGAGCCGCGCAGCTCGCCATCGGCATCATAGATGTCGCGGCAGTAGGCATCGAGAATCTCCTTCGGCAGCGCATCCTTGCGGCCCGGCTTGAACCAGCGCTCGTTCGGGTAATGGACAAACTCCGCGTTGGCGATGTCGTTACCCCAGAACGACCCGGCGTAGAAATGGTTGTTGCTGAGGCGCTCGATATACTCGCCCAGGGCCGACGCCAGCGCGCTTTCCTTGGTCGCGCCCTTGCCATTGGTGAAACACATGGGCGAATGCGCATCGCGGATATGCAGCGACCACACATTCGGAATGATGTTGCGCCACGAGGCGATTTCAATCTTGATGCCCAGGCCCGCCAGGAGGCCCGACATATTGGCGATGGTCTGTTCCAGCGGCAAATCCTTGCCGACGATATAGGTATTCGCGCCTGGGGCCGGATTCAGGGCCAGCAAGGCCTGGGCATCGGCGTCCAGGTTCTCTACCTCTTCAATCACGAATTCGGGACCCGTTTGTACCACTTTTTTCACCGTGCAACGGTCGATCGAGCGCAAGATGCCCTGGCGGTCCTTGGCCGAGATATCGGCCGGCAACTCGACCTGGATCTTGAAAATCTGCTGGTAGCGGTTTTCAGGATCGACAATATTGTTTTGCGACAAACGGATATTTTCCGTGGAAATATTGCGCGTATCGCAATACAACTTCACGAAGTAGGCCGCGCAGAGTGCCGATGATGCCAAAAAGTAATCGAACGGGCCTGGCGCCGAGCCATCGCCCTTGTAGCGGATGGGCTGGTCGGCGATGACCGTAAAATCGTCGAACTTGGCTTCGAGACGCAGCTTGTCGAGAAAGTTGACTTTAATTTCCATGAGGTAATCCAATACTGTGCTTATGAGTTAGCCGCTATTATCCGTGCTTTCCGCCGCAGGGCAAAGATTGTTCGCGGCGGCGGGGCTGGCGGGGAGCCGCCGGGGGGCGGAAAAGCGAACGTGTGCGAAAAACAGGGGGCTGATGCCTTCTCCGTGCATGCGGGCGATCGTCCATCGGCGGTCACCGGTGTTTCCGTGACAATGCAGGAGTTTTTCGGATTGATAATTGGCTATCCTCCATGGGGGCTGCCTGCAGCCACTACTGGACGGTTGACAGCATCTGAATCTCTGCCCGTTACCACTCCTTCACTTTCGCTTTGCCTAACTTGATGCAAGGATGAGCTGATGCAATTATCCAATCAAGCTCCTGCCATCTGACCATGCATTGATGCCGACATAAAAAAACAGCGGCTGCCTATGCTGGCGCAGCCGCTGTCTTTATGCGGACACGGTGATCAGAACTTCACCCACAGCCGCCCGAAGTACGAAGCGCCGTTCAGGCCGAACTGCACGCTGTCGTATTTGAAGCCGTTATCCGTTTCGTCCGCGTTTTGCGTGGTGGGCTTGACGTTGAAGATGTTGTTGCCGCCAAAGGTCAGCTTGGTGTTCTTGCTGATGCTGTAGGTAAAGCTCAGGTCGGCGGACGTCTTGGCCTTGTAGCGGGCGTTCGGTACGCCTTCGGCCGTGCCGCTGAAGGTGCCCAGGGTTTGCGGGCCAAAGTAGATGATGCGCAAGTCCGATTCCAGCTTGCCCGTGATGTAGTCGAAGCCCAGGGTGGCTTTCGCGCGCGGGCCGCCCTGTTCGATGAACAGGCGTTCGCGTTCGGACAGCAGGACATCCTCGAAGCCCGTCAGCGAGGCGGGCGTCTTGACTTTCGTCACTTCCGTTTTGCTCAAATTCAAGGCCAGGAAGGTGTTCAGGCGGTTGCCGGCCAGCTCGCCCTTGTGCGAGGCCGTCAAGTCGAGTCCGCGCGTGCGCGTGTCGACGGAGTTGACGAAAAATTGCGCTTCCGTCACGCCCAGGAGGGCCAGGCGCGCGGCCAGGTCCGGGTAGTTGTCGGCATTGAAGCGGCCCGACAGCACGATGCGGTCCTTGATCTTAATGTTGTACAAGTCGGCCGTCACGGAAATGGCTTGCGTCGGCGTCCAGGTGGTGCCCAGCGTAAAGCTGGTGGATTTTTCCTCTTTCAATTTGGGAATGCCGGCCGCATTGGCGACGACGCCGCCATTCGGCGCCAGCACCACGTCCGTGGCCACGCCGCTGACGAAGTCGGTAAAGGTGGACGAGAAATACACTTGCTGCAGCGATGGCGCGCGGAAACCCGTGCTGGCCGAGCCGCGCAGCAGCACATTCGGTGCCACTTTGTAACTGGCTGCCAGTTTGCCCGTTACGGTGGAACCGAAGTCGCTGAATTTTTCATAGCGTAAAGCCGCCTGGGTTTTCAGGCGTTCCGTCCAGTCCAGTTCCACGTCGCCATACGCGGCGATACTGTGGCGTTTGGCTTTCGTCACGTCGCTGGGCTGGAAGCCGGGAAAGCCCTGGCTGCGTCCATTGCCGCCCGTGCCCACGCCGTCGGCATCGATGTAGGAGCCCGGTTCGCCTGCCATGATCTTGTATTCCTCGCTGCGGTATTCGGCGCCGAAGGCCACGTTCATGCCGCGCATCACCGTATCGTAATAGCGGCTGAAATCGGCATTGCTGGTCAGTTGCTGGAACGAGAAGCCGCCCGCGTCAAAGCTGCTGGCGCTGACACCCTTGCCGCCGTTCATCAGGTCGAGATTGGCGACCGATGCGTTCAGCGTGTTGCTGATGTCGTAGCGCATCTTGTTGTAGCCATAGGTCTGCGAAAAGTCAGCATGCCATTCGCCGATCTGGCTGCGGTGGCCGATGGTGGCGTACTGGTCGTCGATCTTGCCATTGATGAAAGGCACGAACCCGTCCGGGTACATGGCGGCCGAATTGCGCGCAGGGATGTCGTCGCTGCCGATGCCGCCCCGGCCGAACGCGGCGCTGGACGCGTCGCGCGTCTGCGCGCCGGCAGTGAAGTACAGCTTGCCCGCGCCGCTGGTGGCGTAGTCGCCATTGATATACAGGGTTTTGTTCTTGGACTTGGTGTCGCCGATGATGCGCATGCTGTCGGAGTCGGCGCGGTTCGAGCGGCCCCGGTCCAGGTATTCGCCCGTGATGGCCAGGGTGCCCTTGTCGCCCAGCGCGATGCCGCAGTAGGCGGAGGTCATGTAATTCTTGCCGTCGCCTTCGGAGTACTGGCTGTAGCCGGCCACGGCTTCGCAGCCCAGGCTTTTCTTGAGTTCGATGTCGATCACGCCGGCAATGGCGTCCGAGCCGTACTGGGCGGCGGCGCCGTCGCGCAGCACTTGCACGTTTTTGATCGCCAGCAAAGGAATCGCATTCATGTCCGTACCCGTGTTGCCGCGGTTGCGCGCACCGAACAGGTTGACGAGGGCCGTCGTGTGGCGCCGCTTGCCGTTCACCAGCACGAGGGTCTGGTCCGAGCCTAGGCCGCGCAGGGCGGCCGAATCGATCAGGTCGGCCCCATCGGCGCCCGTCTGGCGCGTGGAGTTGAACGAGGGCGAGATGTATTGCAGCGATTGCGCCAGGTCAAACTGGCCGCCTTGCTCGGCCACCTTGGAAATCGGAATGATATCGACCGGCACCATGGTATCGGTAGCGGAACTGGCGACCCGGCGCGAACCGACCACGCTGACCGTTTGCACGGGACCATCCGTGGCGGCCGCCTCCGTGCTCTGGGCCATGGCGGCGGGACTGAAGGCGGCCATGGCGGCGCTGCCGTACAGGCTGATGAGGACTGCTTTACGCAAGGTGGTGAGGGTCGGCACGCAGTATCTCCAAGTGGCTGATGAGCAAGATTCGTGACTTGATTCTAGTGCCATCATTTCAGCATTCACCAGCGATACTTTGTTTTGTTATTACAAATTTGCTGTAACTGTTGTTTCCTGGTTGATTATCTTTTGGCCGCTGCCTGGCTTGCCTTGTGCTGGTGCGGCGCGCCCCATTCAGGTGCTGCGTTGCACCATGCCGCCCACCCAGATGGTCTGCGCGCTGTATTGCACCTCGATCAAACACGGCTGCTGCGTCACGTGGCCCTGGTGCAGACGCAGCGACTGTTGCAGATGCACCGCCAGCGCGCCCGCCGCCACGCCCGTGGCGCTGTCTTCCAGCGCCGGGTCGAGGTGGTTGAAGTTGCGCCCCTCATACTCGTGCTCGCCCGTGCGGCAATACGCATAGCAGCCGCTGACCTGATGCAAGGCGCTCCAGTCGGCGATCAGTTCGAGGTTCGGCCGCAGCGCGCGCAGGGTGGTGCGGTCGGCCACCTCCAGCAGCAGCTTCGGACTGCCGACGGAGGCGACCACGGGCGGCGACAGCAAGTGCATATGCTGGCCCATGAGTTCCGACGGAATATACTTTTCCACCATGACGGCAGGCGCCGGCTGCGGCGCCAGGCCGATGAATAATCCCTCCGCGCGGCGCACCAGCTGCAAGGCTTGCCCGCGCATGGCGGTGCGTACCGTCAGGGTTGCCGGCGCGCCAGGCGCCGTCAGCAGCACATGCGCGGCCGCCAGGGTGGCATGCAGGCACAGGGGGCTGCGCGTGTGCGGATAAAAATAGTCGAGCACGATGTCTCCGTCCGCCTGCCGGTCGAGGAAGACGCAAGCGCTCACTTGCCGCTCCTGGGCGAATTGCTGGCGCGCCGTTTCGCTGCCGTGGTCGTTTTCCACGACCAGTGCCGCATTGCCGCCACCGGGGGCGGCGCCGAAACATTTCAAGAGATGGACGATCATGGCGGTCGATGTGGAGGTAAAACACCAGCATAAACGATAAGCCCGATTCCAGATAAGTATAATATACTGTGTTTATATACAGTATTGAGGTGGATCATGTGGGGCGCAGTCTTACCCGAGTATGCTGAGTTGTACTGCCTGAGCAATTTCAGCTTCCTGCATGGGGCCTCGCATGCGGAAGAGCTGGTGGCGCGCGCCGTTCAGCTCGGTTACAAGGGGCTGGCCATTACCGACGAGTGCTCGCTGGCGGGCGTCGTGCGTGCCCATGCGGTGGCCAAACGGGCCGGTTTTCCGTTGATCATCGGTGCGCACTTTCACTTGACGCAGTCCGATGGCAGTCCGGCCCTGTCCTTGCTGGCGCTGGTGCAAGACATCGACGGTTACGGCAACTTGTCGGAACTGATCACCATGGCGCGCACGCGGGCGGCCAAGGGGCGCTATTTGCTGACGCCCGATGATTTCGCCGCGCCATCGCCAGAGTTTGCCCATTTGCGGGGGCTGCCCGGCTGTTTGATGATCTTGCTGCCCAGCTATCCGGCCCAGCCCGAGGCGCTGCGCGCGCAGGGGGCATGGATGGCGGCTACCTTTGGCAGCGAGCGCAGCTGGATAGGCTTGAACCTGCTGCAGCGGGCGCAGGATGACGCGCACCGCAGCGCCGTGCAGGAGGCGGCGCAAGCGCTGGGTTTGTCCGTGGTGGCCGTCGGCCACGTGTGCATGCACGTGCGTTCGCGCAAGCCCCTGCTCGACACGCTGTGCGCGATCCGCGTGGGCAAGCCCGTGAGCGAGTGCGGCTATGCGCTGGCGCAAAACGCGGAGCAGCATCTGCGCGCGCGCTTGCGCCTGGCCAATGTGTATCCGCCGCAGGCGCTGGCGCAAACCCTGCGCATCGCGGACCTGTGCACATTCTCGCTCGACAGTTTGCGCTATGACTATCCCGACGAGCTGGTGCCGCACGGCCACACGCCGGCGACGTATCTGCGCGAAGAAACGTATGCGGGCGCGCGTATCCGCTTTCCGCTGGGCATTCCGGCGAACGTGCAGGAGCAGGTCGAGCAGGAGCTGGAACTGATCGCGGAGCTGTCGTATGAAGCGTACTTTTTGACCGTGTACGACATCGTGCGCTTTGCCCGCTCGCAAAACATCCTGTGCCAGGGCAGGGGCTCGGCCGCCAATTCGGCCGTCTGCTATTGCTTGCACATCACGGAAGTGGACCCGGCGCGCGGCAACTCGCTGGTCGGGCGTTTCATGTCGCGCGAGCGTAACGAGCCGCCCGATATCGACGTCGATTTCGAGCACCAGCGGCGCGAAGAGGTGATTCAATATATCTACGGAAAATATGGCCGAGAGCGGGCCGCGCTGGCGGCCGTGGTGATCAGCTACCGGCCCAAGAGCGCCTTGCGCGACAGCGGCCGGGCGCTGGGGATCGACCTGGCCATCGTGGAAAAGGTGGCCAAGGCGCATCGCTGGTTCGATGGCAAGCGCGATCTGCTCGAGCGCCTGGCCGAATGCGGACTCGACCCGGAAGCGGCATTGTCGCAGCAGTGGGCTGGCCTGGCGCAGCAGTTGCTGGGCTTTCCCCGTCATTTGTCGCAGCATCCGGGCGGCTTTGTCATTGCTCAGGGCAAGTTGTCGCGCCTGGTGCCGATTGAAAACGCGGCCATGGCCGAGCGCAGCGTCATCGAGTGGGACAAGAACGACCTGGAAGAGTTGGGCTTGATGAAGGTCGACGTGCTGGCGCTGGGCATGCTGTCGGCCCTGCGCCGTGCGCTGGAACTGGTGGGGGCGCGGCGCGGCGAGGAATTCCGCCTGCAGGATATTCCCGCGGAAGACCCCGTCACCTACGACATGATGTGCGAGGCGGACACCATCGGCGTGTTCCAGATCGAGTCGCGCGCCCAGATGAGCATGCTGCCGCGCCTGCGTCCCCGGGAATTCTACGACCTCGTCATCGAGGTGGCGCTGGTGCGCCCCGGCCCCATCCAGGGCGGCATGGTGCATCCGTATCTGCAGCGGCGCCAGAAAAAGGAGGCAATCGATTATCCGAAGGGCCTGGAAAAGGCGCTGGGACGCACCCTGGGCATCCCGATCTTCCAGGAGCAGGTAATGCAGGTGGCCATCATCGCGGCCGATTTCACACCCGGCGAAGCGGACCAGTTGCGGCGCGCCATGGCGGCCTGGAAACGCAAGGGCGGCATGAACAATTACAAGAAACGCATCGTCGAAACGATGGTCAAAAATGATTACGATCGGACGTTTGCGGAAGCCATCTTCAGCCAGATCGAGGGCTTTGGCGAATACGGCTTTCCCGAATCGCACGCGGCCAGTTTCGCGCTGCTGACGTACGCCAGTTCCTGGCTGAAATGCCACGAACCGGCCGCCTTTCTGTGCGCCTTGCTCAACAGCCAGCCCATGGGCTTTTACAGTCCCTCGCAACTGGTGCAGGATGCGCGTCGGCATGGTGTGCAAGTGCTGCCCGTCGACGTGGCCATCAGCGGCTGGGAGGCGGAGCTGGAAGAGCAGGGGGGGCGGGGTGTCGCCCCCGCCGTGCGCCTGGGCTTGAACAGCCTGTTCGGCATGCGCGTGGAAGCGGCCCGGCGCATCGAGGATGCGCGCGCCATCGCTGCTTTCGCCGACGTGGCCGACCTGGCCCTCCGTGGCGGCCTGGACCGTCATGATTTGCAGGTGCTCGCCGCCGGCAACGCGCTGCACGCGCTGGCCGGGCACCGGCGCGCGGCGCTGTGGCAGGCGGCCGGCGCCGTGCCCGACAGGGATTTGCTGCGCGCCACCACGCAAGAGGAAGACTTGCCCGTGCTGGCCGCGCCGACGGAAGGCGAGAGCATCGTCAGCGATTACCGCGCGCAAGGCCTGACCCTGGGCCGCCACCCGCTGGCGCTGCTGCGCAAGCAATTGCTGGAGCAGCGTTTCCTGCCCGCGTCCACCTTGATGACTTACACGAGCGGACAGCTGGCGCGCGCCTGCGGCATCGTCACCGTGCGCCAGCGGCCGGGCACGGCCAAGGGCGTCATCTTCATGACACTGGAAGACGAGACGGGCACGGTCAACGTCATCGTCTGGCCCGACCTGGTGGAAAGCCAGCGGCGCGAAGTGCTGAGTGCGCCGCTGCTGGGCGTGTACGGCGTGTGGCAGCGCGAAGGCATCGTGCGCAACCTGGTGGCCAAGCGCCTGGTCGACATGTCGCATTTGCTGGGACGCTTGCGGACCAGCAGCCGCGATTTCTGTTGAGAGTTGCCGGCGGGGAGGAGGCCATGGCATTATTTGAAGATGACAACCTTGCCCGAACCGACACTGCGTCCCGCCCTGGTCGCCGACGCGCCCGCCATCGTCGCCCTGATCGACGACCTGATGCCTTTTTTGACCCTGCACCCGGATGGCGCGGGGGCGGAAAAATTCATCGAACATTGCCGCCAGCCGGCCATCGAAGGCTATCTGTCGCAGACTCGCTATGCCTACCAGCTCGCGCATATCGACGGTGCACTGGCCGGTGTGGTGGCTATGCGCGACAACACGCATCTGTTCCACATGTTCGTGCCGCGCGCCTGGCACCGGCGCGGCATGGCGCGCCGCCTGTGGCAGGCAGCCCGCGATGCGTCGCTGGCCAAAGGCGATGTGACGGCGTTTACCGTCAATTCCTCCCTATACGCCTTGCCCCTGTACACAAGCCTGGGCTTTGTCGCCACGGGGCCGAAGGTGGAGGAGGGCGGTATCGCTTTCGTGCCGATGCGCATGGCAGTATAGTTACCAGCGCACGATCTTCCCCGGATTCATGATGTTCTTCGGATCCAGCGCGTGCTTGAGGGCGCGCATGGTGTCGATCGCGCCTGCACCATGTTCTTCCACGAGGAAGCCCATCTTGTGCATGCCCACGCCGTGCTCGCCCGTGCAGGTGCCGTCCATGCCGATGGCGCGCGTGACCATGTCGCTGTTGACCTTTTCCGCGCGCGCGATATCAGCCGGGTCATCGGGATCGACCAGCATCTGCACGTGGAAATTACCGTCGCCCACGTGGCCGATGATGGCGTAGACGAGCCCCTGCGCTTCGCAATCGGCCTTGGTGGCGAGGATGCATTCGGCCAGGCGCGAAATCGGCACGCAGCAATCGGTGGAAATGGCGCGGCTGCCGGGGCGCAGTTGCAGCAGGGCGAAATACGCATTGTGGCGCGCGGCCCACAGGCGCGAGCGGTCTTCGGGACGGCTGGCCCACTCGAAATCGCTGGCGCCATGCTCCGCCGTGATGGCTTGCACCAGCTGCGCCTGCTCGGCCACGCTGGCCGGCGTGCCGTGAAATTCAAACAGCAATAATGGCTTTTCCGGCAGCGCCATCTTGTCGTAGGCATTGATGGCTTTCACGCCATTTTCATCGAGAAACTCGACCCGCGCCACGGGAATACCCATCTGGATGGTCTGGATCACGGCGCTGACGGCTTCGCCCGTGCCGGGAAACGAGCAGACGGCGGCCGAGATCGCTTCCGGCAGCGGATACAGTTTTACCGTTACTTCCGTGATGATGCCCAGGGTGCCCTCGCTGCCGACGAACAGGCGCGTCAGGTCGTAGCCGGCCGACGATTTTTTCGCCCTGGTACCCGTCTTGATAATGCGCCCATCGGCCGTCACCACGGTCAGGGCCAGCACGTTTTCGCGCATGGTGCCGTAGCGCACGGCGTTCGTGCCCGAGGCGCGCGTGGCGGCCATGCCGCCCAGCGACGCATTGGCGCCCGGGTCGATGGGGAAGAACAGGCCCGTATCGCGGATTTCCTCGTTCAGCTGTTTGCGCGTCACGCCCGCCTGCACGGTGGCCGTCAAGTCTTCGCCATGCACCGCCACCATCTGGTGCATTTGCGACAGATCAATCGTCACGCCGCCATGCAGGGCCAGCACATGGCCTTCGAGCGAAGTGCCGCTGCCGTAGGCGATGATGGGCACGTCGTGCGCGCTGCACAGCTTGACGGCGGCCGCCACTTCCTCGGTGGAATGGGCGAAGATGACGGCGTCCGGCAGCATGGGAGGATAGCTCGACTCGTCGCGGCCATGGTGTTCGCGCATGGCTTGGGTCATGGAAAAGCGGTCGGCAAAGATCAGGGAAAGTACGGCAGCAAGGGATTCTGGCAGCGGTTTTTTCAGTACCGCCAACTGGTCAGTTTGATTCACGCGAGTCCTCCGTTTTTTTTTATTCTACTCCGCGCCCGGGGATTTCACCGAAGCAGCATATTGGTTTTTGCCAGGAGTAAAAAAATCTGTATGGTTCGTCATGCATTGGTTGTAAATGAGAATCATTTCTATTAAAATGCCCGCCAGTAGTTATTTTGCAATGCGTGCTTAGACCCGAAAGGCCATGCCCATGAAATTCTCCCTGTCCATCGCTGCCGTCCTGCCCGCCTGCGTGCTGGCCCTGAGCGCCTGCAGCAGTGTCGCCCCCGTAACTGGCGCGGCCACCGGCGCCGCTGCGACGTCCGCCGCGCAGGATGTGCGCCAGCTGGGCGAGATCGTCGACTTGCGCAGCGGCCAGCGCCTGAGCGCCGAGCAACTGCTGGCCCAGCTGGCCGCTGCGCCGAGGATCATCGTGGGCGAACAGCATGACCAGCTCAGCCATCACCAGATCGAGCAATGGCTGCTGCAGCAACTGCAGGGCCGGCGCCCGCAAGGCAGCGTGCTGCTGGAAATGCTGAACCCGGACCAGCAAGCCAAGGTGGACAAGGTCAAGCCGTGGCTGCAGACGGATCCCGTCGTGCGCCCCGAGCACGTGGCCGAGCTGCTGGCCTGGCAGCCCAGCTGGAAGTGGGAGCAGTATGGCGACCTGGTCATGACCGTGATGCGCGCGCCGTATCCCGTCTGGTCGGCCAACCTGGACCGCAGCGAGATCAAGCAAATGTTTGTCGACAAGCCGGCCGTGCAGGGCAAGCACTCGAACCTGGCCAACGATGGCAAGGTGCATGCCAAGCTGAAAGATATCATCCGCGTCATGCATGACAACCAGATCGACGAACCGCGCCTGGCCGCCATGCTGTCGGTGCAACAGCAGCGCGACCGCCGCATGGCCGAGCGCCTGCTGGCCGCGCCCGCGCCGGCCGTGTTGATCGCCGGCGCCTACCATGCGCACAAGGACCTGGGCGTGCCGCTGCACGTGCAGGACTTGACGGGCGGACCTGCGCCGCTGGTGCTGGTCCTGGCGCAGAAGGGCGCCACGGTGCTGGCGCCGCAGGCGGATTTCGTCTGGTTCACGCCGGTTGCCGCATCCGCCATCGCCAGCGCCAAGTAAGCCGTTTCACTTCCGCCGGGCGGTCAGCCCGGCATTCTCCCCCAGCAAGCTTCCCCGCAGCAGCCAGGTAGTCCGTCCGATTTTTTTGCATGCGCGTGCGCGCCGTTGGCGCAGCCATGCCTGTTACCTGTTGAAGCTCCCATGCGTATCCTCCGTATCAACGCCGCCGCTGGCGGCATGTTTCTTTCCCTGTTCCACGCCACCGCGCAAGCGTCCGCCTTGCCGCACGATATGTCGCCGCTGGGCATGTTTTTCGCCGCCGACCAGGTTGTCAAAAGCGTGCTCATCGGCTTGCTGATTGCCGCGCTGGCCACCTGGGTGGTGTTGCTGGTGAAGGGCGCCAGTTTGCTGCAAGCCCGGCGCGCGGCGGCGCAAGCCGTCGCCATGCTGAAGACGGCCACCTCGCTGCCTGACGCGGCCGCCAAAGTGGAGGGGGCAGGCAGCACTTCGCTGGCGCAGCAGTTGCTCGACGATGTGCAGCAGGAACTGGGTCTGTCGCACGCCAGCGCGCCGGCGGCGGCCCTGAAAGAGCGGGCCGGTTTTCGCCAGGAACAGTTCATTGCGCAGCAGGTGCGCGCCATGACGCAAGGCATCGGCCTGCTCGCCAGCATCGGCGCCGTGGCGCCGTTCGTCGGCCTGTTCGGCACCGTGTGGGGCATCATGAACAGTTTTATCGGCATCGCCGTCAGCCAGAGCACGAATCTGGCAACCGTCGCGCCCGGCATCGCGGAGGCCTTGCTGGCCACCGCCCTGGGCCTGGTGGCGGCGATTCCCGCCGTCGTCATCTATAACGTGCTCAGCCGTGGCATCAACCAGTACAAGGCGCAGTTGCGGGCCGCTTCCGCGCAAGTGCTGCTGATGCTGAGCCGCGACCTCGACACGCGCAAGCAGGCCTGAGCCATGGCCAGCCTCTTTCCTTCCCCGGATGACGACACGGCCGACATGCCAGAGTTGAGCGAGATCAATGTCACGCCCTTCATCGATGTGATGCTGGTGCTGTTGATCATCTTCATGGTGGTCTCGCCGCTGGCCACGGTCGACCTGAAAATCGACTTGCCGGCCGCCACTGCCAAGCCGGAACCGCGCCCCGAAAAGCCCCTGTTCGTTTCCCTGAAAGCGGACCATAGCCTGTATCTGGGCGAGTCGCCCGTGGCGCGCGAGCAGCTGGGCGGTTTGCTTGACGCCCAGACGGGCGGCGACCGCCAACGCCCCCTGTTTTTCCAGGCCGACAAGCAAGCGGCGTATGAAGACGTGCTGGGCGTGATGGATGCCCTGCGCCAGGCCGGTTATCTGAAAGTGGGCCTGGTCGGCCGGGAGGGCCGGTGAATCCGCGCCCTGTATTGAACTGGGGCATCGCCACGGCGCTGGTGGTGGCCGCCGCGCTGGCGTTGCTGCTGTGGGCCAGCTGGCAGCCCGTCGCCGTGGCGCCCGCCAACCCGGCGGCCAGCGTGATGGTGGTATTTGCCGCACAGGCGATGTCGCCGGAAACACAGGTCGCGCATGCCGTGGGCGCGCGCCAGTCGGCTGCCTCCAGCTCGGCCCGGCCGCCAAGGAGCGCCATCCGGCAAGAGGCGTTGCCCGTGCTGGCGCGCGCCGCCGTGCCGGAGATCGTCGCGGCGGAAAAAGAGGAAAAGGCGGCTGCCAGCCCATCGACGGAGCCGGGCAAGGATGTCGCCAAGGAAGCTGCCGTGCCCGCACAGGCCAGCAGCAGCGCCACGCCGGCACCGGCTGCCGTGCGCGGTCCGCAGGCGGCGCCGTTCAATAGCGACACGCTGTCAAGCAGCGCGGCGCCGGCCAGCTGGCAAAGCCGCGTGCTCAGCCATCTGGCCCACTTCAAGCGCTATCCGGGCGATGCGCGCCAGCGCAAGCGGGCTGGCGCCGCCTTGGTGCGCTTCCAGGTGGACCGCGACGGCAAGCTGTTGGCCAGCGAACTGGTCACTTCATCGGGCACGGTGCTGCTCGACCGCGAAGCGCTGCAAGTGCTTGAGCGCGCGCAACCGTTGCCGGCGCCACCCGATAACGTCCTGCACCAGGGCACGGTGACCGTCACCTTGCCCGTCTCGTTCAAGCTGGAGCCAGGACAGGACAAGGCATGAGGATGCCGATTGTTTTTCATTCAAAAATCTATCCATAACAAATCGAGGGTGTATGCATATCAAGACAATGGCGCGAGCCGTGGGCGTCTGCATGGCGTTGCTCGCGCAGCAGGCATGGGCGCAACAGGCGCAGGAAAATGCGGCGGGCAAGGTGGAGTTTTCGCCGCTGAATGTTTCGGGAGAAGCGGTTCCCGTGGAACAGCAGGCGCTGGAAAAACCGGGCGCCGTCAGTGCGCGCGGGCCGGACACGCGCTTGCAGCCCGTCGACCAGATCCTGCGCGGCATGCCGGGCACGTTTACCCAGATCGATCCGGCGCAGGGTGCCGTCAGCGTGAACATCCGCGGCCTGTCCGGCTTTGGCCGGGTCAACACCATGGTCGATGGCGTGACGCAAAATTACTATGGCAGCGCGCCATCGGAAGTGGCGCATGGTAGCGTGCCCAGCAGCCAGTTCGGCGCGCTGATCGATCCGAATTTCATCATCGGCGTGGATGTGTCGCGCGGCAATGCCGTCGGCGGCGACGGCGTCAATGCGCTGGCCGGCAGCGCCAATTTCCGCACCATCGGCGTCGATGACGTCGTCTTCGCCGGGGAAAAAACGGGGGCGCGTACGAAGATGTGGACCGGCAATAACGGCGTGGGCCGCAGCGCCATGCTGGCCGTGGCCATGAAAACCCCGGCCTTCGACGGCGGCAGCGTGGGTTTCATGGCCGCCACCAGCGCGAGCGTGATCGGCAATAACTACAAGAATGCGAAGGGCGTCAACAGCGAGGAATTCGGTTTTGGCTACAACCGCTATTACAAGCAAAAACCCAAGTCGCAACTGCTGAAGCTGGACCTCAAATTGAGCGACTTCCATGCGCTGGAACTGTCGGCGCGCGATTACCGCAGCACGTTTACGCGCCGCGACATCCATAGCGATGACTACTACGTAAAATATCACTACACGCCGTTTTCCGAGTTGATCGATCTCAATGTGGTGGCCAGCAGCAGTCGCGGCAAGCAGAAATACATGCCGGAAGCCCTGATCAATTTCGTCAACACCAGCACGGCCAACCGCGCCGACGCCTTCGATATCAACAACACCAGCAGCTTCAAGCTGGCGGGCGGCGATGCGCTGGTGACCGTGGGCGGCAAGCTGATGCGCAATCAATACAGCAAGCACGTGGAAAGCCTCGTCGATGACCCGGACAACCCGGACGCGAACCTGCAATCGATTGAAAACAATACCTTTGGTCCCGCCGGCAAGCAAAAGATCGACAGCCTGTATGCTGGCCTGCAATATAACCGCGGCATTGTTCAGCTCAATGCGGGGCTGAACTACACGCGTTTCGAATTGACGGGCTACAAGCCGGCTTGCGACGAGCGCGTGAAATGTTTCCCGCAAGGGGCGGCGCATATCGCGCTGAACGAACACGGCATCAATCCGTCGCTGCTGCTGTCGGCCCAGTTCACGCCCTGGTTCCAGCCGTTTGCCAGCGCCGAGCGCACCATGCGCGGCCCGAATCCGCAGGAAGTGTTTTTCTCGAATGACGGCGGGGCGTCGATGAACCCCTTCCTGAAGGGCGAGAAAGCGACGACCTATCAGCTGGGCTTTAATTCCAGCCTGCATGGTTTGCTGAGCAAGAACGATGCGCTGAACTTCAAGGCCCTGTATTTCAAGAGCAAGATCGATGGCTATATCACCAGCCAATCCTTCCTCGTGTGCGATAACGGGCGCAAGTGCAATATATCGGAAGTAATCGCCACGGATTGGGAGACCGTCGATGCGTACGTGACGAATATGTATATCTACATTAACTCGGCCACACCCGTGCATACGCGCGGCTGGGAACTGGAAGCGCAGTACCAGCTGGGGCCTGCCTATGCGCGCCTGTCGTACACGCGTGAAAAGACCAGCCAGCCCACCTCGATCGCCAGCGCGTGGTTTGGCGCGGCCGACATCAGCGAGCTGCCCAGCGTGTACTACAACCTCGACGTGGGCACGCGCCTGCTGGACAACAAGCTGGAAGTGGGCGCCATCCTCAAGCACACGGGCTCGAACCGCCGCCTATCGCCGGATAATGAAGCCGATGAAGCGACGGGCGAAGTGCTCAAGGCCGACAATCCGAAGATCCCGGCCGTGATCGACCTGTATGCGAGTTACCAGGTCAGCAAGAACCTGTTC
The DNA here is from genome assembly GCF_001758645.1 of Janthinobacterium sp. MP5059B. NCBI lineage: Bacteria > Pseudomonadati > Pseudomonadota > Betaproteobacteria > Burkholderiales > Oxalobacteraceae > Janthinobacterium > Janthinobacterium sp. MP5059B. The sequence continues at coordinate 125,998 of NZ_LRHX01000016.1, read as the reverse complement.
CTGCGCCTGTCCGTGCAAAACGCCATGAACAAGGATTTCTCGGAAGCGCTGAATCGCCTGAACTCGATGCCATCGCAGTCGCAAGAGAATACGCCGCTGAGTACGGCACGGGGCAGGACGTATGTGGCAGGGCTGGAGTACCGCTTCTAGTTTTTTAGCAAAGCTGCGACGCCTGACAAAACTGTAGCGAGCGGATGTGATTTGTGGCCGAGAAGCGCAGCTGTGCTATAGCACAGTGAGCATCGCCGGCCGCAAAGCGCACCGCGCAGTAAGTTTTGTCAGGTGTTATCAGCGTGGTGTGGTTCCGTAGTAACTATGGATGGAATTGACCCACGTGGTATCGGCCATGTTCGGCCAGTTATCGGTGTCGAAGCCGGGCGCGTTTTCGATGCGTTCCTTGTCGACGTTGAGGGTGAAGCGCTTGTTGACGGTGTCGAGCAGCAGCGCTTCCCACGGCACGGCGAACAGCTTTTCGCCGATGGTGAAGACGCCGCCGTGCGACATGACGGCGTAGGCGATCTTGCCGCTGCGCATGTCGATCATGATTTCCTTGATTTCGCCCAGATGTTCATCCTTGGCGTTGTGCACATGGTCGCCGATCAGGGTGTCTGCACCCATCAGTTCAGGGCCGGGGCCTTTGTGGCCGCGGTTGACATACATGCCGTAGGCGTCGCGTTCTTCGTAGCTCATGATGTACCTCCGTTGAAAAATTCCAGTCTGGACGTATGCCGTGGCAGGGTCTGTTCGGTCTCCCACACAAAATATGGAATTGGAAATATTTCAATTATTGTTATTGGGTAATTTTGTTGTGCGTAGACAGCAGGAGGGGGAGGGATAGTCGTCATTTGGCGCAAATTTCCACGCGTGGGGAGCGACGCAGGCGGGCTTTAGTGTATAATTTCAATTTCCCGCACGTGCCGTTCGGCACCATCTGCAATGACCAAATTTGTCTTCGTCACTGGTGGCGTTGTGTCTTCCCTTGGAAAAGGGATTGCCGCCGCCTCCCTCGCCGCGATCCTCGAATCGCGCGGCCTTAAAGTCACCATGCTCAAGCTCGACCCGTATATCAACGTCGATCCTGGCACGATGAGCCCTATGCAGCACGGTGAAGTATTCGTCACCGATGACGGGGCCGAAACCGACCTCGACCTCGGTCACTACGAGCGCTTCATCTCCACCCGCATGAAAAAGGTGAATAACTTCACCACTGGCCAGATCTATGAATCGGTGATCCGCAAGGAACGCCGGGGCGAATATCTGGGCAAGACCGTGCAGGTGATTCCGCATATCACCAATGAAATCCAGGATTACATCCGCCGTGGCGCCGAAGGCTACGACGTGGCCCTGTGCGAAATCGGCGGCACCGTCGGCGATATCGAATCGCTGCCATTCCTGGAAGCGGCGCGTCAGCTGAGCCTGCGCGCCGGCCGCAAGAACACGGCTTTCGTCCACCTGACCCTGGTGCCTTACATCGCCTCGGCCGGTGAACTGAAAACCAAGCCGACCCAGCACTCGGTGCAAAAGCTGCGCGAAATCGGCATCTTGCCAAACGCGCTGCTGTGCCGCGCCGACCGCGCCATCCCGGAAGACGAGCGCGCGAAAATCTCGCTGTTCTCGAACATCGAGGAAGACGCCGTTATTTCCGTGTGGGATGTCGACACCATCTACAAAGTGCCGCAAATGCTGCACGACCAGGGCCTCGACAAGATCATCTGCGACGCGCTGGACCTCGATCCGGCACCGGCCGACCTGTCGATCTGGAGCAAGCTGATCTACACGATGGAGCACCCGAAGGCGGAAATCACCGTCGGCATGGTCGGCAAGTATGTCGAGCTGACCGAGTCGTACAAGTCGCTGATCGAAGCGCTGCGCCACGCCGGCATCCACACGGAAAGCCGCGTCAACATCGAGTACATCGATTCGGAAGAAATCGAAACGACCGGTTGCGACAACCTGGGCAAGTACGATGCCATCCTGGTACCGGGCGGCTTCGGCAAGCGCGGCGTGGAAGGCAAGATCAAGGCGGCCCAGTTCGCCCGTGAAAACAAGATCCCTTACCTGGGCATCTGCCTGGGCATGCAAGTGGCCCTGATCGAATACGCGCGCAACAAGGCAGGCATGCCAAACGCGAATTCGACCGAGTTCGACCTTGATACGGATCAACCTGTCGTTGCACTGATCAATGAGTGGCAAAACCACGATGGTAAAGTCGAGTTGCGCGATGAAAACTCGGACCTGGGCGGTACCATGCGCCTGGGCGCGCAGACCTGCGCCGTCAATCCGGGCACCCTCGCCGCCGAGATCTACGGCAGCGTGGTGACCGAGCGTCACCGCCATCGCTACGAAGCCAATAATCACTACCTGGCCCGTGTCGAAGCGGCTGGCCTGATCGTGTCAGCCCGTACGCCGAGCGAAGATTTGTGCGAAATCATGGAATTGCCACGCACGGGTGAGAATGCCCACCCATGGTATATGGGCGTGCAATACCATCCTGAGTTCAAGTCGACGCCACGCACCGGCCATCCGTTGTTTACCTCGTTCATCAAGGCAGCGCTGGCGCACAAGGAAGCCAACGCCGTCGCTGAATAACGCCGGTCGATAGCGACAGTATTACCTGTAAGACAGCTCCCGGCCTGATAGTCTCCGCCGGGAGTTTCTTTGCCCACTTTGTGCAATTGCGCATCAGAACGCAGTGTGCAGCCCCTGTTACGCTTAACTTTGGAGAATGACATGAGTGCTATTGTTGATATTATCGGTCGCGAAATCCTGGACTCGCGCGGTAACCCGACCGTCGAATGCGATGTGTTGCTGGAATCGGGCGTGATGGGCCGTGCGGCCGTGCCGTCGGGTGCCTCGACCGGTTCGCGCGAAGCCGTGGAATTGCGCGATGGCGACGCCAAGCGCTACTTCGGCAAGGGCGTGCTGCAAGCATGCGAAAACATCAATACCGAAATCTCCGAAGCCATCATGGGCCTGGACGCCAATGAACAGGCTTTCCTGGACCGTACCCTGATCGATCTGGACGGCACGGAAAACAAATCGCGCCTGGGCGCCAACGCCATCCTGGCCGTCTCGATGGCTGTCGCCAAGGCTGCCGCTGAAGAAGCGGGCTTGCCGCTGTACCGCTATTTCGGCGGTTCGGGCGCCATGCAGATGCCAGTGCCGATGATGAACGTCATCAACGGCGGCGCGCACGCCGACAACAACCTGGACATCCAGGAATTCATGATCATTCCCGTGGGCGCCCCGTCGTTCAAGGAAGCCGTCCGCTACGGCGCGGAAGTATTCCACACGCTGAAAAAGATCCTGCACAAGAAGGGCCTGAACACCAACGTGGGCGACGAAGGCGGTTTCGCGCCATCGCTGGCCAACCATGAAGAAGCCATCAAGCTGATCATCCAGGCCATCGAAGAAGCGGGCTACGAGCCAGGCACGCAGATCGCCATCGGCCTCGATTGCGCCGCGTCCGAGTTCTACAAGAACGGCAAGTATGAAATGGAAGGCGAAGGCCTGAGCCTGACGGCCACCGAATTCACCAACCTGCTGGCGACCTGGTGCGACAAGTACCCGATCATCTCGATCGAAGACGCGATGCATGAAGGCGACTGGGACGGCTGGGCGATCCTGACGGCGGAACTGGGCAAGAAAGTGCAACTGGTCGGCGACGACCTGTACGTCACCAACACCAAGATCCTGAAAGAAGGCATCTCGAAAGGTATCGCCAACTCGATCCTGATCAAGATCAACCAGATCGGCACCCTGACGGAAACCTTCGCCGCCATCGAAATGGCCAAGCGCGCCGGTTACACGGCCGTCATTTCGCACCGCTCGGGCGAAACGGAAGACTCGACCATCGCCGATATCGCTGTTGCCACGAACGCCCTGCAGATCAAGACCGGCTCGATGTCGCGTTCGGACCGCATGGCCAAGTACAACCAGCTGCTGCGTATCGAGGAAGACCTGGGCGACATCGCCAGCTACCCTGGCCGCGATGCGTTCTATAATCTGAAGTAAGCTGATGTAAAACCCACTGGCCGGCCGGAGATGTTCCGGCCGGTTTTTTAACTGAATGCCCCATGCGCCTGATTACGCTCGCCCTGGCAGCCCTGCTGCTGTTGATACAATTTCCCCTCTGGCTGGGTAAAGGCGGCTGGCTGCGTGTTGCCGACATGGAAGCCCAAGTGGCGGTGGCCAACAAGAAGAACGTAGAATTGAAGGCGCGAAACGCCAAGCTCGAATCCGAAGTGCGCGACCTGAAAGATGGAACGGGCGCCGTCGAGGAGCGTGCCCGCTATGAGCTGGGCATGGTCAAACAGAATGAGATTTTCGTGCAGATCGTGCGCAAGGGCCAGACCCCGCCACTGCTGGAAACACCGGTGGACGCTGCTGCGCCACATTAAGACAGTACTAACTTCCCACTTGCCAGCCTGGACCGATTGCCAGGCTGACATATCACATGATTACCTTGTACCTATTACCTTGTGCTGCTGCACACGCATGGCGCGGCGTGCTGCTACTGCCTTGCTGCTGACTGATCAGAAACGGGCCTTGCCGGTCGTGATCAGGTAAAAATGGATGCCGGTGACCACGACGGCCACTGCGATCAATGCGGTTTCGAGAAACATCATAAAAATTCCTTGTTAATAATTAGTTAGCTTAAAAAACGTCCAGGGCCAGGCGCCAAGCCGCAGACAGTACGCAAGTACGGCGAGGCGCAGGCAACGTTGCCATGAACTTTTTTTAACCGCGCGACGCCAGGAAGCGCAGTTCGGCTGCCAGATTCGGCATCAGCTTTTCGTAGCGGTTCGCTTCCGAGTTCAGCAGGGCGAAATCGCGCTTGCTTGGACGCACATAGCGCTGTTCTTCATCGGTGACGCTGCTGGCGATGACTTCCTTTTGCGCCAGTTCGCTGTATGGCTTGGAAGCGAGCAGGGCGCCCAGGAAGGCGCGCGTGGCGCGGCCCAGGTTGCTGAAGTAGTTATCGTTGTTGTTGCTGTAGGTGTTGGTAAAAGTGGACATATGCCCTCCATGAATGGTCTGTTGTTGCATTGCACAATAATGGAGTTTGCGATATGCGTCCAATTTCAAATTCCAATTTCAGAAATTCAAGAAACGCATAATAAGGGCGTAGCCATCGGCCACGCCCTGAAAATGAATTTGTTACGAAATGTTTATCCGACGGCGATGCGTCCCAGACCCGGATCGTCGCTGAAAAAGCCGTCGAGTCCCGTCTCGATATAGCGCCGCATTTCCGCCACGGAACCGGCCTCGTTGCGCGCATTCTCGCCATTGCCGTCGCGGAAGTCGGCCGCCAGGAAACGGTTTTCCGGACGGAAGGTCCACGTGTGCAGCAGCAAGCCCGCCTGGTGCGCATCGTCGACGATGGAAGAGGGTTTTGCCAGCCGCTGGTCGGCGCCCAATGGGATGACGCCCCGCGTGGGCGGCGCCACCACGTCCGCGTAGGCGGCGATGTCGCGCAGGCCGGCCGGCGTGATCATCTGCCCGAAGGTCAGCTTGCCGCCCGCCTTGGCCACGTCCATCGGGCGCACATCGCCGCCCACCACCAGCTGCATCAGGCGCACGTTGGCGCGCCGTCCCAGCTTTTCGCGCAGGTATTTCAGATTCGCCACTTCGAAGGACTGGATTTCGATCGGCGCGCGGCGCGTGTACTCGTGCGCCAGCATGGTCGACAGGAAACGGTCTTCCAGCGCCAGGCCCGCATCGCGGAAGTAGGTCGAGCTTTTCAGTTCCGGCACCAGGCCGATGATGCGCCCGCTGGCGGCCGATTGCGCTGCAACAAAATCGATGATTTCTTCCCACGTCGGGATCTGGAATTGTCCATCGTATAAGGTGTTGCCGGTGCGTACTTTCGGCAGCCGCTCGATGGCGCGCAGGGTTTTCAGTTCGGCCAGGGTGAAGTCGTCGACGAACCAGCCTTCGTGCCATTCGCCATCGACCAGCTTCTTGCCGCGCCGGCTGGCAAACTCGGGACGGCGCGCCACGTCGGTGGTGTCGATCAGATTGCTTTCATGGCGCGCCACGAGGATGCCGTCGCGCGTGGCCACCAGGTCCGGCTCCACGTAGTCGGCGCCGTCGAGGATGGCCTTGGCGTACGACGCCAGCGTGTGTTCAGGGCGCAGGGCGCTGGCGCCGCGGTGGGCGAAGACGAGCGGACGGCTTGGTTTTGTTTCCAGCAGGCCGGCCGCGAAGCCCGGTGCGGCGGCCAGGGCCAGGCCGCCGGCGGCCGCCTGGACGAAGCTGCGGCGCGAAAAGTGACGCTGGGGCAGAGCGGGCGCGCGCATCAGAAATCCGCCGTCAAGGTCAGGAAGCCCTGGCGCGGGGCGATGGGGAAGGTGTTGTACGTCTTGTCGGCCGCGCCCACGACCACGTTCAGCGCGCCTTCGCGGTTGGCCAGGTTGCTGACGTTCACTCTCCAGCGCGGATTTTTCAGCCAGCCGGCCATGGCCGGCAGCTTGCCCGACACGCCCAGGCCCATCAGGAAATAGCTGGGCACGGACAGATCGTTGGTGTACGTCGCGTAGCGCTTGCCCACATAGTCTCCCGTCAGTTGCACTTCGATATCGCCAACCGTGGCGGAAGCGACGAACTTGTTCAGCCATTCCGGCGAGCCTGGCACGTTCTTGCCCGCCGTCAGCACCAGCGCGGCGCCATTGTTGTAATTGTCCGCGTACTGCGAGCGGTTGTACGAGAGGGCATTGTAGAACGAGAAATTGTTGCCAAAATGGACGGTGCCCGCGATATCGATGCCGTCCGTGCGCACGCTGCCCACGTTGGCCAACACGGGGTTGCCACCGATGATGGAGGAAATCACGGGCGTCGGGCTGATCTGCAGCAAGCGGTTGCTGAAATCGACGTGGTAGACGTTGACCTGGCCATCGATGGCCGTGATGGCGCCCAGGTTCAAGGCGTGGCTGCCGCGCACGCCCACTTCATAGGTGAGGGCGGTTTCCGGCTTGGCATCGCGCTTGAACAAATCAAACGCGGCCTGGCTCGACAAGCTCCACGGCGAGGCGCCGCCGCCGCCGTAGGTGACGAACTGGCGCATGTTTTTCTGGATATTGAAGTACAGCTGGTCTTGCGGCGTGAAGTCCCAGCGCGCGCCCACTTGCGGCAAGAACCATTTTTTCGTGTTGATGGTGCCGACCGGCAAGGCCGTCGAGCCGCCGGAAATGGCGCCCTTGGCCGGCTGCACGGGGAATTGGCCATCGGCAAACTGCAGGCTGGACTTGAAACCGGCCTGCAGGGCGATATCGGGACGGATGCGCCACTCATCCTGCAAGTGCAACTGCACCACCTTGTTGTCGATTTCGCTGCCGTATTGCGTGATCAAGGGATTGCTGGGGCGGTCGTACGGCGAAGTCGGGTTGTTGACGTCCAGCGCATACCAGCGGCGGTAGGCGGACGAGCGGTTCTGTTCCAGCCACAGGCCCGCTTCCAGCTGGTGCTCGCCGATTTCCTTGCGCAGGGTGGAAATGAAGCCGCCGCGCTTGATGTCGTATTCCGTCGTGCGCACGGCGTAGCCCGAGTTGCCGAAGACTTCCTTCAGGTTCTGCTTCGGGTAGTACACGCTGAACAGGCCCGGCAAGCCGGCCACGCCGATGGGGCCGGCTACCACGCCCGCGCCGTCGTCCTTGTGGTAATACACCTGGTTCGACCACGTCATGCCTTCGGACAAATTGGCGTCGAACTTGGCGTAGGCCAGGTAATCGGTGCGCTGCGCATCGCTGTAGTAATTGCGGTAATTGTTGCCATCGGCGGCAGGCGTCGCGCCCGTCGGCGACAGGTAGTTGAGGGCCGCCTTGAAATCCGGATACAAGAAGGGACGCGTGTACGGCGCGCTCGTTTCGCCGGCCACATGCACGGTGCTGTCCTCGTTCGGTTCGATCTTGTCCGAGTAATTGAAGAACAGGGTCAGCTTGCCCGCCTCGCTGCGGTTGACGTACTTGGCGTTGAACTGGTCGCCGCCCTGGCGCGCATCGAAGTCCCAGGCGCGCGCTTCGTGGTGCAGGATGGAAAAATAGGCGCTGCTGCCGTCGCCGAAGGCGCCCGTGTCGTAGCGGGCAAACGTGCGCGAGGTACGGTGGCTGCCCACCGTTTGCTGCACGCTGGCGCCCTGCGTGGCCAGCGGGTCGCTGGAATAGGTTTCGATGGTGCCGCCCAGGTTGCTGGTCGACGCCGTGGCCAGGTCGCCCGCGCCCGAGGACAGCACGACGCTGCGCACGTTTTCGCTGATCACGGCGCGCTGCGGCGACAAGCCGTTGTAGTTGCCGTACTGCTGGTCGCCCAGCGGCACGCCATCCATGGTGTAGCCCAGTTGTTGGCCGGAAAAGCCATGCACGAAGAGCGACAGGTTCTGCTCGTTGTTGCCCCATGGATCGGCCGTCTGGAAGCTGACGCCGGGCAAGGTTTGCAAGGCTTTCAGGGGATTCGTGCCGGGCAGGATCTTCTGGATTTCATTCTTGCTCAGGGCGACGGAAGAGCGCGTCTTGCGCGAGGAAATCTCCACGGTGGTGATCGGGGCATTGTCGTCGGCAGCCGGGGCGGCAGCGGCCATGTCGGTGGCGGCGGACGCCACGGCGGCGGCGACGGCCGTTTGCGCCAGGGCCGGCAGGCTCAAGCCCGCGGCGCAAGCGCCCAGCAACACGTGGAAGGAATGGCGGCGCAGGGCCAGCGTCAAGTGGGTGGTCATCATCAGCCTGTGGAAAGTGGGAAGTAATACAAGCTGCGCAGCGTAACGGCGGCGCGTGACGGGCTGATGACGAACTGATGACGGGAAGATGACAGTAGAAACAATTGCGCCGCCTGAGGGGCGGCGCGGAGATTATTACAATTAGTTAATGCTGGCGGCTGGCGGGATGAGCACTTCGGCCGGCGCATCCGTGATGAACAGTTGCGCGCAATCGACCTTGTCGAACTCGTAGTGCTGGCCGCAGAAATCGCAGTTTACGCCCACTTGCCCCACTTCTTCCAGGGTGCTGTTGACTTCTTCCTCGCCCAGCATCTTGAGCATATTGCCCACTTTTTCGCGCGTGCAAGTGCAATGGAAGCTCGGGTGCAGCGGGTCGAAGACGCGGATCGTTTCTTCCCAGAACAAACGCTGCATCAGGGTATCGATGTCCGTCGACAGGATTTCCGCCTCTTTCAGGGTCGACGCCAGCATCACGGCGCGGTTCCACGTGTCCAGCGCATCTTCTTCTGACACGGGCGTCGCTTCGGCCTTGCCGCCATGGTGTGGCAGCTTTTGCAGCAGCAGGCCGCGCGAGACGGTGTCGTCCGTGGCCAGCCACAGGCGCGTATCGAGCTGTTCCGAGCGCAACATGTAGTTTTCGATCACGGTGGCCATGTCGTCGCCGTCCAGCGGCACGATGCCCTGGTACGGTTGCTGGCCGGGCACCTTGTCGGCTGGGTCCAGGGTGATGATGAAGCGGCCCTTGCCCGTGGCGTTGAGCAGCTGCGGCACGGTGGCCACGTCGGGAATCGTGGCGTCCGGGTCCAGCTTGGCCGTGGCGCGCAGGCGCAGGTCGGAATCGCACTCGACCACCATCAGGCGCACGGGACCGTCACCGTGGATTTGCATGATGATGGAGCCGTTGAATTTCAGGTTGGCCGACAGCAGGGCGGCGGCGGCCACCATTTCGCCCAGCACTTTTTTCACGGCCGTCGGGTAGGCGTGGCGCGACACCACTTCCTGCCAGGTGCCGGAAACGTCGATGAACTGGCCGCGCACGGCGGCGTTGTCGAAAATAAATTTTTGCAGGGTATCCTGGCCGGTAAGGGCTGCGCTGACTGCGCCCGTGGTTTCAGTCGTCATTCTTTTATCCAATCTTCTTGAGTTGCGTATTAAATAGCTGGCCGCGTTGCACATAGTTCACGGCGTTGCCTTGTAGCCTGGTGATATCGTCTGCCGTCAGGGCCCGCACGGCTTTCGCCGGTGAGCCGATGATCAGCATATTGTCGGGAAATTCCTTGCCTTCCGTGACCAGCGCGCCCGCGCCGACCAGGCAGTTCTTGCCGATCTTCGCGCCATTCAGGATCACGGCCTGAATGCCGACCAGGGCGCCATCGCCGATCGTGCAGCCATGCAACATTGCCTGGTGGCCGATGGTGACGTTCCGGCCGATGTCCAGCGGGTAGCCCGGATCCGTATGCAGCACGGCGCCTTCCTGCACATTGCTGTTGGCGCCCACGGTGATGCGTTCGTTGTCGCCGCGGATGGTGGCGCCGAACCATACGGACGTATTCGCTTCCAGGGTCACCTTGCCGATCACATTGGCCGTGTCGGCAACAAAAGCGGAAGCATCAATCAGCGGCGCATCGGCGCCCAATTGGTAGAGTGTCATCGTTAGCCTGTGGCGGTGGTGGAAGCGCCGGGCACGGCCGGACGCGGAAGTTTTGCGCTATTTTACGCTGTTGCAGGGCAAGTCCGAGCGCCGGGCGTTAATCCGGTATAATTATCGAACGGTCGTACTTTTATGCGCGCCCTATCTACAGACACAGCATGTGGCGCCATCTGCGCCACTTTCAAGGCAGGCATCCGATGAAACCCATGAAACTTTCCCGTTCCGAATTCATCAACATCCGCGGCGCCCGCACGCATGTGCGCCACTGGGGCCGCGAAGGCGCACCCATCCTGTTCATGGTGCATGGCTGGATGGACGTGGCCGCCTCGTTCCAGTTCGTCGTCGACGAGTTGCAGGGCGACTGGCATGTGATCGCGCCCGACTGGCGCGGCTTTGGCCTCAGCGACTACACACAATCGGATACCTACTGGTTCCCCGACTACCTGGCCGACCTGGACGCCATGCTGCTGCACTATTCGCCGGACGCCCCCGTCAACCTGCTGGGCCACAGCATGGGCGCCAACGTGGCCGGCCTGTACGCGGGCGTGCGGCCCGAGCGCATCAGCCGCTTCATCAACCTGGAAGGCTTCGGCATGATGGCCACCAAGCCGGAGCAGGCGCCGGGCCGCTACGCCAAGTGGCTGGACGAATTGCGCGAGCCGCCCGCCATGCGCAGCTATCCCACGCAAAAGGCCGTGGCCGAGCGCCTGCAAAAGACCAATCCGCGCCTGCCGGACGAGCGCGCGGCTTTTCTCGCCGAACATTGGTCGGTGCAGAACGAGGCGGGCGAGTGGGACATCATGGGCGACCCGCAGCACAAGCGCGTCAATCCCGTCCTGTACCAGGTGGAAGAGGTGATGGCCTGCTGGCGCCGCATCACGGCGCCCGTGCTGTGGGTGGAGGCCGATGACACGAATATGTGGCAATGGATGGGGCCCAAGGAGCAGGCGCGCGTTGAGATCGACCGGCGTTTGGCCTGTATCAAGGATGTGCGCTGCGAGATGATGTTGGACGCGGGCCACATGCTGCATCATGACCAGCCGCAGGCACTGGCAAGGCTGGTGGAAGCCTTTTTGGCCTGATGTGTGTCGGGAACGCTGCAGCGCTATTTGACAAGCAGCGTACAATGAAAACTTCTTCCATGCTGAGCCCGTGCAGGGTATTGTTTTCACATGCTTAAAGTCGACCTGCATTGTCATTCGAATATCTCCGACGGTGTGCTGTCCCCCGCCGCCGTGGCTGCGCACGCACGCAAGGCGGGCGTCGACGTGTGGGCGCTGACGGACCACGATGAAGTGTCCGGCATCGCCGCCGCGCGCACGGCCGCGCTGGACCTGGGCATGCGCTTCGTGGCCGGCGTGGAAATTTCCATTACGTGGGCCGGTGAAACCGTGCACATCGTCGGCTTGCAAGTCGATGAAAACAATCCGGGTCTGGTGCAGGGCTTGCACCAGACGCGTTCCGGGCGCGACGCGCGCGGCCGCGAAATTGCCCGCCAGCTGGACCTGGCCGGCATCCCCGATGCCTATGAAGGGGCCTTGAAATTCGTCGGCAACCCAGACCTGATGTCGCGCACGCACTTTGCCCGCTACATCGTGGAAATGGGCAAATGCGCGAACATTCCCGACGTGTTCAAGAAATACCTGTCGGAAGGCAAGCCGGGCTACGTCGAGCACCGCTGGGCTACCTTGGCCGAAGCGGTGGGCTGGATACGCGGCGCGGGCGGCGTGGCCGTCATCGCCCATCCGGGCCGCTACCGCTTCAGCGACATGGCGCAAGGCGTTCTGTTCGATGAATTCAAACAACTCGGCGGCGTGGCCATCGAAGTCGTCACGGGCAGCCACAGTCCGGACCAGTATCCGGAATACGCGCAACTGGCCAACGCTTATGGCTTCCTCGCCTCGCGCGGCACGGATTTCCATGCGCCGGGCGAGTCGCGCGTGGATTTTGCCATGTTGCCGCCACTGCCTGCCAGCGTCACCCCGATCTGGCACGACTGGTTTTAAGGCCGTTGAAAATCTGCTGCGCGGCGCGCCTTGCGGCCGGCGATGCGCCGTCGTGTCGCTGCTTGAAATCTGCGTTAGCGTACATATCTTTTAGTTATTCTTGTTATAAATAGTCATCTGGAGCCATCGCCCATGAAACGTATCGTCCTGTTTATCGCAACCAACCTGGCCGTGATGCTGGTGCTGTCGCTCGTGCTCAGTTTGCTGGGCGTGGGCAATCCGGCACGCGGCAGCACCCTGAACCTGAGCAGCCTGCTGGTGTTTTCACTGGTGGTGGGCTTCACGGGTTCGATCTTCTCATTGTTGATCAGCAAGCCGATGGCCAAGTGGAGCACGGGCGCGCGCGTCATCGACAACCCGACTTCGTCGACGGAATTGTGGCTGGTCAATACCGTGCGCGCCTTGTCCGAGCGGGCCGGCATCGGCATGCCGGAAGTGGCCGTGTACGAGGGCGACGCGAATGCGTTTGCCACGGGCGCCTTCAAGAATTCCGCGCTGGTGGCCGTCTCCACCGGTTTGCTGCAAAGCATGAACCGCGATGAAGTCGAAGCCGTGCTGGGCCATGAAATCGCCCACGTGGCGAATGGCGACATGGTGACCCTGACCCTGATCCAGGGCGTGGTGAATACCTTCGTCGTCTTCATGGCCCGCGTGGTGGGTTTCTTTGTCGATAACGTGCTGTTGAAAAATAACAACCGCGAAGGCGGCGGGCGCGGCATCGGTTACTTTGTGACCGTGATGGTGTGCGAAGTGATCTTCGGCTTGCTCGCTTCCATCATCGTGGCCTGGTTCTCGCGCCAGCGCGAATTCCGCGCCGATGCCGGTTCCGCCAAGCTGCTGGGCAGCCCCACGCCGATGATGCATGCGCTGGCCCGCCTGGGCGGCGTGCCGCCGGGCGAGCTGCCGCAATCGATGCAGGCGCTGGGCATCAGCGGCGGCAATGGCGGCTGGGGCGCGCTGTTCGCCACCCATCCGCCCCTCGAACAACGCATCGCCGCGCTGCGCGGCGTACAATGATGCTAACTTAACAAGCTGGTTCGCCAGAACGCTTACACATGAGTCAATTTTTCCAGATTCACCCTGACAATCCGCAAATGCGCCTGATCAAGCAGGCGGCGCAGATCATCCAGTCCGGCGGCGTCGTGGCCTTGCCCACGGATTCCTGCTACGCGCTGGTATGCCAGCTCGACGACAAGGGTGCCGTCGAGCGCCTGCGCCGCATCCGTGGCGTGGATGAAAAGCACCATTTAACCTTGCTGTGCCGCGACTTGAGCGAGCTGGGCGTGTATGCCCGCGTGGACAACCGCCAGTTCCGCCTGCTCAAGGCGGCCACGCCGGGCGCCTACACTTTCATCCTGGAAGCGACGAAGGAAGTGCCGCGCCGCCTCAGCCATCCTTCGCGCAAGACCATCGGCCTGCGCGTGCCGCAGCACCGCATCGTGCAATGCCTGCTGGAAGAGCTGGGCCAGCCGCTGCTTGGCGCGACATTGACCCTGCCCGGCGATGAAGACAGCCTGACGGACGCCGACACGATCCGCGAGCGACTGGAAAAACTGGTCGACCTGATCATCGATGGCGGCGTCTGCGCGCATGGCCCCAGCACCGTGATCGACCTGACGGGAGCGGAGCCGGAAGTGGTGCGCGTGGGACGCGGCGACCCGGCCGTGCTGGGTTTGTAGGAGATTGCATTTACCTATCTTTACAACACCTGACAAAACCGTAGCGAGCGGAAGGGAGTTGTGGCCAAGAAGCGCGGCTGTGCTTTAGCACAGTGAGCATCGCAGGCCGCAAATCGCGACGCGCAGTAGGTTTTGGCAGGTGTTCTTAATGACAACGTAAGAAAGGGGCTGGGACTGCTCTGGTAGAATCGCGGTCATGAGCGATTTCAATACGATAGTCCAGACCGTTGCGGTCTACCTGGTGCCGGTGCTGTTTGCCATTTCCCTGCATGAGGCGGCGCATGGCTATGCCGCCCGTTATTTCGGTGATCCCACGGCCTCGAACGAGGGCCGGCTGAGCCTCAATCCCATCCGGCATATCGACCCTTTCGGCACGATCTTGCTGCCCCTGATGCTGTATTTCACGATCCAGGTGCCGTTCGGCTATGCCAAGCCGGTGCCTGTCGATTTCAGTCGCCTGCGCAATCCGAAGAAGCAGATGGCCTGGGTGGCGTTTGCCGGTCCTGGCGCCAATTTCGTCATGGGCCTGGGCTGGATGATCGCCTTTGTCGTGCTCAGCGTGATGCCGCCGACGGAAATGGGCATGTTTTTCCGCAAGATGGCGGGCGCCGGCGTCAGCGTGAATGCGGCCATGTTTGTCTTTAACCTGATTCCCGTGCCGCCCCTCGATGGCGGACGCATCATGACGGGCTTGCTGCCGATGCAGTTGGCGCGTCCTTACGCCAGTATCGAGCGTTACAGCTTGTATGTCTTCGGCGCCCTGGTGCTGCTGATGTACACGGGCGTATTGAACCGCGCCTTGCTGGCGGCGATCGAATTTGTCATTGGCATTTTTGTCACCCTGGTCACGCCCCTGACGGCCCTGTTGACTTGATGCAAGCAACTGGATGGACGCAAATAATTGATGGAAGTACCGATGCAAGTAACTGAACCAATATTAGAAACCGAAGCGATTTCCGGCTGGCTGCGCCGCTGGGCGCCCCTGATCCCCGGCGGCGAAGTGCTGGACCTGGCCTGCGGCGCGGGCCGCCACGCGCGCCACCTGGTAAGCCTGGGCCACCCCGTGATCGCGCTCGACCATGATCCGGAAATGCTGGAAAAGGCGGCTGGCACGGGCATCACCACGTCGCTGGTGGACCTGGAAGCGCAGGGCGCCGTGTGGCCTTTCGCTCCCGGCCGTTTTGCCGGCATCGTCGTCACCAATTACCTGCACCGGCCCCTGCTGGAAGCCATGATTGCCAGCCTGGCGCCCGATGGCGTGCTGCTGTATGAAACGTTTGCTGAAGGCAATGAGCAGTTCGGCAAGCCGTCGAATCCGAAGTTCCTGCTGAAGGAAGGCGAAATGCTGACCTGGGCGGTCCAGCACGGCTTGCGTGTGGTAGCGTATGAGGATGGGCGCGTGGAACAGCCAAAAGCTGCTCTGGTGCAACGAATTTGTGCCGTCCGGCCGGATTTTCCACGGTTGGCAGCCCTGCTGCCGACGTTTTGAGCGGCCATACTATGTCAGAATGCACCACAGGCGCGGGCTATCCGCTACAATCGTTGTTTTATTTATCGGCGCTATAAACTTACTATGATCAAGGGCAGCATTGTAGCAATCGTCACCCCGATGCACGCAGACGGCAGTCTGGACTTTCCAGGCCTGCGCAAGCTGATCGACTGGCATATCGCCGAGGGTACGGACGGCATCGTCATCGTTGGCACGACGGGCGAATCGGCAACAGTCAGCGTGGAAGAACACTGCGAACTGATCCAGTTGACCGTCGAACATGCCAAGGGACGCATTCCTATCATCGCCGGCGCCGGAGGCAACTCCACGGCCGAGGCCATCAAACTGACGCGCTACGCGAAAGAAGCGGGCGCCGATGCTGTCTTGCAAGTGGTGCCGTACTACAACCGTCCTACCCAGGAAGGCATGTACCAGCACTTCAAGGCCATCGCCGAAGCCGTCGACATCCCCGTCATCCTGTACAACGTGCCTGGCCGCACGGTTGCCGACATGAGCAACGAAACCATCGTGCGCCTGTCCGCCATCCCGAATATCGTTGGCGTGAAAGATGCGACCGGTAATATCGGCCGCGGCATCGACCTGCTACGCCTCGTGCCGGCCGACTTCGCCGTGTACTCGGGCGATGATCCGACCGCCATGGCGCTGATGTTCTGCGGCGGCCACGGCAATATCTCTGTGACGGCCAACGTCGCGCCGCGCGCCATGCACGACATGTGCGTCGCGGCCATGGCGGGCGAGCGCGCCACGGCGATTGCCATCAATAACAAAGTTTTTCCTTTGCACCAGAAACTGTTTGTCGAGCCCAATCCGGTGCCCGTCAAATGGGCGCTGGCCGAAATGGGCCTGATGCCAGCCGGCATACGCTTGCCACTGGTGCCGCTGGCTGAGAATTGCCATGCCACCGTGCGCGATGCCTTGCGCGACGCTGGCATCCTGTCTTAAGCCGAACTTCAAGCCCGGACTCGACCAGTCCGGACCTTCCCTGATTCCAGCTGCTACTTAGCTTCTTATCCAGTTACGACATGACTAATTGCAAGAAAACCAAATCGGCGCCTGCCACCATCGCCGTCCGCGGCATCGTCATCGGCGCCGTCGCAGCCAGCCTCGCGGGCTGTGGCATGATCAGTTCGGTAGTCGGCGGCGACAAGGTCGACTACAAGTCGGTCAAGAAAGCCGGCACCCTGGACGTGCCGCCTGACCTGACGCAATTGCAGCAGGACAACCGTTATTCCTTGCCGGATTCGAAAAATGGCGTGGCCACGGCTTCCGGCTACAACGCGCAGCGCAACGCCACGGCCGGTACGCCCGTCGTCGTGGGCGCCGACGGCGTGGTGGGTGTCGTGCCGGTCACGGCAGGCGGCGTGAAGGTCGAGCGCGCGGGCAACCAGCGCTGGCTGGTCGTCAAGCAGTCGCCTGAAGTGCTGTGGCCGCAGCTCAAGCAATTCTGGGAAGATTCAGGCTTTACCATCGCCATCGACCAGCCGACGGCTGGCATCATGGAAACAGAGTGGAACGAAAACCGCGCCAAGATCCCGCAGGACTTTATCCGCAGCACCATCGGCAAGGCTTTCGACGGCCTGTATTCGAGCGGTGAAAAAGACAAATACCGTACCCGCGTGGAGCGCCTGGCCGATGGTTCGACCGAGATCTACATCAGCCACCGTGGCGTGGAAGAGGTTATCACGGGCCGCGACAAGGAAACCACCACCTGGACCGCGCGTCCGAACGATCCGGGCCTGGAAGCGCAATTCCTCGCCAAGCTGATGACGCGCCTGGGCGCGGCCAGCGACGATGCACAGGCGAAGACGGCTGTCGATGCCGCCATCGTGCAGCCGCAGCACGCCAAGCTGGTGGGCGACGCCGCCACGCCGGCGCGCGCCATCGAAGTCGATGAAAGTTTCGACCGCGCCTGGCGCCGCGTCGGCCTGGCACTGGACCGCGTTGGCTTCACCGTGGAGGACCGCGACCGCACGCAAGGCACGTATTTCGTGCGTTACGTCGATCCGGATGCCGTCAAGAAAGATGGCTTCTTCTCGAAACTGTTCAGCTGGGGCTCGTCGTCCGACAAGGACAAGGGCGCGCAGCGCTATCGCGTTCTGGTCAAGGCCGGCAATGGCTCGACCAGCCTGGTCAGCATCCTCAGCAACGAAGGCCAGCCGGATGTCTCGCCAGTGGCAGAGAAGATCCTGGGTCTGCTGAACGACCAGTTGAAATAAGTTCGCTGAGTGGCGGCTATCAAAAGCTGTCACACATCATAAAAAAGGCTGGTCCGGTGCAAACCGGGTCAGCCTTTTTATTTTGGGTATGCAATAGGTGTTTGCGACGCCCAGCAAAACCGTGGCGAGCGACAGTGATTGGTGGCCAAGAAGCGTAACCGTACTTTAGTACGGGGGCGCCGAGCCGGTGAGCATCGCAGGCCGCAAAGCGCGGCGCGGTAGGTTTGCTTGGGCGTTTGCCCAATAAAAAAGCCGGCCCGAAGGCCGGCTTTCTTTAGTGCAGGGTGCTAAATTACTTAGCAGCCGATGCAGCAGCCGAAGCAGCCGAAGCAGCGTCGGTAGCGGCCGAAGCGGCAGCCGAAGCAGCAGCAGCAGCGTCGGTAGCGGCCGAAGCAGCAGCGTCAGCAGCAGCAGCTGGAGCAGCTTCAACTGCTGGTGCTGGTGCTGGGGTTTCAACTACTGGTGCTGGTGCAGGAGCTTCTTCTTTTTTGCTGCAAGCAGCCAGAGCAACAACCATCAGGGAGGCGATCAGCAGGGATTTTTTCATTTGTTTTCCTTAATTATTTCAAAAAATAAATCAATATTGTTGCGATGAATAATTACCGGTAATTATCGCTCGTTAGGTCGTCTTCGAAGGCTTTTCGTACCAGGTGGTGCCTGCCAGACAACGGAAACTTCCTAACCGAATATTATAGCGATTTTTGGTGCGTCGCAATAGGAGCAAGAGGCAAATTCGCAACTATTTTGTGATATCGCAATATTTGCCGAAGCAAATTGCAAGCAAGTGTAAGCGATTTGCGAAAGCGCGACAAAACGATATAAAAATAATATGTTTTATTGCGCTAGCGCAGATGCCGATATTCCCCCTGCTGTAATACCACTTTTACTACGCTGCACCCATTCAAGCCAGTTCGATCCAGCCATCCTGATACCAGGTATATAAGGCATCCATCACGTCATCGGAAGCCTGGGCTACGGCTGTGCCATCGAGGGCGCGTTCGTTGGCCAGGGTTTCCAGGGCCGTTTTATCGGCCTTGCCAATGGCAAACGATTCGCCATTGATGAAGACATTCTTGCCACGATACAGCATCAGCGTCTTGCGCGACAACACGACACCCTTTTTCTGTGCGGCGTCCGCGAAGCGGCCCACCGTCAGCGGCTTGGACAGCGGCGTGAAAAACACATTGTGCTTCGGTTCCGACAGGTGTTCACCGAGGAAAATGGTCACATCTTCTTCCGTGAAGCGCACCTTGTTCATTTCTTCCGTGATGGTGCTGAGCATTTCACGGGGGATCTCCGCCGGCTTGCCCGACGCCTTCAGGTCCGGATCGCTATAGATGCCCGGCAAGTCGATCGAGTCGGCCATGAATTGCAGGAAGGCTTCGCCCAGTTCCTGGAACGATGGCGAGCGGAAGCCGATCGAATACGTCTGGCAGTCGCCGATGGCCACGCCGTCGTGCGCGTAGTGGGGCGGCAGGTACAGCATGTCGCCCGGTTCCAGCGTGAATTCTTCGTCGGGCGTGAAGTTGCTGAGGATTTTCAGCGGCAAGCCGTCGATCAGGCTCAGGTCTTTCTGCGCGCCGATGCGCCAATGGCGCTTGCCCTGGCCTTGCAGCAGGAACACGTCATACGAATCGAAATGCGGGCCCACGCCGCCGCCATCGGTGGCGAAGCTGACCATCAGGTCGTCCAGGCGCGCGTCCGGCAGGAAACGGAACTGGCGCAGCAGGGCGTCAGCCTTGGCGCTGTGCAAGTTGGCGCCCTGTACCAGCAAGGTCCATTCCTTCTGTTTCAGCGAGGGCAGGCTGGTCAATGGACCTTGCTGCATGTTCCAGTGGCCATCCGCATGGCTGACCAGGCGCGATTCGACGTGGTCCAGGGTAGCCAGCTCGGCCAGGGCCTTGAAATCGAACAGTGCCTTGAAACCAGGCACGGCTTGACGGATCAACAAGGGTTTTTTATGCCAGTAGTCGCGCAGGAATTGCGCCGGCGTGATATCGCCGAGGAGAGTTAATTTTTTCATGCGCCCATTATAACAACCGGAAATGCAGGAATGCGCCTGCCGTTGGCGGCGTGAAGGTATAATTTGCCAGCTTATACAATGAAAGGAAGCATAATGAAGATTGCCAAAAATACGGTCGTGACTGTCAACTACAAACTGTCAGACGCGCAAGACAATCTGATCGAAGACGGCCGTCAGCCTATGGTCTACCTGCACGGTGATTATGAAAACACCCTGCCTAAGATCGAAGAAGAGCTCGACGGCAAGGAAGTTGGCTATTCCAACACGATCCAGATCGAACCGGATGATGCTTTCGGTGAATACGATCCAGCCCTGGTGAAGGTCGAGCCGCGCAATCGCCTGCCTGAGCCGCTGGAAGTGGGCATGCAGTTCGAAGGCATGCCGGAAAGCGATTCGCCGGACGAAGAAGCGATGATCTTCACGGTCACCGATATCGCCGATGACAAGGTCGTGCTGGACGGTAATCATCCACTGGCCGGCATCGCGCTGCGCTTCTCGCTGACCGTCGCTGACGTGCGCGCAGCCACCGACGAAGAAATCGCCCATGGCCACGTGCATGGCGCACACGGCCATGACCATGGCGATGAAGATGATGAAGGCGAAGAGGGCGATCACTTCCGTACCCACCCTATTCATTAACACCTGACCAAACCTGCTGCGCGCAGCGGGGCGCGGCCGGCGATGCTCACCGTACTCTAGTACGGTTGCGCTTCTCGGCCACGCCGCGCAGCTGCTCGCTACGGTTTTGTCAGGCTTCGTGACGTCTGTTGGGCGTGACGCTGCTTGAATGAAAACAGGCCGGCTACATGCCGGCCTGTTTGCTTATGCGCTAACGGCGCATGGTCGACGCCCTGGCCCTGGCTTGCGCCGATGGCCTGACGGCGCGTTGACGCACCTCAAAGAAGGGCGTCTTGCCGGGCCGTACGGCGATGGCGGCCCAGTCGTTGTTGATGCTGACGTGGCCCAGGTTACCTTTCCAGCTGATCTTCGGCCCGCCTGTTTTGGCTGCGGCTTTTTTGGTTTTCCCCTCCTTGCCATCCGTGTCGCCATCGCGCTGCGTATCGACCAATAACACCTTGCCGCTGAACTTCTTCGCCAGGGTGCGGATCTGCTTGCGCGGTCCGGCAAAGCCGTCCTGTTTCGAACTAAAGCTGGGCAGCAGCGAATTGTCGTCTTCATCGAGCACGCCCGCGTCGCCATCGGAAAACAGCACGATGCCGTCGAGCTGCTTGCGCTGCGCCATGGCGAACAGGCGCTGCAGCCAGGAGCGGTTGGCGACCAGGCGGTCTTCGAATTCGCTGTTGCGTCCCGCTTCTGGCAAGAAATGGTTGTTGTTCGCGGGCAGGTTGACGGTAGCAAACAGCACGCCGCCGTATTCCCAGTGGGCGTTTTCCGCATAGCTGCGGAACTTCGCCGTCGATGACAGCCGCGACAGGGTCAGCTTGCGCTGGCCCAGGCTCTGGTCATCGGCAAAATACACGTCGCGCAGGCGGTTCAGGCGTTCGATGGCGTTGACCCTGCCGCGCGAATTGCGGCAGTTGGCCCAGTCGCTGGCCGACAGCGAGACGATCAGCGGCGGTCCGCTGGCGTCCAGCAAATCCTTGCGCTGGCCATACAGCTTGTCGCTGCACGATTCGCTGGCGGCCTTGATGCCGGTGGCCACGACGAACGAGGCATTGAAGGCGCTGGTGTCGGCGATGGCTTTTTTCAGGGGGCCGTCGTCCGGCCCCGCGTTGAAGGAATGGCCCAGCACGGCAAACTCGAAGCCGGCCTGGTCGCCCGGGACGGCCAGCGCCGCTTGCCATGGCAGGCTGGCAGCCAGCAAGCCGGCGGCCAGCAGGCGTATCGAGCTGCGCCGGCAGGTCATGCGGCGGCCAGCCGTTTCAACTGGTACAGCTGTTCCAGTGCGTCGCGCGGCGTGAGCGCATCGGGATCGAGGTCGGCGATGGCGTCGAGCAAGGCTTGCTGCGCCGCGTTCAGCGCGGCCAGCGGCGCCGCCGCTTCCTCTTCTTCCTCTTGCGCATACGGATCGGCTGCCGGTGCGGCGAACAGGTCGCGCTGCGGCGTGGCGTCGAGCGCCTGCGCTTCCAGGCGCGCCAGGTGCTTGCGCGCCGCCTTGATCACGGGCTGCGGCACGCCAGCCAGTTGCGCCACCTGCAAGCCGTAGCTTTGCGAGGCGGGACCGGCTTGCACGGCGTGCAGGAAGACGATGCTGTCCTTGTGCTCGACGGCGGACAGATGCACGTTGGCGGCGCTCGGGTGGCTGTCCGGCAGTTGCGTCAGCTCAAAGTAGTGCGTGGCAAACAGGGTGAAACTACGGCTCGTGTCGATCAGATGGCGCGCGATGGCCCAAGCCAGGGCCAGGCCGTCGAAGGTCGAGGTGCCGCGGCCCACTTCATCCATCAGCACCAGCGAGTGCTCGGTGGCGCCGTTCAAAATCGCCGCCGATTCCGTCATTTCGACCATGAAGGTCGAGCGTCCGCCCGCCAGGTCGTCGGTGGCGCCGATACGCGTGAAGATGCGGTCGATGGGGCCGATGGTGGCGGAAGCGGCCGGCACGTAGCTGCCCACGTAAGCCAGCAGGGTGATCAGGGCCACCTGGCGCATGAAGGTCGATTTACCGCCCATGTTCGGGCCGGTAATCAGCAGCAAACGGCGCTCGTTGACGAAGCGGCAATCGTTGGCGATGAAGCGTTCGATCTGCTTTTCCACCACGGGGTGGCGGCCTTCGACGATGTTGATGCACGGTTCCTCGACCAGTTGCGGCGCGGCCCAGTTGTGCTGCTGCGCATGTTCCGTCAGCGCATTCAGGGTGTCGAGCTGGGCCAGGCCCTGCGAAATCGTCTGCAGGGTGCCGATGTGCGGCGCCAAGTCGGCCAGCAGCAGGTCGTACAGCAGCTTTTCGCGCACCAGTGCCTTGTCTTGCGCCGACAGGGCCTTGTCTTCGAACACCTTGAGTTCCGGCGTGATGTAGCGCTCGGCGTTTTTCAGGGTCTGGCGGCGGCGGTAGTCGTCCGGCACCTTGTCCGTCTGGCCGTGCGTGACTTCGATGTAGAAGCCGTGCACCTTGTTGTATTCGACGCGCAGGTTGGCGATGCCCGTGCGCGCCCGTTCGCGCGTTTCCAGGTCGAGCAGGAACTGGCCCGCGTTTTCCGACAGCGCGCGCAATTCATCGAGTTCGGCGTCGAAACCGGTGGCGAAGACGCCGCCGTCGCGCACCATCGCGGCCGGCTCCTGCGCCACGGCGCGCACCAGCAAGTCCAGGCACGCAACAGGCGTGGCCAGCGCCGCATGGATGGCAGCCAGCAAACCGGTTTCGCCGCCCTGGCCGCATTGTTCACCCCTATAGCAACGGACCACGTCGCCGCGCAGGGCCGGCAGTTGCAGCAAGCCGTCGCGCAGGGCGGCCAGGTCGCGCGGACGCGCCGACAGCAGCGCGATGCGCGTGGTGATGCGTTCGATATCGGGTACTTGCGCCAGGGTGGCAGCGAGCGGACCGGCCGCTTCGCTTTGCGCCAGTGCGGCGATGGCTTCATGGCGCGCGCGGGCCACGTTCTGGTCGCGCCGCGCATGGTGCAGCCAGTGGCGCAGCATGCGCGAACCCATGGCCGTGCGGCAATGATCCAGCAAGGAGAACAAGGTCGGCGATTCCTGGCCGCGGATGGTCTCCGTCAGTTCCAGGTTGCGGCGCGTGGCCGCGTCCAGTCCGATGAATTCGCTTTCCGTTTCCGTCGTCAGGGAGCGCACGTGCTGCAGACCGCGTCCCTGCGTCGACTGCGCATAGCGCAGCAGCGCGCCGGCCGCGCCAAATGCGGCGCCGAGGCCATCAGCGCCGAAGCCCGTCAAGGTCGCCACGCCAAGTTGATCGAGCAGGGCCTTATGGCCACCCACCACGTCGAAATGCCAGTCCGGCACGCGGTTGATGTGCGTGCCCGCGTAGTCGTCGAACAGGTTGCCATTGTCGCCGCTGAGAATTTCAGCCGGCACGATGCGTTCCAGTTCCTGCTGCAATCGCACGGCCACGGTGTCGCTGTCGCCGGAAAACTCCATCAGCTTCAAAGCGCCGCTGGCCAGCGATAGCCAGGCCAGGCCCGTGGTGACCGTCTTGCGTTGCGTGATGCTGCACATGGCCAGCAGCGGGCGCTCGGCCTTCTCTGGCAGCAAGTCCGCATCCGTCAGGGTACCGGGCGTGACGACGCGCATGACCTTGCGCTCGACGGGGCCCTTGCTGGTGGCCGGGTCGCCGATCTGTTCGCAAATGGCCACCGACTCGCCCAGCTTGACCAGCTTGGCCAGATAGCCGTCCAGCGAATGAAACGGCACGCCGCACATCTTGATGGGGTTGCCACTGGCCACGCCACGCGCCGTCAAGGTAATGCCCAGCAGGCGCGAGGCTTTCTCCGCATCCTCGAAAAACAGCTCGTAGAAATCGCCCATGCGGTAGAAGACCAACATCGTCGGGTGGTTTTCCTTGATGCCCATATATTGGGCCATCATTGGCGTAAGCTTTTCAGCCGAATTCTTCTTTGCCGCGGCGGCGTTGATTTCTTTTGGGACGGTGGTCATGTGTTCTTTGTCGTTGGTCCGGCGGCCGGAAAATGCGTGCCTGCCGGGCTGTGTGTGGTGCTGTGTGCATTCAAGGCCGCGCCAGGGGGCGGAGCTTGGCTTCAAGGCCGTCATTTTACCGCTTTCGGCGGGCGGGGCGGCGTATTGCGTGCGGATGTGAAAAAGCCGCGCCGACAGAGGTCGGTGCGGCCTGGAATCTTATGCGACTGCAAGCAGGTGCCTGTCAGTGAGTGTATGGATTACGTATCGGCGTTGCCGCCCACCGACGCTTCCGGATCAAAACTGAAGACACGCAGTTCTGGCAAGTCTTGCTCGCCTCGAATAATGCGCACGGTCAGTACGAAAGAGAGTTCCCAGCGGCCCTTGCTCTGGCCGACATCAAGATTGTGTTTCCATTCCTGGCGGATGCGACGCAAATCCGGCAAGGCAGGGTCTGGTGGCAGGACATGGGACTCGAAATCGAGGGGCACCGGATAGGTGGCGCCAGCGGCTTGCAGGAAGGGCGACGGCAGCGAATAGCGGGTGGGTACATCGGGGCCGATTTGGGTCAGCTGGGGTACGCTGATGAGGCAGCAATCGACGATTTGGAAGGAGGTGAAACCACTCGCCTTTGTGCCACAGCAATTGACTTCCAGGTAGACGTGCTGACCTTGCTGGAAGTGCACGCCACCCATGTAGGGGCCATGGCGTGGGTCGGCGCTGCCGTCGCAAGAAGTAAATGCATAGTCGAGCTGGTTGGTGATTTGGTCTGCATCAAAATGCACGGATAACTTCATCCAGGGGCTTACAGGCGTCATTTTTTATTGTCTCTTTCCAGGTTGATGAGAAATTGTTGGTAGCGAGCATCTCGCCGTAGTGTCAACAGATCGGGGGCAGATTCGATCAGGTTGAGGGGGTAGCCGCGTTCTATGGCCTGCGTCAACGCCGCTATCGCTTCGTTGCGCTTGCCTATCAACTCATAGGTCAGTGCCGCCCTGAAATGGGTGTCTGGCAATGTGGGCGCTAGCCGGACAGCTTGTACTACGTGCTTGAGCGCATCATCTTGCGCACCCGCATAGGCTGAATATAGTGCCAGCCGCGAATTGATTTTTGGGTCGTCTGGCGAATGGCGTAGCATCACTTGAATCAGCGTAATTGCACGCCGGTAAGAGTCGCGTGACAACTCAATCTGTCCGGGTACCCACCGTTGGGCATCCGCCAGGTTCGCCCATAGCAGGTAGTTACCTGGACTGCCTTTGTCTTCCGAGACAGCATTTTTAAATGCTTGCACTGCACCCAGATAGTCCCCCCTGTTGAACAGGGCATTGCCCAGGTTGGTATACAGTTCCCATTCGGGATGTACCTGCAACCCTTGTTGCAGGACTTGCAGAGCTTCATCGCTGCGATTCAGGCGTTCCAGCGTCGCACTGAGTTGGGCATAGGCGTTGGCTACTTGCGGGTCAATCTGTATGCTTCTCCTGAAGAAATGCTCGGCTTCCTTGTAATTGCCCTGCTTGTAGTTCATCGTGCCCAGCAGCGAAATGAAAATACGATCGCGAGGATAAATGGCAATGGCCTTGTCAAGGATCTCGCGAGCCAGCTCAAATTTTTGTGCATGGATGAGCAGGCGCGCCTTGCCGTACAGGCCCAGCGGATTGTTTGGATCCAGGTTGAGCGCGGTGGTAATTTCCTGCATTGCTTGCTGACGTTTGCCATGGTATTCAAAAACCCAGGCCTGCGCCACATGGGCGAGAGCCAGCTGATCGTCGGCTGCCAAGGCTTGCTTCGCTGCGATATCCGCGCGTTGCAACCAGGTTTCATCCCGTCCACTGCCGAAATAGCGCAAAGTGAAAGCCAGCGACAGGCCGGCATTCGCTGCGGCATGCTCTGGATTGTGTTTCAGGATGCGACTGAAATGTTCGAAGGCCTGTTTCTGGCTGGTATCGCGATCAAACACCCGCAACGCCTCCATCCCCGCCGCCATGCTGGCCATTTCCGAATATGGCGCGGGCGCCTTTTCGCCTGTGACCAACGATTTGACGCCAGGAAGGATATTGGGCAACTGCCATCCTGCCAGCACGGCCAGCAGTGCCACGCCCGCGCCCCATTTTAGGGTGCGCTTGCGGGGCAGGGGCAGGCGGATGGAGACGCTGGCGGGCGGCTCTTCCTTCGCAGGCGGCTCGTCGGCCAGGGGCGCAGCCAAGGTGAGCGGTTCGCCGCGCTGCGCGCCTAGCGCCTCGCGCACGGCGCGCATGGTGCGTGGCCGTTCCGCCGGGTCGTGCGCCGTCATCGCGCGCACGAGGGCGTTGATGGCGGGTGGGACGGAGTCGGGCAGGTCGGGCCAGGCTTCCGTTGCCTGCATGTGGGCGGCGGCCAGGGCCAGGCCGTTCAGGTGGGCGAAGTGGCGCTGGCCGGCCAGCATTTCGTACAGCATGGCGCCCAAGGCATACACGTCGCCGCGCGTGTCGGGCAGGCGGCCCATCAGGCGCTCGGGCGCCATGTAGGCAATCGTGCCCTGCAAGTCGCACAGGGTGGTCGTTTGCGTTGCTTGCGGGTCGATGTGCCGGGCCAGGCCGAAGTCGAGGATGCGCACCTTGCCGTTTGCCTCCAGCATCAGGTTCGACGGTTTCAGATCGCCGTGTACGAGGTCCATGGCGTGCGCCTCGTCCATGGCGTCGGCAATCTGGTAGGCGATGTCGAGCGCGGCTTGCAGGCCAGCCTTGCCGCTGTGCATGAACTGGCCCAAGGTCTGGCCTTCGACCAGTTCCATGACGATGGACTGGCTCGTACCCTGGCCTTCGATGGCGAAAATGCGCACGAAGGCGGCATGCTTGAGCGAGGCGGCCAGGCGCGCTTCATTGATGAGTTTTTCCGGATGCAGCACGTCGGCTTGCGGTTTCAGACGTTTCAGCGCCACGCTGCGGCACAGCTTGGCATCCCAGGCTTCGAATACATGGCCGAAACCGCCTTCGCCCAGCAAGCGGCGCACTTCATAGTGCCCGCTGATCGTGTCGTCTTGCAGTGGGGGCTGACGCAGGGAGTCAAGCAGTTCCATATACCTTGGCTTCAGAGTGCATCAACGTGGGCTTCCAGCATCGAAAAGGGCAATGCGATGTTTGAATGCTCAAGATGATTGATTTTGAGTAACTTCCTGATTTAAAACGATTGTTTAAAATAAGTCAATTAATATTGGCAAGGAGTGAACAAAAGTTGCTGGTCGAGGCCTTGGCGCATTTCTGCCATCGATGCTTGCGCGGCTACCCCACGCAAGCATCGATGGCCGTGCCCAGCTTGTCGACGATTTCATCGACGTGGCTGGCGTCGATGATATAGGGCGGCGCCAGCAGGATGTGGTCGCCATGCAGGCCATCGATGGTGCCGCCCATGGGGTAGCACATCAGGCCGTTGTGCATGGCTTGCGCCTTGATGCGCGCATGCAGGCGGCGGGCAGGGTCGAAAGGCTGTTTGCTGGCACGGTCCTGCACCAGTTCCAGGCCCAGGAACAGGCCGCGGCCGCGGATGTCGCCCACGTGCGCATGGCCATCGAAACGCGCAAGCAGCCGCTCTTGCAGCAAGCTGCCCATGGCGCGCACGTTGAGCAGCAGACCGCGTTCCTCGATCTGCCGCTGCACGGCCAGGGCGGCGGCGCAGGCCGTGGCGTGGCCGATATACGTGTGGCCGTGCTGGAAGAATCCCGTGCCGGCGCGGATGGTGTCGCGGATGTCCTTGGAGACCATCACGGCGCCGATGGGCTGGTAGCCGGCGCCCAGGCCCTTGGCGATGCAGATCAGGTCTGCCGTGATGCCTTCCTGCTCGCAGGCGAACAGGCTGCCCGTGCGTCCCATGCCGCACATGACTTCGTCGAGGATCAGCAGGATGCCATGGCGCTGGCAAATGTCGCGCATGCGCTGGAAGTAGCCGGCGACGGCGGGCAGGGCGCCGGCCGTGGCGCCGACGACGGGTTCGGCGATGAAGGCCATGACCTTGTCCGCGCCCAGCTCGGCGATAGTGTCTTCCAGTTCCTGGCCCAGGCGCGCCACGTAGTCGCCGTCCGTTTCATCGGCTGGCTGGTCGCGCCAGGCGTAGCAGGGCGACACGTGCGTCACGTCGATCAGCAGCGGTTCGAACTGCTGGCGGCGCCA
This sequence comes from Janthinobacterium sp. MP5059B, assembly GCF_001758645.1. Taxonomy (NCBI): domain Bacteria; kingdom Pseudomonadati; phylum Pseudomonadota; class Betaproteobacteria; order Burkholderiales; family Oxalobacteraceae; genus Janthinobacterium; species Janthinobacterium sp. MP5059B. Next base: position 97,516 of record NZ_LRHX01000016.1, on the reverse strand, counting down.
GGCGTTGCCGCCCGTGGCCAGTGCGCCCAGTGTGTTGCCGTGGTAACTCTGGCGGCGCGCAATCACGTGGCGGCGCTGCGGCTGGCCCCGTTCGACGAAATACTGGCGCGCCATCTTGAGCGCGCTTTCCACCGCTTCCGAACCGCCCGAGACGAAATACACGCTGTCGATGCCGGCAGGCGCACGGGCGACGAGGAAATCGGCCAGCTGCTCCATCGGCGCGCTGGTGAAAAACGAGCTGTGCGCGTACGCCATGCTGGCAACCTGCTGCTGCACTGCGGCGATCACGGCCGCATCCGCATGGCCGAGGCAGGAGACGGCCGCGCCGCCGCAGGCGTCCAGGTAGCGCTTGCCGTCGGCGTCGATCAGGTAGGGGCCATCGCCGCCCGTGGCGATGGGATAGCTGGCGGTCAAGCTGCGGTGGAAGACATGGCTCATGGCATCGCTTTCTTATCGGCAAGGGGAAGACCGATTATAGAAGGCGTTGCGCCGCTTGACAACGTTTGATGTATTTGTTTTTAATTTGCATCATTTGATGTTTTTGCGTAGGCGCCCAGCGCCCGCAGCTGGCTTTCCGCCGCACCGATGGCGGTGACGGCGTCGGGCCCCGCGCGCGCCACCAGCAGTTCCACCAGGCTTTCGACGGCGGCGACGCCGGCCACGATGGAGGGGAAGAACGAGGGGCTGTCGACGGCGATGACGATGCTGGCATCGGCTTGCAGGGCCAGCGGCGACAGGGGGCTGTCGCTGATGGCGACCAGCTGGCAACCAGCCCGGCGCGCCGTCTGCGCCACCAGCAGCGCTTCGCTGGAATAGGGCGCGAAGCTGACGACGACGACGGCTTCGTCTGCCTGCAGGGCGCGCAAGTCCATTTCCAGGGTGCCGCCCTGGCCGCTCAGCAGCTGCACGCTGGGGCGCAGCAAGCGGTACAGGTAGTGCAGGGTGTAGGCGATGGGGTGGGCGGCGCGAAAGCCGGCCACATGCACGCGGGGCGCCGCCTGCAGCAGGTTGGCGGCGGCATCCAGGGCGGCGTGGTTGGCACTTTCCGTGGCGGCCAGGTTGCGCTGCTGCACCGTGAACACTTCGGTGACCAGGTTCCCGACCTTGCCGGCCAGCGCGTCCGCCTTTGCCGCATAGCCGGCCGGTGCGGTGCGCAGGCGCTCGACGAAGATGGCTTTCAGTTCCGGCCAGCCGGCAAAGCCCAGCTGTTGCGCCAGGCGCACGAGGGCGGCCGACTGCACCTGCGCGCGCGCGGCGATGCTGCGCATCGATGAGACGGCCACTTCGTCCGGATGGTCCGCCAGGTAGCGGGCGCCGGCCTGGAATTGCGGGCTCAGTTCCGCATGGCGTGCCTTGATCAGGTCCATCAGTGCCGCATAGGAGTCGTGGGGTGTCGCTGCCTGCATCGCCGTGCCTCATGTGATCGGTTGCGGCGATGGTACAGGATTCGTCAGCGCGCCGGTAGCGGCAAGCCTTGCGCCAGTGCGGCCGTGCGCGGGCGCAGGCGGGCAAACAGGTGCGGCCCGGCCGGTTTGCGGCGCGGTCCCGTCGTCAGCACGCGCAGGGCGGTGGGCAGCGGCACGTCGTGGCAGTGCAAAAACAGGGCGGCGGCGCCCGTGCCGGCCATTTCTTGCAAGGCCAGCGCATGCTCGACCAGCGCCGCCGTGCGCATGTCGAGCCGCACCGGGATGTCGGGTTGAAATAATTGTGTGTCGACGTGCCGTGCATTGCGCATGCTGTCCCCGCCGGGTTCGCTAGTCAAGCTGCCAGCATAAAAGCCCCCGGCGGCGCCATTTTGCGTTAAATCAATTCCACTATCGGATAGATTCCGCAAAGAAAAAAACGCCAACCGTTGCCGGCTGGCGCTGAAAACCCTCGAAGGAAGAAAGGGTGGGGGACGGGCTAGTAGCTCCAGCGGACGGATAGACCGACAACCTTGTCATAGCGCCGCACATCGCGCACATACTCGGGCGTGTCGTGGTAGTCGCGGTAGGTCGAGTCGAGCAGGTTGTTCGCGTCCAGCGTCACCGTGGTGTTCGGGTTGAGCTTGTACGAGACCGACGCGTCCAGGGTCTTGGTTGGCGCGACGGTCAGGTGGATGCCCTTGCCGCGGTAGTTGTAGTCGTCGACGTACTTGTCGCGCCAGCTGTAGGCCAGGCGCGCCGACCACGGTCCCTGTTCGTACAGGCCGACGATATTGGCCGACCATTTCGACATGCCCGTGAACGGATGCGCGCTGCCATTCAATTCTTCCAGCTCGCCCGTCATGTAGGTGGCGTTCGCTTGCAGGCCGAGGCCGCTCATCCAGCCTGGCAGTTTGTCGTAGAACTGCTGGTAAGCCATTTCCACGCCTTGCAGATGGCCCTTCGAGGTGTTGCGCGGACGCGTGATGTCGTACTCGATGCCGCCATACGTTTCCTTGGCCGAACCGGACAGGATGTAATTCTTGAAGTTGTGGCGGAACACGGTGGCCGTGACGGAACCCGTTTGCGCGAAATACCATTCCAGTGCCACGTCGAGGTTCTTGCCTTCCACGGGTTTGAGGTCGGGATTGCCGCCGTTGCCCGTCGGGCGCACCATTTCCAGGCTCTGGCCCAGGGTCACGCCGGGGTTGAAGTCGGCGAAGTTCGGGCGCTGCACGGCCTTGCCTGCCGTCATGCGGGCGATCAGGTCCTGGCGCAGCATGGCTTTCAGGGTCATGCTGGGCAGCACGTCCGTATCCGAAGTCTTCACGCGTACGGGCGTGATGATGCCGTTTTGCGAGGAATTGCCTTGCAAGTCCTGCTTGGTCTGCACCACGCGCACGCCCAGGGTGCCATCGACCGGTACTTGCGCCAGGTCAAAGCCGATGCGCGCCTTGCCGTAGACGGCATTGGTTTTTTCCACGTCCTTGAAGTGGGTCATCGGATCGTCCGGGCTGCGCTCGCTGCTGCCCGTAAACAGCTGGCGCAGGGTGTCCGTGTTGTTGAGCATGAAGTCGCGGCATGGCGTGAGCCAGCTTTGCAGGCCGAAATTGCCCGTGTTCTTGTGCGAAGTGCAGGCCAGGCCGGGCAGGGCGTCGGCAGTCATGATCGACGTCAGTCCGCCTTGCACGTTCTTTTCGCGTATCGATTCCGCCTTGCGCTTGGCCAGGCGCACGCCGCCCGAGAATTCGCGGAAGAAGCCCGTGCTGTCCATGTCGTAGGTAACGTCGCCGCGCCAGTCGGTCGAGCTGCCTTCATCCTGGCTGTGATTGTCGTAGAAGCCGAGCAGGGTGTAGTTCTTCGGATCCGTCATGTTGTAGCCGGGGTAGCTGATCTGCGCGCCGCCGTTGACGTTGGTGCTGCCGATCACGCTGGTCGGATGGGCGAGGAAGTCGAGGATGGGAAATTCGCGCTCGAAGTTGCTGACCGTGCGCGCCAGTTCCGTGGTGGCGCGCAGCTGCGGTGTGATGTCCCAGCGCGCGCCGATGGCGCCTTGCGAACCGATCGAGCGGTCGCGCCGCGCCTGGGTCGAGCCCAGCGTGAACGGCGACCATGGGCCGTCGATCTTGCCCACCGTGGCCGCCTGATTGGTGCCGGGGATCAGGGTGATGTCCGGGTTCTGGCCCCACGGCAGGGAACCGACGAAGAACTGGCTGTCGAACGCATGCTTGATCAGGGTCGACATGCCTTCCGCATACACTTCCACCTGCGAGTTCGGGCGCCACTGGAAGGCGGCATTCGCCGCATAGCGCTTGCGGTCGCCCACGGTCGGGATCATGCCGACGGAATCGGGACCCGTGATATTGCCCGCGTCGGGGCGCTTGACGGGTTCGGCATTCCAGATCGTCTCGTCATAGTATTTGCCGCGCTGGTAGGACAGGCCGAGCAGGGCGCCGAATTCGCCGTACGGGGTCTTCCAGCGGTTCGAGACCATGCCGCTGACGTTCGGGTCCGTCGAGCCGGATTTGTCGCGGTGCTCGGCGCGCACGTTGCCCGATGCCGTAAAGCCCTTGAAGTCGAAGGGGCGGTTGGTGCGCACGTCGATCACGCCGGCCGTGCCGCCTTCGACCATGTCGGCGCCCTGCGATTTGTACACGTCCACGCGCTGCAGCATGGCCGTCGGGATGTCGGCCAGGTACAGGCTGCGGCCCACGGAGGTGAACATTTCGCGGCCGTTGAGCAAGGTCACCACGCCGGGCAAGCCGCGGATGATGACGGTACCCGCTTCGCCGCCTTCGCGGCGGATCTGCACGCCCGTCACGCGGCCGAGGATTTCGGCCACGTTCTTGTCGGGGAATTTGCCGATTTCATCGGCGACGATGGAATCGACCACCTGGTCGTTGTTTTTCTTGATCGTCTGTGCGCTTTGTGCCGCGCGACGCACACCGGTGACGGCGACGACGGCGATGCCGGCATTGTCGGTCGCCGGTGCTGCTGCCGATGCCGTTTCTTCCACTGGCGTGTCCACGGCGGGCGCCTGTTGCGCCCAGACGGAAGCGCTGCTCAGCAGGCCGGCGCCGGCCAGGGCGGCCACCGTGGCCTTCAAGGTCAACCGTGTGTTTTGTCGCGACGTGCGGGTGCCCGTTGCCATCAATTGCTTCATCTTGTCTCCACCTGTATTTTAGTTATGTTGAGAACGCTGCGGCAGTCGCCGCCAGAGCTGGAACTTGCTCAGAAACATGGTAGGTGGGAATGACTTTGCCCCACAAATGACTTCTTTTGCGATGTCAATACCAATTCCGGTATCCCTGCTGCATTCATGCGCCCTGGCGGCCGCCGCGCGTTGTCGAACCTGGCGCCTGCGCGTTGCGGGCGCTCCACAGGAAGTGTCAGGCGGCGCAGGACGCGGTGGTTTGCGCCAGCCAGGCCATGAAGTGCGCCTGCGGCATGGGGCGGGCAAAGTAATACCCTTGCAATTCATCGCAGCCGGCATGACGCAGCACGTCGGCATCGGCCGCGCTTTCCACGCCTTCGGCGGTGACCGTCAGACCCAGGGTATGGCCAAGGCCGATGATGGTTTTCGTCACCGCCAGATTCTGCGGCGAACCGTGGATGTCCTGCACGAAGCTCATGTCGATTTTCAGCTTGTCGAGCGGGAAGCGGCACAGATAGTTCAGGCTCGAATAGCCGGTGCCGAAATCGTCGATCGACAGGGCAAACCCCAGCGCCTTGATGGCGTGCAGGGTGGCGATGGTGTCGTCCACGTTGTCCATCAGGATGGACTCGGTCAGCTCGAATTCTATCTGTCCCGGCGTGACGGGAAATTCGCGCAGCACTTCGCGCAAGGTGGCCACCAGGCCGCCGCTTTTCAGCTGGATGGCCGACAGGTTGATCGACACGGCGATGTCGCCCGCGCCCGCTTCGCGCCAGGCCACTTGCTGGCGGCACGCCTCGCGGATGACCCACGCGCCGATGGAGACGATCAGGCCCGATTCCTCGGCGGCGGGGATGAAGCTGTCGGGCGCGATCAGGCCGTGCTGCGGATGCTGCCAGCGGATCAGGCTTTCCACGCCATTCAGGCGGCTGCTTTTCGCATCGATGCGCGGCTGGTAGTACAGCACCAGTTCCTGTCGTTCGATGGCGTGACGCAGATCGCTTTCCAGGTGCAACTGCTGCAACTGCTGCTCCTGCATCTGCGGCGTGAACATGCGCGCGTGATCGCGTCCGCCGCTCTTGGCCTGGTACATGGCCGCATCGGCGTGGCGCATCAGGGTATCCATGTCGCCGCCGTGGTCCGGATAGATGGCCACGCCCACGCTGCACGAGACATACAGCTCGTTGCCTTCCACCTGGTGCGGCTGGCGCATGGCCGGTATCAGCCGCGTGTCAAGCAGGGCGGCGATGGATGCGGCGTCGCCGATGCCATTGAGGATGACGACGAATTCATCGCCGCCCAGGCGGCTGACGGTATCGCCTTCGCGCACCAGCTGCAGCAGGCGCGCCGACACCGATTGCAGCAGCGCGTCGCCCACGTGGTGGCCCAGCGCGTCGTTGACGTGCTTGAAGCGGTCCAGGTCGACGAACAGCACGCCCACCTTTTCGCCGCTGCGGCGCGCCTGCGCGATGGCTGCCGCCAGGCGCAGGTTCGACACGTGGCGGTTCGCCAGTCCCGTCAGCGCGTCGTGGTGGGCCATATGCTCGATCTGCCGCTCGCTGGCCTTGCGTTCGCTGATGTCGAGCGAACTGGCGATGAAATGCGTGGTGACGCCATCGAGGTCGCGCACGGCGTTCATCACCAGCCAGGCGGGATAGCTTTCCAGCGACTTGCGCTGCACCCGGATCTCGCCCTGCCAGTAGCCGCGCCGCGCCAGGGTCCGGCGCAGGCTGTCGAGCTGCTCGGGACTGTTGTCGGGTGCGAGCAAAAAGGCCGGGCGCTTGCCGATCAGCTCCACCATGTCGTACAGCGAATGGCGGCGGAAGGCCTGGTTGACGGTGATGATGCGCATGCCGGCGTCCATCACGATCAGGCTTTCGGCGGACGCCTCGAAGACCTTGGCCCACAGTTCCAGGCGCGACTCCATCAGCTTCATCTTGTTGATCGGCGTGAAGGTCGACAGCACGGCGCGCTGGCCCTGGTAGTCGATCAGGCGCGCGGAAATCAGGGCCCACGTTGGCGTGCCGCTGCCGCTCCAGCACACTTCGAATTCATCGACGGCGCCCAGGTCGCTCAAGCGCTGGAAGAAGCGCGAACGGGCTTGCGGACTCATGCCGCCCACCCACGGGTCCAGTTCCAGGCCGCCCTGCCACGCGTGCGCGGCATGGTTCGCGTGCAGTACCTGGTGATGGGGGATCGAGGTGACCATCAGCGGGATGGGAATGGCGTCGACCAGCTGGCGCTGCGCATCGGCCGCGCTGGCGCTGGCCACCAGTTCCTGCTGCGCCATGCGCTGGAAATCGAGCTGCTGCAGCATGGTATTGAAGGCGCTGACCAGACGCCCTGTTTCGTCTTCGCTGTCCCAGATGGCGCGCAGGCTATGGTCGCCCGTTTCGCGCACTTCCTGCGCCACGCGCGCCAGGCGGCGGATGGGCAGGGCGATCTGGCGCGCGACGAAAAACACCAGGCCCAATATCATTACCAGCAGCAGCACGGCCGTGCCCAGGTGCAGCCACATGCGCGTAAAGAAGCCGTCCACGCGCAGCTGGATCAGGCGGTGCAATTCGCCTTCCGCTTCGCGCCAGGCATGCAGCAGGGCCGCAGAGGCGGCTGCATCGTGGCGCAGCAGCGCTGCGCTGCCAGCGGCACGGACAGGCGCGCCGGCCAGCGCCTGGGTGCTGGCGCGAAACTGCGCCACGGCTTGCTGCAGGGCCGCGCGCGAGCCGTCCAGGTGCTGGCGCAGCAGCGGGGTACTGGCCGCGAACGCCTCCGTGTAGTCGCTGCCGATGCCGCCCATGGTGGCGTCCATGCGCCCTTCCAGGATCAGGAACTGGGTCTGCAGGCGCTGGCGCTGCGCGCCTTCGGCCGTCGCCAGTTGCAGGGCCAAGGCGCGCGTGCTGTTGATTACTTCCAGCAGTTCCGGAAAGCGCAGGATCACCAGCGACATGGTGTAGTAGCTGTCCAGGTCCGGGTCGAGGATCAGGTTCGACTGGTTGCCCACGCGCGTGAGCAGTGCGCGTCCGGCAACGAAGGCGGGCGAGGGCGCGATGCCGTCGTCCGTCGCAACGGGCGTGCTGCCGGACTGGCGCAGCAGGGCGGAAAATTCCCTGCTCAATTCCGCGCTGCGCATATCGCTGCCGAACTGGCGCTCGGCCAGTTCGATGGCAGCTGCCGATCCGGCTGCATCGGCTTGCGCGCGTGCCAGGGGCAGCAGCGCATCGCGGATCGCGGCGATGTAGTCGTTGCCCGCCATCTCCTTGCGCGAGAAATCGATGGCGATGTATTTTTCGTTGATGAGGATGCCGGAAATGAAGATGACGGCGGACAGGTCGAGCAAATAGATTAGCGCCAGTTTGCGCCCCACCGTCAATTTCCCGATCATGCGCGAGATTCTGCCCACCATGCGTGCCCCACCTTCTTGTCAGCCCATTTATGTTTTCTTATGAGCAATTTCCATGCCTGAAGTTACAAGCTTGCAAGGAGGCTTTTGCACCATGCGGGTGCGCTCAGGGAGGCGGCGCGCGCGCATAAAAAAGGGCGGCCCGCAGGCCGCCCTTGTATGCAGTCAGGCTGCGCTTACGCTTCGGCGACGCGCTTGGCGATGTGCGCCAGCGCTTCTTCCACCTGGTCGATCAGGATCAGGCACAGATCGCCTTCGTTCAAGCGCGCCAGGGCCTTGTCGATGGCGACGAATTCGCCGTTGATTTCATCGATATGGCTGGTGCGCTTGGCGCCGTCCAGGCCCTGGCGCAGCAGCGCCACGACTTCGCCGTCGGCGCGGCCGCGCTGGCATTGATCCTGGTACAGCAGTACATCGTCGAAGGCGGCGCCGAGGATTTCCGTCTGCTGGCGGATGTCTTCGTCGCGGCGGTCGCCGGCGCCGCTGATGACCACCGAGCGGCGCTTGGCCGGCATGCTTTCCACGGCTTGCACCAGCGCCAGGATGGCGTCCGGATTGTGGCCGTAGTCGGCGATCAGCGTGGCTCCACGATAATCGAAGACGTTGAAGCGGCCCGGCGCATTGTCGGCTTCATTGGCAAAGGTTTTCAGGCCCAGCGCGATGGTTTTCCAGTCCAGGCCCACGGCCCAGGCGGCGGCCAGCGATGCCATGACGTTGTCGACCTGGAAGCCGATGGCGCCGTTGCGCGTGATCGGCACCTGCGACAGGGCGATTTCGTGGCGTTCCTTGCCCTGCGCCGCGACCAGCTTGCCGTCTTCCACGTACACCACGCGGTTGCCCTGTGCGCGGTGCGTGGCCATCACGGGATGCGTCTTGTCGGCGGCGAAGAAGGTCACCGTGCCGCTGCAATTCTTGGCCATGCGCGCCACGGCGGGGTCGGTGGCGTTCAGCACGGCCACGCCGCTGTCGGCCACGTTCTGCACGATCACGCGCTTCAGGACCGCCAGGTCTTCCACGGTGGTGATGTAGTTCAGGCCCAGGTGGTCGCCGGCGCCGATGTTGGTCACCACGGCGACCTGGCAGCGGTCGAACGCCAGGCCTTCGCGCAGCATGCCGCCGCGAGCCGTTTCAAACACGGCCGCGTCCACGTCCGGATGCAGCAGCACGTTGCGCGCGCTGCGCGGGCCGCTGCAGTCGCCGCTGTCGATCTGGCGCCCTTCGATATACACGCCATCCGTATTCGTCATGCCCGTGCGCAGGCCGGAAGCCGTCAGCAGGTGGGCGATCAGGCGCACGGTGGTGGTCTTGCCGTTGGTGCCCGTGACGGCGACGACGGGAATGCGGCCATCGTCGCCCTCGGCGAACATGGCGGCGATGATGGCTTCACCCACGGGACGCGGCTTGCCGAACGACGGCGCCAGGTGCATGCGCAGGCCCGGTGCGGCGTTCACTTCCACGATGCCGGCGTTCTGCTCTTCCAGCGGTTTCAAGATGCTTTCGGAGACGACGTCCACGCCGCAGATGTCCAGGCCCACCATGTGCGCGGCCGCGACGGCGCGCGCCGCCACTTCCGGGTGCACGTCGACGGTGACGTCGGTGGCCGAGCCGCCCGTCGACAGGTTGGCGTTATTGCGCAGGATCACGCGCTGGCCCACGGGCGGCACGGATTCGGCCACATAGCCCTGCTTGGCCAGGCTGGCCAGGGCGATGTCGTCGAAGCGGATTTTCGTCAGCGAAGTGGCGTGGCCGCTGCCGCGGCGCGGATCCAGGTTGACCTGGTCGACCAGTTCGCGCACCGTGTGCTGGCCATCGCCCACCACTTGCGGCGGGTCGCGGCGGGCGGCTGCCACCATCTTGTTGCCGATGACGAGCAAACGGAAATCATGGCCCGGCAGATAGCGCTCGACGAGGATATCGTCGCGGAATTCCTGCGCCGCGAGGAAGCCGGCCGTCAGTTGTTCGCGCGTGGTGACGTTGACGGTCACGCCCTTGCCCTGGTTGCCATCCTTCGGCTTGACGACGACAGGCAGGCCGATCTCGCAGGCGGCGGCCCAGGCATCGTCCGCGTCGACGGCGACACGCCCGTGCGGCACCGGCACGCCGGCCGAGTCCAGCAGTTTTTTCGTCAGTTCCTTGTCCTGCGCGATGGCTTCGGCGATCGCGCTGGTGCCGTCCATTTCGGCGGCCTGGATCTTGCGCTGCTTGCTGCCCCAGCCGAACGTCACCAGGCTGCCTTCTGTCAGGCGGCGGAACGGGATGTTGCGGGCCACGGCGGCGTTGACGATGGCGCCTGTCGATGGGCCCAGGCGCACGTCTTCATCGAGTTCCTGCAACTGGTGCAGCGCGCCGGCCAGGTCGAACGGCGCATCGTCGAGCGCGGCCTGGCACAGCTGCTGCGCCAGTTCCAGCGCCAGGCGGCCGACGGCTTCTTCCGAGTATTCGACGACGACCTGGAAGATGCCCGTTTCCAGGGTCGGCGTGGTGCGGCTGAAGGTGACGGGGCAGCCGGCTTGCGCCTGCAGGCCCAGCGCCGCCAGTTCCAGCACCTGCGCCATCGGCGCGGCGTTGTAATTGCCCAGCGGTTGCAGCGGGCTCAGTTGCGGAAAGCGCGCGCGCAGGCGGGCTTCGAAGCCGGGCAGCTGGGCGATGTCGAGTTCCTGCGTGGTGCAGGAAACAATGGCTTCCACGGCGGTGTCGTGGCTCCAGAGGTTAGGGCCCCGCAAGGCCCGTACGCGAGATACTTCCATAATTAAACCGTAATCCTGTTGTGTTCTTGTGGGCCCGGCCTTCATGGCCGGGCTTGAGTGCTGCTTTGCCTGTGCTGTCAGTTGCCGATGCAGCCGGGGGCCGCGTCGAAGGTGCGCAGTCCGGCGCAAATCAGATCGACGGGCAGGTTCAGGGCCCAGGCGGCCGCCGCGACGGCCAGCACGCTGTCGACATTGCCGGCTGTGGCCGGTTTCAGCAGGTCCAGGCACAGCAAGACCGTTTCGATGCCGCCTTCGGCCAGCACGATGTGGTTGCCGCGCACGAACACGGCGCGCTGGCCGGCGGCAAGTTGCGCCGCGATGGCGGCCAGGCTGCCATCCTGCGCATACAGGGTCACCGTGCCGTCGCACAGCTCGGCCAGTTCCAGCACATGCGCGTTGGCGGCATTGAGCACGGCCACGCCCGTCGGCACCACCACGTCGACCTGGCTGCGCACGGCCTTGTACAGGCCCGCTTCGTCCAGCACGTCGAAATCCTTGACGCTATCGAGGCTGCCCATGTCCGTGACGACGCCGATCTGGCACTTGTCGTAAGCCAGGCCTTCGGCCAGGATCATGCGCGGATTGCTCTCGAACAGGGCCGTCTGCACGGTGCGGTTGAGCAGCAGGCGCTGGCCTGCGTCCCAGTTCACGCAATCGCTGCTGACGACTCTGCGCTGGTCCAGATACATGCCTTCGCTGCAGACGGCGCCCGTGTGCAGGCCCGACAGGTTGAGAAGCTTGCACAGCATGCGCACGATCAGGCTGGCGCCGCGCGTGCCCGTCACGCCGATCAGCGGAATGCGGCCCGTTTCCTCGGGCGCGAACAGATGGTCGACGATGGCCGCGCCGACAGGGCGGGGCTGGCCCACGCCCGGCTTGATGTGCGCCAGCAGGCCAGGGCTGGCATTGACTTCGATGATGGCGCCGCGCTGCTCTTCCAGCGGACGCGTGATGTCGGTGGTGACCAGGTCGATGCCGGCGATATCCAGGCCAACCACGCGCGCGGCCAGCAGGGCCGCATGCACGACGGAGGGATGCACGTCGTCCGTGACGTCGATGGCCACGTTGCCGTTCGGCTGGATCAGCACTTTCTGGCCCGCCTGCGGCACCGACAGGGCGGTCATGCCCTGGCGCTGCAGTTCCAGCACTATTTCGCCCGATTCATGCGGTTTGACGGTACCCAGCGGGAAATCTTCGCCTTCGCCGCGGCGCGGATCGGTATTGATCTGCGTGTTGACCAGTTCCAGCACGGTGGAGACGCCGTCTCCGTCGACCCACAGGGATTCGCCCTTGGCGGCCGCGATCAGTTTGTTGCCGACCACGAGCAGACGGTGTTCATCGCCCGTGATGAAGCTTTCCACCAGCACGGCCGAGCTGTCGCCCTTGCGCGCGGCCAGGTCGTAGGCTGCCTTCACGTCCGCTTCCGTCATCAGGTTCAGGGACACGCCGCGGCCATGGTTGCCGTCATAGGGTTTGACGACGACGGGCACGCCGATGTCCTGCGCTTCTTCCCAGGCCGCTTCGGCGCTGCGTACCAGGCTGCCTTCGGGGACGCGCACGCCGCACGATTTGAGCAGGAACTTGGTGAGATCCTTGTCGCTGGCGATGCCTTCGGCGATCGCGCTGGTGCGGTCCGTTTCGGCCGTCCAGATACGACGCTGCGCGGCGCCGTGGCCCAGTTGCACGAGGTTGCCGTCGTTCAGGCGCAGCGAAGGGATGCCGCGTTCGGTGGCCGCATCGACGATGCTGGCCGTGCTCGGGCCCAGGCAGCGCGCGTCGACCATGTCGCGCAGGGGCGCCAGGGCCGCTTCCAGGTCGTAGGTTTCATCGTTGATGGCGGCCATCAGCAGTTCGCGCGCGGCGGCCAGGGCGGCGCGGCCCACATGCTCTTCGCGCGTGCGGAAGGCCATCTTGTAGACGCCGCGCTGGCTGGTCGAGCGCGTCTGGCCGAAGCCCGTGCGCATGCCTGCCAGGTTTTGCAGTTCCAATACGACGTGTTCGAGGATGTGGGCCGACCACGTGCCTTCGCGCAGGCGCTCGAAAAAGCCGCCCCGTTCGCCCACGCCGCAGCGGTGCTCGATCATGCCCGGCAGCCACGCCACCAGGCGCTCGTACAGGCCGGGCAAGGTATTGGATGGATAGTCTTCCAGTTCGCCGATGTCGACCCAGGCTTCAATCACCGGGCGGTAAGTCCAGATGTTGGGGCCGCGCAAGTGGGTGACGCGGGCAAATTCGATGTTCTTCTTCTTGATCATGTAAGTGGTTTCTTGATAACAAGCCAGGCGTCTGGGCGCCAGATACTTTATGTTGGCTCTACAGAGTCTTTTCAGGCTCGTGCTTGGTTCTTTATCCCGGGTATGCGCAGTGTGCCACTTTTAGCGGCCTCTTGTCGCGTTTGCTTCTCGTATTCTGCTGGTGTTGTCATTCTAATTGTTACTAATTGTTGCCATACTTGTTATAAAGATACCGACTCTGGGCTAAGCTGGAGCATTTGCGCAACAGCGGGCTGTTGTATACTTGCCGCTGGTCGATGGCCGCTCATTTTTTTGCTCCGTTTTGCCATCATTCCTTACCGGCAGGCATCCATTCGATACAATACAGGAAATTGCCACTGGTGCATCTGCCTCGCCATCGCGCAGTACACAAACATTGATCGGGCGTCTGCCCCATCCCCCAAATCCCGCCCTGAAGGGCTTGGCCTCGAGCCGGAGTATGCTTTACGATGACAACTGAACTGAGTGTTCCTGCAACAACTATTCCCCTCACTTCGCTGCCGGAACACTGGCTGGCGGAAGTGGAAAGCAACCTTTCTCCAGGGGAGAACGTTTTAAGTAGCGTTGAGGTTGACCTCGATGCGCGATTACGTTTCACAAAAGGCATAATTGTTGTCACAGAGAAGCGTTTACTGGCCCGTTCCCCGGGCGATACCGTCTGGAAAAGCTGGTCTTTCCGCCCCGGACTGCGCCTGACGCACCATGACCACGCCGGTGTCGGCCACCTGGAACTGTTCGACGACCACGGCCGCCTGGCGTCGTGGCGCTTCACTTTGGGCCAGAACCTGCATGCGATCCGCGTGCTGGAACAGTTCGTCGAGCGCCTCGACAGCCACCTGACGGGCCAGCCCGTGCTGGAAGCGGAGCAGGAAGTGTGCCCCAGCTGCAAGGCGCCCTTGGAACCGGAGCAGGAAGAATGCCCGATCTGCGCCAAGGTACTGCACACGCCGCCATCGACCTGGACCCTGTTCCGCCTGTGGCGCTTCGCCCACCCCTACCGTGGCCAGCTGGCCCTGGGCTTCATGCTGATGCTGCTGAGTACGGCCGCGCACATGATTCCGCCCTACCTGACGGCGCCGCTGATGGACAATGTGCTGATCCCGTATCAGAACGGCAAGCATATCGACCCCTGGCTGGTGGTGTACTACATGAGCGGCTTGCTCGGTTCGGCCCTGCTGGCCTGGCTGCTGGGCTGGGGCAAGACCTATGTGCTGGCCCTGGTGTCCGAACGCATGGGCGCCGACTTGCGCTCGGCCACCTATGAACACCTGATGAAGCTGTCGCTGGAATTTTTCGGCGGCAAGCGCACGGGCGACCTGATGGCGCGCATCGGCAGCGGCAGCGACCGCATCTGCGTCTTCCTGTCGCTGCATTTGCTCGATTTCGCGTCCGACGTGCTGATGATCATCATGACAGGCGTGATCCTGTGGTCGATGAATCCGTGGCTGGCCATCATGACCCTGGCGCCATTGCCGTTCATCGCCTGGATGATCCACCTGGTGCGCGACCGCCTGCGCACGGGCTTTGAAAAGATCGACCGCGTGTGGAGCGAAGTGACCAACGTGCTGGCCGATACCATCCCCGGCATCCGCGTCGTGAAGGCGTTTGCGCAGGAAAAACGCGAAGCGGCCCGCTTCCGCGACGCCAACGCGCACAACCTTGCCGTCAACGACAAGCTGAACAAGGTTTGGTCGCTGTTCTCGCCTACGGTTTCCTTCCTGACGGAGATGGGCTTGCTGGTCATCTGGTGCTTCGGCATCTGGCAATTGTCGCGCGGCGAAATCACCGTCGGCGTGCTGACCGCCTTCATCGCCTACAGCACGCGTTTCTATGGCCGACTCGATTCCATGAGCCGCATCGTCTCCGTGACGCAGAAATCGGCGTCCGCCGCCAAGCGCATCTTCGACATTCTCGACCACGTGTCGAGCGTGCCGGAACCGGCGCAGCCCGTCAAACTGGACAAGATCGAAGGACGCATCGATTTGCGCGAAGTCGGTTTCCGTTATGGCAACCGGGCCGTCAACCGCGGCATCACCCTGAACATCAAGGCGGGCGAGATGATCGGCCTGGTGGGCCACAGCGGTTCGGGCAAGAGCACGCTGGTCAACCTGATTTGCCGTTTCTACGACGTGTCGGAAGGCGCGATCTTGCTCGATGGCGTCGACATCCGCTCGTTTGCCGTGTCCGACTACCGCCGCAACATCGGCCTGGTGCTGCAGGAGCCGTTCCTGTTCTTCGGCACCATCGCGGAAAATATCGCCTATGGCAAGCCGCACGCGACGCGCCAGGAGATCATCGCCGCCGCGCGCGCCGCGCATGCGCACGAATTCATCCTGCGCTTGCCGCAAGGCTACGATTCGATGGTGGGCGAGCGTGGCCAGGGCTTGTCCGGCGGCGAACGCCAGCGCATCTCGATTGCCCGCGCCCTGCTGATCGACCCGCGCATCCTGATCATGGATGAAGCAACATCGTCGGTCGACTCGGAAACGGAAAAAGAGATCCAGAAGGCGCTGGACAACCTGGTGCAGGGCCGCACGACGATCGCCATCGCTCACAGGCTGTCGACCCTGCACCGGGCCGACCGCCTGGTGGTGCTGGACCGCGGCCAGGTCGTCGAAGTGGGCAGCCACGATGAACTGATGGCGAAAGAGGGCGCCTATTTCCGCCTCTACGAAGCACAGGCGCGCAACAACGAACTCGCCCTGGATGACAAGGAATAAGCATGGCCAGTACAACTTTTACATTAAGCCGCGACACCTTCGGCAAGCTGGTGATGACGGACGCGGACGGCCAGGTCTTTGAGGGCGTGGCGCCCGTGCGCGCCTTCCCCATCCAGTCACCCGACGAAGGCATTTCGCTGGTGCTGGGCAATGGCAAGGAAGTGGCGTGGATCGACCGCATCGACGCCTTGCCGGAACCGGCGCGCAGCCTGCTGCAGGAAGAGCTGGAAGGGCGCGAATTCATGCCCGAGATCGCGCGCGTGAAAAGCGTCAGCAGCTTCGCCACGCCATGCACCTGGCATGTCGATACGGACCGGGGCGAGACGCAGTTCGTGCTGAAAGGCGAGGAAGACATCCGCCGCATCGGCGCCACTTCGCTGCTGATCGCCGATAACCACGGCATCCACTTTTTGATCCGCGACATGTTTAATATCGACAAGACGACACGGAAGATACTCGACCGCTTCCTGTAAGCGATTGCCTGTCTTGAAAACCGCTGCCTGCAGCGGTTTTTTTTTCGTCTGCAGGGAATGAAAAAAGCCGCATGAATATGCGGCTTTTGGGAGAGTATCGGCAGCCATTTCAGGCCACCGGGGGATTGCGCTGCATTACATGAACTTGTAGCCTGCGCCGATGTAGAAATAGCGGCCACGGGCATTGTACAACTGGGCAAAGCCCAAGGTGCCGTACTGATTGCTCGAACCCATGACGCTATAAGGCGGCATGCGGTCGAACAGGTTTTTCACGCCGGCCGACAAGGTCAGGTTTTTCATCATCACGTATTGACCCGTCAAGTCCACTTCGGTGTGCGAAGGAATCGTACGCGTGCCTGGTTTGATTTCGTCGCGGCGCAGGTCCGAGTCGATCATGTCGCCCGTGGTGCGCACGACTACGGAACCCGATACATTGTCCTTTTCCAGGCTGGCCGTGAGTGTATTGCGGTACTTCGGATTCATGTAGGTCTTGAGCGTGCTTTGCAGCTTATCGCTGGCCGTATCCTGCGTTTCCTGTTTGGTGTACACGGTTGCGGCATTGCGCAGCGTGAATTTACCGAACATCGTTTGTGGCGATGTGTAGCGGATATCTGTATCGACACCCTGAATCTTGGTGGATGCCAGATTCTGGTTGTTCAGCAAGATGCGCGCTTCGCCGTCCTTGATCTCATAGTTGCCCAGTTTGATCGCCTTGAGTTCCGTCAAGGTGCTGATTTCATTTTTCTTATCGATACGGAAGTAATCCACGCTGACGGTCAGCGAATTGACTGGCGAGAACACCATCCCCAGATTGTAGGTCTTGCCCGTCTCAGGTTTCAGGTTCGGATTGGAACCGGTGACCTGGTAGTAAGGGAAGTTGCTGCAGGCACCTGCCAGCGATGGGAATGCTGCGCAAATTTCCTGATCATCCGTTGAATTGGCGCCGGCATCGATGCCGCCGAACATTTGTTTCAGCGAAGGCGCAAGGAAACTGCCCGCGTACGATGCACGGAACATCAGCGTATCGAGTGGTTGGTAGCGCAAGGCCACTTTCGGGCTGGTCTTGCTGCCGACCTTGGATATGTCGTCGTAACGCAGCGCGAGCTGGGCTTCGACATTTTTGATGAACGGAATCGACAGTTCGCCAAAAACGCTCTTCGTATTGCGATCCGCCTTGACGGCAGCTTGCTGGATGCTGCCGAACACCAGGCCATCGATCTGGTTCTGGTCGGGCTGATCGCTCAGCGATTCCTTGTTGTAGGAAACGCCAACAGCGTAGGCCATCGCACCGCCTGCCAGGTCCATGATGGGGGCGGATGCCTTGGCGTTGAAGAAGGTCATTTCCGACTTGCCTTCGCGCGATGGCGAGATGCGGATTTTGTCCACTTCCGATTGCGGGTTGTTGTTGCTTGCTGGATTGATCAAGCCTTGTTCAATCGCCTTGTTGAACAGTACGCTTTGGGCGTAGTTCGAGTCATGATTGCTGGCTTTGCTGATACCCTTGCCGATGGCCACATCCCAATCGATGCCGCGGGTCGTGCCTTCCAGGCCAGTCGAGAACTGGGTCAGCGTGCCTTTGCGTTTCGTGGTGCGCGGACCCATTTGCATGAAGCGACCCAATACGGTGTCATCGCCAACTACGAAGGCACCTGGAGCCGGCTGGGCTTCAAAATTATCCTTGTTTTCCGAATAGGTTAATTCGGCAAAAGCGCGAATGTCATTGTTGACCTTGAAGCTGCCGATCAACATGCCGCTCACGCGGTCGGCACCATTGATGGAGGTCAGAATAGCCTTATTGAAATCGAAGCGGCAGCTGCCATTCTGCAAATCGGCAGGGGCGCATGGCACCAGTTGGCCACCGCTAACGATGTTGCCGTTCGGCGAGTAACCGCTGCGGCCATCGATACCGCCAGGGAAGCGGCGGAAGTCAGCCGAGCTGGTCAGGTCGCGGTCCTTGCGATAGATGGGATCGCGCTTGAGCACGTCAACCGTGGCCAACACGTTGAAGCCTTGTTCATCGTAGTCGCCGAAGCCGTAGACCAGGCTGGCCGTTTTTTCCTTGGCATCGGAACGCGAGCTTTGGCCGTAGCTGGCTTTCGCCTCCAGGCCCTGGTAATTTTTCTTAGTAATGAAGTTCATTACGCCAGCGACGGCATCGGCACCATAGATGGCCGAGCCGCCATCTTTCAGGATTTCAATGCGCTCCAGCGCGCCAAGAGGAATGACGTTGACGTCGACAGCGGCACCGGCGCCGGAACCATCGGCCAGCGCATTGGTTGGCAGGCGGCGGCCGTTCAGCAGGATCAGCACGTTGCGTTCGCTCAAGCCGCGCATCTTGATATTGGTCGTTCCCGAACCCGAAGGCGAGTTGGCACTCAGTTCACCTTGGTCATTGATGTCGATCGAGGCGAGGTTCTTGACCAACTCGGCAACGCTGGTGGCGCCGGTGCGTTCAATGTCTTTCTTCGTGTAGATTTCGACGGGGGCCGCGGTTTCCGCGTCCACGCGCTTGATGGCGGAACCGGTGACGACTACGCGTTGCAGTTTTTCCTCGCCAGCCTTGGCATCCTGCGCTTGGGCGGCCTGGTGCATGAAACCTGCGCTCATGACCAAAGTGCCGGCAAACATCATGCGCAAGGATTTGCTTAATTTCTTTTCAATCATTGTCTGTCCTCCAACTAGGAAACTTTAGTTTCCTTAGGGTTTTATTTAGCTATTTGAAATTATTTTCAAAGTTACCATGTTTGCAAATTTAGTATTTTAAATTTGCAATTCATCAGACCATTTTTTGATCTTGACTGTCAAGAACTGCCGGGTATTTGTGCATGCGCATGGCACACACCAGAATGACGAGACATGAATTTAATTTGTGATGAGCAGGAAAGTATTAAATTCCAATTGTTAAATAAATTAAATTTGCCATTAGGGAAAATGATCGTTGAAAGTTCGGTGTTTGCCTGCTACCTGTCTAGACAGCTGTTGTTTTTTTGTGACGATATTTTCGTCGTATAAGGCAGGGGGGCGGCATTGCCGTGACTGGGTGCGAGGCAAAAAAAAAGCCGCCCGGCGAGGGCGGCTTGCGTGGCAAATGCGGCGCTTACTGAAACGCCACTTCCGCAAAGCTGCGCAGCTTGCGGCTGTGCAACCGGTCCACGCCCTGGCGGCGCAGCAGTTCCACGGCGCGGATGCCGATGCGCAGATGCTGGTCGACCCGCTCGCGGTAGAAGTGATTGGCCATGCCGGGCAGCTTGATTTCGCCGTGCAGCGGCTTGTCGCTCACGCACAGCAGGGTGCCGTAGGGGACGCGGAAGCGGAAGCCGTTGGCGGCGATCGTCGCGCTTTCCATGTCCAGCGCGATGGCGCGGCTCTGGCTGAAACGGCGTTCCGGCGTGCGCTGCGGCAGCAGTTCCCAGTTGCGGTTGTCCGTGCTGGCCACGGTCCCCGTGCGCATGATGTGTTTCAGATCGTGCCCCGTCAGCTGGGTGATTTCCGCCACGGCCGTTTGCAGCGCCTGCTGGATTTCCGCCAGCGGCGGGATCGGCACCCACAGCGGCAAGTCTTCGTCGAGCACATGGTCTTCGCGCACATACGCATGCGCCAGCACGTAGTCGCCCAGGCTTTGCGTAGTGCGCAAGCCCGCGCAATGGCCGAGCATCAGCCAGGCGTGCGGACGCAGCACGGCGATATGGTCGGTGATGGTCTTGGCATTGGCGGGACCGACGCCGATATTGACCATGGTGATGCCGCTGCCGTCCGCGCGCAGCAGGTGGTAGGCGGGCATCTGCGGCAGGCGCGGCGGCGCGGCGCCCAGCGCATCCTCGCTTTCGACCGTCTGGCCGACCCGGCGCGTGACGACGTTGCCCGGTTCGACAAAGGCGATATAGCCATCGTCGTCCGATGGCGCGGCCGTATCGGGCGCGCGGTCCATCATGGCGTGGCCCAGGCGGATGAATTCATCGATGTAGAACTGGTAATTGGTAAACAGGACGAAGTTCTGGAAATGCTGCGGCGACGTGCCGCTGTAGTGGCGCAGGCGCTGCAGCGAGTAATCCACGCGCGGCCCCGTGAACAGGGACAGCGGCTGCGCTTCGCCATGCGCCGGTTCGTGCGTGCCGTTGGCGATGCCGTCGTCCATGGCCGACAGGTCGGGCAGGTCGAACAGGTCGCGCATGGCCAGGCGGCGGCCCGCGTCCATATTGCCTTCGATATGGTCATGCTCGGCGAACGAGAAGTGCACGGGAATGGGCTGGGCGCTCACGCCCACTTCCAGGTGCACCTTCTGGCCGCTGTTATGGTTTTTCAGCAGCAGGGTGAACTGGTCGAGGTAATAATCGCCGAACAGGTCGGGGCGCGTCAGGGTGGTTTCAAACACGCCGGGGCCGGCGACAAAGCCGTAGGCCAGCGGCGAGTCGGCGCGCGCCACGGTGTCCGTCTGGATGCGCACGAAGGGGTAGCAGGCGCGCACTCTTTCGTGCATGTCTTCGCCGGCGACAAAACGCTGCAGCGCATCGCGCAAGTGTTCGATGCTGCTGCGGTAGATGGCTTGCACTTGTTCCAGCGCCAGGCGTGGATCGTCGAAGCGGGAGGAGGCGATGAAGGGGGGCGTAAGCAAGCGGATTCTCCTTGTGGCGGTTCGTGCATACCATTGTAAGGCAGCGAGGCAACTCTTGTTTGTCCCGTCTTCGCCGAACGGGAGCGCTTGACGGATTCAAATAGAATCTGTATTCTATTTGAATGGTCAGACTAGCCAAATTCAACGAAAACAACTTCATCGACAGCGCGATTGCCGTCGCCGCCCAGTGCGGCGTGGGTGCCGTCTCGATGGCCGCCATCGCCGTCAAGGCCGGTGCGCCCATCGGCTCCGTGTATCACCGCTTCGATTCGCGCAACGCCATCCTGGCGCGCGCCTGGCTGCGCGTGAAGAGCGACTTCCGCGAGGAAGTAGCCAGCCGCTGGCTCGGCGGCGACACCTGGGCCGGCGTGCACGGCTTGCTGGACTGGTGCCGGCGCAAGCCCGTGTATGCGCGCTTCCTGCTGCAATGCGCGGACAGCCCCGATTTCAGCAGTGGCCTCAGCGAGGAGTTGCTGGCCGCCGTCGAAGAAGAGCAGGCCGCGCTCGACGCCTGCTTTGTCCGCTGCGCCGAAGCCATGCCCGCCACCACGGAACTGGACCTCGATCACATGCTGCTCAAATTTGTCCTGATCGACGCCCCCGTGGCCGTCGTCAAGCCTTACCTGACCCAGGAGCGGCCGATACCTGCCAGCGTCGACGCCATGCTGCGCGCCTCGCACGATGCCGTGCGCGGCTGGGCCGCCCACACCACACACTAACCAAGAAGAAAACCATGCGCTATTCCACCCAGCTTGAACACGGCAAGAAAATCCCCCTGCACGACGAAGAAGGTTTCATCGGCATGCGCGCGGCCGGCCGTATCGCCGCCGACACGCTCGACTACATCGCGCCTTTCATCAAGCCTGGCGTGTCGACGGCCAAACTCGACGCCCTGTGCGAAGAGTTCATGCGCGCCGCCGGCGCCATCCCCGGCACCATCGACTACCACGGCTACAAGCACGCCAGCTGCATCTCCGTCAATCACGTGGTCACGCACGGCATCCCGTCCGAAACGAAGATCCTGAAAGTGGGCGACATCCTCAATATCGATGTGACGCCGAAGTTCAACGGCTGGTTCGGCGACACCAGCCGCACCTTCAAGGTGGGCGCCGTCTCCATCCTGGCCAACCGCCTCGTCAACACGGCGTATGACGCCATGATGGCCGGCATCCACACCGTGCGTCCCGGGGCTACCTTGGGCGACGTGGGCGCCGCCATTGAAGCGGTGGCCAAGGCGCAGGGCTTTTCTTCCGTGCGCGATTTCTGCGGCCATGGCGTGGGCCAGGTCTTCCACGACACGCCGCAAGTGCTGCATTATGGCCGCGCCGGCACGGGCATCGTGCTGGAACCGGGCATGATCTTTACCATTGAACCGATGCTCAACGTGGGCAGCTACCAGGTCAAGGTCTTGCCGGACAAATGGACGACGGTGACGAAAGACCGTTCGCTGTCGGCGCAGTTCGAACACTCGCTGGCCGTGACGGAAACGGGTTTCGAGATTTTCACGCTGACCGGTTCGACCGACCCGCTGGTGTAAGCATGGATGAGGCGCGCCGGCAGCAGCTCACCGATATCGTCGCCGCGAAAGCCGGCGTGGATGTCGCTTGCGCGGCGCGCCACCTGGCGCTGCATGATGGCGACGTGGCGGCCGCCCTGCGCGGCATCGACGTGGAACGCTACACGCTGACGCAGCGTCTGCTGAACAAGTACCGGCGCGATCCGGACGACGCGCTGCAGCACGTGGCGCTGGCCGTGCTGCAGCACGAAGGCATCCGCAGCGACAGCGTGCTGCGTGCCGAACGTATCGCGGCCCTGGCGCCGGAAGTGGCATGCGTGCTCACGCTGGCCGAGTGGCTGGCCTATGTGGACTGGGAAGGCTTCGACAGCGCGCTGTACGCGAACATCGACGCGGTGGCGGCGATCATCGCCGGTGCATTGGGCCTGCCCGAGGTGGCCGCCAACCTGCTGCAAACGCGCGATGAAGCCGTGTTTGAAACGCAGCGCCCCGCGCTGGCTGCCGCGGCCCTGCTGTTTATCGAGCGCCACACTACGCAGTTTCCCTGACGGCTGGCGCTTTGCCCTCGGGCGGCGTGCATCTTACAATGGCGGCAAGCACTGTTGCCCCATTTTGAAGATTTCCGCATGAGCGATTTTCCCGAAGATATCTATACCGA
Organism: Janthinobacterium sp. MP5059B; assembly: GCF_001758645.1. Lineage (NCBI taxonomy): Bacteria > Pseudomonadati > Pseudomonadota > Betaproteobacteria > Burkholderiales > Oxalobacteraceae > Janthinobacterium > Janthinobacterium sp. MP5059B. The sequence continues at coordinate 74,560 of NZ_LRHX01000016.1, read as the reverse complement.
GCCGTCCGCCGACGTGCACACCCTGAACAACCTGGGCCCATTGACCGGCATGGCCGGCATCTGGACAGGCACGCGCGGCCTGGACGTCAAGCCGAAGGCCGACGGCCCGCGCAAGCAGGCTTTCGTCGAGCGCATCGAACTGCAACCGATCGACCCCGTCACCAACGGCCCGCAACTGTTCTACGGCTTGCGCTACTACATCCACATCACCAAGCCGGATCAAGTCAAAACGTATCATGAACAGGTGGGCTACTGGCTGTGGGAGCCGGCCACGGGCGCCGTGATCCAGACCCTGGCCATCCCGCGCGGCCAGATCGCCATGGCGTCCGGCACGACGACGGCGGACGCCACCAGTTTCGAACTGGTGGCCAAGCGCGATTCGACGGCGTACGGCATCTGCTCGAACCCTTTCCTCGAACATGCGTTCACCACCGTCGAATACCGCATCAAGGTCGATATCCACGCCGATGGCACCTGGGGCTACGACGAAGACACGGTCATGCTGATCCGTGGCAAGGATGAACCGTTCCACCATACGGACCGCAACCTGCTGACCAAAGTCGGCGAGCCGACGCCGAACCCGATGGCCCTGCAGGCGCTGGCGGCGGTGTAAAAATCAAAAAGCGGCGACTTTTTCCGCTGCTCTGCTGGAGCGCCTGAAAAATGCTCAGGGCTAGGCGCGTTGCCGCAGGCAGTACGAACGTACGGCCAGGCAACGCAACAACGCCATGGGCTTTTTCTCAGGTGCTCCTTAAGGCTGTCCCTGGGCCACGGCCTTGATCGCGCGCTCCTCGCCCATGGCGGCGGCGATCTTCCAGCGCTGCATGGCGCTGGCGCGGTCGGGGCGTTTCAGGCCCGCGCCTTCCCAGTCCATCAGTCCCAGGTTGTAGATGTCGCCCGCGCTGCCCTTGTCGGCGGCCAGGGTGAACCATTTGCGCGCTTCCTTGTGGTTGACGGGGATCTGGTAGCCGCGCACATGGTACAGCCCCAATAAATGCATGGCTTGCGCATTGCCCTTGTTCGCGGCCTGTTTCAGCAGGTCGAGTCCCCGCGCCATGTTGCGCGGTTCCTGCCAGCCTTCGGCCAGCATCACGCCTTTCGCCGTCAGCGCATAGCTGTCGTTCTTCACGAGGCCCTTGCCGATCAGGGGCTTGGCGGCCAGCTGGCGCGCTTCGCGCTGCTGCGCCGTCGGTGCCGTGACGGGGCCGGGCTTGCCTTCGCCCATCAGCAGCATCCAGCCATACAGGCCATACGCGCCGGCGTCGCCCTTGCCGACCAGGCTTTCCAGCATGGCCAGCGCCTGCGCCTTGTCGCCATTTTCGTACAGCTTGACGGCTTTGGCGCTACTGGCGTCCGGCGGCACGGCGGCCGGCGCATGGGGCGCGACAGGGACGGACGCCATGGCCGTTTGCGGCGGCGCGGAAACCGGGCGCACGCGCACAGGCAAGCCATAGCTGGCGGCCAGCACGGCCAGGCTGGCGGGAACGAGGATCAGCACTTGCGCCAGCTGGTTGCGGCGGCCCTTGCCGGCGATGCCCATGGCGCGCTCGGCTTGCTGCTCGCCGCCCAGCGCCTCGCTGAGCACGGCCTTCACCTTGCGGTTGAACAGCCAGTAGCCGGCGCCCGTGACGAGCAAGCCGGCGACGGCGGCCGCACCGCGACCGGCGAAGAACCAGGTGGCGATGGCGGCGGCCAGGGCGGCCAGCGCGCTTTTCCACCAGAATTGCTTGGCCAGCCGCGTGTAGACCTGGCGCAGGGCGCCGAGCACGCAGGTACGCACATTCTGCGCATAGTCGGCGGAGACGACATCGACGTGCGCGTGGTCCGCGTCGCCGCTGAGGACAGACTCGATCACGTCCGCGTTCAATTCCGAGGCGGCCACGTCGCGCAGCGGCGTCAATAAACCCTGCACGTGGGCCGAGAACAGGCCGTCGTCGGCGCTGCCGGCCAGCGCATCGCTGAGCGCCTTGAGGTCGCCGCGCAGCAGCTTTTCCACGATGTCGTCCAGGGTCAGCCAGCGCAAGTCCGTGCCGTACGCCACCAGGTGGTGCTTTTCTGCGTTGCACGATGCGTCCAGGCGCACGATGCGCAGCTTGGCCGCATACAGGGCGTCGACTTCCTGCGGCTGGTCTTCATTGTAAATGCTCACTTTCGCCAGGGCCAGGCTGCTGGCGATGGCGGCCAGTGAGTGCACGCTTTCCTTGTCACGGATGCGGCGCGCGTCGTCGGGCGCCTGCTTGGGCAGGCTGACGCTGTAGCCGGGCGCCACGTGCACGTCGACCCAGGCCGCCTTGCCCACCTTGCCGGAGCCGTCGCAGGGGTTGCAGCGCAAGTCGCCCACGCCGCTGCAGGTGCGGCAGGTAACGCTGCCGCTGGCGCGGCAGGTGCCGCAATTGATGTTGCCGGATCCGTGGCAGGTGCTGCAACTGACCTTGCCGTAGCTGCAATGGTAGCAAGAGCGGTATTCGGTGCGGTACTGGGGCCGCGTTTCGCTGTGGTAGCTGGTGTGCGAGCTGCCGTTGCTATAGGTGGTAGTGGGCACTTGCACCGTGATGTAGTCGGTGACCTGCTCGGACACCGTGCCGCTGCCGCTGCAATACGAGCACGATACCTTGCCGCTGCCGTAGCAGCCATAGGCGTCGCAGCTGACGGTGCGCCCGCCGTGGCAGCTCCAGCAGGTTTCCGTCGTCGCGCCGTGGCAGGTGTGGCAGCTGATGCGGCCTTTGCCGATGCAGTTGCTGCAAGTGTCCAAGTGCCAGTACTTGACGGCATGCGGCAGGTAGACGCCCGCTTCGACGCCGTTGTAGGCCTGGCCCGCCTGGCGCAAGGCATTGTCGAGCTTGCCCGCCGCGCGGCGCAGCCGTTCCTTTTCCTGCGCGTGAGCGAGTGCTCCCACCTCGTGGGAGCCACAGTGGCAGTCATTGCCCGCTGGCGCGAAATAGCCATTGATGACGCGCTGCTCGAAGCGCGCTTCCAGTGCGTAATTGGCTTGCAGGGAAAAATCCTGCAGCACGTCTTCTTCGCCCAGCGGCGTGATGTCGTGCGGCTCGAAACGCGTCTTGTCCTGCACCAGGGTGCGAAGCTTGCCCAGGACGGTGGGTATCTCTTCCTTGTCGAGCTTGATGGGCGCTGGCGCCGTTACGGCCGTTGCTGATGCCTGGGGCATGTCCTCGCTGCCTTGGGTATCGGTGGCCGTGTCGGTGCTGGGGTTCATGCGCGTCCTTTTGCTCTCTGGAAAGATGTTTGAATTTTAGCATCCCCATATGACAAAGCCGACAGCCCTGGTCCGCTTTTTCAGCGCAGGCCGCGGCGGAACTGGTCGGGCGTGCCGCCGCTCTGGCGCCGGAACATGGCGATGAAAGCGGAAGCCGTGCTGTAGCCCAGTTCCAGCGCGATCGCTTGCACGGTGTCTCCCTGTTCCAGCAGGGGCAGGGCGGCCAGGAAAACGCTTGGCGCTTTGGGCGCCATTTCGCCGAACGGCATGCCCAGTTCGCGCTGGCAGCGGCGCGCCAGAGTGCGCTCCGTGACATGCAGTTGCGCGGCCCACTCTGCCAGTGAGCGGTTACTGCCCGGCTCCGCCTGCAGGGCCGCCAGCAGCGCCGCGATGACGGGCTCGTCGCTGCCCGGCAGGTAGTTGCGGCTGCACGGCGCCAGCTGCAACTGGTCGACCAGCACTTGCGCCAGGCGCTGGTCGGCCAGGGTGGCGGGCGTGGTGACGCCGCGTTCGGCAAAGTCGCCGAGTATGGCTTTGAGCAAGGGACTCAATACCAGCGCGCACGGCTGCGCCGGCAACTGCGCGCACAGGCTGGCATCGATATAGGCCGAGTGAAACACGACATCCTGGCGGATATAACCGTCGTGCAACGTCTCGGGCGGTATCCACACGGCGTACTGGGGCGGCGACAGATAGCGCTGGCCCGCCACCATGATTTCCATCACGCCCGTGGAGCAATACGTGAGTTGGCCCCACGGATGGCTCTGGTAATCGAATTGCTGGTGCGCGTGGTAATCGTCGAGGCGGAAATACACGGGATAGGGCAGGGCGTCGGAAACGGCGGGGAAATGCTGGTTGCTGGCCATGGTGTCTTTGTCCTGTTCTTCGCATCATTTGTCCGGTATTCATTATATCCATGGAATCAGACCATGCGAAAATGACGGTCTTGAATATTGGAGTTCTTTGCATGCAAACCAGGCATTACCTGTTTCCCGTGATCGCCGTGCTGATCTGGGCCATCAATACCATCGTCAGCAAGATGGCCGTGGGCGTGATCGATCCGGCCGCCATCTCGTTCTACCGCTGGCTGCTGGCCGGCGTGCTGCTGGCGCTGGTCTTCAGCCGCGCCGTGTGGAAGCAGCGGGCCATCGTGAAACCGTATATGGGAAAACTGTTTGTGCTGGGGATGCTGGGCATGGTCATGTACCAGTGCCTCGCCTACATCGCCGCGCAAACGACGACGGCGACGAATATGGGCATCCTCGCTTCCTTGATGCCGCTGCTGGCCGTGGGCCTGTCCGTGCTGTTGTTGAAAGAGGCGCCCACCGTGGGCGGCGTGTTTGGCGGCCTCGTGTCGCTGCTGGGACTCGGCTATCTGCTCAGCCATGGCGATCCGGCCGCCCTGATTTCCCATGGCGCGGCAGTGGGCGACGCCCTGATGCTGCTGGCGTGTCTGTCGTATGCGGGCTATGGCGTGCTGCTCAAGCGCTGGAAGATTCCCCTGAATAACTGGCACTCGCTGCTGATCCAGGTGTGGTGCGCCGTGCCCGTGCTGTTCGTGTATTACCTGAGCCAGTCCGCGCCGCCCGTGACCGGCGCCGGCTTGCCGCTGGTGCTGTTTGCCGGCATCCCCGCGTCCATCATCGCGCCGTTCTTGTGGATGCACGGCCTGGCCAAGCTGGGACCGAGCCGCGCCACGACGCTGATGAATCTGCTGCCCGTGTTTACGGTCATTATCGCCATGCTGTTCCTCGGTGAAACCTTGCACAGCTACGATGTGATCGGCGGCGGCGTGACCCTGCTGGGCGTGGTGATGGTGCAATATCTGAAGCGCCCCCTGCGCCGTGCCAAAGCCTAGTTTTCTTGCTATGCTGATGTTTTGCACAAGGAGGCGGCATGCACAGCATCGATACTCTCGATACCCTGTTAAGCGAACTGGAAGCATTCGGCAACGCCAATGACGCGGCGCATGTGGAGCGGGCCAGCCGCATGCTCAACATCACGCGCGACACGGGCGAATTGCTGGCCGTGATGGTGCACGCGCGCGGTGCGCGGCGGGTGCTGGAAATCGGCACCTCGAACGGTTATTCCACCCTGTGGCTGGCGCGCGCGGTACAGGCGCTGGGCGGTAGCGTGGTGACGGTGGAAAAGGCGCAGGACAAGTTCGACATGGCGCATGCCAACTTTGTGCGCGCACAATTGCAGGGCGTGATCGGGCAATTGCTGGCGGACGCGGGCGACGTGCTGCGCGATGCGGTGGACGGCGCCTACGATTTCATCTTCCTCGATTCCGCGCGCCAGCAATATGAGTCCTGGTGGCCGCAGCTGGATCGCGTGCTGGCTGCCGGCGGCGTGCTGGTGGTCGACAACGCCAGTTCGCACTACGCGGACATGGCCGGTTTTATCGAGGCCATCCGCGCCGACAGCCGCTACACGACGTGCCTGGCGACGGTCGGCAAGGGCGAATTCATCGCCGTCAAGGCGGGCAATTAGTTAATTATTCGGCGACGATAGCCGCTTCCAGCACGCGCACCAGCGATTCGACGCCCTGCGCGTCGACATCGTCGAAGCGGCCGGGCAAGGGGCTGTCGAGGTCGAACACGCCGATGATTTGACCCTGCGCAAACACGGGCACCACCAGTTCAGAACGGGAATTGACGTCGCAGGCGATGTGGCCGGGAAACGCGTGCACATCCTGCACGACGATGGACTTGCCTTCGACCACAGTGGTGCCGCACACGCCGCGGCCCTTCTTGATGCGAATGCAGGCCGGCTTGCCCTGGAACGGTCCCAGCACCAGTTCCTCGCCTTTCAGGAAGTAAAAGCCGGCCCAGTTGAGGCCCGGCATCGTATTGAAGACCAGCGAACTGAAGTTGGCCGTATTGGCGATGAAATCGCTCTCGCCCGACAGCAAGCCTTGCAGCTGGGAGCGCAGGTCCGCATACATGGCTTGCTTGGCTGCGGGAGTATCGGTGCCGTAGGCGGCGTCGCTGATGGTAAACGTCATGGTCGTGGTGGCGCTCGAAAATGGGGAAGGCGCCATGGTAGCGCGTCTGGCGCATCCGCGCGCGGCCTTCACTTTTTCAGATGTTCTTGCGCCAGCCGGCGCAGCAGGGGCATGGCCGCATGGCCGTGGTCTTCCGGCCAGGCCAGGCCGATGCCGGCTGCCAATTCCTCGCCCTCCACCAATGGCCGGTAGGCCACGCCAGCCAGGCGCAGCGCGCGGAACGAGTCGGCCAGCAGGGCCATGCCCTTGCCGGCCGCCACATCGCCGAGCAGCACATGGTGGTCGGGCGCTTCGCGCAGGAATATCGGCGAGAAACCATGCCGGCGGAAAACTACCTGGCAATGGTCGAAGAAGGCGGGCTGGCGCGCCCGTTCGAACCAGTAAATCGATTCTGCCGCGATGTCGGCCAGGCTGAGCTTGCGCTTTTTCGCCAGCCGGTGCCCGGCGGGCAGGGCCAGCATCATGGGCTGGCGCGCCAGCGGCTGCACGGCCAGCTCGAACGTGGCGCTGGGCAAGGCAAGCAGGGCCGCGTCCAGCTGGCCCTTGCGCACGGCCGCGACCAGGCGCGGCGACGGTGCGGCCCTCAGTTCCAGGCGAATATTGCCCAGTTGCTCCTCCAGCGCCGCCAGCAGCGGGCGGAACAGGCCGGCCGCCACGGCACTCGTCAGGCCCAGGCGCAGGCGCGCGGGCGCGCTGTCACGCTGCAGCGATTCTTGCGCCGTCTCCAGCAAATCGAGGATGTGCAGCGCCTGCGGCAGCAGGGTGCGGCCCGCTTGCGTCAAGGCCACGCCCTGCGTGTCGCGCTCGAACAGGCGCGCGCCCAGCCGCTCTTCCAGCCCCTTGATGGCGCGCGACAATGGCGGTTGGGTCATGTGCAACTGTTCCGCCGCCTGGCGGAAGTTCAGGCAGCGGGCGACGGCGCAAAACAGGGTCAAGGCATGGGTGTCGAGGGCTCTCATACCAGAAAGGTATCACGAAATCGCGCATTCCCTTGCCAGCCGGTGCGGCCTAGACTGGCTGCATTGAGTCAACGTGAGGGAGATCTACATGCAACTGCAACAACGACGGATCGGCCATAGCGGCTTGACCAGCTCGGCATTGGGCCTGGGCTGCATGGGCATGTCGGAATTCTATGGCGCGACGGACGAGGCGCAATCGCTGGCCACCCTGGAAGCGGCGCTGGCGGCGGGCGTGACCCTGTTCGACACGGCCGACGCCTACGGTTTCGGCCATAACGAGCAATTGCTGGGGCGCTTCCTGGCAGCCCATCGCGGACAGGCCCTGGTCGCCACCAAGTGCGGCCTGGCGCGCGAGGCGGGCAGTTATGCGCGCCGCGTCGACAATTCCCCCGCCTACATCCGCCAGGCATGTGTAGCGTCGCTGGCGCGCCTGGGCGTGGAGAGCATCGACCTGTTCTACCTGCACCGCCTGAACCTGGAGACGCCACTGGAGGAATCGATGGGCGCGCTGGCGCAGCTGCTGCAAGAGGGCAAGATCCGCGCCGTGGGCCTGTGCGAAGTAAGTGCCGCCACCCTGTTGCGCGCGGCGGCGCTCTGCCCCGTGGCGGCCGTGCAGAGCGAATATTCGCTGTGGACGCGCGAACCGGAGCAGGGCGTGCTGGCCGCCTGCCGCGAAGTGGGCGCCAGTTTCTTTGCCTACAGCCCGCTGGGGCGCGGTTTCCTGACGGGTGCCATTGCCGATGCGGCCAGTCTCGACGCGGGCGACTTTCGCCAGTTCAATCCCCGTTTCGCGGCCGGAAACCTGGCGCGCAACCAGGCCATCGTCGCGCAAGTCAAGGGCATCGCGCGCGCAAAAGGCTGCACGCCGGCCCAGCTGGCGCTGGCCTGGCTGCTGGCGCAAGGCGACGACATCATTCCCATTCCCGGCACCAAGCGCATCGCCTACCTGCACGACAACCTCGGCGCGCTGACCGTGCATCTGGACGGGGCCGAACTGGCGGCGATGAACGCCGCCTTTCCCTTGGGCATGGCAGCGGGCGCGCGCTACACGGAGGAAGGGATGAAGGGCGTGGATGCCTGAAAAAGATGGCGCAGTGTACGCCAGCGTACCTAACTGATATTTTCCCTGCGGGATAATCGCCAGTGATCTGCTAGCATTTGGCAGTGCTGCATGGTGTGCGTTGCACTGTGTTCAACGGTCTGGTATCCGATGAGGTGGATGTTGTTAGATGACGATATTTTCGATATAGAACTGAAGTTATTGCTTGAGGGAATACTGCTGCGGTATCAGCACGATTTCCGCGACTATTCCGTCGCGTCGCTGCGTCGGCGCATGCGCCAGGCCCTGGAGCGCTTCGGCTGCGCCAGCCTGTCGCAATTGCAGGACCGCATCTTGCACGAGCCGGCCATGTTCGCGCAGATGCTGCAGTTTTTCACCGTGCAAGTGAGCGAGATGTTCCGCGATCCCGCGTATTTCCGCGCCTTGCGCGAAAAAGTCGTGCCCATCCTGCACACCTATCCCTCCATCAAGATCTGGGTGGCCGGCTGCAGCAGCGGGGAAGAGGTGTGGTCGCTGGCCATCTTGCTGGAAGAAGAGGGCTTGCTTGAGCGCAGCATGATTTACGCGACCGATATCAATGTGGAAGCGCTGGCTGCGGCCGAAGCGGGCATCTATCCGATCGAGCGCATCGCCCAGTTCAGCGAGAATTACCAGCTGGCGGGCGGCAAGCGCTCGCTGTCCGACTATTACACGGCCGCCTACAAGGGCGCCATCTTTGAGCGGCGCTTGCGGCGCCAGTTCGTTTTCGCCGACCACAGCCTGGCGACGGACAGCGTGTTTTCGGAGGTGCACATGGTTTCCTGCCGTAACGTCATGATTTACTTCAATAAAGACTTGCAAGACCGCAGCCTGGGCCTGTTCCACGAAGCGCTGGTGAACCGGGGCTTCCTGGGCCTGGGCATGAAGGAAAGCCTGCACTTCAGCCGCCATGCGGCCAGCTTCAACGAGCTGAGCCCGGCTGAACGCATCTTCCAGCGTGCCTGACATGCTGCCGACCAGCGACGTCGCGCCACCGCCCGCCGGCCTGCGCCTGATCGCCATCGGCGCCTCGGCCGGCGGCGTGGAAGCGCTGGGCATCGTGCTGCGCGCCTTGCCCGCCACCTGCCGCGCAAGCGTGGTGGTGGTGCTGCACCTGGCGCCGGGCCGCTCGAGCCAGTTGCCGCATCTGTATGCGGAACGTTGCCACTTGCCCTTGCGCGAGGCGCAGGACAAGGAACCTCTGGAGACGGGGGTCGTGTATTTCGCCCCACCCGATTACCACCTGCAAGTCGAACCCGATGGCAGCTTTTCCCTGTCGCAGGAAGCGCCCGTGTATTTTTCGCGCCCGTCCATCGATATTCTGCTGGAAACAGCCGCGTACGCCTACCGGCGCGCCATGCTGGCCATCATCCTGACGGGTGCCTCGGCCGATGGCGCGGCGGGCCTGGCGCGCGTGCGGCAGCTGGGCGGCAGTGCCTGGGTGCAAGACCCGCAGCGGGCCAGCTATGGCATCATGCCGGCCGCCGCGCTCAAGCGGGCCGGCGCCGACCGCGTGCTCGATTTGCCGCAGATGGCCGCCAGCCTGGCTCTGCTGGATAACGGGGAGGACAAGTGAATGGGGGCATGACAGTGCGTGTAATATATATGCAAAGACTGAAACAATATTAATTTCCATATCAAAACATTATGGCATTTTGCCGTGACGATGCCTGAAGACCGATCCGTGACCGCTCCTATCCATATCCTCGTCGTTGATGACATCGCGCAAAACCTGGTCGCCGCCGAAGCCGTGCTGGCACGGCCCGGTATTATCATCCTGAAGGCCAGCTCGGGCGCGCAAGCGCTGGAATTGCTGTTGACGCATGAAGTGGCGCTGGCCCTGATCGACGTGCAAATGCCGCAGATGGATGGTTTCGAGCTGGCCGAACTGATACGCGGCAGCGAGCGCACGCGCAGCATTCCCCTGATTTTCCTCACGGCCGCGTCGCGCGAACCGAGCTACAGCTTCCGCGGCTACGAGGCGGGCGCCGTCGATTTCCTGTACAAGCCCATCGACGTGAAAGCCTTGCAAAGCAAGGTGGCCGTGCTGGTCCAGTTGTACCAGCAGAAACGCGAGTTGTCGGCCCAGCTCGACGAGCTCAAGCATGCGCTGCACCTCAATGAACTGTTCACGGCCGTGCTAGGCCACGACTTGCGCACGCCCCTGTCGGTGGTGATGAACGGCGCCATGCTGTTGCCGATGATGAGCGACCACCCGAAGGTGGTCGTCACGGCGCAGCGCATCGAAAGCAGCGCCAAGCGCATGGGCCGCATGGTCGACCAGTTGCTGGACCTGGCGCGCATCCGCTCGGGCACGATGGAGTTGCGCAGCAGCACGCACGACTACCTGGCGCTGGCGCGCGCCATCGTCGACGAGTTCGAGACGGCGGGCCAGGCCCCGCTGGTCGAGATCAGCAGCGTGGGCGAGCTGCACGGGCAATGTGATGCGGGCTTGTTGTCGCAAGTTATCTCGAATCTGTTATGCAATGCCATCACGCATGGCGAGGCGGGCACGCCGGTGCAACTGGCCCTGGACGGACGCGATGCCGACAGCATTGAATTGCGCATCGCCAATCGCGGCGTCATTCCCGCTGCCTTGCTGCCAACCCTGTTCGAACCGTTCCAGCAGGCGGGCGAGAAACGCAGGACGGGGCAGGGCCTGGGGCTGGGCCTGTACACGGTGAATATGTTCGTCAAGGCCCACGGTGGCACGGTCGAGCTCAGTTCGACGGCGACGCAGGGCACGGTGGCGACGGTGCGCATTCCGCGCCAGTGCCAGGTGCGCGTGCAAGCGGGACTGTCCACATGAGCGCGCCAGCCTGGCCGCGCGGCGGCGGCAGCATGGGCGAGCTGCTGCGCCAGCGCGACTGGTCCGCCACCAGCCTGGGCGCCCTCGATGGCTGGCCCGCGAATTTGCGCACCAGCGTCGACATCGTGCTCCATTCGCCGATGGCGATGGTGCTGATGTGGGGGCCGCAACACGTGATGATTTACAACGACGACTACATCCAGATCGCCGGGGAGCGCCATCCGGCGGCGCTGGGCGGCACGGTGCCGGCCGTCTGGCCCGAGATATGGGACTGGAACGCGCGCATCCTCGAAGCGGGGCTGCGCGGCGAGACGCAGGTGCACCGCGAGTGCTGCCTGCCGCTGTTGCGTGACGGGCAGCGCACGGACGTCTGTTTCGACCTGTATTACACGCCCGTGCATGGCGCCGACGGCCAGGTGGATGGCGTACTGTGCACGGCGCTGGAATTGACGGCGCGCATGGAGGAGGGGCGCCAGCTGAAGCTGGCCACGGCCGAGCTGGGCGAACTCAACACCACCTTGCAGGCCGAGGGCGAGGCCGTGCGCGAGGCCAACCGCCGCCTGGGCGAGGAGCGCGCGCTGCTGCGCGCCCTGTTCCAGCAGGCGCCCAGCTTCATGGCCATGCTGCGCGGGCCGCAGCATGTGTTCGAGCTGGCGAACGAACATTATCTGCGCCTGGTGGGGCACCGCGATTTGCTCGGCAAGACAGTCGAAATGGCCTTGCCCGAAGTCAAGGCGCAAGGTTTCATCGAGCTGCTCGACCAGGTCTACCGCACGGGCGTGCCCTTCGAAGGGCGCCAGGTGAAGGTGGATTTGCAGACGGCGGACGGGCTGACGGGCCAGCGCCATATCGACTTCGTCTACCAGCCCATCAAGGATGACGAGGGCGTGGTCACGGGCATCCTCGTCGAAGGCATCGACGTCACCGAGCGCATGGAAGGCGAGGAGCGGCTGCGCCTGGCCCAGCAGGCGGGCGGCATCGGCACCTTCGAATGGTTTCCCGATACGGGCGCGATGGTAGTGTCGCCTACCTTCCGCCGCCTGTGGGGCATTGCCGACGAGGAAGTGGTGACGGAACGCCTGCTGGTGAGCCTGGTCGATGCGCGCGACCAGCAAAAGGTCGGACCCAGCAAGCTGGATCTGGCGCCCAATCCCCTCGAATATGTGGAATACCGCATCCGCCGTCCCGCCGATGGTGCGCTGCGCTGGATCGCGCGCCAGGGCGAGGTGGTGGCCGGCCGCGTGCCGGGCCAGCGCCGCTACGTCGGCGTGTCGTTCGACGTGACGGAGCGGCGCCACATCGAAGATGAACTGAACGCCAGCCAGGAGCGCATGGCGGCCATTTTCGGCCAGGCCTCGGTGGGCTTGTCCGAGCTGGGCCTCGATGGCCGCTTCCAGCGCGTCAACGGCGCCCTGTGCCGCATGCTGGGGCGTTCCGCCGAAGAACTGCTGAGCTTGAACATGAACGACATCATGCATCCGGCAGACGTGCCTGGCAACGGCGTGCTGTTCCAGCGCCTGGTGGAAACGGGCGAGTCGTTCTCGCTGGAAAAGCGCTACCTGAAGCCCGATGGCTCGCAAGTGTGGGTGTCGAGCAATGTCAGCCGCCTGGTCGATGAGCAGGGTCATACGCGTTCCCTGATCGCCGTCAAGACGGATATCACGGACCGGCGCCGCGTGGAAAAAGCGCTGCATGAATTGAACGAAACGCTGGAACACCGGGTCGAACAGGAAGTGGGTGAGCGCACCAAGGCCGAAGACGCCTTGCGCCAGGCACAAAAGATGGAAGCCGTGGGCCAGCTGACGGGGGGGATCGCGCACGATTTCAACAATGTGCTGCAAATCATTTCCGGCAATTTGCATTTGCTGCATCACCTGGCGGGCACGGATGGCTTGATGCGCCAGCGCTTGGACACGGCGATTGCCGCCGTCGAGCGGGGCGCCAAGCTGTCGTCGCATTTGCTGGCATTTGCGCGGCGCCAGCCCTTGCAACCCGTGGTGGCCGATCTGGCGCGCGTGGTGCGCAACATGGATGCGCTGTTGCGGCGCGCCCTGGGCGAAGCGATCGACATCGTGCTCGTGGGCGGCGGCGGACTGTGGAATACCCTGATCGACCGCAGCCAGATCGAGAACGTCATCCTCAACCTGGCCATCAATGCGCGCGACGCCATGGATGGCGTGGGCAAGCTGACCATCGAGCTTGGCAACGTCGTGCTCGACGAACAGTATGTGCATAACCTGGTCGACGTGCCGGCAGGTCAGTACGTGATGCTGTCGGTGACCGATACGGGCCGCGGCATGAGCGGCCCCGTGCTGCAGCGCGCGTTCGAGCCGTTCTTCACGACCAAGCCGGAAGGCGCGGGCACGGGCCTGGGCCTGTCGATGGCGTATGGCTTTGTCACACAAAGCCGCGGCCATATCCGCATCTACAGTGAACCTGGCGTGGGCACGGGAGTCAAAATCTATTTGCCCCGCTCGCTGATGGCGGAAGCGGACGAGGAACTGGAGCTGAGCGGCGTCGTCACGGGCGGCACAGAAACGGTGCTGGTGGTGGAAGACGACGTGGGCGTGCGCACCACCGTGGTTGACATGCTCGGGGCGCTCGGCTACAAGGTGCTCAAGGCCGAGGATGGCGAAAGCGCGCTGGCCGTGCTGCACAGCGGCGCGCAGATCGACTTGCTGTTTACGGACGTGATCATGCCGGGCCCCGTCAGCAGCACGGAGATGGCGCGCCAGGCGCGCGAGTTGCAGCCCGATATCGCCGTGCTGTTTACCTCGGGCTACGCGCAGGATGTCATCGTGCACGAAGGGCGTCTCGACGCGGGGGTGGAATTGCTCAGCAAACCGTACCGGCGCGAAGAGCTGGCACGCAAGCTGCGCCATGTGCTGGCCAACCGCCAGCAGCAAATGCGCGCGCGCCAGTTTGAACGGTCCGGCGCGCCCGTGGCCGGCAGCACCTCGGCCAGCGTGCGGGGAAGCGGCACGCCGGGGCTGGACTTGACGGGCCATGCGCCAACACCGCAGGGTGACATGCCGACATCGATGAAAATACTCGTGGTGGAAGACAATCTCGATTCGCAGCTGATGGTGTGCGAACTGGTGGGTATGCTGGGGCACACGGTCAGCGGCGTGTCCGATGGCGAGGCGGCGTGGGATCTGCTCAACGAGCAAGACTTCGATATCCTGTTTACGGATGTCAGCCTGCCCGGCATGTCCGGCATCGCGTTGGCACGCATGGTGCTGCGCGATAAACCGGACATGCGCATCATCTTTTCCACGGGCTATGGCAAGGAATCGATGGATGAACTGGGCTTTTCCGCCAGCGTCCTGCGCAAGCCTTATGATTTGATGGAGTTGCAAGCGGCACTCGACCAACCCTGACAGGCATGCGCCGGCACGGCTTGCCTGTCTCACCCGCAGAGGTAAAGGATGACCCCTGAATTGACGATGCTGGCCTGTACTTTGGTGCTGGCGCTGCTGCAAATCCTGCTGCCCGCGCTGTTTCGCACGCGCGAAACAGGCACGGCCTATAACGTGAGCGCGCGCGATGGCGACGGGCCGCCCGTGGGCAAGATCACGGGCCGCTTGCGGCGGGCCCAGGCGAACCTGTTCGAAACCCTGCCCCTGTTCGCCGCCGCCGTGCTGATCGCCCACGTGACGGCGCAGGAAAGCGCGCTGACCCTGTATGGCGCCGCCCTGTACCTGGCTGCGCGCGTGCTGTATTTGCCCCTGTACGCGTTTGGCGTGCCTGTCGTGCGCACGCTCGTCTGGTGCGTGTCGATTGCCGGTCTGCTGATGCTGTTCTGGGCCATCCTGTTTGCTTCCTGAATTCCTACGCCGGCTGTGGCGCCCGTCCTATGGCGGTGCGCCAGGCCCGGCCGTAAAGTAGCTGCACCTGGGCGCTGGGGCGCCGGCATCGCAGTGTTACTTTCGGGACGACAATGATGAGCAGTGCAGCGAACCAATCCGGCAAGCCCGGCAAGCCCGGCAAGCCAGGCAAGCATATCCAGCGCCTGCTGCGCTCGGTCTTTGGCGTAGCGCGGCTGCGCACGGGCCAGCAGGAAGTCATCGACAGCGTGCTGGCCGGGCGCGACACCCTGGCCATCATGCCCACCGGCAGCGGCAAGTCCCTGTGCTACCAGCTGCCCGCCGCCCTGTTGCCCGGTGCGACCCTGGTCGTGTCACCGCTGATTTCGCTGATGAAAGACCAGCTGGAAAAGCTGCAAGAACTGGGCATCACAGCCTTGCAGCTCAACAGCAGCCTGTCGCGCGCGGAGGAGGGCGAGGCCATCGCCCGCATCGGCCAGGGCGGCAGGATCATCATCTTTTGCACGCCGGAACGCCTGACCAGTGCCGCCTTCCTGTCCCTGCTGGGAGCCTCGCCGCCCAGCCTGGTCGTCATCGATGAAGCCCATTGCATTTCCCAGTGGGGCCATGACTTCCGTCCCGCCTACCTGGAAATCGCGGCCGCCCTGCGCGCGCTGGGCCGTCCGCCCGTGCTGGCGCTGACGGCCACGGCCACCGGCGAAGTGGTAGACGATATCGACGCGCAACTGGAAGCGCGCAAGCTGCAGGTCATCAATACCGGCATCTACCGCGCCAATTTGCGCTACCGCGTGATCCAGGTCACGAATGCGGGAGAGAAACAGGACGAAGTCTTGCGCCTGCTGCGCGAGACGGCGGGCGTGGGCATCGTGTATGCGGCCACCGTCAAGGCCGTCGAGGACCTGGCGGCGCGGCTGGCGGAACTGGGCGAAAGCGTTACGTGCTACCACGGCAAGCTGGCGGCGCGCGAGCGCAAGCACAACCAGGATTTGTTCATGAATGGCGAACGCCGCATCATGGTGGCCACCAACGCCTTTGGCATGGGCATCGACAAGCCTGACACGCGCTTCGTCATCCACTTGCAGGTGCCGGCCAACCTGGAAGCGTACTACCAGGAATCGGGCCGGGCTGGGCGCGACGGCTTGCCCGCCGGCTGCACCTTGCTGTATTTCCAGGAAGACAAGCGGGTGCAGCAATTCTTTCTGGCGAAGCATTACCCAACGGAAGGGGAATTGGCGGCCATCGTGGCGGTGGCGCAAGAACTGCCAGCCACGTTTGCTTTCGCTGCGCTGGCGTCCAGCCTGCCCGAGTTTTCCGATGGCCACTTGAAGGTGTGCCTGAAACTGTTGAAAGACGGCAAGCTGCTGCGCCAGGACCGCAAGCTGGGCTATAGCTTGAAAGCTCCCTCGGCCGCCACGCCCTCGTTTGCGCAGCTGGCGCAAGTCTATGTCGACAAGCAGGAGCGCGACAAACAGGCGCTCGAGCAGATGGTGGCGTATGCGCAAAGTGGCCTGTGCCGCTGGAAACTGCTGCTCGATTACTTTGGCGATGCCGGCGATTTCGAGCGCTGCTGCACTTGCGATAATTGCCAGTCGCCGCCCGCGCTGGCCGCGCCCATCACCCTGGACGAGTTGCCGCCGGCGCCTGTCCAGGTACCTGTGCCGGCACCGGCGCCCCAGATCGCCGTCGGCAGCCGCGTGCGCGTGCCCCGCTACCAGATCGGCACCGTACTGTCCGTGGCGGGCGACCAGGTCACCATTGCCTTTCCAGAAAACACCACGCGTACCTTCATGGCGGAATTCGTTGTCCCCGCATGAAGCCATGGTGCGCTGCCGAACAGTGATCTGGCGCAAGCGCGCTAGAATCAGCCCATTCCAACGCGCTTTTTTAACGCAGGGAGCAGGGCATGGCAGATATGGTGGTGGTGCGCAAGGAAGGCTTGTATTGTGTGCCGGGTCAGTTCTACATCGACCCGTGGCGCCCCGTCGAGCGCGCCATCATCACGCACGCGCACGCCGACCATGCGAGAGTCGGACACCGGCATTACCTGTGCGCCGCTCCCGGCGAGCAGGTGCTGCGCGCGCGCATGGGCGCCGTTTCCATCCAGGCACTCGCGTATGGCGACACGATCGAACACCACGGCGTGCAAGTGTCGCTGCATCCGGCCGGCCACGTGCTGGGCTCGGCCCAGGTGCGCATGCAGCATGGCGGTGAAGTGTGGGTGGCGTCCGGCGACTACAAGCTGCAGCCCGACCCCACCTGCGCACCGTTCGAGCCTGTGCGCTGCGATACATTCATCACGGAATCGACCTTCGGCCTGCCCATCTACCGCTGGCAGGCGCCGCAAGAGGTTTATGACGATATCAACCAGTGGTGGCGCAGGAATGCGGCCGAGGGACGCACCAGCGTGCTGTTCTGCTATGCCTTCGGCAAGGCGCAGCGCATCCTGGCGGGACTGGACGCGACCATCGGTCCCATCATCTGCCATGGCGCGGCGCAGGCATTGACGCAGGTCTACCGCGAGTGCGGCGTGGCCTTGCCCGCCACCGTCATGGTCGATGAGGTCACGGACAAGGCGGCCCTGAAGACGGCGCTGGTGATCGCGCCGCCGTCGGCCGCCGGCTCGCCGTGGATGAAGCGTTTCGGCGACTACAGCGATGCGTTTGCCAGCGGCTGGATGCTGCTGCGCGGCGCGCGCCGGCGGCGTGGCGTGGACCGGGGTTTTGTCCTGTCCGACCATGCCGACTGGCCCGGCCTGATGCAAGCCATCCGGGCTACGCAGGCTGAACGCATCATCGTCACGCATGGCTCGATTCCCGTGATGGTGCGCTGGCTGCAGCAGAACGGCTGGCAGGCGGGCGGCTTCGAGACGGAATATGGCGACGACGAGACCGATGACAATGCGCCCGGTGCGTCCACGGCAGCGGAGGACGTCACCCATGCGTGACTTTGCCCGGCTGTACGCGGAACTCGACGAAACCACCTCCACCAGCCGCAAGCTGGCGGCGCTGCAAGCCTATTTTCGCGGCGCCTCGCCGGAAAACGCGGCCTGGGCCGTGTATTTCCTGGCCGGCGGCAAGCCGCGCCAGGCCGTGCCCACCAAGTTGTTGCGCGAGTACGCGACCGAGCGGGCGGGCCTCGATGCCTGGCTGTTCGACGAGGCCTACCACGCCGTGGGCGACCTGGCCGAAACCATCGCCCTGATCCTGCCCGCGCCCGCCAGGCGCAGCGACATCGGCCTGGCCGAGTGGGTCGAGCAGCGCATCGCACCGTTGCGCGGCGCGGCGCCCGACACCATCCGCGCCGACTTGCTGGCCTACTGGGACGAGCTGGAAACGCGCGAACGGTTTTTGTTGCTCAAACTGATAGGCGGCGGCTTTCGCGTGGGCGTGTCAAAATTGCTGGTGACGCGCGCGCTGGCATCCATCGCGGCCGTCGACAGCAAGCTGATCGCCCAGCGCCTGATGGGCTGGACCGATGGCAAGGTCAGCCCCACAGGCGCGGGCTTTCTCAAACTGATCGCCGCGCAGTCGGAGGGCGAACATGCGCTGCGCGGCGGCCAGCCTTACCCGTTCTTCCTCGCGCACCCCTTGCAGGTGGGGCCGGAGACGCTGGGCGACATCGGCGACTGGCTGGCCGAATGGAAATACGACGGCATGCGCGCCCAGCTGCTGCGCCGCGAGGGCGTGAACTGGCTGTGGTCGCGCGGCGAGGAATTGATCACGGAGCGCTTTCCCGAACTGGCGCAGCTGGCCTTGCCCGAGGGGACCGTGCTCGATGGGGAAATCCTCATCTGGCAGCCGGGCGACGTGCCTGCGCCATTTGCCGACTTGCAACAACGCATGGGCCGCAAGACTGTGTCGCCCAAGCTGCTGGCCGAGCTGCCCGCCGTGCTGGTGGCCTACGATGTGCTGGAAATCGATGGCGTCGATGTCCGCCAGTTGCCCCAGCTGGAGCGCCGCGCGCTGCTGGAAACCGTGGTGGCCGGCGTGGACTCTTCCGCGCTGCGCCTGTCGCCGCGCATCGAGGCGGCAAGCTGGGAGGCGCTGGCGGCCATCCGCAGCGAATCGCGGGCGCGCGGCGTGGAAGGCTTGATGCTCAAGGCCGTGTCGGCCGCGTATGGCGTGGGCCGCACGAAGGATGTGGGCACATGGTGGAAATGGAAGATCGACCCGTATGCCATCGACGCCGTGCTGATCTACGCCCAGACGGGCCACGGCCGGCGCGCGTCGCTGTACACGGACTATACCTTTGCCGTCTGGGACAGTGACACGGATGAGGAGGGGGGCGAGGAGCGCAAGCTGGTGCCGTTCGCCAAGGCGTATTCCGGCCTTACGGATGCGGAGATCGGCCAGGTCGATGCCGCCATCCGCAAGACGACGATAGAAAAATTCGGTCCCGTGCGCAGCGTGCGGCCGACGATGGTGTTCGAGATCGGTTTCGAAGGCATCGCTGCGTCGAGCCGCCACAAGGCGGGCATCGCCGTGCGCTTTCCCCGCATCCTGCGCCGGCGCGAAGACAAGGCCATCGCCGACGCGGACACGCTGGCCACCCTGAAGGCCATGCTGGCCCAGACCACATGAGCAAGCGATGAGCACGCTGGCGCAGCGCATCGATGCGTGGTTTGTCACGCGCGGCTGGACGGTGTTTCCGTTCCAGCGCGCCGTCTGGCGTGCTGGCGCGCAGGGCCGTTCCGGCCTGCTGCATGCGAGCACGGGTTCCGGCAAGACGTATGCCGTGTGGTTCGGCGCCTTGCTGCGCGCCGAGCGGCTGGCGCGCAAGGGGAGAAAGCAGGGCTTGCGCGTGCTGTGGATCACGCCCATGCGGGCACTGGCCGCCGACACCGTGCGCGCGCTGCAAGCCTCGGGTGCGGAGCTCGCTCCCGGCTGGCGCATCGAGGCGCGCACGGGCGACACGAGCGCGGCGCAGCGGGCGCGGCAGGCGAAGGCCTGGCCCGAGGTGCTCGTCACGACGCCGGAAAGCCTGTCCCTGATGCTGAGCCAGACGGACGCCCGGGAACGTTTCAGCCTGCTGGAAACCGTGATCGTCGACGAGTGGCACGAATTGATGGGCAGCAAGCGCGGCGTGCAGGTGCAGCTGGCCCTGGCCCGTTTGCGCCGCTGGCAGGAAAACCTGATGACGTGGGGCCTGTCGGCTACCCTGGGCAACTTGCAGCAGGCGCAGGACGTCTTGCTGGGCGAGGAAAACGCCGGCGTGCTGGTGGAAGGTAAAATTAAAAAGTGCATCCTCGTCGACAGCCTGATCCCCGTCAACCCCACGCGCTTTCCCTGGGGCGGCCACCTGGGCATCCAGATGCTGCAGCCCCTGATCGCCGAGATCGAGGGCAGCGCCACCACCCTGGTATTCACCAACACGCGTTCGCAGGCCGAGCTGTGGTACCAGCATTTGCTCGATGCGCGGCCCGACTGGGCGGGACTGATTGCCCTGCACCACGGTTCGCTGGACCGTGAAGTGCGCGAGTGGGTCGAACAGCACCTGAAAACGGGCGAACTGAAAGCCGTCGTGTGCACGTCCAGCCTGGACCTGGGCGTCGATTTTCTGCCCGTCGAGCGGGTCTTGCAGGTGGGCAGCGCGAAGGGCATCGCGCGCCTGGTACAGCGGGCCGGGCGCAGCGGCCACGCGCCGGGACGCATCTCGCGCGTCACCTTGGTACCCACCAACAGCCTGGAATTGCTGGAAGCGGCCGCTGCCCGTGCTGCCCTGGCGCAGGGCCACCTGGAAGCGCGGCCAGTGCCGGACAAGCCGCTCGACGTGCTGGTGCAGCACCTGGTGACGATCGCCCTGGGTGGCGGCTTCCAGTCGGCTCAATTGTATGAGGAAGTGCGCGCCGCCTGGTCGTATCGCCACCTGACCCTGGACGAGTGGCAATGGGCGCTCGACTTCGTTGCGCGCGGCGGGCAAAGCCTGACCGTGTATCCGGAATACCGGCGAGTGCTGCCGGACGATGAGGGCGTGTACCGCGTGCCGGACGTGGCCCTGGCGCGGCGCCACCGCATGAGCATCGGCACCATCGTGTCGGAGGCGGCGATCCAGGTCAAGTTTCTCGGTGGCGCGCGCATCGGCAGCATCGAGGAATCGTTCATCGCGCGCCTGAAGCAGGGCGACCACTTTTTGTTTGGCGGGCGCATCCTGGAATTCGTGCGCGTGCACGAGATGACGGCCTACGTGCGGCGCGCAACAGGCAGCCGCGGCGCCGTGCCGCGCTGGCAGGGCGGCAAGATGCCGCTGTCGTCGGAACTCGCGCATGCCGTGCTGGACCAGTTGCAGCTGGCGCAAGAAGGGAAGGCCAGCGGGCCGGAAATGCGCGCGCTGGCGCCGCTGCTGGCCATCCAGCAGGCATGGTCGAGCCTGCCCACGCGCTCCAGCCTCTTGCTTGAAACCTTGTCCAGCCGCGAAGGCCATCACCTGTTCGTGTATCCGTTTGCGGGCCGCTCGGTGCACCTGGGCCTGGCGTCGCTGCTGGCGTACCGCATCGCGCGCGTGCAGCCGGCGACCTTGTCGATTGCCGTCAACGACTACGGCTTTGAATTGCTGGGCGCGGACGACATCGATTATGCGCCGCTGTTGACGGCCGCCAGCGGCGCCGATATTGCCCTGTTCAGCACGGACAATCTGCTGGAAGACGTGCTGGCCAGCCTGAACGCGACGGAATTGTCGCAGCGGCGCTTCCGCGAAATCGCCCGCATCGCCGGCCTCGTGTTCCAGGGCTATCCGGGCCAGCCGAAAAGCGCGCGCCAGCTGCAGGCGTCTTCCTCGCTCTTCTTTGAAGTGTTCCGCAAGCACGACGCGGCCAATTTGCTGCTCACGCAGGCGCAGCGCGAAGTGCTGGAACAGGAACTGGAATTGACGCGCTTGCGCGCCACCTTGCGCGAGCTGCATGGCCGGCAGATTTCCCTGCAAGCGCTGGAGCGGGCATCGCCGTTTGCCTTCGGCCTGATGGTCGAGCGCTTCCGCGAACAGCTGACGACGGAAAAGCTGTCGGACCGGGTGGCGCGCCTGGTCAGCGCGCTGGAAAAGGCGGCCGCATGAGCGGCCCGCAGCAAGCGCACTGCGTGGTGGAACTGGCCGGCGAGATTCTGTGGCTGCTGGCGCACAAGGCCGTGTATTGGCCCGCGCGCAGGATGCTGGTCATCGCCGACATCCATTTCGGCAAGGCGGCCGCGTTTCGCGCGCTGGGCGTGCCCGTGCCGCGCGGCACCACCACGCAAAACCTGCTGGCGCTCGACGCCTTGCTGGCCAGTTACGCTTGCGAGGAAATCGTCTTTCTCGGCGATTTTTTGCACGCGCGCGCCGCGCACGGGGCCGCCACCGTGGCCGCCCTGCAGGCCTGGCGCGCGCGCCATCCGGACGTGCGACTGACGGTGGTGCGCGGCAACCACGATGCGCATGCGGGCGACCCGGCCGCCGCGCTGGGGATCAGCATGGTCGATGAGCCGCATCAGGTGGGCAATCTGTCGTTCTGCCATCATCCGGACACCGCCGCGCCCGGTTATGTGCTGGCTGGCCACGTGCATCCCGTGTTTCACTTGCGCGCTGAAAGGGGCGGCTTGCGCCTGCCGTGTTTCCTGCTGGGCCAGCATCGCGCCATCCTGCCCTCGTTTGGCGCATTCACGGGCGGCCATGCGGTGCGGCCAGCCGCTGGCGAGCGCGTCTACGTGACGGCCGACGCGGCGATTTTCGCACTACCCGCTAACTGCTGAGTGTCTGGTACTTTTGGTGGAAAACTGAAAGTAACTGCGTTACCGTAGGCGGGACACATCCTACATACGCTCTTGCCATCCTCCTATTTCTTGTGCCCCATGTGCGCACTAAGATGACTGTTCCCTTGCCATGCGAGGGGGAAGAATTGCATGGTTTGCACTGTTTCTGATTCCATCGATCAAGGAGATCATCATGGCCACATCGAGCGACAATAAACAGCAAGGTAGTAAAACCAGTAGCAGTAGCAGCGGCGGCAACAAGCAAAGCGATACCAGCAAACGGGGCTTCGCTTCCATGGACCCCGCCCAGCAGCGCGAAATCGCCAGCGAAGGGGGGCGTGCCGCGCATGAAAAAGGCACGGCGCATGAATTCACCTCGGAAGAGGCCCGCCGCGCAGGCAGCCAAAGTCACAAGAACGATGCCAGCCGGCAAAGCGCAGCCAGTTCCAGCGGCTCGCGCGACAATGCCAGCATGAACCAGGAGGGCAACCGCGACAGTGGCAACAAGCAAAGCGGCGGTTCGGGATCGAGCTCGGGCTCGCGCAACAAGCAGTAGTGCAAGTAGTAGTCATGAGCAGTAGCAAGTGATCATGGCCAGCGGCAGGCAGGCACGCCGCTGGCCATGGCCGCATCTGTCCGGCAGCCGCAAAATTTTGATGCAATGCAGCAGGCATGGACTATGATGAATGAGCTGCGCCGGCAATGTGCGATCACCTGGCAATCACCTCGCAGTCAACCGCATCGATGATCAGGGAGAAGATAATGGGCAACTCGAATACGCCGCAACCGGGCAATAGCCAGGGCGGCACGCCATCCACGGCGGGCAGCAAGCAAAGCACGGCCGACTCGGCTGAAAACTTTGTGCTGGTCGATAGCGAGCAAGGTCTCGATATCGGCGACGATCTGTTTTCCATCGGCGAAGTGCGGCGCGCCGACCGCTTGCCCCATCACCAGTCCGGTTCCGCCGGGCAAAGCAGGCAGAGTGCCGACGATGGGCCGGATACCACGGGCAGTACCGGCGTCTGAGCTTCCCTTCTTGACTGTCTGGTAATCCCCGCAGGGCCAGCCGTTGGACGTGTTCGCGCACGCCGGCTGGCCATTCCTCCATACGGGGAGTAACGCCGGCTGCTTGCCGGCGCGGGTAACATTGGCGACTCGGCTACAGATCGACCCTGCCGTGTTCGCCCAAGTCCTTCGGCGGCTCGCCCGTAATGGCGGCCTTGGCCATTTCATAGAATTGCATCATCTTGCTGGCGCTGCTATCCCAGTATTCTGCCGACTGGATCGTCACCTTGATCAGCGACAGCTTCGGATCGTCGAGTCCGCCCGGGAACCAGGCTTTGACCAGAGGGTTCCACAATTCCTCCGCCTTGGCGCGGTCCTTCAACAGCTGCGCGTGGCCGCAGACGGATACATACAGGCTGTCGCCCGTGTCGACAAAGCTGACATTGACTTGTGGATTGTTCAGCAAGTCGCGCGTGTAGGCGGCCTCATCCGAGACAAAGAACCAGATTTGCCCTTCCTTGTCGACCTGCTGCTGCGTCAGCGGCCGGCTGGTGAGGGTGCGCATGTCGTCGCTGGTGGTCAGCATGCCGAATTTGACATCCTTGATCTTGGCCGCGATGCTGGCCAGTTGTTCGCTGGAATACGCTTGCATATTGTGCTCCTGTTTGATTGTCCTGAACAACAGCATAGGCGGGCATGGCTCGCGGCTCTGTACGGCAGCTTACGTAGCGGCGCGCATGGCCCTGTCGTGTTGTGCATGTTTCAAAGCTGTTACAAAACGCTGGCCCGGCGGGGCGCCCCATGTATTGACTTAATAAATGATAATCATTATCATTTGTTTGAAAATGTCGGCATGAACTTTGATTGAAGGATGGGAATGAAGCACACTGACTTGTCGCGCCACCTGGCACGCTCCTTGCCGGGAGCGGGCTATGGGTAATGCGGGCGCCGCAGACAAGGCCAAGAACAACGCCAGCCGCGCCGTCTGGCTGAAGAACTTGCATCAATGGCACTGGATCAGCTCAGCGCTTTGCCTGCTGGGCATGTTTTTGTTCGCCATCACCGGCATCACCCTGAACCACGCTGGCCAGATCGAATCCAAGCCGGCGATCACGCGCCAGAAGGCGGCGTTGCCGGCACCCCTCGTCACGGAACTGGCCGCGTATGCCGCCAAGCATGATGGCGCCAATGCGCCCATGCCGGCCGCCGCCGAAGACTGGCTCAAGCAGCAATGGTCGCTCAATGCGGGCGGCCGTCCCGCCGAATGGTCGCTCGACGAAGTGTATCTGCCGCTGCCCAAGGCGGGCGGCGATGCCTGGGTGCGCATCGGCCTGGAAGACGGGGCCGCCGAATATGAATTGACGGACCGGGGCTGGGTATCCTGGCTCAACGATGTCCACAAGGGCCGCAACACGGGCGTGGCCTGGAGCTGGTTCATCGACATCTTTGCCGGCGCCTGCATCGTGTTTTGCCTGACGGGGCTATTGATTTTGAAGTTCCACGCGGCCAACCGGCCATTTACCTGGCCGATGGTTGGTCTCGGTATCTTGATACCTTGCGCGATCGCCTTGCTGTTTATTCACTGATCGTTTTTATTTTTCCTTTTTACAGGCACACCATGAAATTACGCTACTCCCTGGCGCTTGGCCTTCCCCTGATCGGCACTTCGGCGATGGCGGCCGACCTGGCCCTCAAGATTGAAATCCCGCAACTGAACGTGGCGGAGTACCACCGTCCCTACGTGGCGGCATGGCTGGAAACGGCCGATCAAAAGGTCGTCGGCAATCTGACGGTGCTGTATGACGTGAAAAAGAAGGACAAGGCCGGCGAAAAATGGCTGAAGGACATGCGTCAATGGTGGCGCAAGAGTGGCCGCGACCTGGCCATGCCCGTTGACGGCGTCAGCGGCGCCACGCGTGCGCCGGGCGAACATACCCTGACTTTCCCCGGTGCCAAGGCCTTGCTCGACAAGCTGCCGGCCGGCGAATACCAGGTGGTGGTGGAAGCGGCGCGTGAAGCGGGTGGACGCGAGCTGGTGCGCGTACCGTTCCAGTGGCCGCTGAAGTCGGCCCAGTCCGTGCCTGCCAAAGGCAAGGAAGAACTCGGCAATGTCGTCGTCCAACTCAAACCATAAGGCGCACATCATGTTCAATCGATTCAACCAATCCCTGATCGCCCTGGCCCTGGCCGGCCTGGCCATGAACGCCCACGCCCACCGCGGCTGGATGGTGCCATCGAGCACGATGGTGGAAAGCAAGGACGCCTGGGTGACGGTGGACGCAGCCGTCTCCGACGGCCTGTTCGAGATCGACCACCAGCCGCTGCGCCTGGACGCGCTGCAAGTCACCGGTCCGGACGGCGCCAAAGTCACGCCGGCGAACACGGTCACGGGCCGTTTGCGCAGCGTCTTCGATGTGAAAATGGAAAAGCCTGGCACGTATAAAGCGGCCATCGTGTCGCAAAACGTGATGGGCAGCTACAAGCTCAATGGCGAGCAGAAGCGTTTCCGTGGCAACGAGGAAACGTTCAAGAAGGAAGTGCCGGCCGATGCGCAAGAACTGAAAATCACGCGCACGGCAGCGCGCCTGGAAACCTTCTTCAGCAATGGCGAAACCAGCACGGAAGTGTTCAAGCCGACAGGCGTGGGCCTGGAATTCGTGCCGGTGACGCACCCGAACGACTTGCGCGCGGGCGAGAAAGCCACGTGGCGCTTCCTGGTCGACGGCAAGCCGGCGGCGAACCAGGCCTTCAGCCTGGTGCCAGGCGGCGTGCGCTACCGTGGCGTGCTCGGTGAAATCCGCCAGAGCACGGATGCCAAGGGCGAAATCACGTTTACGGTCCCGGCGGCCGGCATGTACTACCTGAGCAGCACTTGGCCTGCGGCCGCACCGGCCGTGGCCGGCCAGCCGCCAGCCATGCCCGAGCGCCGCATGACGTACGCGGCCACCGTGGAAGTGTTGCCGCAGTAAGCGGCGGCATCGTCACGAGAGCGCCGATGCGCCGGGTCCTGCTGCCGCAGCATATTTCCGATCAGGTCGCGCCGCCCGGCGCCGCGATCCGGGACTTGCACGGCCTGAGCATGGGCACCAGCTGGTCGGTGCGCCTGCTCGAGTCCGCCATGCCGGGACGCGCGGGCAGCGCCGACTTGCAGCAGGGCTTGCAGCAGCAGCTGGACCTGGTGGTGGCGCAAATGAGCCACTGGAGCGACGAGTCCGACCTGGGCCGCTTCAACCGGGCCGAGCCTGGCAGCTGGCACAGCCTGCCCGCCGCGTTTTGCGAGGTGCTGGGCTTTGCCATGCACGTGTCGCAAGCGTCCGGCGGCGCGTACGACCCGTGTGCGGGCGCGCTCGTCAACCTGTGGGGCTTCGGCCCCCGCAACCGTTATGACGAGCCTGGCTTCCTGCCGCCGAAAGACGATACCGTGGCGCTGCTGCTGGCGCAGCGCCAGCGCCGCCGCCTGGAACTTGACTTGCCAGCCCGCCGCGCGCGCCAGCCGGGCGGCTTGCAGCTCGATTTGTCCGCCGTGGCCAAGGGCTATGGCGTGGACCGCCTGGCCCGCTACCTGGAAAGCCAGGGCATCCACCATTACCTGGTGGAAGTGGGCGGCGAGCTGCGCGGCGCCGGCAGCAAGCCCGATGGCCAGCCGTGGTGGGTCATGCTGGAACAGGTCGATGGCGCCGCCGATAGTGCCGATAATGCACAGCATCCTGCGGAAATGCTGCTGGCGCTGCACGGCTTGTCCGTGGCGACCTCGGGCGACTACCGGCGTTTCTTCCAGGACGGCACAGTTCGCTTCTCACACACCATCGATCCGCGCAGCGGCATGCCGATCGCCAACCAACTCGCTTCCGTCACCGTCGTGCATGCCGAATGCATGGCGGCCGATGCCTGGTCGACGGCCCTGACCGTGCTGGGGCCGGAAGCCGGCATGGCGCTGGCCGAAGAGCAGGGCCTGGCTGCGCGCTTCCTGCAGCGCGACGGCGAGGGCTACCACGAAACGCTGAGCAGCCACATGCTGGCCATGCTCGACGAATGAACGATTGATTCCATGATTTTTACGCACGATACGACGCGGCTGGCCTTGCTGGCGGCCCTGTCCCTCAGTTATGCGGGCGTGTGCCTGGCGCCCTGGCTGCGCGCGCGCGCCAAGCGCCGCGCGTCCGACGCCGCCAGGGCGGCGCTGGCCAACAGTCCCGCCTGGCTGGTGACGTATGCGAGCCAGACGGGCAATGCGGAAGAGCTGGCCACGCAAACGGCGCAGAGCCTGCAACTGGCCGGCATCCCCGTGCGCCTGTGTGCGCTGGCCGACGTCACGGCCATTGATCTGCAACAAGCCGAGCGGGCCCTGTTTTTGGTCAGCACGTATGGCGAAGGCGACGCTCCTGACAATGCGGCCGCCTTCATGGGCCGCCTGATGACGGGCGAGCTGGCGCTGCCGCAATTGCATTACGCCGTGCTGGCCCTGGGCGACCGCAGCTATGGCCATTATTGCGGCTTCGGCCGCGCGCTCGATGCCTGGCTGGCGGCGCAGGGCGGGTTGCGCCTGTTCGAGCGCATCGAAGTCGACCGCAGTGCCAGCGCCGCCATCGAGCAATGGTTCCAGCACCTGAGCCACCTGGCCGGCACCAGCGACGCGCCCGACTGGAGCGCGCCCGCCTTCGGCGACTGGCGTTTGACGCAGCGGCGTCACCTCAACCCTGGCAGCGCCGGCGGCGCCATCTACCACGTGGAACTGGCGCCGGTGGCGGGCAGCTTGCCTGACTGGCAATCGGGCGACCTGGTGCAGGTGACCGCCCCGGCCGACCCGTCGCAGCCGCGCGAATACTCGATCGCTTCGATTCCGCATGATGGCAGCGTGCACTTGCTGGTGCGCCAGCATGCGCATCCCGATGGCAGCCTGGGCCTGGCCTCGGGCTGGCTCACGGCGCAGGCCAAGGTCGGCGACGTGGTGCAGTTGCGCCTGCGCCAGCACAAACGCTTCCGCCTGGAAGACAATGCCCGGCGGCCATTAATTCTGATCGGCAACGGCAGCGGCATCGCCGGCTTGCGCGGCCACCTGAAGAGCCGCGTGATGGCGGGGCAGCGGCGCAACTGGCTGATCTTTGGCGAGCGCAACCTGGCCCACGATTTCCATTATCGCGATGAAATTGAACAGTGGCACGCCAGCGGCGACTTGCCGCGCCTGGATCTGGCGTTTTCGCGCGACCAGGCGGAGCGGACCTACGTGCAGGACCGCCTGCGCGGCAATGCCGACGAGGTGAAACTGTGGCTGGAGCAGGGTGCCGCCATCTACGTTTGCGGCAGCCTGGCTGGCATGGCGGGCGGCGTCGACCAGGCCCTGCAGGAAATGCTGGGCCGGCCCGCGCTCGACGCGCTGGCGGCCGAAGGGCGCTACCGGCGCGACGTGTATTGAGTTTTTGACGCCGCCAGCGCGTTCGCGCACACACGGCTATCATGATTGTTTCATCCGAGGAGACACATCATGAGCGACAGCATTTTACGACATTCCCTTGCGCCGCATCAATGGCGAACCCACCAGCCTGGACGCTTATCGCGGCAAGGTCGTGCTGGTGGTCAATGTGGCCTCCGCCTGCGGCTTGACGCCGCAGTACGAAGGACTGGAAAAACTCTACGCCGACAAGCAGGCCGAGGGCCTGGTGGTGGCCGGTTTTCCCGCCAATGAATTCGGTGCGCAGGAGCCGGGCACCAATGCCGAGATCGCGGACTTTTGCCGTGGCACGTTTGGCGTGCAATTTCCCATGTTTGAGAAAATCGTCGTCAAGGGTCCGGGCCAGCATCCGCTGTACCAGCGCCTGGTGCAAGAGCAGCCGCGGGCGCAGGAAAAGCCGGGCAGCGATTTCCGCGCCAAGCTGGCCGGTTACGGCATCACGCAGGAGCAGCCCAGCGACGTGCTGTGGAATTTCGAGAAGTTCTTGATCAGCAAGGACGGCAAGGTGGTGGGGCGTTTCTCGCCCGACACCACGGTCGATGATGCGCTCTTGCGCGAAGCTATCGCGCGCGAGTTGCAGGCCTAGGTTTTAGTCGGAGGCGTCCAGTGCGGCTGGTTCCATCTCGCCACTGACTTCCTGCAAGCCCCGTGCCAGGCTGGAAATGCTGGGGTTGTCGATGAAGACGCAGCGCTTGCCCGTGCGCTTGCAATAATCCTTGACGCGCCAGTAGGCGCTGTGGCTGATGCAGCCCGTCTGGCAAATCACCAGGTCGGCCGCCGCCAGGCTCGAATCGAGCAGGTTGGCATTGTCTTCCAGGCCGCCGTCGTGGTGGGCGAATTGCGCGCCGACCCGCTCGATCAGGGCGCGGTAGGTGGCGACATTGCCGCTGCGCCCGCCCACGCACAGGACGCTTTGGTCGACCAGGCGGATCGGCATTTTCAGCTTGCCGCCGGTCGGCACTTCCAGCTTGGCAGCCGGTGGCGGCGCGGCAGCGGCCGGGCGTGGCTGGGCCTGTTTCAATTCCGCGATTTGCTGGCGCAATTCCTTTTCGCGCTCATCCATTTGCGCCAGGCGTTCGACCAGGCGCGTGCGCGATTCCAGCGCCGGGATGGCGGCCTGCAATTGCGCCAGTTCCGCGCGCAAGCCATCGATCACGCTATCCTTGCCGATGGCCTCGGCACGCGTGCGCAGCAGCACGGCTTCCTGGCGCTCCAGCTCGCCCGTTTTTTCCATCAGTGCGGCCTGGCTGCGCTGTTGCAGCTTGGCCAGTTCGTGCGCCAGGCGTACATTTTCTTCCTGCAAGGCCGTAAATTTGCCCATGTCGGCGCGCACGCAGGCGCCGGCCTGGTGCTGGATCATGTGCAAGTCTCTGCACATCTGCTCTTCCAGCTCGGCATCGCAGCGCGGGTGCGTCAGGCCAGCCCAGAAGGCGCCCGACACGTCGCCGTTGGCGACGGCCGTGCGCCACAGTTGCGCTACCTGCTCCGTGGTCTTGGCGCCGCGAAAGCGCAGGATCACGGGAGCGTAGCGGCGTTCGAGTTCCTTTTGCAGCGCTTCGGACAGGCGGTTGCGCGCGCCGCATTCCGTCACGGCGCCCACGTGCACTTCGTAGTCGTCTGCCAGCACGCGCCCGCCCGTCATCTTGCCCACCAGCTTGCGCAGGTAGCCCAATGGCAAGCCCACGCCGACCAGAGGACAATGGCAGGTATGCGACAGTTCCCACAGCCGGCGGCGGCGCGAAGCGAGCGCGGCCGTTTCGGCTCCGTCGCTGGAACAATTGCTGATGACGGGCAAGGACTGGTCTTTGTCACACATGGCGGTATCCTGTTGGGCGGTGGCAGTGTTGAAGAGAAATTATTGCGGCAGGGGCGAGGCAGGGCGCTTGGCGCTCAGCATGTGTGCCAGGCGATCGAGCAATGTGGTCTTCGGCGGCGCGGGCCGGTGCAGCGCCACCAGGGCGGCCCACTGCTGCGACAGTTGCTGGCACGTCGCTTGCAGCACGGGGCCCAGGCCGGGCGAATTCGACAGCACTTGCAGATGGCGTTCGATGACACCGGCCAGTTTCTCGCAGGGACTGCCCGCATGGTAGTGCGACATCAGATGCAGCACGGCCGACAGCAGCAATTCAGGCTGTTGGCCTTGCGGGGAAGGAAACATCGTGGAAGGTCGGTCGTTCGCCATCAAACACTCCTGTGCGGTGGTTTGGCTGGCTGCGCGCACGGAGCGCGACTGGCTGGCGAGTGTGGTGACTGGCTGCCGTGCTGCTTCAGGCAGTCAGGATCAGCTTGTTCAACTGGGTGACGCGCAGGCGATAGATCTTGCCGCTGTGCTCAATCTCCACTTCGCGACCCTGCTGCAGCAGCGCTTCGCTGGTGATGCGGCGCGCCGGCTGGGCCATGCTGACGGGAGGACGGACGTGGGCGGTAGCGGCATCCTGGATCAAGGCTGGTTTTGAGCTTTGCATGTTGGGCTTTCTTTATCTCAGTTGAGAATGATTCGTATTTGCATTATTGTTGAATGTGGCCCGAAAAGCAAGGCTTATTTGTGTGGAATCCGCGCTTTTTTGCGGTGAGATGGCAGCGTGGAAGATGCTGCTGCGCAAAGGTGGCCGCTGGCGCGGCGCGGAAGGGGAGTGGCCGCAAAAAAGACCCGGCAAGGCGTTGCGCGCCTTGGCCGGGCCAAGCCTGTGCCAAGCTTGAAGAAATCGGGATGGCGCTAAATGGTGGCCAGCAATTGCGCCGAGGCGGTGGCGGCCGCGGTGGTATCGGCCTTGAGTTTGGCGGCGGCCAGCTGCTTGGCGCGCGAGCGCGACGGCGGCAGGCGGCGCAGGGTTTTCAGGGCGTCCGGATCCTTGATGCCGATGGTGCGCTGGTCAACCGTGATGAGGCCAATTTCATTGAATGCGGACAAGGTGCGGCTGACCGTTTCCAGGGTCAGGCCCAGGTAGCTGCCGATTTCATGGCGCGTCATGCGCAGGTTGAACAGCTTGCTCGAATAGCCCATCTGCGCGAAGCGGTCGGCCAGCGAGACGAGGAAGCGCGCCACGCGGGCTTCGGCGCTGAGGGCGCCCAGCATGCCGATCATGGCTTGCTCGCGCACGAGTTCGCGGCTCATCACGCCATACATGACGTTTTCCAGTTCCAGGTGCACCCTGCCCAGCGCCGTCAGCTTCTTGAACGGCAGCAGGATCAGGTCGCAGTCGGACAGGGCCACCGCTTCCGAGGAGTAATGGCGCGAGTGGATCCCGTCGACGCCCAGCATGTCGCCCTTCATGGGGAAGCTGAGTACCTGCTCATTGCCGAATTCATCGATGAGCACGGTTTTCAGGAAGCCCGAATTGACGATGTACAGGGTGTCGAACGGTTGGCCGATGGTGTGCACGCGCTGGCCCGTCTTGAATTGCACGTGCTGGAACAGCAGTTCGTCAGCGGCGATGGTGCAGGCGCTGGAGATATGCAGCAGGTCGCACACCTCCTTCAGGTTCGACCAGAGCCGGCCCTGGCGCTGGCGTCCCGCTTCCATCGGGGAGGAGGGGGCCAGCGACGGTGAGGCAGCGCGGGTGTCGGGCGTTTGCGTGGACAGCATGTTCATCTCCTGGTGACAGGTAGTTCAGAGTTGAATGACGGGGTGCTCGGGGCGGCGGGCGGGCAAGGGTCGGCGGCGCGCGTCCAGGCAGGTAATGCTCAATTCGCTGAAGACTTGCTGTGTGATGAAATAACTTTCCAGCAACTTGATGACTGGTTTCAGTATGCCAACAACCGTATGCAATTAATATCAGCAGTGGCTGAATATGGCAGTAGGAGCTGCGGTAGGTAAGGTAGGATTGTTCCTACAGTTGGCGCGCGGACGCGCGCCAGGAGGATCACGTCTTGAAGGGCGATAGCAGGCGGTGCGCGACGGCATACTGGACCATTTCCGATAGGGAACTCATGCCCATCTTTTGCATGATGCGCGTCTTGTGCGTACTCACCGTCTTCACGCTCAGATGCAGGTTGTTGGCAATTTCCGTGATCGACTTGCCGGCCACCAGCAGGGAAAAGACTTCGAATTCGCGGTCCGACAACTGTTTATGCAGCAAGCTTTCATTCGGCATCATGATGTTGAGCACGAGCTGCTCCGCCACCTCGGCGCTGATGTAGGGGCGTCCCGACGCCACCTTGTGGATGGCGCCCACGAGCTGGGTGCCCGCGCTTTCCTTGGTCAGATAGCCTTGCGCGCCGGCGCGGATGGCGCGCACCGCATATTGCTCTTCCTCATGCATGGTGAGGATCAGGATGGACAGCTTGGGCGCCTCGCTGCGGATTTGCCGGATCAGGTCGACGCCGCTGCGGCCCGGCATCGACAGGTCGAGCAGCAGCAGGTCGAAGCCGCCCTGGCGCACGTGGTTGAGGACTTCAAACCCGTCGATGGCCTCACCCACGATGTCGATATCCGGCGCGCCGTCAAGGATGCGCTTTAATCCTTCACGCATGATGGTGTGGTCGTCGGCAATCACAATACGTATCATAGGCGGGCAATCTGGTGGCGTGTAATCTGCTGTGTCCGTTACCGGACAATCAAATGTTAAGAAACGAGAAATGTTGTCATTTTAACTGAAGTGGCCGCACGTTTGCCTTTTTCTTGCTGTGCCGGCAACGGCGGCCTCCGTGGCCATGTGACCCCTTATTTTGCCGGGGGTTCCTTGATCAGCCTATGCACGAGCACGGGCAATTTCGAGTGCGACAGCACCTTGTTGGTGACGCTACCCAGCAGCAACTGGCCCCAGCCGCTGCGGCCATGCGAACCCATGAAGATCAGGTCGCATTGCTGCAATTGCGCCACTTCCACGATTTTCAGGGCCGGGCTGTCGGAAAAGGCCGTCAAGCCCGTCGCCTGCAGGCCCCGCTTGGCAGCCGCGTCGAGGATGGGCTGCCAGTGGTCGGCGCCCGCCTTGCGCATGGCGATGCGGTATTCCTCTTCGCTGGGATAGCTTGGCGGAATGATTTCGATATACACCGGGTACTGGTACTCGGGTGCCACGTACACGGCAAGGATGTCGGCGTGCATCTGTTCGGCAAAGGCAACGCCGGCGCAGGCCGTCAAGTTGGAGACGGTGGAGCCGTCCGTGGCGATCAGAATTTTCTTATACATGGCAGGTCCTTTGGCGATGACTCAGCGCGCGCAACGCCTCTTATTGTAGACGTGGCGGCAGCATTGTATTCATGTAAAGACTTGATAATTGTCAATACTACTGCACCTTCAGTATAGACAACATTGGCAGAAAGATCGTGTTTAAGGTGCAACGATGTCCCAGCGATATCCATATGGCGCTGTTGCGCAGGCGCCCGCGGGCAGGATTTCTTGTGCGGCGCGTGGTCTTGCACGCACGCCAATGGTAGTATTTCAAAATACAACAGCAGGAACACTTATTTCCTGGCGGAAAAGCTCTTGTGGGCCAGCTTTGCACCGGGAAGCGCGTTTTGAGATTTACCAACAGGGCGGCGCCCTGCTACACTCGCACCATCGCAGCGGTATTGCCTCAAATCATCTTAATCGAGAAATTGTGGGTATCAGTCTGTAAAACGCACAGTTCAGGCGGAATTTTGACAAATTATGGAGAAGCAGGGATATGACCAACGCCGCTGATGATTTCGATGCATTATTCGATGAAGTATCCGCGCAAAGCGCGGCCGCAGCCACGCCGGCGCCTGCCGCCGCGCCCGCTCCCGCCGTGATCGCGGATGACGATTTTGACGCGCTGTTCGACTCCGTGTCGGCCAGCGCCGCCGTGCCGGCAGCCGCAGCGGCGCCGGTGGCTGCCGCGCCAGCCGCAGCGGAAGCGGCCCCCGTGGCCAGCGCTGGCGCGCCTGGCGAAGCGGCCGATCCGGTCGACCAGTCCGACAAGCCGATGTTCGAGCGCCTGGGTGGCATCGTGCGCCTGCTGCACGACTCGCTGCGCGAACTGGGCTACGACAAGGCATTGACGGAAGCGTCGTCGCAGATCGTCGACGCCCAGGACCGCCTGGAATATGTCGCCACCCTGACGGAGCAGGCCGCCAACAAGGTCCTGAATACGCTCGACGAAGGCATGCCGGCGCAAGACGTGCTGTCGAAGAAAGCCAAGGACATGGACAGCCGCTGGACAGCCTTGTTCGATGGCAAGCTGAGCCTGGAAGAATTCAAGGCCCTGGCCGGCGATTCACGCCAGTTCGCGCAAGCCGTTGCCGAAGCAACGGAAGCGGAAAAAGCACGCTTGCTGGAAATCATGATGGCCCAGGACTTCCAGGACATCACGGGCCAGCTGATCAAAAAAGTGGTCAACATCACCAAGACGGTGGAGCACGAGCTGGCTCAGCTGCTGCGCGACAACGCGCCGGCCGAGGTGCGCGAAAAGCTGGCGCAAAAGCCGGTACCGCTGATGCAGGGCCCGTCCGTGCCGTCGGTGGCGCTGGACCAGGATAATGTAGACGACCTTCTTGCGGATTTGGGATTCTAATGGACGATATGCTCAAGGATTTCGTCGTTGAGGCGATGGATCTTGCGGTTAATGTTGAAGAGCACTTATTACGCCTCGAGCGTGATCCTGACAACAAGGAAACACTGAATGCCGTGTTTCGTTCCTTCCACACCATCAAGGGTGGCGCCGGCTTCATGGGCTTGCCCGCGCTGGTGGCGGCCTGCCATCTGACGGAAAACCTGTTTGACGCCTTGCGCACGGGCGCCGCGCCGGTAACCCCCATCGCCATCGAGGCGGCGCTGCAAGCGTCCGGTTTCGTGGCCGACCAGCTGACGGAATTGGCGAATGGCGCCGCGCCGGAAAGCTTGCCGGCCATGCCGGAAGAGCTGGAACATATCCTGACGAACGCCATCGAAGGCAAGGGCATGGACGCGCCTGCGCCGGCCGCCGTGGTGGCGGAAGCGGCCGTGGTCGTTGCCGAGGTCGCAGAAGTTGCCGTGGCCGCGCCCGTCGCCGCCGTTTCCACCGCCGGCGCCGTTGGCCTGGACTGGGAAGGCATGTATAACGCCGTCGTGCCCGAGGGCAGCCGGGTCGCTGCCGCGCCGGTGTCCGCCGTCGCCGCTGCGCCTGCCGTCGTGGCCGCCGCGCCGGCCGCTGCCGCTGCCGCCAAGCCGGCCGCCAAGGCCTGGGATGGCGCCGAACGACGCGAAGAGCGTCCGGAAGTGCGCCATGCCGCGCCCGTCAAGGAAGACAGCATCCGCGTCGACGCCGTCAAGCTCGACGCCCTGCTGGAAGTGGCCGGCGAATCCGTGCAGGCCGCCAACCAGGCTGCCGTGCTGCTCGAGCGCTTGCTGCAATTCAAATTCGAAGGCCAGGCCGCCACCCTGATGGCGACTCTGGCGGAAACCCTGGAACGCGCTTCGCGCTACTCGACGGAACTGCAGCGGGCCACCCTGGCCACGCGCATGCAGCCCGTGGGCCGTCTGTTCCAGAAATTCCCGCGCCTGGTGCGCGAGCTGGCGAAAGACCTGGGCAAGGATGTCGAACTGACCATCGAGGGCGCGGAGACGGAAGTCGATCGCGTGGTGGTCGACAGCTTGTACGATCCGCTCGTGCACATGCTGCGCAACTCGCTCGACCATGGCGTCGAATCGCCGGAAGCGCGCCTGGCTGCCGGCAAGCCCGCCAAATCGTATATTTCACTGAAGGCATGGCAGGAAGCCAATAGTGTCATGATCGTGCTGCAGGATGACGGCAAGGGCATGGATCCGGCCTTCCTGCGCAGCAAGGCCCAGCAAAAGGGTTTGATCAGCGAAAACGCGCAATTGAGCAACGACGAATGCTTCCAGCTGGTGTTCCTGCCGGGCTTCTCGACCAAGGAAGTCGCGTCCAGCGTCTCCGGCCGTGGCGTGGGCATGGACGTGGTGAAAACGGCCGTGGAGAAAAACCGCGGCGCCATCCATATCGAGTCGGCGCTGGGCAAGGGCACGAAATTTGCCATCCGCCTGCCGATCGAACTGTCGATCGTGCCGACCATGCTGGTGTCGACGTCGGGTGCCGCGCTGGCGCTGCCGATGGCGGTGGTGCAACGCGTCGTCGAATTGCCGGAAACCTTCATGGAAGTGGGCGGCGCGCCCGTACTGAAAGACCAGGGCCGTCCATTGCCCGTGCGGTCGCTGGCCGGCTCCCTGGGTTACGAATCGTGCAGCGAGCGCGTCGGCATCGTGGTCGCCGCGCCACAGCCGTACATCCTGGCCGTGGAAGCCGTCGATGGCACGGCCGACCTGGTGATCAAGCCGATGACGGCCATCACCGTGGAAGGCATCACGGGTACGGCCCGCTCGGCCGAGGGCGAGCTGGTGCTGGTAGTCGGCCTGTCGTTCCTGATGGATGGTTGTCGAGGTAGCGTCCGGTTGGCAGCTTAAGTCTTGCCTTATTCATTAGAAAGCCCGCCAGGTATAGCGGGCTTTTTTTTATGGCGCCAGCGGCGTCAAATGTTATCCGGGCGTAAAGTGCCCCCTTCAAGCCAGCGCTGCACGCGCAGCACTTCCTGAGCGCGCTCCGCCTCGTCCTTCGGTGGCGGCAGGTAGATATCGGGCATGATGCCACCGAGATCCACCTGCAGCTGCGGCAAGCGGGCCGAGCGCGAGGTGGCGTATTGCAGGTGGCGCTGTCCCGATGGAAGGGCGTGCAGGCGCAGGTTGGAATAGTCGAGTGCGCCGTAACTGTTGCGGCCGATCAATTTCACATGAAAACTTTGCCGCGCCGCCAGCAGAAATTCTTCGCAGGAGCTGGCGCAGTCGCGGTCGACCAGCACGGCCACGCGCGCCGGCCGGCGCGGTTCCGGCGTGTCCGCGCGCATATAGCTGATGGTGCCGCTGCTTTGCTGCGGCGCGTATTGGCCCGGCTTCACGCTGCGCATCTGCGTCACGGCCTGGGCCGCAAAGGCGGCGCATGCCTGGTCGCCGGGCGCCAGCAGCGCGCAGACGTTTTCCTGGCCTGCGATATTGGCCGGCGTGGACAGCCATTCGGCGCCCATGCGGACGATCTCTCCCGAACTGATCCAGGACAGCAGCGGCGCATACGTGCTGTCGCTGCCGCCGCCGTTGCGGCGCACGTCGAGGATCCAGTTGGGGCGCGCCGCCAGTGCCGCGCGATGCGTATCGAGCAGGGCGGCCACGGCGGCGCGGTAGCTGCCGTGAAAGCTGGGCAAGGTCAGCAGTACAGTCGAGTCCGACAATATCCGCAGCGCCGGTTCCTTCGATGCTGCCGCCTGTCCCGGCGCGGCGGGCCGTGCCGGCGCCGGTTTGGCGATATCGAGCGCGCTGCCCGGCTTCACATGCAGGTGGCCCTTGCGCCACATGCGCGCATAGTTTTCCAGGACCGCATCGCAGGCCTGGCCATCGGCCGCGCCGGCCGCCGCCGTGGTGGCCGTGGCCAGCGCCAGGTCGAAATACGCCTGTCCCTTTTGTTCCAGGTGCTGGCGCGCGCCCGTGTCATTTTCCAGCAGGAAGGGCGCAATGGCGCGCAAGTCCTGCACGCATGTTTCTCCCGGCGTGGCGGCCGCCGCATGGGCGCCGGCCAGGGTCAGGGCGGCCAGCGCCGACAAGTTCAGTTTCATCGAAGTCCCCAGTGTGGTGGCGCGCGTGCGCCGGTCATTATTGTCGAAACACAATACACGAAAGATTGAGGAAAAAACATGCCTTTCTGCCGCCGCCGTCAGTCCTTCGGCAAGCCGCGTGCGGATGGGCTTGTGATGGCGCTGATAAGCCGACATCGGCAATTTCCAGCTCATATCGAACAATGCGGCCAAACTTTGTATCGCCAATCCCACGCTTTTGCCTGTTTCGGTTCTGTATTCCCCAATATATGGCATAATCCTTGTGGATCACCGTATGACCTGGTATCACTTGATCACTTAAACAGGCTGTGGCAACGCTGCATAAATCATGATGAAGACGCTTTACGACAAACTTTGGGAATCCCACGTTGTTCGGGCCGAAGATGATGGCACGACAATTCTGTACATCGACCGGCACCTGCTGCACGAAGTCACCAGCCCGCAAGCCTTCGATGGCCTCAGCGTGGCGGGCCGCCAGCCGTGGCGTATTTCCGCCAACCTGGCTGTGGCCGACCATAACGTGCCCACCACCAGCCGCGTCGACGGCATCGCCGACCCGGTCTCGCGCCTGCAGGTGGAAACGCTGGACAAGAACGCCAAGCACTACGGCTTGACCTACTTCAACATGAACGACAAGCGCCAGGGTATCGTGCACGTGATCGGCCCCGAACAGGGCGCGACCCTGCCCGGCATGACGGTCGTCTGCGGCGACTCGCACACGTCCACGCACGGCGCGTTTGGCGCGCTGGCGCACGGCATCGGCACGTCCGAAGTGGAACACGTGCTGGCCACGCAAACCTTGCTGCAAAAGAAATCCAAATCCATGCTGGTGCAAGTCGACGGCGCCTTGCCGGCCGGCGTGACGGCGAAAGATATCGTGCTGGCCATCATCGGCAAGATCGGCACGGCCGGCGGCACGGGCTACTGTATCGAGTTCGGCGGCTCGGCCATCCGCGCGCTGTCGATGGAAGGCCGCATGACGGTGTGCAACATGGCCATCGAGGCGGGCGCACGGGCCGGCATCATCGGCGTGGATGACACCACCATCAATTACGTCAAGGGCCGTCCGTTTTCCCCGGCAGGTCCGCACTGGGAGCGCGCCGTGGCCTATTGGCGCACCCTGCATTCGGACCCTGGCGCCCGCTTCGACCTCGTCGTCACGCTCAACGCGGCAGAAATCGTGCCGCAGGTGACCTGGGGTACCTCGCCCGAGATGGTGATCGGCGTCGATGGCCGCGTGCCGGACCCCGACCAGGAAAAAGACAGCGTCAAGCGCGATGCGATGGAAAAGGCGCTGGTCTACATGAACCTCAAGCCCAACACGGCCATCGAAGACATCCGCATCGACAAGGTATTCATCGGTTCCTGCACCAATTCGCGCATCGAGGATTTGCGCGCGGCGGCCGCCGTGGTGCGCGGCAAGTACCGCGCCTCGAACGTCACCCTGGCGCTGGTGGTGCCAGGTTCCGGCCTCGTCAAGGATCTGGCCGAGCGCGAGGGACTGGACCGCATCTTCAAGGATGCCGGCTTCGAGTGGCGCGAGCCGGGCTGCTCCATGTGCCTGGCCATGAATGCGGACCGCCTGGAGCCGGGCGAACGCTGCGCGTCCACGTCGAACCGCAACTTCGAAGGCCGGCAAGGGCAGGGCGGCCGTACCCACCTGGTGTCGCCCGCGATGGCGGCGGCGGCAGGCATCGCCGGCCACTTTGTCGACGTGCGGGGATTGCGATGACGGCAGGGACCGGCGCCGCTGGTTTACACTAGCGTTCCCGGTCCCTTACTTACTATCAAGAAATCATCATGAAAAAACTCTTCGCCCTCCTCATCGCCACCGTCATCCTGTCTGGCTGCAACACCGTCTCCGGCATCGGCCGCGATGTGCAGAAAGTCGGCCAGGTCGTCACTGGCGCCGGCGGAAAATAAACCGCGACGTGCCGGCGCCCCGCGCCGCGCGTCCTACCGAGTAGAAACAGCATGGATAAATTTACGATTTACGAAGGCCTGGTCGCCCCGCTGGACCGCGCCAACGTCGACACCGACGCGATTATCCCGAAGCAATTCCTGAAATCGATCCACCGCAGCGGCTTCGGCCCCAACCTGTTCGATGAATGGCGCTACCTCGACCATGGCGAGCCTGGGCAGGACAACAGCCGCCGTCCGCTGAATCCGGAGTTCGTGCTCAATGAGCCACGCTACCAGGGCGCTTCGATCTTGCTTACGCGCAAGAACTTCGGTTGCGGCTCCTCGCGCGAACACGCGCCGTGGGCGCTGGATCAATATGGTTTCCGCGCCATCATCGCGCCATCGTTTGCCGATATCTTCTTCAATAACTGCTACAAGAACGGCTTGCTGCCCATCGTGCTGTCAGAAAGCCAGGTCGAGCACCTGTTCAATGAAGTCAAGGCTTTCCCCGGCTTCAAGCTGGTGGTGGACCTGGAGCAGCAATGCGTGCGCACCAGCAACGGTTCCGTCTCGTATCCGTTCGAGATCGACGCCTTCCGCAAATATTGCCTGATGAATGGCCTCGACGATATCGGCCTGACCCTGCGCCACGCCGACGATATCCGCGCCTTCGAAGAACGCCATCTTTCTGCTCAGCCCTGGCTGGCCAACGTCATTTAAACGATTAAAATATGAAAATTGCAATCTTACCCGGCGACGGCATCGGTCCTGAAATCATCGCGCAAGCTGTCAAGGTCTTGAATGTGCTGGGCGAATCGTTCGAGCTGGAAACGGCACCCGTGGGCGGCGCCGGCTATGCGGCCCATGGCCACCCTTTGCCGGAAGCCACCCTGGCCCTGGCGAAAGCGGCCGATGCCGTGCTGTTCGGCGCTGTTGGCGACTACCAGTACGACAACCTGGAACGCCAGTTCCGTCCCGAGCAGGCGATTTTGGGCTTGCGCAAGAACCTGGGCTTGTTCGCCAACCTGCGTCCGGCCATTCTGTATCCGGAGCTGGCGGGCGCCTCGACCCTGAAGCCGGAAGTGGTGTCCGGCCTGGACATTTTGATCATCCGTGAACTGACGGGCGACATCTATTTCGGCCAGCCCCGCGGCGTGCGCGAGTGCCCGGATGGTCCGTTCAAGGGCCAGCGCGAAGGTTTTGACACCATGCGTTATGCGGAAGGGGAAATCCGCCGCATCGCCCACGTGGCTTTCCAGGCCGCGCAAAAGCGCGACAAGCGCCTCACCAGCGTGGACAAGGCGAACGTGCTGGAAACCTTCCAGTTCTGGAAAGACATCGTCACCGACGTGCACAAGGAATACCCGGATGTGGCGCTCGATCACATGTATGTCGACAACGCGGCCATGCAGCTGGTGCGGGCGCCGAAGAAATTCGATGTCATGGTGACCGGTAACATGTTCGGCGACATTCTGTCGGATGCGGCCGCCATGCTGACGGGTTCGATCGGCATGCTGCCGTCGGCTTCGCTCGACGCCAACAACAAGGGCCTGTACGAACCGTCGCACGGCTCCGCGCCCGATATCGCGGGCAAGGGTATCGCCAATCCGCTGGCGACGATCTTGTCGGCGGCCATGATGCTGCGCTATTCGCTCAACCGCGAAGAGCAGGCAAGCCGCATCGAGGCTGCTGTCAAGCAAGTGCTGGCGCAGGGCCTGCGCACGGCCGACATCCATGAAGCGGGCACGACTTTGGTCGGTACCGAGGCGATGGGTGATGCAGTTGTAAAAGCGCTGGGATAAAATAGTCTAATGACGGCAGTCGCCGTCTCATCTTGAGGAATGGTAATGAAATTAGTTGGCTTGGTAGGTTGGCGCGGTATGGTCGGTTCGGTCCTGATGCAGCGCATGCAGGAAGAGGGCGATTTCGCCCATATCGAACCGGTGTTTTTCACCACTTCGAACACGGGCGGCGCGGCGCCGGCCATGGCGAAGAATGAAACCATCCTCAAGGATGCCAACAACATCGCCGAACTGTCCAAGTGCGACATCATCATTTCCTGCCAGGGCGGCGACTACACGAGCGCTGTCTTCCCGCAGCTGCGCGCAGCGGGCTGGAATGGCTACTGGATCGATGCGGCCTCGACCTTGCGCATGGAAAAGGACGCCGTCATCGTGCTCGACCCCGTCAACCTGCACGTCATCAAGGATGCGCTGGGCAAGGGCGTCAAGAATTACATCGGCGGCAATTGCACGGTATCGTGCATGATGATGGGCCTGGGCGGCCTGTTCCAGCACGATTTGATCGACTGGATGACGTCGATGACCTACCAGGCGGCATCGGGCGGCGGCGCGCAGCACATGCGCGAACTGCTGACGCAATTTGGCACCATCAACGGTTCCGTCAAGGCGCTGCTGGACAACCCGGCTTCCGCCATCCTGGAAATCGACCGCCAGGTGCTGGCCACCCAGCACGGCTATTCCCCGGATGAAATCAAGCAATTCGGTGCGCCGCTGGCCGGTAACCTGATCCCGTGGATCGACAAGGACCTGGGCAACGGCCAGTCGAAGGAAGAGTGGAAAGCGGGCGCGGAAACGAACAAGATCCTGGGCCGCGGCATCGACTTTGGCACCAAGGAAATCCCTGTCGACGGCCTGTGCGTGCGCATCGGCGCCATGCGCTGCCATTCGCAAGCCTTGACCATCAAGCTGAAAAAAGACGTGCCGCTCGATGAAATCAACGACATCATCGCCAGCAACAATGAGTGGGTGAAATTCGTGCCGAACACGCGCGAAGCGTCCGTGCGCGACCTGTCGCCGGCGGCCGTCACGGGCAGCCTGACGATTCCTG
Organism: Janthinobacterium sp. MP5059B; assembly: GCF_001758645.1. Classification (NCBI taxonomy): domain Bacteria; kingdom Pseudomonadati; phylum Pseudomonadota; class Betaproteobacteria; order Burkholderiales; family Oxalobacteraceae; genus Janthinobacterium; species Janthinobacterium sp. MP5059B. The sequence goes on along the minus strand of NZ_LRHX01000016.1, from coordinate 31,184 downwards.
TCGGCCGCGTGCGCAAGATGAGCATGGGCGGCGAATACCTGTCCGCGTTCACCGTGGGCGATCAGTTGCTGTGGGGCGCGGCCGAGCCGCTGCGCCGCATGCTGCGCATCCTGCTGGACGCGTAATGGCAATAAATCAGTAATAAATTGCTGATCAAGATCAAGCCGGGGCTGTTTTCCCGGCTTTTTTTTCGTCCTGAGCCCCTCAAGGCTCAACCATGCGGAGCTTGCATAGCTCTGGGCATGATGATATGTTGATACCTCTGGAAAAGTAACAGTTTTCCCATGTCAACTAAGATGCCGCCAACTATGCCTGTACACACTCGTCCCCGGGTCGCCTCCCTTGCCATTAAAACACTCAGCAGTGCTGTCGCCTGTGCGGTGTTATTGTCACCGGCGGCATCCGCAGCCGAGCTGGGCAAGATCACGGTGCTGTCCGCCGCCGGCCAGCCGCTGCGCGCCGAGGTCGAATTATCGGCCGTCAAGCCAGGCGAGGCCGCGAACCTGCTGGCCAAGCTGGCGCCGCCGGACGCCTACCGCCAGGCCAACGTGGAATTCAATCCCGCCCTGAACGCGCTGACGTTTGCCGTGGAAAACCGCAATGGCAAGCCCTTCATCCGCATCAGCTCGGCGCAACCGGTGGCCGAACCCATGGTGGATCTTTTGCTGGAGCTGAGCAGCAAGAGCGGTCGCCAGGTGCGCGAATATGCGTTTGTGCTCGACACGCCCGAAGCGCGCCAGACGCGCGGCGCGCAAGTGACGGCGCCAGTCGAGCCAGGCAAGGCCAAACCGGCTGCCGCGGCCGATGCTGCGCCGCCGGCCGCGAAAAAGGCGGCAGGCGAATACAAGGTCAAGACGGGCGATACCCTGAGCCGCATCGCCAGCGAGCTGAAGCCTTCGGGCGTATCGCTCGACATGATGCTCGTCGCCCTGTACCGGGCCAATCCCGATGCCTTCAAGGGCGAGAACATGAACCGCATGCAGGCCGGACGCATCCTGGCCGTGCCGGGCGCGGACACCGTGCGCGCCACGGGCGCGGCTGAAGCGAAGGGCATCGTGACGGCGCACGCCATCGATTTCGAAGCCTACCGCAACAAGCTGGCGGGCCAGGTGTCGCAAAGCAAGCCGGCCAAGGCGGCGCAAGCGACGCAAAGCACGGCTGGCAAGATCGGCGCGACGAAGGTGCAGGAAAAGCCGACGGCCGTGAGCGAGTCGCAAGACAAGCTGAAACTGTCGAAGGCGGAGCCGGCGGCCAAGTCGGCCGGCAAGAGCACCGTCGCCAGCGAGGAAGACAAGATCGCCAAGGCGAAGCAGGTCGATGAAGCTGCCGCACGCGTCAAAGAGCTGGAAAAAAACGTCAGCGACCTGGAAAAGCTGATGGCGGTCAAGAGCAAGGCCATGGCGGACAAGAGCGCCCCGGCGCCCGCCAAGCCGGCCGAGACCGCTGCCAGCGCACCGGCCAGCGTTCCTGCCCCGGCCGCCGAGGCGCAGCCGCCCGTGCCGAAGGCGAAACCGGTGCCGCTGGTGAAAAAACCGTCGCCGCTGGAACCGACCTTCGCCGACAAGTTCAATGACCATCTGGGTGCCATCGGCATCGGCCTGGCCGCGCTGCTGGCCGCCGTGGCCGCGCTGGTGATCGCGCGCCGCCGCAAGGAGACGCCGCCGCCCGCCGACAATGTCGCCCCCGTGTTCGAGCCGGAAGCGCCTGTGACGCCGCCGGCCGGCCTGGCGCCGGAAGACCAGCAGTCCGAAGCGAGCAACCACCTGTTCGGCACGGGTGCCGCCGCTGCTGGCGTCGCCGCCGTAGCGGGCGCCAGCATGCTCGATGCGAATGAAACGGACCCGGTCGCCGAAGCGGACGTGTATATCGCCTACGGCCGCGATGGCCAGGCGGAAGATATCCTCAAGGAAGCCTTGCGTATCCACCCGGAGCGCCATGCGGCCCGCCTGAAGCTGCTGGAAATCTATTCGGCCCGCAACGACGTGCGCGCATTTGAAGACCAGGCCAGCGAGCTGTACAGCTTGACGCGTGGCCAGGGCGAAGAGTGGCCGCAGGCGGCCGCGCTGGGCCTGGCGCTCGATCCCACCAATCCCCTGTATGGCGATACGGAAGACGATGCTGTCGTTAGCCTGAGCAAGGCTGCGGGCGACGACTTGCATGGCCAGAGCATGGACTTGTCCGACGATCTGTCTGCTCCTGAGTCAGCGCCGGCGGCCGACCTGGCGCCCGCCGAGCCCGTGTCCTCCGTGACGGCCCGCGATACGCGCGCGCCCCTCGACTTCGACCTCGACAGCCTCGATTTCGAGCCCGTTTCCACCAGCGACCCGATCGTCATGCCGGGACCGGACAGCAAGCCGGTCTCCACCGGGCAGGATGCGCAGTATGACGCCAGCATGGATTTCGGCCTGGATCTGGAGCCGCCAGCCGGTCCCGTAAATGGCGTGGGCGCCGGCTTGATGCCTTTGCCTGATCCGTTGAAGGATGTCGACCTGGCCCATTTCGACCTCGACGAACCGGTGGCGCCAGCTGCCGCGCCGGTCGCGGCGGCCGAGCCTTCCCTCGACAGCCTGTTCGACGACGCGCAAACGCCCGCCACCTTGCCGGAAGCCATACCGCCGGCACAGGAATTCGACCTGTCCGGCATCGACCTGGACCTCAACGACGGCAAGACGGCCAGCGTGGGCGTGGACGACCCGCTGTCGGCCATCCACATGGAAATGGATACCAAGCTGGACCTGGCGATCGCTTACCAGGAAATCGGCGACAAGGAAGGCGCGCGCGAGCTGATCGATGAGGTCATCAAGGGCGGCAGCGCCGAACAGGTCGCGAAAGCGAATACGATGAGGGCTTTGCTGAGCTAGCAATACCCGGCGGCGCGGCAGGTCCACGGCGCCGGTATAATGCTTCGATGCAAAATATTACGACAGCAACGCCATTGAAGCGTATCGTCCTCGGCCTGCAGTACGACGGCACGGCCTGGCATGGATACCAGAAACAGGAAGACGGGCAAACGGTGCAGGACCAGCTGGAAAACGCGCTGGAACAATTTGCCCGCGTGCGCCTGGCCACCACGTGCGCCGGCCGCACGGATACGGGCGTGCATGCGCTCGAGCAAGTCGTGCATTTCGATACGGAATTGAACCGCGACGTGCACTCGTGGGTGCGCGGCGTCAACGCCTTCCTGCCGAAATCCATCGTCGTGCGCTGGGCCAAGGAACTTGAAGGCGATCCGACGGTCAATGACTTCTTCCACGCCCGCTTCAGCGCCCGCGCGCGCACCTATCATTATGTGTTGTATAACAACGCCACCCGTTCGCCGCTGGTGGAAGGGCGCGCCGGCTTCTTTTTCCGTCCGCTGGACGTGGAACTGATGCGGCAAGCCGTGCAGCCGTTGCTGGGCTGGCACGATTTCACGGCTTTCCGCGCCGCGCAATGCCAGGCCAAGTCGCCCGTCAAGCTGATGCATGACATCCGTATCGAGCGGCGCGGCGATTGCGTGATTTTCACCATTACGGCCAATGCCTTCCTGCACCACATGGTGCGCAACCTGGTCGGTTCGCTCGTCTACATCGGCACGGGGCGCGAAAAGCCGGAATGGCTGGGGCATTTGCTTGAAAGTAAAGACCGCCACGCGGCGGCGCCCACCTTCATGCCGGACGGCCTGTACCTGGCGCAGATCGATTACGATCCGAAATGGGCATTGCCGCAAGACAGTAGTAGCGCTTTGCCCTGGTTTTGATCTGCATCAAATCAAGTAAAGGATTGCCATGCCTCGCACACGCATCAAGATCTGCGGCCTGACCCGCGCCGAAGACATCCAGGCCGTCGTGGCCGCGGGCGCCGACGCCATCGGCTTCGTGTTTTATCCGAAAAGCCCCCGTTACGTCACGCCGCAGCAGGCCGCCAGCCTGATCGCCGCCATGCCGCCCTACGTGACGACGGTGGGCCTGTTCGTCAATGCCACGTTGGACGAGGTGCGGGCCACGAGGGCCGTGGCGCCCTTGTCCCTGCTGCAATTTCATGGCGACGAGACGCCCGAACACAGCGCCGCGCTGGCTGGCGCCGTGAATACGCCCTTTACGCAAGTGTTCCGCGTCAAACCCGACACCTCCTTTGAAGATTTGCTAGAATACGAACAGCGCTATCGCGCCGCCAGTCCCTTGTTCTCCAGCCTCTTGCTCGATACCTATGTGGATGCCTACGGCGGTGCAGGAAAGGTATTTGATTGGTCCCTCATTCCAAAAGAACTCGCGCCTCGGGTCGTTTTAAGTGGTGGCTTGAGCGTACAAAACGCGACTGACGCAGTGGTGCGCGTGCGCCCTTACGCCGTCGACATCAGCAGTGGTGTCGAAGCGTCCAAGGGCATCAAGGACGCATCCCGAGTCCGCGCGTTTATCGCTGCGGTGCAGGATGCCGATGCCATCATTGCCAGAGGAAACCACCATGAATGACCACACCACCGCGCCCGGCGAAGCCGCCGCATTGTTCCACGCCACCGATTACCCTTTTCCTGACGTACGTGGCCACTTTGGCCCCTATGGCGGCTCGTTTGTTGCCGAAACGCTGACCCACGCGCTGGCCGAGCTGAAAGACGCTTATGCGCGCTACAGCGCCGATCCGGAATTCCTCGAAGAATTCCGCTACGAGCTCAAGCACTTTGTTGGCCGTCCGTCGCCCATCTACCACGCCAAGCGCTGGTCCGAGATGGCTGGCGGCGCGCAAATCTATTTCAAGCGCGAAGACTTGAACCACACGGGCGCGCACAAGATCAATAACGTGATCGGCCAGGCCCTGCTGGCCAAGCGCATGGGCAAGCCGCGCATCATCGCCGAGACGGGCGCCGGCCAGCATGGCGTGGCCACAGCCACCATCTGCGCCCGCTTCGGCCTCGAATGCGTGGTCTACATGGGCAGCGAAGACGTCAAGCGCCAGGCGCAGAACGTGTACCGCATGAAACTGCTGGGTGCGACCGTCGTGCCCGTCGAATCCGGCTCCAAGACCCTCAAGGATGCGCTGAACGAAGCCATGCGCGACTGGGTCACGAATATCGAAAACACCTTTTATATCATCGGCACCGTGGCCGGCCCCCATCCGTATCCGATGATGGTGCGCGACTTCCAGTCCGTGATCGGCGAGGAATGCCTGGTGCAGATGCCGGAAATGACGGGCCGCCAGCCCGACTACGTGCTGGCCTGCATCGGCGGCGGCTCGAACGCCATGGGTATCTTTTACCCGTACATCGACCAGAAGGACGTGAAACTGATCGGCGTGGAAGCGGCCGGCGAAGGACTGGACACGGGCAAGCACTCGGCTTCGCTGACGGCCGGCTTTCCGGGCGTGCTGCACGGCAACCGCACGTACCTGCTGCAAGATGAAAATGGCCAGATCATCGAGACGCATTCCGTCTCGGCCGGCCTCGACTATCCGGGCGTGGGCCCGGAACATGCGTGGCTGAAAGATTCGGGCCGCGCGCAATACGTGTCGATCACGGATGACGAGGCGCTGCAGGCGTTTCACGACTGCTGCCATATCGAAGGCATCATCCCGGCCTTGGAATCGTCGCACGCGCTGGCCTACGCGGCCAAGCTGGCGGCCACCTTGCCGAAAGACAAAATTGTACTGGCCAACCTGTCGGGCCGTGGCGACAAGGACATGCATACCGTGGCGGAGCGCATGGGACTCAATTTCAACTAACAGCGTGTCAACGGGGTCAGACCCGCCGGGGGAGTGCGCGCCAGTGGTGCGCATTCCGATCCCGCAGGGACTGACCCCAGCCTTTGCTTTGGGTTGAAATTATTCCATCTATCCATCATTAAGAAAGCTCATCATGTCCCGTATCTCCACCACTTTTGCCAACTTAAAATCCAACAACAAGACCGCCCTGGTCACCTTCATCACTGCCGGCGACCCCGGCCCTGACGCCACCGTGCCCCTGATGCACGCGCTCGTCGAGGGCGGCGCCGACGTGCTGGAGCTGGGCGTGCCGTTTTCCGACCCCATGGCCGAAGGCCCCGTCATCCAGCGTGCCTGCGAACGGGCTTTGAAATTCAATGTGGGCATCCACGATGTGTTCGGCTATGTGCGCCAGTTCCGCGCAACGAACCAGACGACGCCCGTCGTGCTGATGGGCTATGCGAATCCTATCGAGCGCATCGGCAGCGCCGCGTTTATTGATGCAGCGCAAGCGGCCGGCGCCGATGGCGCCATCGTCGTCGACTATCCGCCGGAAGAGTGCGAGGAATTCGCGGCCGCCATGCGCGCGGCGGGCCTGGACCTGATCTTCCTGCTGGCGCCCACCTCGACCGAAGAGCGCATCGCGCAAGTGGCCAAGGTTGGCGGCGGCTTCAGCTATTATGTGTCGCTGAAAGGCGTCACGGGCGCCGGCAACATTGATACGGAACAGGTGGCAGAGCGCCTCGCGGCCATCCGCCAGCATGTAAAATTACCTATCGGCGTGGGCTTCGGCATCCGCGATGGCGCTACGGCCAAGGCCGTTGCCAAGGTGGCCGATGCCGTCGTGATCGGCAGCCGCATCATCCAGGAGATTGAAAATGCCCCGGAAGGTGGCGCCGTCGACGCCGTGCGCAGCTTTACTGCAAGCATCCGCGCCGCACTGGACGCCTGAGCAAGCTTGTTGTTTACGCAAGCTCGGGTGGCGGCAAAGTTCGACAGCCCGGCGATAAACGGCTACACTTCGGCCACTGATTTGCCTGTTATTGTGCAATAGATAAAATTTTTGGTGGCGCCCTGCGGGGCGTCGCCGTTTACCGTCTGCCGGGGGCGTCCACCGACGCTACCCCTACAAGGGCCCAAGGAGAAAATATGAGTTGGTTGGAAAAACTGCTGCCACCGCGCATCCAGCGTTCTGATGCCGCCGCGCGCAAGACCATGCCGGAAGGCCTGTGGGTCAAGTGCCCGTCGTGCGAAGCCGTGCTGTACCGTACGGACCTGGAGTCGAATTTGCACGTGTGCCCGAAATGCGACCACCACATGCGCATCCGCGCGCGTGAACGCCTCGACAGCCTGCTCGACGCGGGCGGCCGCTATGAAATCGGCCAGGAAATCCTGCCAGTCGATACCTTGAAATTCAAGGACAGCAAGAAATACCCGGACCGCCTGAAGTCCGCCATGGAAGCGACGGGCGAGACGGATGCGATGGTCGTCATGGGCGGCGCCATCATGAGCCTGCCGGTTGTCGTGGCGTGCTTCGAATTCGAATTCATGGGCGGCTCCATGGGCTCCGTCGTGGGCGAGCGCTTTGTGCGCGGCGCACAGATCGCGCTGGAACAGAAGGTACCGTTCATTTGCATCACCGCCACCGGTGGCGCGCGCATGCAGGAAGGCTTGCTGTCGTTGATGCAGATGGCGAAGACCACGGCCATGCTGACCAAGCTGTCGGAAAAGAAATTGCCATTCATCAGCGTGCTGACCGACCCGACCATGGGCGGCGTGTCCGCTTCGTTCGCCTTCATGGGCGACGTGGTCATTGCTGAACCGAAAGCGCTGATCGGCTTTGCCGGCCCGCGCGTGATTGAAAACACCGTGCGTGAAAAACTGCCGGAAGGCTTCCAGCGCGCCGAGTTCCTCGTCACCAAGGGCGCCGTCGACATGATCGTCGACCGCCGCAAGATGCGCGAAGAAATCGCCCGCCTGCTGGCCTTGTTGCAAAACCAGGCTGTCGAAGTCTTGGCTTAACGCCAAAGTAACAGGCCGGGCGGCGTCCGAAGGATCCGCCCGGTTGCCACGCCACACCATCTCCGCGCTTCGCGCACTGTCTCCTCATCAAGAAGTCTCCCATGCAAAACCTCCCCACCACCTTGCCGGACTGGCTCGCCCTGCTGGAAACCCGCCATTCGGAAACCCAGATCAATATGGGTCTGGACCGCGTGCAAGCCGTCAAGGCGCGCATGCAGCTGGCGTTTACTTGCCCCGTGATCATGGTGGCGGGCACGAATGGCAAGGGGTCCACCTGCGCCATGCTGGAATCCGTGTTGTTGCGTGCCGGCTACAAAGTGGGGCTCTACATCAAGCCGCACTTCCTTGATTTTAACGAGCGCGCCCGCGTGCTGGGCGAGATGGCCAGCGACGAACAGCTCGTTGCCAGCTTCAACTTTGTTGAAGCCGTGCGGGGCGACACGCCGCTCACGTATTTCGAATTCACCACCCTGGCGATCCTGCACCTGCTGTCGCAGGCCAAGCTGGACGTGGCCATCCTCGAAGTGGGCCTGGGCGGGCGCCTCGACGCCGTCAACGTGATCGACGCCGACGTGGCTATCGTCACCAGCGTCGATATCGACCACACGGATTACCTGGGCGACACGCGAGAAGCGATCGGCTTTGAAAAGGCGGGTATCTTCCGTCCGGGCAAGGCGGCCATTTGCAGCGACCCCGTGCCGCCGCAGTCGCTGATCGACCATGCGGAAGCCATCGGCGCGGACCTGTGGCTGATGGGCCGCGATTTCAATTATTCGGGCGACAAGCAGCAGTGGAACTATGGCGGGCGCGAGCAGCGCCGCAATTCGCTCGCTTACCCGAGCTTGCGCGGCGCCAACCAGATCCTCAATGCGACGGCCGTGCTGGCCGCGCTGGAAGTGCTGAAGCTGAAACTGCCCGTGGGCGCGCAGGAAGTGCGCACGGGCCTCGTGACGGTGGAACTGCCGGGCCGCTTCCAGGTCTTGCCTGGCCGCCCCAGCGTGATCCTCGACGTGGCGCACAACCCCCATGCAGCCTCGGCGCTGAACCAGAACCTGGGCAATATGGGTTTCCACCCGTACACGTATGCCGTGTTCGGCTCCATGCTGGACAAGGATATCGATGGCGTACTGGCTGCGATGAGCGAGCACGTCGACCACTGGTGCCTGACGGGCTTGCCTTCGCCGCGCGCGGCCACAGCCTCCGAACTGGCCGCCAAGGTGCAGATCATGCTCGAAGACAAGCCCGACAGCAGCGAACATACTGTGTCTATTTTCGATGATCCGGCACAAGCTTTTGCAAATGCAATGAGCCGGGCCGGTGAGAATGATAGAATTGTGGTCTTTGGTTCTTTCCTCACCGTTGCCGGCGTGATGAAGGCCCGAAAATCCTCACTTCACTGAAACGCACTCGACTGAAAATCACGCATGGGCTTGTTCTCGAAACTGTTTAAAAACAAGCAAGAATCCTCTGGCGAAGACAGCGGCTTTTATGTCCCTGGCGAAGCACAGTCGCCGACCCGCAAGCGCGCAGCCAACACCTCCGGTGGCGGCGGATCGCGCCGTGGCGGCAAGGAAGCGCCGGATCCGGTCTTGCCTGAAAAGAAGCGCGCACGCCGCCGCCTGGTCGGGGCGATTGCCCTGGCCCTGGGCGTAGCTGTCGGCTTGCCGATGCTGCTCGATTCCGAGCCGAAGGCGCCCTTCAACGATATCGCCATCGACATTCCGTCGAAGGAAAAGGCCGCCGCACCTGCACCGGCGCCCGTGCCGGCCGTTCCGGCCCAGGCCGCAGCGAATGGCCTGGACCAGTCCGAGGAAATCGTCGATGCGCCACTGCCGCCTGCAGCCAAGCCTACGCCCACACCGGCACCCGTGCTGGCCGCCGTGCAGCCTGCAACGGTCAAGCCGACCTATGTGGAACCGAAACCTGAGCCCAAGCCTGTCAAGGTGGAGCCGAAGCCGGAAGCGAAGCACGAACCCAAGCCTGAGCCGAAACACGAGCCCAAGCCCGAGCCCAAGCATGAGGTAAAGCCGGAAACCAAGCCTGAAGCGAAACCTGCCAAGCCGGCGCAATCGGCCGACGATGCCGCGCGCGCGCTGGCTATCCTGGAAGGCAAGCCGCAAGAGAAAGTACAAGACAAGGCGCACGACGCCGGCAGCGGCAAGTTCGTGGTGCAGGTGGCGGCCTTGGCGACGCAGGACAAGGTCGATGAATTGCAGGACAAGCTGCGCGAAGCGGGCATCAAGTCGTACACGCAGAAAGTCTCCAGCCCGGCGGGCGAGCGCATCCGCGTGCGCGTGGGCCCGTTCGGCAGCCGCGAAGACGCCGAAAAGACCCGCGCCAAGCTGCAAAAGCTGGGCCTGGGCGGCAGCCTGGTACCGGCGTGATGTTGCAAGGCTGAGCGCACGTGACGATTTTCGATTACCTGGTGCTGTTCGTGCTGGTGACGTCCGTGCTGATCAGCATGATGCGTGGCCTGGTCAAGGAAATACTGTCATTGGTCAGCTGGATCGTGGCTTTCGTCATTGCCAACGCCTATGGCGCCACGCTGGCGAAATTCCTGCCGGAAGCCGTGCCGGGCGAGGCTGTCCGTTTGTTGCTGGCTTTCGTGGTGCTGTTCATCGGCGTACGCATTTTGATGGGATTGCTGTCCATGACGGTCGATGCGCTCGTCAAGGTAACGGGCCTGAGCCTGGCCGACCGCACCCTGGGCAGCCTGTTCGGCGTGGCGCGGGGCCTTGTGATCGTGCTGACCGCCGTCATCTTGTGTGGCATGACTTCCATACCGCAGCAGCCATTCTGGAAAAACGCGCAGCTCAGCCCGCTCGCGGAGCAGGGCGCGCGCGCCATCAAGCCTTATCTGCCTGCCGCTTACGCGCAGCATGTGAAATTTTGAATTTTTTTTAAAATCAGTAGCACAGTTTAGGAGCACACCATGTGTGGCATCGTCGGCGTCGTTTCCCATCAACCTGTCAATCAATTGCTCTATGATGCATTGTTGCTCCTGCAACATCGCGGTCAGGACGCGGCAGGGATTGCGACCAATCACAGCAGTATGTTTTCCATGCACAAAGCCAATGGCCTCGTGCGTGACGTCTTCCGTACGCGCAACATGCGTTCGCTGCAAGGCACGACGGGCATCGGCCATTGCCGCTACCCGACGGCCGGTTCGTCGAGCGAAGAGGAAGCACAACCGTTCTATGTGAATGCGCCGTTCGGCATCACCCTGGCGCACAATGGCAACCTGACCAACTGGGAACAGTTGAAACTGGAAATGTTCAAGAATGACCGCCGCCACATCAATACCGATTCCGATTCGGAAGTGTTGCTCAACGTGCTGGCGCATGAAATCCAGGAAGCGACGACGGGCCTGAACCTGGACCCGGAAGCCATCTTCAAGGCCGTTACCGTGCTGAACCGCCGCGTCAAGGGTGGTTACGCCGCCGTGGCGCAGATCGCCGGCGTGGGCTTGCTGGCCTTCCGCGATCCGCACGGCATCCGCCCGCTGTGCCTGGGCATCAATGAAACGGAGCAAGGTCCGGAATACCTGATCGCTTCCGAATCCGTGGCCCTGGAAGGCATGGGCTTCCGCTTCGTGCGCGACATCGGTCCCGGCGAAGCCGTCTTCATCGATGCTGACAAGCAATTGCACAGCGCCCAATGCGCCGACAATGCCAGCCTGAACCCGTGCGTGTTCGAATTCGTCTACCTGGCCCGTCCTGACTCCGTCATCGACGGTGCCTCCGTGTACGCCACGCGCCTGAAAATGGGCGAGTACCTGGCCGAGAAGATCCGCGCCGAATTGCCAGGCGTGCATATCGACGTGGTCATGCCGATTCCCGATTCCTCGCGTCCGGCCGCCATCCAGCTGGCCATGGCGCTGAACATCGAGTACCGCGAAGGCTTCATCAAGAACCGCTATATCGGCCGTACCTTCATCATGCCGGGCCAGGCGGCGCGCAAGAAATCCGTGCGCCAGAAGCTCAACGCGATCCCGTCCGAATTCAAGGACAAGGTCGTGCTGCTGGTCGACGATTCCATCGTGCGCGGTACCACCAGCCGTGAAATCGTGCAGATGGCGCGCGAAGCGGGCGCGACGAAAGTCATCTTCGCCTCGGCTGCGCCTCCGGTGATCTACCCGAACGTGTACGGCATCGACATGCCGACGCGCGACGAACTGATCGCCTATGGCCGCACGACGGAAGAAGTGTGCCGCGAAATCACGGCCGACTACCTGGTGTACCAGGATATCGGCGCGCTCAAGCAGGCCATCGCCGATGTCAACCCGGCCCTGACCAACTTCGAAGCGTCGTGCTTCGATGGCGTGTACGTGACGGGCGACGTGTCGCAGGAATACCTGGACCGCCTGGAGTATGCGCGCCACCATCCGAAGGCGGCAGCGCCCGAAGATACGCCGCGTTCCCAGCTGAACCTGAACCTGGCGACAACAGAAGCGTAATTATCTTGCCCGGCTAGCGCCGGGCTTTTTTTGCTCCGCGATCATGAACGATAAAAAAAACTACGGCTTTACCACCACCATCCTGCATAACGACCGCCGCAAGGGCATCGAGCACGGTTCCCTGCACAAGCCCGTGCATACTTCCGTTGCCTTCGGCTACGGCGATGCGCGCCAGCTCGCTTCCGTGTTCCAGGGCAAGGAGCCCGGCTTCCGCTACGGCCGCCAGGGCAATCCGACCGTCTCCGCGCTGGAAGACAAGGTCAACAAGATGGAAGACGGCGTCGCCACGCTGTGCTTCGCCACCGGCATGGGCGCCATCGGCGCCGTGGTGCAGGCGCTCTTGCGCGCCGGCGACCATGTCGTGTCGTCGGCCTTTTTGTTTGGCAACACCAACAGCCTGTGGCAAACGGTGACGGGGCAGGGCGTCGCCGTGTCGTTCGTCGACGCCACGGACGTGGCCAATGTGGCCGCCGCCATCACGCCGCAAACGCGCATCGTGTTTGTCGAAACCATCGCCAATCCGCGCACGCAGATCGCCGACCTGGCGAAGATCGGCGCGTTGTGCAAGGAACGCGGCATTTTGTACATCGTCGACAACACCATGACGACGCCCTACCTGTTCCGCCCGAAAGCCGTGGGCGCGGGTCTGGTGGTCAATGCGCTGACAAAATCCATCGGCGGCCACGGCAATGCCCTGGGCGGCAGCTTGACGGACACGGGCGTGTTCGACTGGACGCAGTATCCGAACATTTTCGACAATTACAAGAAGGCGGCGCCGGCGCAGTGGGGCATCGCGCAAATCCGCGCCAAGGCCTTGCGCGATTTCGGCGCATCCCTGGGTCCGGAGGCGGCGCACCATATCGCCGTCGGCGCGGAAACCATGGCCTTGCGCATGGACCGCACCTGCTCGAACGCCCTGGCGCTGGCCACCATGCTGGCCGCCGACCCGCGGGTAGCGGCCGTGCATTACCCGGGCCTGGCCTCGCATCCGCAGCACGCGCTGGCGACGGATTTGTTCCGCAGCTATGGCTCGCTGTTCAGCTTCGAGCTGAAGGATGGCATCGATTGCTTCGATTTCCTCAATCGTCTCAATCTTGCCATTCCAGCGAGCAATCTCGGCGACACCCGCACCCTGGTCATTCCCGTCGCCCACACGATCTTTTACGAGATGGGCGCCGAGCGCCGCGCCAGCATGGGCATCGCCGAATCCCTGATCCGCGTCTCCGTCGGTATCGAGGATGAGGCGGACTTGCTCGAGGATTTCCGTAGCGCCCTGGATGCATAAAACGCCTGGGAAATAAAAAAGGGCCGCAACAGTCATGCTGTTGCGGCCCTTTTTACATGCGGTGGTTCAATGCCAGCTGCGCATCAAGCCTACCGCCAAACCTTCCAGGGCGAATTCATCTTCCGGCGATACGGTAATGACCTTGAAGTCGGGGTTTTCCGGCAGCAATTCGATGACGGAACCCGTTTTCTTGTAGCGCTTGACGGTGACTTCGTCGCCGATGCGGGCGACGACGATCTGGCCATTCTTGGCGCTATCGACCTTCTTGACGGCCAGTAAATCGCCATCCATGATGCCGGCGTCGCGCATGGACCAGCCGCGCACCTTCAGCAGGAAGTCGGGCTTGGCAGAAAACAGGGCGGGGTCCACGTTGTAGCTCGCTTCCAGGTTTTCCTGCGCCAGGATGGGCGAGCCTGCCGCCACCCGGCCGATCAGGGGCAGCGACATCAGCAGCGCTGCCGGCAGTTTCGATGGCAGGGCTTCAGCGGCTGCGCCGATCAGGCGGATGCCGCGCGAGGTGCCGGGAGAAATCTCGATCGCGCCCTTGCGGGCCAGGGCCTGCAAATGCTCTTCGGCCGCGTTGGCCGATTTGAAACCCAGTTCATTGGCGATTTCGGCACGGGTGGGAGGAAAGCCCGTGTTTTCAATCGCGTCCTTGATCAGGTTCAGGATTTGTTCTTGTCGTGCTGTCAGCTTGATCATGAGCGGTGGGTGCATACTAAAATGCTGTCTATATGAACAGTCTGTATTTTTGTACAGTATCGCCCACTATGCAAGGGGATTTCCGTGTTTTAGGCGAATTTCGCAAGAAATACTTGTCCAGGGGCGGAAAGCACGGCGGCGCGCGGGCTTTTCGGGCGCTTGTGGAAGGAATGATTGAAACGTTTGCAAAAGGCGGTTATAATCTTCGGCTGACCTTCCCACACCCGTCTTGACGCCGGGGTGGGCGATTATCAATCCGACCTGAAGGAGTTTGCATGCGTCATTATGAAATAGTCTTTATCGTCCATCCGGACCAAAGCGAGCAAGTGCCCGCGATGATCGAACGCTACAAAGCCAGCGTAACCACCCGCGGCGGTTCGGTTCACCGCGTGGAAGATTGGGGCCGCCGTCAAATGGCTTACTCGATCCAAAAGCTGCCTAAAGCACACTACATCTGCCTGAACATCGAATGCGACAACGAGACCCTGGTCGAGTTGGAAACAGCATTCAAATTCAATGATGCCGTGTTGCGTCACCTGACCGTTAAAATGAAGAAAGCTGAAACAGCTCCTTCGCCGATGATGAAATCGGTACAACGCGAAGACGCGGCCAAAAGCCACCGCACCGAAGCACCAGCAGCCGCTCCAGCCGCAGCAGCAGCTTAATTCTTGACCAGGATCGTGCGCTGAACCAGCTACAAGTAACCGCCATCATTGCCGAGCGCGAAATATTGCGCTATACCCCGGCAGGGCTGCCGATTGTGAATGCAGTATTGCAACACAGTTCGCAGCAGATGGAAGCAGGGATTGCCCGTTTGACCGAGTTTGATGTTGCCGCGCTAGCCGCTGGCGAAATTTCAGGCAGGTTCAGTCAGGCAAGCTTGGGCGGGGTATATCAGTTCACGGGTTTCCTGGCCAGGAAGAGCCGCAACAGCAAGAGTTTGGTGTTTCACATCATTGATTTTAGTGCAGTCAATTCTGACTAGCGCATTTTAGATACAGGAGCCTGACATGGCATTCGGTAAAAAGTTCGACAAAAATAAGCTCAAGCTTAAAGAAAAACGCAAACAGCAAAACCCGTTGTTCAAACGCAAGAAGTTCTGCCGCTTCACCGCAGCTCACGTTGAGCAAGTCGACTACAAAGACGTCGACACGCTGAAAGACTTCGTCCAAGAAAACGGCAAGATCATGCCAGCACGCCTGACCGGTACCAAAGCGCACTACCAGCGCCAAGTTGACACCGCAATCAAGCGCGCTCGCTTCCTCGCGCTGCTGCCATACACCGATCTGCACCACGCTTAATCGGTCAGATATTCCTGGAGAAGAACTATGCAAATCATTCTGTTAGAAAAAGTTGTTAACGTCGGTAACCTCGGCGAAGTCGTCAAAGTCAAAGACGGTTACGCACGTAACTTCCTGATCCCGCAACGCCTGGCACGTCGTGCTACGGCAACCGCTGTGGCTGAATTCGAAGTCAAGCGCGCCGAGCTGGAAAAAGCTGCTGCCGCCAAACTGGCCGCATCGCAAGCCCAGGGCGAAAAACTGAGCGGCCTGACCGTTCAAGTTGCTCAAAAAGCTGGTGTTGATGGCCGTCTGTTCGGTTCCGTCACCAACTTCGACATCGCTGAAGCGCTGACCAAGCAAGGTTTTGCTGTTGAAAAAGCACAAATCCGCATGCCTACCGGCCCGCTGAAGATCGTTGGCGAGCACAACGTTTCGGTTGCTCTGCACACCGACGTGGTCGTGGAAGTTGTTATCGCTGTCGTACCAGACGCGAACGCGTAATCGTCTGCGGGCCTGGCCCGCAAGCGCTGCCGCACTATGAAAAGCCGGGTTCGCCCGGCTTTTTTGTGGCCTTTTTTTCGCTCAATTTCAGCCCTTTATTTTTGCCAGCACGCCGAAGCGGGTATAATTCGCGCCATGAACGCCCCCTCTGATCCGCAACTGGATTCCCTCCGTATTCCGCCGCATTCGATCGAAGCAGAACAATCCGTTATCGGTGGTCTGCTGCGCGACAATGCCGCGTATGACCGCATCGCCGACTTCATGCATGCGGAGGATTTCTATCGCTATGACCATCGCATCATCTTCGAGCAAATCGTCAAGATGGTTAACGCTTCCAAGCCAGCCGATGTCATTACTGTTTTTGAAACCCTGACCCAGCTCGGCAAGGCCGATGATGTGGGCGGACTCGCTTACCTGAACGCCATGGCGCAAAACACGCCATCGGCCGCGAACATCCGGCGCTACGCCGAGATCGTGCGCGACCGCGGCGTGCTGCGCAAGCTCATCACCGTCGCCGACGATATTTCCGGCACGGCCTTCAGCCCGCAAGGCAAGGAAGTCAAGCAGATGCTTGACGAGGCCGAGTCAAAGATTTTCGCCATCGCCGAAGAAGGCGCGCGCGGCGCCCAGGGCTGGACCGCCATCCAGCCCCTGCTGACGCAAGTGGTCGAGCGCATCGACGAACTGTACAGCCGCGACAACCAGAGTGAAATCACGGGCGTGCCCACCGGTTTCATCGACCTCGACCGCATGACCTCCGGTCTGCAGCCGGGCGACCTGGTGATCGTGGCGGGCCGTCCATCGATGGGCAAGACGGCGTTTTCCGTCAACATCGGCGAAAACGTGGCCATCGACAGCGGCTTGCCCGTGGCCGTGTTCTCGATGGAGATGGGCGGCGCCCAGCTGGCCATGCGTATGCTCGGCTCCGTCGGACAGCTGGACCAGCACCGCCTGCGCACGGGCCGCCTGAACGACGAGGACTGGCCGCGCCTGACGAATGCGATCCAGAAGATGAACGACGCGCAGTTGTACATCGATGAAACGCCGGCGCTCAACTCGATCGAATTGCGCGCCCGTTCGCGCCGCCTGTCGCGTCAATGCGGCAAGCTGGGCCTGATCATCGTCGATTACTTGCAGCTGATGTCGGCCAATACGCCGGGCGACAACCGCGCCACGGAGATTTCCGAGATTTCACGGGGCTTGAAAGGCCTGGCGAAAGAACTCGGTTGCCCCGTGATCGCGCTGTCCCAGCTGAACCGCTCGCTGGAGCAACGCCCGAACAAACGTCCTGTCATGTCCGACTTGCGCGAATCGGGCGCTATTGAGCAGGATGCCGACGTGATCCTGTTCATTTACCGCGACGAGGTGTATAACCCCGACTCGCCAGACAAGGGAACGGCCGAAATCATCATCGGTAAACAACGTAACGGTCCAATCGGCAGCATCCGCCTCACCTTCATGGGGCAGTACACCAAATTTGGCAATTACAGTGGTGGCCTGGCGCTTTACCAAGGCGACTAACACAGCAGCACTGATATTCCATTGGCCGCCCCTTCATCAAAAGGGGCGGCTTTCTGTAGTAAATAACACGACTCAATGCTTAACGGAGAATGACATGTTTGGACGCTTGATGCCCACTGAGGGCAAGTTTTTTGAATTGTTTAACCAGCACGCGGAACTGTGCGTCAAGGGCGCCAAAGAGATGCTCGGCCTGATGACCAATTTCGACGACCTGGAAAACCGCGTGCATGCGATCGAAAGCATCGAGAAACAGGCGGACAAAGTCACCTACGCCACCGTGGAAATGCTGCACAAGACCTTCATCACGCCGATCGACCGCGACGACATCCATCAGCTGATCACGCGCCAGGACGACATCCTCGACCTGCTGGAAGATGCGGCGCAAACCGTTTCGCTGTACGACCTGAAAGCCGTCACGCCGGAAGCCAAGCGCCTGGCCGAACTGGTGCTGGCCTGTACCGAAAAAGTGCGCGACGCCGTCGCCATGCTGCACAACATGGACAACTCGCGCAAGATCGTCGCCATCTGCGAAGAGATCGACCGCCTGGAATCGGACGCCGACCACGTGATGCGCGCCGCCATGTCCAAGCTGTTCCGCGATGAGCCGGACGTGCGCAACCTGATCAAGCTGAAAGCGATCTACGAAATTCTGGAAACCGTGACCGACCGTTGCGAAGATGTGTCCAATATTATCGAAGGCATCATCGTCGAAAACGCGTAAGCGTTGGGCCTGTCCTGAACCAGAATCAGAAAAGAAACTACAATGACCATACAAATCAGCATCTACGTGCTAGGCCTGTTGATCGTCCTCGCGCTGCTGTTTGACTTCATGAACGGCTTCCACGATGCCGCCAACGCGATCGCCACGGTGGTCTCGACGGGCGTATTGAAACCGCAGACCGCGGTTGCCATGGCCGCCACGTTCAACTTCGTCGCCATCTTCGTGTTCCACCAGCTGACCGTGGCCGCCACGGTGGGCAAGGGCACCATCGACCCGGCGGTGATCGACCAGTACGTGATCTTCGGCGCGCTGATGGGCGCCATCTTCTGGAATTTGTTTACCTGGTACTACGGCATTCCTTCGTCGTCCTCGCACGCGCTGATCGGCGGCCTGGTGGGCGCCGCTGTCGCCAAGTCCGGCACGGGCGCGCTGGTCGCGGCCGGCCTGTGGAAAACCGTGGCTTTCATCGTCATCGCACCCGTGCTGGGCTTTGTGTTCGGTTCGATCATGATGCTGCTCGTGTCGTGGATATTCGTGCGTTCGACGCCGCGCAAGGTCGACAAGTGGTTCCGCCGTTTGCAACTGGTATCGGCGGCCGCCTACAGCCTGGGCCACGGCGGCAACGATGCGCAAAAAACCATCGGCATCATCTGGATGCTGCTGATCGCCGCCGGCTACTCGAGCGCGGCCGATGCCATGCCGCCGATGTGGGTCATCATCTCGTGCTACACGGCCATCAGCTTCGGTACGCTGTTCGGCGGCTGGCGCATCGTCAAGACCATGGGCCAGAAGATCACCAAGCTCAAACCGGTGGGCGGCTTCTGCGCCGAAACCGGCGGTGCGATCACCCTGTTCGTCTCGACGGCGCTGGGCATTCCCGTGTCGACCACGCACACGATCACGGGCGCCATCGTCGGCGTCGGCTCGTCGCAAAAAATGTCGGCCGTGCGCTGGGGCGTGGCGGGCAATATCGTCTGGGCCTGGATCTTCACGATTCCCGCTTCCGCCTTCGTTGCCGCAGTCGCCTGGTGGATTGGCCACCACATCATGTAAGGCGCCCCTGCAAACCTACTGCGCAGCCCCCTATCGAATCTCCGTTGCTCGCTGCACTAAAGTACAGCTCCGCTACTCAATCCGATATCGGGCTTGCTCGCTACGGTTTTCAGAGGGCCTTGGGCCAATTGGGCACATTCAAAAAAAGGAACCGCAAGGTTCCTTTTTTTTTATGCGCCGGCCAGTTCCACCGTCAGCCCCTCATAGGCGAGAAACACCTGCAAGCCGGCCAGGCGGCTCGCATAGCGGCCCATCACGTCGGCAAACACGGCTTCGAGCTGCTCGTCGCTGCGGGTCGGTTCGTGGTGGGTGCAGTACAGGCGCCGCGCGCCGCAGCGCAGGGCCAGGTCGAAGGCGGCGTCGAAGGTGCCGTGGCCCCAGCCCTGCTTGCCCGGGTATTCCTCGCGCGTGTACGAGCAATCCATGATCAGCGCATCGACGCCGGCTACCACCGCGTCGATGCCGGCCTGGCGCTGTGCATTGCGCGCCGCGCAGGCCGCATGCTCGGCATGGCCGGGCGGATGCAGGTTGTAGAACGGTTCATGATCGCCGCTGAAAAACAGCGCGGCGCCGCCGCAGTCGATGCGGTAGCCGAGGTTGACGACGGGGTGGTTCATTTCCGCGCCGCGCACCTGCGCGCCGCCTACCTCGACGGCCTCGCCGGGCGCCAGGGTGCGGTACTCGATGCAGGCCGCCATGGCCGCTTCGCTGACGGGAAAATAGCTGTTTTGCAGTTGCACCGCCATCACGTGCTCGATGCCGCGTCCGGCGACGGCATCGTGGGCGCCGTACAGGCGCATGCGGTTGCCGGCCACAAACAGGGGCGAAAACATGGGCAGGCCGTGGATGTGGTCCCAGTGGCTGTGCGTGATGAAGACGTGCGCGTCAACAGGCTCGCCTGGCGGCAGTTGCTGCGCCAGCGAGAAGATGCCGCTGCCCGCATCGAGAATGATCAGGCTATCGCTGTCGGTGCGTACTTCGATGCACGTGGTGTTGCCGCCATAGCGCGCCGTGCGCGGGCCGGGAGAGGGGATGGAGCCGCGCACGCCCCTGAACGTGAATTTCATTCAGTACCTTGTTACGGTGTAATTATTGTTGATTCTATTCTAATTAATGAGATTGGCGGCAACATTTATGCGTGTTGCGATACGGAAAGTTATTTCATTTTGTTGTAACTAAGTAATGTACAGTGCGCAGGGTGGCCGTTACACTGGCGCTTGCCGACTTCCCCTTTTTTGCTTGCCCATTACCTGATTGCCGCCAACATGCCTCAGCTGCACCCTGAGAAAATCGCCCACAGACTGGAGCAATTGACCGAACTCAGTGTCGCGCTCGGCCATGGCCTGGGCGGCGAGGGGCACGATATCGGCGCGCTGTTGCAGCGCATCGTGCTGCTGGCAAAAAGCATGAGCGGCGCCGATGGCGCCACCCTGTACCGGCCCATGGCCGAGGGCCGCCAGCTGGCGTTCGACATCAGCGTCAACGATAGCCTGGGCATCGCGCAGGGGGCGGACATGGGCTTGCCTGGCGTGCCCCTGTTCGACGCTGCCGGCCAGCCCAACCTGGCATCGGTGGCCGCGTATGCGGCGAACCTGCGCCGCAGTGTGAATATCGCCGACGTCTACCGCGACGAGGGCTTCAATTTTTCCGGCATGCGCGAGTTCGACCGCCACCACGGCTACCACACGCAATCGATCCTGACGGTGCCCATGAGCGACCACGAGGGCGACTTGATCGGCGTGCTGCAGCTGGTCAATGCCAAGGATGGGGAAACGGGGCAGGTGCGCGCCTTTTCCTCCACCGACCAGCGCTTCATCGAGGCGCTGGCCGCGCAGGCGGGCGTGGCGCTGACGAATCAACTGCTCATCTCGCAGCTGGAAGAGCTGCTTGAATCGCTGGTTACCCTGATCAATATCGGCATCGATGAAAAGTCGCCGTACACGGGACGCCACTGCCAGTTCGTGCCCGAGCTGACGATGCTGCTGGCGGACGCCGCGCATGCGACGGACACCGGACCGCTGGCCGATTTTAGGCTCAGCGACAACGAGCGCAAGCAGCTGTGGCTGGCCGGCCTGCTGCACGATTGCGGCAAGATCACCACGCCCGTGCACGTGGTCGACAAGGCGACCAAGCTGGAAACCATTTTTGACCGCATCGCCCTGATCGATACGCGCTACGAAGTGCTGCTGCGCGACGCCGAGATCGCGGCCCTGCGCCAGCAGGCGGCGCAGCCGCAGCAGAAAGATGCCATTGCCCGCGCGCTGGCGCAGGAGCAGGCCGCGCTGCGCGAAGAGCGCGACTTCATCCGCAGGGTGAACATCGGCGGCGAAAGCATGGCGCAGGCGGACCAGGAGCGCGTGCGGCAGATCGCCAGGCGCCGCTGGCGCGCGGCCGATGGCGAACTGCGCGATTTTCTGGACGCCGACGAGACGGAAAACCTGACCATCCGCGCCGGCACCCTGACGGCGGCCGAGCGGGCCATCGTCAACAACCATATCAGCGTGTCGATTCGCATGCTCGAAGCGCTGCCGTGGCCCAAGCACCTGCAAAAGGTGCCCGAGTATGCGGGCGGCCACCACGAGCGCATGGATGGCAAGGGCTATCCGCGCGGGCTGACGAAAGAGCAGATGTCGGTGCCGGCGCGGCTGATGGCCATCGCCGATATTTTCGAGGCCCTGACGGCGCGCGACCGGCCCTACAAGAAGGGCAAGCCGCTGTCCGAATCCCTGCGCATCCTCGGCAATTTCAGCCTGAACGGGCATATCGACCCGGAGCTGTTCGACGTCTTCATCCGCAGCAAAGTCTATCTGACCTTCGCTGAAAAGCACATGCATCCGAGCCAGATCGATGCCGTCGACGAGGCGGCCATTCCAGGCTATACCCCTTGAAGCCGTCGCTGGCCTTGCGCAAGCATGGGGCGCGTTGCTTGCTGGGCATACTGCTGACGCTGGCGGCGGCCGTGCTGTGCCTGGCCGGCAACGACAACATCGCGCGCCTGGACGCCATGCTGGGCGACTGGCGCATGCGCGCGGAAAAGCCGCAGCTCGACCGCCGCATCGTCATCGTCGACATCGACGAGCAAAGCCTGGCCCGGGTGGGCCGTTTTCCCTGGAGCCGCGATATCCAGGCGCGTCTGGTACGCCAGCTCACCGGCCATTACGGCGTGTCTGCGCTGGGCTTCGATATCGCGTTTCCCGAAGCGGACACCAGTTCCGGCTACGCCGTGCTGCAAGGCCTGGCGCATGGCGAACTGGCGGGCGTGGCCGGCTTGCCGGCGCAGCTGGAAAAACTGCGCCCCGCCATGGATTACGACGGCCTGTTTGCCGAGGCCATGCGCGGCCAGCCCGTGGTGCTCGGCTACAGCGTCTCGGAGCAGCAAAGGAAGGGCGTGCTGCCCAAGCCGGCCTTCACCGTGGCCGATTTGAACGGGCGCAGCGTCACGGCCTATGTGGCGCGCGGCTACGAAGCCAATATCGCGCCCCTGCAGGCGGCCGCGCAAGGCGCCGGCATCTTCACGGCCCTGACCGATGCCGATGGCGTGGTGCGTTCCTCGACCCTGTTGCAGCGCATCGGCGACGGCTACTATCCTTCGCTGTCGCTGGCCACCGTCGCCGTCTACCTGCAGGCGCGCGCCATCGCTCCCCGCTTCACGGGCACGGCCGACACCCTGTCGGCGCGCGAACTGGCCAACGGCGGACTCGAACACCTCATGCTGTTCACCCCGCGCGGCGCGATGGCGATCCCCGTGGGCGAAGCCTTGACGACCACGGTGCAGTACCGCGGCACGGGCGGCCCCGATGGCGGCGCCTTCCGCTACGTCTCGGCGTCCGACGTGCTGGCCGGCACGGTCCCGCCCGCGCTGCTGAAGGGCGCCATCGTGCTGGTGGGGACCACGGCGCCCGGCCTGAACGATATCCGCGCCACGCCCGTGAATGCCGAGTATCCGGGGGTGGAGGTGCACGCCAACCTGATCAAGTCCATGCTCGACGGGCGCTTCAAGGCGCGGCCCGACTATGCGCTGGCATTGGAACTGGTGCAGATCGTGCTGTGTGGCCTGCTGCTGGCGGGCGCCCTGGCAGTGCTGCCGCCGGCCGGCGTGATGCTGGCCACCGTGGGCGCGCTGGCGGCGGCCATCGGCATCAACCTGTACCTGTACGCCGCGCACGACCTGGTGCTGGGCGGTGCAGTGCTGCTGCTGCTGATCCTTGCACTGTTCATCGCCAACCTGGCGTGGGGCTATTTTTTCGAGGTGCGCAAGGGACGCGCGCTGGTGGCGCGCTTCGGCGAATATGTGGCACCCGAGCTGGTGGCCGAGATGGCCGACGATCCGCAGCGCTATACCATGGAGGGCGAGAACCGCGAACTGACGGTGCTGTTTGCCGACGTGCGCGGTTTCACGGCCATTTCCGAGCAGCTGGCGCCGGCCGCGCTGCGCGAATACATCAATGAGTATCTGACGGCCATGTCGGAAGATATCCGCGACAGCCATGGCGGCACCCTGGATAAATACATCGGCGACGCCGTGATGGCGTTCTGGGGCGCGCCCGTCGCCTTTGGCGATCATGCCAGCCGGGCCGTGGCCAGCGCCTTGCTGATGCAGGGCAGCGCGGCGCGGCTGAACCGGCAGTTTTGTGCGCGCGGCTGGCCGGCGCTGCGCATCGGCATCGGCATCAATACGGGTTCCATGCATGTGGGCGACATGGGCTCGCGCATCCGCCGCGCCTATACCGTGATGGGCGACAGCGTCAACCTGGCCGCGCGCCTGGAAGGCGCCAGCAAGCTGTATGGCGTGGGCATCGTGGTGGGCGAGGCCACGCGCGCCGCCGCCCCGGATTTCCTGTACCGCGAGCTCGATCGCATACGCGTGCTGGGCAAGCAGGAAGCGGTGGCCATCTTCGAGCCGCGCGGCCTGCTGGCCGACGCCAGCAAAGCGGAGCTGGCGCAGCTGGAACGCTGGCATGCGGTGCTGGTCCGGCTGCGCGCGCGCGACTGGGAGCAGGCTGGTGCGCAGCTGGCCCGCTTGCAGGCGGACTTTCCCGATGACGGCCTGTACCGGCTGTACGCGGCGCGCCTGGAGCAGTACCGCAACGCGCCGCCGCCTGCCGACTGGGATGGTGTGACAGCATTGCACAGCAAATAGCCCGCCATCGCGCCCGAAAATGCAAGCGATGGCCGCATTTTTCACCCTCGCCGGCGCACGGTTTGTTGCGCTGCGATAAAAATCAGGGAGAAATGTTAGAAATTTCTGACTGGAAACTAAAAGCCGTCTAAAATTTGTCTTCAATCCATTGCCGGACATGCTGGCGCCTGCGGGCCGCGCGCTTGTCCGGTTACACAAGAAATCCTTCACATGACATATCGTTTGGTGCACCTGCTTGCGGGTTCCGCGCTGCTGTTCGCCGTCGGCGCCGCCGGCGCTGCCGTTCCCATGGATGAAGTTGCTCCTGCCATGCAGGAAGACGGCGTGCCGCGCTTCGAGATCCGCCGCTTCGATGTCCAGGGCAATACCCTGCTCACGTCCGCGCAGGTGCAAGCTTTGCTGGCACCTTACACGGGCGCGCAGCGCGATTTTTCCGACATCGCCCGCGCCGTCGAGGCGCTGGAAGCGGCCTACCGCGAGCGCGGTTACAGCGCCGTGCAGGTGCAATTGCCCGAGCAGGAACTGGAACGGGGCGTGGTGCGCCTGAGCGTGCTGCAAACGCCGCTGGGCAAGCTCGCCATCAGCGGCAACGCGCATGTCGACGAGGCCAACGTGCGGCGCGCCCTGCCGTCCCTGCGCGAAGGCGAGACGCCGAACGTGCCGGCCCTGTCGCAAAGCCTGAGGCTGGCCAATGAAAACCCGGCGCGCAAGATCGAAGTGCGCCTGCAAGCGGACGAGCCGGCGGGCGCCATCGACGCCATCGTCACGGTGGCTGATGAAAAGCCCTGGAAAGCCATGCTTAACGTCGACAATACGGGCAATGCGCAAACGGGCAAGACGCACGTGGGCGTGGTGCTACAGCATGCCAACCTGTTCGGCCGCGACCATGTCGCCAGCCTGCAATACACGAGCAGCCTGGAAAAGCCGGACAAGGTGGGCGTGTATGGCGCCGGCTACCACCTGCCGCTGTATGCGCTGGGCGACTCGATGGATTTCTTCGCCAGCTATTCGAACGTCGATTCGGGCAGCGTCTCGGCCGGCATCTTCGACCTGGCCGTCAGCGGCCAGGGCAGCATGGCCGGCATCCGCTACAACCAGAACTTTGCCCGCAGCGGCGATTTCGAACCCAAGCTCGTGTACGGCGTCGATTACAAGGCGTATCGCAACAGCGTGCAGCTGTTTGGCATGGAGCTGGGCGCCGACGTCACCGTGCATCCGCTCAGCGTCAGCTACATCGGCAACTGGACCTTGCCCACGGGCGAGACCAGCGTGGCGGTCACCTTCGCGCACAATATCCCTGGTGGCAAGCATGGTGCGCAAACCGATTTCGACCGCGTGCGCGCGCATGCCAAGGCGGCCTACAACACCCTGCGCCTGAGCGCCAGCTCGGGGCGCGTGCTGGCCGGCGACTGGCAATGGCGCGCGCTCGTCAACGCGCAAGTCACGCCCGATGCCTTGGTGCCGGGCGAGCAGTTCGGCGCCGGTGGCGCCGCGTCCGTGCGCGGCTTTGCCGAGCGCGAGGTATCGAATGATTCGGGCGTCAACCTGAACCTGGAACTGTATACGCCGAACTGGTGCGGCCAGGCACTCGGCTACCAATGCCGCGCACTGGCGTTCTATGACACGGCATGGCTGCGCCGCAACCATGGGCTGCCCGGCGAAAGCGCGTCGCAAGGCATCAGCAGCGGCGGCCTCGGCCTGCGTTTACTGCTGAGCCGCTATGCCAATCTGCAACTCGATTACGCCCATGTCGTCAATGGCGGCGACACGGGACAGCGGGGTGCCAACCGCCTGCATTTCCGCCTCGCCTTGGCCTACTAGTATCAGGATGAACACCATGCACAACCATGTCCAGCACGCCTCCGTTTTCATCCTGACGCCATCCTTTTCGTCACCCTTTGCGCTGCCCCTGCGCCGCACGGCGCTGGCGCTGCTGCTGGCCGGCTGTTTTGGCGCGGCGCAGGCCAACCCCGCCTTGCCGCAGGTGGTCAACGGACAGGCGACGTTCAACCAGCAGGGCAACATCTTCTCGATCACGAACACGCCCAACACCATCATCAACTGGCAGAGTTTTTCCATCCATGCGGGCGAAATCACGCGTTTCATCCAGCAAAACGGCAATAGCGCCGTACTCAACCGCATCACGGGACAAGACCCCAGCAAGATCCTGGGCGCGCTCGAATCGAACGGCAAGGTCTTCCTGATCAACCCGAACGGCATCGTTTTTGGCCAGGGCGCGAAAGTGGACGTGAACGGGCTGGTGGCGTCCAGTCTGGGCATGACGAACGAGGATTTCCTGGCCGGCAAGCGCCAGTTCACGGCCGCCGGCGTGGCCGGTGCCGTCAGCAATGCGGGCACCATCAACGCGGGCAAGGGCGGGCAAGTGCTGCTGATCGCGCCGAACGTGGAAAACACGGGCATCATCACGGCGCCAAATGGCGAAGTGATCCTGGCGGCCGGACGCAGCGTGCAGCTGGCCGACCCCGGCAATCCGCAATTGCGCGTGCTGGTCTCGGCACCAGCGGACCAGGCCCTGAACCTGGGCCAGATCATCGCCCAGGGCGGCAGCATCGGCATGGCCGGCGCGCTGGTCAGCCAGCGCGGCGTGCTCAACGCCAACAGCGCCGTCGTCGGCGAGAATGGCAGGATCGTGCTCAAGGCCAGCGGCAAGGCGTTGCTCGAGGCGGGCAGCGTCACCAGTGCCACTAGCGCGGTGGGCAAGGGGGGAGACATCCAGGTGCTGGGCGAGCAGGTGGGTTTGCTGGGCAACGCGGCAATCGACGCCAGCGGCGCCACGGGCGGCGGCACGGTCTTGCTGGGCGGCGACTACCAGGGCAAGAACGCGGCCGTGCAGAATGCGCGGCAGGTGCTCGTCGGCAAGGACGCCAGCGTCAATGCCGATGCCGTCCATGGTGGCAACGGCGGCAAGGTCATCGCCTGGGGCAATGAATCGGCCCAGGTACACGGCAGCATTTCCGCGCGCGGCGGTGCGCAGGGCGGCGACGGGGGCTTCGTGGAAACATCCGGCCATTACCTGGCCGTCGATGGCATCCGCGTCAATACCAGCGCGGCGCATGGCAAGCGCGGCAACTGGCTGCTCGATCCTTACGATATCACCGTGGTCGCCGGTTCGGGCGGCCAGCTGAGTTCCTTCGATCAATTCGCCGACTCTCCGGCCACCGGCAACGCCAGCATCGGCGCCGACCTCATTTCCGGCGCCAGCAGCAACGTCACGCTGCAGGCCCTGCACCGCATCAATTTCAATAGCGCCATCAACATCGCGCAGCAAGGCGTGGGCTTGACGGCGCAGGCGGGCGAGATCATCAATGTCAATGCGCCCATCACCACCAATGGCGGCCATATCACGCTGTCGGCCAATGATGCGGCCGCTGGCATGGCCTATGGCGCCGGCTCGAATGTGAATCTGAACGCGGCGCTCGGCAGCGGCAATGGCGACGTACGGTTGTCCGGCGCCGGCGTCACTTTTGGCGTCGGCTCCGTGAATGTCGGCAACGGCAATTTGACCTTGCGCGCGAATGTCGCCGGTGGATCCATCGACCTGACGGGCAGCGGCGATCAGCTGCTGGGCAGTGGCGTCACCGGTCAGACGGTGCTGCTGGAGGCGGACAACATCAGCATCAACGGCGCCATCAATGTTGGCGGCGCCGCCGGCAATGCCGGGGTGACCCTGCAAGCGTTCAGCGCGGGACGGCAGATCGCGCTGGGTGACAAGCCTGGCAGCGGCCTGCGCCTGACAAACGCCGAACTGAACCGCATCGCCGCCGGCAGCGTGCATATCGGCAGCGCTGCAGGCGGCGACCTGACGGTGGAGCAGGCGATCGACCTGGCAACGGTCGCGGCGGACGGCGGCGTGAAAAACCTGGTGCTCGAAAGCGGCGGCAATGTGCTCGTCTCGAACACGCTGGCGCTGCGCCAGGACGGCAGCAGTATCACCGCCACGGCCGGCGGCTTGCTGTCGCTCGCCAGTGGCGGCGGCTTGTCCGCCGGCGCGGTCAATCTGGTTGCCGACAATATGAGCCTGGGCGGCGGGGCGCAATCGATAGCGGCCACGGCGGGTGGCACCGTCAGCCTGAACCGCCGTTCCAGCGTGGGCGCCATCACCCTGGGCACCGGCGCGGCGGACAATGCCGGCAGCCTGGGTTTGAGCGAAGCGGAATTGAAGACCATCAGCGCCGGCACCGTGCAGGTGGGCGGCGACAGTTTTACCGGGGTCGTCAATCTCGTGGGCGCGATGGACTTGGCGTCGCAAGGCGAGTTGAACCAGCTTGTGCTGCGCACGGGCGGCAATATCAACCTGAACGGCCCCCTCAGCGTGGCCAAGGGCTTGACCCTGGCTTCCGGCAATAACATCAGCGCGAGCGGCGCCGTCAGCGCGGGCGGCGACTTCCTGCTCGATGGCGGCCGCTGGGTGCAGAACAGCGCCAGCCTGCCCGCGTTTTCCGCGCGCGGTTTCAGCATCGCGCAGGGGAGCTTCCTGCGCGCGGCAGGCGGCGACGGCGGTTCGTCCTCGCCCTATCTGATCGCCGATATCCATGGCTTGCAAGGCATCGGCAGCCTCGGCCTTGGCAACAGCTATCGCCTGGCGGGCAATATCGACGCCAGCGGCACCGCGAACTGGAACGATGGCCAGGGTTTTGTGCCGATCGCCGGCAGCGGCAGCGGTTTTTCCGGCGTGTTCGATGGCGCCGGATTTACTCTCAGTAACTTGAAAATCGACCGCAGCCTGGCGTCCGGTTCGGCGGCAGGCCTGTTTGGCACCATCCAGGGCGGCACCTTGCGCAACCTGACCCTGAGCGGCGGCAGCGTCACCGGTACGGCCAACGTGGGCGCGCTGGCGGGCGAGGTCGTCAGCGGCAATATCGATGGCGTGAACAGCAGCATGGCCGTCAGTGGCCAGCGCAATGTTGGCGGCCTGGTGGGCAGCAACGGGGGCGCCATCACGCTGTCCGCCAGCAGCGGCGCCGTCACCGGCATCAATGCCGATGGCGGCGGCGCCATCGGCGGCCTGGCGGGATTGAATGCGTCCGGCGCCAGCATCACGACCTCGTATGCCACCGGCGTGGTGACGGGCGCGCGTGAAATGATCGGCGGCCTGGTTGGCAATAACCAGGGCGCGCTGAGCCAGTCTTATGCCACCGGCAATGTCACTGGCGCACGCAGCATCGGCGGCCTGGTGGGCCTGAACGGCGGCAGCATCGATGATGCGTATGCCAGCGGTGCCGTGGGCCGGGCCGGCGTTGCCGATCCCATTCTCGCCTGGGAAAACATGGGCGGGCTGGTCGGCGAAAGCACGGGCAGCGTCAGCCATGTCTTCAGCAGTGGCGCCGTGACTGGCAGCGGCTATGCGGCAGTGGGCGCGGTAGCCGGCCGCGTGTCTTCCGGTTCCCCGTTCAGCTATGGTTTTTTTAATTATGAAACATCGCTGGTGCTGATGGATGGCGGTGGTTCCAGCGGACGCAGCACGGCGCAGATGAAGCAGCAGGGCATGTTCAACGACTACAATTTCAGCAGCGTGTGGCGCATCTACGATGGCTACACGACGCCGATGCTGAAGGCTTTCCTGAAACCGCTGCAAGTGAACCTTTCTGGCAATGCTGCGGGCAAGGTCTACGATGGCCAGTTGGCTGCCTTCCTCGGTTCGATCGGCTATGTGGGATTGATCGACGGCGACACGGGCGTAAATGGCAGCCTCGGCTACGGCAGCAACGCGCGCAATGTGGGCAGCTATGCAGCGACAGGCCTGTGGTCGACCAAGTACGACATCAGCCTGGGCGGCACGACGACTTTCGCCATCACGCCGCGCGCGCTGACGGTGAGCATCGGCGGCAATGGCAAGATCTATGACGGCACCCTGGGTTACGACGGCGCCAATTTTGTGCTGGGCAATGTGGTGGCGGGCGACAACATCAGCATCAGTGGCAGCGCCGCCTTCCTCGACAAGAATGCAGGCAACGGCAAGGCCGTGCATGCCAGCGGCCTGGCCCTGGGCGGCAATGAACTGGGCAACTACAGCCTGGCCGCGACCACGGCGGACGGCACGGCGGACATCAGCGCGCGCGTGCTGAACTATGGCGTCACGGGCGCGCAAAGCCGCGTCTACGACGGCACTTTGCAGGCTGGCCTGAACGGCTACTTTGAAGGCCTTGTGACGGGCGATCAGGTCAGCATGACCGGCTTGCAGGGCAGCTTCCGCGACAAGCATGTGGGCACCGGAAAAGTGGTCGATTACCAGGTGGCGACGGGCCAGCTGACGGGCGCCGATGCGGGCAACTACGTGCTGAATGGAAATGCGGGCAGCACGACGGCCGACATCACGGCGCGCATGCTGAACTATGGCGTCACGGGCGCGCAAAGCCGCGTCTACGACGGCACCTTGCTAGCTGGCCTGAACGGCTACTTCGAGGGCCTGGTGACGGGCGACCAGGTCAGCATGACCGGCTTGCAGGGCAGCTTCCGCGACAAGAATGTCGGTACTGGCAAGGTGGTCGATTACCAGGTGGCGACGGGCCAGCTGACGGGCGCCGATGCGGGCAACTACGTGCTGAATGGAAATGCGGGCAGCACGATGGCCGACATCACGGCGCGCGTGCTGAACTATGGCGTCACGGGCGCGCAAAGCCGCGTCTATGACGGCACCTTGCAAGCGGGCCTGAACGGCTACTTCGAAGGCCTGGTGACGGGCGATCAGGTCAGCATGGCCGGCTTGCAGGGCAGCTTCCGCGACAAGCATGTCGGTACTGGCAAGGTGGTCGATTACCAGGTGGCGACGGGCCAGCTGACGGGCGCCGATGCGGGCAACTACGTGC
>NZ_LRHX01000015.1:0-8826 GCF_001758645.1 Janthinobacterium sp. MP5059B | reverse complement strand
ATATGGTAGGAGAGCGTTCTGTAAGCCTGCGAAGGTGTCTTGTAAAGGATGCTGGAGGTATCAGAAGTGCGAATGCTGACATGAGTAGCGATAATGGGGGTGAAAAGCCTCCACGCCGTAAGCCCAAGGTTTCCTGTTCAACGTTCATCGGAGCAGGGTGAGTCGGCCCCTAAGGCGAGGCAGAGATGCGTAGCTGATGGGAAGCAGGTTAATATTCCTGCACCGTCGTATGATGCGATGGGGGGACGGATCGCGGAAGGTTGTCCAACTGTTGGAATAGTTGGTTTTTGGCTCATAGAAGGCGCTTAGGCAAATCCGGGCGCGGAATTCAAGGGGTTGAGACGAGTGAACTTGTTCACGAAGCAATCGGAAGTGGTTCCAAGAAAAGCCTCTAAGCTTCAGTCATACGAGACCGTACCGCAAACCGACACAGGTGGGCGAGATGAGTATTCTAAGGCGCTTGAGAGAACTCGGGAGAAGGAACTCGGCAAATTGGTACCGTAACTTCGGGAAAAGGTACGCCCCGGTAGCTTGATTGGTTTACTCCATGAGGGTGAAAGGGTTGCAATAAACTGGTGGCTGCGACTGTTTAATAAAAACACAGCACTCTGCAAACACGAAAGTGGACGTATAGGGTGTGACGCCTGCCCGGTGCTGGAAGATTAAATGATGGGGTGCAAGCTCTTGATTGAAGTCCCAGTAAACGGCGGCCGTAACTATAACGGTCCTAAGGTAGCGAAATTCCTTGTCGGGTAAGTTCCGACCTGCACGAATGGCGTAACGATGGCCACACTGTCTCCTCCCGAGACTCAGCGAAGTTGAAATGTTTGTGATGATGCAATCTACCCGCGGCTAGACGGAAAGACCCCATGAACCTTTACTGTAGCTTTGCATTGGACTTTGAACCAATCTGTGTAGGATAGGTGGGAGGCTTTGAAGCGGGGACGCTAGTTCTCGTGGAGCCAACCTTGAAATACCACCCTGGTTTGTTTGAGGTTCTAACCTTGGTCCGTTATCCGGATCGGGGACAGTGCATGGTAGGCAGTTTGACTGGGGCGGTCTCCTCCTAAAGTGTAACGGAGGAGTTCGAAGGTACGCTAGATACGGTCGGACATCGTGTTGATAGTGCAATGGCATAAGCGTGCTTAACTGCGAGACTGACAAGTCGAGCAGGTACGAAAGTAGGACATAGTGATCCGGTGGTTCTGTATGGAAGGGCCATCGCTCAACGGATAAAAGGTACTCTGGGGATAACAGGCTGATTCCTCCCAAGAGTTCATATCGACGGGGGAGTTTGGCACCTCGATGTCGGCTCATCACATCCTGGGGCTGTAGCCGGTCCCAAGGGTATGGCTGTTCGCCATTTAAAGTGGTACGTGAGCTGGGTTTAAAACGTCGTGAGACAGTTTGGTCCCTATCTGCCGTGGGCGTTGGAAATTTGAAGGGGGCTGCTCCTAGTACGAGAGGACCGGAGTGGACGAACCTCTGGTGTACCGGTTGTCACGCCAGTGGCATTGCCGGGTAGCTAAGTTCGGAAGAGATAACCGCTGAAAGCATCTAAGCGGGAAACTTGCCTTGAGATGAGATTTCCCAGAGCCTTGAGCTCTTTGAAGGGTCGTTCGAGACCAGGACGTTGATAGGCTGGGTGTGGAAGTGCAGTAATGCATTAAGCTAACCAGTACTAATTGCCCGTACGGCTTGTCCCTATAACCTTAGCAGGTACAGAGGATGAGACGGTACAACGTTGCGTGTGTGTTGATACTACCAGTCATTACCCCAATCTTTGCTTCTTCCAGATTCAGGCTTTGTCGTCCCACAGGAGACAAACGCCAGTACAAGTTATGCCTGATGACCATAGCAAGTTGGTCCCACCCCTTCCCATCCCGAACAGGACCGTGAAACAACTTTGCGCCGATGATAGTGCTGCAACCAGTGTGAAAGTAGGTTATCGTCAGGCTTGTTATTCGCAGTAAGAGAAAAACCCCGCCAGCAATGGTGGGGTTTTTTTTCGTCTGGTGCTTTGTTTTGTGCACATTTTTACTGTACGTATGGCGGAGTTGGCCGAAGTTATCGGCTGCGCACCTTTTTTGCGGGAATGCCAGAACACCTTTGACGCGTAATTCAGGTCGACACTTGTAAGATGCCCAAAATATCCATCTTGCCCCTTCCGTGTTGCCCGCGGCGGGCACCGTCATGTTCTCTTCATATTGACACTGTACGATGACTTGCATGGCTGCTGCTCTTGAGTGGCCAGTCCCTTTCATCTCATCAAGTAAATGTGTACACCCATGTTGGCCAAGCTTAAACTCGTCAAAACTCCCACAGGCATCGATAGCGCCTTGATGCTCTCGGCCATGCTGATACTCTGGATCGGCAATTACAGCAATCTCGACCTCATGATCGCCGACAGTATGTTCGACGGTGCGCGTGGGCAATTTGCCGGCGCTGACAGCGCGTGGGCGCGCGGTTTCCAGTGCTGCATGACCTTGCTGGCCGCGGCAGCGATAGTCCTGGCGGTCTGGGACACGCAGCGTCCGCTGGCCTGGTCTGCCTCACGCCGCAGCGCCTTGCGCGTGGTGGCCCTGTCGGCCATCTTGGTGCCGCTAAGCATCTATTTGCTCTCTTCCTTCAGCGATGTGCCTTGCCCCACGGATTTGCTGCGCTATGGTGGACTGCAACCGTATACGCGCCTGCTGGAAACATTGCCGGCTAGCGCATCTGCCATGGTCTGCTTGCCCGCCACGCATGCGAACACTGCCTGGTGGATGCTGGCCTTGCCATTGTTCTGCCTGCCCGGACGGCCACGCACGGCATTTTTGTTCGCCAGTGTCATGTTGCTGTGCGGTTTGGCGGCAGGCTGGCAGCAGCAGTTACAAGGTAAGCAATTTTTTACGCACACCTTGTGGTCTGCCTGGATCGCTTCTTTCCTGATCTATCTGCTGCATAATTTGTTCCGAGCCGAGGACGCGTTGGCCTGAAACACAAAAGTACGTCACAATCTGCCTGTCTAGTTGTCGTTTCATACAAAAACAGGAGCACCATGAACGAGCAGATTGCGAGAGAAGTGGTATTGGTCCGTGCTATCGAGACGGCCGACCAGAAAAAAGAAGTCCTCAGCGAGGATGACCGCATGTATGCCAGCCGCAGCGCGCGTGAGCTTGCGCAGTGGCAAGCTTCGGGCAAGCAGGCCGAAGTGACAGGTGACGATTTCCTGCAGCAGCGCTCCGAGCTGATCCTCAAGCGCATCACCGAGCGCACGCCCGCTTTTGCTGCCTTCGCGAAACGCCGTAACGGCATGAAGACCCTGGCGCTGACATTGCCCTTGCTGGCACTGCTGCTGGGTGCCGGGCTGGACCGCATCACGGATCCCCATCGCGTGGATCTGCTGTCGGCGCCCTTGCTGCTGATCATCGCCTGGAATGTGCTGGTCTACCTGGGCTTGCTGATCTGGCTATGCATCCCCTCGCACTCCCTCGGCTGGCCGAAGGCGGGACTGGTGCGCCACCTGAGCGTGGGCCGCCTGGCGTTGCCGCGCAAGCTGCCGCACGCCTTGTCCTCGGGCTTGCTCAGTTTTATGGGGGAATGGGCGCACTTGAGCGCCAAGCTGACGGCCGCGCGCCTCAGTCGTACCATTCACCTGAGCGCCGCCATGTTTGCCATCGGCGCCGTCGCTTCACTGTACGCGCGCGGCTTCCTGTCGCAATACGCGGCCGGTTGGGAAAGCACTTTTTTGAATGCCAGCCAGGTGCACAGCCTGCTTTCGACCCTGTTTGCGCCGGCTATTGCCCTGTTTCATTTGCAAGGCTTTTCGCTGGCGGAAATCGAAGCGCTGCGCTTCCCGCAAACGACGACCGTCGAAGGCGGCGCACGCTGGGTGCATTTATATGCGGCAACGATTTTCCTGCTGGTGGTCGTTCCCCGCCTGATACTGGCACTGGTCAACAACTGGCGCGCTGCGCGCCTGGCCAAGCATTTTCCGCTGGATCTCGATCAACCGTATTTCCGCAAGCTTAATGAAAGCATCGGCGTGGTAACTGGCGGCATGCTGCGTGTCTTGCCGTACAGCTTTACTGTCGATGAGGCACGTCACAAGGGCCTGGCGCAAATCTCCCTCATGCTGTTCGGCGAGCAGGGCCGCATGATGCTGCGTCCATCGACGTCGTATGGCGAGGAGCCGCAGGACGTCTTGCGCGACACGGACTTGAATGATCCACAAGTCAATATCACGGCCGTGCTGTTCAACCTGACGGCGACGCCGGAAAAGGAAAACCACGGCGCCTTCCTCGATTACCTGGCGCAATCGTCGGCACGCGGCATCGCTGTACTGATCGACGAATCCAGCTACCTGGAACGCGCGGGCGAGCAGGTAGATAATGCCGCCCGCCTGGCGGAAAGAATCGCCTTGTGGCAACAGTTCTGCCAGTTCCACAAAACCACGGCCACCCTGGTCAATTTGCTCAATCCTGCCTTGCACCCGCTCGATGCCGGTGTCGGGCTGAAAGTATCGGCAGCAGCATGAGTGTGAATGTAAATAAAAATGTGCAGGATGATGCGGTACAGATTCAGTTTGCGCTGATTTCGCACACGAATAATGGCAAGACGACCTTGGCGCGCACTTTAGTGGGCGTGGACATTGGCGAAGTGCGCGATGCGGCCCACGTGACCGTGTTTGCGGAATCGCATACTTTGCTGGCCACGCCGCAGGGCGATGCCTTGCAATTGTGGGACACGCCTGGCTTTGGCGACTCCGTGCGCCTGCTCAAGCGCCTGGGCCAGTCGGGCAATCCCATCGGCTGGTTCCTGCGCGAAGTGCTGGACCGTTACCGCGACCGCCCGTTCTGGCTCAGCCAGCAGGCGCTGCGTACGGCCAAGGACTCTGCCGACGTGGTGCTGTACCTGGTGAATTCCTCGGAACATCCCAAGGATGCGGGCTACTTGCCGGCAGAAATGAAAATCCTCGCCTGGCTGGATAAGCCGGTGGTGGTCTTGCTCAATCAGGTGGGGCCGCCGCGTCCTGGCAATGAGGAGCACGGCGAGCAAGCGCGCTGGCGCGAGCATTTGCAGCAGTATCCCATCGTGCGCGATGTCCTGGCGCTCGATGCCTTTGCCCGCTGCTGGGTTCATGAGCGCGTGTTTTACGAAGCCGTGGGTAAATTGTTGCCGCAGTCGCAGCAAGCCGGCTATGCGCGTCTGTTTTCTGCCTGGCAAGAGCAGAATACGGCGCGTTTCCAGCAAGCCATGCATTTGCTGGCCACGCAACTGGCAGTGGCAGGGCAGGATCGCGAAGCCATCGAGCTCGGCTCCAAGGGCTTGCTGAAATCGGCCTTGCAGGTAGTGGGCATCGGTAAGAATGCAGAGCAGCAACGCCAGGAAAAGGCGATGGCCAGCCTGGTGGCACGGCTCAATACGCACAGCGGCGTGACCACGCGTGAGCTCTTGATCTTGCACAAACTCGATCCGACCGATGCGCATAAGATCAATAGCCGGATACGGGAAAATTTTGCCGTGCGCGCGCCGATCGACAAGGCGCAAGCGGGGTTATTGGGTGCCATGATTTCCGGCGCGGCGACGGGGCTGTCGGCCGACCTGATTTCCGGCGGCCTGACTTTGGGCACGGGCGCCTTGCTTGGTGGCGTGGTCGGTGCGCTGACGTTTGCCGGCGCTGCCTGGGGCTTTAATTCCGGCACGGACCGCAATGAACCCACTATGCAATTCACGGATGCCTTTTTGCGCACCCTGGTGGTGGCGGGCGTGCTGCGCTACCTGGCGGTGGCGCACTTTGGCCGCGGCCGCGGCAATTTCGTGGAAAGCGAGGCGCCGGCTTTCTGGCAGGATGAGGTCGAGCAGGCGGTGGCGCGCCATGAAGGCGCATTGGCCGAGCTGTGGAAAGAGGTGCGCCGGGAAAAATCGCCGGAGCAGGCCGCCGAGCGCGTCTTGCCCGTCATGTCGTCCATCACCTCCGATACCCTGGCGCGTCTGTATCCGGATGTGGCGCGTCTGGTATAGCTTATCAGGCGCGGGATTGCAGCCACCGTTCCAGAAATTGCACGCAGGCCCTGACCTTGGCCGAGTTCGACAGCCGCGAAGTGGTCACCGCCCACACATCGGCGACCTGATGATACGCGGGCAAAATGCGCACCAGCTTGCCTTGCGCCAGGCTGCTTTCCACATCCCATGCCGAACGCAAGATGATGCCGTGGCCGTCCAGCGCCCATTGATGGACGATCTCGCCATTATTGGCCGATAGCGGCCCATCGACCTTCACCGTTTCCGACCCTTGCGGACCCTGCAGTTTCCAGCGTCGCCCATCCAGGTCACGCTCGCGGATGACGATGCAGTCATGCTCGCGCAATTGCGCCAGCGTGTCCGGCGTTCCGCGTTGTGCCAGATAGGAGGGGGCGGCGCACAGTACGCGTTGATTGCTGGCAATGCGGTGGGCGATCAGGTCTGGCTCGCGCACCACGCCGATGCGAATGTCGAGATCGAAACCCTCGCCCAGCAGGTCGACGGGACGGTCGAGCAATTCCAGCTGTATTTTCAAGTCTGGATATTGCCGTGCCAGCTGGGAGAGGGCGGGACCGAGCCGGTTGCGCCCGAAGCCGGAACTGGAGCAGATGCGCAGTAGGCCCCGCGGCTGCAATTTCGACTGTGCTACCGCTTCCCCCATCTGTTCGACATCTTCCAGGATGCGCTGCGCCCATTGCCGCACGATCTCGCCGTGATCGGTGACGCTGACCCTGCGTGTGGTCCGGTGCAGCAAACGTACTTCTAGCGCCGCTTCCAGCATGCCGATGCGCTTGCTGACGACCGCCTTGGAAATACCCAGTTCCAGCGCCGTGGCGGCGAAACTGGTTTTATGGGCGACCTGGCAAAACAGGCGTAAATCTTCCAGCAGCGGCGTATGTTTCATCGATTGAGCACGAAATGTGGATACTGAGGTCATGAATACCCTGATTGTATTCTGATGCGGCGCCAGTATCATCAACGCATCCATCTATAAACAGGAGAACCTCATGCCCGCACACAGAATCGCAGTCATCGCCGGCGACGGCATAGGCAATGAAGTCATGCCGGAAGGGCTGCGTGTCGTCGAGGCTGCCGCGCGCCGTTTCAATATCGACCTGCAGTTCACGGCCATGGAGTGGGCGAATTGCGACTACTACCTCGAGCACGGTCAGATGATGCCCTCGGACTGGTTTGCCCAGCTCAAGGATTTCGACGCCATCTATTTTGGTGCCGTCGGCTGGCCGGACAAGGTACCGGATCATATCTCGCTGTGGGGTTCGTTACTAAAATTCCGGCGCGAGTTCGACGAATACGTCAACTTGCGGCCCGTGCGCCTGATGCCGGGTGTGCCGTGCCCGCTGGCGAACAAGAAGCCGGGCGATATCGATTTCTATGTGGTGCGTGAAAATACGGAAGGAGAATATTCGTCCGTGGGCGGGCGCATGTTCGAGGGGACGGAACGCGAAACGGTGCTGCAGGAATCCGTGTTTACGCGCAAGGGCGTTGACCGCATCCTGAAGTATGCGTTTGAGCTGGCGCAAAGCCGGCCTAAAAAACACCTGACATCGGCGACCAAGTCGAACGGTATCGCCATCAGCATGCCGTATTGGGATGAGCGGGTGGAGGCGATGGGCCCCAGCTTTCCCAATGTCCACTGGGATAAATACCATATCGACATCCTGGCGGCCCGTTTCGTGCTCAGTCCCGAGCGCTTCGACGTGGTGGTTGCGTCGAATCTGTTTGGCGACATTCTGTCCGACCTGGGCCCTGCATGCACGGGAACGATTGCCATCGCGCCATCGGCCAATATCAATCCGGAACGCACGTTCCCCTCTGTCTTCGAGCCCGTGCACGGATCCGCACCCGATATCTATGGCCAGAATATCGCCAACCCGATCGGCATGATCTGGTCGGGCGCCATGATGCTGGACTTCCTCGGTAATGGTGACGCCAATTACACGGCCGCGCATGACGCGGTTTTGCGCGCCATTGAGAAGGTGCTTGAGCATGGCCCGCGAACACCGGACATGGGCGGCAGCGCCAGTACGACCGATGTGGGCATTGCAATTGCCGAATTGCTGAAATAAAGCTTGCCGCCCATGGGCGGCTTTGCTATAGTTCGCCTCCCCAATGAGACGCACTAGTTTGCGGCACAAAAGGGACAGCCTTCAGGGGCTGGGTAGTAGAAAAGAAGGTGTTGACGATTGTGCTGAAATGCTTCATACTCTTCCTTCTTCGCAGCTGACAAACACAACGCTTTGTCGATGGCGCGAAAGCAGTAACCAAATACAGTTCTTTAACAATTAACAGTCGATAAGTGTGGGCATTTGATGTAAGTGCAGCGTCAATCTTCGGATTGGCGTAAAACTTAAAATATCAAATGTTCACAAGAAATAATGAAATAGGCGCTACGAAAGTAGTGGCCTGTCAGTTTTTTGAGTGAGCAAACACCTCGCAATGCGAGGGGTTTGAACTAGTTAAATAGTTCGACCATGCCTGTAAAAGGGCAAAGTAACAGAGATTAAACTGAAGAGTTTGATCCTGGCTCAGATTGAACGCTGGCGGCATGCCTTACACATGCAAGTCGAACGGCAGCACGGAGCTTGCTCTGGTGGCGAGTGGCGAACGGGTGAGTAATATATCGGAACGTACCCTAGAGTGGGGGATAACGTAGCGAAAGTTACGCTAATACCGCATACGATCTAAGGATGAAAGTGGGGGATCGCAAGACCTCATGCTCGTGGAGCGGCCGATATCTGATTAGCTAGTTGGTAGGTAAAAGCTACCAAGGCATCGATCAGTAGCTGGTCTGAGAGGACG